>NZ_JACEHE010000109.1 GCF_013778455.1 Streptomyces himalayensis subsp. himalayensis | reverse complement strand
CTTCTCACCGGGTCTCTTCGGGGACTTGGTCAGAGGCCAGAACATCAGCGAACGTCTGATGCTGGTTGCTCATGGGTGGAACGTTGATTATTCGGCACACTTGGTCGTCTTCTCCTTCCAGTACTGCTCTTTGAGTGTGGAACGTTGAGGGGAGCGGGGAGTGTGTCGGGCACGCTGTTGGGTGTCTGAGGGCACGGGCTGAATGCTCGTTCCTTCGGGATGCCGGCCCCAGTGCACTCG
>NZ_JACEHE010000108.1 GCF_013778455.1 Streptomyces himalayensis subsp. himalayensis | reverse complement strand
TCTAGGCCGCCGAGCTTGCTTGGTGGTCCAGAGCCACTACGTCGGCGAACGATCGACGGTGGTCAGCTCATGGGTGGAACGTTGACTACTCAGTTCCTGGTGGATGGATCAGGCTGCTAGTACTGCCCCTTGGGGCGTGGAACGCATGATCTGGTCAGCACTGGGTGCTGGGCACGCTGTTGGGTGTCTGAGGGCACGGGCTGAAAGCTCGTTCCTTCGGGATGCCGGCCCCAGTGCACTCT
>NZ_JACEHE010000107.1 GCF_013778455.1 Streptomyces himalayensis subsp. himalayensis | reverse complement strand
GACGGAGTAGTAGTCGGTCTTGGCCACGTCCATCAGTGGATCCGCGGCGATCGCATTCTCCACGTCGATGAAGCCGCTGACCTGCCATCCGCCGCCGTCCTCGGCGACCAGGACGTTGCCCTCGTGGAAGTCGTTGTGGCACAGCACGGCATGCCGGCACGCGCCGAGCAGCTCAGCCTGCCGAGCGACCTTCGCTTCGATGGCCGCCGCGAGCGCCGCATCGCCCCCGTGATCGGCGTACTCCCTGAGCTTCTTGTGGAACTGCCGTGTCATATAGGCGGTGTTCGTCGGCTCGGGATCCAGAATCCGCGTGGTGAGGTATCCGTAGGCGCCCTGCGGGATCTGGTGGA
>NZ_JACEHE010000106.1 GCF_013778455.1 Streptomyces himalayensis subsp. himalayensis | reverse complement strand
AGGCCTGCGGGACGCCGCCCGGTTCTTCTGGCAGACCATGACCCGGCACCGCACGTTCTGCTTCGGCGGCAACTCCGTACGCGAACACCTGCACCCCCGCGACGACTTCACCTCCGCCCTCCAGTCGCCGGAGGGGCCCGAGACCTGCAACACCTACAACATGCTCAAGCTGAGCCGCGCCCTGTTCCTCCAAGAGCCCGACGCCGAGGTCCTCGACCACTACGAGCGCGCAACGGTCAACCACATCCTGTCCTCCCTGCACCCCAAGGGCGGGCTGGTGTATTTCACACCGGTCAGGCCGGGCCACTACCGCGTGGTGTCGACGCCCCACAACTGCTTCTGGTGCTGCGTCGGCACCGGGCTGGAGAACCACGCCAAGTACGGCGAGCTGGTATACACCACCGAGGGCGGCGAGGTGTTCGTCAACCTCTTCATCGCCTCCCGACTCAGCCTGCCCGAACAACACCTGGTGCTCGAACAG
>NZ_JACEHE010000105.1 GCF_013778455.1 Streptomyces himalayensis subsp. himalayensis | reverse complement strand
CGGCCTGCGGGACGCCGCCCGGTTCTTCTGGCAGACCATGACCCGCCACCGTACCTTCTGCTTCGGCGGCAACTCCGTACGCGAACACCTGCACCCCCGCGACGACTTCACCTCCGCACTCCAGTCGCCGGAGGGCCCCGAGACCTGCAACACCTACAACATGCTCAAGCTGAGCCGCGCCCTGTTCCTCCAAGAGCCCGACGCCGAGGTCCTCGACCACTACGAGCGCGCAACGCTCAACCACATCCTGTCCTCCCTGCACCCCAAGGGCGGGCTGGTGTATTTCACACCGGCCAGGCCGGGCCACTACCGCGTGGTGTCGACGCCCCACAACTGCTTCTGGTGCTGCGTCGGCACCGGACTGGAAAACCACGCCAAATACGGCGAGCTGGTATACACCACCGAGGGCGGCGAGGTATTCGTCAACCTCTTCATCGCCTCCCGACTCAGCCTGCCCGAACACAACCTGGTCCTCGAACAA
>NZ_JACEHE010000104.1 GCF_013778455.1 Streptomyces himalayensis subsp. himalayensis | reverse complement strand
CCCGCCTTGAGGGGTTCCCTCCTCGGTCGGGGCGAACCGGCCAGCCTCGATCACGCCCGCCTTCAACCAGTCCCGGACCAGCCCCCTGGCGGGGAATGTCCCCAGAGCGGCGAGAAGGTGATTGTGATCGATTCGGTCGAATGCCGCTGCCAGATCCGCGTCAAGTATCCATTGCCGGTGCGGGTTGCGGCCCTTGCCGGTCAGGAAGATCGCCTCGATCGCGTCGTGGCAGCCTCGGCCGGGCCGGAATCCGTAGGATCTGGGCTCGAACCGGGCCTCCCACTCGGGCTCCAGCGCGTTGAGCGCGACAGCCTGCAGCGCTCTGTCGGCAATCACTGGAATCCCAAGGGGCCGCCGACGTCCGTCGGCCTTGGGGATATACACCCGCTTGGCGGGCTTGGGTGTCCACGACATGGCCCGGTGTTGCACCCAGGAGGCCAACTCGGCCTTCTCCAAGGGCAACAGTGCGGTCCTGCCGTCGATGCCCGCCGTTTGACGACCAGCAT
>NZ_JACEHE010000103.1 GCF_013778455.1 Streptomyces himalayensis subsp. himalayensis | reverse complement strand
GTCACGGCCATCACCGTGTAGTACTCCGACACACCCGCGTTGGTGATCCACCGCTTCACACCGTTGAGGACGTAGGTGTCGCCGTCCCGGACCGCCTTGGTCTTCATCCCCGCCGCGTCCGAACCCGCGTCCGGCTCCGACAGGCAGTACGAGAACATCGCGTCACCCTTGGCCAGCGGGCCCAGGTACTTCTTCTTCAGCTCCTCCGAGCCGGACAGGATCACCGGCAGCGAGCCCAGCTTGTTCACCGCCGGGATCAGCGACGAGGACGCGCACACCCGCGCGACCTCCTCGATCACGATCACCGTGGCCAGCGCGTCCGCACCCGCACCCCCGTACTCCTCCGGCACGTGCACCGCCGCCAGCTCCGACGCCACCAGCGCGTCCAGCGCCTCCTGCGGGAACCGCGCCTCCTCGTCCACCGCCGCCGCATACGGGGCGATCTTCGCCTCGGCGAGCGAACGCACCGTCTCCCGGAGCATGTCGTGCTCTTCCGACGGCCGGTACAGATCGAAAT
>NZ_JACEHE010000102.1 GCF_013778455.1 Streptomyces himalayensis subsp. himalayensis | reverse complement strand
CAGTTACCGGCCGCGCGGCGCGTTGGCCAGGTGGGCGACGTGTGCGGGGAGTTTGATGGAGATCTGTCCGGTGTCGGTGATGCGGATGGTCTCGTTGCCGAAGCGTTTGCCGGACTCCCCGTCCGCGGCCAGGAACATCCGGGCGGCCTCCCATCGCGCCCGCCAAGCCTTCTCCTCAAGCCCCACCTGCGCCAGGTGATGGCGGGTGCGGGCCAGATCCTTGCCGCCGCGCACCACGCGCACCCGGCCCGCAGCCTGGTCCGCCTCCATCCTGGCCAGCCGGTCGTGGAGGGTGTGCAGGCGGCGGGACTTGGCGTGCCACTCGCGCCGCGAGGCATAGCCTTTCGACAGCCCTTCGCGCTTGTCGGCCTTGGCACCCAGCGGCCGGTCCAGCCGGGCCTGGATCTGCGTGATCTGCCCGCGCAGCCAGGCGATATGCGCGGCCTGTGCGCGCCGGGCCAGCGCCCACTGGTCGTGGGTGGCCTGGGTGATGCTGCCCGCCCAGCGCGATGACGACCGGCCGGTCAACTCCCGCTTGCGCACCGACCAGGCGGCATCGTGCTCCGGGCCCAGT
>NZ_JACEHE010000101.1 GCF_013778455.1 Streptomyces himalayensis subsp. himalayensis | reverse complement strand
CATGGGCCTGGAGCATGATGCCGCCGGGTGGGCGGTGCGCAAGCGGGAGTTGACCGGTCGGTCGTCATCGCGCTGGGCGGGCAGTATCACCAAGGCCACCCACGACCAGTGGGCGCTGGCCCGGCGCGCACAGGCCGCGCATATCGCCTGGCTGCGCGGGCAGATCACGCAGACCCAGGCCCGGCTGGCCCGGCCGCTGGGTGCCAAGGCCGACAAGCGCGAAGGGCTGTCGAAAGGCTATGCCTCGCGGCGCGAGTGGCACGCCAAGTCCCGCCGCCTGCACACCCTCCAAGACCGGCTGGCCAAGATGGAGGCGGACCAGGCTGCGGGCCGGGTGCGCGTGGTGCGCGGCGGCAAGAATCTGGCCCGCACCCGCCACCACCTGGCGCAGGTGGGGCTTGAGGAGAAGGCGTGGCGGGCGCGATGGGAGGCCGCCCGGATGTTCCTGGCCGCGGACGGGGAGTCCGGCAAACGCTTCGGTAACGAGACCATCCGCATCACCGACACCGGACAGATCTCCATCAAGCTCCCCGCACACGTCGCCCACCTGGCAAACGCGCCGCGCGGCCGGTACGTA
>NZ_JACEHE010000100.1 GCF_013778455.1 Streptomyces himalayensis subsp. himalayensis | reverse complement strand
CAGGCGCTTGGGCTTGCTGCGCGGACGTCCCCGCAGCCCTCGTATCCGGGGGATCGCGTCCAGCAGGGGGATGAGCTGGGTGACGTCGTGCCGGTTTCCACCGGTCAAGGAGGCAGCCAGCGGGGTGCCGTGCCGGTCCACGATCACGTGGTGCTTGGACCCGGGGCGGCCGCGGTCGACGGGCGAGGGCCCGACATGATCCCCCCTTTGAGCGCCCGGACGTGGGAGCCGTCAATCGCGCAGTCGTCCATCTCCAGCAGGCCCGCCCTGCGCAGTTCGGCGAGCAATGTCTCGTGCAGACGGGGCCAGACGCCGGCCTCGGTCCAGTCCCGCAATCGGCGCCAGCTGGTCACCCCGGAACAGCCCACGACCTGGGCGGGGACATCACGCCAGGCAACGCCCTTACGCAGGACGTAGACGATGCCGCCCAGCGCGACCCGGTCCGGTACCCGAAGCCGACCGGGATGCCGGTGCCTGCGAGCCGGGTGCGAAGGCAGCAACGGAGCTATGCGCTCCCACAGTTCATCAGGGACGAGATCAGCGGACACTCCGCAGACCCTGCCCATGAAGATCGTCAGCCGCCAGCCGACACACCGATCTCATTCTGAAATGATCAGTTA
>NZ_JACEHE010000010.1 GCF_013778455.1 Streptomyces himalayensis subsp. himalayensis | reverse complement strand
CATTTGCCGGTCGGTCTTAGACGCTGAGAGTGTCCAGGGCCCACTCGACGGCGAGAACCCCGCCCAGGCCGAGGATCGCGAGCACGGTCGTGTACGTGGTCCGCGCCTTGATCGCGTCGAGGACCGACAGGTTGAAGTACTCCTTGAACATCCAGAAGCCGGGGTCGTTGACGTGGCTGAAGGCGATCGACCCGCAGGAGACGGCGAGCACCATGAGTTCGGGGTGGACGCCGCTGCCGGCGACGAGCGGCGCCACGATACCGGCGGCCGTGACGACGGCGACCGTCGCGGATCCGAGGGCGATGCGGAGGATGGCCGCGATGAGCCACGCAAGGATGATCGGCGAGATGTCCCAGCCGTCCGTGAAGTCCTTGATGTAGTCGGCGATGCCACCCTCGACGAGAACGCCCTTGTACGCGCCACCGGCACCGATGACCATGAGGATCAGGGCCATGGACTTGGCCGCCGAGACGCACGACGAGCTCACTTCGTCCAGTCCGCGGCCGATCCGCGGGCCGAACGCCCAGATGGCCAGGCACAGCGTCAGCAGGAGGGCGATGGGTGCCGAGCCGATGAAGTTGACGGCGTGCAGGACCGGGTTGTCCTTGTCGGACACCGCCATGTCGGTCACAGCAGCGCCCGCGATCAGTACGACGGGGACGAGGGCCACGAACAGGGACCAGGCCATGCTCGGCATCTCGTCGTCTTCGAAGACGCGCTCCGTGACCAGGCCGGTCGGGATGGACGGGTTCATCTTCCGGACGAACGGAAGCCGCGGCCACACCAGGGCGATGAGCGCGCCGAAGGGCACGGCGAAGAAGAGGCCGTAGAACAGCGTCTTGCCGACCGAGGCGTCGAAGGTGGCGGCCACCGCGGTGGGGCCGGGGTGGGGCGGCAGGAAGCTGTGCATCGTGGACAGGGCGATCGACATCGGGAGGCCCACCCACAGCAGGTTCTTGCGGGTGACGCGGACGATGGTGAACGCGACCGGCACGATGATGACGAAGGCGACCTCGTAGAACATCGTCACGCCGATGAGCATGGCCGTCACGACCATGGCGACCTGCACATAGTGCTCACCGAAGGCGTCGATGAGTTTGTTCGCTATTCGCTGGGCGGCGCCCGAGTCTCCCATGACGCGGCCCAGCATGGCGCCGAGTCCGACGACGAGCATGGTGTCGCCGATCTGGCCGCCGACGCCCTCCCCGAGGACGTCCGCGATCTCCGCGGCCGGAATCCCCTGGACCAGCGCGACCCCGACGGCCACCAGGAGGAGGGAGATGAAGCCGTTGAGTTTCAACCTGGTCATGAGGAACAGCAGGATCAGTACGCTGATTCCGACGACGACAAGAGGCATGGTGCAGTTCCCCTTTGAACTGTGCTCAGTTGATGGCCCTGGTCCATCGGGCGTCCGTCATGCGTCGTACGGACCAGGGCGGTGAAGTACCGGGGGTGGCGTGGCGGCCGGGCGTGGCGCCCGGGTGGGCCGGTGCCGGTGGGTGTGGCTCACGGGCATGGGTGTTCGCGTGCACGACAGGGCGGAGGCCGGTGCCGGGTGCTGCGAACCGGTCTCCGTGGTGGTACGGCGTTGCTGGTGCGTGGCCGTCACGCAGAGATGTCGGCCACGGGTCGGACGGGGCTCACGCCCCGGCGCCCACCAGCCCCAGACCCGCCTCGAGCAGCTTCTCCAGGTCGGCCAGGTCCTCCGGGCCGGGTTCGGTGAGCGGGGCGCGGACCGGGCCGACGGGCTTGCCGCGCAGCCGCGCCGCGGCCTTGACCAGGGAGACCGCGTAGCCGGGTACCCGGTCCCGGAGCTCGACGAGCGGGACGTAGAAACCGCGGAGCAGTTCGTCGGTCCTGGCCTGGTCGCCGTTCTGGAAGGCGGTGAAGAAGGCGTTCGCGATCTCGGGTGCGAAGGCGTGTACCGCCGACGAGTAGGCGGGCACGCCGATGGCGGCGTACGCGCGGGCTTGTACTTCGGCGGTGGCGGCCCCGTTGAAGAAGAGCAGGTGGTCGGGCGCGGCGAGGGTGAGGCGCTGCAGACGGTCCAGGTCGCTGTGTCCGTCCTTGAGACCGATGACCGTGGGGATCTCCGCGATGCGGCGCAGGCTCTCGACGGTGAAGGCCACCTGGTCGCGCTGGTAGGCGATGAGCGGCAGCTCGGTGCCGGCGGCGATGCGGCGCACCTGCTCGACGAGGCCGTCCTGCGGGGCCTTGAGGAGGTAGTGGGGAAGCACCAGCGCGGCGTCCGCACCGGCCTCCTCCGCGATCCGCGCGAAGCGCAGGGCCTGCGCCCAGCCGTAGCCGATGCCTGCGACGACCGGCATACGTCCGTCGGCCACCTCTACCGCCGCGGAGACGACCTGGCGGTACTCGTCCTCGTCGAGCGCGGTGAACTCGCCCGTGCCGCACGCAGGGAAGACCGCGCCCGGAGCGGTGGCCAGCTGATCGGCCAGGTAGGCGCGGTAGGCGTCCAGGTCGAGGCTGCCGTCTTCCGTGAAGCTGGTGAGGGGGAAGGACAGCACGCCGCCCGCCATGCCGTCCCGCAGCCGTCGCGCGACGTCCTGGGCCGCCGTGTTCAGTGACATGTACTTGTCTCCATGTAGAGGGACTCGTTGTACGTACGCAGTCGTACGTACGAAGAGGGAAGTCGAGGTGAGGCACCCGGCTGGTGAATGTGAGCCACGGGCACCCCGGATGCTTCAGGGCCGCGCGCCCACCTCGTGCACCGCCTGGGTCCAGGCCCGGGCCTGCTCGCTGAGGGTGATGCCGAGGCCGGGCCGCGATGACACGTGCATGCGGCCGTCGCTGATGTGGAGGCGCTCGTTGAACAGGGGCTCCAGCCAGTCGAAGTGCTCCACCCACGGCTCGTACGGGTAGGCGGCGGCGAGGTGGAGGTGGATCTCCATGGCGAAGTGGGGCGCGAGCTGCACGTGCTGGTGCTCGGCGAGGGCGGCGAGCTTGAGGAACTGGGTGATGCCGCCGATGCGGGGCGCGTCCGGCTGGATGATGTCAGCCGCGTTGTGGCGCAGCAGCTCGTAGTGCTCGGCCACGCTGGCGAGCATCTCGCCCGTCGCCACGGGCGTGTCCAGCGAGGCGGCGAGGGCGGCGTGGCCCTGGGCGTCGTATGCGTCGAGGGGTTCCTCGATCCAGGTCAGGCCGAACTCCTCGAGGGCGCGCCCCATGCGCTGCGCGGTGGGCCGGTCCCACTGCTGGTTGGCGTCGACCATGAGGGGCACGTCGTCGCCGAGGTGCTCGCGTACGGCGGTCAGACGACGCAGATCCGCCTTCCCGTCGGGCTGGCCCACCTTGATCTTGATGCCGCCGATACCGCTGGCGAGGGATGCGGTGGCGTTCTCCAGGACCTGCTCGGTCGGGGTGTGAAGGAAGCCGCCGGAGGTGTTGTAGCAGCGGACGGAGTCGCGGTGCGCGCCCAGCAGCTTGGCGAGGGGCAGACCGGCCCGCTTGGCCTTGAGGTCCCACAGGGCGATGTCGAAGGCCGCGATGGCCTGCGTGGAAAGGCCGCTGCGGCCGACCGATGCGCCCGCCCACACCAGCTTCGTCCAGATTCTGGCGATATCGCTGGGGTCCTCGCCGATCAGAGCGGGGGCGATCTCCTTCGCGTGCGCGAACTGGCCAGGGCCGCCCGCGCGCTTCGAGTAACTGAAGCCGATGCCCTCGTGCCCCTGCTCGGTACCGACCTCGACGAAGAGGAAGGCGACCTCGGTCATCGGCGCCTGGCGTCCCGTGAGGACCTTGGCGTCACTGACGGGAGTGGCCAGCGGAAGGGTGACCGAGGAGAGCTTGAGCCAGGAGATCCTGTCCAGGGTCGCCTCGCCCTGGTGCGCGACGTGCGGCGTCATGTTCGTTGTACTCACCACTGGAGAGCTCCGGTGCCTGGGATGGGTGGATGGCGACGGGCCTGTCCAGAAGGCCCCTCGCGGTGCCGGCCGGAGCATCCCGCTCAGCCGTTGCCCTTGAAGCTAAGGCGCCGGAAGATTCACGTCTAACTCAAATTTTGCATGCACTGATACCGGGAGAGCATCGTTGTTCACACTCGCGCAACTGACGAGTTTCGTGGCCGTTGCAGAAGAGCTGCACTTCACACGTGCGGCCGAGCGGCTCCGGATGACGCAGCCCCCGCTGAGCCGGCAGATCCGGCAGCTGGAGAACGACCTCGGTGTCCAGCTCCTCAACCGTACGAACAAGTCGGTACGGCTGACGCCCGCGGGGCGGGCCTTCCTGATCGAGGCCCGGGGCATCCTGCGCCAGTCCGAGAACGCCGCCCTCGCCGTCCGGCAGGTCTCGACGGGAGAAGCGGGCAGCATCACCATCGGATTCACCGCCGCAAGCGCCCACTCCATGCTCGGCACGCTTCTGCGCACGGCCCGCGAGGCCGTGCCCCTAGCGGAGATCGTCCTGCGCGAGATGGTCACCCGCGACCAGCTGGCGGCACTCGCGGACAACAGCCTGGACCTGGGGCTCATCCGGCCCTCGGTCACCGGCCCGGATCTGCGGACCAGACCCGCCGTACGGGAACAGCTGCTCGCCGCCCTGCCGGCGGGGCACGCACTGACGGCGCGCGAGGGAGCGCTCCGGATCGCGGACTTCCACGGTCAGGAGCTGCTGATGTACTCACCCACGGAAGCCCGCTACTTCCACGAACTGCTCATCAGCATCTTCCGGACCGCCCACGTCACGCCCGTCTACTCCCAGTATCTGAGCCAGGTCCACAGCATCCTGGCCCTCGTCAACTGGGGCCTCGGGGTGGCTCTGGTCCCCGAGGCCGCCGCGCAGCTGCGGTATGCCGATATCGTCTTCAAGCCGGTCGAACTACCCATACCCGAGCCTGTGGAACTCGACCTGGTGTGGCGCAGGAACAACGACAACCCGGCTCTGCACACACTCCTCCGCCACCTGTGACGAAGGCGCGCTCCGGTTCCCGTCTCTTCTCAGGTCACTTCAGGCGTACGGACAGCCCGTTCGCGGAGTACGAGGGGACAGCCTCGTACGTACCGCCCTCCGCCCGGACGGTGATGGTGCCGAACCTGCCGCGCAGGCCGCCGCCGGCTCGGAGGACCTGGACGACGGTGCCCACGGCGGGAGAACCCTCGACCTGGAGGTGCAGGACGCTGCCCCGGCCGAGGACCGCCGCGCCGGAGACGGTCAGGGCAGGGCGGCCGCAGTCGCCGACCGCCACGGTGAGCGTCGCGCCGGAGGACTGGCCGTAGCTGCCGCGCACCCGGGCACCGTCCATGGCCGTCAGCCGGAGGGAGCCGCCGAGGACCCGGACGTCGCCCGCGCCGAGAGCGGCCGGGGATGCGGCGACGAGGGTGCCGGCCTCCACGGACGTACCGCCGGTGTAGCGGTTGGTGCCCGCCAGGGTCAGGGACCCCGTGCCGAGCTTGGTGAGGGAGCCAGGCCCTTCGATGTCGTTGCGCCAGGCGTCGGCCGCATGGAAACCGCCCTGGGAGGCGTCCATGTCCACGCGCACCTCGCCGTCGAAGGCGCCGTAACCGTCCGCCGCGGCGAAGAGGTCGAGCCGTCCCCACTGCTCGGGGCCGTCCAGCAGGGCGTACCCGGAGGCCAGGGCGGTGGTGCGGAGGACCTCGCGGCGCTGCTCGGCGGTGAGGTAGGGCAGCCGGGTCTCGATGAGCACCTCGGCACCCTTCGGCGCGGTCATCGGGACGTTCGTGATGCCGCGCCTGGGCAGGATGTACGTCAGCCGCGGGGTGACCGCGCGCTTGTTGGCGGCCCGGTCCGCGTAGGGGTCGGTGTCGGTGCCCGCCGAGTGCGCGTAGGCGTACAGCGTGTCGGCCGTGGTGCCGGTCTTGGCCTGGAGGTATGAGGCTGCCTGCTGCCGTGCCGCGGCCTTGAGCTCGGCGTTGGCCGGGTCGTACAGCGCGGCCGCGGCGAGTGCCGTGGCGAGGATGCGGCCGCCCATGACGTCGAGGGCGGAGTGCATGCCGGAGAGGATCCGAGTGTGGCTCGCCGCGGACGCGTGGGCCACCAGCTCCTGGAACCGCTCGGGTATCGCGTACGCGAGGGCCAGGGCGGCCAGGTAGAGGGCGTTGGTGTGGCCGCTGGGGTAACCGCCGTCCTCGGCGGGGGCGGTGCTGCGCTGGCGGAGCAGCTGCGGGGCGACGACCACGTCGGACTTGTAGACGGGGAGGCCGAAGGCGTCCGTGGCGCCTGTGTCGACGACCTCGTTGTCCTCCGTCATCCGCCAGGGCCGCGGGTACTGGTACGCGAACTTGCCCGGGTTGCTGGAGGCGTGCGGGCCGCGCAGGGTCTGAACGAGCTGAACCACCTTGCCCAGCTCGGAGTCAGGGGCCCCGGCCCCGATGGCGGAACCGGCGGGCGCACCCGCGGGTACGCCGTCGCTGACCTTCCCGGCCGGGGTGCCGTCGGGGGCGCTGGTGATGCTGGTGACGGCCTTGGCCCCGGCCCGGTAGACCTCGGTGAGCGGGCCGAGACCGGCGGTGGCCGCGTAACTCTGGTCCTGGCGGTCGTAGATGAAGGACTGCCGGGCCTCTTCGTCGGTACGGCGCCCGGTGAGCGCGATCGAGTAGCGCATGTTGGCGCGTAGCACGTCGGCGGCGATCGGGGTGCCGTTGTTCCAGGCGGTTCCGGTCTCCCAGAGGCGCTGCATTCCGGAGAGGATGCGGACGGCGGCGTTGGTCTCGGGGGTGAGGTTGTCGACGGTGTTGGTCAGATAGTCGTCGACGAAGGCGCGTACGGCCGCTGCCGCGTTCGCTGCCGCCTCGGCCGCGTGGGCCTGCTGGCCGGGCACCCAGGCGAGGGCCGTGGGAGCGGCGATCAGCCCCGCCGAGAGACCGGCGGAGCGCTTGAGGAAGCTCCGCCGGTCCACGCGGGCGCTGTCCACACGAGCGCCGTCCATGCGGACCATGGGATTACGTGCCGTCATGCTCTCTGTTCTCCGCTCCACAAGCGCTTACCGCCGACTGATGGTGCGGTGGAGTGTATGGGGCCCGTGAGGCTGGTGAGAGCGGCGTCATCCAAACGCAAAGAGTTCAGCGAATGAACTCCGGTATCCCGATCCGGGCGGCGCCGGCCCGGACTCGTGTATCTTCATGCGGCGCCCGTACGTCCGCGGGTCACGCACACATCCGTGGGGGCCACAGAATGTCCGCGAGCGTCAGTGGACCGGTGCTCGGCTTGTTCGCTCTCCGCCCGCTTCGTCGCCTTGCAATGGCGGTGTGCGCCGCACTTGCCCTCACGATCGCAGCGGATCTGTTCTCCATATACGCGGGCCTGGCTGCGCGCAGTCAGGTGGGACCCGCCTTCTCCGACACCGCTTCGATGTCGGCCCTGCTGGACTGGAATCAGGCACAACTGGTGTACAGCCGCGCCGGGAGCGCTCAGCTACTGCTGCTCGTGGTGACAGCATGCGTGTTCCTGGTCTGGTTCAGCCGCGCTCGCCGCAACGGCGAGGTCTTCGCGCTCGACGGGTTCACCCGCAAGCCCGGCTGGGCGGTCGGCAGCTGGTTCGTCCCGGTGGGCAACCTTTGGATGCCGTACCGCATCGCCGTGGAGATCTGGCGGGCCAGCAGCCCTGGGCGGACGTCCCCGACGTTGGTGAACGCCTGGTGGGCGGCTTGGATCACGGCGTCGCTGCTCTCCTGGTTCGGCGGGCAGTCCTACGGTCGGGCCGAGGAAGCGGATGCCATCGAACAGGCTGTCTCCGTCCTGCTCCTGGCTGATGTCCTGGACATCGCTGCCGCCGTCCTCGCAATGGCGTTCGTGTGGCGGCTGTCGGGGATGCAGGATGCCAAGGCCACACATGCTCAGGGGCCCCTCACCTCCCTGTGAGCAACGGGCCAGGGGCACCTGATGACACCGCGCGCGTCCGAGCGCCAGTAGGCGCGATCAGGCCCGAGTTAGTCGGGGCGACGCCCCGACTACCGGCACCCGATGTGGCGGGGATCCGAGATCAGCTGGCCGACGCGTCCAGGATCGGGATCAGTTGCTGCTCCTCATAGGTCAGATGGGCGTCGAGTTCGTCTGTGAGCCGCTCCACCTCGGCGAGTAACCGGTGGGGGTCCGCGTCCTCGTGGGAGATGACCTCCTGCAGGTCGGCGAGGAGCGCCGCGATCTTCTGGTGTTCCCGGTGCAGCCGGTCCATCGTCGGGGCGAGCTCGGCATGGCGCTCGGCGAGGAACGGGAACATCGCGGTGTCCTCGCCGGTGTGGTGGATGTGCAGTCCCTGGCAGAGCGTCAGGCAGTTCACCCGGAGCTGGGCGCCCAGTCCTCCGGGACCGGACTCGGTGATCTCCTTTCTGATCAGGGCGAGTTCGCGCCGGAAGGCGTCATGGATCAGCTTGAGGGCCGCGCCCACCGAGGACGCGTTCGGGTTCGGTGGGCCGGGGACCGCCTGCAGCGCCACGACGGGGATGACCCGGGTGGTCTTCGCCTGGTAGTCGGCCCACCCGGGTTCCGCCTCGACCGCGCGGGCGAAGACACGGTCGCGTTCGGCGCCCTCCAGGACGACGGCGTCCGCTTCGTACGTGAAGACGCCGTCCTCGACCGTGACGCGCGGATTCGCCACGATGTTGTGGAACCAGTCCGGGTGCTTCGGCGCCCCGGCGGCCGAGGCGATGACCAGGACCCGTTCGCCGCCGTCGGGAAGGTAGCCGAGGGGGGTCGTGTGCCGGGCGCCGGACCGCGCTCCGGTGGTGGTCAGGAGGAGCAGCCGGGCTCCCTCGAAGTATCCACCGACGCGCCCTTCGTTGGCGCGGAACTCCTCGATGATCTGCTGGTTGAAATCGTTCGGCATTCTCTGTTTCTTCTCCGGTTCGGGGTCGGGCTGCCTGGTTCACGGGCAGGGCGAAATCACCGCCGTACGGAACGATCGCGAAGGCGGTATGGGGATGCGGGAAAAAGGGGTCCGGGGCGAAGGCGAAATGCTCGCTATTGCCGCGTGAGCCTCACGGAGGCACTCACAGGCACCCGGAACCCGCTGGTCAGCGACGCGGAAAAGGGGGCAGGCGGGCTTCTGGCCCGCCTCGCGCTCACGTCGAGGCCGGGTGCCCTACTCGTTCGTGGCCCATGGCCGACCCGGCAGTCACGGGCTCAACGTATTCCACCCAACGCGCCCTGGCAACGCGTATTTTCAGGCCGGTACGACGAGAAATCACGCCCACACGGACAGCGTCCCCGCAGCGCCGCACGCCCGTCCCGAAACCGTGGTCCGGCTGCCTACGCCCATGAACAGTGGTCGGAGGCGATCGGCATCCTGGACCGCCTCGACCCGCACGGGGTGTTCGGCAACGCCTTCACGGACACGTTGGTCCGCGTGTGACCAGCGCTTGTCCGGCCGGTCCGGCGCGCCCGTTCCTCTGATCGCAACTGGGCAACAGTCGTCCCCTCCCACTGGAGTCGGCACGGCGCGGGATGTGAGGGTGAGGCGCATGAAGTCTCGTACCGCCCTGCCGGCCTTCGCTGTCTGCGCCGTCTGCGTTGTGCTCGCACCTCTCACCGGATGCGGCGGTAGCGGAACGGGCCACGAGCCGTCTCCTGCTGTCGGAGTGCCCACCTCGCCGGCCGAGAGCCGGGCGCCGGCCCCGGGGAAGGGGTCGAAGGACCCCGACGACATCAACGGCGACGGGTACCGCGACCTCATGCTGCCCGTCCCCGGCGGCGAACGGATCGTCGTGCTCTACGGCTCGGCGAAGGGGCTCGACTCCTCGACCCGCACGGTCTACGACCGCCGCGACCTGGGCCTGCCGGATCCGCCGGACGACGTGGCCGCGAGCAACCCTCTCGCCCCGGACACGGTCGCCGATCTGGACGGCGACGGCTTCCCGGACTTCGTCACGACCGTCATGGGCGAGCGCGTCGAGGACCGGCGGATCGTCGACGCACGCACCGCCCCGTACGTGACCTGGGGCGGACCCGGCGGGCCCACGGCAGGGGCCGGGGCGACCCCGGTACGGCTGCCGCAGAGCGCATCGAAACTGGGCCTTCGGTCCCTGGTGCGCGGCGACTTCGACGGGGACGGGCACCACGACCTCGCGGGCCTCGCGAAGAACGGGTCGTCCCTGGTGATGCTGTACGGCCCGTTCACGCGGTCCGGCGTGCCGACGCGCACCGATACCGGCCTGACCGATACCGGCCTGCCGTTGTCGGATGGCCAACTCGTCGTGGACGCCATCGATCCGTCCGGCGAGCCGCGCGCCACCTCCCTGCTGCTCCACGAACAGAACGACGGTGAGCAGTCCGGCAGCATCCTCTACCCGGCCCGCCGCGGCACCGGCCTGTCCGCGAACGGCAGGCAGCTACGCCTCGGCAACGCCCACGCGTTCGGCGACTTCGACGGCGACGGGCTGCGCGATGTGGCCGTCGGGGACGATGGCGGCCGCAATAACGAGCCCGGCTACCAGACGGAGGCGCCCGAAGTCGACGGATCGCTCGCCGTGTACCCGGGCAGTGGCGGTGCACCGGTCACGTACCGGCTGCCGGAGGTGCCCGAGGGTGCGGGCACCGACTACGGGCCCGGCGGTTTCGTGGCCGCCGACCCGGACGGCGACGGCCGCGACGGCGTCCTCGTCGCCACGTACGAGGGTGCCACGCTCATCGACGGCGAGAAGCGCACCTCTGTCCTGCGCGAAGTGCAGAAGGGGCCCGCGAAATGGCGGCACGCCCGGCCCGCGGGTGCCGCCGACTTCGACCGTGACGGCAAGGACGAGTTGATCCTCAACTGGGCGTCCGGCACCCTGTTCGGCCTGTACGGCGAGAACCCCACCCACTGGTGGATCACCGACGGCACGACGTCCCGGGACCAGGCGTCCTTCACGACGACGGGGCTCGCTCCGCGCGCCTCCTGAGGCTGTTGCTTTGGCCGTTCGCGCGGCGGTGTGGTGTCGGTGGGCGGCGTACCGGCGCAGCCAGGACGCGGGACGGTCGTGACAAGGCGCCTTCCCGCAGGACGCGAAATCAGATGGACATGACGATCCCAGTGGCCGTACGGTCGGCCGGTCCCTGCTGTTCGCGCGTCCGAAGAGGTGCATTTCATGACGGTCCAGGCAATCGCGGCCAGCTTCCACCGGCCGCCTTCCCCAGCCGTTCTGACCTCTTCGAACCAAAGGACTCCCAGAAGTGGATCTGCCACGTAGCTTCACCATCCGCGAGAGCAGCCATCGCCTCTGCAACCCGTTCACCAGCGAGAAACTGGCCATCCTCGGTCAGGCCATCAGCCCATCGCCGGGCACGAGCATGCTCGACCTCGCCTGCGGCAAGGGCGAGTTGCTGTGCACCTGGGCGCGCGACCACGGCGTGACCGGCACCGGCGTCGACATCAGCACCGTCTCCATCGGCGCCGCCCGCGCGCGGGCCGTCGAACTGGACGTGGCCGACCGGGTCGGCTTCGTGCACGGGGACGCGTCGGGCCATGTCGCCGACGATCCGGTCGGCATCGCTGCATGCGTGGGCGCCACCTGGATCGGCTTCGGCGTGCCGGGCACGGTCGAACTCCTTCGGCGCAGCCTCGCCCCCGGCGGCATGATGCTGATCGGTGAACCGTACTGGCGCCGCGAGCCCCTGGACCAGGCCACCGTCGAGGCATGCCATATGTCTCGCAAGGACGAGTGTCTTCCGCTTCCTGAACTGCTCGAGCAATTCGGGGACTTGGGCTGCGACGTCGTGGAAATGGTCCTGGCCGACCAGGACAGCTGGGACCGGTACGTCGCGGCGCAGTGGCTCAACATCCGCCGCTGGCTCGACGCCAACCCCGACGACGAGCTGGCCGACGAGATGCGCGAGGAACTCGCCACGTCTCCCGTCCTGCACGCCAGGTACCAGCGCGAGTACCTCGGGTGGGGCGTGTTCGTACTGATGAACCGCTGACGCACCACCCCAGGTGAGCCCCGGCGCAACCCGCCGGGGCTCACCCTTTCGGGCCGTCGTCATGCCGTACGCGGTGATCCCGGACCTCCGCCCAGACGGTCTTGCCCACGCCGTCCGTACGCGGGTCCACTCCCCACCGGTCCGCCAGCGAGTCGACGAGCACCAGCCCCCGGCCGCCCTCGGCCTCGCCGCCCGCAGGGAACATCGCAGGCAGCCGCTCCCCTCTCGTGTCGTCGACCTCGATCCGTACGGTCCCTTCCGTCACCGCCAGCCGGATCCGGAAGTCCCGTCCCGGCAGGCGCCCGTGCCGGACCGCGTTCGCGGCGAGTTCGGCCGTGATCAGCGTGACGGCTTCGTTCAGCTCCGACGCGTACGGCCAGCCCCACGCGTCGAGCCGCTCGGCGACCAGGCGACGGGCCAGGCGGGCGCCGCGGGGCGTGGAGCTGAGTTGTTGGCTGAACACACGTACGGTAACCGGGTTTTGCGGTTTCGTCTCGGGCGACATGGCTTAACCATCGGGCCCGGCACCCCCGTTCACCAGGCGCTCAACTCGTACGCTGAGTCAGCGTACGGGTACGAGGGGTGGACGGTACGGGTAACTCGCTGTAACGATAGGTGCTTTGCGGGGCGGACACCATTGCACTCGGGGGGACCCGGACATGGCCGACAGCAACAGCGACCACTGCGGCACCAGCGAACCTGAACCGTCGGACAGCCTCAAGACCTTCGGCGCCGTCCTCCAGGGTTTCCGCGAGAACGCGCGCATCACCCAGGAGGCACTGGCCGGGGACATGGGGTACTCACCTCACTTCGTCGCCTCCGTCGAGCAGGGCAGACGGCTTCCCTCCAAGGAGTTCGTCGAGCGGGCGGAGCAGGCACTCGACGGCCTGGGCGTGCTCCGGAAGGCGGCGAAGCATCTGACTCGGAAGCAGGGGCTGGCGTCGTGGTTCCGCCAATGGGCGGATCTGGAGCAGCACGCGATCAGCCTGTACACATACGAATGCCGGTTGGTACCAGGGCTGTTGCAGACGGAGGCGTATGCGCGGACGCTCTTCGAGAACCAACTGCCGCCGCTGGGCGACGATCAGGTCGAGGCCCAGTGGACAGCGCGCGCCGAACGGCAGCGATTGCTATGGGATCGGCCGAATACCGCGTACAGCTTCCTCTTGGAGGAGCACCTGTTCCTACGCCGCATGGGCGGGGTGGAGGTCACCCGGGAACTAATCGACCATGTGCTTGGGGTCGCTAAGCAGCGGAACGTCGAGGTCCAGGTCATGCCGCTGGTGAGGGAGACACATGCCGGTCTTGACGGTCCCATGCAATTGCTGGAGACCGCGGGCAACCAGTGGTTCGCATACAACGAGGGGCAGCGCGGTGGTCAGTTCATCTCCGACCCGAAAGAGATCAGCGTGCTCCAGATGCGGTATGCCAGGATGCGTTCGCAGGCTCTCCCCCTCGAAGACTCCGTGAGCCTGTTGCAGCGGACGCGAGGAGCGCTATGAGCACTGACGAACTGGCCTGGTTCAAGAGCAGCTACAGCAGCGGCGATTCCGGCGACTGCCTCGAAGCCGCCCTCTCCTGGCGCAAGTCCAGCTACAGCAGCGGCGGCGACGGCGACTGCCTCGAAATCGCCCCCTGCCCCACCACCATCCACATCCGCGACTCCAAGAACAAGCAGGGTCCCCAGCTCGCCCTCTCCCCCACCGCGTGGGCGGACTTCGTGGCGTTCGCCGCCGCGGACGCCCCTTACCCGGCCCGGTAAGGGCGGCGCACCCTCAGCTCAACCCCCGTGGTGCCCTCCGTCCCCGCCGTGTTCATCCTCAGCCGCCCGGGCGGGTGTCGGGAGCGAAGCGGGCGAGGGCGAGGGTCTCCACGGCCGCGATGGCGTTGTAGGCCAGCGCCGACACGGCGGTGAGCACCGCCACCGAGGCCCACAGATGGTCGTAGTCGAAGGTCGAGGAGTCCTGCAGCATGGCGTAGCCGAGGCCCTTGCCGGTGGAGAGCCACTCGGCGAGCATCGCGCCGATCAGCGCGCCCGGTACGCCGACCCGGGCGCTGGCGAAGAACGCCGGTACCGCGCTGGGCAGCATCACCTTGCGGGCCACCGTCCAGTCGCCGCCGCCGTACGCGCGGCACAGGTCGGCGGCCTGACGGGACGCGGATCTGAGGCCGAAGGTCATGGTGACCAGCGCGGGGAAGAAGACGACGAGTCCGCTGATGACCGTCGTACCCAGCAGGTCACGTCCGAAGATCAGCGTGATCAGCGGGGTCATGGCGACCAGCGGCACGGATCGTACGACGACCGCGATGGGCAGGAGTGCCTGTTCGACGCTCCGGGAGAGTACGAAGACGAGGGCCACCGCCGCGGCCGCCGCGAGGCCTGCCGCGAAACCGAGGCCGGCGTCGAGCAGCGTGCGGCCGAGGCCGGACGCCACGATCGAGCGGTGCTCGGCGGCCTGCGCGCCCTCGAAGAGGTAACGCCACACGTCTGCCGGGGACTTGGCCACCAGCGGGTCTAGGTCGTAGACCTGCAGGAAGACGATCCACAGCGCGATGACGGCGGCCAGAGTGGTGACCAGGTTGGTGAGCGGGCGCAGCAGGCGTGCTGCCCCGGCGGCGCGGTGTCGCACCGCGTCCCCCCGGTCCGGTGCCGCGCCCGCCCCCCCGGCCGCGCCCGTCCCCCCGGCGGGCGGCGGTCCGGCAGGGTCGGTCGCGCTCCCCCATGCGGTCGTACTCATACGCCCCCGCCCTCCACCGTCGTACTGCGCGACCACGGCACGGCGAACCGGGCGACGAGCCCGACCGCGCCGTAACCCACGCCTGCCACCGCGCCCGACACCAGGGCGATGCCCCAGGTGCGGGTCACGTCGAGCTGCTGCTGACTGATCGTCATGGCGATGCCCAGGCCGTTGTCCACCCGGCCGAGGTACTCCCCGATGATGGCGCCGAGCAGCGCGGCGGGTGCTGCGATCTTGAGTGCGGCGAGTGTGCTCGGCAGCGCGGCGACGAGGCGTACGCGGCGCATCTGCTGCCACCGTCCGCCGCCGTACGCGCGCACCAGGTCGAGCGAGGCCCGGTCGGCCGAGCGCAGCCCCATCAGGGCGCCGACGAGCGTGGTGAAGAAGACCGAGAGGCCGGCCATCGCCGCCATCGGCTTGTCCCCGTCGAGGACGAGCGACAGGATCGGGCCGACGGCCACGATGGGCAGGCAGTACGAGGCGACGGCGAGCTGGATGATCAGCCGTTCCAGTTGGGGCACGAGCAGCACCAGGACCGCGCAGGCCAGCGCCAGGCCGTTGCCGAGGAGGTAACCGCGTACGGCCTCGTCGGCGGTCTGGCCGATGTGCGGGCCGTAGAAGGTCCAGCCGTCCTGGAAGATCTTGCTCACCACCGCCCAGGGCGTCGGGACGCCGTCACCGGTGCCCAGGACGGTCGTGGCCAGCAGGGACCAGGCCGCCAACAGGAAGACGATGCCTGCCGCGCCCCCGGCCCACGCGGACGGCGGTCGCAGCACCCAGCGCAGTCCAGCGGCCGCGTACGCGGATGTCTGCGAGCTCACAGCGACTCCGTTCCGGACGCTTCGGAGCGGCCGAAGAGCAGCTCCGAGAGCTGGTCGGCGTACGCGTGGAACTCCGGCGAGCGCATCATCTCGGGTGTACGCGGCCGCGGCAGGTCGATGGTGACCGTCTCCACGATCCGGCCTGGCCTCGGCGACATCACGGCGACGGTGTCGCTCAGCAGCACCGCCTCGTTGATGGAGTGCGTCACCAGCAGGGTCGTCACCGCCCGGGCCTGCCAAATGCGCTGCAGTTCCAGGTTGAGCCGCTGCCGGGTCATGTCGTCCAGGGCGCCGAACGGCTCGTCGAGCAGCAGTACTTTCGGGTCGACGACGAGCGAGCGGGCGATGGCGACGCGCTGCCGCATACCGCCCGAGAGCTGGGCCGGGCGGGCCTTCTCGAAGCCTTCGAGTCCGACCAGTTTGATGAGGTCGGAGACCACCGAGCGGTCGGCCGACATGCCGCTGATCTCCAGCGGCAGCCGGATGTTGGAGGTGACCGAGCGCCAGGGCAGCAGCGCGCTGTCCTGGAAGGCGATGCCGAGGTGGTGCCGGCGACGGGCGGACTCCGGGTCCTCGCCGTGTACGAGCGCCGTGCCCGATGTCGGTGTGTCGAGACCGGCGAGGATCCGCAGGACGGTCGACTTGCCGCAGCCGGACGGCCCGAGCAGCGCGAGGAACTGCCCTTCGCGGGTGTCGAGGTCGACGGTGTCGAGGGCTTTCACCCGGCGCCTGCCGAGGCGGAACTCCTTGCTCAGCCCGCGCAGGGACAGCCCGGTGCCGGTCCCCGCCGGAGTGGCCTCCCCCGGATCGGGCGCGCCGGTCCCTTCGGACGCGTCCTTGGCTGCGGTGCTCATCAGTTGGTGACCTCTGTTGTGTGTGTCTGGTCGGTGTGAGAGGTGAGGCGCGCCGGATTCAGATCAGGCTCGGGTCCTCCTTGTAGACCTCTTCGAGGAGCGAGAGGTCGAACAGCTTCTCCGCCGTGATGTCGACGCCGCCGTACTTCAGCGTCTGGATGTTCTCCTCGATCAGCTCCTGCGTGACCGTGAAGAGGCCGTTCTTCTTGGTGTCCGCGGTGAGGATCAGCTTGTTCTGGTCCTTCGACTCGAGGGTCTGCTCCTCGGTCGTGAGGCCGAGTCCCTTGCCGTACGTCTCGGCGGCGAGCTTCGCGCCGAGTGCCGGGTCGGCGATGCTGTCCTTCCAGCCGCGGATCTCCGCGCGAAGGAAGGCCTTGAGCAGATCGCGCTGCTTGTCGATGGTGTCCTGCCGCACGATGTACGCCTCGGACACCAGCGGGTAGCCGACATCGGCGAGCAGGAACGTCTCGACCTCGAACCCCTTCAGGCGCAGCGCGTTCGGCTCGTTGGTGACGAAGGAGAACCAGCCGTCGACCGTGCCCTGGGTGAGCGGCAGCGGGTCGAACTGCACCGGCACCTTGGTGATCTTCGACGCGTCGAGCTTGGCGGCCTTCACGAACGCCGCCCAGACCGACTCGTTGCTGGCCTGGACGCCGATCTTCTTGCCGTACATGTCCTCCGGCTTGGTGATCGGGTCCTTCGCCATCGACATGATGCAGAAGGGGTTCTTCTGGTACTGGGCACCGATGATCTTGAGCGGTGCACCCTTGACGATGGCGGCACCGGTGATGTCGGGTGCGCTGATCCCGACGAGCGCCTTCTTGGTGACGACGTCGGTCTCCATCGGGGTAGCGGAGGGACCTCCGCCGATGAGCGTGGCCTTGGAGAAGCCCTCGTCCGTGTAGTAGCCCTTGCTGTCCGCGATGTAACTCCCGGCGAACTCCACGTTCTTGATCCAGGACAGGCGCAGCGTCAGCTCTCCGAAGCCCTTCGGCCCCGAGGCCGACGACCCCGAGGACGCTGTGGAGCCGGAATCGGACCCGCAGGCCGCGAGCAGCGGGCCGCCGAACATGGCGAGTCCGCCGGCCTGGAGGCCGCGGACCAGGAACCGCCTGCGATCGATCGAAGAGCGGGCGCGCAGCGCCGGCATCCCCTCCGCGCCGGCGCGGTTCGCTCTGTTGTGTCTGTCTTCGCTGGTCATGGCACAGGTTCCTTCCCCGGCGCCAGTGAGCCCGGCGCGTGCGGAGGACAGTAGGAACGGGGTGTTGCCGAGAAGTCCCTTCTCCGTAATGGGCATGTTTCCGATTTGCCGCACACGGGAGGTTGGCGAGGTCACGCGATACCGACGAGCGGGCTCACATGGGGAAGCCGCGGTGCCGCGTCGGATCACGGCGGATCATGCGCCGGCAGCACGGCGAAGCGTGTCGCCGGGCTGATCGCTCACACCGACGGCGCAGGCCCGGTGGAGTCTCGTACCACCAGCGCATGCCCCGTCGACTTCCGGCGGGGCCGGGACGCGCGCGGCATCAGCGCCAGGCAGAGGGCCTGGCGGCCCATCTCGGCGAGGGGCAGCCGCACGGTGGTCAGGCCGGGGGC
This sequence comes from Streptomyces himalayensis subsp. himalayensis, assembly GCF_013778455.1. Lineage (GTDB taxonomy): Bacteria > Actinomycetota > Actinomycetes > Streptomycetales > Streptomycetaceae > Streptomyces > Streptomyces himalayensis. Next base: position 248,484 of record NZ_JACEHE010000010.1, on the reverse strand, counting down.
CAGGTCCGCCGCGATCGAGATGTCGTTGAATCCGGCGACCGACATCCGGTGGGGGACGGGTACGCCGTGCTCGCGGAGGGCGGAGAGGACGCCGATGGCCATGGCGTCGTTGAGTGCGACGATCGCGGTGGTGCCGGGGTGGTCGCGCAGGATCCGCTCGGCGGCGTCCCGGCCGCCGCCGCGGGTGAAGTCGGTGTGTACGACGGGCAGCCCGGCCGCCGGCAGCCCGGCCCGTTCCAGCGCGGCCGCCACCCCGGCGAGCCGGTCGGCGACGGTGGACAGGCGGGCGTCGCCCGCGGCCACGGCGATCCGGCGGTGCCCCAGCGACAGCAGATGACCGGTGACGGTCTCGGCGCCCGCCTTGTTGTCGGGGCGCACGGCGTCCGCGCCGAGGAAGTGACGGCCGATCACGGTGAGCCGGCCGCCCGAGTTCTGGAAGGCCGACAGTTCGGCCTTGGACTCGGCCTCCATGCGGGGATCGACGTATCCGGAGCCCGCGATGATGACGACGCCCACGCGCTGGGCGATCAGATGGCGGACCTGGCGCAGCTCGTTCTCCGGATCGCGGCCGGAGTGGCAGATCTGGACGATCAGGTTCTGTTCGCCCGCCACTTGGATGACCCCGCCCGCGATCTCCGAGAAGTACGGGTCGTCGACCTGATGGACGATCAGACCGACAGTCGATGCCGTTCCGCCGGCCAGGGTGCGGGCATGCGGATTGGCCACATAACCGAGCTCCTGCGAGATGCGGCGGACCCGCTCGGCCACCTCCTCGCGCACGCCGTCCCGTCCCGCGAGGGCCCGGGAGGCCGTGGTCAGTGATACGCCGGCGCGCTCGGCCACATCGGCGAGCCGTAACCGCGAACGGGGCCTTGGCATATTTCGTCACCGCCTCTGAACAGGGCTTCGGAAACTGGTCCTTGCACGACGGTTGTCCAGACCATGTGACGCGGATTACATGGTACGCAAGCGCTCGCGAAAGCGCTTTCGTGCGGACAGTGCCTGCGGACAAGGGGAGTCCAGCGATGAGCACAACCAAGCACCAGCCAAGGAGAACTGCCAGAACTGCCAGAACCACCAGAACTGCCAGTACTGCCCGGATCGCCGCCACCGTGTCCGCCGCCGCGCTGGTCGCCGCCGGCTGCGGCTCCGGCGGCGGCTCGGACGACTCGCCCGACGATCCGATCGTCATCGGTGTCTCGTTGCCGCTCACCGGGGACTTCTCGGAGCCCGGCAAGGGTGTGGAACGCGGCTACAAGGCCTGGGCGAAGATCGTCAACGACAAGGGCGGACTGCTCGGCCGCAAGGTCGAGTTGAAGATCCTGGACGACCAGTCGAACGCCGACCGGGTGGTGTCCGACTACGAGCAGCTGATCGGCAAGGACCAGGTGGATCTGGTCTTCGGCCCGTTCTCGACCCGGCTCGTGGTGCCCTCGGCCCGCGTGGCGGAGGAGTACGGCATGCTCTTCGTCGAGCCCGCGGGTGCGGCCCCGGAAGTCTTCACCCAGGGGTTCAAGAACCTCTTCTACGCGGCACCGGCCGTCGCGAACGACCACTACAACCATCTCGCCGACCACATCCTGGCGCTGCCCGAGGACAAGCGTCCCAAGTCCGTGGCGTACGCCGCGATGGACGACCCCTTCGCCCAGGGAACGGCGTACGGACTCAAGGACAAGCTGGAGAAGGGCGGCATCAAGACCGTCGCCAACGAGGTCTACCCGCCGAACACCACCGACTTCAGCAGCATCGCCGCGAAGATCGCCGCTTCGAAGGCCGACATGGTGGTGGGCGGCTCCCAGTACCAGGACGGCGTGAACCTGATCGTCGCCCTCCAGCAGCTGAACTACCAGCCGAAGATGGCCGCATTCTCCACCGCCCCCACGGAACCGGAGTTCGCCAAGGCCATCGGCAACAAGACCGAGGGCATCCTCGCGCCCACCGGATACACGCAGCACGCGGACTACCCGAGCAACAAGGAGTTCGTCGAGAAGTACACCGAGCAGTTCGGCAAGGCCCCGGAGGAGGACGAGGCCAACGCCTACACCACGGGCCAGGTAGTCGCCGCGGCCGTCGAGGCCGCCAAGTGCGCGTCGCAGGAGCCGGAATGCCAGGAGAAGCTCATCGACTGGCTGCGCGGCAACGAGGTGGAGACCGTCGTAGGACCCCTGAAGTGGGACGACAAGGGCCGCCCGCAGAGCGCGCACATGATCCAGCAGTGGGTCGACGGCGAGATCCAGATCGTGCTTCCGGAAGCACAGAAGGAAGCCGACCTGGTCTACCCCAAGCCGAAGTGGTGATGCCCGCGTGCCCTCCGCGAGTCTCGTCTTCCAGAGCATCGTCCTCGGTGTGCTGCTGGGAGGGCTCTACGCCCTCCTGGCGGCCGGCCTGACCCTGTACTTCGGCGTCATGCGCGTCGTGATGATCGCCCACTCCGCGTTTCTGATCCTCGCCGCGTATCTCGCCTGGTACGCCCACCGGGAACTCGGCGTCGACCCGCTTCTCACCCTCCTCGTCACCGTGCCGCTGTTCTTCGCGGTCGGCGTGGCCATGCAGCGGCTGCTCCTCACGCGGCTGCGCCCGGCGACGCTGACCATGATGTCGGTGCTGCTGACCTTCTCCATCGCCCTCGTCATCGAGGGGCTCCTCGGGTACGCCTTCTCCGGCACCCAGCGCCGCATCCGGCTCGGTTACTCCTCCGCCAGCCTGGAGTTCTTCGGCGCCCGCATCGCGGTGGTCAAGCTCATCGCGTTCGGGATGGCGGCGGCAGCGCTGCTCGGGCTGTATCTGCTGATGAAGCGCAGCAGGTTCGGCCAGGCGCTGCGGGCCACGATCCAGCACCGCGAGGCCGCTCAGCTGCTCGGCATCGACACCGACCGGATCGCCGGATACGGATTCGGACTCGGTCTCGCCACCGCGGCCGTCGGCGGCACGGCGCTCGCGCTGGACACCACGATCTATCCGTCGCTGCACTGGCACTGGATCGGACCGCTGATGGCGATCATCGTCGTCGGCGGCCTCGGCAGCGTGCCCGGAGCGGCCATCGCGGCCATGGCTCTCGGCATGACGCAGAGCCTGCTTCAGCTGGAGCTGAGTACGACGTGGGCGCAGACGGTGTTCTACGTCGCGCTCTTCGCCACGTTGGCCCTGCGGCCGCAGGGACTCTTCGGGGGTCGTCTTGCCCAGAGGTTCTGAAGCCCTTCGCCGCAGCGGAAGGTTCCTGCGGCTGGGAGCGCTGCTCGCCGGGATCGCGGTCGCGCTGTCCTTCCCGTCCTTCGTGCCGAGCCCGTACGAACTGACCGTGGGCATCGCCATCCTCAACTACGCGGTGCTCTCGACCTCCTGGAACTTCGTCGGTGGCTTCACCGGCTACATCTCCCTGGGCCACGGTGCCTTCGCCGGACTCGGCGCCTACGGGACGGGACTGCTGGTCACCAAGGCCGAACTGCCTTCGTTCGCCGCGCTCTTCGCCGCCGCTGCCCTGGTGGCCGTGCTCGCCGTACCCGTCGGCTATGCCGCCCTGCGGGTGCGCGGCGCGTCCTTCGTCATCGTCTCGATCGCCCTGGTGCTGATCCTGCTGCTGGTCTTCCAGAGCTGGGCCTCGTTCACCGGCGGCTCGCGCGGCCTGGTGGTGCCGCGGCCGTTCCCCGGCATGCTGCGCGCCGAGCACCACGAGGTGTTCTACTTCCTGTTCCTGGCGCTGCTCGCGGTGGCACTGCTCGCCTGGTGGATCATCGACCGGTCCCGGTTCGGCATGGGGCTGAAGGCGATCCGCGAGGACGAGGACAAGGCCCAGTCGCTGGGCACCCCCACGTACACGTACAAGCTCGTCGTCTTCGTGGTGTCCGCGACCTTCACCGCGCTGGCCGGAGGCCTCTACGGGCTGTGGTTCGGCGACCTCGACCCGGTGTTCCAGTTCTCGATCCTGAGCGGCTCCTACATGGTGCTGATGGCGCTCCTCGGCGGCGTACGGCATCTCTACGGGCCGCTGCTCGGGGCCGTGATCGTCGGGTACGGCCTCGAGTATTCCAAGGTCGAGTATGGGGACACCCCGCTGCACCTGGTCTTCGCCGGACTCCTGCTTGGCGTCGTCGTGATGTTCATGCCGGACGGCGTCATCCCGGCCGTCACCGGTCTCGTCGCCCGCGTCTTCCGGACCGGCGAGACGTCGATCCGTGAGGTCACCGCCGCCGAACTGCGGGCGGAACGCGAGGCGGACGCCCCGGACACCCCATCGGAGCGCCGGACGGACGATCAGCCGGACGGGAAGAGAGAGGTGAGGCAGTGAGCGCGGAAGAGAGCCAGGAGGGACTGGCGACCGTCGGGCTCACCAAGGCCTTCGGCGGAGTCACCGCACTGGACGCCGCCACCGTGTCCTTTCAGCACGGCAAGGTCAACGCCCTGATCGGTCCGAACGGCTCCGGCAAGACCACCTTCTTCAACTGCGTCACCGGAATGATCCGCCCGGACTCGGGCCGGGCGACGTACCGCGGCCGGGACATCACCGGCAAGCCGCCGCACCGGATCGCGCGGGCCGGGATCGGGCGCTCCTTCCAGCTGTGCCGCGTCTTCCCACGGATGACGGTGCTGGACAACCTGCTCGTCGGCGCCCGGCCCGGGAATCTCGCCGCCCAGCTCGCGGGCGCCCGTAAACGCGAGGAGGTGGAGCGGGCCCGGGGCTGGCTCACCCGGATGGGCATCGAGCACTTGGAGAACGCGGAGGCCCGCAACCTCTCCTGGGGGCAGCAGAAGCTCCTCGAACTGGCCGGGGTGCTGATGAGCGATCCCGATCTGATCCTGCTGGACGAACCGGCGGGCGGAGTGAACCCCGCGCTGATCGACCGTATCTGCGATCTGGTGCGCGAACTCAACGCCGAGGGCAGGACGTTCCTGATCGTCGAACACAACATGGACATGGTGATGAGTCTCAGTGACCACGTCGTCGTGTTCGACCGCGGCCGACCGATCGCGGAAGGCCCGCCCTCGGTGATCCAGTCCGACGAACGAGTCCTCGGGGCATACCTTGGCGTCTGACTCTGTCTCCCCTGTCTCCGGATCTGTCTCCCCTGCTTCCGGCTCTGTCTCCCCGGATTCCGGATCTGTCTCCCCCGATTCCGGATCTGTCTCCGACCCTGTCTCCTCCGCCTCCGACTTCCTCCTCGAACTCGACGACATCCGCGCCGGATACGGACGGGCGGCCCTGGTGCTGCGCGGCCTGACGGTGCGGGTGCCCGCCGGAGCCGTCGTCTGCCTGGTCGGACCGAACGGCGCGGGCAAGTCGACCGTGCTGAAGGTGGCCAGCGGGCTGCTGGCGCCGCGCTCCGGCCGGGTCCTGGTCGACGGCGAGGACGTCACCGGCCGCGGGCCGCAGCGACTGCTCGCCGCGGGAGTGGCCCATGTCCTCCAAGGCCACAGCGTCTTCCGCGAGATGACGGTCGCCGAGAACGTGCTCCTCGGCGGCTACACGATCAAGGACAAGGCGGTCGTCGCCGAGCGGGTCGAGTTCGTACGCGACCTCTTCCCCCTCGTCGCCGAGCGCTGGACGAGCCTCGCCGGGCTGCTCTCCGGTGGGCAGCAGAAGCAGGTGGAGTTCGCCCGCTCGCTGATGGTCAGGCCCAGGGTGGTGCTGCTCGACGAGCCGTCCATGGGGCTCGACCCGAAAGCGACGAGCATCGTCTTCGACCAGATCGTACGGATGCGGGAGGCGGGCACGGCCGTGCTGCTCGTCGAGCAGAACGCCCGCCGCGCCCTGGAGACCGCCGACATCGGATGCGTACTGGACCTCGGCCGTGTCCATATCACCGGGCCCGCACGTGAGTTGCTCGCCGACCCGCAGCTCGGCGAGCTCTATCTCGGGGGGCGGCCGGCGCAGCCTCCCGCCTCGCCCAAGCGGTGAAGGCGGTGACCTGTCACCGCCACGCACCACTGCTCGGACCACTGCTCGCAAAGGAGCGAGTGACATGTTCAAGCGCAGACGGTACGCGGGAGCGGCGCTCGCCGCTCTCCTGACAGCCTTCACGGCTCTGGCGGCGGCACCGGCCGGGGCCCGCGACGACGGCGGGCCACCGCCCGCCGTACATCCCGGACTCAGACCCCACCTCGCCGCTCACTACGACTTCGAACATCCCGTCGCCGACAGCCCCTCCCGGGAACAGGACCAGGGCTTCTCCGGCACCGACATCGACCTCGTCAACGGCGGCGCGCAGATGCGCACGGCCGACGGAGCACACCGCGGCAGCCGGACGTCCGTCCAGGTCAAGCAGGTGAATCCGGACGCGGCGGGCAACGACGACTGGAAGGCCGGTGTGTACGGGCCTTCCGGCGTGCCGAGCCTGAACGCCTTCAACTCTGTCAAGGGGACCACCGTCATGGGGTGGTTCAAGATGACCGGCCAGAACCCCAGCCCCAACACCAACACGGCGAACCCGAGCGACCTGTTCAACGCCATCGGCCTGGCCGGGGTCCTCTCCGGGGACTCCGACGGCCACGCGGTCCGCGCCCTGCTGGAACTCATCAACGTGAACGGCGAGCTGCGCCTCGTGGCCCTCGGCCGGCGTATCGACGGCGCGAGCTCCCAGACCTTCGCCGCCTCCCAGGACTGGCGCACCCTGCTGCCGCCCGACGAGTGGGTCTTCCTCGCCGCGACCTTCGACTTCAACACCGGCGCCATGGCGCTGTACCGCAACGGCGAGCCGCTGGACGGCTTCTACGCACTGTCCGGCGATCCGTGGGACCTCGCAGGTCCCGGGCCGCACCGCACCTCCGACACCGACCCCCGGGGCATCAAGATCGGCGGCAGCTTCCCGCAGGACACACGCGAGCAGAACCCCTGCAACTGCCGCATGGACGACCTGATGTTCCTGGACCACGCCGTGGACGGCGACCTGATACGGGGTCAGTACCGACTGGTGACCACGAAGGAGTGACACCATGCCCAGACCCGCCGACGTACCAAGACCCTCCAACAGCCTGCACAGACCGCTCCTGCTGATCCCCTTCCTCGCACTCGCCCTGGTCCTCTCCGCCCTGGTGGCCCTGCCCGCCCCCACGGCGCGGGCTGCGGAGGCCCTCACGGACCCCATACCCGAGCGGCCCGCGGCCTCCGGCATCGGGCTGACCGTCGAGGAGTTCGCCTCCTTCCCGAAGACCGATCCGCCCCCGGGACCGGTCACCGATCCACGGCTGGTCCGCCACGCCCGTATCAACTACCTGAGCGAACTCCCCGACGGATCGGGCCGCATGGCCGTCCCCGACCTCAACGGCAAGCTCTACCTCGTCGAAGACGGCAAGCCGCACGTTTATCTGGACATCGCCGCCACCTTCGCCCCCGCCTTCTTCGCCAGCCGCGGCCTCGGCCAGGGCTTCGGCTTCGTCACCTTCGACCCCGGCTTCAAGAAGAACGGCCGCTTCTACACCGTCCACACCGAAGCCGCCACCGCCACCACCGCCCAGCCCGACATGCGGCAGGCCACGAACACCAACTTCCACGGCATCATCACCGAGTGGACCGCCGACGACCCCGCCGCCGACACCTTCAGCGGCACCCGCCGCGAACTCCTCCGCATCGGGTTCACGGGCCAGATCCACGGCATCCAGCAGATCGACTTCAACCCGACCGCCCAGCCCGACGACAAGGACTACGGACTGCTGTACGTCGCCGTCGGCGACGGCGGCCAGGGAGCCAGAAACACCGAGCCGCAGAACCTGTCGCGGCCGCACGGCAAGATCCTGCGCATCGACCCGCGCGGCAGCGACAGCGCCAACGGCAAGTACGGCATCCCGGCCGCCAACCCGTTCACCGGCACACCGGGCGCGCTGGGCGAGATCTACGCGTACGGCATGCGCGACCCGCACCGCTTCAGCTGGGACCCGGCCGGGAGCCACCGGATGTATCTGGGCCATATCGGCGAGCACGCCATCGAGTCGGTCTACGAGGTGCGCGCGGGCGACAACCTCGGCTGGAGCGAACGCGAAGGCGCCTTCGTCTTCGACAAGACGGCCACCGATCCCTGCGCCCGCATCCTCCCGCTCCCCGAGGACGACGCACGGTACGGCTACACGTACCCCGTGGCCGCCTACGACCATGACCCGCCCGCCGGCTGGAACTGCACCTCCGACGTCGGACGGGCCATCGTGGGTGGCTTCGTCTACCGCGGGCAGTCAATGCCGGAGCTGCAGGGCGCGTACATCTTCGGCGACCTCGTCGACGGCCGGCTGCTCTACGCCGAGTCCGCGAAGCTGCGGAGGGGCAGCGGGGACCTCGCGCCCCTCTACGAGCTCATGGTGTACGACGAGAGCGGCAAGCGCGTGACGATGCAGGACCTGGCCGGTGACGACCGGGTCGACCTGCGATTCGGCCGCGACGCCGAGGGCGAGCTCTATCTGCTCTCCAAGGCGAACGGCAAGATCTGGAAGGTCACCGGCACGCGGACGTTCGCCTCCTGCGACACCGGCGACACCAAGGTCGCCGACGTCATGGGCGCGGAGAACTGGGCCCCGGTGACGCCCGCCAAGTGGCGTTTCCCGGGCAGTGAGGTGATCCTCGCCGAAGCCGGAGCCCAACGCCCCGGCCCTCGGCGGCCGTTCGAGTACGCCGTGCTGACCGCCGGTCCCCGCTTCGGGCCGGTACGGATCGAGGGCGAGGTGCGCCTCGACACCCCGGTCGAAGTCACCAACCGGGACGTGATCATCGTGTTCGGCCATCAGTCGGACACGAAGTTCAATTATGCGCATCTCTCGACGGACAACACGATCTATCCGCACAACGGGATCTTCGTGGTGAACGATGCCGACCGGAAGCGGATCGAGGACCAGTGGAACGGCCGCACCGGCGCGCCACCGGCCATCACGGACACGGCCTGGCACACCGTGCGCGTGGTGCACTGCCCCGGCACCGGTGAGATCGCGGTCTACGTCGACGGGTCGAACCGGCCCCTGATGACCGCCGTCGACACGACGCTGACCTCCGGCCGGGTCGGCTTCGGGTCGTTCGACAACATCGGGCGGCTGCGCGAGTTGAAGGTCACGGGAACGCCGATTGCCGAATGACAGTGCGTCGTCGGCCCCTGGTCACAGTGGACAGGGGCCGACGACGGCACGTTCGGAAAGATGACTCAGAAGGTGAAGGGCACCCGCGTCCATGCCAGGACCTGCTTGCTTCCCGGGTCGACGGTGACCTTCAGGTAGTTGGTGCCGTTGTTCGACCCGTCGACGGTGACGCGGGAGAGGTTCGGGGCGGCGGTCGTGACGCCGTAGAAGGCGAGCCACTTGGAGCCGGTGTCCAGCGGCTTGTCGCTGTTGTAGACGTGGCTGTCGCCGTTGAGCAGGTACACCTGCCCGTCGAACCGGGCCGACTCCTCGGCGATCGTCCGGACGATCGGCTGGAACGCGTCGTAGTTGGCGAAGGCGGGGTCCGTGACGGTCGGGTCGAACATGTCGGCCTGAGTGAGCAGGGTGACCGCCTTGTTGTGGTGACGGCGGGCCTGGTCGAAGGTGTCGCGGATCAGCTGCACGGCCGCGGCCGTACGTCCCTTGACCTCCGCGGCCTGCTCGGGCGTCGCCGCGGTGCTGCCCGTCCACGGCGCCATGCCGTTGTTGCTGCCGACGATGTGCACGGCTGCGAACGCCACACCGGCTCGCCGGTACGAGACGTTCTCGGGGTAGCCCGCCTCGGCCCCCGAGGCCACGCGGACACTGTCCTGCCCTAGCGTCCAGCCCGGCCGGGCGAAGAACACGTCCCGGATGGCGTCCAGCCGCTCCAGCGGGTTGTACGGTCCCGCGCTGGGCCGGTGGCAGTCGGTCCACTCGTTGTCGCCGGGCGTGTAGACCAGCGGATCCTCGAACTTGTCGAACTCCGACCTGATGAACCGGAAGTACTCGTCGCTGCAGCGGGTCGAGCCGCTCTTGATGTCACCGAGGTGGCCCACGAGTTGTACATCAGGGTCGGCGTTGATCTGGGCCACGACCTTCGGGAACTCGGCGGCCTGGGCGTCGCCGTACGGGATGTCGCCGATCACCGCGAAGGTGAAGGGCCGGTCTTCAGGCCCGGCGGACGCAGGCTGGGCCGAAAGAGCAAGGGACAACGCACTGAGGGCAATCGCTGCCGAAGCGGCACGGCGCCACGATCTCATCGCACATCCTCCTGGTGGTCTGCGGCCCGCCAATGTCCCGACATGGCGTGAACTGACGGCCCGTACCAGGAGGGCGAGGAGTGAACAACATCCGAGGGGACGGCATACGGCATCGAGCGCCGCGTCGCGCACCCCGGAGAGTCGCCGCAGGGCTGACCGACGCACAACCTTTGCACAAGCACCACAGGGGCTTCGCAAAGCCTTCGGCAGGTGACGTTACCGTTGCTGCGCGTTCGATCCCGCGTGCGAACTGAAAAGCTCGCCGGTGCCGCCCCTGGTGGCGCAGACAGCACAGAAAGATCGCGATGGACTACTGCGACTCATGCCGTCGGACCCTCAACGGGGCACTGGTGTGCCCTGGGTGCGGCGCATACGCGCCGGACATCGCCCCGCCGAGCCATCGCCGCCCCCGCGCCGCAGCGCCGATTGCGCCGATCTTCGACCCCGGTGCCGCGTTCGACACCGAGACGGCGGCCTTCGGTACCGAGAGGACAGCCTTCCGCGCCGACACAGAGCGCTTCTCCAGCGATACGGAAAGCTTCCGTATCGGCGCGGAGGGCCTCCGTGACGACGCGGAGAGCCTCCGTATCGACGGGGCTGAGGGCGCGAGCGCGGAGGACGCGGCGGACGATCTGCAGACCGGCAGCTCCGAGTACGCCGTCCCGGCCGGCTCCGGCGCTCAGGCCCGTACGGGCCGTGCTGCCCGGCGGCGCCAACTGGCGCTGTGGAAGAAGAAGCGGCGCCGTGCCGCTGTCGTGTCGGCGGTGGCTATCGTCGGCGGCGGGCTGACGATCGCCGCACTGCCGGACGGACCGTCCGGCGGCCCCGCACGGGCGGCATCGGCCCCGGACCCGGCACCCTGGGCCACCGAAGCGGACGCAGGCCCGTCGGAGGCCAAGCCTGCCGCCCGCGATCACAGCGCCGACGCCGACCCGGACAAGGCCGACACCCCGCCGAGGGCCGCCACTCCGGAGCCGACCGCCACCCCGACGACGAGTCGGCCGCGGAACACCGCCGCTACCGCTGCCCGCCCCACCCCCACCACAAGCCCGCAGCCGCGCACGACACCGGCGACGAACGGCGAAGAGCCCTCCCAGCAGAGCGACGCGGCGCCCCGGACGACCACGCCTTCGGCGGAGACGACGTCCGGCCCCGCCCAGGACACGCCCACTACGGACCCCGCTCCGACTGCGACCTCACCGGTGCACGTCTGCCTGCTCGTCCTGTGCGTGGGCTGATCACATAGCGCATGGGCTGATCACATGCGCGAGCGCTGATCCCGCCGGGCGGCCTCAGGCCGCTCGCGGGCATGGAAATGACCTACGAGACGGGCTCCCTTCGCCGGTATTGCCCGGATCAGGTGACTGGGGGTCGCCTTCCAGTCTTTGGACCTCTCGGTCCTCCGACCTTCAGGCCTCTCAGCCCGACCGTCGACGTCGGCCTCAGCGGAAGCCGAAGCTTCTCGCCAAAGTCGGCTACAACGGTCGAACTCCCTCGCTCGTCCCGTAGGCCACTTCCTAGAATAACCCTCTCTGGGCAGGATGAAAGACCCTAAATAGTGATTTTTTACCCCAATCTCGCGGCATCGCGGCGGCACCTGCTCCCGATAGTTCCGTAACAGGCGGAATAGAGGAGACAGCTGTAATGGATGTGACACCCGCGAAAGGTGAGCCGAATGGGGAGATATCTCTTCAAAGTGAAATTAATCCTGGACGGCCTGATGAGAAGTTGAGGTGCCGTCCAGGTGGAGGGCTGTTCGCGTCCCGCCGCTCAGGGGGCAGGGGGGCCGGCTACTCCGCGATGGCGCCCGGAGCCAGAACCCTGTCGTCGACCAGGTGCTGGGCGCGCAGTTCGCCCAGCACCAGCGTCGCGTACTCGGTGGCGCCGCGCACCGATGTGTGGGTGTTGTCGCGCTTCTCGTTGTAGAGGTACAGCGCCTTGGACGCCTCGGGGCCCAGTTCCTCGACGCGCTGCTTGGTGAGTGCCGTGAGGTCGATCAGCGGAACGTCCAACTCGGCGGACAGGGACCGCATTTCAGCCGGTAGGTCGACGCCGAGGCCGTTGACGAGCAGAGCCGTGCCGTTGTTCAGGGTGCCGTCCGAGTTGAACCAGCGGCGCACGATGGGCGTGACGAGCACGGGCGTGCCGCCACGCTCGCGCACCGACTCGATCATGGTGGTGAGGTTGGCGCGATAGACGTCCCGGGGCGTCTGCTTGTCGTTGTGCGCGAGCTGGATCAGCACCAGGTCGTCATGGCGTACGCGTTCCAGGGCGGCAGGGAACAGCGCCGGATTGTCCAGTACGGACTGTGAACCCTCCCCGGAATCCGCGTAGTTGGCGACCGCGATGCCGCGCCGCAGATACTGCGGCAGCTGCTGGCCCCATCCCGAGTACGGGTCGCCGGGCTGGTCGCAGACGGTGGAGTCGCCGACCAGAACGATCTTCGGGGTCCCCGGGGCCGGGACCACCTTGAGCGAGTCGAGCTTCGGTGACGCGCCGCCGAGGTACAGATCGAGTCCCGGGCTGCCGGCCGGGCCTGTGGGCTCGCCCTCGGGGGTGCGGACGTCGACGGTGAAGGTGCGTCTGACCTTCTCCCCCGCCGCCGTCGCCGTCTCGGCGAGCAGCGTCCGGCGCGTCTCGGCGGTGACGGAGGTGCTGCCCGCCTCGTCACCGCCAAGGGTGACGATCACGGTGTAGGTACCGGGGGCGACGTCGGCGTGGCACACGACGGGTGCGGTGCCGGTGCAGTCGGGCGCGATCGCGCGCGCTTGGGCTTGGGCTTGGGCATCGACATCCGCATCGGCATGGGCGACGGGCGCGGCTCCCAGCGCGGTTGCGGCGGTCAGGGTGGCCAGCAGTGCGGTACCGGCTCGGCGCATGGCTGTCTCCTCGGGCGGCTCGGGCGGCTCGGGCAGCGGAATGGGCATGACAGATCCTTCGCCGGGACCATACGCCCCGGAAGCAAGCGCTTTCTAGAGGGTGAAGCGGCCAAATCCGACAGGCAACCTTTCGCGCCCCGGCAACCTCTTCACGTCCGACGGCAACCACAGATCGTCACGCCCACCCCCCACCCCCAGCACCAAGGAGCACCACCGTGTCGCAGCAGCAGCCCTCGCCGCCGTCCGACCGCCACCCCACACCGCCGTCCCATCGCCGCGTCGGCCGCCGGAAGTTCATCATCGGCGCCGGAGCGGCAGCCGGTGCCGCCGTCACCGGTGGCACCGTCCTCGCGCAGCAGGCGAGCGCCGCCACCTTCGGCTGGTCCGACGACGGCTCGAACTACGTGATCGACACCGGCGCCAACCTCGTCTTCAAGGTCAGCAAGAACAACGGCGACCTGACATCGCTGGTCTACAAGGGCACGGAGTACCAGGGCTACGGAGGCATGAACTCGCACATCGAGTCAGGCCTCGGCAGCTCCACGGTCAGCATCAAGCAGTCCGGCTCGACGATCCTCGTCTCCGTCGCCTACGGCACGCTCAAGCACTACTACGCGGCCCGCAGCGGCGAGAACAACGTCTACCTGTGGACCAACAAGGCCGACTCGTCGGTGTCGGCGACCCGCTACATCCTGCGCGTCAAGAAGGGCCTGTTCCTCAACGACGAGCCCGACTCCTACACGTACACGAACAGCACCATCGAGGCCTCGGACGTGTTCGCGAAGTCCGACGGCCAGACCCGCTCGAAGCACTACTCCAAGCGCCGGGTGATGGACTACGACCACATCGGCTGGTCCTCCGGCGGCGTCGGCCTGTGGATCGTGCGCAGCAACCACGAGAAGGCCTCCGGCGGTCCCTTCTACCGCTCCCTCCTACGCCACCAGAGCGCGGACGGCGGCGGCCTGTACGAGATCCTGTACTACGCCCAGAGCCAGACCGATGCCCAGCGGTTCGGCCTCCAGGGCCCGTACGTCATCGCCTTCACGGACGGCAGCGCGCCCTCCTCGTCGCTGTTCCCGGGCACCCTCACCACCCCGTGGGCGGACTCGCTCGGCATCTCCGGGTACGTACCGGCGAGCGGGCGGGGCAGGGTCGCGGGCGTCGGCATCGCGGGCCGGAACACGTCGTACCCGTACACGGTGGGGCTGGCCAACTCGGCGGCCCAGTACTGGGGTTCCGCCCGCGCCTCGGACGGCTACTTCTCCATCGGAGGTGTGCTGCCGGGCACGTACACCCTCACCGTCTACAAGGGCGAACTCGCCGTCCACACCGCGTCCGTGACGGTGAGTGCGGGCGCCACGACCACCCTCAACACGCTCACCATCCCGTCCTCCAACGACCCGGGCAACGCGAGCGCCATCTGGCGGATCGGCGACTGGAACGGCACCCCGAGCGGCTTCAAGAACGCCGAGCTGATGACGTACGCGCATCCGTCCGACGCCCGGGCCGCCTCCTGGACCGGCAACGTGGTGATCGGCAGCGGCAGTGAGACGTCGGCCTTCCCCTGCTACCTCTGGAAGGACGTCAACAGCGGGATCATCGTCTACTTCAAGCTGACCGCGGCGCAGGCCGCCGCCGCGCACACCCTGCGCATCGGCGTGACGACGGCCTTCTCGAACGGCCGGCCGCAGGTCGTCGTCAACGACGCATGGACGTCGGCGATCCCCTCACCGCCCACCCAGCCGAGCACGCGGTCCCTGACCTGCGGCTCGTACCGGGGCAACAACCACACGTTCACCTACAGCATCCCGGCGAGTGCCTGGAGGACGGACACCAGCCAGTACAACACCCTGAAGATCAACGTGGTGAGCGGCTCGGGATCGACGGGCTATCTCAGCGCGGGCACGTCGGTCGACGCGATCGACCTGCTGCTCTAGCGGTTGTCATGTGCCGCGCGTCCACTGCTGGTTGGTTCCTCCGTTGCAGGTGTAGGTGATGATCGCGGCGGAGTTGGCGGTGGACGCGCCGTTCACGTCCAGGCACTCGCCGGTCGCGCGGGATATGACGTTGACGTAGGAGCCGGTGGTGGTGAGCGACCACTGCTGGCTGGTCGCGGAGGCGTTGCAGTTCTCCTGCGTGACCGTGGTGGCGTTCTCCTGCACGCACAGGGAGCTGCCCCGGACCATCAGCTGGTAGTAGCCGCTGCCGACGGACTTGAACCAGTACTTCTGGTTGTTGCCGCCGTTGCAGTCGTACTGCTTGATCTGGGCTCCCTGCCACAGCGACTGGCTGGTCACGTCGGCGCACTTGGAGGAGTGGCGGGCGATCAGCGTGTTGTACGTGGCGCTCGTGCCGGTTACGGTCCCGGTTGCCGTGTCGACGGTGACCTCCGGGGACCAGGACATGGACATCGAGGTGGAGGTCGGGAAGGTCAGCGGCAGCCAGACGTAGCGGGAGTCGTTGACGGTCCCGCCGAAGGAGTTGCCCCAGCGGTCGCCCATGTAGAGATACGAGGTGCCTGAACTCCCCTGCACGGGCAGGACGTACGTCGTCTGCGAGCCGTATGCCGTGGAGTCGCCGGTGTTAGCCATCGCCGACCAGGGACCGGCGAGGTTCGTGGCCGTGGCGTACTGCTGCTGGTTGGGGCTCCAGCCGGTGGCGCCCGACGTCAGCATGAAGTAGACGCCGTTCCGCTTGAACAGGGCCGGGGCCTCGCGGTGGCCGCCCGGCCAGGGGTTGGCGACCAGGCTCTCGATACCGGTGTAGTCGGCGGTGAGCCGGTAGATGTGCAGGTCGTAGTTCTCGCGCGCCGCGGAGATCATGTAGCCGGTGCCGTCGGTGTCGACGAAGACTGTGATGTCGCGGGACATGTGCTGGCCGAGGGGGCGGAAGCTGCCCTGCCAGGTGTAGTTCCCATCGACGGTGTCGGAGACGGCGACGGCGGCGCGGGCCTCGCTGTAGTCGGAGCCGTTCTCCTTGTGCATCCACATCACGAACTTGCCGGTGGCCGCGTTGTACATGACCTTCGGCCGCTCGATGTTGGCCACGGCGAGTTCCGGGTCGGTGGACTGGGTCAGGACGTGGCCCCGGAACTCCCAGTTCTTCAGGTCGGTGGAGCGGTAGGCGTCCACGTACCGGAAGGTGTTGTCGGCGTTGCGGTGCTCGCCGAACCAGTAGTAGTACGAGCCGACCTTGATGACGCCGCCGCCGTGCGCGTGGACGGCGGCGCCGGACGTGTCCGTGAACTGCGTGCCGTTGGTGATGGTCCCCGGTGCCGCCGAGGCCGGGCCGGCCGTCGCTAACGCGGCGGCGACGGCACAGCACAGGGCGAGGAAGATCGCATACGCACGTCTCATCTCAGGCGCTCTCCTTCAGTGAGTGGCGGGCGAAGTAGCACCGTGGACGGCGGTGTCCGCGAGCGGGATGCCGAAGTCCGGGGTGCCGTCGGCGTTCCAGCCGAGCGGCTGGATGCGGGTGTGGCGGTTGGGGTCGTTCAGCGGCTCGCCGGTGATCTCCTTGTACTGGCGGGCGTGGTAGACGAGGACGTCGGTGCGGCCGTCCTCGGCGACCGTGAAGCAGTTGTGCCCCGGCCCGTACTGCTTCGTCGTGTCGTTGCTGGTGAAGACGGGGGTCGGCGACTTGGTCCAGGAGGCCGGGTCCATCAGGTCGCTGTCGTCGTGGGCGGTGAGCAGGCCGAGGCAGTAGTGGTGGTCGGTCGCGGATGCCGAGTACGACATGAGGACGCGGCCGCCCCGCTGGATGACGGACGGGCCCTCGTTGACCTTGTGTCCGATGCACTCCCAGTCGTACTCGGGTGTGGTGAGACGAATCTGCGGGCCGGTCAGTGTCCAGGGGTTCGCCATCGCGGAGAGGAAGACGCCCGTGTTGTTGTCCATGCCGGGCTCGTACTGCGCCCAGGCGAGATAGCGGGTGCCGCGGTGGGTGAAGGTGGTGGCGTCGAGCGAGAAGGTGTCCCAGGCGGTGGTGATCTGCCCCTTCTCCGTCCAGCTGTCCTCGAAGGGGTCGGCGGCGGTGTTCTCCAGGACCCAGATGCGGATCTTCCACTCGTCTTCCGCGGGCGCGGCGGCGAAGTAGATGTACCACTTGCCGTCGATGTAATGGATTTCTGGCGCCCAGATGTGCGCGCCCGTGTCACCGGTCGTGTGCTTCTTCCAGATCACAGACTCCGGGGCGTCGGTCAGCCCGCGCAGGGTGCGGGAGCGCCGCAGGATGATCCGGTCGTACTCGGGAGCGGTCGCGGTGAAGTAGTAGTGGCCGTCGGTGTGGCGGTGGACGTGGGGGTCGGCGCGGTTGGGGACGAGCGGGTTGGCGTAGGACGCGCCCTCGGCGCCGGCCGGCGATGCGGCGGCCTCGCCGACGGCCGGCACGGTGGTGAAGGCGCCCACGGCCGGGGCTCCCTTCAGCACCGGTTCCCGGCGGGGGACTTCGCTGTGGCTCATGCGGTCTGCCTTTCCGGCTGGGGAGTGGTCGGAACGGAAGCACGAGGGGTCAGCGCGCGGCGCAGCAGCGGGACGGCGAGCAGCCCCAGGACCGCGATCGCGAGCAGGAACATCAGGCCGGTGAGTGCGCTGCCGGTGGAGTCGACGACCGCCGCGATGCCGAGCGGTCCGAATCCGCCGCCGAGGTTCCCGACCGCGTTGACAGCGGCGATGCCGGCAGCCGCCGCCACGCCGGTCAGGAAACGCGGGATGAGCGCCCAGAATGCGGGCTGCGCGGCGTAGCCGCCGACGGCGGCCGCGCACAGGCCGAGCATCTGGACGACGGGCGAGCCGAAGAGCGCGGCGACGGTGAACCCTGCGATGGTCAGGGCGAGCATCGCTGCGATCCACACGTACGGGGTGTCATGACGGGCCACGAGGCGCGGCACCACGACCAGGCCGACGGCGACGCACACGTACGGGATGGCCGAGACGAAGCCGACCTGAGTGCCCGTCAGGTCACCGAACCCGTCGATGATGGTCGGGAGCCAGAACGACAGCCCGTAGGTGGAGAGCGGGAACGCCAGGAAGAACACCGCCGCTGTCAGGACGCGGCGGTCTCGGAGCACCGCGAGGGTGCGGTGCGGCTGTGCGCCCGCCTCCGCCTGGTCGGCGGCGAGCACGTCGGTCAGCCACTGCTTCTCGTCCGGGGCCAGCCAGCGCGCCTGCTCCGGGCCGGCGGGCAGCAGGGCCAGGACGAGCGGGGCGACCAGCACGGCGGGGATGCCGGTGGCGAGGAACACCCACTGCCAGCCGTCGAGGCCCCATGTCCCGTCGAGGTCCATGAGCGCGCCCATGAGGGGATTGCCGATGATGAACGACGCGGGGGCCGCGAGCATGAACGCACCGATGGCGCGGCCGCGGTGGCTGCCGGGGAACCAGCGGGACAGGTAGTAGAGCACCCCGGGGAAGAACCCGGCTTCGGCCGCGCCGAGCGCGAAGCGCGCCAGGTAGAACTGCCATGTGGTGTGCACCAGCGTGGTGGCGACCGTGACGAGGCCCCAGGTGACGAGGATGCGCGCGATCCACCGGTGGGCGCCGACGCGGTGCAGCATGAGGTTGCTGGGCACCTCGAAGAGTGCGTACGCGGTGAAGAAGAAGACCTGTCCCAGGGTGAAGGCGGTGGCGCTGACGTCGAGTTCGGCCTGGAGCTCCAGTTTCGCAAAGCCGACGTTCGAGCGGTCGATGTATGCGATCACATACAGCAGCCCCAGGAAAGGCAGCAGTCGCCAGGCGGCCTTGCCCAGCACGTTGCGCTCCATTACGCGCGTCTCCTCACACCCCGCGGTTCGAAATCCCGAACCGCATCTGTCATTCCGAACGCCGAAACCGTACGGGCGGGTTAAGGGCAGGTCAACGGGTCGGAAGCGACGATGCTGTGCAGATTCCTTTCGCAGATTTCTGTTATCGGTGGGGCGTGGCCCCGTCTCCGGAGTGTGAAGAGCAATGCCCGTAAGGCAGCAGCAGGAGTAGGGGCCCTGGCGGCGATCGTCGTGACGACGAACGTGGTGGGCACGGCACCGTACGCGATGGCGGCGCCCGCAGGGGCACAGGACGTGACGGCTGCGGTGCTCGCCGACCGCGATGTGACGCTCGGCGGCGACGCGGTCGTCACCGTGCCGACCGGGACAACCACGTACGACGGGGTGTTCCGCGGCGAGGGCACGCTCACCGTGCGCGGCAACGGGACGCTCGTCCTCACCAAGGACAGCGACTTCACGCTCCCGAAGTCCCGGCAGCGGCAGAAGGTGACCACGCAGGGTGGCAACCATCCGTACGTGACCACGAGCAACCCGGACCCGCCCGCGGTCACGGTCGAGCGCGGCGCGACCCTGCAGTACGGCAACGGCGGCACGACCGGGCTGATCGGCCACTTCCCGTACGACACCCCGGCGTTCCGGCTCAACCAGGACAACATCCGGGTCGACGGCACCCTGCGGCTCTCCCTGAAGAGCGCCTACAACCTCGGCACCATCAGCGGCTCAGGGCTGATCACCCAGCCGCGCTTCCTCTGGGGCACCTGGGACCTGTCGGGCACCCACTCCTTCTCCGGGGTGATCGACAACGGCACGCAGGTCAACGCCGGACGGCCCGAGTTCGCGACGTCGCTCCCGAACGTCCGCAAGGTGCTCAACCAGGGCACCTGGACCGTGGACACCCCGCTCGGCCAGACCGTCACCATGGGCATGGACTTCTACCAGCGCGAATACGGCAGCGACATCAACGTCCAGTCCCGGCCCGGCAGCAAGGTCGTACTCACCGGCCAGTACAGCTGGTCGAACCAGGGCGGCGACACCAATGCCTCGCTCAGCGACCCGGCCCTGAACTGGACGCCCGCGCGGAAGAACGTCAACAAACGCGGCACCAACATCAAGGGCGCCAACGTGCAGTGGGGCGACGGCACCACGAACAAGATCTTCATGCCGGGGACCGCGGACACCGTATACATCAACCTGCTGGCGGCCCGCTCCCGTTCCCTGCTCACCTTCGCCTACAACGGACCCGTGACGCTCGGCGCCCCCATCGGCGGCGGCCTGTTCCACGACACGCTGTCCGCGCCGGGTGCCGGGGACATCGTCATCAAGGGGATCAGCGGCAACGACGTCACCTTCGCCGCCGTCCAGTACTACAACGGCTCGACGACCATCGAAAAGGGCGCGGTACTGCGGCTTGGCAGTGGCAAGAAGGGCGGCGACAGCGGACTGTACACAAAGGGCGACCTCTACAAGGTCGTCGACAACGGCTCGCTGGTGCTCCGCAACACGGCCAAGCCGCTCGTCCTGTCCAAGATCAGCGGCAGCGGCTCCCTCACCCAGTCCGGCGCCGCCACGACGACGCTGAGCGGCGATGTGACGTATACCGGCACGACGACGGTCACCAAGGGCACGCTCGCTCTCGCGGGGAACACCACGCTGGCGCGTAGCAAGGCGATCCGGCTCACGGCTTCCGGGGCGCGCCTGGACGTGCGGAAAGCGGCGGGGGGTGGGCTGCGGGTCGGCCGCTCCCTCACCGGGAAGGGCACCGTGGCGGGCTCGGTGACCAATGAGGGGCGGGTCGAAGGGGCGCTGACGATCACCGGCGATTACGCGCAGGGTGCCGACGGCGAGCTGGCCGTGCGTACGGGCGGAAAGCCCCTCAAGGTGGGCGGCCGGGTCAAGCTCGCCGGGAAGCTCGACGTGACGGCCGGGAAGGGTGAGGGCGAGAAGCCGGCCGGGAAGATCACCCTGCTCTCCCACACCGGCAAGGCGAAGACCACCGGCGCCTTCGCCGGTCTCCGGGAGGGCGCCAAGGTGAAGCTCGCGGGCACCGAGTACCGCATCAGCTACCGGGGCGGCGACGGCAACGACGTCGTCCTCACCAAGGCCAAGGCCCGCGCCTCCGCCACGCCGTCCGCCACAGCGCGATCCGACAACGCGCCGTTGGCGGCCGAGACCGCGAAGGACGACGGCGGCAGCACGCGCGCGTGGTGGCCGCTGACGCTGATACCGCTGCTGCTGGGCGGGTTGCTGTTCCCGGCTTTCAGGCGCAGGCGCGCGCAGAGGCGGGGCGGCGGGCGGCACGCGGCGGCGAGGTGAGGGGTGGGCGGCGTCGTGATCAGGACGAGGACGCGGAAGGTGGTGTCCGGGCCCGCCGTGTAGTCGCAGGCGATGAGGACCGCGCCGAGCACCGCCACCGCCCACACGCCGAAGCCGGGCACCCCGCCTTGCCGAGCCGGACGGGGAGGGGCATGATCATATCCCGACGTTTCACATAGCGGGCGATCTGTTCATTTAGTGGACACAATGCGGTGTGGATTCCTGCTCCGGCTCGACTACCGTCAATCGCATGACCAGCAACACCACCCTGGCCGAAGCCCTCGCCGCCGGGACCGTGGTGCTCGACGGCGGCATGTCCAACCAGCTGGAGTCCGCGGGTCACGACCTCAGCGACGAGCTGTGGTCGGCGCGGCTGCTGGCCGAGGATCCCGCGGCGATCGTCGAGGCGCACCTCGGCTACTTCGAGGCGGGCGCCGATGTGGCGATCACCTCCAGCTATCAGGCGACGTTCGAGGGGTTCGCACGGCGCGCCATCGGGCGGGAGCGGGCCGCCGAACTCCTGGCGCTCAGTGTCGAGCTGGGCCGCGAGGCCGCCCGGCGCGCGCAGGCCGGGGGCGTCGGACGGCAGCCGGTCGACCGGCAGCTGTGGGTGGCCGCGTCCGTCGGCCCGTACGGGGCGATGCTGGCGGACGGTTCGGAGTACCGCGGGCGGTACGGGCTGACCGTCGACGAACTGGAGCGGTTCCACCGGCCCCGGCTCGAGGTGCTGGCCGCGGCCGGGCCCGACGTCCTGGCGCTGGAGACCGTCCCGGACGCGGACGAGGCGCGGGCGCTGCTGCGGGCGGTGCGGGGCCTCGGCGTACCGGCGTGGCTCTCGTACAGCGTGGCCGGGGACCGGACCCGGGCCGGTCAGCCGCTCGACGCGGCGTTCGCGCTCGCGGCCGACGCGGACGAGGTCATCGCGGTCGGCGTGAACTGCTGCGCCCCGGACGATGTGGAGCACGCGGTCGAGACCGCCGCGCGGGTCAGTGGGAAGCCGGTCGTCGTCTACCCCAACAGCGGCGAGGTCTGGGACGCCGAAGCACGGGCCTGGACCGGCCGCTCGACGTACACCACCGAGCAGGTGACGGGCTGGCAGCGGGCCGGCGCCCGCCTCATCGGGGGCTGCTGCCGGGTGGGGCCCGACGCGATCACGGCCCTGGCCGAGGCGATCGGCAGGCGGCGACCGCAGGCGCACCAGGTATGACCGGCCGGATGCCGAACGGTTCGGAGAGTGCCCGGAGCGTCCCCTACCGCAGGCCGTGGGCGACACCCCGCGACGTAGCCTGGAAGTGGACTCGGGGACGCCCTCTCCCGCACCGGGAGGCGCATTGATCATGGCTGGAATCGTCTGCAAGAACTTCGACTCCCCGGACGAGACCCGCCGCTTCGAGGAAGGCAAGGGCAGGGTCGATCTGGTCAGCACGGACAGCGGTCTGGTCGGCCGCGGAGTGTTCGAACCGGGCTGGCAGTGGTCGAAGCACATCAAGCCCATTGTCGGCACCGACAGTTGCCAGGCGAGCCACACCGGTTACGTCGTGAGCGGCCGGATGAAGATCGTCATGGACGACGGCGAGAGCGTCGAGGCGGGCCCCGGCGATCTCTTCGTCATCGAGCCGGGCCACGACGCCTTGGTGGTCGGCGACGAACCCTGCGTGGCCGTCGACTGGACCGGCTTCGGCGAGTACGCCAAGCCGACGAGCTCCTGAACCGCGGCTTCGCCGCCCTGACGGCGTCCGTCCGGCCCGGAGCTCCCCACACGTCCCGTACCGCCCTGTAACAACCGGTTGCTACGTGGTGGCCGGTTGTCGGAGGTCGATCGTTCCGCACAATACGCCTCGGCACGGGCCGGAAAACTTTCGAGATCCCGCACCTCTCGTCCGCTGCGGCCCCCGCTGCTAGCCTCCGTTTCGGGAACCGGTTGCCGAGCCGCCTCGTCACTGTGGTTGGCCGCCTCGTCATGGTTCTCGCGGGGTGAAAAGGGGGAGTCAGCCGGCCCATGACCAGGAGAAGCGCCCAGACAGAGGGCCGTCACACGATCCGGGACGTCGCGGCCCGGGCCGGGGTGTCGGCGTCCACGGTGTCCCGCGTGCTCGGCGGCGACTATCCGGTGAGCACGGCCACCCGGAGCCGGGTGATGCGGGCCGTGCGGGACCTCGACTATGTGGCCGACGCACGCGCCAAGGCCGTCGCCGGTGCCGGCACCCCGACACTGGCGTTCGTCCTCGACGACATCACGGGCCCGTCGTTCGCGCACATGGCACACGGTGTGGAGCGCGAGGCCACCCGGCTCGGCCACCTCTGCCTGGTGTGCAGCACCGAAGGCGACACCGAACAGCAGCTCGCGTTCATCGAGATGATGCGGGCGCAGCGGGCCGCCGCGGTGATCCTGGTCGGCGGCGCGACCGACACCCCCGAGTACCAGGACGACATGACCCGAATCGCCGAGTCCCTGCGATCGGTCGGCTCACGGCTGGTGCTGTGCGGGCGCCCGCCGCTCGGGCACGCGGCGCCGGTCACCGTCATCGAGTACGACAACGAAGGCGGCGCCCAGGCCGTGTGCGCCCACCTCCTCGCCCGCGGCCACCGCCGCATCCTGCTGCTCGCGGGCAAGGCGGGAAACTCCGCCGCGGAGGGCCGCGCCCGCGGCTATGCCGAGGCCCACCGCACGCTGGGCCTGGACCCCGATCCGGCGCTCCGGCTGCCGGGCGACTTCACACGCGACTCCGGCTACCGCCGCATGCGCCGGGCCCTCGCGGACGGGCTGGAGTTCACGGCCGTCTTCGCCACCACCGACATGGTGGCGGCGGGTGCGCTGACCGCCCTGCACGAGGCCGGCCTCGACGTGCCGGGCGACGTGTCGCTGGCCGGATACGACGACATCCCCTTCGCCCGCGATCTGCACCCGGCCCTCACCACGGTCCACGTCCCGTACGAGAAACTGGGCCGCCTCGCCGTACGCACGGCCCTCAGCCGCGATCCGGACGGTCCGGACGAACACCTCCTGCTGGGCACCCATGTGGTGATCCGCGACTCGGTGCGCGACCTGCGAGTGGTGGAGGCACGACCGTCGGGGGCCGGCGCACCCTCCGCACCGGCCACGGACGGCGCCGCATGACCGGCACCGCTCCCGCCCCGGACGGGGCACGGCACTCGCCGCGGTGCCGTTGACCGCGCTGTTCCTCTTCGGGCAGCGGTACTTATTCTTCGCAGAGCGGTGTTCCTCTTCGCACAGCGGCATTCGGTCTTCGCGCCGCGGCATTTCGTCTTCGCACAGCGGTACTTCGTCGAGGGAATGGCCTCGGCCGGAATGAAGGGCTGATACGGATGAGCACGGTGACCGGCACGACCACGGGGGCGGGGCCTGTCCGTCTCACCGGCACAGCGCACACCACGCTGCACCCCGCCACCGAGGCGCGCATCACGGGCGGTTTCTGGGCAGCCCGCCGGCGTACCAATGCCGAGGTGTCCATTCCGCAGGGTCCGGCGAAGCTGGAGGAGGCGGGGAATCTCGCCAACCTCCGGGCCGCGGCCGATGGGAAGGGCACCTTCACCGGGGACTTCCAGTTCCAGGACTCGGATGTGCACAAGTGGCTGGAAGCGGCGTCCTGGCAGCTGGCCGACAACCCCTCCGACACCCAGCTGGCCGCCGACGTAAGAGAGTTGACGTCCCTGCTCGCGGCCGCACAGGAGGACGACGGATATCTGCAGACGTTCTACCAGGTGAAGCACCCGGAGCTGCGCTGGCGGGAGCTGGGCTGGGGGCACGAGCTGTACTGCGCGGGCCACCTGGTCCAGGCGGCCGTGGCCCATCACAGGGCGACCGGGCGGCGCGAACTCCTCGACGTCGCGGTGCGGTTCGCCGCGCTCATCGACTCCGTGTTCGGCCCGGACAAGGAGATCGACGGGATCGACGGCCACCCCGAGATCGAGACGGCGCTGGTGGAGCTGTACCGGGAGACCGGCGAGCGGCGCTGGCTGGACCTCGCCTCCTACTTCGTGGACCGGCGCGGCCACGGCGTGCTGAACTCCGGCGTGGACCGCGGGCACGACCTCGACCCGGGCCAGGCCTACTGGCAGGACCACGTGCCCGTACGCGAGGCGCGCACCGTGGCGGGCCACGCCGTGCGTCAGCTGTATCTGCTCGCCGGTGCCACCGATCTGGCCGCGGAGACGGGTGATCCGGAGCTTCGGGCCGCGATGGAGCGGCTGTGGCAGGCCATGGTCGAGACGAAGACGTACCTCACGGGCGGGGTCGGCTCCCGCTACGAGGGCGAGGCGTTCGGGGACCCGTACGAGCTGCCGCCGGACCGCGCGTACGCCGAGACGTGCGCGGCGATCGCGTCGGTGCAGTGGTCCTGGCGGATGGCGCTGCTGACCGGCGAGGCGAAGTACTCCGACCTCGTCGAGCGCACGCTGTTCAACGGCTTCCTGTCCGGCGTGGCCCTGGACGGCGACCGCTGGCTGTACGTCAACCCGCTCCAGGTGCGCGAGGACTACGACGCGCGCCCCGGCGACCAGGCGGCCCGCCGCACCCCGTGGTTCCGCTGCGCCTGCTGCCCGCCGAACGTGATGCGGCTGCTGGCGTCGCTCCCCCACTACGTGGCCAGCGGCGACGCCGAGGGTGCCCAGCTTCACCAGTACGCGACGGGCTTGTACGCCGCCGGGGGCGGGACGGTGCGGGTCGAGACCGACTATCCGTGGAGCGGCCGGATCTCGGTGACCGTCGAGGAGGCGCCCGCGGACCGCGACTGGACGCTGTCTCTGCGGCTGCCCTCCTGGTGCAGGGAGTTCGCGGTCATGCTGCCGGACGGCGCAGCGCCCGCCGAGTCGGGCGATGGCTGGGTCCGCGTCCGCCACCGCTGGTCCGCGGGCGACACGGTCGTCCTGGATCTGGCCATGGCCCCCCGCATCACGCATCCCGATCCGCGCACGGACGCGGTGCGCGGCTGCGTGGCGATCGAGCGGGGCCCGCTCGTGCACTGCCTGGAGGGCGTCGACCAGGAGGCGGGCGTACGCCTCGACGACGTCACCCTGTCCCCGGCCGCCTCGCTGACGGCGGACGCCCGCCCGGACCTCCTCGGCGGCGTCACTGTGGTCACGGCCGAGGGACGGCGCCGCAGCGACGGCAGCAGTGTGCGTCTGACCGCGGTGCCGTACCACGCGTGGGCGAACCGGGAGGAGGGGGCGATGCGGGTGTGGATTCCCACGAGCTGAGGGCTGCCGCGGGAACCCGCACCGAGGCGGGGTGGGCGCCGGATGCCGACGCCACCCGCGGCATCACATATTGATCATGTGACCGGCGAGGCCGTGGATCGCCTCCTTCACCGCCTCGCCCAGCGTCGGGTGCGCGTGCACGTTGCGGGCCACCTCGTGGACCGTCAGATCCCACTGCTGGGCGAGCGTCAGCTCGGGGAGCAGCTCGGTCACCTCGGGGCCGATGAGGTGGGCACCGAGCAACTCGCCGTACTTGTTGTCGCTGATCACCTTGACGAAGCCGACCGGGTCGCCGAGGCCGTGGGCCTTGCCGTTGGCCGTGAACGGGAACTTGGCGACCTTCACGTCGTAGCCCTGCTCGCGGGCCTGCGCCTCGGTCCAGCCGAAGCTGGCGATCTGCGGCTGGCAGTACGTGGCGCGCGGGATCATCGTGAAGTCGACCTCCATCGTCTCCGCGTCCGCGATGGTCTCGGCGGCGATGACGGCCATGGCCTCGGCGGCGTGCGCGAGCATCAGCTTCGCGGTGACGTCGCCGATGGCGAAGATGTGCGGGACGGAGGTGCGGCCGCGCCCGTCGACGTCGATCGCACCGCGGTCGGTCAGCTGTACGCCCGTGTTCTCCAGGCCGTAGCCGCCCACGCGCGGCGCGAAGCCGATCGCCTGGAGGACCTTGTCGGTCTCCAGGATCTTCTGCGCGCCGTCCTTGCCGGTGACGGTGACCCGCACCTTGGCGTTGGGGTCGCTGTCGTCGATGGCGTCGACACGGGTCGAGGTGAGGACCTCGATGCCGAGCTTGCGGTAGTGCTTGGCGAGCTCCTTGGAGACGTCGGCGTCCTCCGTCGGCACCATCCGGTCGAGGAACTCGACGATCGTGACGCGGACCCCGTAGTTGTGCAGGACGTACGCGAACTCGACGCCGATCGCACCCGCGCCCGCGATGATGATCGACTCGGGGAGCGAGTCGGTGAGGATCTGCTCCTCGTACGTCACCACGCGGTCGCTCAGCGAGGTGCCGGGCAGCAGCCGCGTCTCGGCGCCCGCCGCGATGATGCAGTGGTCGAACGTGACCGTCTCGGTGCCGCCGGCCGACAGGGCGACCTGGAGGGTGCCCGGGTCGGTGAACGTGCCGCGGCCGTCGTACTCCGTGATGCCGTTCTTCTTCATCAGATAGTGGACGCCCTTGACGCGGCCGTCCGCCACGGTGCGGCTGCGCTGGAACGCCTCGCCGTAGTCGAAGCTGACCTGGCCGTCCACACGGATACCGAAGGTCTTCGCCTCGCGGGTGAAGATGTGCGCCAACTCGGCGTTGCGCAACAGGGCCTTGGACGGGATGCAGCCCACGTTCAGGCAGACCCCGCCCCAGTACTTCTCCTCCACGACCGCGGTGCGCAGTCCCAGCTGGGCACTGCGGACGGCGGCGGTGTAGCCGCCGGGGCCCGCGCCGAGGACGACGACGTCGTAGTGCGTGCTGCTGCTCATGATCCTCGTTCCGGTGAGATCGGTGACCGTCGCGCCCACCGGCCTGACCGCCCGGCGGACACCGTCATCGTACGGAGGGCTTGCCCCGCTTTCGGCGGGTGATGACAGTCGCGCCGGTCACTCCTCGCCGCCGGCGACCGGCCACGGGCCACCGCCCGGAAGGAGACGGCCCCCCGCCGGGAGCCCGCGGAATGCACCCCGGACCCTGTAACTCCCGTGAAGCACGGGCTCAATGGGGTCTTCACGGGCCGGTGATGGAGTCCCGGTGTCCCGCACACGTGTCCATGCTCACACCCGTACACGTGTCCGTATCCGCACCCGTACGCCGACCACGGAGGACCGCCTTGAGCGAGGTACAACCGCCCACCCAGGAGCAGCTCGACGCATACATACGGACCAGGCTCGCGCTGGCCGGATTCGATCTGGCGCTGCTTCCGGAGCAGCCCGACCCGGAGACCGGGGTGCCGACCCGGAACCAAGTGCTCGCCTCGCTGCGGTCGTTCGTCGCGTCGACGCCCGGGGCCATCGCCGGATGGTCCCCGGCCGGGCAGACCCCCGCGTACGCGCAGCAGGCCTCGCCGCCACTGCTGTACCCGTCCATCACGGAGGCCTGGACGGGGAAGGCGGGCGAGCGATGAGTCGCGCTCTCAACCGCCGGGTGTTCCTGGCATCTTCGGCCGCGGTGGCGGGCGGTGCCGTCGCTCTGGGGACGACCCCCGCGCTGGCCGCCTCGTCCCCGGCAGCGGCGTCGGCATCACGAGCCTCCGGCATCGACCCCAGGGACATCCCAGTCGACGTCCGGCCGGCAGCCCTGAGCGACCCGTCCGAAGCGACGCTCGCCGAGGCTGTCGTGCTCATGCGGCGCGGCAAGCTGACGGCCACCGATCTGATGCAGGCGTATCTGGAGCGGATCGAGCGGTACGACGCCACATACCAGGCGTACGCGGAGGTGACCGGCGATGCCGCGCTGGCGGCGGCGCGGAGGGCCGACCGCGGCGAGGGGCCGGGAGGCGTGCTCAGCGGCATCCCCCTGTGCATCAAGGACAACTACTTCACGAACGGCGTACCGACCCGCTGCAACTCGTACGTCTTCGAGGACTTCGTCCCGGACGAGGATGCCACGGCCGTGGCCCGGCTGACGGGGGCGGGCGGGATCGTGCTGGGCAAGGGACAGATGGGACCGCTCGCCACGACGCGGGCCACGAAGCCGAACGGCACGGTCACGACCGTCAACGCCTGGACTCCGGACGATCCGGCCGTCGACCCGGGCGGCTCGTCGACCGGTCCCGCGTGCGCCGTGGCGGCGCGTCTGGCGTCGTCGTCGATCGGCACCCAGACCGGCGGCTCCATCGTGCTGCCGTCCAACCAGCAGAATTTGACCGGTCTGAAGCCCACCATGGGGCGCGTCTCGCTGCACGGCGTGATTCCGCTGTCGTTCACGCGCGACCACGCGGGGCCGCTGGCCCGGGACGCCATGGATGCGGCGATCATGCTCCAGGTCATGGCCGGTCCTGACGCGGCGGACCCGCGCACGCTCGGGCTGCCGGACGTGCCCGACCTCGTCCGTGCCGCGACCCCCGTCACCTCGCGGGGCGGCGCGGTACACATGCGCCGGGCCACCCGGATCGGCGTACCGGCGGACTTCCTGAGCGCACGGAAGGAGCTGCGCGGTGCGTTCCTCGACGCGCTGGACGCGATCCCGGGCGTGACGCTTGTGGACGTCACCTATCCGGCGGACTGGGCGCTGCTGACCGGCACGTTCAACGCCGCGCGGCTGGCCGAGCGGACCGAGCCGTTCCGCCACTGGCTGCGCACCGATCCGACCAAGTTCGGTGTCTCTCTGCTCAGTTGGCTCCAGGGCCTGATGCTCTCCGGCGACGAGTGGATCACGGCGCAGCGCGCCAAGAACCATCTGCTGCGGGAGGTCCTCGACGGCATCTTCGGTGACGACGGGTGCGACGTACTGCTGCAGACGGGGCCCGTCCCGTTCGACATCCTGGGTCTGCCGGAGATCGGCTTCCCGATCGGCTTCGACGGCGACGGCGTGCCCGTCGGCGTGATCCTGGGCGGCCAGCCGTACGAGGAGGACCGGCTCCTCGAGATCGCGGCCGCGTATCAGGCGATCACCGACTGGCACACCCGCCGCCCGTCCGACCCGGCGTCGACGGCACGCCTTAAGGCGGCGGCCGATAGGCCGCGGATCTCGGCAGAGGAGGCCGCTGCGGGTTCGGCTTGATGCGTGACGGGTGTGGGGCCCGGGCCGGGGGGTGCCCGGGCCTCAGCGCCCTCCGAGCTCCCGCCACGGCGGCGCCTCGCCGTTCTTCGCCGTCGGCGGCTGGGCCTGCCCGTTCACTCCCGGCTGCGTCTGCCGGTTCACTTCCGGCTCGGCTTGCCCCTGTGTTTCGGGCTTCCGTGTTTCTGGCTTCGCTTGCGATTTCGCGTGTGGCTTCGTGTGCGTCCTCGCATGGGCCCGCAGCCGCGAGGTCACATCGTCCGGCGGCAGGAACTTCGACCAGCGCTCCGGGAACTCGGAGGGCATGCCCGGGTCGTCCGGATCGTCGTCGTGGGCGTGCCGCGCCTGGGCGCGGGCCACGTACTCCGCGGCCTGTGCCTCCCGCATCCGCTCGTTGGCGGCACGTGCCGTCGCCGTCGCCACCGACGGCCACACCCGGTCGATGGCGGCATTGACCGCGGCCCCGACCAGCACCGCGAACGCGGAGACGCCGATCCACAGCAGCACGGCGACGGGCGCGGCGAGCGAGGCGTAGATGGTGGTCGGCCCCTCCACCGTGTTCGTCAGGTAGATGCGCAGCAGGAAGCTGCCCAGCACCCACATCCCGAGCGCCACCAGCGCCCCCGGGGTGTCCTCCACCCAGGGCGACCGCACCGGCACCGACACGTGGTACAGCGTCGTCAGAAAGACGATCGACAGGACGATCACGACCGGCCAGTACAGGATCTGCACGACCGACGTGGACACCGGCAAGAGCTCGAGCACCGCGTCGGGCCCGGCCACCATCAGCGGCAGCGCCACCGAGCCGATCAGCAGCGCGATTATGAACAGCAGGAACGCCAGCAGCCGCGTTTTGACGATGCCGCGCACCCCGTCGAGGCCGTACATCACGGTGATCGTGTCGATGAAGACGTTGACCGCGCGCGAGCCCGACCACAGGGCGAAGAGGAAGCCGATCGAGATGACGTCCGGGCGGCCGCCTCGCATCACGTCCTCGAGGATGGGCCGGGCGATCTCGTTGACGCCCCGGTCGGACAGGACGGTACGGGACGCCTCCAGCAGATTGGTCTGCAGGCTGGCGATGGTGTCGGCGCCCGTCCAGTCGTCGACGTAGCCGAGCAGTCCGATCATGCTCAGCAGCAGCGGCGGTACGGACAGCAGCGTGAAGAACGCCGCTTCCGCCGCAAGACCGAGGACCCGGTATTCCATGCACGAGTCGACGGTGTCCTTGATCAGCAACCAGGCCGTCCTGCGCTTGGACATGTTCCGGTACATGGCGCGGGCGCGGAGAAGACGGCCGGACGGCCGTTCAGGTGTTTCTTTTGCCTGGTGCACCTCCTTACCGTATCGATATGGCAGCCACCACACACACAGTGACCAACCAGGCTCCGCCCCTGGTGGGCTATGACGTTTTCGGGGCCGACCGGGCCTTGGGAGAAGCGGTCGAGCGACATGTCGATCCCGGGCTGCTCGACGAGGTACGCGAGGACCTGTCGGGGCTCGGCCGGACCGCGGGCTCCGTGCAGGCCCAGGAGTGGGGCGTCCTCGCCAACGAGAACCCGCCGAAGCTGCGCACCCACGACCGGTACGGGAACCGCATCGACGAGGTCGAGTTCCATCCGTCGTGGCACCGGCTGCTCGCCAAGGGCGTCTCGGCGGGTCTGACGGCGGCGTGGACGCGGCCCGGCGGGCATGTGCGGCGGGCGGCCGGGTTCGTGGTGTGGTCGCAGGTCGAGGCGGGGCACGGCTGCCCCCTGTCGATGACGCATGCGGCGGTGCCCGCCTTGCGCACGGACCCGAAACTGGCAGCCGCGTGGGAGCCGCGGCTCACCTCTCTCATCTACGACGAGGGGCTGCGGCCGGCCGCGGAGAAGGCCGGCGTGCTCTTCGGCATGGGGATGACGGAGAAGCAGGGCGGCAGCGACGTACGGGCGAACACGACTGCCGCGCGGCCGCTCGCGGTGGACGGCGAGTACACACTCACCGGACACAAGTGGTTCTGCTCCGCTCCGATGTCGGACGGCTTTCTGGTACTGGCGCAGGCGCCCGATGGCCTGACGTGCTTTCTCGTTCCGCGCGTCCTGGAGGACGGGACGCGCAACCCGTTCGCGATCCAGCGCCTCAAGGACAAGCTCGGCAACCGGTCGAACGCGTCGAGCGAGGTCGAGTTCGACGGGACGTGGGCGCAGCGGGTCGGGGACGAGGGGCGCGGGGTGCGCACCATCATCGAGATGGTGGCGGCGACCCGCCTCGACTGCGTACTCGGCGCGGCCGCGATCATGCGCCAGGCCGTCGCCCAGGCCGTGCACCACTGCAGCTACCGCGAGGCGTTCGGCGGCAAGCTGATCGACAAGCCGCTGATGCGCAACGTACTGGCCGATCTGGCGCTGGAGTCGGAGGCCGCGACCACGCTCGGGATGCGGCTTGCCGCGGCGTATGACGACGGCAGCGAGCAGGAACGTGCGTTCCTGCGAATCGCGGTGCCGGCCGCCAAGTACTGGGTGACGAAGCGCTGCACGCCGGTCGCGGCCGAGGCCCTGGAGTGCCTCGGCGGCAACGGCTACGTGGAGGAGTCGGGCATGCCCCGGCTGCTGCGCGAGTCGCCGCTCAACTCCATCTGGGAGGGCTCGGGGAACGTACAGGCCCTTGACGTCCTGCGGGCGTTGCAGCGCGAGCCGCAGGCGCTGAATGCCTTCCTGCAGGAGGTGGGCCAGGCCCGCGGCGCGGACCACCGCCTCGACGCCGCCATCAAGGACCTCCTGACCGAACTCGCCGACCTGGACGGCATCGAGGCCCGCGCCCGGCGGGTGGTGGAGCGCATGGCGCTGGTGCTGCAGGGCTCGCTGCTGGTGCGGTACGCCCCGTCGGCGGTCGCCGACACGTTCTGCGCCTCACGCCTGGGGGGCGACTGGGGCACGGCCTTCGGCACGCTGCCGCACAGTCTGGACCTGGGCTCGGTGGTGGAGAGGGCGCGGCCGGTGGGCTGAGGTCGCGGGGCGCGGCCGGTGAGCTGAAGGCTCGGTCGCGGCCGGTGGGCTGAGGGCGCCGTCGCGGGTTGGGCCACAGGCAGGGTGACGGTGTCACGGGGGTGGTGCCGCGCCGACACCGCACCACCCCCGCAGCCGTGGCTCCTTTCCCAGGAGCAGTCCCAAGCTTCCGGCACCCGGCGGCCGTTCGCCAGAGTTGCAGAAGGTTGCAACGTATCCGCCCGCTGACGCCCTTTCAGGGCGCCGAGAGGGGAGGATGTGTAGCGGGTGCACAACCCTCGGTATCCGGGCGTCGGCGGTTTGGGGAGGATCCGGTGACGACTCCGACGATCGACCTGGTCAGGCTCGCCGCCATGGACGCGGCCCAGGCCACGCGGCTGCTCAAGGGTGTGCGCGCTGCCGCGCTCTCCGGGCAGCAGCCGCCGTTGGTCCCGCGTCCCGTGATCGGCGAGTCGTGGGACCGCATGCTGCACAGCGGTGTCGACCCCGACCACGACTTCCGTACGGGGCTGCTCTCCGTGGAGGAGATCGAGCACCGCCGGAGGTCCTCACCGCTCGCGCAGGTCCTGCCGGTCCTGCGGGAAGGGCTCGTCTCGGTCGCGGACGCCGCACAGCACATCATGGTCGTGGCGGACGGCGAGGGCCGCGTCCTGTGGCGGGAGGGCAGCGCCTCGGTGCTGCGGAAGGCCGACGGGCACGGTTTCGAGGTCGGCGCGGAGTGGTCGGAGGACGTCGTCGGTACGAACGGGATCGGCACGCCGCTCATCGCGCGTCGGCCCGTGCAGGTGTTCTCGGCGGAGCACTTCGTCCGTACGCATCACTCGTGGACGTGCACCGGCGCGCCGCTCACCGACCCGCGGGACGGCCGGCTGCTGGGGGTCATCGACATCAGCGGTCCGCTCGACACCATGCATCCGGCGACGTTGGCGCTGGTCACCTCGGTGACCCGGCTCGCCGAGGCCGAGCTGCGCCATCTGCATCTGTCGTCGCTCGACCGGCTGCGTTCGGTGGCCGCGCCGATGCTGGCCCGGATGACCGGACGCGCCCTCGCCGTCGACGTGCACGGCTGGACGTCGGCGGTGACCGGGATGCCGCCCGTGCGCCGGCTGGCTCTGCCCAGATCGTTCTCCGCCGGTCGTACGTGGCTGCCGTCGCTCGGCACCTGCACGGTGGAGCCGCTGCCGGGCGGATGGCTCGTACGGGCTGTGGAGGAGCCGGAGGCGGAGAGCCCCACCCGGATCGTGCTGGATGTGAGCAACGCCCGCCGCTGGTCGGTGACGGTGACGGGCGGCGCGGGCACGTGGTCGCACGAGCTGAGCCCCCGCCATGCCGAGCTGCTCTACCTCCTGGCCACGAACCGGGCCGGACGCAGTGCGTCCGCGCTCGCCGAGGACATGTTCGGTGATCCGGCGCGCAAGGTGACGGTACGCGCGGAGCTGTCCCGGGTCCGCCGCTATCTCGGGCCCCTGCTCGCCCACCGCCCGTACCGCTTCCGCGAGGACGTCGACGTCAAGGTGATCACACCGAACCACCCGGCACATCTGCTGCCGCACTCGACGGCCCCTGCGGTGCGCAGCACCCGCGCGACGACACGCTGACCGCCCACTCGGGCTCCCACGAGTCGTGACGCCCCGATCATCTGGGCCGACGAGCGCCGCCCATGGACACCCTCCCGGCCCTGGCCGGTGCCACGTCGGGCCACCGACGTCATCGTCAGCGGGCGCAAGCGCTTCAGAGGCGGCGCGAGCCCGAGCGGGTATCTTCGGGCACCGCTCGACGCCTTCGGCCGGCATGACCAGCCGATGCCCGCGCCCGATGCCTCAGCCGACCCCGCCCGGGCGGACCGCCGCCGCGGGCCTCGGCTTCGCCGTCGGCGCTCCGGGCTCGGCCTCGGCCTCGGCCTCGGCCTCGGTGCCGCACCCTGTCCGGGAGCCGGGCTCCGTCCCGGTCCCGGAGCCGGACCCCGTCCCGGCCCCGAAGCCGGTCCCGGGGCGGGGGCCAGGGCCGGACACCGCCGCGCCCTCGGCCCCCGTCCCCTTCCCGTTCCGTCCGCGCAGTGTCACCAGTTCCTGTTCCAGCGACCTCATCCGCTGGTGTGCCGCATACAGGTAGCGGGCCTTCATACGCAGTGCCCAGGGGTCGACCGGTTTGACGACGAAGTCGGCGACGCCGAGTTGCAGGGCCGCCGTCGAGATCTGGGAGTCATGCCCGAGGCCGGTGAGGAGGATGACGGGGATGCCCTGCGTCTGCTCCAGGCGGCTCATGTAGCGCACGACGTCCAGGCCGCTGACGTCGGGCATCACGACGTCCAGCAGGACGAGCCCGATGCCGCCGCGCAGGATGATCTTGAGGGCCTCGTCGCCGCCGGTGGCTCGCTCGAGCGGGAGGCCCAGCGGAGTCAGGGCGCTCTCCAGCGCGAAGAGGTTGCCCTCGTGGTCGTCGACCATGAGGATCCGGGCTTCGCCCGCCATGCCCTGCCCCCCTCCACCCCAGGCGGTACATCTCTCCCCAAGGCGGACCACCCTACGCCCAAGCTTCCCCCCGCTCACGGTTTTGCCCCCGCCCCGGTGAACGACCTTTGGCCAATGGATGTCGGGGCGGCGCGACGCGGCGGACCACCGCTGGTCGCCGCGTATGTGTCGACGGCGTGTGCTCTTCGCCACACTTCCTCCATCCGTGAACCGGGCTCCACGACGCTGCCGCGTCCGCTTTGGAGCGAGGGGCGGTCACATGGTTCCCTGGCGCGCATGAGCATCACTGTCACCACGTGGTCCCTCGAGCAGACCTCTCCGTCCGATCTGCGGCCCTCGGCCGCTCCGGAGGGGGACGTCCGGATCGTGCGGGCCGAGGTGCCTTCACCCGAGTTCAGCAGGTTCCTCTACACGGCGGTCGGCGGGGACATCCGCTGGACGGACCGGCTGGGCCTGACGTACGCCCAGTGGCAGGAGGTCCTGAACCGGCCGGGGACGGAGACCTGGGTCGCGTACGAGAAGGGCACCCCCGCCGGATACGTGGAGCTCGAAGCCCAGGACGAGGGAGCCGTCGAGATCGTCTACTTCGGACTGATCCCGGCGTTCCGCGGACGTCGGCTCGGCGGCCATCTGCTCAGCCACGGCGTCGCACGCGCCTGGGACCTGGCCGAGCGGTGGCCGGGTCGTGCGCCGACCAAGCGTGTGTGGCTGCACACCTGCAGCAAGGACGGTGAGCACGCTATGGACAACTACCTCCGGCGCGGCTTCACTCTGTTCGAGACCAAGGTCGAGGAGGAGCCGGAGGTGCCGATGCCGGGCCCATGGCCGGGCGCGTACGCCATCTGAGGCCCGCGCACCGCGCCCCGCACACAGCGACCCGCGCACGCCCTCTGCGACCCGGGCGGCAGCACAGTGTGACCGGCGACACCCTTGTCTCATGAAGCGAGACAAGGGTGTCCACATCTTGGATGACGGTGGACTGTCCGGAGATCCCCGTGACACGCTTCCGTCATGTCTCGAGCTGGAATTGCCTTGGTGAGTCGGCGGCACGTCGACCTCGGCCGCATGTCCAGCGCGATCTGTCCGGCGGGCTGACAGTCCAGCAACGCCGCAATCCCCCCCTGTCTCAAGACTTTCCTGCGCAATGACGCGCCTGTCTCGAGCACATCGAGCATGCACCCGTACGCACAGGTCAGAGCCGCTTTCCCGCTGTCCCGAAGGACGTAGAACCATGGCCGCCACCCCTCCTAAGCCCTCCGCCGCGCCCCGCCGCAAGGCGAGCCGTCACCGTGGTGAGGGCCAGTGGGCCGTGGGCCACTTCACCCCGCTCAACGGCAACGAACAGTTCAAGAAGGACGACGACGGTCTCAATGTGCGGACACGCATTGAGACGATCTACTCCAAGACCGGCTTCGACTCGATCGACCCCAATGACCTGCGGGGCCGTATGCGCTGGTGGGGGCTGTACACCCAGCGCAAGCCCGGGATCGACGGCGGCAAGACCGCCATCCTGGAGCCGGAGGAGCTCGACGACGAGTACTTCATGCTGCGCGTACGCATCGACGGCGGCCGGCTGACCACCGAGCAGCTGCGCGTCATCGGTGAGATCTCCCAGGAGTTCGCGCGCGGCACGGCCGACATCACGGACCGGCAGAACGTCCAGTACCACTGGATCCGTATCGAGGACGTCCCCGAGATCTGGAACCGCCTTGAGGCCGTCGGGCTGTCCACGACCGAGGCGTGCGGTGACACTCCCCGCGTGATCCTCGGCTCCCCGGTCGCCGGGATCGCCGCCGACGAGATCATCGACGGCACGCCCGCTCTCGAGGAGATCCACCGCCGGATCATCGGCAACAAGGAATTCTCCAACCTGCCGCGCAAGTTCAAGTCCGCGATCTCCGGTTCGCCGCTCCTGGACGTGGCGCACGAGATCAACGACGTCGCCTTCGTCGGCGTGAACCACCCCGAGCACGGCCCCGGCTTCGACGTCTGGGTCGGCGGCGGCCTGTCCACCAACCCCAAGATCGGCCAGCGCCTCGGCGCCTGGGTCCCGCTGGACGAGGTCCCGGACGTCTACGAGGGCGTCATCTCGATCTTCCGCGACTACGGCTACCGTCGGCTGCGCACCCGCGCCCGCCTGAAGTTCCTGCTCGCAGACTGGGGCGTCGAGAAGTTCCGCCAGGTCCTCGAGGACGAGTACCTCAAGCGCAAGCTGATCGACGGCCCGGCGCCCGCCCAGCCTGTGGAGCGCTGGCGCGACCACGTCGGTGTGCACCGGCAGAAGGACGGCCGGTTCTACGTCGGTTTCGCGCCGCGCGTCGGCCGCGTGGACGGCACGACCCTCACGAAGATCGCCGAGCTGGCCGAGGCGCACGGCTCGGGCCGGCTCCGTACGACCGTCGAGCAGAAGATGATCGTGCTCGACGTGGAGGAGTCGAAGGTCGAGTCGCTGGTCGAAGGCCTGGAGGCGCTGGACCTCACCGTCAAGCCCTCCCCCTTCCGGCGCGGCACGATGGCCTGCACCGGCATCGAGTTCTGCAAGCTCGCCATCGTCGAGACCAAGGCCCGTGGCGCCTCGCTGATCGACGAGCTGGAGCGCCGTATCCCGGACTTCGACGAGCCGATCACCATCAACATCAACGGCTGCCCGAACGCCTGTGCCCGTATCCAGGTCGCGGACATCGGTCTCAAGGGCCAGCTGGTCCTCAACGACCAGGGCGAGCAGGTCGAGGGCTTCCAGGTGCACCTGGGCGGTGCACTGGGCCTGGAGGCCGGGTTCGGCCGCAAGGTCCGCGGCCTGAAGGTCACCTCCGATGAGCTGCCCGACTACGTCGAGCGCGTTCTCAAGCGCTTCCAGGAGGAGCGCGAGGACGGCGAGCGGTTCGCCACCTGGGCGGCGCGCGCAAGCGAGGAGTCGCTGTCATGAGCGAGCGCGCGGCTCCCTTCTACTGCCCCTACTGCGGTGACGAGGACCTGCGTCCAAGCGAGCAGGGTCACGGCGCGTGGGAATGCGCGGCATGCAATCGAGCCTTCCAGTTGAAGTTCCTCGGGCTGCTGGCCCGGGGTCTTCAGCGCACCGACGGTGGAGGGGACGCGATATGACGACGATTCAGGCAGACGAGCAGAAGACCGAGGACCTCAAGGCACTCGCCGAGCAGGCCGGGCGCGACCTCGAGGACGCCTCCGCGCTCGAGATCCTCCAGTGGGCCGCCGAGACCTTCGGCAAGCGCTTCTGCGTGACCTCCTCGATGGAGGACGCGGTGGTCGCCCACCTCGCCTCGCGCGCGATGCCCGGCGTCGACGTCGTATTCCTCGACACCGGCTACCACTTCCCGGAGACCATCGGCACGCGGGACGCCGTCGAGGCCGTGATGGACGTCAACGTCATCACCCTCACCCCGCGCCAGACGGTGGCCGAGCAGGACGCCGAGTACGGCCCGAAGCTGCACGACCGCAACCCCGACCTGTGCTGCGCGCTGCGCAAGGTCAAGCCCCTGGAGGAGGGGCTGACCAAGTACGACGCGTGGGCGACGGGCCTGCGCCGCGACGAGTCGCCGACCCGGGCGAACACCCCTGTCGTCGGCTGGGACGAGAAGCGGCAGAAGGTCAAGATCTCGCCGATCGCCCGCTGGACGCAGGACGACGTGGACGCGTACGTCACCGAGCACGGCGTCCTCACCAACCCGCTGCTGATGGACGGTTACGCGTCGGTCGGCTGCGCGCCCTGCACCCGTCGGGTACTGGAGGGCGAGGACGCGCGCGCCGGCCGCTGGGCGGGCCGCGCCAAGACCGAGTGCGGGCTGCACGAATGACGAGCGCAGCGCACCAGACGAACGACGAGACGTACGAGACGAACGACCAGGGGCAGGAGAAGCACGTGACTGGGGCCACCATCTGGCTCACGGGTCTGCCGAGCGCCGGCAAGACCACCATCGCGCACGAGCTGGCGGGCCGGCTGCGCGACGAGGGCCACCGCGTGGAGGTCCTGGACGGTGACGAGATCCGCGAGTTCCTCTCGGCGGGCCTCGGCTTCAGCCGCGAGGACCGGCACACCAACGTGCAGCGCATCGGCTTCGTCGCCGAACTGCTCGCGTCGAACGGCGTGAAGGCCCTGGTCCCGGTGATCGCCCCCTACGCGGACAGCCGTGACGCGGTGCGCAAGCGCCACGAGACCGAGGGCACGGCGTACGTCGAGGTGCACGTCGCCACGCCCGTCGAGGTGTGCTCCGTGCGCGATGTGAAGGGGCTGTACGCCAAGCAGGCGGCCGGCGAGATCTCGGGGCTCACCGGGGTCGACGACCCGTACGAGGAGCCCGAGACGCCCGATCTGCGCATCGAGTCGCACACCCAGACCGTGCAGGAGTCCGCTGCCGCGCTGTACGCGCTGCTCACCGAAAGGGGTCTCGCATGACGACCGCGGCCACTGTCCACGAGGCAGCCGACAACTCCGAGGGCGCCGGTCCGTACGCCCTGTCGCACCTGGACGCTCTGGAGTCCGAGGCGGTGCACATCTTCCGTGAGGTGGCGGGTGAGTTCGAGCGGCCGGTGATCCTGTTCTCCGGCGGCAAGGACTCCATCGTCATGCTGCACCTGGCGCTGAAGGCGTTCGCTCCCGCGGCGATCCCGTTCTCGCTGCTGCATGTGGACACGGGACACAACTTCCCCGAGGTCATCGAGTACCGCGACCGTACGGCCGAGAAGCACAATCTGCGGCTCCATGTCGCGTCCGTGCAGGACTACATCGACCGGGGTGTGCTGCGCGAACGCCCCGACGGGACCCGCAACCCGCTGCAGACCGTGCCGCTGACCGAGAAGATCCAGAGCGAGAAGTTCGACGCGGTCTTCGGCGGCGGGCGGCGCGACGAGGAGAAGGCCCGCGCCAAGGAGCGCGTGTTCTCCCTGCGGGACGAGTTCTCGCAGTGGGACCCGCGTCGTCAGCGGCCGGAGCTGTGGAACCTGTACAACGGCCGGCACGCGCCGGGCGAGCACGTGCGCGTGTTCCCGCTGTCCAACTGGACCGAGCTGGACGTGTGGCAGTACATCGCCCGCGAGGGCATCGAGCTGCCCGAGATCTACTTCGCCCACGAGCGCGAGGTCTTCCAGCGGGGCGGCATGTGGCTGACCGCCGGTGAGTGGGGCGGGCCGAAGGACGGCGAGACCGTCGAGAAGCGGCTCATCCGCTACCGGACCGTCGGCGACATGTCCTGCACGGGTGCCGTCGACTCGGACGCGGTGACCCTGGATCAGGTCATCACCGAGATCGCCGCGTCCCGGCTCACCGAGCGCGGCGCCACCCGCGCCGACGACAAGCTCTCCGAGGCCGCGATGGAAGACCGTAAGCGCGAGGGGTACTTCTAAGCATGAGCACGACCACGCCCGAGGAACTCTCGGCCACCACCCTGCTGCGGTTCGCCACCGCGGGTTCCGTCGACGACGGCAAGTCCACGCTCGTCGGCCGGCTGCTGCACGACTCCAAGTCGATCCTCACGGACCAGCTGGAGGCCGTGGAGCGCGCCTCGGTCAGCCGCGGTCAGGAGGCCCCGGACCTCGCGCTGCTGACGGACGGCCTGCGGGCCGAGCGCGAGCAGGGCATCACCATCGATGTCGCCTACCGCTACTTCGCCACGCCCCGGCGCCGGTTCATCCTCGCCGACACGCCCGGCCACGTGCAGTACACCCGCAACATGGTGACGGGTGCCTCCACCGCCGAGCTGACGGTGATCCTCGTCGACGCCCGCAACGGCGTCGTCGAGCAGACCCGCCGCCACGCCGCGATCGCGGCGCTGCTGCGCGTCCCGCACGTGGTGCTCGCCGTCAACAAGATGGACCTGGTCGACTACCAGGAGTCCGTGTTCGCCGCGATCGCCCAGGAGTTCACGGCGTACGCGCTCGAGCTGGGCGTCCCGGAGATCACCGCGATCCCGATCTCGGCGCTGGCCGGCGACAACGTGGTGGACCCCTCCGCGAACATGGACTGGTACGGCGGGCCGACCTTCCTGGAGCACCTGGAGACGGTCCCGGTCAGCCACGACCTGAGCCACTGCCACGCCCGGCTGCCCGTCCAGTACGTGATCCGGCCGCAGACCGCCGAGCACCCGGACTACCGGGGCTACGCGGGCCAGATCGCCGCCGGTTCGTTCCACGTCGGCGAAGCGGTCACCGTGCTGCCGTCCGGCCGCACCTCGCGGATCTCCGGCATCGACCTGCTGGGCAAGCCGGTCGACGTCGCCTGGACCACCCAGTCGGTGACCCTCCTGCTGGAGGACGACATCGACATCTCGCGCGGCGACCTGATCGTGCCGAGCAAGGACGCGCCCGCGACCACGCAGGACGTCGACGCGACCGTCTGCCACGTCGCCGACCAGCCGCTCACCGTCGGCCACCGTGTGCTGCTCAAGCACGGCACCCGCACCGTCAAGGCGATCGTCAAGGACATCCCGTCCCGGCTGACCCTCGACGACCTGTCCCTGCACCCGCACCCGGGACAGCTCGTCGCGAACGACATCGGCCGCGTCACGATCCGCACCGCCGAGCCGCTGCCCCTCGACTCGTACGCCGACTCCCGCCGCACCGGCTCGTTCATCCTGATCGACCCGGCCGACGGCACCACGCTCACCGCGGGCATGGTCGGCGAGTCCTTCGCCTCTCCGGACCCGGTCAAGGACGAGGCCGACGACGACGGGTGGGACTTCTAGACATGACCATCACCGACGTCTTCTCGACGTTCGCGAAGGAGGGCGGCCGCGTCGGCAGCGGCGCCCTCGGCAGCGGGCAGGGCGGAGTGGCGCGATGTGCGCGATGACGTACGCGCACTGCCTGCGCGCCCGCACCCCCCACTCCCTGCACAGACGAAGACCTGCCGACCTCCCGGCCACGACCTGAGAGTCCGTGACCGCCGGGCCAACGAGAGGAAAGCCTCCCGTGCCTGCCAACCGCTCCACCGCCGTACGCCGCGGCCTCGCCGTCATAGCGACCCTGCCCCTTCTCGCCCTTGCCGCCTGCGGTTACGGCTCCGACGCGAAGGACGACAGCTCGAAGGCGAACGTCGCCGCTGACGCCAAGAAGATCGACGGCCTCGACGCCGTGAAGATCGGCTACTTCGGCAACCTGACCCACGCCACCGCCCTGGTCGGCAACCAGAAGGGCTTCTTCCAGAAGGAGCTCGGCGGTACGGAGGCCAAGTACTCCGTCTTCAACGCGGGCCCCTCGGAGATCGAGGCACTCAACGCCGGGTCCATCGACATCGGCTGGATCGGCCCCTCCCCCGCGATCAACGGCTACACCAAGTCCAACGGCAAGAGCCTGCGCATCATCGGCGGTTCGGCGTCCGGCGGTGTGAAGCTCGTGGTCAACCCGAAGAAGATCAAGTCCCTGAAGGACGTCAAGGGCAAGAAGATCGCAACGCCGCAGCTCGGCAACACCCAGGACGTGGCGTTCCTCAACTGGATCGCCGACCAGGGCTGGAAGGTCGACGCGGAGAGCGGCGAGGGCGACGTGTCGGTGATCCGCACCGACAACAAGGTCACGCCGGACGCCTACAAGTCGGGTTCCATCGACGGCGCCTGGGTGCCGGAGCCGACCGCGTCCAAGCTGGTCGCCGAGGGCGCCAAGGTGCTGCTCGACGAGGCCGACCTGTGGCCCGACAAGAAGTTCGTGATCACGAACATCATCGTGTCGCAGAAGTTCCTCAAGGAGCACCCGAAGGCCGTCGAGGCCGTGCTGAAGGCCTCCGTCGAGACCAACAAGTGGATCAACGCCAACCCCGACGAGGCGAAGGCGGCGGCGAACGCCCAGCTCAAGGTGGACTCCGGCAAGGAGCTGCCGGCCGACGTGCTCGACCCGGCGTGGAAGTCCATCCAGATCACCAACGACCCGCTGGCCTCCACCCTCAACACCGAGGCGGAGCACGCGGTCAAGGCCGGTCTGCTGGAGAAGCCGAACCTGAACGGCATCTACGACCTGACGCTGCTGAACAAGGTGCTGAAGGCCGCGGGTGAGTCCGAGGTCGACGACGCCGGTCTCGGCGCCGAGTAAAGCCGTAGCCCCGTAAACCGTTGAGTTCCCAGGAGGTGACGACCATGGCCACCACCCTCGCCAAGGCCGCCGACAGCGACACCGCAGCGGTGGACCACGCCGCCCGGATCGAGCACGTCTCGAAGTCCTTCGCAGGCCCGACCGGGCAGCAGCTCGTCCTGGACGACATCACACTCGATGTCGCGCCCGGCGAGTTCGTCACCCTCCTGGGAGCCTCCGGGTGCGGCAAGTCGACGCTGCTCAACCTCGTCGCCGGTCTCGACAGGCCGACGGCGGGCAGCATCAGCACGGACGGCCGTCCGGCGCTGATGTTCCAGGAGCACGCCCTGTTCCCGTGGCTGACCGCGGGCAAGAACATCGAACTCGCCCTGAAGCTGCGTGGGATTCCGAAGTCCGAGCGCCGCGAGCGGGCCGAGGAGCTGCTTGAGCTCGTACGGCTGAAGGGCGCGTACGGCAAGCGCGTCCACGAGCTGTCGGGCGGTATGCGACAGCGCGTCGCGCTGGCCCGCGCGCTGGGCCAGGACAGCAAGCTGCTGCTGATGGACGAGCCGTTCGCCGCGCTCGACGCCATCACCCGCGACGTGCTGCACGACGAACTGACGCGTATCTGGCGCGAGACGAACGTGTCGGTGCTGTTCGTGACGCACAACGTGCGCGAGGCGGTGCGGCTCGCGCAGCGTGTCGTACTGCTGTCGTCGCGGCCCGGGCGGGTGGCCCGCGAGTGGCGCGTCGACATTCCGCAGCCGCGCCGCATCGAGGACGCCGCCGTGGCGGAGCTGTCCGTCGAGATCACCGAAGAACTGCGTGGGGAGATCCGCCGTCATGGCCAGCACTGAGACGTCCGTCGACAAGGCCGAACCGGTCGACGAGGCCGAGAAGCAGGCCAGGGAGGCCGGGAGGAACGGCCGGGACCACCACGACCTGGCCGGTCTCGAGGCTGGTCTCGACGCGCTGGAGACGGTCCAGTCGAGCCGTACTCCGCTGCGGGAAACACTCGTCCGGAAGGTGCTGCCGCCCGTTGTGGCCGTGGCGCTTGTCGTGGTGGTGTGGCAGGCGCTGGTGTCGTTCAAGATCGTCGACGAC
The DNA here is from genome assembly GCF_013778455.1 of Streptomyces himalayensis subsp. himalayensis. Classification (GTDB taxonomy): domain Bacteria; phylum Actinomycetota; class Actinomycetes; order Streptomycetales; family Streptomycetaceae; genus Streptomyces; species Streptomyces himalayensis. The sequence continues at coordinate 203,900 of NZ_JACEHE010000010.1, read as the reverse complement.
CCGAGCAAGCTGCCCTCGCCGTCCGCGGTGTGGGGCGAGGTGACCGACGCCTGGCTGCAGGGCACACTCCTCGACTACATCTGGACCAGCGTCTCCCGAGGCCTGCTCGGCTTCCTGATGGCGCTGGCGATCGGCACGCCGCTCGGTCTGATCGTGGCCCGGGTGAAGTTCGTGCGCGCGGCGATCGGCCCGATCCTGTCCGGCCTGCAGTCCCTGCCGTCGGTGGCGTGGGTGCCCCCGGCCGTCATCTGGCTGGGCCTGAACAACTCGATGATGTACGCGGTGATCCTGCTCGGCGCCGTCCCCTCGATCGCCAACGGCCTCGTCTCCGGCGTCGACCAGGTGCCGCCGCTGTTCCTGCGGGCGGGCCGCACGCTCGGCGCGACCGGTCTGAAGGGCACCTGGCACATCGTCATGCCCGCGGCGCTGCCCGGCTATCTGGCCGGTCTGAAGCAGGGCTGGGCCTTCTCGTGGCGCTCGCTGATGGCCGCTGAGATCATCGCGTCCTCGCCCGAACTGGGCGTGGGCCTCGGCCAGCTCCTGGAGAACGGCCGCAACACCAGCTCGATGTCGATGGTCTTCCTGGCCATCATCCTCATCCTGATCGTCGGTATCGCCATCGACCTGCTCATCTTCAGCCCGCTGGAGCGGTGGGTGCTGCGCAACCGCGGTCTCCTCGTGAAGAGCTGAACTCCCATGCGAGATCCGGTCCTCCTCGTCATCGCCCACGGCAGCCGCGACCCGCGGCACGCGGCGACCGTGCACGCCCTCGGGCGCCGTGTGCGGTCGCTGCGGCCAGGCATGCGCGTGGAGACCGGCTTCCTGGACTTCAACATCCCCTCGGTGACGGGTGTGCTGGAGTCCCTGGCGGCGGAAGGGGTACGCGATGTCGTCGCCCTCCCCCTGCTGCTGACCCGCGCGTTCCACGCGAAGGCGGACATCCCGGCGGTGCTCCGGGAGGCCCCGCCTCAGCTGCGGATCCACCAGGCGGAGGTGCTGGGCCCCTCCCCGCTGCTGACCGCCGCGCTGGAACGGCGGCTGTACGAGGCCGGGCTGACTCCGGCCGACAAGTCCTCGACCGGGGTCGTCCTGGCCTCGGCGGGATCCACAGACCCGGAGGCGATCGCAGTGATCGCTGAAATCGCGCGGGAGTGGCGGCACACCGGTTGGTGCGCCGTGCGGCCTGCGTTCGCCTCCGCATCCCTTCCGCGGACGGAGGACGCGGTACGGGAACTGCGCGCCCTCGGCTGCACCCGCGTCGCGGTCGCCCCGTACGTTCTCGCCCCCGGCTTCCTGCCGGACCGCATCGCACGGGGCGCGGCCGAGGCGGACGTACTGGCTGAAGTGCTGGGCCCGGCGCCTGAGGTGGCGCGGGTGGTGCTGGAGCGGTACGACGAGGCACGGGTGCCGGCGCTTGCGGCGCTGGGCGCCTGACGCGCTGCCTCAGTCGAAGCTCAGGCTCCCCGTGCGTGTCCGCTTCAGTTCGAAGAGGTCCGGGTGGCCGGCGAGGACGCGGAAGCTGTCGAAGATGCGGGCCGCCTCCGCTCCGCGCGGGATCGCCCTGAGCACTGGCCCGAACCACACCGTTCCATCGACGTGAATGGTGGGAGTCCCCACATAGCCGTCGGCCTTCGGGTCCTTGCCGGCATCGTGGCTGCGGCGCACAGCCTCGTCGTACGCCCGGTCGTGTGCCGCCTTGCCCAGCCCCGCGGGCAGCCCGAGCTCGGCCAGCGACTGCGCGATGACCTCGTCGAAGTCCTCCTTCTTCTGCACATGGATACGCGTGCCGAACGCCGTGTAGAGGTCTCGCAGCACCTCCTCGCCGTACCGCTCCGCTGCGGCGGCCGCGACCCGGACCGGGCCGATCGACCGGTCGACCAGGTCCTGGTACCAGTCCGGGAGTTCGTTGCCGATGTTGTGCAGATAGAGGCTCATGACGTGGAAGCGGAGGTCGAGATCGCGCTCACGCTCGACCTCCAGCAGCCAGCGGGAGGTGATCCAGGCGAAAGGGCAGGCAGGGTCGAAGTAGAAGTCGACACGGGTGGTGGGGGCAACCATCATGCCGATGACGCTACCGACCGAGTGGCCCCCGACTCTGGTCCACTTGTGCCGCCTTCTGTTGGGCCATTTGGCCCGGGACACAGGTCCTGTGCGCGAGGCCCCGGTCGCAGGTGGGTCAGCCCGTCTGCTGGCCGCCCGCGTCGAACGGCGTCGCCTGGTGGAAGTACAGCCGCCAGCTCCCGTCGGTGTACCGCCACAGGGAACTGCGGTGTGCCCGGCGGCCGTTGTAGTCGGTGTCGAAGGTGAGGTGGACGACGTCCGGGGCGAGCTGGACGCCTTTCATACGGGAGATGGTGAAGGGGCGTACGCGGGGCTCCGACTTCACGGTCAGCGCCTCCATGATCGAGGCCCGGTCCCAGTACCGGCCGGAGGCGCCGAACTCGGTGAACTCGGCGTGCAGCAGCGCACCGAGCCGCGTGGGCGAGCGGCGTACCTCGGAGTCGAGGAGGCTCAGTTCCCTCTCGATGGCGGCGTCGACGGCGGGGTTGCGCTCAGGCACCGGTCAACTCCACGAGTTTGGTGACGGTGTTCCAGTTCCGGCTGGTGGCGACGATGCCCTGCAGCCGTCCGGGGCGCGAGAGGGCGTCCGCGAGCTTGGAGCGGCCGAGGCCCTCTGGCGCGTAGAGGTAGAGAGCGCGTTCGCCGAGGCGGAACTCCTCCGGAAGGTAGGCGGCCGGGTCGATGTCCGCGAACCGTTCGGGGCCCACCTCCTCGGAGAAGTAGGTGACGTGCAGCTGCTTGGCCTCCAGGGACGCGGCGGGGAAGGGGCAGGCCTCGGCGACCCGGCGCAGATACGTTCCTTCACGCACCAGGCAGTCGACGGTGAAGCCGAACCGCTCCGCGATGGCCTTCTCCAGCGCGTCGGCGACCGCCTTCTCGTCGTCCGAGTCGCTGGTGAAGACGGCGTTGCCGCTCTGCAGATACGTACGTACGTCGCGGAGGCCGAGTTCCTCCATGACCGTGCGCAACTCCGTCATGGGAACCTTCTTGTTGCCGCCCACGTTGATCCCGCGCAGCAGCGCCGCATACCTGGTTGTCACCCACACACGATAATGCGGCCGCCGTGCCCCGTGGGGGTGGGCACGGCGGCCGCGGCACGAAGGCTTGGACCGACCTTCAAGTGGGGGTCGGCGTCGCACCCCCCACTTGCCGGTCGGTCTTACTCGACGATCTTGAGCAGCTTGTTCGGGGTGCCCTCGGTCGCGTTGGAGATCGCATCCGGGGTCGCACCGTCGGTCAGCGCGTTGGCGACCTCGTCCGGCGTGGCCTCGGGGTGGCCGGCGAGGTAGACGGCGGCGGCGCCCGCGACGTGCGGGGTCGCCATCGACGTACCGGAGATGGTGTTGGTGGCGTCGTCGCCGGTGTTCCAGTCGGAGGTGATCTCCGAGCCGGGTGCGTAGATGTCCACCGCGGAACCGTAGTTGGAGAAGGAGGACTGCTCGTCGGCCTCGGTGGAGGAGGCGACGGTGATGGCCTCGGGGACCCGGGCCGGGGAGCCCCCGCTCGCGTCGGTGGACTCGTTGCCGGCCGCCACGGCGAAGGCGACACCGGAGGCGATGGCCTTCTGCACGGCCGCGTCGAGCGCCTCGTCGACGCCTCCGCCGAGGCTCATGTTCGCGACGGACGGGCCCTGGTGGTTCGCGGTGACCCAGTCGATGCCCGCGACGACCTGCTCGGTGGTGCCGGAGCCCTGGTCGTCGAGGACGCGGACAGCGACGATCTTCGCCTTCTTGGCGACACCGTGGGCCTCGCCGGCGATGGTGCCCGCGACGTGCGTGCCGTGGCCGTTGCCATCGTCGGCGCTGTCGTCGTTGTCGATCGCGTCGAAGCCGGACGAGGCGCGGCCCCCGAAGTCCTGGTGGCTTATGCGGACACCGGTGTCGATGACGTACGCGGTGACCCCCTCGCCGGCGCTGTCCGGGTAGGTGTACGCACCGTCGCCCGCGGTCTCTGTCTGGTCGATGCGGTCCAGGCCCCAGGACGGCGGGTTCTCCTGGGTGGCGTCGATGTGGAACTTCTTGTTCTGGACGACCTTCGAGACGGCTGGATCGCCGGCCAGACGCTTGGCCTCGGTCTCGCTCAGACCGGAGGCGGAGAAGCCGTTGACCGCGGAGGAGTAGTTGCGCTTCAGGGTGCCGCCGTACTCCTGGGCGAGGTCCTGCTTCGCTCCTTTGCTCGTCTTCTCGTCGAGCATGACGATGTAGCTGCCTGCTACGGCGCCCTCGGCGTTCGCTCCGTAGACCTTGCCCTCGGCCGGGGCGGCGGCGCCCGCGAAGGAGCCGGCGAAGACGGACACGCCCACTGCGGTGGCAGCGGTGGCTATGGCGGCGGTCAGCTTCATCGAGCGTGTGCGCTTGTGAGTTGCCATGAAGAGGGGTCTCCTCGTGGTGTTTGTGGGGGGAAATGTGGGGGGTTGCCGGGCGAGGCCTCCGGTCGGCGCCGACACCTCGTCAGGTCGGTCGGCGCCCGCTTCGCCGTCGGCATTGCTGCATCAACGCCCGTAGATCCGGAAAATCTCCGGGTGTTGGCACGAAACCCTGACGGATTGACGCGGTCAGATCAAGACCTTCATACACCTGTGATCCGTTCAACAAGGCTTCGCAATAACAAATCGGCATGGGTACGGCAGACCGGACAGCCGGGGTAGGGCGCTCAGGGCGCCGGTACGGCGGTGAGGGCCCCGGCGAGGGTGCGGGGCCGTCGCGGTCATGCCGCCGTGGGGGCTTCGTACTCCTCGAAGGAGGCAAGGGTCCGGCTGAAATCGCGAGTAGAGAGCAGAAGCTTGTAGATGATGGCGAGTTCGAAGACGAGCAGCAGTGCGCCGGAAATGATGGTCGCCGGGATCACCGCGTCACAGAGCGGGCCGATGATGAAAACACCCATCTGGAACTCGATCCCGCTGATCAGGTGGGTGCGGATACGGTGACGCAGAAGGAAGGAGCGCAGCCGCAGATAGGCGGGGAAACGGTGCCGGAACTCCTGCTGGAGGTCGATCACCTGAGCCTTGGGCTGTTCGGGAATCCGGACGATTCCGGAAGGTGCAGTCACGGACTCCGCGCGCCGATCCTGCGCGTGCAATGACGCCAGGTCTTGCTCGACGTCGGGCTCCGGGTTGTGCCGCAGCAGGTCCTCCATGAAGGCGACGCCCGCCTCGTCCTCACTGCGCCGCGCCTGGCGTATGCGCGCCTTGATCTGCTTCCGCATGGTGTGCCGGGTCTTGAAGATCTCCAGCGAGTTGATGTAGCGCAGGGCGTCGAGGAAGACGACGGCCGCCGCCAGCCAGATGTAGCGCAGATCGCCGGTGCGCTCGTACTGGCCGGCCATCAGCGCGATGGCGCAGGCCATCACGCGGATGCGGTCGAAGATGTAGTCGAGCCAGGCGCCGAACACCGAGCCCTGGCCGGTGAGCCGGGCGACCTTGCCGTCCATGCAGTCGAGGACGAAGCTCAGGTGGTAGACGAGCGCCCCGGCGATAAGCCAGCGCCAGTCGCCCATCGCGAAACAGCCGGCGGCGCCGAGCCCCAGCAGCAGCGCACCCCAGGTGATCTGGTTCGGGGTGATGCTGGTGCGCAGCGCGATCTGTCGCACGAGCGGCGTGGCGACCGGGTCGACGAGCAGCACGGTCCACCACGCGTCCCGCTTCTTCTGGGTGATGCGGCGCACCTCGTGCAGTGGCGGAATCTCTGAGTGCATGGATCGGCCAACTTCCTGGCGTTCGACTGGAGTTGGTTTCACGTTAGGAAGCCGGTAAGAGAAGGAGCAAGAAGGTGCCTGTGCAACCTTTCTCGGGGGTAACGGGTCGAAAGAGCAGGCCGAGTCCATGGCGGTCGAGGGCCGGGCCTGCGTTATCCGAGCGTTACCGAATGACCCGACCGTTATCGAATGTGCGCTATCGCTTCACCACCGCCGTGCAACCAAAGCGGCGCACCTGTCGTACCAGGCGACGACCGCGGCCGGGGGGCGCACGAGAATGTTGGGCGCCGCGGTCCTTGTCTTCCGTCACCTTCTCGGCCGTGAACTCCGAGGTTGTGCGCTCGGTCATTCACACTTTGTCGCGCTCCCGACTGCCCCCTACGACAGGACGGTCACGGGTCGCATCTCCCCATGCCCCAACTGATTCAGGTCGGGGCGGAGAGGGGTGCGGTGACGAACACCCACGCCGAGCGTGCGCGATCGCGCACGTTGACCCCGGCGACGACATCGGCGGGGCCAGCGAGCCCGCACCGACGACAACAGAAGGTGTTCCGAGTGGGCCGGTTGGCGCGCTCGGTGTGCCCGCATCGCGGACAGCGCTGTGAGGTATAGGCCGCATCCACCTCCAGGAACGGCACCCCGGCCCGTTCGGCCTTGTACTTCAGATGCTGCCCGAGCTGGTGGAACGGCCAGGCGGACAGCGTGCCCCGCTGGTCGCGGCGAAGCCGTACCCGGTCCCGGATCCCGTCGAGTTCCTCGACGGCAATGCCGCGACCGGTGCGTTGCGCGACGGACACAATGTCCTTGCTGATCCGGTGGTTCACATCCTTGGCATGGCGCTGCTCCTTATTCGCGCGGCGGGCCAGGCGTCGGCTGGCGGACCGAGTCTGCTTGGCCTGCAGTTCGGCGCGTTTGCGGGCCTGCCAGCGCCGGTAACGGCCCAGGCGCCGCCCCTGATAATTGGTGCCATCGGAGGTGGTGGCCAGGTTCACGACGCCGCGGTCCACACCGACCCAGTCCGCTGGCTCATACACCTCGGGAGAAGGCACGTCGCACGTGGCGATCAGGAACCACTTCCCGTCCCGGTGCACCAGGTCCGACTCGCCCCTGCGGTACTCGGCCAGTGTCTTGAGCTGGTCGGGCGAACAGGCGAAACGGAGGTTCTTCATGCGGCCGTCGAGGGTCCAGATCGACACCGTCCGCGCATCCAGCTGCCACGACAGGCAGCGATCGTCAAACGGCTGCGCCGCTTCCGGCCGGAAGACCACAGGCTCGCCGACGGCCTTGCGGTAGCGCCGGGAGTTCGGCGGCCCGAGGTTTCCTGCCCCCAGGCTGGCCGCGAGCGCGGTGTAGGCGTCCACGACCTTCTTGACCACCCGCACCGCTGGCTGCGCCGATAATCCGAACGCCGCTTTCACGTCGGCATAGACGATCCTCTGCAGCCCGTTGCGGTCCTTCACACCGCGCTCGAACGCGACGCGGGAGGTGTAAGGTGGCGGCTCGGTTGCAGGCGCGCAAGGTGGCCTCCAGCGCCGAGGCCTGCTCGGGCCCCGGCAGGAGCTTGACCTCCACCACCAACTTCATGCCACCCGAGCGTAGATGCGACGACCGCACAATCACTCTGCTTTCCGGCCATCGCCCTCGACTGGGCGATCAGAGGGACTGGCGTTCGAGCCTCCATACCCGGGTCCGCCGACCTGCTCAGCGCTGATAGCGCGCCAGCACCAGATTCCCGTCCTCGACGAGCCGTTTGCGCAGCTCGTCCAGCCCGATCGCCCCGCTGTAGTACTCCTGGAACGCGGGGGTTGCCACCTTGTCCTTCCACTCGGGATAGCCACGGACCGACTGGGCGGGTGCCGAGCGGAGGTGCTCGGCGAGTGCCGTGCCGGTCGCCCAGTCGTACTTCTCGGTGTGCAGCGCCGGGTCGCTCAGCGCCTTCCTCCCCGTGGGCAGCATCCAGTCGCCCAGCGCCAGCCGCACCATGTTCTCCGGGCGGAGCAGGAAGTCGATGAACTCGGCCGCCTCCTTCTTGTGCGCGCTGTCCTCGGCGATCGACAGCGTCTGGGGGCTCACGCCTTGGGTGAGGCCGTCGGCGCCAGCGGGCGCGGGCAGTACCTGCCAGTCGAAGCCCTCGGGCGCCTGCTGCACGATCTGCTGACGGTAGGAGAACCCGAGCGGGACCATCGCGTACTTGCCGCCGAAGAAGCCCGGCAGCGTGTCGGATCCGCCCATGCCGAGCGTCGTGCCCGGAGCGCTCCGGTCGACGGCGACCTGGTCGTGGACCGTGCGCGGCACCACCTCGTCCGCTGCGTCGAAGCGGACCTCGACCTTGCCGTCATCGCCGCGGTGGAAGATCCGCCCGCCCGCCGACAGCGAGAGGTTGAGCGTCGCCGACACGGGTTCCTTCAGCGGCCAGGCGACTCCGTACTTGCCGTCGCCGCTCAGCTCCTTGGTGATCTGACGGAACTCCTCCCAGCTCCAGGGCTCCTCGGGGGTGGGTATGCGGACCCCGGATTCCTTCAGCCACTCGGCGTTGGCGATGAGGACGCGTGGCTCCTGCAGGAACGGCACGCCGTAGATGCCGTCGCCGAACGTCGCCGTCTCCCAGCTACGGTCCGGGATTTCCTCCTTCAGCCGCGCGGGCAGCAGCTCGCGCAGGTCGGCGAGATATCCGCCGTACGCGAAGTCGGCGAGGTCGTCGGAGGCGTCATGGATGATGTCCGGCGCCTCGCCGCCCTCGAAGGAGGTGAGCAGCTGGTCGTGGACGCTGTCCCAGCTGCCCTGGACGTACTCGACCCGCACGTCCGGGTGGGCGGCGTTCCACTCCTCCACCAGTTCCTTGTTGGCCTCGACGGACTCCTCCTGCCAGGCCAGCGACTGGAAGCGGAGCGTGATCCGGTCGGAGCCGGAGCCGGAGCCACCGCTGTCGCCCGTGCATCCCGTGAGCAGCAGTCCGAAGACCGCCGCGAGGGCCAGAAACATGCGGGTACGCATCAGCTCTTCACCGCCCCGGCGAGCATGCCGCCCGTGATCCGTTTCTGGATGAGGGCGAAGACGACGAGGGACGGGAGTGTCGCGAGGAAAGCGGCCGCGGCGAGCGGGCCGAGGTCGGCGACGCCCTCCGCACCGATGAAGTGGGTGAGGACGACCGGCAGGGTCTGTTTCTCCGGGGTCTTGAGCAGGACGAGCGCGAAGAAGAACTCGTTCCATGCGCTGATGAAGGCGAACAGCGCGGTGGCCACGAGGCCGGGCGCGAGCAGCGGAGCGATGACCGACACAAGCGTCCGGAGCTTCCCCGCGCCGTCGACGGCGGCGGCCTCCTCGAGCTCGGCCGGTACGGCGCGTACGTACCCGATGAGCATCCACAGCGCGAACGGCAGCGTCCAGACGACGTACACCATGATCAGTCCGGGCACGGAGTTGATCAGCCGCAGATTCTTCAGGACCAGGAACAGCGGGATGATCACCAGGACGAACGGGAACGCCTGGCTGACCACGACCCAGCCGGTTGCGGCCTTCGACAGCAGCGCCCGGCGGCGGGCCATGACATACGCCATGGGGGTCGCGATGACCACCGCGATCACTGCGGCCCCGAGGGCCGCGACCAGGGAGTTGAGTGCGGCGCCGAGCAGTGGCTGCTCGTCGAAGGCCTGCCGGAAGTTCGCAAGTGTCGGGTCCTTCGGGATCCAGGTCGGGTGCAGACTCCCGAGCTCCCGCGGCGGCTTGAAAGCCGTCGAGACCAGCCACAGGAAGGGGAAGGCGAGGAACACGAGATATGCGAGGAGTGCGACGTACTGTCCCGCGCGAGCGGGCCGACTGGTCCGGAACACGCTCACCGCTGGTCCCCTCCCCTCAGCCGGCCCACCAGATGGACGGCCAGCACGACCGAGATCACGGCGACCATCACACAGCCCATCGCGGCGGCATAACCGAACTGGCCGTAGCGGAAGGCCTCTTCATAGGCGAAGAGCATCGGCAGCCGCGTTCGGCCGCCGGGCCCACCACTGGTCAGCACGTAGACCAGCGCGAAGGAGTTGAAGTTCCAGATCAGGTTGAGCGCGGTGATGGCGAGCGCGACCGGCCGGAGGGCCGGCCAGGTGACCGTGCGGAAGCGGCGCCAGGCACCCGCGCCGTCCATGGCCGCCGCCTCGTGCAGCTCGCGCGGGGTGTTCTGCAGCCCGGCGAGCAGCACCACCGTGGTCTGCGGCATGCCCGCCCAGACGCCGACGACGATCACGGCGGGCAGCGCGGTCGCGAGGCTCGTGAGCCAGTCGCGTCCGTCACCGAGGCCGAGGTCGCGGAGGGTCTCGTTGAGGATGCCCGCGTCCGGGTTGTAGACGAGGCGCCACATGATGCCGACGACGACCTCGGGCATCGCCCAGGGGATGATCGCGAGCGCCCGCGCCAGCCAGCGCAGCCGGAGGTTCTGGTTGAGCAGCAGTGCGAGCCCGAGCGCCAGCAGGAACTGCGGGACGGTGACTCCGACCGCCCATAACAGTCCGATGCGGAACGAGTCCCAGAACAGCGTGTCGTGCAGCAGGTCGCGGAAGTTGAGCAGCCCGATCCACTGGGTGGGTGCGGTACGGCCCGACTGCGCGTCGGTGAAGGCGAGCGCGATGCCGTAGAGCAGGGGGCCGACGCTGAGCACCAGGATGGGCAGCAGCGCGGGCAGCACCAGGAACCAGGCGCCGTGGTCGGTCAGACGCCGGTCGCCGTCGGGTGCGGGCGGGCGCTTCGTTGACCGCGTCGTTGCGGTCGCCAAGGTCACGGCAGTCGGCTCCTTTGGGGCGGCTCGTCACGGTCCGAATGCGGTGCGGCTGCGGTCCGGCCGCCCAGGCGGCCCCCGTCATGGTGGGGGCGGACCCGGATGCCGTCAAGGCACTGCGCAGGCGCTTCCCGGCCCTTCTCACCGGTCTCTACCTGTGCAAATGCGAGACTGGCGGGCGTACGGCGTGATCGAGCGGAGGCGGATGATGGACGAGGCCCGGGCGCGGGACGTGCTGACGGCGGCGGGCGTGCTGCCGGATGCGGCGGCACGGGAGGCGGAGCTGCTTGCCCTGGGCGAGAACGCGGTGTTCGCGGCCGGTGACCTGGTGGTCAAGGTGGGCCGGAGCGCCGAACTCCTCGATCGCGCGCGGCGCGAGCTGCGCATCGCGGGCTGGCTCGCGGAGGCGGGCGTACCGGCAGTGCGGGCCGCCGAGGCCGATCCCCTCCTGGTCGACGGCCATCCGGTGACGCTGTGGCACCGCATCGCGGTGGCCCTGCGGCCCGCCGAGCCCCGCGATCTGGCCGAATTGCTACGAGTGGTGCACGCACTTCCCTCCCCCTCCTTCGAGTTCCCGCGCCGCGAGCTGCTCGGCGGCGTCGAGCGCTGGCTGCGGCTCGCGGGCGACGCGATCGACCCGGCCGACGCGGCGTATCTGCGCGAGCGCCGCGACGGCTTCGCGGCCGCCGCTGCCGCACTGAAGCCGCATCTGCCGCCCGGCCCTATCCACGGCGACGCGCTCCCCCGCAACGTCCATGTCGGCCCCGACGGCCCGGTCCTGGTGGACCTGGAGACGTTCTCCTCCGACCTACGCGAACACGACCTGGTGGTCATGGCGCTGACCCACGACCGCTACGGGCTGCCGGACGAGGCATACGGCGCCTTCACGGACGCGTACGGCTGGGACGTGCGCGAGTGGGAGGGCTGCCGCGTTCTGCGCGGTGCCCGCGAGACGGCGAGCTGCGCATGGGTCGCACAGCACGCCCCCACCAACCCCAAAGCCCTGGTCGAATTCCGCCGCCGGGTGGCGTCCTTGCGGGACGAGGACGAGACGGTGCGCTGGTATCCGTTCTGACGGCCGGCGCCCCGACGCGCTGCCCCTCAAACTGCCTCTTCCGCCAACTCCCGCACGGGCCAGACCCCGTCCACCACCGCCTCCGCGTTCCCCTGTTTCCGCAGGAAGCCCTGGAAGTCGGCGGCCCACTCCGCGTACCACTGGATCTGGCGGCGGTGGAGCTCCACCGGGCCCAGGCCGGCGATCTTCGGGTGGCGGTCGGCTATCGCGCAGGCGAGACGGGCCGCGGCCACGGCGTCCGCCGAGGCGTCATGCGCGGCGTCCAGCGCCACGCCGTACTCCGTGCAGACCGCTTCGAGGTTGCGCTTGCCGCGGCGGTAGCGGTCGACGGAGCGGTCGATCGTGTACGGGTCGATGACCGGGGCCGGATCGATACCGCCGAGGCGGTCGCGCAGCGACGGCAGCCCGTACCGCCGCAGCTCCGCCGAGAGCAGCGTCAGGTCGAAGGCCGCGTTGTACGCCACGACTGGCACGCCCGTCTGCCAGTACGAGACGAGGACGGCCGCTATCGCGTCGGCGACCTCGTCGGCCGGTCTGCCCTCGGCAGCTGCCCGTTCGCCGGTGATCCCGTGCACCGCCACCGCCTCCGCGGGGATCGGGACCCCGGGGTCGGCCAGCCACTCCCGGTGCCCCAGCAGCTCCCCACCCCTCAGCTCGATCACGGCTCCCGTGACGATGCGCGCCTCGCGCGGATCCGTCCCGGTCGTCTCCAGGTCGAAGCCGATCAGCAGCTCCCGGTGCCAGCCCATGCGGCCCCTCCTTCGTAGTGCTTTCCCCCAGTGACCATCACGATCGCATCCGCCACTGACAATCAGAGGGGCACGTTCCGCTTCCCGCCGCCGCAGAGCGCCGACAAGGACATCGCGAGGCCGTTCACCACAAGCTCAGGACACCGGCCTCAGTACACCAGCCTCAGGAAACCGGCCTCAGGAAACCGGCCTCACGACACCCACCTCACGACCCGACGTCAGGACACCGGTCGCGAATCAATCCAAGCCGCCTCGAACTCCTCGCGGTATGTCGTGAACAGACCGCTCTCACCCGTTTCGCCGGTATCACCCGCCTTGACCACCCGGCCCCCGCCGCGCAGCACCAGCACAGGCGCCTCCATCCCACGGGTCCTGCGCAGATACGACTGGACGACGGCGATGCCGTCCGAGCCGTCCCCGTCGACCAGGTACGCCGTGAAGCGGGGTGTCTCGTCGAAGACCTGGATCTCGAAGGCGCCGGGGTCGCGCAGCTTGGCGCGCACACGCCTCATGTGCAGGATGTTCATCTCGACCGACCGGCTCAACTCGCTCCGCTTGAGGCCGAGTTCGCGCTCGCGTCGCTTCACGGCGCTGGACGCCGGGTTGAGGAACAGCAGCCGCACCCGGCAGCCCGACTCGGCGAGGCGCACAAGGCGCCGGCCGGAGAAGTTCTGCACGAGCAGGTTCAGGCCGATGCCGATCGCGTCGAGGCGCCGGGCACCGCCGAAGATGTCCTCGGCCGGGAACTGCCGCAGCAGCCGCACCCGGTCCGAATGAACGGCGACCACGTCGGCGTACCGGTCGCCGACGAGGTCCTCGACGGCGTCCACGGGCAGCCGGCGCGCGGACGGCACGTCGGAGCCGGCCCCGAGTATGTCGAGCAGACGGGCGGAGGCGCGTTCCGCCTGGGCGAGGACCGTCCCGGACAGGGCGCGGTTGCGGGACACCACGTTCCGGGTGACCTCGAGCTCGTCCAGAGCGAGTTCGACATCGCGCCGGTCGTCGAAGTAGGGCTCGAAGCAGGGCCAGTGCTGGACCATCAGCTCGCGCAGCTGCGGGAGGGTCAGGAAGGACAGGATGTTGTCGTCCGCCGGGTCGAGCAAGTACCCCTTGCGGCGGCTGACTTCCCGTACGGCGACGGCACGCTGCACCCACTCCTGCCCGGCGGGACCGGCGGCCGCGACGACCCAGTCGTCGCCGTGGACGGGCTCGTAGATGGGACGCAGAACGGCGGCCACGACGGCGCGCAGCCGCTGCTCGACCAGGTTCAGCCAGATGTAGGCGCGACCGGCCCGCTGCGCGCGCGTACGCACCTCGCTCCAGGCGTCGGGGCCCCAGTCCAGTTCGGGTCCGATCTGAGATCCCATCTCCATCGGCCGCGCCAGGGACACCGCACCCGGTGGGGCGTCCATGGAGCTCCCCTCGTGACCACTGTCACCAGGGGGCAGCTCCAGCCCTCCCGAGCTCACCCGTGCACCGCCTTCCGCTCCCCCGAGCACTCCCCCGTTCAACGATCAAGGAAGGGTACTCCGGGAGCGGGTGGCGGTGCAGCCGGATGCACAGGGTCCTTTCTCAACTCCCCTCTTCCGGCTGGCCGTTCTCCCCTGCGAGGTCCGCGGGAGTGAGCGGATTCATAGCCGTCACATCGCGCGGGACCAGTGAAAAGCCCTGCCAGTGAACCGGCATGGGCTGCTGGTCCTCGTCCCTGGCGATGTGGTGGAAACCGATGTTGACCCACGTGACCGGATGCCTGAGCGCCTGGCCGTTCACCCATTTGTCGACACTGGTCGGCACGCCGTCCCTGCAGCCCGGGTTGTTGGACGCGTACTGCTCGCATTTCCTGTACTCGGTGAAGTACACGTCGTGCCGGGTGTAGGGACGTCCGGAGAACTTGTCGGTGTGGCCGGGCACGATCTCGTAACTGCGCGGGTGGCCGTCCTTGTTCCTGCCGGCCGTGCTGACGACGCGCCACCAGCGCATGGCCTTGGCGTCGCCCGCGAGTTCCTTGGTGACGGCCGTCCGGGTGGTCCTCGTCGTCGGCGTGCCGTTGCCGCGCGGCGCGGTCACCTTCGAGTCGTACTGCTCGACCTTGGCCTTGGGCGAGCCGTCGAGGCCGAAGTTGAGCCGCCAGAAGACGTTGTGGGCGTGGCTCTCGGCGTAGGCGCGGGCGCCCTTGCCGATGGGCCAGCCGCGGCCGTCGCCGCCGTTGTAGTCGAACGGCGAGAGGCTGCCGGTCGCGCCCACGTTGGAGGTGATCGTGCCGTCCGAGCCGAACCGCCACTCGGTGATGTACTCGTACCAGGACGCCTTGTTGACCGTGTACACGAGCAAGTCCTTGCCCTGGGCCTGCCAGACCTTGGTGCCCTCGTCGTTCGCGAGCCGGTAGGCGTGGCCACGCGCGCGTGTCGTGGTGCACAGGCCCTTCACATTGCCCGTGTCGGGGACCTTCACGGTCTTGATGGTGCCGCCGGGGCACTCACCCGGCTTCAGGTTCTGCAGCGCCTGCCCGAAGTCGGTTCCCGTGACGTCGTCGTACTCGCTCTCGCCGTCGTCGTAGGGGACGTGTATCTGGGCGAGGCGTGCGCTGGTGAGCACGGGTATGGGCCTGGGCTCGCCCTTGGGCTGGTAGCTGATCTTGTCCAGGACGAGTCCGGAGAGGGTGTTGTAGTGCCAGCACATACGCCAGGTGGTGCCGCCGTCGAGGGTCTGCTCGATGCGATAGGCGGCGCTGCAGCCGGGGGCGGCGGCCGGGGCCTCAGGTGCCCGGTCGGGCGCGGCGGAGGCGGGGCCTGCGGCGGTCACGGCGGTGCCGAGGAGCGCGGAGACCGCAAGGGCGAGGGCTGCTCGCTTGCGGGCGCGCGCGAGTCTGTTGACGGGCATGCGGAATGACTCCTTCGTGGAGGAGAAGATCGCGTACGGGAGAAGGGGCGTGAAGAAGCAGGCGGGCGGCGGGTCAGCCGAGGCGGCTGACCGTGCGGGCGCTGAGGTCGACGACCAGGGACCGGGTGTCTATCCACGGGCCGTTCCTGACCTTGGCGACCACCCGCAGGCACCGGTGCTCTCCGCAGTCGGCGAGGCCGGACGGCACCTGCCGGAAGGTCTCCTTGCGGAAGATCATGCCGCTCAGCTCCAGCTGGGCCGGGCCGCTCAGCTCCTTGTCCGTGGCATGCCGGTAGTCGTTCTTGAGGTCCGCGCCGAGCGGGTCGGCTATCAGCAGTTGTGCCGCCTCACGCAGCTCCTCCTGGCTGGGTGGCGGCTGCACACCATGCGCCACATCCGTCTGTTCGACCTTGCCTGTGGTGAGATTCACAGTCTTGGTGATCACGGCGTCGGTCTTGTAGTCGTAGAAGACGACGTCGGCGCGACGCTGGGGCGCCGTGTCGTCCGGCGCCGGCTCGCTGAGATTGGTGGACAGCCGCTGCGGGCCGCGGTCCCCGTCGACGTCGCGGGCATCGGACCGCAGCGCCCTGGTCTCGGCGATCCGCTCGGCCCGTTTCAGCTCGTCGTCGGTGAGCGGATCGCTGCCGACGCCCTGGTCAGCCTCGGTGGGCGCGGTCTCGACGATGCCCTCCGGGGGTACGGCGTCCTGCTGCGCGGCGCCCGCGGACGTGCGCCTGTCCGCCGGCTCCCCCGCGCCCGCCTCGCCCGGCAGCGTGACGGCGACCATCAGAGCGGTACCCGCCACTGCGATGGCCGCTCCTGCCACCACCTTGCCCAGATGGCGTCTTGCTAGTTCGCGCACATGTTCCCCCTATAGTCCCTGCTGTCTCTGCAGTCCCCTCAGTACGCATACCGGGTAGTCAGTACGCATACCGGGTATGTGGTCACCCTGTAGGACGGCATGAAGTCCTAGGAGGTTCACTCACTTTCAGGGAGACTCGGAGCCGAGTGGCCCCCCGTACCCGGGCCGGAAATGGAAGAGTCGTATCCATGCAGGTCTGGCCTGGACAGGCGTATCCCCTCGGCGCCACGTACGACGGCGCCGGTACGAACTTCGCGGTCTTCTCGGAGGCCGCGCACCGCATCGAGCTGTGTCTGCTGCACGACGACGGCTCGGAGACAGCCGTCGAGCTGCGCGAGAGCGACGCCTTCGTGCGGCACGCCTACCTGCCCGGGATCATGCCGGGGCAGCGCTACGGCTTCCGGGTGCACGGGCCGTACGCACCCGAGCGCGGCCAGCGGTGCAACTCGGCGAAGCTGCTCCTCGACCCCTACGCGCGCGCGGTCAGCGGCCGCATCGAGTGGGGCGAGGAGGTCTACGGCTACCACTTCGGCGAGCCCCACAAGCGCAACGACCTGGACTCGGCGCCGCACACGATGGCGTCCGTGGTGGTCAATCCGTACTTCGACTGGGGCGACGACCGGCTGCCGCGCACCGACTACCACCGGACGGTGATCTACGAGGCCCATGTGAAGGGCCTGACCATGATGCACCCGGCGCTGCCCGACGAGCTGCGGGGCACCTACGCGGCCCTGGCCCATCCGGCGATCCTTGAACACCTGACCGAGCTGGGCGTGACGGCCCTCGAGCTGATGCCGGTCCACCAGTTCGTGAACGATCACCGCCTGGTGGAGATGGGCCTGAACAACTACTGGGGCTACAACACCATCGGCTTCTTCGCACCGCACAACGCCTACGCCTCCTGGGGCGACCGCGGCCAGCAGGTGCTGGAGTTCAAGTCGGCGGTGCGCGCCCTGCACCAGGCCGGCATCGAGGTCATCCTGGATGTCGTCTACAACCACACGGCCGAGGGCAACCACCTGGGCCCGACGCTGTCCTTCCGGGGCCTGGACAACGCGTCGTACTACCGTCTGGCGGACGATCCCCGCTACTACATGGACACTACAGGGACCGGAAACTCCCTGCTCATGCGGTCGCCGCACGTGCTGCAGCTGATCATGGACTCGCTGCGGTACTGGGTCACCGAGATGCATGTGGACGGCTTCCGGTTCGATCTCGCGGCGACGCTGGCGAGGCAGTTCCACGAGGTGGACCGGCTGTCGTCGTTCTTCGACCTCGTGCAGCAGGACCCGGTGGTGTCGCAGGTGAAGCTGATCGCGGAACCCTGGGACGTCGGCGAGGGCGGCTACCAGGTGGGGAACTTCCCGCCGCTGTGGACCGAGTGGAACGGCAAGTACCGCGACACGGTGCGCGACATGTGGCGCGGCGAGCCACGGACACTCGCCGAGTTCGCCTCCCGGCTGACCGGTTCGTCCGATCTGTACCAGGACGACGGGCGCCGCCCGCTCGCCTCGATCAACTTCGTGACCTGCCACGACGGCTTCACGATGCACGATCTCGTGTCGTACAACGAGAAGCACAACCAGGCCAACGGCGAGGACAACCGCGACGGCGAGAGCCACAACCGGTCCTGGAACTGCGGAGCGGAGGGCGAGACCGACGACCCCGAGGTGCTGGAGTTGCGCCTGCGCCAGATGCGCAACTTCATCGCCACGCTGATGCTCTCCCAGGGCGTACCGATGCTCAGCCACGGCGACGAGTTCGCCCGCACCCAGCGCGGCAACAACAACGCGTACTGCCAGGACAGCGAGCTGTCGTGGGTGCACTGGCCGGAGGACGGAGAGGGGGACCTGCTGGCCTTCACGCGCGCGATGGTGTGGCTGCGGCGCGACCACCCGGTCTTCCGCCGCCGCCGGTTCTTCCACGGGCGGCCCGTCCAGGGCACCCACGACGAGCTGTCCGACATCGCCTGGTTCACGCCCGAGGGCGAGGAGATGACGCAGCGCGACTGGAGCGCGTCCCAGGCCCGGGCCCTGACGGTGTTCCTCAACGGCAACGCGATCTCCGAGCCCGGCCCGCGCGGCGAGCGCATCGCGGACGACTCGTTCCTCCTGATGTTCAACGCGTCCCCCGAGGAGCTGGAGTTCGTGGTGCCCGTAAACCACGGGCGGCAGTGGGAGGTCGTCGTGGACACGGCACGGGCGGACGGGGTGCCGCCGGGCACGGGGGTGAAGGTCCAGGCGGGCGACCGGCTGACGCTGGTGGACAGGAGCCTGGTGGTTCTGCAGCGGCCTGCGTAAGGGGCGCCGCGCTGGTCCCGTTGTGGGCAGGCGTTCCGCAGGGCTGGGGGCACCTCCCACGCCCTTAAGGCAGTGGGGGAGGGTGGGCACAGCCCACGACGTACGGTGCGTCGCGTACGGCCTGTGCCACACGAACGCGCCACGGACGGTACGTACCGCCCACCGGGCGGGTACGTACGTTCCCATGACGCCTCAGCCGATCCCCGCGCCGCCCACCGCCACGTACCGGCTCCAGCTCCAGCCCGCGTTCCCGTTCGCCGCGGCCGAGGCGGCCGTGCCGTATCTCGCCGCCCTCGGCGTCTCACACCTGCACCTGTCGCCGGTCCTCGAGGCCGTCCCCGGCTCGCTGCACGGTTACGACGTCGTGGACCACGCGCGCGTGCGCGACGAGCTGGGCGGCGAGGAGGGGCTGCGCGCGCTGGCGCGCACCGCGCGGGAGCACGGGCTCGGCCTGATCGTGGACATCGTGCCGAACCACATGGCGGCGGTACCGCGGTTCAACCGCGCGCTGTGGGAGGTGCTGCGCGACGGTCCGCAGTCGCCGTACGCACGCTGGTTCGACATCGACTGGGAGGCGGGGGGCGGCCAGGTGCTGATGCCGGTCCTGGGCCACCGGATCGGCGAGGTATGGGACCAGCTGAAGGTCGACGGCGACGTGCTCCGCTACCACGAGCACGCGTTCCCGCTGCGCGAGGGCACCGCGAAGCTGCCGCTGCCGCAGCTCCTCGATGCGCAGTGGTACCGGCTCGGATGGTGGCGGCTGGCCCGCACCGAGCTCAACTACCGGCGGTTCTTCACCATTTCGGATCTCATCGGGGTGCGCGTCGAGGACCCGGAGGTGTTCGCCGCCACGCACGGGAAGATCCTGCAACTGCTGCGCGAGGGCGTCCTGGAGGGGCTGCGCATCGACCATCCGGACGGGCTCGCGGACCCTGGCCCGTACCTCCAGCGGCTGCACGAGGCGACCGGCGGGCGCTGGACGGTCGTGGAGAAGATCCTTAACGACGGCGAGCAGCTGCCCGCCGCCTGGCCCGTGGCCGGCACCACCGGCTATGACGCGCTGCGGCACATCGACGGGCTGTTCACGGATCCGGCGGGCGCGGGCGAACTCCTCGGCCAGTACCGCCGCTTCGCCGCCCCGCCCGCCGACCGGGGCGGCGACTGGGCGGCCACGGTGCGGCGCGCCGCGTACAAGGTGGTCACCCGCGAGCTGGCCACCGAGGTCGACCGCCTCACGCGCGTGGGGAGCCTCATCTGCACCTCGGACCCCGCACTGCGCGACCACGCGCCCTGGGCGCTGCGCACCGCGATCCGCGAACTGCTCGTCCGCCTGCACGTCTACCGGCCGTACGTCAACGGGGGCAGCGAGTTCGTCCTGAGCGAGGAGGCCGCCGCGGAGGCGAGGGCGGTTTTCGCGGTGCCCGAGGAGGCGGGGGCCGTCGACGTCGTCCGGAACCTGGTGATCGGCCGGCTCGGCCACGGCCCCGACCAGGTCGCGTTCGCCACACGGTTCGGCCAGATCGCGTCGGCGCTGCACGCCAAGTCGGTCGAGGACACGGCGTTCTACCGCTATGTGCCGCTGATGTCGGCGACCGAGGTGGGCGGGAATCCGGGCAGTCCGGCCGTCTCGCCGGAGCTCTTCCACGCGTACTGCGCGCGCGTGCAGCGCGACTGGCCGCTCACCGGGACCGTCCTGTCCACGCACGACACGAAGCGCAGCGCCGACGTACGGGCCGGTATCGCCGTTCTCACCGAGTGCCCCGACCGGTGGGCGGGCCTGCTGGCCGAGGTGACCGAGCAGACCGCGCGCGCGGACGCGCCGGCTGCGCCCGACCTCCAGGTGGCCTGGGCGGCCTGGCAGACGGCGGTCGGCTTCGGGCGTGGCGTGCCGGAGGACCCGTCCGGTGGGCCTGGCGACCGGCTGCGGGAGGCGATGCTGAAGCATGTGCGCGAGGCGGGGCTGCACACCAGCTGGACCGAGCAGAACCCGGCGTACGAGGAGGCCGTTGCGCGGTTCGTGGAGGCCGGGCCGGGCGGGCCGCCGCTGCACACCGTCGAGGAGTTCGCGGGCGCCCTGCGTCGCCATCTGCGCGCCAACGTCCTCGGGGCGGCGCTGCTGCATCTGACGATGCCGGGGGTGCCCGACGTGTACCAGGGCACGGAGAGCGAGTACCTGGCGCTGGTCGACCCGGACAACCGGCGGCCGCCGCGGTTCCGGCCCGAGTTGCTGCGGCGCCTGGACGCGAGGCACGGTGGCGGGGACTTTCCAGGAGCTTTGGACGTCCGGGGGCTGCCGGAGGTCTCGGGGCTGCCCGAGGTCCCGGGACTGCCAGAGGTCCCGGGACTGCCAGAGGTCCCGGGACAGCCGGAGGTCTCGGAGCTGCCGGAGGTCTCGGAGCTGCCGGAGGTCTCGGGTGCTTCTGAGGTCGCCGCCGGTGCTGCGGGGGTCCCGGGTGCTTCTGAGGTCGCCGCCGGTGCTGCGCGGGTCCCGGGTGCTCCGGGCGTCTCCGATGCTCAGGACCTCTCCGGGCCTCCCGACCTCTCCGCCGAGAAGCTGGCGCTCACCGCGACCGCACTGCGACTAAGAAGGCGCCGCCCGGAGCTCTTCGGCGACGCGGCGACGTACGAGCCGCTGGACGCCCAGGGGCCCGGTGCCGCGCACTGCGTCGCGTTCGTACGGTCCGGCGAGGTGATCTGTGCCGTGACGCGGCTGTCGCTGCGGCTGGCCGATGCCGGGGGCTGGCGGGACACGCAGCTGCCGCTGCCGGAGGGACGGTGGTCCGACCTGCTCTCGCCGGGGCGGAGCTTCGCGGGGCACGCGCGCGTGGCGGAGCTGTTCACCGAACTGCCGGTGGCTCTTCTGGTGCGGACCGAGCCGGGAACCGGCGGCGACGGACTGTAGTCCGCCGGACGGGCGGGTACCGGTTGCGGCCTTATTGACAGCCGCTCCACGGCATGGGGTACTGCGGATGCGCACAACGGGGGCGCGACGGCCGGCGGCCGGGGGAACCTGGTTCCCTTCGCCCGGCGGTTGTTCGGCTAGGCCAGCGGGAGGAGCCGAGGTGCGTGAGCGGCAGACGCCCTCGTAGGGCCCGGTCAGCCGGGGATGCCGATTCCGGACCGGTCGTCGAGGGCCGGGCGCAGGAGGGCGACGGCAGTCCGCCCCCTCCGCCCTGTGGTGCCGAACGGGTCGTCAGCGAGTCCACAACGGCTCCGGATGCGCGCCGAGCGCATGTCCTCACGCCAGTGGCTGCTCGGCGAGGAGGAGCGGTGACCCACCCCATGGAGACCCACCCGATAGACCAGCGCTATCCCAGCGTGACGGAACTCACCTGGGCAGCCAGGGAGTTGGCGGCTCACCGGCCTGATCTGTGCGAGCTGCGGCAGGTCGGCACTTCACGCGCGGGCAGACCCCTGCATCTGCTGTCCGTCGGCCGGGCCTCCCGGGCGGTCCTGGTCGTCGCGGGCGCCCATGCCAACGAGCCGACGGGCGGCTCGACGCTGCTGTACCTCGCCGAACGGGCGCTGCACGACCGGGGATTGCGCACGGATGTCTCCTGGCACTTCCTGCTGTGCGCCGATCCGGACGGCGCCAGCCTCCACCGCACCCCGGCGCCTCGCTCACTGCTCGACTACCACCGGAACTTCTTCCGTCCCGCGGGCCCCGAGCAGCCCGAGTGGTCCCCGTCCGTGCTGCCTCCCGACCGGCTGCCGCCCGAGACGCTGGCCCTCACCGGCGTCATCGACGAACTGCGGCCCTACCTCCAGGTGTCGCTGCACAGCACGGATCTTGGCGGCACCTGGGTGCAGCTGACGAAGGACATCCCGGGGCTCGCCGAGCCGTTCGCCAAGTCGGCGGCGGAGCTGCACATTCCGGTCGAGACGGGGGCGTCCGACGCCGCGGGCTGGCCGGCCTCCGGCCCTGGCGTCCATGTGATGCCGGCCGCGGATTCGGACGTGGCTTTCCCGAGCCTGCCCGACGACGCGCGGCACAGCACCTGGCACCACGCCCACCGGTACGGCGGTCTGACGGCGATCGTCGAGGTGCCCATGTGGGCGAGCGATCTGGTCGGTGACCCGGCGCCGCATCCCGCGCCGGCCGAGGCCATGCGGCGGCTGTCCGGGCGGCTGCGCCGGGACACGCTCCTGGTCGAGGAGATCCTCGCCGAGGCCCTGCCGCGCCTGGCGGGGGCCGAGGGGCCCCTGCTGCGCGCGGCCAGATGGGCGCTCGAGCTGGTCCCCGGGCTCGCCGACGACTGGCGCCGGCCGCCGCCCCAGGACGCCACGATGGCGTACGTCGACAGCATCGACGCGTTCGGCCGCCGGCTGCCGCTGCGCGCCGCCGCGATGCTGCTCCGGGTGCTGCGAGAGAGCGACGACCGGGCCGCGCCGCGGCTCAACCAGCTCGTGACGCACTGGTGCGCCGTCTTCGCGGCGCGGTTCCGGGCCCGCTGGGTGCCGCTGGACCACCAGGTCGAGCACCAGGCCCGTACGGTGGTCGAGGCGATGCGGCAGGCGCTCGCGGTCACCGGCTGACTGCACGATCGGCGGGTTGCCTGCAACGCGACTGCACGTCTCGCCGATTGCCTGCACACGCGCGTGGACGCCTGTTCCCGGGCTCGCGCGGGCCTCGAGCGGCGGATACGCAGGCGAAGAGGCCGAGCGTCTCAGTCCGCCGACAAGCGGAACGACATCTGGCCGAAGCTGACTTGGTCGCCGTCCTGGACGACGACCGCGCCGATCACGCGCCGACCGTTCACCGACGTGCCGTTGGTCGAGCCCAGGTCGCGGAGCACCCACACGCCGCCCTGCCGGCTGAGTTCGGCATGCACCCGGGACACCGTCTCGTGGCTGAGGCGCAGCCCGTTCGCCGGGTCCCGGCCTATGCGGAGCGGGTAGGGGCTCCCGGGCACGGGCAGCAGCAGCTTCGGCAGCCGCTCGGACTGCCAGGCCCTGCGCAGCCGTACGGTGAAGCCCGAGACGGCGCCGACCGCGCCGAACAGCCGTCGGGACCAACGGCCTTCGGTGTGCAGATCGGCGGTCAGCACCGCGAGCTCGTCGGGCCGGCGGGCGGCCAGTACGAGTTCCATGCGCCGTATGAACGTGTCGTGCGACAGCCGCCCCAGGGCCACGCCGTTCCTGAGCACCTTCAGTGCCCTGTCGCGTTCGGCGTCGGAGAGCCGCGCGGGGTAGGTGTGGAACTCGAAAGACGACGTCACGCTGGTGATTGTCGGGCAGCACCGGCCGGGGTGTCCAGGAAACGCCGGACTTCCCCGGCCTCGGGGCCGCCACACTGACCAGGCACGGGACCGGCATGTCCGGTGAAAGAGGACTCTGCGCGGCATACGGCGATTTCAGGAGCGCATCGATCCCTTGTGCAGCACCATGGACACCGATGCCACAGCCGGGAGACGAGGGGATACCGTCCGTGCAGCAGTTCGAGGTGTGGGCACCGCAGGCCGACCGGGTGACGCTCCACCTGGAGGGCGCCACGCGCGCGATGGAACGCGATCCGGAGCGCACGGGGTGGTGGACCAGCGACACGGAGGCGGAGGACGGCGCGCGCTACGGCTACTCGCTCGACCACGGCCCGGTGCTGCCCGATCCGCGCTCGCGGCGCCAGCCGGACGGTCCGGACGGGCTGAGCGCCGTCGTGGACCACGGCCGGTACGCATGGCGCACGGAGTGGACCGGGCGCGGCCTGCCGGACGCGGTGCTGTACGAGCTGCACGTAGGGACGTACACGCGCGAGGGCACGCTCGACGCGGCGGCCGACCGCCTCGGTCATCTGGCGGAACTGGGCATCACGCATGTGGAGCTGATGCCGCTGTGCCCGTTCCCGGGGCGGCACGGCTGGGGGTACGAGGGCGTCTCGCTGTGGGCCGTACACGAGCCCTACGGCGGCCCGGAGGCGCTGAAGCGCTTTGTCGACAGAGCGCATGAACTCGGTCTGGGTGTCGTCCTCGACGTCGTGCACAACCACCTCGGCCCTTCCGGCAACCATCTCCCCCAGTTCGGGCCCTACTTCACGGACGCCTACCACACCCCCTGGGGCGTCGCCGTCAACCTCGACGGCCCCGGATCGGACGAGGTACGCGCGTATCTCACCGGCAGTGCGCTGGCCTGGCTGCGCGACTACCGGATCGACGGGCTGCGGCTCGACGCGGTCCATGAGCTGCACGACAAGCGTGCGATCCACTTCCTGGAGGAGCTGTCCACCGCGGTGGACGGACTCGCGGACGAGGTCGGGCGGCCGCTGTTCCTGGTCGCGGAGTCGGACCTCTGCGATCCGCGCCTGATCACACCGCGCTCGGAGGGCGGCCTGGGGCTGCACGCTCAGTGGAACGACGACTTCCACCACGCGCTGCACACCGCGCTCACCGGCGAATCGCAGGGCTACTACGCGGACTTCGCCAAGGCACCGCTCGCCGCGCTCGCCAAGACGCTGACGGGCGGGTACTTCCACAACGGTACGTACTCGAGCTTCCGCGGCCGCCACCACGGCCGTCCGCTCGACCTGACGCGCATCTCCGCGCACCGCCTCCTCGGCTACTCCCAGACCCACGACCAGGTCGGCAACCGCGCCCAGGGCGACCGGCTCGCCGCCTCCCTCTCCCCCGGCCTGCTCGCCTGCGCGGCCGCGCTCACCCTGACCGGGCCGTTCACGCCGATGCTGTTCATGGGCGAGGAGTGGGCCGCGGGCACGCCCTGGCAGTTCTTCACCGACCACACCGATCCCGCCCTGGCGGAGGCGGTCCGCCGGGGCCGGCGGCGGGAATTCGCGGCCCACGGCTGGGCGGAGGAGGACATCCCGGATCCCCAGGACCCGGCGACGCGGGACCGCTCGTGCCTCGACTGGTCGGAGCCGCAGCGGGAGCCGCACGCGCGCGTGCTCGCCTGGTACCGCGAACTGATCGCGCTGCGGCACGGGCTGCCCGACCTCTCCGATCCGGACCTGGCCGCGGTGCGCGTCTCCTACGACGAGCAGGCACGCTGGTTCGCCTTCCGCCGCGGCGACATCCGGGTCGCCGTGAACCTCTCCAAGGAGCCTGCCGCCGTACCGCTGAGCGCGAGCCACGCACGCGTGCTGGCCGCATGGGAACCGGTCGGCGCACCGGACGCGGAGGGCACGCTCGTGGTTCCGGGCGAGTCGTGCGCGGTGCTGGTGCAGGGATGACGTCGGGCCTCCGGGCCCGGCCTCTGCGGAGCGCTTCCGGGACCGCGTGCCACTGGACTGAGACGGCTGTCGGAGGCCGCCGTCCGCGCAACTGGGGGCGTCCACGGCACGGGCCGCTCTCCGGCGGGGCCGCGAGGGGCCGCGCAGACCGTTCCCACCCGCTACGCGCAGGGCCCCCGGCCCAACGCTGGGCCCCAGCCTTCGGCCGGGGGTGGTGGGGCCGGGGACACGGCGGAAAACCGACTCCGGGTCAGGGACCTTGGTCCGGTGCGCGCCTCTGACCCGGGTCAGGACCCTGTTCCGGCACATCCGTGAGGCGTTCGAGGAGGATCGCCTCCCAGGTGCGCCGCAACTGTGCGCGCAACAGCGGCCGCAGTGGCCGCGGGCCCTCGTCCTGGCCCTGGAGTCGGCCGGCGAGGCGGATGACGGTGTCGCAGCGGGCCAGCCACAGACCGCGTAGGCACAGCCGGGCCTCGTATCCGGCCAGTGTCGCCGCCCGGACCGCGGCAGGGGCGCCCACGGCGACGGCCAGGCCCGCGATGTCCTCGGCCGGGTCGCCGATCACCGCGTCGGCCCAGTCGAGGACGCCGCACACCCGTCCGTCCGCGGTCACCTTCAGGTGCTCGCCCGTGAGGTCGTGGTGGACGACGACGCCGGTGCCGGGCAACGGCGCGAGCTGATCGATGGCACGCGGCGTCAGCCTGTCGAGCCGTCCGGGATCGAACTCGCCGTCCGCATCGACACGTTGGGCGGCCCGGGCGGCCTGCGCCCGCACCTTCTCCAGCGACCGCGGCGTGGTCACCGGCAGGCCGAGCGCCGCGGCCGCGCGCACGGGCACCGAGCGAAGCCCGGAGAGAAGCCCCGCCAGATCCGCCTCGCCCGCCGGCGAGACGGCCCGGCCCTCCGCGGAGGCCCCCGGCAGCCGGGTGTCCAGCGTGAAGGCGAGCCCGTTCGCCCACTCACCGGCCGCGGAGCTGGCCGGTACCGGGACGCCGACGTGGGGGCGTACCAGGTCGCGGACCCGGATCTCACGCCGCTGGCGGACGGAGGCGGCAGGGTCGGGGGCGAGCCGCAGCACATGGCGCGTGCCGATCCACCAGCACAGCTGCTCGCCGGCCTCATCGACGGGGCGCACGTCGAGGCCGTCGCCGACTCCGGCCGCGTCGCCGAGGGCGGTGCGGACGAGTCCCCGAACGGTGTCTGCTGTCAGTGGCCGGTGCATCCTCGCGTCGCTTCCAGTCCACGATCTCCACGATCGCCGGTTACCCGACTTCCACGATGTCCGACCGGTAATCGTCGCGCACGGTCGCCTCGCCCGCAGTCGGTGCCTAGTGCACGATCGCCATCTCCCGTGCCGTGTTGTTGAGCCGTCGCCCGGCGTCCTCCGTGGCGGTCACGATGTCCTCGATACGCACCCCGAAGCGACCCGGCAGATAGATGCCGGGCTCCACGGAGAAGCACATCCCCGGCACCAGCGTCTGCTGTTCGCCCTCGATCATGTAGGGCGGTTCATGGGTGGTGACGCCGATGCCGTGGCCTGTGCGGTGGATGAAGAAC
This sequence comes from Streptomyces himalayensis subsp. himalayensis, assembly GCF_013778455.1. Taxonomy (GTDB): domain Bacteria; phylum Actinomycetota; class Actinomycetes; order Streptomycetales; family Streptomycetaceae; genus Streptomyces; species Streptomyces himalayensis. The sequence continues at coordinate 176,781 of NZ_JACEHE010000010.1, read as the reverse complement.
TCTCCGTACCCGGCCTCGGTGATGTACGCGCGGGCGACCCGGTCGACGTCCTGGCAGGCGATACCCGGCCGCACGGCCTTCACGGCCTCCTCCTGGGCTCCGCGGACCACGTCGTGGACCCGCTGCTCCTCGGCGCTCGGCTCTCCGACGTGCACGGTACGGGAGGTGTCCGAACCGTAGCCGTGCATCAGGCCGCCGAAGTCCAGGACGACCATGTCGCCGCGCTCGATGACGCGGTCGCCCGCCTCGTGGTGCGGATTGGCACCGTTGGGCCCCGAGCCGACGACGGTGAAGTCGACCTGCTCGTGCCCGCACTGCCGCAGCAGATGTGCGAGCTCGGCGGCGACGTCCGCCTCCCTGCGGCCCTCGAACTGGACTCTCTTGATCTCTTCGTACGTCATGTCGGCGGCCGCCGCGGCCGCCGTGAGACGTTCGAGTTCGGCGGCGTCCTTCACGGCCCGCAGCATCGGCAGGGCGTCGGTGAGGGAGACATACGACGTGCCCGGCAACTCCTTCTGAAGCGCCAGCAGATGCATCGCCCAGGCGTTGTCGCTGATGCCGAACCGGCCGGAGGCGTCGAGGAAGGGCGCGGTCGCCGCGTAGGGGTCCTTGCCGTCGGTCCAGTCGTGCAGGGTCAGCGCCGGTGCGCCCGCCGCCTCGGCCGCGTCCGGCGCCTCGAGAGTCGGCACGACGAGAACCGGGTCCTGCCCGGCGGCGAGCACCAGCATGGTGAGCCGCTCGGTCGTCGCGGGCGGCCGGTAGCCGGTGAGCCACACGAGATCAGGGCCGGGCGCGACGAGGACGCCGGCCAGTCCCGCATCAGCCGCCGCCTGCGCGGCGCGGTCCATGCGGGCCTTGTAGTCGTCGGCGGTGAAGGGCGGGGGCGTGCCGGACATCAGGGCCTCCAGGGCTCCATGGCTCCATGGCTGTACGGGTCTATGGGCTTCCGGATGTGCAGGTCTACGGGTCTACGGGCTTCCGGATGTGCGGGTCTACGGGTCAACGCGTCCACCGGTCTACGGGTCTACGGGTCTACGGGTCTACGGGTCTACGGGCAGCATCCTGCCCGCCAGTCCCCGTCCGCGCGAGCGGGCATGCAGGCCCTCCGGGGGCCGGTAGCGGCCCGGGAGCGGCCGGCTCAGCCACCGACCGGTTCATGTGCGTCAGCTCTCCAGGCCGAGCCGCACCCCGAGGAGCACGAGTACTCCTCCGGATACCTGTTCAAGCCGACGCCGGACCCCCGTACGTGACAGGACCTGCTTCATCCGGCCCACGAACCACACGTACGCGCCGTACCAACCGACTTCGTAGACCGCCCACAGCGCCGCGAGGCCGACCATCGTGGGCAGATGAGGGGCACCCGCCGGCACGAACTGCGGCAGGAAGGACATCGCGAAGATCGCGCACTTGGGGTTGGCGAGGTTGAGCAGCAGCCCGTCCCGGTACGAGGCCCAGCCGGACTTCCGGGTGCCCTGCCATCCGCCGTCCGCGGCCCCGGCCGCCCTGTGGCGGCGTGCGTTCCACAGCGTCTGGACGCCGAAGACCACGAGGACCACGGCGCCCACGATCCGCATGACGTCGTACGCGATCTGGGACGCGGTCAGCAACGCGGTCAGCCCGAACGCCGCGACGAGGCCCCAGACGAAGACGCCCGTCTCGTTGCCGAGGACGGTGAGGAAGCCCGACCGCCTGCTTTCCAGCGACTGCTTGATGATCAGCACGGTGCTCGGGCCCGGCGAGGCGGCGATCAGCGTACAGGCGCCGAGGAAGGCGAGAAGGGTGCTCAGCATGGGCCCATCGTGGTGCCCGCCCCCGATGCGGGACCAATGGTTTTCCGCTCACCCGCTCACTGTGTACCCCGACGAGGAGCGCGCCGGCGCCTTGGGTGCGTCGACGGCCTCGACTCGGCCAGTTTGGTCATGCCGATGACGGCGGCGCTCACGGTGCCGAGGCCCACACGACCTGACCGGACCCCGCCAATCCCTGGCGAACCGCGATCAAGTAAAAAGGATGTCAACTACAAAGACTTGGTAAAGCGGCCCTGCAGACAGCCACACAGGGGAGAACACCGTGCCCGCACCGCGCCTTCGTCAGACACCGCTGCCCGGCATCGGCGTCCGCTACGACCTCACCACCCGAGAACAGAACCGCCTTTCAGTGATCGCGCACCGCGACGGTGCCCGCACCCTCAGCGCATACCGGTCGGACGACCCGGACGCATGCGCGCTCTCGCTCCGGCTGACCGCCGGAGAATCGGATTCCCTGATCGACGCGCTGATGCCGGCGCACCACAGCCCGAACCTCCTCCACACCACTGATCTGGGGCTGGTAGCCGAACGCATCGAGCTGTCCCCCACCTCGTACTGGAACGGGCGGCTGCTGGGCGAGACGCGGATGCGTACCGAGACGGGCGCCTCGATCGTGGCGGTGCTGCGGCGAGCGGAGGCCATCCCCTCGCCCGCGCCGGACTTCCGGCTGGCCGGTGGCGACACGCTGATCGTCATCGGTACCCGCGAGGGCGTCGAGGCGGCAGCGGACATCCTGGGACGGGAGTGATTGCGTGCACTCCGCTGTGTTCCTCATCGAGTTCGGCGCGATCATCCTCGGCCTGGGGCTGCTCGGGCGGTTCGCCGCACGTTTCCGGTTCTCTCCGATTCCGCTCTATCTGCTGGCCGGGCTGGCGTTCGGTGAGGGCGGGCTGCTGCCCCTCGGCGCGAGCGAGGAGTTCGTGGCCATCGGCGCCGAGATCGGCGTCATCCTGCTGCTGCTGATGCTGGGCCTGGAGTACACGGCGAGCGATCTGGTCAGCAATCTCAAGACCCAGTACCCGGCGGGACTCGTCGACTGCGCACTCAACGCCCTGCCCGGCGCCGCGGTCGCCCTGCTGCTCGGCTGGGGCCCGGTGGCCGCCGTCGTCCTGGCGGGCGTCACCTGGATCTCGTCGTCGGGTGTCATCGCCAAGGTCCTCGGCGACCTCGGCCGGCTCGGCAACCGCGAGACGCCCGTCATCCTGAGCATCCTGGTCCTCGAAGACCTGGCCATGGCCGTGTATCTGCCGATCATCACCGCCCTGCTGGCCGGTGCGGGCTGGGCCGCGGGCGGCGCCACGCTCGCCATCGCCCTGGGCGTTGCCGGGCTCGTGCTGATGATCGCTGTGCGCTACGGCCGGCACATCTCGCGGTTCGTCTCCAGTGACGACCCCGAGAAGCTGCTCCTGGTCGTACTGGGACTGACCCTGCTGGTCGCGGGCATCGCGCAGCAGCTCCAGGTGTCCGCGGCGGTGGGCGCGTTCCTCGTGGGCATCGCGCTGTCGGGCGAGGTCGCCGACGGCGCGCATGCGCTGCTCAGCCCGCTGCGGGATCTGTTCGCCGCGGTGTTCTTCGTCTTCTTCGGGCTGCACACCGATCCCGCGAGCATCCCCCCGGTCCTGCTGCCTGCCCTCGCGCTGGCCATCGTCACGGCGCTGACGAAGATCGCCACGGGATACTGGGCGGCCGGGCGGGCCGGGATCTCCGTGAAGGGCCGCTGGCGGGCGGGCGGTGCGCTGGTGGCGCGCGGCGAGTTCTCCATCGTCATCGCGGGCCTGGCCGTCGGCGCCGGAATCGAGCCCTCACTCGGCCCGATGGCCACCGCGTACGTACTGATCCTCGTCGTACTGGGGCCGCTCACCGCACGGTTCACGGAGCCGGTGGCCATGGCACTGGAGGCCTGGCGGCGCAGGACCGAGCGGCGGGGGCAGGCCGACCGGCCGACGGCCATGCCCACGCCCGCGTCGGAATCTGAATCGGTGTCGGTGGCCGTTTCGGCTCAGGCATCCGCGTCGGAATCCGCATCGGTGCGGGCGCCTGTCTCGGCTCAGGCCCCGGCCGATTCCGTCGCACCCGAGGAAAGCGGCAGCGACGAGGCCGTCCGACCGTGACGTGACCTCCGGGACCGCTGCCGGCAGGTGGGCCCGTCACAGCAGTGCGGACACCGAAGCCCCGGCCCCGCCACCCGTCCAGGTGAAGGGGAGCCGAGGCGGTCGTGGCGCCGGCACGGTCGGGCGGCCCGCCGCGCCTCCGTGGGAGAGAGACTCCTCCCGGTAGCGACCGCACTCCCGATGCCACGTAAGGATCCCCGCCATCCAGTTCTCGAACTCCTTCACGAATCCGCCGAGGACCGCGCGCTCGCTCAGAACGGCTGGCTCATGGCCGGGCATTACCCGTGCCCTCGGACGTACATCCGCGTGGGCGCAGATGATCGCACCATCGCGTGAACGGGCGCGTGTGGGCCGGCCATTCGGGGAAGAGCGCGGCGATCCCCACCAGGATCAATTAGCGTCCCTTTTGTCATAGTTCACGTCCAGGGACGGTCATGCGCGAAGACGCCCTCCTTCAGGTCGCCACCGGGGTCCATCTGGTCCATGGCTCCCATACCAACTGGATCATCCTGACCGAGGGCGACGCCGTCACGCTCGTGGACACCGGCTACCCGGGGGACCGCGGGCTGTTGCTCGAGTCGCTCGCGGCGCTCGGTCACACGCCCGAGGCGGTGACGGCCGTGCTCATCACGCATGCGCACAACGACCACCTCGGTTCGGCCGAGTACCTCAGCAGCACCTTCGGCACGCCCGTTCTGCTGCACGAGGCCGAAGCGCCCCACGCCCGCCGCGAGTTCCTGCACCAGGTCTCGGTCGGCCAGGTCCTGCTGAACGCGTGGCGGCCGGGTGTGCTCCCCTGGGCGGTGCACGCACTGCGCTCGGGCGGCACGGCCAAGATCCCCGTCACCGGCCCGAAGCCCTTCCCCACGCACGGTCCGCTCGATCTGCCGGGCCGCCCGGTCCCCGTCCACACTCCCGGCCATACTGCGGGCCACTGCGCGTACCACCTCCCGGACTCAGGGATTCTGATCTCCGGGGACGCCCTGGTCAGCGGCCATCCCATAGCACGCGCGCGTGGCCCTCAGCTGCTGCCGGCCATGTTCGACGCCGACCGACGCCGCGCCTTCGCGTCGCTCGACGCCATGGAGCCCCTCGCAGCGGACGTCCTGCTGCCGGGCCACGGACCGGTGCACCACGGGCCGGTCGCGGAGGCTGTGCGGCACGCGCGGGAGCTCGTCGCCTGACGGCGCGCCCACCGGACGCGCCCCGACTGATCGTCGCGTACTGCGGACGCGCCACCTGCGCGTCACGGCGGCGCGCCACCTGTTCAGCACGTACGGCAGCGCGCCACCGGATCATTCGTACGGCAGCGCGCCACCTGGTCACCACGTGCGGCGGCGCGCCACCTGGTCAGCGCGCGAAGGAACCCTCGTGCTCGCCCCGCCCGTGGCGAAGTGCCGGCCTCGTCCCGACGACGACGGTGGCGTACAGCTCCTCGGAAGTGGCGACCTTCGGGGTCAGCCCGCAGCGTGCGAAGACCTCTGACGCTGCCGGTGCCTGGCGTTCGGTCGTCTCGACCAGCAGATGGCCGTCCGGCGCGAGCCACAGCACCGCTTCCGCGGCCACCCGCCGCAGGACGTCGAGCCCGTCCGTGCCCCCGTCGAGCGCCACCCGCGCCTCATGGACACGGGCCTCGGCGGGCAGCAGCTCGATCTCGTCCGTGGGGACGTAGGGCATGTTGGCGAGCAGGATGTCGATGCGGCCCCGCAAGGCGGTCGGCAACGGCTCGTAGAGGTCACCCTCGTAGACACGGCCGCCGATGGCGGCGACGTTGCGGCGGGCGCACCGCACCGCTGCGGGGTCGATATCGGCCGCGTGCAGCTCGACCCGCTCCTGGGACGCGGCCACTGCGGCGCCCAGCGCCCCCGAGCCGCAGCCCAGATCGACGACGACGGCGCCTGGACGGACGCGGGAGGCGGCCTGCCGGACGAGGAACTCGGTACGGCGGCGGGGCACGAAGACGCCGGGGTCCAAGGCGATCCGCAAGCCGTGGAACTCGGCCCAGCCGACGACGTGTTCGAGGGGAAGCCCGGCGACCCGCCGGTCCACCATGGCGGCGAGATCGTCGGGTGTCCGGGCCGCGGAGAGGAGCATGTGCGCCTCCTCCTCGGCGAAGACGCAGCCCGCGGCCCGAAGCCGGGTGACGACGGTGGAGAAGGATGTGAGGGAAAGGGAGGAGAGGGAGGCGGAGAAGGGGGGAAGGGACGGCGAAGCCGACATGAGAGCCTTTCGAGATGCCGAAGGGCGCTCTCGCCCTCGCCTACGCCTGAGCGACCGTACGAGCACGAGGTGAGAGCACCCAGCCTGCTGCAGCGGTAATGGGTCTCACCTCCTCGGTCGTCTTCCGGTGCTGCTTCCTCCAGTGCTGGAGACGGCACACAGTACCCGAGCACGAACCCACGGAAGCAACCCCTTTAAAGGCCATGAGGGCAACCCCTTGCGGTCCACCTGCATCGGCGTAATGTTGATTACATGATTACGGCCGATCAGCGTGAGAAGCTACGCGGCTGGTTCGCCGGCCGTCTGCCGGAAGATCTTTTCGAGAGCCTGCTGGACGTGTCGGTGGACCGCGAGGAGATCACTGTCATCGGACGCATCCGCGAACCCCGGCTGGCCGAGGACGCCTCGGGCGCCGAGCGGGAGGCGGCCGTCCAGGGCCGTATCCAGGAATTTCGTGAGCGCACCCGCGAGGACCGCGTCGCCGTGGCCCGCGAGGCCGAGCACCGCTTCCGCCGTAAGGTCTCGTGGGGTGTGGAGTGCGGCGGGGAGCGTGCCCTCTTCACCCATGTCGCCGCGCCGGTGATGACCCGTCTGCGGCAGCCTGAGCGTCAGGTCCTCGACACCTTGATCGCGGGCGGCGTGGCCCGCAGCCGCAGCGAGGCGCTCGCCTGGTGCGTACGCCTGGTCCAGCAGCACACGGACGACTGGCTGACGGAGCTGCGCGAATCCCTGGAACACGTCCAGCGCGTACGCGCCCAGGGACCGGACGCTCAGTCGCAGGAAGGCCAGGACTCCGGTCCTGCGGAGGGGAACTCCGGCACGACGTGATGGCTCGGTGACGAGGTCATGACCCGGCGACCAGGACGGCTGGTGAGAGGGGTGGTGGCGTGCGGGCACCGCGAGGAGCGCCGGTAAGCTGAGGCCGCTGCGGCTCCCCCGACTCCCTGTGCGGGCGAAGTGCGTTCCGCGGCCGTCCAGTTGGCTGCTGTCCGGAACGAGGTTGGTGCGCAAGTGCTGGTAGCGGATCGATACCGGTTGCACTCCCCCATCGGCAGGGGCGGCATGGGCGAGGTGTGGCGGGCCACCGACGAGGTGCTCGGCCGTCCCGTCGCCGTGAAGCTGCTGCTGAGCCAGGAGTCGGACCCGTCGGCCACGGCCCGCTTCCGGCTGGAGGCGCAGACCTCGGCGCGGCTGAGCCATCCGCACGTGGTGGGCGTCTTCGACTTCGGTGCCTGGGACGGGCGTTTCTACCTCGTCATGGAACTCGTGGAGGGCGGCAGCCTCGCGCAGGAGACCTCCGGTGGGGCCCGCCTCGCACCGGAGCGGGTCGCCGCCATCGCCGAGCAGGCCGCGGCGGGTCTTGCCGCGGCGCACCGCGAGGGCGTGGTGCACCGGGACATCAAGCCCGGCAATCTGCTGCTCGCCGCCGACGGCGCGGTGAAACTGGGCGACTTCGGCATCGCCCGGTTCCTCGACGATCCGGCGGCCGCGCTCACCAGCACCGGGCAGATCGTGGGCACCGGCCTCTATCTGGCCCCCGAGCGCGCCCTCGGGCAGCAGGCGGGCCCGGCCTCCGACGTCTACTCGCTGGGCTGCGTCCTGTACCAACTGCTCGCCGGACAGCCGCCGTTCGTGGCGGACACCGCCACCGCCCTGCTCTACCAGCACGTCGACGCCCCGCCGGTGCCGCCGGGCCGGCTGGGGGTGACCGTTCCGCCCGCCTTCGAGAACTATCTGCTGGGGCTGCTCGCCAAGCGGCCCGAGGAACGGCCGTCGGCGCAGCAGGTTGCGGACTGGTTCCGGGCGGACGCGTGGCGGGGGCGGCCGGAGCCGCTGCCTGCGGCGACGCCGGCGCATGCGACACCCACGCACGCGGCGACGCCCCGGTCCGGGGTGACGCCCACGTCTGGCGCGGCGCCCACGCACGCGGGCACGTCTGCGTCCGGGGGCACGACCCCGTATGCGCCCGGTGCAGGTGCCGGTCCCGCACGCGGCGGGCACACCGCCTCGTACGGCTCACCCACCACCGGGGGCCGGTCGGCTCATGCGCGGCAGCGTCCCCCGGTGCAGAGGGGCAGCGGTCTGCGTGCGCTGGCGGGGAGGCAGCCGCGAGTGACGGGCCTTGTCGCGGGCCTCGCGCTCTTCATCGCGTCCCTGCTGATCGGCATGGCATGGTTCGCGCCCGACGGCAGCTCCGGGGAGCGGCCGACGGCCGAGCCGGGGGCCACGACGGACGCCGGTAGGAGCTCCGGAGACACCGGTACGAGTCCGGGGGACGCCGGTACGGGTTCCGTGGCTCCCAGTCCGGCGGCCTCCACCCCGGCGGCTACGGAACCGGTCGGCGGTCCGGCTTCGGAGTCGGCCTCGCCGGTCGTCCCCAGCGTGTCGCCCACGGCGGTCGAGACGCAGAAGGGGCATCGCGGGGACCAGGACGAGGAAGAGGACGACTGAGGCGAGGCGCTTGGCGCCGCGGGCCGTTACCCGTTCGGGGGGATCCGGCGGTCCGACCAGGGGGGATGGTTCCCAGCAACCCGTACGGACACCCCTGCCCGCCGCGCCCGGAGGACCACGCCATGCACGACAGCACCCTCCGTCTTTCCGGCCGGCGCCTGCGTGGGCTGCTCGCGCAGCCCAACGTGCTGTTCGGAGGCGTGTACGGGGCCGTGCTGGCGAGTTCGATGGCTGCCGCGCTCACGGAGTACGGCGAGACATCGCGCTCCGACCGGCTGTCCCACGCCGCGTGGCTGCTCTTCACCGCGGCTGCCTCGGCCCTGGCCCACGGGTATGCGCATGTCATCGCCGCACGCGGAAACCAGGCCCGACTCGGCCTGCGGGGCTCGCTGCGCGTGATGGTGGCGGAGTGGCCGCTGTTGGTGGCGGCCCTGCCCACGGTGCTGATGCTCTTCGGCGCGGGCACCGGATGGTGGAAGTCCGAAGGCATCGAGTCCGTGGCCTTCGTGTTCAACATCGTGCTGCTCTTCGCCCTGGGCCTGTCCTCGGCCCGGGTCGCGCGCCGGACCTGGCGCTCGTCCCTGGGGATCGGCTGCGTCGATGCGCTGTTCGGGGTGATCGTCGTCGTGGCGAACGCCCTCATCAAGTAGCCGGCCGGCGCACGTTCGCGCCGGCCGGCTCTGTGGCGATCCGATGGCTGGGCAGCGATCAGAAGGTGAGCTTCCAGCTGTTGATCCTGCCCGTGTCCTGGGCCGCGACGTCCTGGACACGCAGCTTCCACGTGCCGTTGGCGGTCTCGCTGGAGGCGTTGACGGTGTACGTGGTGGCGACGTTGTCCGCGGAGTCGGAGCTGCTGGAGGACTTCAGACGGTACGTCGAGCCGTCCGGGGCCACCAGGTCGATCACCAGGTCACCGCGGTACGTGTGGGTGATGTCCACGCCGACCTGCAGGGCCGAGGGGGCGTTGCCGGTGCGGCCGCTGACGGTGATCGGGGACTCGACCGCCGAGCCGGCGTCCGGGATGGAGACGGCCGTGGTGCTCGTGTAGGTGGTGCCGCCGGATCCGCCGGAGCCGCTCACGGCCTGGACGGTCTTGGTCGCGTCCGCGAGGCCCGCGCCGCAGCCGCCCGAGCAGGTGCCGGGCAGGGCACGGGCGTTGGTCTTGATCGCCGACTCGATCTGGGCCGGGGTCAGCGAGGAGCTGGCGGACTTCATCAGCGCGGCGAGGCCGGCGATGTGCGGGGCGGCCATGCTGGTGCCCTGGTAGTACTCGTAGCTCTCGGTGGACGGGCCCTGCGCACCGCTGTTGAGCGTGGACAGGATGCCGTTGGCGGTGCCGGTACTGGTCTGGCCGCCGGGGGCCGCGATGTCGACGACCGAGCCGTAGTTGGAGTACGAGGCCTTGGAGCCGCTGCGGTTGGTGGCGGCGACGCTGATGACGTTGTTGCAGCTCGCCGGCGAGTAGTTGGCCGCGTTGGCGTTGCTGTTACCCGCCGCGACGACGACCGTCGTGCCTCGGTTGACGGCGGCGTTGATGGCGCTCTGGGTCGCGGAGGTGCAGGAACCGCTGCCGCCCAGGCTCATGTTGATGACCTTGGCGACGTTGCTGTTGGCCGGGACGCCCGAGACCGTACCGCCCGAGGCCCAGGTAATGGCGTCGATGATGTCGGAGTCGTAGCCGCCGCACTTGCCGAGGACACGCAGCGGGGAGATCTTCGCGTTGTACGCGATGCCCGCGACGCCCTTGCTGTTGTTGGTGACGGCGGCGATGGTGCCCGCGACGTGCGTGCCGTGCCACGAGGAGTCGCTGGAGCCGGTGCCCGTGCCGCACTCGTCGGTCGCGTACCAGTCGCCCGGGTCGGCCGGGTTGCTGTCGCGTCCGTTGCCGTCGACGGAGACGGCGGTGTCGGAGATGAAGTCGTGACCGGCCACGACGTTGGCGGCCAGGTCGGAGTGCGTCACGTAGCCGGTGTCGATGACGGCGACCGTGACGCCGCTGCCCGTGGCGGTGGACCAGGCGCCCGGCACGCGCATGCCCGCGGTGGCTTCGAACAGGTCCCACTGCTTGCTGTACTCGGTGTCGTTCGGGTCGGCGAGCGGCCTGTTGAGCCGGTCCGGCACGACGTAGGCGACCTGCGGGTCCTCCTGGTACTCGGCGATGACGTCGGCGACCTCGGCCTTGGAGAGCTTCTCGCCCAGGTCGACCAGCGCGGCCCCGGTGCCGAGGCGGCGCTGGAAGTCCAGGTCCTCGCCGGCCTCGCGGCCCTTGGCCTCGGCGTCGGCGGAGGCCGCGGAGTTCGACTTGGCCTCGGCGGCGGTCGACTTGTAGCCGACGATGAGCCGCTCGGCGGGAACGAGGCTGGAGGCGGCCGGGGCGGCGGCCTCTGCGGCGAGTGTCCCGGCGGCGGCCGGGCCGGCCAGTACGACGGCGGTGGCGGTACCGGAGAGGAGAGTCGCGGAGATCGCGGCGACGGATATCAGCTTCCGTCTCGGAGCACGCGAAACACGTGGAGTGAGCAAGGGATCGCCTTTCGTGGCCGGCTCCGGGCAGCGCGGAGCGGCGGTCGATTCGCCTCGTCGTCGAAGCGGAGGGGGGTCAAATCGAGTAGGCGCGAAGGCCGGCCAGGCGCGAGCGACCGTAAGGGGTTACCTGTGGGTCAGCTGTGACCGAACGATAAACAAGGCGCGGGCAGGCCGGATACAGGGGAAACCCTCGATCCTGGCGCGAAAACTCCCTTTGCAGGACCGAGGGTTGAAAAGAAACGTGCCGCTTTATCAGCTTTGATGTGGGTTCAGTCGATACGGGTTCACGGAGAACACGGTGACGGGAGGCGAGCTGGCTCAACCCTCGTCGGGCGAGCTACCTCAACCCTCGTCAGAAGTCAGCCGCAGCGAGATCGAGTTGATGCAGTACCGCTGGTCCGTCGGCGTCGGGTAGCCCTCGCCCTCGAAGACGTGGCCGAGGTGCGAGCCGCAGCGGGCGCACCTCACCTCCGTGCGCACCATCCCGTGCGACCGGTCCTCGATCAGCTCGACCGCGTCGGTGTCCTTGGGGTCGAAGAAGGACGGCCAGCCGCAGTGCGACTCGAACTTCGTGTCCGAGGTGAAGAGCTCGGCGCCACAGGCGCGGCACGAGTAGACGCCCTTGGCTTTGGTGTCCGTGTACTCACCCGTGAACGCGGGCTCCGTGCCGGCCTGGCGCAGCACCGCGTACTCCGCCGGGTTCAGCTCCGCCCGCCACTGCTCGTCCGGCTTTTCGACGTCGTACGCCATGTTGCTCAGCCCCTCACTCCGGCTACTTCGACAGGTGGTCGAGGATCTTCGGGCCGAGCTCCGTCACGTCGCCCGCGCCCATGGTGAGAACAAGATCACCCGGCTTGGCCATTCCCGCGACGACCTCGGCGGCCGCGGCCTTGTCGTGCACGGCCTGGACGTCCGCGCCGGCCGCCTGTGCCGCGTCGACGATCAGGGCGCTGGTGACGCCCGGGATCGGGTCCTCGCGGGCCGGGTAGATGTCGAGGACCACGGAGGCGTCGGCGAGGGCCAGCGCCTCGCCCATCTCCGTGCCGAGCTCCTGGGTGCGGGAGAAGAGGTGGGGCTGGAAGAGGACCAGGATGCGGGAGTCCCCGGCGGCGGCGCGCATCGCCTCCAGGTCGGCGGTCATCTCGGTGGGGTGGTGGGCGTAGGAGTCGATGACCTGCACGCCCGCCGCCTCGCCCTTGAGCTGGAGGCGGCGCTTCACGCCCGTGTAGGAGGCGAGGGCCGGGGCGAGGTCCGCCGCCGGGATGCCGAGCGCCACGCCCGCGGCCAGGGCCGCGACCGCGTTGTGCGCGTAGTGGCGGCCGGGGACGGAGACCGCGAAGGTCAGCTCGGCGCCGTCGAGCAGGACCGTGACCTCGCTCTTCAGGCCCTGGGCGACGACGGAGAGGACGCGGACGTCGGCGTCGTCGGACTCGCCGTACGTCACCACCCGGACGCGGTCCCCGATCCGCCGGGTCAGCTCGCGCGCGCCCTCATGGTCCGCGGAGATCACCAGCGTCCCGCCGGGCACGATCTTTCCGGCGAACGTCTCGAAGGACTCGTAGATCTCGTCCATGGACGCGTAGTTGGCGTGGTGGTCCAGCTCCACGTTCAGCACGATCGCCACCTCGGGAGCGTACTTGTGGAAGCTGCGGTCGCTCTCGTCCGCCTCGGCCACGAAGATCTCACCGGTGCCGTGCTGGGCGTTCGAGCCGGGCGCGTCCAGGTCGCCGCCGATCGCGTACGACGGGTTGAGGCCGAGAGAGGTGAGGGAGACCGCGAGCATCGACGTCGTCGTGGTCTTGCCGTGCGTACCGGCGACCGCGATCGGGCGGAGGCGGTCCATCAGCGAGGCCAGGGCGTCCGAGCGGTGGACGACCGGGATGCCGAGCTCGGCGGCGCGGGCGAGCTCGGGGTTGTCGGCGCGGATCGCGGACGAGACGACGACGCAGGTGGCGTCGTCGGCGAGGTGCGCGGCGTCATGGCCGATGTGCACGGTGGCGCCGAGCGCACGCAGCGCGTCCGCGGTCTCGGACTCCTTCGCGTCGCTGCCCGCGACCTTGGCTCCGCGCTGGGTGAGGATCTTCGCGATTCCCGACATTCCGGCGCCGCCGATGCCGATGAAGTGCGGTCGGTCCATGGCGGTGGGAAGGCCGGGTGCCATGCGTGTGTCTCCCAGGTGACGAGTGGTACGGCTGGTTCGGGCAAGTTATACGGCTGGGGCCGCGGCCGGCGAAACGACGCCGGAGCGGGTCCCCAGCCTATGCCTTGCGGGTACGGTGCCGTGCCCTCGCCTATGCCTTGCGGATGCGGTGCCGTGCCCTCGGCCGGCCGAGTCGGGCGCCCCGCACTCCGCGGCCGGCTCGTACCGCCGACCCACCCCCACCAACCCTCTACGCCTTCTTGTGCGAGAACAGTTTCAGGACCGGTACCCCCACCTTGTGCCGTGCCCGCGACGCCCAGTCGCGGTGGAAGAACTCCTCCACGTAGTGGGGGTCGGTCAGCACGATGACCTCGTCGGCGTCCGTCTCCTCGACCAGCGTCTTGAGCGCGTCGAGCGGGTGGTCCTCAACGAGCCGCCCCTCCGCGGTGCAGCCCGATGCGCGCAGGGCGGCGAGGGAGACGTCGAGGGCCTGCCGGCCGACGGCGGCCGCGTCCTTGCCCTCGGGAGTCTCGTGCTCGCGGACGGCCTCGTCGATCTCGCCCATCGCGATGTCGTCGATGGCGCGCAGCAGGCGGTCGGCCTGCTCACCGCGCGGCTGCAGCAGTACGTGGAAGGAAGCGCCCTCGTCGCCGTGCAAGGTGGTGATGAACTCCACGTCGGCGGATGTCAGGGCCTTCTCGATCATCAATACGCTCGTGAACACGACAGGAGCCCTCTCTCCATGGGCCGCGAAGTGCCCCTTCGGAAACCAGCCCGCCCCGTCTCTGCACGGGGTATCCAAGATTCAGTTTGCCTGGCGAAGACGGAGCGGAGCGAATGATTCCGCTGTGTGTCACTTACGACGGTAGCGAGCGAAGAGAAACCCAGTGTCCTCCAAGAGCGAGGACAGGGCGAATCGTTTCAGCACATCCATCTCGGGGCCTCCGACGATGCGCTGTGCCGCTCCCGAGGCCACCATCGGAGAGAGCGTCAGACACAGCTCGTCCAGGGCGTCCGCAGCCACGAACTGGCCGAGCAGGCGCGGTCCGCCCTCGGTCAGCAGCCGCCTCAGACCGCGGTCGGCCAGCGCCCGTACGATCCGGGCCGGCTCCGCGCCCGCTCCCTCGCCGGCGATCACCACCTCGACGCCCGCCGCCTCCGCGGCCCGGAGGCGGGTAAGGGGCGCAGCCGCACCCGTCACCAGGAGGGTGGGGACGAGCGGCTCGGTGAAGAGGGGCAGGGAGAAGTCCAGCTCCAGGCTGGCGCTGACGACCGCGATGGCCGGCGCCGGGCCCTGTCCGGCCGCGGCCCGGCGCGCGGCGAAGGCCTCACGCGCGCGTGCGGGGCGATAACCCTCCAGACGGACGGTCTCCGCGCCCACGACCACGGCGTCCGCGAGCCCGCGCAGCGTGCCGAAGATACGCATGTCGGTCTCGCACGAGATGGGCTGCGAGCGGCCCTCGTGCTGGGCCGCGCCATCGAGCGTCGACACCATGTTGGCGCGCAGCCACACGTCCCGGTCCCCTGGATACGCATACGCCTCGGCGAGCTCCTCCAGCCCCCACTCGCGGTCGGCGGACTGCGCAAAGCCCTCCCCCAAGCTCTCGGCTCCGGTCGAGCAGGGGGCACCCCCACGATCCGCCGTGGAACTCGTACGGTCTGCTGTTTCGTATGTCACAGGGAACAGGCGTCGCATGCCGATCAGTCTTCCACGGCGCCTAAAGTGGGGAAGCGTGTCGTCCTCCACAGCCGCCCGCGGGCACAGCCCGATAACCGAAGCGGCCCCGCTGTCCCTGTGCGCCCGCGAACCCCACGTCCCCGCGGACCGGCTCGTCGCCGAGATGGTGCCGCCGCCGCGCTTCGACTCCGTGCGCTTCGATACGTACATTCCGGACCCGAACCAGCCCAGCCAGAGCGAGGCGGTGCAGGTCCTGAGCGGCTTCGCGGCCGGGCTCGGCGGGGCGCATGCCTCCGGGAGCGGCAAGCGGCGGTGGTTCGGCGGACGGGCGAAGCCCGCGGTGCCGGCCGGTCCGCGCGGCGTGTATCTCGACGGCGGTTACGGCGTCGGCAAGACGCATCTGCTGGCCTCGCTCTGGCATGCCGCTCCGGCCGCGCGCGAGCAGAAGGCGTTCGGCACGTTCGTGGAGCTGACCAATCTCGTCGGTGCGCTCGGCTTCCAGCAGACCGTGCAGACGCTGAGCGGCCACAGCCTGCTGTGCATCGACGAGTTCGAGCTCGACGACCCGGGTGACACGGTGCTGGTGTCCACGCTGCTCGGCAAGCTGGTCGACGCGGGCGTGGCGCTCGCCGCGACGTCGAACACGCTGCCCGGCAAGCTGGGCGAGGGCCGGTTCGCCGCCGCCGACTTCCTCCGCGAGATACAGGGCCTGTCCGCGCACTTCCGGCCTCTGCGGATCGACGGCGAGGACTACCGCCACCGCGGCCTTCCCGAAGCGCCCGCGCCGTTCTCGGACGACCAGGTGACGCGGGCCGCGTATGCCACGCCGGACGCCTCGCTGGACGACTTCCCGCATCTGCTGGACCACCTCGCGCGCGTGCACCCCAGCCGGTACGGCGCGCTGACGGACGGCCTGACGGCGGTCTGCCTGACGGATGTGCAGCCGGTCCCGGACCAGTCGACGGCGCTGCGCCTCGTCGTACTCGCCGACCGGCTGTACGACCGCGAAGTCCCCGTGCTGGCCTCCGGCCTGCCCTTCGACAAGCTCTTCAGCGAGGAGATGCTGCGCGGCGGCTACCGGAAGAAGTACTTCCGGGCGATCTCGCGTCTGACCGCGCTGGCGAGGGACGCGAAGGGGCTGGTCGGCGAGTAGCCGGGGCGCGGCCGGACGCCGCCGACCGCGGCCATCGCGAGGCCCGCGCACTGGCCGGGAGGGCCGCCGCCAGGCGCTGTCCACCGGGAGGGCCGCCACCAGGCGCTGAGGCTGGGCGGGGCCGCCAAGCGCTGTCCGCCAGGAGGGCCGCCGCCACGGCATTCTGGTGCGCGTGGGGGCGCAGCCCGGCGCCGTCGGGGTTCCTCCCCCAGCCAACGCTGGGAGATGCCCCCAGTGCCCACCCTCCCCCATTGCCTTAAGGGGGCATGGGGGCACCCCCATCGCCCCAGCGGACGACTGCCCACAGGCTGACGGCGTCTAGTGGCTCCAGCGAGCGAGGCGGCGTCAGGCGCGCTCGGGTGCGTTCGCGCGGCCGTTCGTAGCTGTTTGCCGGATTCGGTGGATTCGGTGGAACCGGTGGGACGTCTGCGGCAGTCTTGCTGATCATGTCCACCCTTCCGCCTCAGCAGACCCCGTCCACGCCCGCCGCCGGCCACATGGTGGTCTGCGGGGACGATGCGCTCGCCCACCGGCTCGCCGCCGAGCTGCGCGGGCTGTACGGCGAGCAGGTGACGTTGGTCGTGCCGCCGGCCGGCCGGAGTGGGCGGCCGCCCGTCGTGGGGCGGGCGCGCGCCTCGTCGCTGCTCGAGCGGATGTCCGCGGCGGTGACGCGCACGGCCGGCAACGGCGCAGCCGCCAACGGTGAGGCAGCCAGCCGTGGCGCACCCGACGATGGGGCCGCCAGCCGTGGCGCACCCAACGGCGCGGGCAGCAACCGTGGGACCGGCAACGGCGCAGCCCGCAACGGCGAACCTCCCGCGCCCGAACGGCTCCTGGAGGCCGCCGAGCCGACGGAGGAGATCCTGGCCGAGGCAGGGGTGGAGCACGCGGCGGCCCTCGCGCTCGTCCATGACGACGACGAGACGAACATCCGGGCCGCGCTGACCGCGCGCCGCCTCAATCCGCGGCTGCGCCTGGTGATCCGGCTCTACAACCGCCGGCTCGGCCAGCACCTGGAGGCCCTGCTCGACCAGGCGGCCGCGCTGGCCGCTCCCGGACCGGACGCGGAAACCCACGACGCGTCGACCACCGTGCTGTCGGACGCCGACACCGCCGCACCGGCCCTGGCTGCCACCGCCGTGGCCGGTACCAGCAAGGTCGTCCACGCCGACGGTCTGCTGCTGCGGGCGGTGGAGCGCACCCCGCCGGGGCCCGGCGAGGTGGCCGACCCGGGGCTGTGCACCCTGGCTCTGCTCTCGGCGACCTCCACGGACCCGGCGGGAAGCGAGGGAGCGGAAGGCAGCGGGGCGGAGGGGCCACAGCTCCTGCCCGACGAACGGTCGGTGGGCTCGGCGACCGGCCGCGGCACGGTCGTACTGGAGACGGTGTCGTACTCGGGCCCGGCCCTGCCCGCCGGCCGCAGCGCGCCCTTCGCCTCGCTGCTGTCGCGCCGGCTGCGCTGGTCCTTCGCGTGGCTGGTGGGCAGCATGGTGGCCCTCGTCGTTGCGGCCATGCTGACGACCGGCGAGCATCCGCTGACAGCCACGTATCTGACGCTGCTGGATCTCTTCGGCATGAACGACCCGGCGGTGGACGAGGGGACCAGCCGCAAGGTCCTCCAGCTGTTGTCCGGGCTCGTCGGTCTGCTGCTGCTTCCGGTGCTGCTCGCCGCCGTGCTGGAGGCGCTGGGCACATTCCGCAACGGGTCCGCGCTGCGTCGGCCGCCGCGCGGGCTGTCCGGCCATGTCGTGCTCCTCGGCCTCGGCAAGATCGGCACCCGGGTGCTGGCGCGGCTGCGCGAGCTGGACATCCCGGTGGTGTGCGTGGAGGCCGACCCGGAGGCGCGGGGCCTCCCCCTCGCCCGGCGGCTACGGGTGCCGGTGGTCCTGGGCGACATCACGCACGAGGGCGTCCAGGAGGCCGCCAAGATCCATCGGGCGCAGTCCCTGCTCGCGCTCACCAGCTCCGACACCACCAACCTCGAGGCCGCGCTGGTCGCCCGGTCGGTCAGGCCCGATCTGCGGGTGTCGCTGCGGCTGTACGACGACGACTTCGCGACCGCCGTCTACCGCACCCTGCGCGCCGCGCACCCCGGCGCGCTCACACGGCGCACGGATCCCGGTCGGCGTCCGGCCCTGACCAGCTACGGGCCCTGACCGGCGTACGGGACCGGTGGGCGTACGGCCCGGACCGGCGTACCGGCGCAGACCGGCTTACGGGCCCTGACCGGCAGTCGCGCGGGCAGTGAAGCCGGGACACGCGTGATCACCGCATCGCACCTGCTCCATGAGCTCCTGGTGGCGGCGGGGGCAGTCGGCTCGCCGTGACCGTGACGCGGCCTGCGGCACGCAGAAGGAAGCCGGCCGTGCGGACGCGGCGCGGCTGCCGTATGGCCGCGGCATGGTTGCCCGTGCGTCCGCGGCACGGCTGATGTGCGGCTGTGCGGAAAGCCGCGGACCGTGCTCGACCGTGCACCGATCAAGTCATATCGTGGCAATAGTGCGAGTAAAAGCACATTTCTGGCTCCTTGGACGGCATCAGGCTTGAGGGGGTCGTCATGCTCGAGGACCTGCTGGCAGCGGCGGCGGGGTTGGGTTCTGCCGCGGTGGTGTACGTCATGGCGGCAGCCAAGATCGTCAAACAGTACGAGCGGGGCGTGGTCTTCCGCCTCGGGCGCGTGCTCGAGGGCGTACGCAAACCGGGCTTCACCATGATCATCCCCGTGGTGGACCGGCTGCGGAAGGTGAACATGCAGATCGTGACGATGCCCGTACCCGCGCAGGAGGGGATCACACGGGACAACGTGACGGTGCGCGTCGACGCGGTGGTCTACTTCAAGGTGGTCGACGCGACGTACGCGATCGTCCAGGTCGAGGACTACCGCTTCGCGGTCTCCCAGATGGCGCAGACGTCGCTGCGCTCGATCATCGGCAAGAGCGACCTGGACGACCTCCTGTCGAACAGGGAGAAGCTCAACCAGGGCCTGGAGCTGATGATCGACAGTCCTGCGGTGGGCTGGGGCGTGCAGATCGACCGCGTCGAGATCAAGGACGTGTCCCTGCCCGACACGATGAAGCGGTCCATGGCCCGCCAGGCCGAGGCCGACCGGGAACGTCGCGCCCGCGTCATCAACGCCGACGCGGAACTGCAGGCATCCAAGAAGCTGGCGGAGGCCGCCGGGGTCATGTCCAATCAGCCCGCCGCGCTCCAACTCCGCCTCCTGCAGACCGTGGTGGCGGTCGCCGCCGAGAAGAACTCCACGCTGGTGCTGCCCTTCCCCGTGGAGCTGCTGCGCTTCCTCGAACGCGCCGCTCAGCAGCAGGGGGCGCCGACTCCGACGCCCGCTTCCGCTGCGGCACCGGTGACCCAGGCGGATACACCGGCCCAGGTGGATACACCGGCCCAGGCGGATACACCGTCCCAAGCGGACGCGTCCACCCGAGCAGAGGCGCCGGCCGAAGCCGACGCACCGACCGACACCGGCATCAGTACCGGTGCCAGCACCGGCACCGGCACCGGCACGCCGGACGAGTCGCCTGAGCTCGAGGCGCCCTCCTGGACGCCCTTGAACGCCGCTCTCGAGACGCCTGAGCCCTCCTCCCACAAGGCCTCCCACAAGGCCAAGGCCTGATAAGGCCGGACGAGTCGCCGGAGGTCACTGGCGTGGTCTCCGGCGACAGGCGTGGTTCCCGAGACCCTTGGTGCGTGCTACACACAGGCGGGTCACAGTTCCTGTCCGCCAACAGGAGGTTGCACCATGTCTGCGTCCGCACAGCCCGCGTCCGCGCGCTTCCCGGAACAACGGTCCGCGGAACGACGATCGTCGGAACACCGCCCCTCAGAACACCGCCCCTCAGAACACCGCCCCTCGGAACACCGGCCATCGGAGGGCGGCCGACCCTCGGAGCACCAGTCCGCGACACGACGCCAAGTCCTCGCCCGTACCGGCGCGGTGGGCGCGGGGATCGCCTTCACCGGCGCACTCTCCGAACTCTTCGCCGGTACGGCCGCCGCCCAGGGCAGGACCGGATACGGCCCCCTCGTACCCGACCCGGACGGCCTGCTCGACCTCCCGAAAGGGTTCCGTTACAAGGTGCTCTCCCGCGAGGGCGACCCCCTGCGCTCGGGTGAGGGCAAGGTACCCAGCAACCATGACGGCATGGCCGCCTTCGCAGGCAGACAGGGCCGCGTCCACCTCGTACGCAACCACGAGAACCGCGTCACCGGCAGGGTCCCGGTGCCGACGGTCGACGGCCTCACCTACGACCCGGCCGCCAAGGGCGGCTGTACCGCGCTGACCCTCGACAGCCGCAACGACGTCCTGGACGAGCGCGTCGCGATCGCCGGCACCGCCGTCAACTGCGCGGGCGGGCCGACCCCTTGGGGCACCTGGCTGACCTGCGAGGAGACCGAGGACAAGGCCGGCACCAACGGCTACACCAAGGACCACGGTTTCATCTTCGAGGTCCACCCGTCGGATCCGCACCGCTCAGGAGCCGTGCCGCTGACCGCGATGGGCCGCTTCCAGCATGAGGCGATCGCCGTCGATCCGCAGCGCGGCATCGTCTACGAGACCGAGGACGCCTTCGAAAAACCCTTCGGCCTCTTCTACCGCTTCCTGCCCGAGAGGCCGGAGGGCGGTCTCGGCTCGCTGCGCGCGGGCGGCAGGCTGCAGGCCATGCGCGTACCGGGCGTGCCGGACCTCTCCGCCATCCAGGAGACGGGCACGACGTTCGACGGCATCGAGTGGGCCGACGTCCCGGACCCGCTCGCCGCCTCGACACCCATCCGCCTCCAGGACTTCGGCCCGAAGGGCATCACGCACGCGCAGAAGCTCGAGGGCTGCTACTGGGGCGGTACGTCCGTGTACTTCGTCTCGTCGTACGCGCGCAGCCGCGAGGGCTCGGCCGCCGACCACTTCGGGCAGATCTGGCGGTACGACCCCGCCCGGCGCCGCCTCACCCTGGTGATCGTCTTCGGCCCGGGCACCGATGTGCAGCTGCCCGGCGAGGAACCGGACAACATCTGCCTGGCGCCCAGCGGCGGCCTCATGGTCTGCGAGGACGGCGAGGGTGCCCAGCACGTGTACGGGGTGACGCGCCGCGGCGAGGTCTACGCGATGGCGCGCGGACGTCAGAACATTGGTACGCCCGAGGCCCCGGAGTGGGGAGAGTTCGCCGGCGTGACCTTCTCCCCCGACGGCGACACCATGTACGTCAACTGCTACGCGCCCGGCACGACCTTCGCGGTGACGGGGCCCTGGTAAGAGTCCGGAACCAGAAGCGGCCCGGGCCTGTGTGCCCGGGCCGTTCCGGCACCCACAGCCTCCGCGTTGCGGCACTCAGAGCTCCCGTGCGGTACGCACTGTCACCGCGTCCCTCCACGGCTTGCGCCTGCGCTTTGGGGGGCGTACAGGATTGGACGACACCCTTTCGGACGTACAGGATTGAATACGGGGAAATACGGGGATTCTGGGCGTCCCGCAGCGGTGCAGCGCGATGGCGAGCACGTAGGAAAGAAGGCGATCGCCATGCAGAACGACGCAACCTGGCATGTGGATCTGGGCATCCAGGAAGACGGCAACGACACCGGGGCCAACGCGGCGCTGAGGCTTCCGGACAGCACCGAGCTCAAGGCTCACGGGCATGCCAAACGGCACCCGGACGATCCGGTGCAGAATCGCGTCGGTGAGGAGTTGGCCGCGGCGCGGGCGCTCAACGACCTGGCGCGGCAGCTGCTGCGCAAGGCGGCCCATGAGATCGAGGAGGCCACGCACGTGCCGGCGCATCCGCACCCGTGATCACATGGGGTCGCCGGCCGGCCAACCGCGGATGCGGCAGACGGCTCACTCTGCTTCCGGTGCCCGGGCACCCCGGGTTCCGGCGCCAGGGTGACTCCGGGTGCCGGTGAGCGGGTGACTCCGGGTGCCGGCGCCCGGGTGACTCCGGGTGCCGATGAGCGGGTGACCCGGTTCCGGCGAGCGGGCGACCCGGTTCCGGTGAGCGGGTGACTTCGGCGGGGCGAACGAGGGCGTACGGCGCTTCGCCTCGCCGACAGGTCGGTTTTAGCACCATATGTTCGCTGGGTGATCACCTCTGCACGGAGAATCATCACGCGCCGTGCGTGGAGCGCCTCGCTCTGCGCGCTGGGCGCCGCACTCGTCGGGTGCGGCGCCCACGGCGCGCAGGACGCCGGACTCCCGGAGCGTCCAGGCCCGCCGGCCGCCACCACCGCATCGCCGGCCTCCACCGCATCGCCCTCGGCCACGCCGTCCCGGCCGCCCACCCTCGCGCCCGGCCCCGCCGGACTGACCCCGGTGTTCACGAACGGTCCGCGCACCGGCGGGAAAACAGTGGCGCTCACCTTCGACGCCGACATGACCGCGGACCAGGGCTCACGCGCGGCAGCCGGGGAACGCTTCGACAACCCGGAGCTCGTCGCCACACTGCGCCGCCTGAAGGTGCCGTCGACCGTCTTCATGACCGGACGGTGGGCCGAGGAGTACCCGGACGAGGCCCGTTCCCTCGCGCAGGACCCCCTCTTCGAGATCGCCAACCACTCCTACAGCCACTACGCCTTCACCCCCGACTGCTACGGCCTGCCGACCATCGGGACCGCACGGATGCGCTCCGACGTGGAGCGCGCCTTCACGGCGTTCCGAAAGGCGGGCGTGGCGCACGCGATGCCGTACTTCCGTTTCCCCGGCGGCTGTTACGACGACCGTGCCCTCCGGGAGCTGACCCCCGTCGGCGTCACGGCCGTGCAGTGGGACGTCGTGAGCGGCGACGCGTTCGCGACGGATGCCGATGCGGTGGCGCAGCAGGTGCTGGACGGGGTCCGGCCCGGTTCCGTCGTGGTGATGCACTGCACGCGCAGCGCGGCTCCGGCGACGGAGAAGGCGGTACGCACGATCGTCCCGGAGTTGCGGGACCGCGGGTTCCGCTTCGTGAAGGTGTCGGAGCTGATCGGGGAGGAGGCCGGCGGCCGCGGATAGGCGGTCGACCGGCGAGGGCCCCGGGGCGTCACGTTCTAGGCTGGTGGCATGGAGGACTCCTACTGCACCACCGGCAGCGCGACCGGCCCGGACACCGCCGCGGTCGCGTCCGACACCGCCGCGCCCGCGAAGGCGGACGGCCCTCCGTTCGCCGAGTGCGTACTGTGCCGGGAGCCCACCGAGTATCCGGAGTCGTACAAGGGCATCACGCTGTGCCCGGTCTGCGAGTGGCAGGAGGCGCAGCGCAGCGCCTGCTCCGGCTGAGGCGCCAGCCGGTACGGTACGGCCGGGCGGGGCCGGGCCGGGCCAGGCCGGAAGAACCGATCATCCCCCTGGCAGACTGGACCGGTGAGCAGCCACGACGCCCCCGACGCGCCCGACACCGACACCGACACCGACACGACCACCGCATCCCCGGCCCCAAGCGCCTCGAGCGCCACGGAGTCCGGATGCGTGGCCCCGGAGAGCCCCTTCCGTTCCGGGCGCACCGTGCGCGACACCGTCACCCAGTTCGTACTGCCCCTGGTGGTACGCATCGAGCGCGCCGCTCCCCCGGCCCGTACGGACGCGTTGGAGACCGCCGCCCGTGCCGTCCTGAGGATGTTGAGCGACGAGCGGTCGCTGGGCGACGGGGCGTGGGCACAGGCGGTGCGGGACTGGGAGGACGCGCGGATCCGCAAGGTGGTGCGGCGGGCGCGGGGCGCCGAGTGGCGGCGGGCCGAGGCGCTGCCCGGCATCACGGTCACCGGCAAGTCCGCCGAGGTGCGGGTCTTCCCGCCGGTGCCGTTGGACGGCTGGCCGAAGGACTTGGCGCGTCTGCAGGTATCGGGCACGGATCTCGACGACCCGGAGCCCCCGGCCGACGCCGATGGGACCGCTCCTGTGCTGTGGCTGAACCCCGGCGTCGAGATGTCGGCGGGCAAGGCAATGGCCCAGGCGGGCCACGGTGCCCAACTCGCGTGGTGGGAGCTGCCGGACGAGGAGCGCACGGCCTGGCGCGAAGCGGGCTTCCCGCTGTCCGTGCGGACGGCGGACCCCGCTCACTGGGACGAACTCACCTCGAGCGGACTGCCGGTGGTGCGCGACGCGGGCTTCACGGAGATCGCCCCCGGCTCGTGCACAGTGGTCGCGGACCATCCGGCGCTGCACCGGCGTCGCTGACCGGCCGAAGGCCCCGAACAGTCCGCAGGCCGAAGCAGGACGCTGCCCGAGACAGGGCGCTGACCCGTTCACCGGCCCTTGAACATGCCGGTGAACATGCCGGTGAA
The DNA here is from genome assembly GCF_013778455.1 of Streptomyces himalayensis subsp. himalayensis. Taxonomy (GTDB): domain Bacteria; phylum Actinomycetota; class Actinomycetes; order Streptomycetales; family Streptomycetaceae; genus Streptomyces; species Streptomyces himalayensis. The sequence continues at coordinate 152,435 of NZ_JACEHE010000010.1, read as the reverse complement.
CATCCCGGTCACTGCCTACGTACCTCTCGATACCGCCAAGTAGGTTGAACTGCTCTGCACGCGGCGGTTGATTCAGGTGATCGAGCAGAGGCAGCTGGCACACCGGGAGGCTCATTTGCTGCGACGGATCAACGGCACGGGACTCGTCATCGCGGCACTCGTCGCCACCATCGGCGCTCTCGCCTTCCCCGTCTGGTCGTACGCCGACCGGTCGGGCACCGGCCCCGCCAACCTGGCCGCGGGCACCGTGGCCACGCGCTGGGGGCCGCTCTCCACCCTTGACCGCGAACTGGTGGTCAAGGTGCGGCTCGCCGGGCTGTGGGAGATACCCGCAGGCCAGCAGGCCCTGGAACGGGCGCCCACCGAGGCGATCAAGGCGACGGGTGACCATCTGATCGTCGGCCACACCGATCTCGACGAGCGGGTACGGAACGTCGCCGCACAGCTCAACATCGAACTGCCCAACCAGCCGACCGAACAACAGCAGGGCTGGCTGCGCGAGCTGACGGAGGCCCAGGGACAGGAGTACGAGCGGAAGTTCGCCAACCTGCTGCGTGCCGCGCACGGCAAGGTGTTCAGCGTGATCGCCCAGGTGCGCGACAGCACCCGCAACACCCTGATCCGGCAGCTGGCCACGGACGCCAACCAGACCGTGCTCGACCACATCACGATGCTCGAAAGCACCGGGATGGTCGACTTCGACGCGATAGCGAACGGCTCCGCCGCGACCCAGACCGCGAGCCCCACCGGGCCTCCGCCGCCCTCCGGCATCGCGCCGTCGGCACCGCCGGCCGGCCCGACCGGCGACATCTCGGTCACCTCGCGGCCGTCGCCCACGGCGCCGGGACAGGTCAACACGGACCGGCCCGATCCCGAGTAGCCCGATCCCGAGTAGCCCGATCCCGAGTAGCCCGGTCCCGAGTAGCCCGGTCCTGAGTAGCCCGGTCCCGAGTAGGCCGACCACTCCCACGACCGGTCCGAGGCAGTGCGGTCTCCCTGGCGCCGGAACCTCAAATGTTGCTCTGAACGTCCCCGTACGTGGGTTCGGTGCCAGGCACCGGGGCCATGACTCCGTCACATCGGCACGCCGCGCATCGGCTGCCGGCGGAGGCCACACAGGGTCTGCGTGAAGGAGGGGGAATCGTGCAGCACTTGGGTACCGGAATCGGCTGGCGGCCGGAGATCGCCGACGCGGTGGAACGGATGCCGGGCATCGACTGGGTCGAGGTCGTGGCGGAGAACATCTGCCTGGGGCACCTTCCCGACTCCCTGCGGCGGCTGCGCGAGCGCGGTGTCACGGTGGTGCCGCACGGGGTGTCGCTCGGCCTGGGCGGCGCGGACCGTCCCGACGAGGAGCGGCTGACCGCCCTCTCCGAGCGCGCGCGGGCCCTGGGCGCCCCGCTCGTCACGGAGCACATCGCGTTCGTACGGGCCGGTGGCGCGCTCACCGCCTCGCAGCCGCTGGAGGCGGGGCATCTGCTGCCGGTGCCGCGCACCCGCGACGCGCTGGACGTGCTCTGCGAGAACGTACGGATCGCGCAGGACGCACTGCCGGTGCCGCTCGCCCTGGAGAACATCGCGGCGCTGATCTCCTGGCCGGGCGAGGAGATGACCGAGGGGCAGTTCCTGTACGAACTGGTGGAGCGCACCGGCGTACGCCTGCTCATCGACGTGGCGAACCTGCACACCAACCACGTCAACCGCGGTGAGGACCCGTCGGCGGCGCTCGACGCACTGCCCGTCGAGGCCATCGCCTACGTCCATGTGGCGGGCGGCTTCGAGCGCGACGGCGTGTGGCACGACAGCCACGCCCACCCGGTCCCGGAGCCGGTCCTCGGCATCCTCGCCGACCTGGCCTCCCGCGTGACCCCGCCGGGCGTCCTGCTGGAGCGCGACGAGAACTTCCCTGACACGGAGGAGCTGGAGGCGGAGCTCGACGCCATCCGGTCGACGGTGTCGCGGGCGTCGGCGGGGGAGGTCGCCGATGCGACGGAAAACCGTGGGGAGGCCGCCGTCCCGAAGGGAAGCCGTGGAGAGGTCATCTCGACGGAGACCCGTGCTGAGGCCGCCCTCGCGGCCGAAAGCCGTGGAGCCGGCGCCGCACGCCAGCGCGTCGCGCTCGCGCAGGCCTCGCTGCTGTCCGCGCTGGTCGGCGGGACGCCCGTCCCCGAGGGGTTCGACCGGGCGCGGCTGAAGGTGCAGTCCCAAGCGCTCACCTCCAAGCGGGCCGACGTCATCGCCAAGGTCGCGCCCGAACTTCCGGGAATCCTCGGGGACACGTACCGCGCCTCCTTCTTCGCCTACGCCCGGAAGCAGCCGATGACCGGTGGCTACCGCCGTGACGCACTCGGCTTCGCCGAGCATCTGCTGCTCGCCGGGACACTCGAAGGCGCCGAAACCCGGCGTCAGTTGACGGAGTGGTGGCTCGAACGGACCAGTCCGAAGCCGCCGTCCCCGCGCCCCGTGGCCCGGCTGGTCCGCGCCGCCGCGTCCCGCCTCGCACTGCACCGGGGGTGACGTCATGGAGACCGTGACGATCTCGATCCTGTACTACGTGCTCATCGGCGGTTCCTCGATCGCCCTGATCATCGCGCTCGCCAGGTCACGCGGCGGCGGTGCGCCCGTCGGCGCGTTCCTGCACGACGCTCTGGAAGCCGCCTTCCTGTCCGGCGGGCCCGGCCGGGTCGCGGACACGGTGATCACCGCGATGCACGAGGACGGGCGGCTGGTCGTCGGATGGCCGGGCATCGTCTCGATCCGGCAGGGCGCCGCCGCCCACAACCCCGCTGAGAGCGCGCTGATCACAGCACACTCCGCCGCTCCCAACGGCGCCCTGCACCAGCTGCGCGTCTTCGTGATGCGCAGTCCCGCCGTCCAGTCGATCGGCGACGGGCTCGCGGCACGCGGCCTGCTGATCCAGCCCGGCGCACTGCGCCCGATCCGCCGCTGGGCCATCACGCAGATCCTGCTGTGCCTGGCGGGTTTCCCGCTTGCGATCGTCCTGACCTTCGTGCAGTTCGCGCACTATGACGGGTACGACTTCGCATTGCCTTTTGTCTTCCAGGTGTTCCCTGCCGTGCTGTTCGGCATCGTGGTCGGAGCGGTGTGCTCTGCCCGTTCCGGGAAGCGGCTGACCGGCGCCGGTCAGAGTGCCCTGCGCCAGTACGCGGCATCCACCGCCGCCCGAACCGGGAGCGCCGCACACTTGGTGGCCATGGGCGGCCCACGCGCGGTGCCCGACCCGGAGCTGCGGAGCCGGCTGGCTGCGGCCGCGCGGACGCGGGTGAGCGTGGGCGGCAGCTCGTCCTCCGGCTCCTCCTCGTCCGCCTCCCATGACGCCTCGCTGTGGGTCGGCGGCACCGTCATATGGTGCGGAGGAGGTGGCTCCGGCGGTGGTTCCTCGTGCGGCGGTTCGAGCTGCGGAGGGTCCAGCTGCGGGAGCTCTTCGGGCGGTTCGAGCTGCGGAGGATCGTCCGGTGGGTCGAGCTGCGGCGGGTCGTCCGGTGGGTCGAGCTGCGGCGGCGGTGGATCCAGCTGAGGCAGCTCCTCGTAGCCCTCCTGCGGCGCACCGCGTACCGAAGTTGACGTACTCATGCGCGTATGGCGACAGCGCGTACCCGAGGCGCATTAGCGTGCGGTGCCGCAACAGGAGGCACCATGCGATCCATCAACGGCACCGGACTGATCGTCGCGGGGCTCACCGCGACACTGGTCGCGCTGATCTTCCCCATCTGGTCCTACGCGGACCGCTCGGGCACCGGCCTGGACACGCTCAACGCCCAGACCGTCTCGACCAGATACGGCCCGCTGTCCGCTCTGGACCGGGACTTCATCACCAAGGTGCGGCTCGCGGGCCTGTGGGAGCTGCCCGCGGGCCAGCAGGCCGAGGAGCGCGGCACCACGAAGGCCGTGCAGACCGCCGGTGAGCACCTGATCGAGGGGCACACCTTTCTGGACGCACGGGTACGCGAGGTCGCCGCACAGCTCAGCCTCGAACTGCCCAACCAGCCGAACGCCCAGCAGCGCGCATGGCTCACGGAGCTGAGTGCGGCACGCGGCGACGAGTACGACACGCTGTTCGCGAACATCCTGCGCCGCGCCCACGGCAAGGTCTTCTCGGTCGTGGCACAGGTGCGCGCGACCACCCGCAATTCGCTGGTCCGCGACCTCGCCGACGACGCCAACACCACGGTCCTGGACCACATCACGGTGCTCGAGGACACGGGGCTCGTGGACTTCGACGCGATAGCGAGGGACGCCGCCACGACGGGCCCGCAGCCGGTGACCAGCTCCCCCGCGCCGCCCGGTCCGGCCCGTTCCCCCAGCCCGCCCGTACCGGTCACTCCCTCCGACTCCTTCTCGCTGCCTCCGGCCGCGTCCCGGCCGAAGCCGGCGGACACGGGCGACGAGAGCGCCGACCCGGGCAAGAGCAAGGATGACAAGGACGACAAGAGCGAGGAGAAGGACACGGAGGAGAAGGAGAAGGAGAAGGACGAGTAGTCAGGTCGAGGCCGCCGAGAGGCGCCAGGCTGAGGCCCCGGAAATCCTGCGACGAGCAGGCGGCCCGACGGCCGGAACGGACGAGCTCCCGGCGGCCGGAACGGACGAACGTCACCTATGGAACACGCTCCGTCCACATTCTGAACACACCATGGCCAACAGGCGATTCGTCGCATAGAAAGCCGCCATGTTCTGGGTCGCTCTCCTGCTTCTGGCCTGGGCCGCAGCCGGCCTCTCCTGCGCCCGGCTGTGCCTGGCGGCCCTCCGTGCCGCCGCCGTCGAGGCGGACACCGCGGCGGCGGAACCCGTCACCGGCCGCGACCGTAACCACCTCAGTGGCCACGACCGTGAGTTGACGCTGTACGAGGCCGCCTTCCTGTCCGGCGGCCCCTACCGGGTCGCCGACCTGACCCTGGTGGCGATGGCCCGTCAGCGCCGGCTGCTGCTCGCGCACACCGGCTGGGCGACCGTGGTCGACGCGCAGGGGCGGGACGACATGGAGCGGTCGGTGCTGGGAGCGATCGGCCCTGGTGGCCAGTCCCGGATAGCGCCGATACGCTCCGCGGCCGCGGCCGCGGAGGCGGTACGCGCACTCGCCGACCGGCTGGTGGCGGCGGGCCTCGCCGTGCCGGACGGGGCGCGTACGACGGTGGCGGGCGCGGTGCGCCAGGTGAAGGCGGCCGCGGTGGCCGTGGCGGTGCTGGGGGGAGTCGCGCTGCTGATGCCGGCTCCGGAGCAGGTGGCGCATGGTTACCGGGTTCCGGTCGTGGCCTGGTTCGCGCTGCCTCTGGTGCTCACGCTGGGCTGTCTGGCCATCGCCCGTTTTGAAGTGCATCCGTACACGCGCTGGGCGTCACCGGCCGGTCAGCGCTTGCTGGGGAATCTGGCGCCGCAAGACGGTGCCGCCGACGACCGGGCGTATCTCACGACTGTGGCCGTCCGGGGCATCCACGCAGTCCCCGATCCCGACCTCAGGGCGGCGTTCGCGCATGGCACGTCCCACCGGGAGGGGACGCAACGGGGTCATTGACCCGACACCGGCGGTCCGGTGCTTTACTTCACCGTTCACCGATCCAATTATCCCTTTTATTCAGTGGGTCTGTGAGACCGGCCTTCTGACGTTCCATCAGCCGTCGGCGGCATGAGCGCCCCTGCGCCGGACGAGCCGAACGAAGGGATGCCGAAGAGCGATGAGAGCAGCCGTCATCAGCGGAGCCGCCGGGTCCATGGTCCTCACGGCCCTCGTCGCAGCACCCGCGGGCAGCAACACCCCGACCGGAAACACCTCGGCCGCAAGCACCTCGGCCCGCAGCACCTCGGCCGACAGCGCCGCAGCGGAGATGCGCGGCACCGCTGTCGCCGCCGCGCGCGCCGCGGCCGCCGGTATCCGCTTCGGCGCCTGTCCCGAGGCGGAGAACCTCCCGGACCACATCCGGTGCGGCACGGTGACCGTGCCGCTCGACTACGCCGACCCCGACGGCAGGCAGATCAAACTGACCGTCAGCCGCGTCGAGGCCACCGGCCGGGTCGAGGCCGCCGGCGATGCGCCCGTCACCGGCGGCGACGGCAGGAACGGCAGGGGCGGCGGCAAGAGCGCTCCGGTCGCCCGCCAGGGGGCACTCGTCTTCAACCCGGGCGGCCCGGGCGCCTCCGGCATGTACTTCCCGATGGCCGGCGGCATGCCCGAGTGGCAGCGCATCGCTGCCGCGTACGACCTCGTCGGCTACGCCCCGCGCGGCGTCGGCCGGTCGGCGCCGCTGTCCTGCCAGGACCCCGAGCAGTTCGTGCAGGCGCCGACGCAAGCGCCCACGCGCCCTTCCGAGTCGTACAAGAAGCAGCGCATCGCGGAGGCCAAGGCGTACGCCCAGGGCTGTGCGCGCAGGGCGGGGACCGCGCTGCGGCACTACACGACGCTCAACAACGCCCGGGATCTGGACGTGCTGCGCGCCGCGCTCGGCGAGCGGAAGCTGACGTTCGTCGGCGCCTCCTACGGCACGTACATCGGGGCCGTCCACACCACGCTCTTCCCCTCGCACGTGCGCCGCATGGTCTTCGATTCGGCGGTCGATCCCGACCCGCGGCAGATCTGGTACCGCAACAACCTCGACCAGTCGTTCGCCTTCGAGCAGCGCTGGGAGGACTTCCGCACCTGGGTGGCCAGGCACGACAGCACGTACCACCTGGGCGCCACGCCCGAGGCGGTGCAGCTGAGCTACGAGAAGGTACGGGCCGAGCTCGCGCGGCGGCCGGCGGGCGGCACGGTCGGACCCGGCCAGCTGCAGGCCGCGTATCTGAAGGCGGGCTACTACGACGACTACTGGCCGATGCGTGCCGCCGCGCTCACCGAGTATCTGAAGGGCAACCCTCAGCCGTTGATCAGCCAGGCGGCCCCGCATCCGCAGGTGGCCGGCGAGGAGGAGAACAGCGCCGCCGTCTACACGGCGGTCCAGTGCAACGACGCGCCCTGGCCCACGGACTGGGCGACCTGGGACCGCGACAACACCCGTCTCGCGCGCGTGGCGCCCTTCACGACGTGGGACAACGCCTGGATGAACTTGCCGTGTGCCTTCTGGCCGGCGCCGCGGCAGCAGCCCGTCGACGTGGGCACCGCCGAGGGCGCGCTGCCGCCGACCCTGATCCTGGCGGCCGAGCGGGACGCGGCCACGCCTTACCAGGGGGCGCAGGAACTGCAGCTCCGGCTGCCCGGCTCCGTCCTTGTGACGGAGCGGGGCGCGGGCACGCACGGCATCGGCGGCGGCGCCAACCAGTGCGTCAACGGGTACCTGGACGCGTATCTGCTGGCGGGGCGCCTGCCGACGCTCCGCGCCGGCTGCGCCCCGCATGCCGAGCCGAAGCCGTTGTCGCTGCGCTCCGGCTCAACGGGAGCGGGCCCGACGTAGATCCTGCTGTACGTCGGGGGTTGTGCCCACCCTCCCCCATTGCCTTAAGGGCATGGGGGCACCCCCATGCCCCTGCGGAACGACTGCCCACAACGGTCGTCAGGCCAGGCCTGCCACCAGTTCCGCCACCGACTTGCGGCGGCCCGTGAAGAACGGGACCTCCTCGCGTACGTGCCTGCGGGCCTCGGAGCCGCGCAGGTGGCGCATCAGGTCGACGATGCGGTACAGCTCGTCGGCCTCGAAGGCGAGGATCCACTCGTAGTCGCCGAGCGAGAACGAGGCGACCGTGTTGGCGCGCACGTCCGGGAAGCCGCGGGCCATCTTGCCGTGGTCCGCGAGCATGGTGCGGCGCTCCGCGTCGGGCAGCAGGTACCAGTCGTAGGAGCGGACGAAGGGGTAGACGCTCACGTAGTTGCGGGGCGTCTCGTCGGCGAGGAACGCCGGGATGTGGGAGCGGTTGAACTCGGCGGGGCGGTGCAGCGCCATGTTCGACCAGACCGGCTCGAGCGCGCGGCCGAGCTTGGTGCGGCGGAAGAGGTTGTACGCCTCCTGGAGCTGGTCGCTGGTCTCCGCGTGCCACCAGATCATCAGGTCGGCGTCCGCGCGCAGACCGGACACGTCGTACGTGCCGCGGATGGTCACGTCCTTGGCGGCGAGCTGGTCGAAGAGCTCCTGGACCTCGTCGGCGTAACCGGCGCGGTCCTCGGGCAGCACGTCCTTCAGCTTGAAGACGGACCACAGCGTGTAGCGGATGACCTCGTTGAGGTCCTTGGCCAGCTTGCCCTTGTTCGGGATCCTGCCGGACTCGGTGGTGCCGGACTCGGTGGTGGGGGCGTCGTCACTCATGCGCCTATTCTCCCGCTCCGCCGTGCAGGCTCTGCACCGGGTTCGCGGTGAGCTGCTCCACACCGCGCCGGTCACCGCCCAGCTGGTCCACGGCCGCGTACGCACTGGCGATGCAGGCCGGGATGCCCACGCCGTCGTACGCCGCCCCGCACACCGCGAGGCCCGGCAGCTTGCTCACGTGCTCGCGGATGCGGGCCACGCGCGCGTGGTGGCCGACCGGGTACTGCGGCAGGCCGTCCCGCCAGCGGGTGACGCGGGCGGCGACAGGGGCGGCGCTCAGGCCGGTGGCCTCGCGCAGATCGTGCCGGGAGACCTCGACGAGCTCGGCGTCCTCGCGGCCCAGGTCCTGCTCCTCGCCGTACCGGCCGACGGACGTGCGCACCACCAGCAGTTCCGGGTTCTCTTCGGCGATCCACCCCCACTTCTGGGAGGAGAAGGTGGACGCCTTGATGGTGCGGCCGTCGACGGGCGGTACGAGGAAGCCGCTGCCCTCGGGGAGCCGGGCGTCGTCCCGCCGGTACGCGAGGGTGATCAGCGCCATGGAGGCGTACTCGACGGTGCGCAGCTCGGCGGCCGCGGCGGGCGACTCCGAGGCCAGCAGCGCGGCGGCGGCCGGCGCGGGGAGGGCGAGGACGACGGCGTCGGCCGTCTCGACGTGGTCGCCGACCCGCACCTCCCAGCCGTCGGGCGTCCGGCGAAGGCCGCCGACAGGGCTGTTCAGGCGGATCTCACCGCCACGCGCGCGTACCGACTCCGCGACCGCGACCGGGAGCGCGCCGATGCCGTCCCTGATGCCCATGAAGACGGGCCCGGTCTGCTGGTTCTGCGCGGCACGGGCCTGGATCTCGCGAACGGCCTCGGTCAGCGAGGTGTGGCCCCGGGCCGCCTCGAAGAGCTGCGGGACGGCGGAGCGCATCGAGATGCGGTACGCGTCACCGGCGTAGACCCCGCCGAGCAGGGGCTCGACGAGCCGGTCGACGACTTCGCGGCCGACGCGTTCGGCGACGTAGCCGCCGACCGCGACGTCGTCGCCGATCTCGGTCGGCGGAAGATCGCGGTCCTGCTCGATACGGCGCAGCCCTTCGTCGGACAGGATGCCGGACAGTGCGTCGGCCGTGCCGGGCACGCCCATCACGTGCCCCTTCGGCATGGGCCGCAGCGCGCCGCGGGTCCAGATCGACGCGGTCGCCGTGGCGGGCGGCTGCAGCCGGTCGCCGAGGCCCACCTCGCGGGCGAGGGCGACGGCCTCCGGGCGGCGGGCGAGCATCGACTCGGCGCCGAGGTCGACACGCGCGCCCGCGATCTCCCCGGCGTGCAGCTTGCCGCCGATGCGGTCCGAGGCCTCGAGCACGGTCACGCGCGTGGCGCCCGCGGGAGAGCCGTCGGGCGGGCCGCCGGGAGAGCCGCCAGGTGAGCCGAGCAACCGGTGGGCGGCGGCCAGGCCGGCGATTCCTCCCCCGATGACGACGACATGACCCGAACCCGTACGTGTGTCCCCTTCGCGCATGCCTCCACTCTCTCAAACCGTGCATGGCGGCCAGACCCGGCACCGGTGGCCCCGACGAGTCCCGACCGTGACCCCATCGGGACCGGACAGCGACAACGAAACCGGAGCCCCGGGCGTCGAAGGAGCACCAGTCATCACCAACCCCGGGGGTACGCCGACATGTTCGAGCCTCTCGCTCATGGCACGTCCAGGCACCGAGACGGCACGTCCACGCGCCGAAACGGCCTGTCCAGGCACCGATCCATCCAGGCACTGTCGGCCGTCCTGCTGGCGGCGGCGCTCGCGCTGGCGGGATGCGGGGCCAACGACAGCTCCGCTGGCAGCTCCGCCGACAGCGCCGCCAAGGCGGCCCCTCCCGGCGCTGCGGAAGCCAAGCAGGGCGCGGCCGCTCCCGGCGGCCAGGCCGACAGCGGTTCCGGCGAGCAGGCGGGCGACAAGGCGACCACCCCGCCGAAGCTCACCGGCACCCACGTCATCCGTACCGCATCGCTCACCGTGCTGGTCAAGGACGTGCAGAAGGCCCTCGACGAGGCGCGCTCGGCCGCCGAGGGCGCGGGCGGCATCGTCGGCAACGAGACCACGATCCGCGACGAGGACAGCCGCGAGGAGTCCCGCGTCGTACTGCGCGTTCCCACGGAGCAGTACGAGGAGGTGATCACCGAGCTGCAGGGCACGGGAAAGCTCATGGAGCGCAAGGTCAGGGCGCAGGACGTCACCGACCAGGTCGTCGACGTCGAGAGCCGCATCAAGACGATGCGCGCGAGCGTGGGACGCGTGCGTGAGCTGATGGACAAGGCCACGAAGCTGAGCGATGTGGTGGCGCTGGAAGGCGAGTTGAGCAGCCGTCAGGCGGACCTGGAGTCGCTGCTGGCCCAGCAGGCGTCGCTCAAGGACCGCACGAGCCTGGCCACGATCACCCTGACGTTCTACGAGAACCCGAAGAAGCAGGTCGTGAAGAAGGACGACGACCCCGGGTTCCTGGATGCGCTGGCGGGCGGCTGGCACGCGTTCGTCACGCTGCTGCGCTGGATAGCGGTCGCTTTCGGCGCGGCCCTGCCGTTCGTGGCTGCGGCGGCGCTGATCATTCTGGTGTGGCTGCGGGTCGTACGCTCCCGGCTGCCTCGCGGTGCGCGGACACCTCTGCCGGCGGGCGGTCCTGCGGGGGCGCCGGCGACAGGTACGGCGTCTGCGGCGCCCGCGGCCGGTCCGGGGTCTGCGGCACCCACTGCGCCCGCGGCTCGCGGCGCCGACGCGGATGAGGAGCAGGGAGGCGACTCCGCCAAGCAGGAGTGACCTCGCGGAGTGATCTCGCCTTCGGGCGGCAGGCGTCCTCTGCGTCTCCTGCCGCCCGAGCGTCTCGCCGTACGCTCGCCTGTGCGGTGCCTACCGTGCCGCGCTGCGTTCAGACGCTTCCCGAGGAGCAGGCGATGCGAGAGCGAATGGTGGTCATCGGCGGAGATGCGGCGGGCATGTCGGCCGCGTCGCAAGCCCGCAGGCTCAAGAGCCCCGACGAGCTGGAGATCATCGCGTTCGAACGCGGCCACTTCACGTCGTACTCGGCGTGCGGCATCCCGTACTGGGTCAGCGGCGACGTCGTGGAGCGGGACGAACTGATCGCGCGCACACCGGAGGAGCACCGGGCCCGCGCGATCGACCTGCGGATGCGCACCGAGGTGACCGAGATCGATGTCGCGGGCGGCCGTGTCCGCGCCCGCGATCTGGAGTCCGGCGCCGAGGAGTGGACGGCGTACGACAAGCTCGTGATCGCCACGGGGGCCCGGCCGGACCGGCCGCCGCTGCCCGGCATGGACGCGCCCGGGGTCCACGGAGTGCAGACACTCGACGACGGTCAGGCGCTGCTCGACACCCTGGAGCGGACGGAGGGCCGCCGGGCCGTGGTCGTCGGCGCCGGGTACATCGGCGTGGAGATGGCCGAGGCGCTGATGAAGCGGGGCTACGAGGTCACGGTGGTCAACCGCGGCCAGGAGCCGATGGCCACGCTCGACCCGGACATGGGCCGTCTCGTCCACGAGGCGATGACCGGGCTCGGCATCGCCATGGTCGACGACGCCGAGGTCACCAAGGTCCTGACGGACGCGGACGGCCGGGCCCGTGCGGTGGCCACGGACGACGCCGAGTACCCGGCGGACGTGGTGGTGCTCGGCATGGGCGTACGCCCGGAGACCGCCCTCGCCCGCGCGGCGAGGCTGCCGCTCGGCGAGTACGGCGGTCTGCTCACCGACCTCGCGATGCGGGTGCGCGGCCACGACGACATCTGGGCGGGCGGCGACTGCGTGGAGGTCCTCGATCTCGTCTCCGGCCGCGAGCGGCATATCGCGCTGGGCACGCACGCCAACAAGCACGGGCAGGTGATCGGGGCGAACGTGGGCGGCGGGTACGCCACGTTCCCCGGTGTCGTCGGTACGGCGGTCAGCAAGGTCTGCGATCTGGAGATCGCCCGTACGGGGCTGCGCGAGAAGGACGCGCGGGCCGTCGGGCTGCAGTACGTGACGGTCACCGTCGAGTCGACGAGCCGGGCCGGCTACTACCCCGGGGCAGCGCCCATGACGGTGAAGATGCTCGCGGAGCGCCGTACGGGGCGGCTTCTCGGCGTGCAGATCGTCGGGCGTGAGGGGGCGGCGAAGCGGGTGGACATCGCGGCGGTCGCGCTCACCGCGGGCATGACGGTGGAGCAGATGACCGCGCTGGATCTGGGGTACGCGCCGCCGTTCTCGCCCGTGTGGGATCCGGTGCTGATCGCTGCGCGGAAGGCTTCGGTGGCGGTGCGGGTGGCGGGCGACTGAGGTTCTTCCCCCACCCCGCCCCTTCCCGCTGCATCTGATATGCGGCTCCGCCGCGTGGCAGGGCCGGCCCCCTGGACCCCCGCTGGGGGGCTTCGCCCCCCAGACCCCTGTCGCCCCTGACGGGCTCGTCCTCAAGCGCCGGACGGGCTGATTGGTTGCCGCGCGGGCTGATTGGTCGCGGGACGGCTGGATCACGCGGTCGTGCCGTTGATCCTCTCGATCGCCTGGCGCGCCTGGTCCCCCGGTGAGCGGCCCGTGAGTGACGACACGGGAGCCGGGGCGACGCCTTGCGGTGGCCGCTCCTGTGACGCCGGTTTCGCGTGCGCCGCCGGCGGCCGGGTGCGCAGGCGGTGGCTCGCGGCCTCGTCCAGGCTCACCGGGCGCTGCAGGCGGGCCGCGAGCCGGCCGGCCTCCTGGCCCAGCGCGGCGACGTCCTCCCACTGCAGGCGCAACACCAGACGGACTTCCGCGTCTCCGTCCGGCAGCGCCTGAAGCGGCACACTGCTGGGGTCGTTGCTGGGGTCGGTCATCGGCCGTCCTCACGTCTCGGAACCCCCTGTGGGGGGTGCCCGTCCCCGGGCCGGGGCGGACGCAGAGTGATACGGGAGCTTGTCCGTTCCCGTTCAGCGGAGCGCCCGGATTCGTGCGGCCCGTGCCGGGCAGGGATCAGATGTGGTCATCCCCGTCCATGACGTGAATCCGGCGCGGCGCACGCCCTGGGTGACGTACGCGCTGATCGCCGCCAATTTCGTGGTCTTCCTGCGTACTCCTGGAATGGCCGGCTCGCTGACCGGCGGAAGCAGCCTTGCGCAGCTGTGCGAGCTGCGGGCGTTCATGGAGCACTGGGCGGCCGTGCCGGAGGAGCTGATCCGTCTGCGGATGCCGCGTGCGGTGCCCACGGGCGATGTGGGCCTGGGTCCGTCCGGGCCGGGCTGCGTGGTCGGCCCGCCCGACTACGAGAAGTACCCTCCGCTGTCCGTCCTCACCTCGATGTTCCTGCACGGCAGCTGGCTGCACCTGCTCGGCAACATGCTCTTCCTGTGGGTCTTCGGCAACAACGTCGAGGACCGCCTCGGGCATGTGCGGTACGTACTGTTCTACGTCGTGTGCGGGTACGCCGCCGGCTATGGATACGCGCTGGTCAACCCCGATTCCGGCGCCCTCCTGATGGGCGCGTCCGGAGCGGTCGCCGGGGTCCTGGGCGCCTATCTGGTGCTGTATCCGAAGGCGCGGGTGTGGGTGCTGGTGCCGTTCCTGCTGTTCCTGCCGTTGCGGCTGGCCGCCTGGATCGTGCTGGGCCTGTGGTTCGTGCTGCAGGCGGTGTACTCGTACGGTGCGGCGGTCACGCAGGCCGGGACCGTGGCCTACGTGGCCCATGTGGTCGGCTTCCTGGCGGGGATGCTCCTCGCCTGGCCGCTGCGCCGCGGCACGCAGCCACCACCTGAGCCGAGCCGCATGCTGTGGGGCAGACAGGCTCGGCACCACTGGTGACCGACGGGGCCGAGGGGGCCGATGGGGCCGACGGCAGGACTGGTGACCGGCCGGCCCACGTGAGGCGCGACGGCAGGCGTCAGCGCGCCGTCTGCGTGTGCACGTACTCCACGAGGCGGGTCAGCGCGTCCGGCTCGGTGGTCGGCAGGACGCCGTGTCCGAGGTTGAACACATGGCCCTCGAGCCCGGCCGCCGCGTCCAGTACCTCGCGGGTCTTCTGCTCGACCGCCTCGGTCGACGAGAAGAGCACCGCCGGGTCGAGGTTGCCCTGGAGCGCCTTGCCGGGGCCGACGCGGCGGGCGGCCTCGTCGAGGGACACGCGCCAGTCGACGCCGACGACGTCCGCGCCGGCCTCGCCCATCAGCCCGAGCAGTTCGCCGGTGCCGACGCCGAAGTGGATGCGCGGCACCCCGTATCCGGCCACCGCGTCGAAGACCTTGCGCGACGCGGGCATCACCGAGCGCCGGTAGTCCGCGGGCGCGAGGGCGCCCACCCACGAGTCGAAGAGCTGCACGGCCGAGGCGCCCGCCTCGATCTGCACCTTCAGGAACGCCGCCGTGATCTCCGCGAGCCGGTCGAGCAGGTCGGCCCACAGCTGCGGGTCGCCGTACATGAGCGCCTTGGTGTGCTCGTGGTTGCGCGACGGACCGCCCTCGACGAGGTAGCTCGCGAGGGTGAACGGCGCACCCGCGAAACCGATCAGCGGGGTCGCGCCGAGCTCAGCGGTGAGCAGGCCGATCGCCTCGGTGACGTAGGAGACGTCCTCGGGCGTGAGATCCCGCAGCTGGGCGAGGTCCGCGCGCGTCCGGATCGGTCGTTCGACGACCGGGCCGACGCCGGGCTTGATGTCGAGGTCGATACCGATGGCCTTGAGCGGTACGACGATGTCGCTGAAGTAGATCGCGGCGTCGACGCCGTGACGGCGTACCGGCTGCAGGGTGATCTCGGTGACCAGCTCGGGCCGCATGCACGACTCGAGCATGGGGATGCCCTCGCGGACCTTCTTGTACTCGGGCAGGGAGCGCCCGGCCTGCCGCATGAACCACACCGGCGTGTGCGGCACGGGCTCGCGCCTGCACGCCTTCAGGAAGGCTGATTCCTGGACTCCCTGCACGTCCTTGACGTCCTTGACGTCCGTGGCGTCGCGCTTGACGTCGTCGTGCGGTGTGGTCGGCTGGTGGCCCGCGGGGCTGTCGTTGGCACTCACGTCGGAAAGTCTCGCATGCAGCGGACACCGCCTGTCCCCGGGGACAGCGGCCGCTCGCCGGCCGGGGCGTTCATCCGAATGGAGACTGGCGCGTGGCGTATTCATGGGGGCGTGAACCGGACAGCCGTCGCGCTGCCGGGTGTCTCTCCCTGCGCGAAGGCTCCGTTCCCCTTAATCTTCCCCGCATGGCTGCGGCTCAGGGACGACTGTCGGACGACGCTGACGATAGGGACGGTACGGAGGGCAACGCGGCGGACTCGTCTCCGCTGCCCTTCCGCGCGGCTGTCGACGCGCTGCGGGGTGCGCGACTGCGCCCGGAGATCGAGATCTCCCCGGCGCCCCCGCCCCAGCGCCTGGCCCCCTTCGCCCATGCGCTGGAGGCCGCGGTCGTCGACGGCGAGGAGGACCTCGCCGACGGACGGCTCGTCCTGCTGCACGACCCGGCGGGGCACGAGGCCTGGCAGGGCTCGTTCCGGCTGGTCACACTCGTACGGGCGGAGCTGGAGCCGGAAATAGCGTCTGATCCGCTGCTGCCCGAGGTCTGCTGGTCGTGGCTGACGGGCGCGCTGACGGCGCGCGGGCTGTCGCAGGGGGAACCGAGCGGCACCGTCACTCGCGCGGGTTCGCACTACTTCGGCGCGCTCGCCGAGCGTCCGCCGGCATCGCAGATCGAGATCCGTGCGTCCTGGACGCCGCGCGAGGGCCTCGGCGGGGTACCGGACACGGCGGCGCATCTCGCCGCATGGTGCGACCTGCTGTGCCAGGTCGCCGGGCTGCCGCCGGCCGGTCCCGGCGATACGTCGGTGGTGTCGCTGCCCCAGCGGCGGGGGCCGCAGACACGCTGAGAGCGGCGCTGAGGCGTTGACGCGGAGGCCGGGCCTGCTGCTTGCCCTGCCAGGCCCGTTTGTGTGTCGTGCACAACGGCCTGGCAGGCCAGGGACATCGCGCGGTGGCAGCCCTCATCGCGCGCGGGAGCTTCCCTACGCCCTGAGAAGCGCCGGCCCCGCCCTGAGAAGCACCGGCCCCTCCCCAGGCGATGCAATTCCGGACGCATTTCTGACGCGTGCTGGACACGCTGCGGCCCGATACGGACGCGAAGCGGATGGATTACGACCCGCCTCGGCTCGATTTGATCTCTGACATGATCGCTCGCATGTCTGAATTGCACGAATTGTTACTCACCAAATCGTGATCTTTCTCTAAAGGAGGACGGGTTTGGTGCCGAAGAGGTCTGTGACCTTGAAAGCACGGTTCGTCCCGGCTTCATCCCCGAGCCGGTCCCGTCCCGCACCCCAGGAGGCCTGGTGTCCGTTCTCCTCGAGCAGCCCGCAAGCCTGGTCGCCTACCGCCCGAACAAGCCGACCGCCATGGTGGTCGTGGCCGACCCGCGTGTCCGCTCCACCGTCACCCGTCATCTGTGGGCGCTCGGAGTGCGCGACGTCATCGAGGCGTCGTCCATCGCGGAGGCCCGCCCCCGGATCGGCAACCCGCGCGACATCTGCGTCGCCGACGTCCACCTTCCCGACGGCAGCGGGCTCACCCTGCTGTCCGAGACCCGAGCCGCCGGCTGGCCCAACGGGCTGGCCCTCTCCGCCGCCGACGACATCGGCGCCGTACGCAACGCCCTCGCGGGCGGTGTGAAGGGCTACGTCGTCACCGGCACCCGCACGAACGTGGGCCTTCCCACCCGCCCCGGCGCCGCCCCCATCGGGTCGGCCGCCGCCCGTATGCACCGCCGCCCCCCGGGTGCCCCGAGCCACCCGGGCGGCTACCGAGAGCTGTCCGGCCGCGAGGTCGAGGTGCTGCGACTGGTAGCGGAAGGCCAGTCCAACAAGGCCATCGGCGTCTCGATGGGCCTGTCCGCACTCACCGTCAAGAGCCACCTCGCCCGCATCGCCCGCAAGCTCGGCACCGGTGACCGGGCAGGCATGGTCGCCGTGGCCCTGCGCACCGGAATCATCCACTGACCGAATTCACCCACTGACCGGGATCATTCACCGCCCTGACTGGTTTACGTCCCTCCCGCGCCCGCCGACGGAACGTTCCGACGACGGGCGCTGTGCATGCACAGATACCCTTGACAGGTGACCGACGCCCAAGACACCGCAGCAGCCAGTTCACTGCGAACCACCGGGGGCGCCCCTCCGGACGACGGCGTCGCAGGCCTCGTAGTGGACGGGACGCCGATTCCGTTGCTCGAGCCGCGTGACGGCATCCCTCCGGTGGTCGCCGACGAAGCGACCCTCGCCGAGGTGATCGCGGCCTTCGCCGACGGCACCGGCCCCGTCGCCGTCGACGCCGAGCGCGCCTCCGGCTACCGCTACGGACAGCGGGCCTACCTCGTACAGCTGCGCCGCGAGGGCGCCGGCACCGCGCTCATCGACCCCGTCGCCTGCCCGGACCTCTCGGGTCTCGGCGCGGCGCTCGCCGACACGGAATGGGTGCTGCACGCCGCCACCCAGGACCTGCCGTGCCTGCGCGAAATAGGCACGGTCCCCACGCGCCTCTTCGACACCGAGCTGGCCGGCCGCCTCGCGGGCTTCCCGCGGGTGGGTCTCGGCGCGATGGTCGAGGGCGTACTGGGCTACGTACTGGAGAAGGGCCACTCCGCCGTCGACTGGTCGACGCGGCCGCTGCCCGATCCCTGGCTGCGCTACGCAGCCCTCGACGTGGAGCTGCTCGTGGACCTGCGCGACGCGCTGGAGAAGGAGCTCGACCGGCAGGGCAAGCTGGAGTGGGCCCAGCAGGAGTTCGACGCGATCGTCTCGGCGCCGCCAGCGGCGCCGCGCAAGGACCCGTGGCGCCGTACTTCGGGCATGCACAAGGTGCGCCGCCGTCGGCAGATGGCGGTCGTACGGGAGCTGTGGAACGCCAGGGACCGGATCGCGCAGCGGCGTGACGTGTCGCCCGGCAAGGTGCTGGGCGACACGGCGATCGTGGAGGCGGCGCTCGCGATGCCCCCGAACGTCCACGCCCTGGCGGGGCTCAACGGCTTCGGGCACCGTATGGGGCGGCGTCAGCTGGAGCAGTGGCAGGCGGCGGTGGACCGCGCCAGGGCGCTGCCGGACTCGTCCCTCCCGCAGCCGGGGCAGCCCGTGACCGGGCCGCCTCCGCCGCGCGCCTGGGCGGACAAGGATCCGGCCGCCGCCGCGCGACTGTCCGCGGCCCGCGCCGCGGTCTCGGCGCTCGCCGAGCAGCTGAACATGCCGCAGGAGAACCTGATCTCTCCGGACACGGTCCGGCGGGTGTGCTGGGAGCCGCCGGTCTCGCCGTCCGCGGCCTCGGTTGCCGAGGCCCTCGCGGGATACGGCGCCCGGCCGTGGCAGATCGAACAGGTCACGCCAGTCCTGGTGGCGGCACTGAAGGCCACGCAGGGCTGACGCCGGCCTCTCATTTCGACGCACCATGCATCTGGGTTGCGCCCACTCCCTCCCATTGCCTTGAGGGATGGGGGCACCTCCGAGGCCCTTGAGGCACTGGGGGAGTACATCCCGGCGCGCCCCGACCCGCCCACCGGCAGGTGGCGCACCGCCCACCGGCCGGCAGCCGCTCGTGAACCGAACCCCGACTACTGGCGGGCGGCGCAGAACGAGCGGCCCAAACCGGCAGGGTAACGACGCGAATAAATCGGGAAAGAGGCCGTATAGCACTCCAAACGGAAAGGGCAGCCGTGGGGATGCGCGAGGAGAGAGACCCCACCCGACGCCAGGCCGCATTCGATGTGGCGGATGCCTCGATACTGCTGCTCGACGCTGGGGGTGTGGTGCTGAGCTGCAGTGGGAACGCGGGACGGCTCCTCGGATACACGCAGGAGGGCCTGCTGGGCCGCAGCGTCACCTCCCTCCTCGCCGACGAGGACGCGGCACGGCTTCCGGCCATCACCGAACGGTGTCGGCAGGACGGCGGCTGGAGCGGGCTGCTCTCGGCACGGCACCGGGACGGCCGGCCGGTCAGGCTGATGGTGCGGATGATCCCGGTGAAGGAGCCCGGCGGCAGTGCGCGCTGGATGGTCCTCGCCGGCGACATGACCGGGGCCCCGGGGTGGGACATGAGCCGGCACCTGCTGGAGCGGATGGCCTCGCAGTCGCCCATGGGCATCGCCGTCGTGGACACGGACCTCCGGTACGTGTGGTCGAACCCGGCCCTGGAGAAGTTCAGCGGAGGACCGCCGCAGCACCGCCTCGGGCGGCGGCTAGGCGACATCCAGCCGGATCTGGACGTGAAGGCGATCGAGGCGCAGATGCGCAAGGTGCTCCAGACCGGTGAACCGGTGATCGGTTACGAGCACGTGGGCCGGCTGCGGTCGGGTCCGCAGCGCGAGGTCGCCCACTCGATGTCGTTCATCCGGCTCGAGGACGACCACGGACACCCCGTGGGCGTGTACTACACCGTCACGGACATCACCGACCGCTACCGCGCGCGGCAGCGCCTGGCCCTGCTGGACCGGGCGGGCGAGCAGATCGGACGCACGCTCGACGTCATGCAGACCGGGCAGGAACTCGCCGACTCGGCGGTGCCGGAAATCGCCGACTTCGTCGCCGTCGACCTGCTGGAGTCCGTACTCAAGGGGGCAGAGCCGGCCCGTCGTCCCCTCGATGACCCGGAGGTCGTCCCGCTGCGCCGCGCCGGCCACCAGTCGGTGCGGCCGGGGGTTCCGGAAGCCGTCGTCGAGATCGGAGGCGTGGCCCGCTATCACGCCGGTTCGCCGCCGATCGAGTGCCTGAGCAGCGGCAAGTCATGGCGCGAGGAGCGGCTGGACCCGCTGGCCAGGGAGTGGGCCACCGACCTTCCCGGCGGCCGGGCCGCCACGTTCCTCGACCTGGGGCTGCACAGCGTGATGATCGTGCCGATCCGCGCGCGCGGCACCACACTCGGCATCACGACGTTCTTCCGGCGCCAGACCCAGGATCCGTTCGAGGCCGACGACCTCAGTCTGGCCGAGGAGTTCGTCGCCCGTGCGGCCGTATGCCTCGACAACGCCCGCCGCTACACGCGGGAGCGCGACGCGGCCCTCGTACTGCAGCAGAACCTCCTGCCGCACGGCGTCCCCGAGCAGGAGGCCGTCGACGTGGCCACCTGCTACCGGCCCGCCGACGAGCTGACCGGCCTCGCCGGCGACTGGTTCGACCTCATCCCGCTGTCCGGCGCACGGGTGGCGCTGGTGGTGGGCGAGGTGGTCGGGCACGGCATCGAGGGGGCCGCCGCCATGGGACGGCTGCGCACCGCCGTACAGACCCTCGCCGATCTGGACCTGCCGCCCGACGAGGTGCTCGCCCACCTCGACGACCTGATCAGCCGGGCGGCGCGGGAAGCGGGCTCGGGCCCCGGCGCCCCCTCCGGAGGCGCCCACACCGTGGGGACGAGCTGTCTGTACGCGGTCTATGATCCGGTCAGCGGCGACTGCGTCATGGCCAGCGCCGGCCATCTCGCGCCCGCGATCGTCGCCCCCGACGGCACGGTCACCTTCGCCGAACTGCCCCTCGGTCCGGCGCTGGGCGTGGGCGGCCTGCCTTTCGAGTGCGCCGAGTTCCATCTGCCGGAGGGCAGCGTGCTCGCGCTGCACACCGACGGCCTGGTGGCCACCCACGGAGCACCCGGCACGGTTCCGGACCCCGAGGTGGGCAAGCAGCGGCTGCGCCGCGCGCTGGAGGCGCACCACCTGCCGCTCGACAACCTGTGCCGGACGATCGTTGACGACCTCGTCCCCACGCAACCGCACGACGACGCGGCACTGCTGATGGCGAAGACCCGCCGTCTGGGTGCCGACAGGGTGGCCTCCTGGGACCTGCCCGCGGATCCGGCGGTCGTCGCGCGGGCCCGGCAGATGACGGCCCGCCAACTGGCGGCATGGGGCCTGGAGGACCTGACTTTCACCATGGAGCTCGTCGTGAGCGAGCTCGTCACCAACGCGATCCGGCACGCCTCCGGTCCGCTCCGGCTGCGTCTGATCATGGAGCGGACGCTGATCTGCGAGGTCTCGGACACCGGCAGCAGCGCACCGCACCTGCGCCACCCGCGGACGACCGACGAGGGTGGCCGGGGGCTGTTCCTGGTCTCCCAGCTCACCCGGCGCTGGGGCACCCGCTACACTCCCAACGGCAAGATCATCTGGGCGGAGCAGCCGCTGACGGAGCGTATGGGGTGACCACGGCCCTGGAGCGACAGCGGCAGCTGCGCTGAGAGAGGTCTTCTGCCCCGTCGCCGTCCCGTTGCCAGGGGCCGCCGTGCCGGGCGGCAGCATGCGAGTTCCGTAGCCCGAGGGCCCGATTCCCTGGCCCAAGTCCATGAGAGTTCCCTCATGGGAACTTCATGTACGGGTAAACGAATCGCAAATCCGCGTCCCGGTCCTCAGCCAGGCAGGTTCAACGCGTCGCAGTTATCTGGGTGCTGTCCGTATCCGTATGCCTGAGTAGAGGACGCACCATGCCGTCGCACAGCTCACGCACCACCGCCCCAGAGAACCATCCGGACGATCAGGCGCAGAACCGACCTGCCCGATCACCGAAGGCGGGCTTGTTCGGCAACCTCCGTTACGACCTGCCCGCCTCCATCGTCGTCTTCCTGGTCGCGATCCCGCTGTCGCTCGGAATCGCCCTGGCCTCCGGTGCCCCGATCACCGCGGGCCTGATCGCCGCCGCGGTCGGCGGCATCGTCGTCGGCTTCGCCGGTGGCTCCGCGCTGCAGGCCAGCGGGCCCGCGGCCGGCCTGACCGTGGTCGTCGCCGGCTTCGTGAACGAGTACGGCTGGGCGGCGACCTGCGCCATCACCGTGGCGGCCGGTCTCATCCAGATCGCGCTCGGCTTCCTCCGCGTGGCCCGCGCGGCGCTGGCCATCTCGCCGGCCATCGTGCACGGCATGCTGGCCGGTATCGGCATCACGATCACGCTCGCCCAGATCCACGTCGTGCTCGGCGGGAAGCCGAACAGTTCCGCCACCGAGAACGTGCTGGCCCTGCCCGGCCAGGTCATGCACATGAACTCGGGGGCCGCGGTGGTCGGCGTGATCGTGATCGCCATCATGCTGCTGTGGCCGAAGCTGCCGAAGGTCCAGGCCGTGCCCGCCGCTCTGGTGGCGATCGTGCTGGCCACCGTGGCGGCGACCGCTCTGGGCCTGGGCGCCGCACGGGTCGACCTGCCCGAGAACGTCCTGGACCTCGGCCTGGCCCCCGAGATGCCCCACGGCAGCTGGAGCGCCATCGCCCTGGCCGCCCTGACCATGGCGGTGATCGCGAGCGTCGAGTCCCTGCTCTCCGCAGTCGCGGTGGACCGCATGCACGACGGCCCGCGCGCCCGTCTCAACCGCGAGCTGATCGGCCAGGGCCTCGGCAACACGACCTCCGGTCTGCTGGGTGGTCTGCCCGTCACCGGTGTGATCGTCCGCAGCTCCACCAACGTCGCCGCCGGCGCCAAGAGCCGTCTCTCGACCATCCTGCACGGCACCTGGGTCGTCGTCTTCGTCGTCCTGGCCGCCGGGCTGATCGAGCAGATCCCGCTCGCCGCGCTGGCCGCGCTGCTGGTCGTGATGGGCGTACGGATGGTCAAGCCCGCGGAGATACGCGAGCTCAAGCGCCACCGGGAACTGACGATCTATGTCGTCACCGCGTTCGCCGTCGTGGAGCTGAACCTGCTGGAGGGTGTGGCGCTCGGCATCGTCGTCGCCATACTGCAGGCGCTCTACCGGCTGACGCACACCAAGATCCGTACCGAGCACAAGGACAACTACTGGCACGTGGTGGTCGAGGGCTCCCTGACCTTCGCCGCCGTGCCCCCGCTGAACCGGACCCTGGCGGAGATCCCGGCGGGCGCGCGCGTCGATGTCGACCTGAACGTGGACTACATGGACCACGCCGCGTTCGAGGCCCTGCACAACTGGCGCGTCACGCACGAGCGTATGGGCGGCCGGGTGGACGTCGACGAGGTGCACGAGAGCTGGTACGAGGACAACGTCTCCGGCACCCCGGGCGGCCGCAAGTCCATCGTGACCGGCGCCGCCTGGCTCTTCCCGTGGACGCAGCGGCGGCCCGAGGCGGCCCCGAAGGCCCATCTGCTGCACGGGGTCAGCGAGTTCCAGCGCGTCACCGCACCCCTGGTACGGCCCGTCCTCGCCGAACTCGCGAAGGAGGGCCAGAAGCCTTCCCAACTGTTCATCACGTGTTCCGACTCCCGTCTCGTGCCGCATCTGATGACGGCGAGCGGCCCCGGTGATCTGTTCACCGTGCGCAATGTGGGAAATCTCGTTCCGCGTCCCGGTGAGGACGGTGCGTTCGCCGACGCCGACGTGTCCGTGGCCGCCGCGATCGAGTACGCCACCGCGGTCCTCGGGGTGAGCACGATCACCGTGTGCGGCCACTCGGGTTGCGGTGCCATGGGCGCGCTGCTCGACGGCGCGGGCGGCGAAGGTGCCAGCGCGCTGGACGCGTGGCTGGCGCACGGCACCCACACGATGGCCCGGTACCGCGTCGACTCGGAGGAGGCCGGGGAAGCGGCCAGGTCGGAGCAGGACCGGCTGGGACGGCTCAACGTCCTCCAGCAGCTGGACAACCTGCTCGCCTACCCGGCCGTCAGCGAGCGGGTTGAGGCAGGGACGCTGCAGCTCACCGGCATGTTCTTCGACATCGCCGCGGCGGAGATGCACCTGCTGGACCCGGCCACCGGCACCTACAGCCCCGTCGGCGCCAAGAAGGTCCCCGCCATCGCGGACGCCGCGGCGGACGCCGAGGCCGACAGCGACCAGACCCGGGAGCACGTGCCCGCATGACCAGAGCCCGCCGGATCCGTACGGTCGTCGCCTCGCTCGCCCTTGCCCTGGTCACCGCTGTCCCGGTGATCGGTGCGGAGCGGGCCCCGGCCCCGCAGCTCGGTGACCCGGTGGTCGTCGAACGCACGCCCGCGGCGTCGGCGGCGGGGCCTTCAGGCTGGCCGTACGAAGACGGCGCCAGGCTGGAGACCCACCCGTCGTCGGTCGGTTCGCCCCGGCAGACGGGGCAGCCGACCGGCTCCGCCTCGGATGATGACGGCATATCAGACGTGGCCGAACCGACCCCGACCCGGTCGGCCACGCCGGAGCGCCGTCCCTCCTCCGAGGCGGAGCCGGTGCGCCCCGTATCCCCGCTCCCTGCCAGCAGCGGGGATACGGGAAGCCCGACACCGACCGTAACCCCCAGTGCCAGCAGTGGAGACGATGGCGGAGATGACGGCGGCGGTGACGACGGCTGACGTGCCGCAACCGTCAGAGCAGCCGCAGCAGGTGAGTGCGCGCCCGGGCCTCTTCCGGCGCCGTGGGTTCCGCTCGATCCGGCAGCGGCTGCTCTGGCGCATGCTGCTGCTCGTCGTTCTCACCCTCGGCCTCATCACCGTCGCCGAGAGCTTCATCTTCTCGGCGCGCCTCAACGAGCGTGTCGACGCGGAACTCGCCAACGAGATCCGGGAGTTCCGGGCCTTCACGAAGGGCCACCGCCCGAGAACGGACGACCCGCGATACGGCGTCCGCGACCTGTTCGTGTCCGTCCTGCAGAACCAGGTTCCCGACCGGCACCAGACGCTGCTCTCCCTTGTCGACGGAGCACCCTTTCGCCGTACGGGCATCGAACCTCCGGCCCGGCTGGACACCGACCCCGCCCTGGTGGCCCGGTTCGCGGCCGCGGACCGGCCCGCCTATGGGGACGCCACCACCGCTGCCGGGCCCATCCGGTACGTGACGGTGCCCGTGACGGTCGAGGGGGATCTCTCTCGGGGTGTCCTCGTCGTCGCCACGTTCACCGAGAAGGAGCGCGCCGAGATCCGCGACGCCATCCGGAGGCAAGTGCTCCTGGGCATCAGCGCGCTGATCCTGGCCGCCGGTGTGGGCTGGGTCTTCGCCGGACGCATCATCTTTCCGCTCGTGCAGCTCCGGGACACGGCCCGGTCGATCAACGAGTCCGACCTCACGGCCCGTATCGCGGTCCACGACGAGGACGAGATATCCCAGCTGGCGACGACCTTCAACGCCATGCTCGACCGTCTCGAGGAGTCGTTCGCCACGCAGCGGCAGTTCATCGACGACACCGGCCACGAGCTGCGCACCCCCATCACGATCATCCTCGGCCATCTGGAGCTGCTCGACGACGACCCGGTCGCCCGCCAGAGATCGGTCGACGTGGCCACCGACGAACTGCGCCGGATGAACCGCATCGTGGAGGAGCTGCTGATGCTCGCCCAGGCGCGCCGCCCCGAACCGCTGAAGCCCGGTCACGTCGTCCTGCCGGAGCTGGTCGAGGAGGTGTACGTCAAGGCGTCGGCCCTGGCGCCGCGCCGCTGGCTGCTCGAACTCGCCGACGACACACGCCCCTGGGTGCTGCACGGCGACCGGCAGCTGCTGACCCAGGCACTGATCCAGCTCGCGCAGAACGCGGCCCAGCACACCCAGGAGCACGCGCGCATCTGGATCGGCGGACGCGCACACGACGGTTTCGCCGAACTCTGGGTCCGGGACAGCGGCCCCGGCGTGCCCCCGGCCGAACAGGACCGCATCTTCGAGCGGTTCGCGCGCGGGGGCCGCGCGCGCGGGTCCGGCGGCGCGGGCCTCGGTCTGGCGATCGTCAAGGCCATCGCCGAAGCCCACCACGGCACGGTCACATTGGACAACCACCCCGGTCACGGGGCGACCTTCACCCTCAGAATCCCTCTTCACAAGGTGACATGCGACCAGCAGAGAACCCTTCCGCCCATATCCTCATCGCCGAAGACGAAGCCCATATCGCGTCGTTCGTGGAAAAAGGGCTCCGCTCCCACGGCTTCCTGACCACCGTCGTCACCAACGGCCCGGACGCCCGCCACCAGGCGCTGTCCGGCGACTTCGACCTCCTCGTACTCGATCTCGGCCTGCCGGAGGAGGACGGTTTCGCGGTCCTGTCCCAGCTCCGCGCGGTGTCCTGCCCACTGCCGGTGATCATCCTCACCGCGCGTACCGGTCTCACGGACACGGTGAAAGGCCTCGAACAAGGCGCCAACGACTACATGCCGAAACCGTTCCGCTTCGAGGAACTGCTCGCGCGCATACGGCTCCGGCTGCAGGACGGCGACAACTCGGCGCTGTACCGCGCCGGTGTCTCCCTCGACAGACGCACGCGCCAGGCCCGCGTGAACGGCAGGATCGTCGACCTCAGCCCTCGCGAGTTCGCGCTCCTGGAGGTCCTGATGCGTAACGCCGGGCGCGTGGTGCCCCGTGAGCAGTTGCTGTCCGCGGTGTGGGGATACGAGGCCGACGAAGCCTCCAACGTCGTGGATGTGTACGTGCGTTACCTCCGCCGCAAGATCGGCGCCGACTGCATCACCACCGTCCGCGGCCGCGGCTACCGGCTCGATCCGCCGGACGCGACCTGACCGGCCCGGCCGTTCGGGCGGGGCGGACAGAGAAGGCCGGACAAGAAAGGCATAAAGATGAGAAAGATGAGAGCGGTGAAGTAGAAGTGAACGCTCCGATTCTCCTCTGCTTTCTGCCGCATTCTCCTGGCGTGGCCAGGATGGGCGCCGCGCCGACGCCGTATGCGTCGGCCGATGTCCATTCGCACAGGAGACGAAATGCCGCTCAACCGCAGGGACTTCCTCAACCGTTCCATGTTTGCCGCAGCCGGAGTCATGCTGGCCGGGAGCGTGGAGGTGCTCGCCACGGCGCCTGGCGCCGTCGCTGACAGCATCGGCTTCGGCCCGCTGGTCGACGACCCCAAGGGAGTGCTGGCCCTGCCCCGGGGTTTCTCCTACCGGATCCTCACCCGGGCCGGCGAGACCAGGCTGGTGTCGGGCCAGCCCACCCCGAACAAGCACGACGGCACCGCCGCCTTCGCGGGTGACAACGGCGCCACCCTGCTGGTGAACAACCATGAGATCAAGGACCCGCTGGCCACCGCTTCCCACCCCGTGCCGCACCTGGACGGGCTGGTGTACGACCCGGCAGCGGCCGGCGGCTGCACCGTCGTCGAGATCTCCTCCGGAGGCGCGGTGCGTGAGTGGGTCGGCATCGCCGGTACCTCCACCAACTGCGCCGGCGGGTCCACCTCGTGGGGCACCTGGCTCACCTGTGAGGAGACCGAGGCCAAGGCCGGCAGCAACGGCATGACCAAGGACCACGGGTACGTCTTCGAGGTGGACCCGCGCAACGCCGCAGCCAACCAGAACCCCCAGCCGATCAAGGCCCTGGGCCGGTTCGCGCACGAGGCCGTGGTGATCGACGAGGGCCACGGCCCCGTCTACCTCACCGAGGACGCCTCCAGCCCCAACGGCCTGCTCTACCGCTGGACCCCGCCGAAGGACTTCAAGCACGGGCCCGGCCAGTTCAAGACCCTGGCCGCGGACGCGGGTGTGTTCGAGGCGTTCAAGTGCTTCGACAGCAACGGTCAGTTCGTCGACGACCTCTCCCGGGCGACGAAGCTCGGCACCATGTACAAGCTGCAGTGGGTCAACGTGCCGGACCGGGACGCCCGTACCACCTCCGTGCGCAAGCAGTTCGCGGCAGGCGAGGTCACCCGCGCGCGCAAGCTCGAGGGCATGTGGTGGGGCGACGGCGGCGTGTACTTCGTCTCCAGCTACGCCGGTTCCGAGAGCCCTGTCCAGCACGACGGGCAGGTGTGGTACCTCGACCCGAGCAACCAGACCATCACGCTCAAGCTGCTGCTGGCCGTGAACCCGGACCCGGCCGTAGACGGTCCCTTCGACGGTCCGGACAACATCACCGTCTCCCCCTACGGCGGCCTGGTGCTTGCCACCGACGGCGATGGTCTGCAGCACCTCTTCGGCGCCACCCTCGAGGGCCAGACCTACCCGATCGCCCGCAACCAGGTGAACACCGGCACCGCGGATGCCCCGAGCTACAGCGAGTTCGCCGGCGTCACCTTCTCTCCCGACAAGTCGACGCTGTTCGCCAACATCCAGAGCCCGGGCATCCTGCTCGCCATCACCGGCCCGTGGGACGGGGACGACGACTGATAGACCGGCAACAGGACTCTGGGCAGGCCCGCACGACGCGTCCCCGTCTCCGGGCCCGCCCTCGAGGAGGGGTGCCAGTGAAGCGGGTCCCGGTGGACAACGGCACCGGACCCGGCCGGGCGGCGAGCCGCACAGGCAGAGCGAGCGCACCGCGCTGCCTGTGACGCCCGGCGGCACCCCGACACGGGAGCCCGGTGATACCCGTATGCCGACACGGAATCACCGGGCTCCCAGCAGGAGTGGACAGGCAGTGCGCCGGTCGAGCGGAGGCAGCTGACCGGTCGAGCGGCAGCTCCCGCCCCGTACCTGAAGATCGACAGCGAGCGCCCGGCCCCACCGATACGGGTCCGGGCGCTCGCTGTCGATGTGTCTGTCGATGTGACCTTCACCGCTCCCGGCGGGGGGACTGGGCAGGTTGGTTACCCGCAAGTAGCATGGGTGGGTGAGCGCGCGCTCAGTGGCGTGCGCCCGCAGCAGTGCCATCCCGCACCCTGGAGGAGAGCCATCGTGCCTCGTACCGTCAGGGACGTCGTCTTCGTAGACGGCGTCCGCACCCCGTTCGGCAAGGCGGGCCCGAAGGGCATCTACCACGAGACCCGCGCCGACGACCTCGTCGTGAAGGCCATCCGGGAGCTGCTGCGCCGCAACCCCGGTCTCGACCCGGCCAAGATCGACGAGGTCGCCATCGCCGCGACCACGCAGATCGGCGACCAGGGCCTGACCATCGGCCGCACCGCCGGCATCCTCGCGGGCCTGCCGCAGTCCGTGCCCGGCTACTCCATCGACCGCATGTGCGCGGGCGCGCTGACCGCCGTCACGACCACCGCGGGCTCCATCGCCTTCGGCGCGTACGACGCCGTCATCGCCGGTGGTGTCGAGCACATGGGGCGCCACCCGATGGGCGAGGGCGTCGACCCGAACCCGCGGTTCGTCAGCGAGAAGCTGGTGGACGAGTCGGCCCTGTTCATGGGCATGACCGCGGAGAACCTGCACGACCGCTACCCGCACATCACTAAGCAGCGCGCCGACGAGTACGCCGTGCGCTCGCAGGAGAAGGCCGCCAAGGCGTACGCCAACGGCAAGATCCAGGCCGACCTGGTGCCGATCTCCGTGCGCCGGACGAACGCGGAGGCCGGCGAGACGGGCTGGGGCCTGGTCACCGCCGACGAGCCGATGCGCCCGGGCACGACGCTGGAGAACCTGGCGAACCTCAAGACCCCGTTCCGTACGCACGGCCGGGTCACCGCCGGTAACGCGGCCGGTCTGAACGACGGCGCGACGGCCTCGATCATCGCCTCCGAGGACTTCGCCCGCGAGAACAACCTCCCGGTCAAGATGCGCCTCGTCTCGTACGCCTTCGCGGGCGTCGAGCCCGAGGTGATGGGCTACGGCCCGATCCCGGCGACCGAGAAGGCCCTCGCCAAGGCCGGCCTGTCGATCGAGGACATCAACCTCTTCGAGATCAACGAGGCGTTCGCCGTCCAGGTCCTGGCCTTCCTCGACCACTACGGCATCGCGGACGACGACGAGCGCGTCAACCAGTACGGCGGCGCCATCGCGTTCGGCCACCCGCTGGCCTCCTCCGGTGTGCGTCTGATGACGCAGCTGGCGCGGCAGTTCGAGGAGCAGCCGCAGGTCCGCTACGGCCTGACCACCATGTGCGTCGGCTTCGGCATGGGCGCGACGGTCATCTGGGAGAACCCCCACTTCGACGGAGGCAGCAAGTGAGCACCACCGCTGAGCTTTTGAAGGGTGCGGCCGAGCTGTTCCCGGACGAGGTCGTGACCCAGGCGCACGTACGCCACTTCGACCTGCCGAAGGGTGCCGGCCGCTTCGCCCTCATCACCCTCGACAACGGCCTCGACCACACCAAGCCGACCACCTTCGGCCCGCAGTCGCTGGCGAACCTCAACGCCGCCATCGACCAGGTCGAGAAGGAGGCCGCGGACGGCGAGATCGTCGGCGTCGGTATCACCGGCAAGCCGTTCATCTTCGCGGTCGGCGCCGACCTCAAGGGCGTCGAGCTGCTGAAGAAGCACGAGCACGCGCTGGCCATCGGCAAGGGCGGCCACGAGGTCTTCAAGCGCCTGTCGGCTCTCGCCGTGCCCACCTTCGCGTACTACAACGGCGCGGCGATGGGCGGCGGCGTCGAGGTCGGTCTGCACTGCAGCTACCGCACGGTCTCGAAGGCCCCGCCGGCCTTCTCCCTCCCCGAGGTCTTCCTCGGCCTGGTCCCCGGCTGGGGCGGCTGCACGCTGCTGCCGAACCTGATCGGCGCCGACAAGGCCGTCTCGGTCATCATCGAGAACTCGCTCAACCAGAACAAGCAGCTCAAGGGCCAGCAGGTCTTCGAGCTCGGCATCGCGGACGCGATCTTCGAGGGCGCGGACTTCCTGGAGCAGTCGCTGCTGTGGACCGCGGACGTCCTCAAGGGCGACATCGAGGTCGTACGCCCCGTCATCGACCGCGGTGACGCCTGGGACCAGGCCGTGGCGCGCGGGAAGTTCATCGCCGACAGCAAGGTGCACGGCGCGGCCCCGGCCGCGTACCGCGCCCTTGACATCATCGCCGCGGCCAAGAACGGCGATCTGCAACAGGGTTACGACGCCGAGGACACGGCCCTCGCGGACCTGATCATGGGCGGCGAGCTGCGCGCGGGCATCTACGCCTTCAACCTCGTCCAGAAGCGCGCCAAGCGCCCGGCCGGTGCGCCGGACAAGAGCCTGGCGCGTCCGGTGACGAAGGTGGGCGTGGTGGGCGCCGGCCTGATGGCCTCTCAGCTGGCGCTGCTCTTCCTGCGCCGCCTCGAGGTACCGGTCGTCCTGACCGACATCGACCAGGAGCGCGTCGACAAGGGTGTGGGCTATGTCCACGCCGAGATCGACAAGCTGCTCGGCAAGGGCCGTATCAACCAGGACAAGGCCAACCGCCTGAAGGCGCTGGTCTCCGGTGTCCTGGACAAGGCGGAGGGCTTCTCCGACGCCGACTTCATCATCGAGGCGGTCTTCGAGGAGATCGGCGTCAAGCAGCAGGTGTTCGCGGAGGTCGAGGCGGTCGCCCCGGCGCACGCGATCCTGGCGACGAACACCTCGTCCCTGTCCGTGTCGGAGATGGCGTCGAAGCTGCGGCACCCCGAGCGGGTCGTCGGCTTCCACTTCTTCAACCCGGTCGCGGTCCTGCCGCTGCTCGAGATCGTGCGCGGCGAGAAGACGGACGACGCGTCGCTGGCCACGGCCTTCGGCGTCGCCAAGAAGCTGAAGAAGACGGCGGTTCTGGTGAAGGACGCCCCGGCGTTCGTCGTGAACCGCATCCTCACCCGCTTCATGGGCGAGATCCAGAACGTCATCGACGAGGGCACCCCGGTCGAGGTCGCCGAGAAGGCGGTCGAGCCGCTGGGCCTGCCGATGTCCCCGCTGGTCCTCCTCGAGCTGGTCGGCCCGGCGATCGGCCTGCACGTCTCGGAGACGCTGCACGGCGCGTTCCCGGACCGCTTCAAGGTCTCCCCGAACCTGAAGGCGGTCGTCGAGGCGGGCAAGCGCGGCTTCTACGTCTACGACAGCGGCAAGCCGGAGCTGGACCCCGAGGTCGCCGCGCTCCTGAAGCAGGGCGACACCGTCCTGACGGAGGAGCAGGTGCGGGCTCGGGTCCTGGACGCCGTCGCCCAGGAGATCGGCCTGATGCTCGACGACGGCGTCGTCGCCGAGGCCCAGGACATCGACCTGTGCCTGATCACGGGCGCGGGCTGGCCGTTCCACCTGGGTGGGATCACGCCTTACCTGGATCGGGAGGGTGTCAGCGAGCGGGTGAACGGGAAGCGGTTCCTCGCCCCGGGCGTGGCGTCGGTTCCTGCGTAACCGTCATACGCCCCGGTATGTGAAGAGGGCCTCCGCCGCTGGCGGAGGCCCTCTGTCGTGTGCGTTCTCAGTAGTTCCCGCCGTAGTAAGGGGCCGCCGCCACCCCGGCCGAGGCGTTCATGACGGTGAAGGGAATCTGGGTCACCGGGGACTCGGCACCGGAGGCGTCCACGGCGAAGACGTCGACGACGTGCATGCCCGCGTTCCAGGCCCAGCCCGAGTCCCACGACCAACTGCCGTTCGGTGCGACCGCGGCGCCACCCAACAGCACGCCGTTCTCCCGGAATCCCACCTGTGCGGCGCCCGTGGCGGCCCCGGTGAAGACCACCCTGGAGTCCATCACCTGCTCGTGGGCCACGGGTTCCAGCACCACCGGCGCGGCCGCGCTCTGCCCGACCGTCGACAGCGCGGCGCCCCGGTTCTGCCCGACCATCGACGGGACAGCACCTTGGCTCATGCCCGGCATCTCCGAGCCCGCCGGGGCGGCGCCGGGACTGTCGACCGCCGTGAAGTTCACCTCGGTCCGCTCGGTCTGGAAGCCCGCCGAGTCCACCGCGTAGATCTTCACGGGGTGCTTGCCCTTGCTCCAGGCCCTGCCCAGCTCCCAGGACCAGCTGCCGTCGGCGGCGACATCGGTCTGCCCCAGGTACTTGCCGTGCTCCCATACGATCACGCGGACGGCACCCCGGGCGTAGCCCGTGAACCGCACGGCGTCCCTGCGCACCTCCTCCTGGAACGAGGGTGCCGTCACCACGGGCGGCGGGAACTCCGGGCCCCTCACCACCGACGTGGAGGCGAGATAGGAGGTGATGGCCGACCGGTCGCGGTCGGGCTCCTCGTAGCCGTTGCGGACGTAGCCCAGGCGCGGCGGGGTGCCGTCGGCCAGGAGGTTCACGATGCCCATGAGGGCGGGCACGTTGCGCCGGGTGACCTGCGTGTGGTCGGTGATGAACGGGGACTCGCTGTAGATGAAGTTGAAGTTCTCGTACCGCTGGAAAAGGCCCAGGAAAGGCTCCACCTGCTCCTTGTACTGCTCGTCCTGCGGCGAGGACAGAAGGTAGATGTTGGCACCGCGGTTCGTCTCCGAACGGACCAGGTCGGGCAGGATGGCGTCCATGATCCGCACGTTCTCCTCCGGGACTCCCTCACCCAGCATGAACCGGGCAACCTTCGGGTGGACCCTGTTCACGTACGTCCCGACCAGGAACTGGGGCACGATGGAGACGATGTTCCGGAAGCCGTAGCGCAGCCCGAAGTACAGGGCCGCGCTGCCCCCCTTCGAACCGCCCCACATGGTGACGTCGTCCGGGGTGAGCTCCAGGGCCTTCATGACGTTGAAGATGAGTGTGGCGACGGATCTCTCGAGGGAGAAGTCCATCTCCTTGCACAGGTAGTAGCTGTTCATTCCGTCGAACCGGTCACGGATCCACAGGATGTTGGCCCTGACGTTGTCGAAGACGCCGTTCGACCATCCGTAGTCTTGAGGCGCCGAGAAGTTGGCGAAGACCACGACCAGATGGCGGTTGCCGTTCTTGGCATGGGCGAACCGGTACTCGACGGGAAACGTTCCTGAGGCGTCGATCCCACTGAGCAGCTGCCGCCCGTTCGAGGGTGCTTTGGACATGTACGGACTCCACTCTCAGATGTGCTTCGAAGTCGGGTGGGCTCAGCTCAGTACCCGGCGCGTGGCGCACCGGCCGAGGCGTTCGTGACGGAGAAGGGCACGGGAGCCGCCGGGGACTCGCCCCCCGCCGCGTCCACCGCGAAGACCTCGACGGTGTGCCTGCCCTCGGCCCAGGGCCGGCCCGGGTCCCAGGCCCAACGCCCCTCAGGGGCAACCGCGCACGCCCCCAGGAAGATCCCGTTCTCCCTGAACCCCACCTGGGCGGCGCCCCTGGCGACGCCCGCGAAGCCGACCTTCGTCCCCAGCACCTGCTGGTACGCCTCCGGCAGCTGCACCACCGGCGCCGGGAGTCCGCCCTGCACCCCCTGGCCCGCGTACCCCGGCCCCGCGGCGTGCAGCGCACGGGCATCCGCGCTCGGCTGCACCGCGGCGTGCTGCACCGCGGCGTGCTCGGACACCGTGAACTGCACGTCGGTGCGCTCGGACTGGTAGCCGTTCGCATCGACGGCGAAGAGCCTCACCACGTGCTCGCCCGTGCTCCACGGCTTGTCCCCGTCCCAGGTCCAGCCGCCGTCGGCGCCGACAGGAGCCGACGCCAGGTACTTGCCGTTCTCCCAGATGCTCACGCGGACCGCCCCGTGCGCCCAGCCCGCGAAACGAACGGTCGCGGCGGGCAGCAAGGACTGCGCCGTGGGCATGGTCACGACCGGAGCGGCGAACGAGTCCTGCACCACTGACGTGGACTTGAGGAAGCCCTCGATGCCCGACTTATCGGCTTCGGGCTCCTCGTAGCCATGGCGGGCGAGACCAAGACGCGGAGCGATTCCCTCGACGAGGAGGTAGGCGATGCCCAGGAGAGGGGGCGTGTTGCGCTGGGTCACCTTCCCGTGTCCCGTGATGAACGGGGACTCGCTGAAGATGAAGTTGAAGTTCTTGTACCGCTGCAGCAGCCCCAGGAACGGCTGCACCTGGGTGCTGTACTGCTCGTCCTGCGGCGAGGACACGACATAGATGTGCGCATCCGGGTTCGCCCCCGACATCAGCAGGTCGGGCAGGATCGCGTCGAGGACGCGGACATTGTCGTCCGACATCGCCTCACCCAGCATGTGCCGGCCGGTGTCGGGGTAGACGTCGCGCACGAACGTGCCGATCCGGAGCTGCGGCACGCTGGCGACGATATTCCGGAATCCGTACCTCAGCCCGAAGTAGAGCGCCGCGCTGCCGCCTTTCGAGCTGCCCCACAGGGTGACGTCGCCGGGCGTCAGTCCAAGGGCCTTCATCACCTTCGAGATGAGCCCGATCACGGACCTCTCGACGGCGAAGTCCATCCCCTTGCACAGGTAGTACGTGTTCCCGCCCTCGAACCTGTCCCGGATCCAGAGGACGTTCGACCGGAGGCTGTCGAGGATACCCGTGGCCCATCCATAGTCGTCCGGAGCGTAGATGTTGGCGAAGACGACCGTCAGGTGCCGGTTCCCGCTCCTCGAATGGGCGAACCGGTACTCGACGGGGTAGCCGCCGGAGGCGTCTATCCCCTGGACCACGTGTCGGCCCTTCGCGGCTGCTTTAGACATGGTGCGGTTCCACTCTCATCAGGTGCTTCGAAGTCGGGCGGTTGTGGTACTCCCGGTGGGACGAGTGTCCGAGACAGGTTGATACGTCAGCACATTGGCGCCCAGTCAGCAAATGGGACATCATGTCGGGATGCTGCTGATGCCTACTCACTCGGCGTCCGGATCGCGCAGGCGGCGAGGACTCAGGCTCGTGGTCGCGGCGCTCGCACTGCTGGGACTCGCCTCCGCGGTGTCCATGACACAGTCCATCTTTTCGGACCGTTCGGTCGCCGCGGCGCGGGAGGTGACCGTGGCTTCCTGGAACATGTGCGGCGTACAACAATGGGGCTGTGCCGAAACCGGCAGCAGGGCCGAGAAGAAACGCCAGCTGAAGCGGCTCGCCACCCGGGCACGAGCCAAGGTGATCCTGGTGCAGGAGGTTTGCGCCGCCGATCTGAAGGCGACCCGCAAGGCGCTCGGGCCGTCCTGGCGCAGTTCCTTCACGGCGTACAAGTGGCGTGACGACGACGGACGCAAGAGCACCGTGAGGTGCGCCGCAGCTGGCCAGGGTGAGGCAGGTTTCGGCATTCTCGCGGACTCCGCGTTGTCCGAGGTGACCGCGGTGGCCTCGCCGCAGCCCACCGTCGGACTGCAGCGCGGCATTCTCTGCGCCACGGTGGCCGCGCACCGCCTGCGGATCTGCAACGCTCATCTGAGCCCGCCCGGCAGCGACACGGCCCACCCCGACTGGGATTTCCGTGACGACCAGCTGAAGGCACTGGTGGGTGCCGCGTCCGGCAGGCGCACGGTCTACGGCGGCGATCTGAACGTGGATCCGCCGGCAGGCGGCAATCCCTCCGCCTGGGTGTGGCCCGCCGGACCGTACACCGCGCATCGGGAGTGCGACCAGTCGTCCGCATCCTCGCGCTCGGGCCGTGCCACCCATTCTTCCGGTCACAAGCTGGACTACCTGTTCACCAGGTTGCCGAGGTCCGGATGCGAGGTTCGGGACACCGGCGCATCGGACCACCGGGCGCTGCTGATCAGGGTGCGGACGGCATGAGCGGGCATCAGACGATCACGCCCTCGTAGGTCCGGCCGTCGGACGTCCGGGCCCCGGGCGGCGAAGCCGGTAGTTCGAGGCGCGCCGATTGCGGCCCTGCGTGGGGGCGGCGCTGCTGCTCGCCCTGCCGGGGCTGATACGGCTGTGCATCGCCGGCTGGGTACGGCTGCCGGGGCGGGTACGCCTGTCCCTGCGCGGTCGGACCCGGCTGTACGGGAACGGCGCCCAGGCGACGTCCGTTTGCCGAGGCTGGATGCGGATGCGCAGGGTGTCGCTGCTGCCCCTGGGGGCTGAACCACTCCTGCGCCCTCCACTGGATCGGCGTGAGCGCGCGCCCGGCATGGCGGGTGTCCACCGTGCCGACAGCCGGGGCCTTCGCATCCTCGGGTGCCAGGTCGCCGCCCGCGATCAGGAGCCGGTCCGCGAGCCGGGCGGACGCGTAGCCATCGTCCAGATCGCAGAACTCGCCCTGGAACCAGCGGTATCGCTCGGCGTAGGCGTCCTGGATACGGTCGATGTCGCGGATGGCGGACACCAGGTCCTGTGAGGTGTACACGAGGGGACCCGGCGCGCTGTGCTCGAAGTCGAAGTAGAAGCCACGCAGCGTGTCGCGGTAATGGTCCAGGTCGTAGGTGAAGAAGAGGATCGGGCGGCCGGTGTTGACGTAGTCGAACATGAGGGACGAGTAGTCCGTGATCATCACGTCGGTGATCAGGGACAGATCGGCCATGTCCGGGTAGTCGGAGACGTCGAAGACGAATCCGTCACCCGCTCCCGGTACCGGGTCCACCACGTTGGGGTGGCGGCGAACCATGAGCACGTGGTCGGCGCCCAGGCGTGCGCGGGCGTCGTCCAGGTCGATGCGGAAATCGAACTTGTACTTGCCGGGCGCGTAGAACTGGTCGTCACGCCACGTAGGCGCGTACATGATGATCCGCTTGCCCTCGGGCAGGCCGATGCGGCGTCGGATCTCCTGCTCTCGCCGCTCCATGCCGGGGCGGCGCAGGATGTCGTTGCGCGGGTAGCCGCACTCGACCATCTCGCCCGGGAAGCCGAAGGCCCGCTTGAGGATCGGGGTGGAGAAGCTGTTGGGCGAGACCAGCATGTCCCAGTTCTGCACCTCCTTCTCGACCCGCTCCAGGTAGCGCTGGTCGGCGAAGTGGATGGCCTCGATGTCGTGGCCGATCTTCTTCAGCGGGGTGCCGTGCCAGGTCTGCACGACGACCTGCCCGTCGCGCTTCTCGAACCAGTCGGGAAGGTGGTTGTTGGCGATGACGTATCGGCTTCGGGCCAGCGCGTCGTACCACTCCGGCGACCACATGCGCACCGGGGTCGCCGTGGGAGGCGCCTCCACCTGGTCGTCGCGCACGACCCATAGGTGTTCCACATCCACACCGCGGCGCACCAGTTCCTCGTGCAGAGCGCGAGGGCTGTCCGAGTACTGGGTGCCCTTGAAGGCATCGAAGAGGATCGCGGGGCGGACCTTCTTGCGGCGGGCCGCCGGGTAGGCCTTGGTGCGCAGCAGTTTCTGGCGGTACGGGCCGCGCGCGTAGTCCGGCATGGCGGAGTGGACCAGGAGGGAGAGCCGGTCGTAGGCCTCGGCCTGGAGCTCGTACCGGCGCTCGTTCTCCTCGTAATCCTCCGGGAAACCGCTGATGAGGTCCTGCTCGATCTTGATCATCAGGTCCTCGAGGCGGTCCTCGGGAGCGACTGCCGAGAGGTCCTGGCGCCGCAGGAAGAAGTCCCAGCGGCCGGACGCGAGGGGAATGTCGCCGGCCAGTGTCCGCATGGCCGCGGGCGTCATCACACATCGGAACTCGTTGCCGTTCCAGGCCAGCGGAACGGCACGCTCGGCACCGTGGGCGCGCGAGCGCACCACCAAGTGCGCTGCCCGGTACTCCGCGGCCGAGAGCCGGTCAGCGGCCTGGTAGCGGCCGATGATCTCCAGAGATCCGTCCTCCCGCCAGGCGAAGCGGATGACGGTCGGCAGGGTGGCACGCTCGAACAGGACCAGGTACCCGGAGCCGTTGCGGTGCACCACGACCTCACGGTCGCCCTCACGTGTCTGGAGGGAGGCCGGCATGCGGTAGTGCCCGTCCGGCGTCTCCTCAGCCATGACGGGATACATGGTCATCTTGCGGCCCTCGACATGGAAGGTGGTCTTCCAGCCGTTGCTGCCCATGCTCCAGGACTGCGGGATCTCGGCCCCGGCGCGTGCCTCCGTCCGATATCCCGGCACGAGTTCGCGCAGGGGAAGACGGGCGACCCAGGTGCACCAGCCGTCGCCGCCCGGGGTGAAGCGGACCCAGGCGTCGTGGCGCCCCGCGCCGCTCATGCTGGCGACCCGGAGCTTGCCCCATTCGGGCACCTTGGGGCCGAGGTAGACGCCCCCGAGTTCGAGCTGATCGCCCACCACACGGTGGCGGGTGATGCGGCAGCGCACGATCTCCACGCGTAGCTTGAGCTTGCCCTGAAGGAAGACCGGCAGGATCCGAGTGTTCTTGTCGACATAGCGGTACGGCGGGTTGGCCGCCGTACCGGCGCTGCCCCGGTCCAGGCCGCGGTAGCGGAACAGTCCCCGGCTGAGCACGCCCGCGGCGACGTCCCATGTGCCCTCGACCCACTCCCCCTTGCGCTTGAGGCGCGTGGTGTCGATCCGGGCCTCGAAGCCGGCCCAGTCGTAGCAGTAGCGGTTCTGGTTGGAGTGCTCGGTGGCCTGGGGCGCATAGGTGGTCTTCGCCTGCGCGAGCACCATCCGGCCCTGCTTCTTGTTGCGCAGGGCCAGCGCTTTCACGGACATGTGCTTTTTGTGCACATTGATGAACCGGACATATGCGGAACCGGTGAGAACCAGCCACTCGGACTTCCACTGCGCGCCACTCAACGAGCCGTGCAGTGAGAATTCCTTGTCGAGGCGGTAGGCCTTCTTGTCGATACCGACCCGACGGTCTCCGAGATAGGGGTAGTTCAGGTAGCGCCGAAGGCGCCGCTGCACGGGCATGGGCCCGCCGCGTCTCTCGAACTCGATGACATCGAGAAGTTCGTCGAGTCGCCATTCGCGCACGAGTAGCCACTTCACGCGGGCGTCGGCCGGAAGTTCATCGATGATGTCGGGGTCGGCCTCGTCCAGGAACTGGTTGGCCCATTCCATGAACGCGTCCTGATACTCCTCGTCGGCGTCCGGCAGCACTTTGAGATGCAGCATCAGATCGGACTTGAGACAGGCGAGGTCGTACTTGCGCTTGCTCTCGACATACGTACGCGAGCGCCGCTCGGCCAGGAAGCGGCTCACGGACTGCACGGCCGCGACCCGGTCCCTGAGGTTGCTCAGCTCGGTGTGCCGCTGGGTGATGGACGGAGCCGCGCCTCCCTCCCTTCGCCGCCAGAAGTAGACGATGTCCGTTATCACGTCGACTTTGGTGGCCCGGAAGTGGGCGAACATGTTCACCCAGGAGTCCTCATAGAGAACACCCTCGGGGAACTCTATGTAGTGGTAGTCCCAGAAGGACCGCCGGAACACCTTGTTCCAGACAGTTCGGTCATAGATCAGCGCATCGAATTTCGTGATGTGCGTGCCGCGCCGATTGCGCTGCATGGGGCCCTTGTGCAGTGGAGACTGCCACTTCTTGGTGGAGTTCATCATCTGCACGTTGCCCGAGACGAAGTCGGAGTCGGACTCCTCGAGTGTCCGGATCAACAACTCGTACGCGTACTCGGGGATGACGTCGTCGCCATCGACGAAGGCCAGGAACTCGCCTTCGGGATGCATGGCACGTATACCGACATTCCGGGCCTGCCCAGGCCCATGAGCCTCCTGCCGGATGATCCGGAAACGCGGGTCGCGCGCGCAGAAGTCGGCTGCTATCTCCGTGGATCTGTCGGTCGAACCGTCATCGACGAGGATCACTTCGAGGTCCTTGAAGGTCTGCCGGGCTATCGACTCCAGGCACTCGGCGAGGTAGACCTCAACATCCTGAAATGGCACGACAACACTGAGACGCGGCCGTTCAGCCAAGATCCACTCCCACCGAGACACTTCGCCACACCCAGTAACAGCCGGACAGCTCTGGCCGGTTACCCTGGGTGCGCCCACCCCTACTGACGTGCCTGGATCAACCCCCCAGTCGATCAGACGCCGCCCCAAACATGTGACCGAACAACAGTCACAGGGTTCACACATCCTAAATCAGTCCTAAGAGTGGTCAAGAGTCAGCCATGTGTTGTTCACCGCTGCTTCGCAGTCAGGCCTGCTGCCCTTGAAGAAATGCATATAGTGCGCACTGAACCGATGACCGATGACATTAGTGGGCCGGCCTCCCCCCACCCGGGTCCCACACTCCGCCGACAGCGGAGCCGGTGAGGAGAGGGACCGAACGGAATGACGCACAGCGCCACCACCGAGTCACGGCGCGGCCACCGGGCAGCACCCAGCCCTGGGCAGCCGCAGCGCGGCAGACGACGGCGTTCCGAGCGACGCGGCAAGCGGCGAAAGGGACGAATAATACTTCTGACGCTGCTGGTCCTCGCGCTGGCCGCAGGCGGCACCGGCTACTGGCTCTACAGCGACCTCAACGGCAATATCGACGGCGTCGACTTGGACAAGGCTCTCGGCGACGACCGCCCCGAAAAGCTGCCCACGTCGGGGCAGAACATCCTCGTCCTGGGCTCTGACTCGCGCTCGGGGGCCAATGCATCGCTGGGCACAGGCAAGGCCTCGGGAGCCCGCTCCGACACCGCCCTCGTGATGCACATCCCCGAGGGCCGCACGCAGGCAACCGCCATCAGCATTCCCCGAGACACCTTGGTAACCCGCCCGAAGTGCACCAAGTCGGACGGCTCCACGCTGCCTTCCGCAAAGCGTGTGATGTTCAACTCCGTGTACTCGCTCGCAGGTCCGGCCTGTGTGGTCAAGACCGTGGAGCAGATGTCGGGAGTGCGACTCGACCACTTTGTGGAGATCGACTTCGCCGGCTTCAAGGGTCTCGTCGACGCCATAGGCGGCGTGACGGTCACCGTCGACAAGGCCATCAAGGACGAGTCCAGCGGCTTGGACCTCAGCGCCGGGACACACAAGTTGAACGGCACCGAGTCGCTCGCCTTCGTACGCACGCGGCACGGCGTCGGAGACGGCAGCGATCTCGGCCGTATAGGCCTCCAGCAGCAGTTCATGATCGCTCTGCTCTCCGAGATCAAGAAACAGGACCTGCTGGGCAGCCCCACGAAGGCGTTCAAGATCGCCGACAAACTCACCGAGTCGCTGACCACGGACGCGGAACTGGCCTCCCTGACGAAACTCGCCGAGTTCGCACGCAGCATGAACGGCGTCGATCCCTCCACCATGGAGACGATCATGCTGCCCGTGAAGTACGACACCGCAGACCCGAACCGGGTGGTGGCCGCAGAGCCGCAGGCGACGCAGCTGTGGAAGGCGATCCGCAGCGACGAGGAGATCCCCG
Organism: Streptomyces himalayensis subsp. himalayensis; assembly: GCF_013778455.1. GTDB lineage: Bacteria > Actinomycetota > Actinomycetes > Streptomycetales > Streptomycetaceae > Streptomyces > Streptomyces himalayensis. The sequence continues at coordinate 110,671 of NZ_JACEHE010000010.1, read as the reverse complement.
AGTCGGCCAAGAAGTCGCCGGCAACGGGCGGTTGAGCCGCCACACCGCGCAGAACGGGGGCGCCGGACCGTCAGATCCGCGCCCCCGCCAGTGCGCCGCCCAGCCACCGTCCGAGCCGCGGCCGCCGGTCCAGGGTCAGAGCCGCTGCCACCGGGTGAGGGCAAGACCGGCGCCGTCCTCCTGCCGTGCCACGCGCGGCACCCCCTCAGGGTCGATCAGTGCCATGACCACCCTGCCAAGGCCGTCCCGGGCCAGCGCGGGCGCGCCCTGGCAGTGCTCGGCCAGCGCGTACCACCAGAAGCCGTTCGTCTCGTTCTCCGTACCGCCCAGACCGAGCACCGCTGTGCCGTCCTGGCCTCGGGAGGCAAGCACGACACAGTCGTAGCCGTCCAACGCTGTGCGCAGCACGGCATAGGGTCGCTCCGCGGGGGAGCCGCCCAGCGCGACGGGCCAGCCGCCGGGCCGCCAGGCCGCCGTGCCGCCGTCTGCGGCGTCCGTCCAGAAGTAGGTGGCGCGGTCCGGTCCCGTCTCCAGGGCCGCGACCGTGCCCTGCACCGGCCGCAGTGAGAATCCCCGCGGCGCGGCGAAACCTCCCCCTGCCTCCGCCTGCCGCCACACCAGCACCCCCGTCTCGGCGGCGGCGCAGACCTCCACCCTCCCGCCCGCGAGGGCGACAGCAGCAGGCAGTTCGTCGATGCCGCTGCCGAGCAGGTCCTCCCAGGCCTTCCACTTGCCGTTCGGAGCCTCGCGCCGCAGCATCAGGCCGCGGCTCGCACTCCGTACGAAGACGTGCACAGTGCCGTCCGTGGCGATCGTGCCGATCGGCACGCCCAGCGCACGGCCCTGGTCGTGGTCACTGTGCGGGTTGCCTATGGAGCGCCACTCGGTGACGGCACGTCCCGTCTGGTACTGGATGGCGTGCACGATGTCCACGCTCGGGGAGCCGTCGGAGCCGGTGCGCTGCCTGCGGCCGAGAAAGTGGACATAGCCGTTGGCGCCCTGGGCCACGGTCAGGTCGGTCAGGTCGGCCACGGACACGAAGTGCGGACCGCTCCAGGCGGGGCCGCCGACGGCCGTCTCGGACCAGCGCAGTAGTCCGCCGTCCGTGGGCGCGTACAGGGTGAGCCGGCCGTCCTTGCCGAGAGTGAGCCAGTTGCCGTGAGCCGTTCCGGAAGCGATGCGCCCCTGGTCCGCCGCGTAGCCGTCCCCGACCGGGCGGGCGTACCCCACGGAGCCTGCCGACCTTCTCCGCATGGCCTGGAGTCACCTTCCTGTAGCCCACCGCATCATGGACACGGAAACGGAAACCTTGATTCGCGCCACATCATATGCCGTTCGTTCATCAGTTCTTCGGGCTGCCGCCGGCACCCGTTCCTGCCTGGCCTCACTCCCGTGATCACGGCCGGGAAGTGGGCGGCACCCGGTTTCCGCACGGATACTGTTCTGGCTACGCGCCCGTGACGGGGAGCGGCCGTGGCGGTGGAACTGGTGCGGGTCGAGGACAGGACGGCAGAGGAGCAACCGTGAGGGCACTGGTGATCGTCGACGCCGCCAACGTCGTCGGCTCGGTGCCCGACGGCTGGTGGCGGGACCGGCGAGGCGCAACCGAGCGGCTCAGGGACCGGCTCGTGTCCTGCGCCGCCGAGGGCCTGGCCGGCCACCCGGGTCCCCTGGACATCGTCCTCGTGGTGGAGGGCGCGGCCCGCGGAGTGGAATCGGTCCCCGGCGTGCGGGTCGAGGAATCCCCCGGCAGCGGCGACGACCGCATCACAGAGCTGGTGGCCGAGACCCAGGAGCGCACTCGCCTGGTGATCACGGCGGACCGTGAACTGCGTCGGAGGGTCGTCGAGCTTGGCGCAGAGGTCACAGGCCCGCGCGCGGTCGTTGGCGACCGTTGAGCTCACATCCGGGAAGTCAATCCCCCACGGCCGACTCGCGAGCACATCCGAGACAGCCGTCCCCACAGCGGTCCTCGCCGCGTCCCTGGCATCAGGCCGCGGACGCGCATCGGTGAGAAGCCGACGGGACAAGGGTGCGGCGGGGCCGGTCCTGACGCCTGCCGGACCACCGGTCCGCCGCTCGCAGATGCCTGAGTCGAGACCACCGCTCACTCACTCGGCATCCGCCCGTGGATGGGCCTCGCCGACAGCCGGGCGAGGCGCGTCCATACGCCGGGAGACGGCGACCGCGCGGCGTGCACCGCCACGTCGGCGACGGGCGGTCTCACGGCGCGCCCCGCGCATACAGCACCGCCCCATCCACCACCCCCACCACCTCATACTCCGCCGCCAGCAAGTGACCCAGAGACGGCACGCGGTCCGGGGCGTACGGCTTTCCGCGGGAGTCGTCGACGATCAGTGCCGGTGCGCGCCTCCTCATCTCCTCGCGGAAGACCGGCCATGTGCCCGCGACCGCGTACTTCTCTCCCACCTGGGGGCCGTTGCGGCCGCCGCTGTAGTTCGTGAGCAGGCCGGCCGTCAGATAGCGGCTGGCGGGGGCGCGGTCGGCGAGCCAGTACGTCTCCGGGTGTATGCCCCAGACGAGGACCCGGTCCCCCGGTGCCGTGCGGTGTGCCACCGCGTCCGCCACGCGCTGCGCGTGGGCCAGCTCGGGGCGGGGCGCCAGGACTCCCCACGCGAGGAACAGCGTGCAGCAGCAGGCCGAGGTGAACAGGGCCGTCGCCAGCCGGTCGCGGGGCAGGATCTGCAGTGCGGCGGTGGCCAACAGAGCCAGTGGCGGGATGACTTGAAGGTAGTAGTGGCCGAAGAAGTGGAAGCCGGCGAGGACCGCGGCGGCCGAGGAGCCGAGCCACAGCCACAGTTCCGCCGATCCGGTCCTGGCGATCCTCAGGACGCGTACGACCGGGGGGATCAGCCCGGCGCAGGCCACGGCGAGGATCGCCGTGTTGACCAGCCCTCGCGCCAGTACGTGGAGTTCGGACCCGGTGAAGGAGGCGTACGCGCCGGAGCCGGTGACCGTCCAGAACAGGAATCCGGCCGGATCGGTGACCGCGGCCACCGCCAGCACCGGGACGACGAGCCCAACTGCCAGGCGTAGCACGCCGCTTCGCGAGGGAGCGGAGTTCCACAGCAACCACACCACCGGCACCAGCACCGCCCCGCCGGTCTGCTTGGCCAGGAACGCACAGGCCACGGCGGCGCCCGCGGCGCCCCAGCGGCGGCGGTCCGCGCACCACATGGCCGCGGCCGTAGGCGCCAGCATGAAGACCTCGAAGGTGGCTGCCTGGGCGTCCTCGGGGTTGAGGCCGATGGACGCGAGGAGGTACAGGACGCCCGCGGTGCGGCCCGCGGCGTCGCCCCATCGGCGACGGGCCAGCGAGGCCAGCAGGACGGCGGTCAGGAGCTGGGCGAGCAGCGCCAGCACCCGTACGGAAGTGAGTGACGCGTCACCGAACAGCGCGAACGCGCCCGCGTACAGCCAGGGCACAAGCGGCGGTTTGCGGTCGACCACCGACTCGTACAGCTCTCCCCCGTCGGCCAGTATGCGCGCCTGCACGGCCAGATAGCCCTCGTCCGGGTTCCACAGCGGCTGCAGGAACGCCGGTACGCGAGTGACGCAGGCAAGCGCGGCCAGGGCGGGGAGCAGGCGCGTCCAGTACCGGTACCGGGAGCGGGCCGGCAGCTCCGCGCGCGGTGCCGGCGGCCGCGGGGGCAGGGGCGCCTGCCGCGGCCGAGGCGTCCGCGGCATCCGCGGTTCGATGACGGAACGTGGCGAAGCTGTGGGCTCGGCGAGCATAGGGGCACGCTATCCGGCGCCGCAGCTCCTACCGAAGCAGGACATACGGGGCCGGATGGCTGGCGAGCGAGGACAAGGGCGGCTACTTCCGTCGCTTGACGAGCTCACTGTGCGTGCGTCCGTAAACGAAGTAGACGGCGAAGCCGAGCGCCATCCAGATGGCGAACCGCAGCCAGGTCTCGGCAGGCAGGTTGAGCATGAGCCACAGCGAGGCCGCCACCGACAGGATGGGCACCACCGGCACCCAGGGGGTGCGGAACGCCCGGTGCAGGTCGGGGCGGGTGCGGCGGAGGATGATGACGCTGAGCGCGACGACGACGAAGGCGAAGAGCGTACCGATGTTCACCAGCTCGGCGAGTTCGCTGAGGCTGGTGAAGCCGGCCAGGATCGCGATGAGCGCACCGAGCAGGATGGTCGGCCGGTGCGGCGTCTTGTACTTGGGGTGGACGCGGGAGAAGAACCGGGGCAGCAGTCCGTCCCGGCTCATCGCGAAGAAGACGCGGGTCTGACCGAGCAGCAGGATCATGCAGACCGTGGTGAGGCCAACGGCGGCGCCGAAGCTGATGATGCCCGCGAAGAAGGGGTGCCCGGTTTCCTTGAAGGCGTCGGCGAGCGGGGCGTCCACGGACAGCCGGCTGTAGTGCTGCATGCCCGTGACGACGATCGACACCAGGACGTAGAGGACGGTGCAGATGAGGAGGGAGCCGAGGATGCCGCGCGGCATGTCCCGCTGCGGATTCCTGGTCTCCTCTGCTGCGGTGGCCACGATGTCGAAGCCGATGAAGGCGAAGAAGACGACGGAGGCGGCCGTGAAGATGCCCATCACGCCGAAGTTCGTGGGTGCGTACCCGAACATCAGCTGGACCAGCGGGGCGTGCAGGCCGCCTCCCGCCGGGATCTGCTCCGCTTTGGGGATGAAGGGCGAGTAGTTCGCGGACTGGATGAAGAAGGCGCCCGCGATGATGACGATGAGCACGACGGTCACCTTGATGGCCACGACGACCTGGGTGACGCGGGCGGACAGTTTCATTCCGAGGACGAGGATGCCGGTCAGGACGAGCACCAGCGCGAAGGCGAGGATGTCGAAGCCGAAGCCCTCGGCGACATCGGGCCCGGCCAGCGCGTCGGGCAGGTGCCAGCCCGCGTTGTCCATCAGCGAGCGGATGTATCCCGACCAGCCGACGGCGACCACGGCGGTGCCGAGGGCGAACTCGAGCACCAGGTCCCAGCCGATGATCCAGGCGGGCAGCTCGCCGAGCGAGGCGTAGGAGAAGGTGTACGCGGATCCGGCCACCGGCACGGTCGAGGCGAACTCCGCGTAGCACAGGGCCGCGAGCGCGCAGACGATGCCCGCGACGGCGAAGGCGATGGCGGTGGCGGGGCCCGCGTTCTCCTTCGCCACCTGGCCGGTGAGCACGAAGATGCCGGTGCCGATGATGACACCGACTCCGAAGACGGTGAGATCGAGGGCGGACAGGGACTTCTTGAGCGCGTGCTCCGGCTCTGTAGTGTCCCGGATCGACTGCTCGACACTCTTCGTCCGGAAGAGGGCGCTGAACAAGGCTGGACCTCCCACGCTTGTCGCCTCGACTCGGTCGAGAGCGGGTACGGTCCGTATGCCACGTCGTGGGCGGTTTCATGCGAATGGGCCGGTCCCACCACCCGTGCAGGCGCGGGACCGGCCCATTCGCCGGTGAATCAGGTGAAACAGCAGACAGGCATCGCGGGTCAGTCCCGCACCGGCTCCACCGAGTCCACCCCGTCGGCAGCGGTGCGCTCGGTCGCCGTGCGGGCGGCCGGGGTGCTCCCGGTCGAACGGAGTGGGGACTGGGACGACGGGCCGTCGAGCTTCGCGACCAGGCCCGTGACCTGGCGCGCGATGTCCGGGGCGGTGAGCCCGATCTCGGCCAGGACCTCCTTGCGCGACGCGTGGTCGAGGAAGCGCGGCGGGATGCCGAAGTCGCGCAGCGGCAGGTCGACGCCTGCGTCGCGCAGGGCCTGTGCGATCGCCGAACCGACGCCGCCCGCACGCGAGTTGTCCTCCACCGTCACCACGACGCGATGCTGCTCGGCCAGCGGCGGCAGCGCCTCGTCGACGGGCTTGACCCAGCGCGGGTCGACGACGGTCGTGGAGATGCCCTGCTTGTCGAGCAGGTCGGCGACCTCCAGGCACATGGGGGCGAGCGCGCCGACGGAGACGAGGAGCACATCCGGCCGGTCCGTGCCGGCCGCGCGCAGTACGTCCATGCCGCCGACCGTGCCCACGGCCTGTACGGCGGGGCCGACGGCGCCCTTGGAGTAGCGCACGACGGTCGGCGCGTCGTCGACCTCGACCGCCTCGCGTAGCTGCAGGCGCACCTGGTCGGCGTCGCGCGGCGCGGCGATCCGCACTCCGGGCACGCACTGCAGGATCGACATGTCCCACATGCCGTTGTGCGAGGCGCCGTCGGTGCCGGTGATGCCGGCCCGGTCCAGGACGAAGGTGACGCCGCACTTGTGCAGGGCCACGTCCATCAGCAGCTGGTCGAAGGCGCGGTTGAGGAAGGTGGCGTACACCGCGAAGACGGGGTGCAGGCCGCCGGTGGCGAGGCCCGCGGCCGAGACGGCGCCGTGCTGCTCGGCGATGCCGACGTCGTAGACGCGGTCGGGGAACTCCTCGGCGAACTTCTTCAGGCCGACCGGCTGCAGCATGGCCGCGGTGATGGCGACGATGTCCTCGCGCTCCCGGCCGAGCTTGACCATCTCCTCGCCGAAGACGGACGTCCAGTCGAGACCGGCGGCCGAGATCGGCAGACCGGTGTCGGGGTGGATGACGCCGACGGCGTGGAAGCGGTCGGCCTCGTCCTCGACGGCGGGCTTGTAGCCCCGGCCCTTCTCGGTGAGGCAGTGCACGATGACCGGGCCGCCGAACCGCTTGGCGCGGGACAGCGCGGACTCCAGCGCCGCGATGTCGTGGCCGTCGATCGGGCCGACGTACTTCAGGCCCAGGTCCTCGAACATGCCCTGCGGGGCGATGAAGTCCTTCAGGCCCTTCTTGGCGCCGTGCAGCGTGTCGTAGAGCGGCCGGCCGACGACCGGGGTGCGCTCGAGGAGCTCCCTGGTGCGGGCCAGGAAACGCTCGTAGCCGTCCGTCGTGCGCAGCGTCGCGAGGTGGTTGGCGAGGCCGCCGATGGTGGGCGCGTAGGAGCGCTCGTTGTCGTTGACGACGATGACGAGCGGGCGGTCCTTGGCGTCCGCGATGTTGTTCAGCGCCTCCCAGGCCATACCGCCGGTCAGCGCGCCGTCACCGATCACCGCGACGACGTGGTCGTCCCTGCCCAGCACCTCGTTGGCCTTCGCCAGGCCGTCGGCCCAGCCGAGCACGGTGGAGGCGTGCGAGTTCTCGATCACGTCGTGCTCGGACTCGGCGCGCGACGGGTAGCCGGACAGGCCTCCCTTGGTGCGCAGCCCGGAGAAGTCCTGGCGGCCGGTCAGCAGCTTGTGCACGTAGCTCTGGTGGCCCGTGTCGAACAGCACCTTGTCCTTCGGGGATTCGAAGACCCGGTGCAGAGCGATGGTGAGCTCGACCACGCCGAGGTTGGGGCCGAGGTGGCCGCCGGTCTTGGCAACCGCGTCGACGAGGAACGTCCGGATCTCCTCGGCCAGCTGGTCCAGCTGCTCCGGGCTGAGCGTGTCCAGATCGCGCGGTCCCCTGATGCGGGTCAGCAGCGGCACCCGTGCCTCCTTGCAGTAGAGCTGTTCGAGCCTTCGCGGGCCTGTCGAGTCTAATGTTCCGCCTTTCCCTCCGACGTCCGGGCCGTGCGTCGTACGTCACGCCTCGGCCGTACGAGGGACAGGAAAGCGCGGTTTTGAGGGCGCACCGGACACGGCTGTGCCCGGCACCGCAATGGTGCCGGGCACAGGTCGAGGGGCTGCGCCCCTTAGGGGCGCGGGGCCGTGACATCATGCGGCTCCGCCGCGATGGGGGTCCCCCCTGTTCGAGCGAAGCCGAGAACTTGGGGGAGCGACCAGCCACAACCGACCCGCAGCCGACGCACGACCCCGCTTTTCTGCGGTTCTCCCAGCGGAGCGACTACGCGCGGCCGGCCGTCTTCTGGGTCCTGCGGGTCACCGAGTCGATGACGACCGTGGCGAGAAGCACACCGCCGGTGATCATGTACTGGATCGGCGTGGCGATGCCCTCGAGGGCCAGTCCGTACTGGATCGAGGTGATCACCATGACACCGAGCAGCGCGTTCCAGGTGCGGCCGCGGCCGCCGAAGAGGCTCGTGCCGCCGATGACGGCCGCAGCGATCACGTTCATCAGCAGGTCACCGGCACCGGCGCTCTGGTTGGCCGCGGCGATCTTGGAGGCCCAGAACAGACCGCCGATGGCCGCGAAGGTGCCGGCGATGGCGAAGACGGAGATCCGCACCGCGGTGACGTTGATGCCCGCGCGGCGGGACGCCTCGACGCTGCCGCCGAGCGCGAAGACCTTCCGCCCGTACGCGGTGCGCCGCAGCACGAAGTCGGTCACGACCAGCACCGTGATGAACAGCACCAGCGCCAGAGGCAGGCCCTTGTACTGGTTGAACATGGCGGCGGCGGCGAAGCCGACGACCGCGAGGACCGCCGTGCGCAGCACGATCTCGCTGAGCGGCCGCGACGGCACACCCGCGGCCTCGCGGCGGCGGCTGTCCAGGAAGGAGGTGACGAAGAACACCACGACCGCGAGCGTCGCGAGCCCGTAGGCCGCCGCGATGTCGGAGAAGTAGTACGTGGTGAGCTGGCCGACGACGCCTTCGGAGTCGATGTTGATCGTGCCGTTGTCGCCCAGGATCTGCAGCATGAAGCCGAGCCAGAACAGCAGGCCGGACAGGGTGACGGCGAAGGCGGGCGCGCCGACACGGGCGAAGAAGAAGCCATGGATGGCACCGATGAGGGCGCCGCCGGCGATGGCGGCGAGCACCGCCAGCCATTCGTTCACGCCGTGCGTGACACTGAGCACCGCCATGAGGGCGCCGGACACACCGCTGACGGAGCCGACCGACAGGTCGATCTCGCCGAGCAGCAGCACGAAGATGATGCCCACGGACATCATGCCGGTGGCGACCATCGCGACGGAGATGTTGCTGATGTTCTCGGCGGAGAGGAAGTTCGAGTTCAGGCTCTGGAAGATCGCACCGATGATGATCAGGCCGATGACGACGGGTATGGAGCCCAGGTCGCCGGCGCGCATCTTGCGCTTGAACTCGGTGACGTAGCCCTTGAGGCCCTGTTCGCGCACGAGCAGCCGGGGATCCACGGCGGTCACGGCGTCAGCGGCGGCCTCGGGGTTCTCCACGACGTGGTCGGTGGTGGTGCCCAGGTTCGCGGAGGTCTTGTCGATGCTCACTTCTGAGCCTCCCCATTGCGCGCCGCACGACGGGTCACGGCGTTGTCCGTGGCGCCCGTGATGGCGGAGATGATCTCTTCCTGCGAGGTCGACTTGACCTCGAAGACGCCGTTGTTGCGGCCGAGCCGGAGCACCGCCACCTTGTCGGCGACGGCCTTGACGTCGGCCATGTTGTGGCTGATGAGGATCACGGCGTGGCCGCGCTCGCGCAGCCGCTCCACCAGGTCGAGGACCTGCGCTGTCTGTTCGACGCCGAGGGCCGCGGTGGGCTCGTCGAGGATGACGAGCTTGGGCTCGCCGAGCATCGAGCGGGCGATGGCCACGGTCTGGCGCTGACCGCCGGAGAGCGAGGCGATCGGGATACGCACGCTGGGGATGCGGATCGACAGCGTCGTGAGCAGCTCGCGGGCGCGGCGCTCCATCTCGACCTCGTTGAGGACACCGCGGCGCTTGATCTCGCGGCCGAGGAAGAGATTGCCGACGACGTCGATGTTGTCGCACAGCGCGAGGTCCTGGTAGACGGTCGCGATGCCCAGGTTCTGGGCGTCGTGCGGCTTATTGATCGATACGGGACGGCCTTCCCACTCGATGGCGCCGTCATCGATGGGGTGCACGCCGGCGATCGTCTTGACCAGCGTGGACTTTCCGGCGCCGTTGTCGCCGACCAGGGCGACCACCTCACCGGCGTGGACCTCGAGCTCTACGTCGGTGAGCGCCTGAACGGCACCGAACCGCTTGGAGACCCCGCGCAACGCCAGAACAGGCGTAGCGGACACGTGAACCATCTCCTTCGCCGCCTGACCCGGCGGGAGGTTGTGCAGAAACGAAAGGGGGGTGGGCCGTCCGACGCCCCGCTGGAACAGCGGGGGTGGTGGAACCGGGGCGCCGGACGGCTTCAGTACGAGTCCTGAAGGAGCCCTCTTACGAGGCCCGTACGGGAATTCTCGGGTGAACTCCCGTATGAGCAAAGGGACTCGGAGAGGGAATCTCGGAAGGAGGACTCGGGAGTGGCCCCTGAAGGGGGGCTCAAAAGGACCTCAGACGGGCCTCAGGGCCTCAGCCGAGGAGGCCGAGCTCCTCGCAGGCGGCCTTGTACTTGGCCGTGCAGATCTCGTTGGCCGTGTAGACGCCGTCCTTGATGACGGTGTCCTTGATGTTGTCCTTGGTCAGCGAGGTGACCGCGACGAGGACCGAGGGGATGCCCTTGGTGGTCGGGCTGTCGACCGTGTCCTTGGCGATGGAGTCGAGCTTCTCGCCCTTGGCGAGCGCGACGGCCATCTCGGCGGCGGCGTCGGCCTCGGGGGCGTACGGCTTGTAGACGCTCATGTACTGCTCGCCCGCCACGATGCGCTGCACACCGGCGAGTTCGGCGTCCTGGCCGGTGACCGGCGGGAGCTTCGACACACCGGCGGCCTTCAGGGCGGTGATGATGCCGCCCGCCATGCCGTCGTTGGCGGAGTAGACGCCGACGATGTTGTTCTTGCCGAGTGCGGAGATGGCGCCCTCCATGTTGGCGTTGGCGTTCTCCGGCTTCCACTCCTTGGTGTCGTACTCCCTGCCGACCTCCACCTTGCCGTCGAGGACGGAGTGGGCGCCCTCCTTGAACTGCGCGGCGTTCGGGTCGGTGGGCGAACCGTTCATCATGACGATCTTGCCGTCCTCGGCCTTGTCGCCCAGGGCCGTGATGAGGGCCTCACCCTGGACCTTGCCGACCTGGACGTTGTCGAACGACGTGTAGGCGTCGATCGGGCCTTCGGCGAGACGGTCGTACGCGACGACGGGGATGCCCGCGTCCTTGGCCTTCTTGACCGAGCTGGCAATGCCCTTGGAGTCCACCGCGTCCAGGATGAGCACGTCCACCTTGTTGGTGATCATCGTCTCGACCTGCTGGTTCTGCGTGGTGGGGTCCTGCTTGGCGTTGGCGTAGACGACCTCTGCCTTGCCGTCGGTGAGCTCGCTGATCTTCTTCTCGATGAGCGGCTTGTCGAACTTCTCGTAACGCGCGGTCTGGTTCTCCGGAAGGAGCAGGCCTATCTTCAGCGCGTCACCCTTGTCCGAGCTGGCGGCCTTGTCGCTGCCCTCGCCGGACTCCTTGGCGCTGCCACAGGCGGCGAGCGAAACGGCCATCGCGGAAGCGGCAATGGCAACGGCGGCACGACGCATACGCGTGTTCACTTCAGAAACCTCCCTGACGTGGCCGCGTCGCTGCGGCCGAGGTGCTCGAAGTCAACTCGGCGGTAACGGTTGCCGTCAAGGAGTAAATCCTTAACGAGATGACAACGGCGCCATGCGTGAACTAAGTGAAGGCAGGAGTGGCCACGGCGAGCGAGCCGTCCAGAAGGGTCGAATCGCCCATCTCGCTCAGCGCCAGCGCAAGGGCGCCAAGCACCTCGGCCCGGCCGCCAAGGGCCCCCGGGCGTATGGAGAGTTGACGCGCGGCACTCGGGATCGCGTACCGCCGGACGGACTCCCGGATCGGGCCCAGCACCAGCTCACCGGCCTCGGCGAGATCGCCGCCGAGCACCACCCGGGACGGGTTCAAGAGGTTGCAGAGGTTGGCCACACCGCTGCCGATGTGGCGCCCGACGTCGGCGATCACGCGTCGGCAGCCCGGGTCGCCGTCGCGCGCCAGCCTGACGACGCCTTCCATGGTCAGATCCGTGCCGTGGCTGGGCTGGAGGAGCGGCAGCACATAGCGGGCGGCAGTGAAGGTCTCCAGACAGCCGCGGTTGCCGCAGCGGCAGACCGGGCCGGACTCATCCAGAGTGATATGTCCGATTTCACCCGCGGTTCCGCCGGGACCCCGGTAGATCTTCCCGTCGATCACCAGGCCGGCGCCCACACCGCTCGAGACCTTGATGTACGCGAGATCCTTCACGCCGCGCCCGCTGCCCCAGACCAACTCGCCGAGCGCACCCAGGTTGGCGTCGTTGTCGACGTGAACCGGGACGCCGAGCCGCCCGCGCAACTCCTCGGCGGGTCTGGTGCCGGTCCAGCCCGGCAGGATGGCCGTCGACCCGAGGGTCCCCGACTCCACGTCGATCGGTCCCGGCACGCCGAGTCCCACGCCCGCGATCTTGGACCGGTCGACCCCCGTGGCCACGATCAGGCGACTGACCAGCTCTTCCGCCCGGTCGAAGCCCTGCGCGGCGGAGGCGTCCACGTCCAGCGGCTCGGACTCCTCGGCCAGCACCTGATGGGCGAGGTTCCCGATCGCGACGCGCAGGTGCGTATGCCCGAAGTCGACGCCGATGACGATTCCGGCGTCACCGCTCAAAGACACGCTGCGCGCCCGCCGCCCGCCCGCCGAGGTGGGCGTGACCTCGACGGTTCCGCCCTCCTTGAGCTCCCGCACGATGTTGGAGACCGTCGCTGCGGACAGGCCCGTCGTCCTTGCGATCTCGGCCTGCGTGAGCGACCCGGCCAGCCGCACGGCACGTACGACCCGCTCGAGATTGGCCCGGTGCAGCGACGACTGCGACCCCGGAGTCTCCATCGACCCATCCACTCCTGCCCTAGGACGGGCAGCGATGCCGCCCGAGGGCCCGGTTCACGGCAGCTGTGAACGAGGCCACGTACAAGTTGTGAACTCCAAGCTGTGCTGAACCGGTTACCGCAGTCAAGACCTTGACAGAAATCGCTTCCCAAGCGCGACCGTCTTGGGGCAGGCCGAGGCCCCGGCCTCCGGGCTTCCCTGGAGGCCGGGGTTGTCGGGGACGGTCGCCTGGGGCTACTTCAGGGCGCCTGCCGTCAGACCGGCCACGACCTGCCGCTGGAAGACGATGTACGCGGCAAGCACCGGCAACATGGCCATGACCAGCCCGGCGAAGAGACCGGACCAGTCGCCCTTGTAGCCCTGGCTCACGGCGAGCTGTACAAGGCCCTGGGTGAGTACCTTGTCCTCCTGCTCTGTGTTGAGCACCGTCGGCAGCATGTACTGGTTCCACTGCCCCAGGAAGTTGAAGATGGTGATGCTGATCAGGCCCGGCTTGGCCATCGGAAGCATCACCTGGAAGAAGGTCCTGGTGTGCGAGGCACCGTCCACGAAGGCCGCTTCGGCCACCGAAGTCGGCAGCGTACGGAAGAAGGCCGTCATGAAGAACACGGTGAACGGCAGCGAGTACGCGATATAGACCAGGATCAGGCCGGGCAGCGTGTTCAGCAGCGAGATGTTCTGCATCACGTAGAACAGCGGCACCAGCGCCAGAATGATCGGAAAGCTCATCCCTCCGATGAAGAGGAAGTAGATGAAGCGGTTTCCGGGGAACTCGAAGCGCGCGAGCACGTACGCCGCCATCGAGCCGAGCAGCATGGTGCCGAGGAGCGAGCAGCCCACCACGATCACCGTGTTGAGGAAGTAGTCGCTCATGTGCGCCTCGGTCCAGGCGCGCGACCAGTTGTCGAAATGCAGCGTTTCCGGCAGCGCCCACGGCGAGGTGAAGATGGACTTGTCGTCCTTGAAGGAGGTCATCACCGCCCATAGCAGCGGCATTACGACCATGAAGGCCCACAGGACGAGCATGCCGTGCGAGAAGACGTTGAGGGTCCTGCCCTCGGTCGCCTTGCGCGAAGGGCCCCCGGCGATGTCCACCTTCGCGACGGCGGGCCGCTCTTCGGCGGTGTCAGCGGGAGGGGTCTCAGTCGTCTTCATCAGTACTCCAGCCGCTCGCGCCGGCCGAGCCGCATCACGACAGCCACGAACAGCAGCGTCACGATGAGCAGGGCCACACCGATCGTCGTTGCATAGGCGGCCTGACCATCTCGGAACGCCTTCTGGTACACGTACAGCGGCAGCACGGTCGTCGAGTAGTCGGGGCCACCGCCGTTCGGCCCCACGGTCATGATCTGCACGACCGCGAAGCACTCGGCGCCGAGCGCCAGGATGCCCATATAGGCCCAGCCGGACTGCACGGTGTCCCAGAGCAGCGGCAGGGTGATCTTGAAAAAGGTGGTGAATCGGTTCGCGCCGTCGAGCAGCGCGGCCTCGTAGTAGTCCTTGGGGATGGACGCCATTCCGGCGGAGAAGAGCACCACGAAGAATCCGACGGTGCACCACACCAGGACCGCGAAGACGCACCACAGGGCGAGGTCGGGGTCGCCGAGCCAGTCGGGCTGCACGCTGTCAAGGCCGACTGCCTTCAGCCCGGAGTTGAGCGCGCCGCTGTTCGGGTTGTACGCGAACTGGAACAGCAGGGCGACGATGGCGATCGACAGTACCTGCGGGAAGAAATAGACGATCTTGTAGAAGGAAGAGCCCCGAACCCCCGCGATCGCCGCGTTCTTCCGGCGCCGCCCCCCGACATTGAGCATGAAGGCGAAGAACAGCGCCAGCGTGAGCGTCGCCAGCGGCAGCAGCACCACGAACATCACGCTGTGCTGAAGGGACTTCCAGAAGACCTCGTCGTCGAGCAGCCTCGTGAAGTTCTTGAAGCCCACCATCTTGAACTCGGGGCTCAGACCGCTCCAGTCCGTGAACGAATAGAAGATGGACTGGATGAAGGGCCAGATGACGAAGAGGCCGTAAATGGCCAAGGGGACCGTCAAGAACCCCACAATGAAACGGTATTTGCCGTGCTGCATTCTTACCGACCCCGATCTCCTTGCGCCTGCCGCCGCCCGCACCTCACAGCGAGAGCCGGGGACCCGGCCGTTCGGTCCGGGTCCCCGGCTGCGCTCACTGGTGCTTGTAGTGCTTGATGGAGTCGTCCTTGGCCGCCTCGTCGGCGTACCCCTGGATCTTCTTGATGGCCTCAGCCGGGGTGAGCCGGCCGGCCATCATCTCGCCCAGGCCGCCAACGCCGATCTTCTCCTTCTGCAACGCCACGTACCAGTCCTGGAGGCGCGGGTTGACGACGTTCTCACCGGCCTTCTCCAGGGCCGCGACACCTGACTTGAGGCCGGGCGTCAGCTCGATGCCGTCGGTGCCGCCGTTGAACGCGGTCAGCGACTTCACGGACTTGGTGAAGTTCTTCGACGAGGCCTCGCTGAGCATGATGCGCAGCTGCTCCATGCCGCCGTCGCGGTTCTTGGCCTTGGCCGGGACGATGAAGGGCTCGCCGCCGGACGCC
Source organism: Streptomyces himalayensis subsp. himalayensis (assembly GCF_013778455.1). Classification (GTDB taxonomy): domain Bacteria; phylum Actinomycetota; class Actinomycetes; order Streptomycetales; family Streptomycetaceae; genus Streptomyces; species Streptomyces himalayensis. The sequence goes on along the minus strand of NZ_JACEHE010000010.1, from coordinate 95,473 downwards.
CACATGGTGCCGAAGGGCATCTTGTCGGAGCTGTCGATGCCGGACGGCGCGGACACCGCGAGGTCGAAGTCGGCAGGCATGGTCTTCGCCGCCTCGTTCTCCACCCACGAGCCGTTCGGGATGAAGAGCGCCTTGCCCTCGGTCCAGGCCGTCTGAGACTGGATGTGGTCCAGGCCCGGGGTGCCCTTGAGGACGTAGCCCTTCTTGTAGAGCTCGTAGTACGCCTCGAAGCAGGTCTTGACCGCGGGGTGCTTCCAGGCGTTCGGCTCCAGGTTGTCGATGGCGTCGAGGACCTCACGGCCGCCGACCTTGGCGATCATCGGATAGAGGGAGAAGGGGATGTAGTACGGGTGCTTGCCCGCGTACGTCCACCCCGCGATGCCCTTCTTCTTGGCCTTCTCGCACACCGCGAGCATGTCGTCCCAGGTCTCCGGGTAGGCGGCGTCGAGCGAGTCCAGCGCCTTCTGTGAGTACCACACGCCGTAGACGGTGTACGCGTAGTACATGACCCAGACCGGGTCGCCGTCGAACTGGCCCATCTCGACGATGCCGGGGCGCAGCGTGTCGCGGACCTTCTTGTTCGGGTCGTCGATGGACGGCGCGTCCAGCAGCGGTGTGAGGTCGGCGAGCTGCTTCTTGCCGACGAGGACGCCCATGTCCATCTGCTCGGCGCCGGAGTTGTCGATGAGGTCCGGCGGGTTGCCCCCGTTGAAGCGCGGCTGGAGCACCGACTGGATCTTCTGGGTGGAGGAGAAGTCCACCTTGGCCTTGGGGAACTTCTTCTCGTACTCCTTGACCGCGTCCTCGGCGTACTGCGTGCCGAAACCGCCGTCGAACAGCACGAACTCCATCTGCGCCGTCTCGTTGACGCCGAGCGGGTTCTCCTCGGTCTTCTTACCCTTGTCGACCTGGTCGTCGCTGCCGCCGTCACCCCCACTGGCACACGCGGACAGGAAGCTCATCGTCGGAACGGCGATCAGCCCGACCGCGGCCGACCGCTTGATCAGATCGCGGCGCCCGACGCCCTCGCCGTTGTTCGGAGCGGAAGTAGATCCCATTAGATGTGTTGGCGTGGGTTCCTTGGCCTGGCTCTCGGAACGTTGCTGAGACATCAGCAAGTGTTCTCCGGGCCGGAAGGTGAAACGCCGTCGCTTCTCGCGCTCATCATGTCCGCGGCGACGTCCCTGCTCACGCCGTCTCCTTCCTCATGGTGTAGCCGTACCCGTCTGCCCTCTGGAGGCGGCGGATGTGGCGGCGGTGGATATCTGTGACAGGTCCGGCAGCGGTGCTGATGTTGAAGTTGCCGGTCTTGCGAATCGCGACGCGGCCGATGTGCGTTCCGGCCTTCTTGCCCGTTGGTACGACGGCGCGGACCAGGTCACCGGTCTGGTAGCCGAAAAAGGTCTTCTGGCGGGGCAGGCGCAGGCGGGGGAAACCGTACTTGTCGGTGCGGGTGCGGGCGTAGCTACCACGTCCGGTGGCTTTGGCGACAAGAACGGTGTCGGGGTGTCGGACGATGCGCGTACCGGTTGGGATGTCACCGACGGCCAATGCGTCCAGGGTGTGGGTCTTGGCCAGGTGCTGGGTGTGGCGGTTGTACTTGGTGCGGCCCCCGGACCAGGCCGAGACGTGCAAGCCGACCTTGTTGAGCCGGCTCCAGAGTCGCCAGCGGGTGGCGTTCATCGCTGCCGAGTCCCTGAGCGGGGTTTTCGCCTGCCGCTGAATCCTCGCCAAAACGGAGGGGCGCTCGGCCAGGAAGATCTCGATCGGCTTGGCGGCCTTGGCCTGGTTGCACGGCTGACAGGCGAGGGTGAGGTTGGCGATGCGGTCGGAACCGCCATCGGCCTTGGGCTGGATGTGCTCGACCTGCAGGGGAGCCCCTTGCGCACCGCAGTAGGCGCAGGCTCTTCCCCACTTCTCCAGCAGGTACTGCCGTACCTCGTACCCTGCCAGTGTCCCCTGTAGATATTCGACCCCGTCCAGCGACTCCTTGCCCAGGCCGAGGGCGTGGCTGTCGAACGACGACCGTTCTACGTGCACGGCGGCCACAGGCGCCCAGCGGCGCAGCCTCTCCACCCATGACATCGTGGTGTCCACCCGGTGCTGCAACGACGGCGCCAGCCAACCCCTTGGGCGGGTACGGTTGTTGAAGCGGGGAGCGCGGTAGCGCAGATGCGCGACTCGGCGGCGTCTTCGGTAGTTCGAGCGCTGCTCCAGCTTGGCCTTGATCTGCGCGCCCCGGTGGCGCAGCTCAACTGCGAAAAGGCCGCGTCGGCTGGTGACGACCTCGCCAGTGACGGTGTCCACCGTGGTGAGGTCATCGGTGACCGCGATGCCGGTGCCTTTGGAGCCCGGGTCGATCCGTACCTCTACCCCGTCTACCTCGGACTCCTCGACGAGACGGTCCTTCAGACGGATCACGAACGGCGTATGCCGTACCACGGCCGCCCGACCCTTGGCCAGCAGAATGCGAGCACGCGCGGGGTGGCAGGGCGTCAACGGCACGCCGCGCCGGTCGAGCACGAACACCCGGCTACATCCCGCCCCCGGCCCCACGGCTTGGGCCTCGGCAGAGTCGGCGCCCGCATTGATGGTGACCGTGCGATTCAGTTGGTGGGCCTCACGGCCCAGTACTGCCTCCCCGAACGAATCCAGGTCGGTGTGACGCGCAGCGGGCCGGGTGCAGGCCCGCTGCATCTCCCCTCGCCCCTGTTCGACACCCGTGCCCGACCGCACAGCAGCGGCCGAGAGCCCGTGGCCCGTTTCGTCCCTGCTCCCAGGGTTGTCTGCGGCCACAGGTTCCAGAGCCCGCCGCTGAGGAAGCACGGCGGGGTGGGTCTGCTCACGTGAATCGAACGAAGTCATCGAAGGCACCTCCTTCAGAACGTGTCGTGATGACTGGGCTGGACACTCATGGGCCCGCCCGCCCAAGGCAGACGAGCCCCGGCCTTCAGGCCGGGGAGCGAGTGACGCTCAAGTCCTCGCCTTTTCCAATGTTCACGTGGTGACCCGAAGCCTCCCCTCCACGGTCATGTGAAGCCGGGCCTGCACGGGGTGCATCAAACACAGGTGGAACACACGGCAGCTGCTGCAACCTGACACCGCCTCCCCCTGGGCCCGGCCATCCGCAGTTGGTCGAACCTCCACGCTGACGCCGATAGGTATAGTCCACTCCTTGATACAGTGGCAAGATCCAATGCAGGCCTGATCGGTAGTTTTCCTAGTTGAGACGTCGCGGATATCTGAACCGTCTCTGCGTTCACGGATCAGCCATGCAGCCATCCGATATGGCCGAACTGGGCACTGGCCCCCTCCTGTGTCCGCCGTGCGGCCGACGGCGCTCATCCTGCCCCGCCCGGCTCGCGGCGTTCGCCGCTGCCACGCCCGCGTGCAGCCGCTCGGCGGGTGTGGCCGCTCGCACCCGCCCAGGGTCAGCGTCCCACTCCCGGCCACCGCCGAGCGGCCGGAGTCGGAGGTACGGGCCCTCGGCCCCCATGACCTCGCCGACGCGGGCGGTCCGTTCGTCGACCACGACGGCGCCGAGCGGTGGCACGCCTTTCTCCGATGCGTGACTCATCGCGCCGCCTCCCTCAGTACGAGGGTGAGACGGCGGGCCGTCTCCAGGTTGCAGCGGCCCAGCTCGACCAGCGGGCGGGGCGTCGCACTGAACCCGCATGACGGTAGATCGATGCGGAGGGAGGGCAGTGTGATGCCGCAAGCGGCGAGGGACTCGTTCAGCTCCCGTACGGCGTTGGCCGCTTCGGAGAGCGGATCTGCGGTCGGCATGTGGGTGCCCTTCCATGAACGAAGCCTGCGGTAACTGAATGCACTCACAGGGTGACCATGCGGCCGCTACATTCGGGAGGCGAATCACCCCAGCAAACGCTTTGCGCGAAGGAGGCGTTGGTGATGAACCAGACCAAGGGCACCGACCCGTACGCCGATCCGAGGGCCTTTTACGGCTCGGAACTGCGGCGGTTACGCGAAACTGCGGGATTCTCGCAGGAGCAGCTCGGCGAGCGCGTCTTCTGCTCGGGTACGTATGTCGGACAGTTCGAGACCGCGACGAGACGGCCTCAGCTGGAAGTGTCGAAGCTGCTCGACGAGGTGCTGGACAGCGGCGAGCACCTCCAGCGGCTGTGCCGCCTCGCCCGCAAATCGAAAGTTGCGGAGTACTTCGCGGATGCGGCGGAGTTGGAGAAGCTGGCGCAGACGATCTGCGAGTACGCGCCCGTATTGGTGCCCGGCCTGCTGCAAACGAGGTCGTACGCGCGGGCCATCACGCGGGCTGCGATGCGGTTCTCACCCGACGAGGCCGTAGAAGAGATCGTCACAGCCCGTATGGAACGTCAGGGCATCCTCAATGCCCCAACAGCGCCCGTGTTGTGGGAGATCATCCACGAGGCGGTGCTTCAGGCACCGATCGGCGGGCCAGAGGTGATGCACCAGCAACTGCTGCGCATCGCCGAGCTGGCGTCGCGGCCGCGCGTGGTGGTGCAGGTGCTGCCCTTCAGTGCCATGAACGAGGCATTCATGGACAGCATGACCTCCATCATGGCCTTCGACGACGCGCCCACCGTCGCCTACACGGAGGGCGCGGGCAGCGGACAACTCATCGAGGAACCGGCCTTGGTAGGGCAGATCTTGAGGTCATACGATCTGGTCAGGGCAGCCGCACTGTCACCAGCGGCGTCCCTGGCCCTGATCCAGTCGGTGGCGGAGGACTACAGGACCCCATGAGCAGCACACGCGATCTGAGCAGCGCCAGGTGGCGCAAGTCGTCCTACAGCGACGGAACCGGCGGCAACTGCATCGAGATAGCCGACAACTACCCCGGCATCCTGCCCGTCCGCGACAGCAAGACCCCGGAGGGACCCGCCCTCGTCTTCCCGGTCCGCGGCTGGGCCGCGTTCGTGGGCGCCGTGAAAGACGGGTCCCTGTAGAGCGAAGCTGTGCCCGTCAACCGACCTGGCACGTCAGGTCGGTGGCGGGATCGCCCCCGGAGCCCGACACCACGTACCCGAAGGTCGTCGATTCACCAGGGTCCAGCGCGCCGTTCCATCCGGCGTTGTGGACCATCACCTCCTGCCCCTGCACGGTCATCGTGCCGCTCCACAGGCTGTCGATCGCCTGCCCGTCGGGCAGCGTCCAGTCCACCATCCAGCCGAGCATGGGGACGTCGCCGGTGTTGGTGACGGTCACCTCGGACTGGTAGCCGCCGGACCAGCTGCCGGTGGTACGGCGGGTGGCGGAGCAGTCGCCGGGCGGCGGCTCCGTCGGGGGGTTGCCCGGGTCCTTGATGCCGGTCACTTCCCCGTTGCCGCCGTCGAAGACGACGTCGGAGCAGGAGTAGAAGGTCTCCTGGCTGTCCGAGCGCTGCCACACCATGTAGATGATGTGCCGCCCGTCCTTGCCCTCGGGCAGGGCACCGGTCCACGAGTAATTGGCCTCGACCGTCCCCGGCGATCCGTTCAGCGGCGGGTGGTCGACCGAGAGGAACGGCTGCTCCTCCATGTCGTTCCAGGTGATCGGCTGGGTCGGGTCGAAGCCGTCCTTGGTGATGTAGACGTAGAACCAACCCGGGTGCGCGGCCCAGGCGTTGTACGAGAAGTCGACGGTCGCTCCCGCCGTCAGATGCGTGAGCGGCCAGTCGTCGCGCGGCTGGTTGAACCCGGTGAAGTTCGTGTTCCCGCCGCTGCACAGCTCTCCGTCGGGGACGAAGCCGCGGGTGCGGCCGGCCCCGTCCGAGCGGAGCACGGAGAACCAGTTGTAGAACGGCGTGGTGCCGCTCTCCTGGGCGGCCGCCGCGCAGGCCGGGTTGACGGGCTTGATCTCCCCGGTGTCCGTGAGCCCGTCCTGCCAGCACAGGAACGTGCGGCTGCCGGGCTTCATGGGCGTGCCGTGCGCCTCGGCCTTCCCACCTGCCGTGAACACCAGTCCCAGGGCCGGGATCGTGGTGACCAGGGCCAGCAGGACGAGGAAGAAGGCTCTGTACCGGGCGGGCAGCGGTAATCGCCCACTCGTCGCGAGTTTTGCTGCGGACATGACAAACTCGTCCCTTCGTTGTCGATTGCTCGATGGTCGTGAGGAACGTGCACGTGAGATGGGAACGCCGCCTGGGGGCGGGTTCCGGTCCGCTGCTATGGGAGCGCTCCCATCCCACTCTCTGTGAAGTTAGCGAGGGCCGACACTCTTGTAAACGCCTGGCGCACCACTCGGCACAGACACATCAGGTTCGTCTGTCCACCATGGCCCACCTGCCTGCGGACACACGAGGGCCGCACTCCCGTCACGAGCGGATGCGGCCTCGCCATGACTGAGAAACCCTGTTCATCTCACCACCAGTCGGACCCATTAGGCCCAACAGGCCCACCATGGTGCCGAGCCTGTGAAAAACCTCCGCCGTGAGGCATCGCTGCAGGCCGCTCGGCGACCGTTGCCGATCCGGAACGTGTCAGGCCTGGTCACGCCCGCCGCCCGACCCGAGACTCGGGCTGTGTCCCGCCGCCGTATCGCCACCGCCGTTGTCACCGTCGTCGTCCTCGCGCTGAGTCTCGCGAGCGTGGTGATGTACGTACACCCCTCCGGTTCCTCCAGCGGCCACCACAACCCCGGCATACCGCAGCGCACGCCGCCGGTCGAGTCGGACGGCAAGGCGCCGACCGTCGCCCCGGCCGTGTGCGCCGCACCGCCCGCCGCCCCGGCGCGCACCGCCCGGGCAGCCCCCCGACAGACGGCCAACCACACGGATTTCAACGGCGACGGCTTCCCCGACATCCACCTCGACGCCTGGTACCGCCCGAAGGAGGGCGGCGGCTGGCTGCACCACCGCGCCGTCGTCCCCGGCTCGGCACGAGGCATCGCCCCGGCGGCCGGCGTCTCGCTGAGCCTTCCCGGACTCGACCCGGCCACCGGCACCCGCCCGCTGGTCGCGAACAGCGCCGCCCACCTCACCGGGGACCTGGACGGCGACGGCCTGGCGGACCTCGTCGTCCAGAACCTGTTCCACGACCGCGAGCGCTCCTGGACCGGACAGAGCATCGTCTGGGGCAGCCGGAAGGGCACGCCGCGCATGGTGCGACTCCCCGCCGAGTACCCGCTGTTCCCGGCGACCGGTGACTTCGACGGAGACGGATCGCTGGATCTGATCGGACTGCGGGACGGCCACGAGATGCGGCCTGCGGGCTTCCACGAGCCGCGCCCCTCGGCCTGCCTCACCATCCTCTACGGGCCGTTCACCCGCACCGGCGCACCCCGAAGGACCGTCGCCGTCGAGGCGACCCAGGGTGGATACGTAGGTGTGTCCACCCTCGTCACCGGCGACTTCGACGGAGACGGCCGCGATGACGTGGTCACCCGCGGTGGGCTGCCCGTGCCGCCGGAGGATCAGGACGTGTCCGACTGGTACGACGAGGACCGCCTGCCCCGCGGCCTCGTGGACACCCGCTACTACCGCGGTACGTCCGCAGGACCGGCCGTGGCCGCCCTGCCTGCCCGCGCGGGCAGGGCTCTGCCACTGCCGGACCGTGACCGGACCACACCGCTGCTCACCGCCGGGAAACTGGACGGCGACCGGTTCACGGACATCGTCCAGACCGACGGCACGATCCTGCACGGCGGCCCGCACGGACCCGGCGCCGCCCGCACCAGCCGACTTCCCGCCCCCTACGACACCGCGGGCGAGGACCCACCCGGAACGTTGCAGACCATCGGCTACACCGGAGGCCCCGTCCTCGCCGACCTGAACGGCGACGGCCAGGACGACCTGGTGAACCGGGACTCCCGCAGCAAACCGGCGGGCACCGTGACCGTCCTGCTCTCGCAGCCGGACGGCGGCTACGCGCCCGCGCTCACCATCGATCGCTACCGGCTCCGCCTGCCCAGCCGTCCCACGCACAGTGCGGACGCCGACAACTTCGGCTGGGACGTCGCCGCTGCCGACCTCGACCGCGACGGCCGCGCCGAACTCCTCGTCGGCTACCGGGGCTTCTTCAAGCCCCGCGAGGAACACGGCTATTGGGTCTTCCCCGGAACAGCCGACGGCCCGGACATCAAGAAGGCGCGGTTCGTGCCCGTACGGATATTGGGCACAAGGTGACTGCTCCCGCTCTGTGCGTCCCTCCCCTGACCGAAGTGGGCAATGGCACAGCTCGGCCACACGGCGAGCGGGCACTGGTCGGTCTGCTCGCGCCTTGACACCGCCACCGCACACCGCGTACGCACGGCGAAGGGCCGCACCCCCGGGCGTACCGGGGATGCGGCCCTCAACTGCCGTGCGGACCGCTTACTTGCGGATCAGCGAGCGCAGCACGTACTGCATGATGCCGCCGTTGCGGTAGTAGTCCGCCTCGCCGGGGGTGTCGATACGGACGACCGCGTCGAACTCGACGCCGGTGTCGGTGGTGACCTTCACCGTGCGCGGCGTGGTGCCCTCGTTGAGCTCGGTCACGCCGGTGAAGGAGAAGGTCTCCTCACCGGTCAGGCCGAGGGACTCGGCCGAGGCGCCCTCCGGGAACTGCAGCGGCAGGACGCCCATGCCGATGAGGTTCGAGCGGTGGATGCGCTCGTACGACTCGGCGATGACGGCCTTGACGCCGAGGAGCGCGGTGCCCTTGGCCGCCCAGTCGCGGGACGAGCCGGAGCCGTACTCCTTGCCGGCCAGGACGACCAGCGGGACACCGGCGGCCTGGTAGTTCTGCGACGCGTCGTAGATGAAGGAGACCGGGCCGCCCTCCTGCGTGAAGTCGCGGGTGTAGCCGCCTTCGGTGCCCGGCGCGATCTGGTTGCGCAGGCGGATGTTGGCGAAGGTGCCGCGGATCATGACCTCGTGGTTGCCTCGGCGCGAGCCGTAGGAGTTGAAGTCACGACGCTCCACACCGTGCTCGGTGAGGTACTTGCCGGCCGGGGTGTCGGCCTTGATCGCACCGGCCGGGGAGATGTGGTCGGTGGTGACCGAGTCGCCCAGCTTGGCGAGGACGCGCGCGCCGGTGATGTCGGTGACCGGGGTCGTGTCCATCGTCATGCCCTCGAAGTACGGGGGCTTGCGGACGTAGGTGGACTGCGGGTCCCACTCGAAGGTGTTGCCGGTCGGGATCGGCAGCGACTGCCACTGGGCGTCGCCGGCGAAGACGTCCTGGTAGGACGTGGCGAACATGTCCTCGCCGATGGCGCTGGCGACGACCTCGTTGACCTCCTGCTCGGACGGCCAGATGTCCTGCAGGTAGACGGGCTTGCCGTCCTTGTCGGTGCCCAGGGCGTCCTTGGTGATGTCCACCTTCATGGAGCCCGCGATGGCGTACGCGACGACCAGCGGCGGGGACGCCAGGTAGTTCATCTTGACGTCGGGGTTGATGCGGCCCTCGAAGTTGCGGTTGCCCGAGAGCACGGACGTCACGGCCAGGTCGTGGTCGTTGACGGCCTTGGAGACCTCCTCCGGCAGCGGGCCGGAGTTGCCGATGCAGGTGGTGCAGCCGTAGCCGACGAGGTTGAAGCCCATCTTGTCGAGGTACGGCGTGAGGCCCGCGCGGTCGTAGTAGTCCATGACGACCTTGGAGCCCGGGGCCAGGGTGGTCTTGACCCACGGCTTGCGGGTCAGGCCCTTCTCGACCGCCTTCTTGGCCACCAGCGCGGCGGCGACCATGACGTACGGGTTCGAGGTGTTGGTGCAGGAGGTGATCGCGGCGACGGTGACGGCGCCGTGGTCGATCTCGTACGTCGAGCCGTCGGGGGCGGTGACCAGAGTCGGCTTGGACGGCACACCGTTGCTGACGGCCGGGGAGTCGGAGGCCGGGAAGGACTCCTCGCCCGCCTCGTCGGCGGTGTCCACGTAGTTCCGTACGTCCTGCGAGAACTGGTACGCGGCGTCGGCGAGGACGATGCGGTCCTGCGGGCGCTTCGGGCCGGCGATCGACGGGACGACCGTGGAGAGGTCCAGCTCGAGCTTCTCGGAGAAGTCGGGCTCGGCGGCCGGGTCGAGCCAGAGGCCCTGCTCCTTGGCGTACGCCTCGACGAGCGCGACCTGCTGCTCGGAGCGGCCGGTCAGACGCAGGTAGTTCAGGGTCTCGTCGTCGATCGGGAAGATCGCGGCGGTGGAGCCGAACTCCGGCGACATGTTGCCGATGGTGGCGCGGTTGGCGAGCGAGGTGGCGGCGACGCCCTCGCCGTAGAACTCGACGAACTTGCCGACGACGCCGTGCTTGCGGAGCATCTCGGTGATGGTCAGCACGAGGTCGGTGGCGGTGGTGCCCGGCTTCAGCTCGCCGGTCAGCTTGAAGCCGACGACGCGCGGGATGAGCATCGAGACGGGCTGGCCGAGCATCGCGGCCTCGGCCTCGATGCCGCCGACGCCCCAGCCAAGGACGCCGAGGCCGTTGACCATGGTGGTGTGCGAGTCGGTGCCGACGAGAGTGTCGGGGTACGCCTTGCCGTCACGGACCATGACGACGCGGGCCAGGTGCTCGATGTTGACCTGGTGGACGATGCCGGTGCCCGGCGGGACGACCTTGAACTCGTCGAACGCGGTCTGGCCCCAGCGCAGGAACTGGTAGCGCTCCTTGTTGCGGCCGTACTCCAGCTCCACGTTCTGGGCGAAGGAGTCCGGGGTGCCGAACTTGTCGGCGATGACGGAGTGGTCGATGACCAGCTCGGCCGGGGCGAGCGGGTTGATCTTCGCCGGGTCGCCGCCGAGCTCCTTGACGGCCTCGCGCATGGTGGCGAGGTCCACGACACAGGGAACGCCGGTGAAGTCCTGCATGATCACGCGGGCCGGCGTGAACTGGATCTCCTGGCTCGGCTGCGCCTGCGAGTCCCAGCCACCGAGCGCCCGGATGTGGTCGGCGGTGATGTTCGCGCCGTCCTCGGTGCGGAGCAGGTTCTCCAGCAGCACCTTCAGGCTGTAGGGCAGACGAGCGGAGCCCTCGACCTTGTCCAGCCTGAAGATCTCGTACGACTCGTCGCCCACCTGCAGCGTGCTGCGGGCGTCGAAGCTGTTCGCCGACACGACAGTCTCCTTCATTTTTGTGCGCGTACCACCGCATCCTGCCGCCACGACTCGTCGCCGATCCGCTAAGGTAAGGCTAAGTTAGGTTACCCTTACCAGGGTGGGTGGCTGCGGTGCGCCTCGGCAGATATCTCGATGTCGAGATAACTCTAGTACATGGGGGCTGTTCGGTCATGCCCTGACCCCTGCGCAGTGACCTGTCGCACGTCGAAGGAGGAGTGATTCTCATCGAAGGGTGAGTGACTGCTTGGCGCGGGTGTGTGCCCGCGGTCAGCCGAGCCAGCGCCCGTCGCGCATCAGGTCGCGCCCCCGCAGCTCGTTCGCCTCCCGCCACGCCTGGATGCGCCGCGGCCGGATCAGGAAGTACTGGTAGGGCTCGTCGAGCTCGCGCGGGTCGAAACCGGTCTTGGTCGCGAACGCGTCGCCCGCCTCCGGGCCGAGGTCGGCGATGTCCACCGGATCGGCGGTGCCTTCGACGACGACGACGTCGCGGGTCGGCCCGAGGCTGAGGCGCACCCTGCCGTCCGCCAGCAGGTTGCGGCCGGTGACCGAGGCGCGCGGCGTCGAGATGAGGAACGCGGTCCCGTCCCACAGGTACAAGAGCGGGATGAGGTGGACCCCGCCCGGGGAGCCCGACGTCGCGACCCAGAGATCGACGTCGCTCTCCAGTTTCGCGCGGGTGTCCCGCAGCCTCTCCTCAAGTCCACGCGGCGGCGCGCCCGTCATGCTTCCTCCAGTCACTTCGTGGAGAGCCCGTCCTCCGAGGGAGAGGATCCGTCGGTCATCGGTCGGTTCACCGGGCGGCCGTGTCGTGATCGGCGACCAGGCAGGGCAGGCGGCAGTGGCACATCAGGGCGTGAGGGCCGGCGATGCGGCCTCCCAGGCAAACCCGTCCGGGTCGGTGAAGGGCCCGGCATCGCCGCCGATCACCAGCCGGTGCGATCCCGTGCCGTCGGGAGAGACTCCGGCATCCTTGGCAAGGGCACGGCGCCTGTACAGCGCCAGTTTGACGGGACTCGACGCAGCAGCGAACTCGACGTACATGCGGCCGAAGCTCTTCGCCACGGCGAGGCCGCGCTCGACGTAGAACCGCTTGCTCGCGGCCACGTCCGCGACGCCCAGCAGGAGCACGATCTCGTCGATCTGCCGGGTGGCCGGGCCGGTGTCCTTCTTCGCCGAGGTCGCGACCTTCCAGATCGTCCCGTCCGGGGCCTGTACGACACCGCCGTAGCCCCAGAGCGACTTCGCGGCAGGCTTCAGCGGCGTGGCGCCGGCGTCGAGGGCGGCGTCGATGAGGCTGTTGACGGTGGCCGGCTGGGACACCGTGAGCGACAGCGTGAACCCGCGGAAGCCGGTTGTGGGTGCCTCCGAGGCCCGCAGGCGTATCTGCGTGTCCAAGCCGAAGGCGGTGGTGTAGAAGCGGTGGGCGGCCGTGGGGTCGGCCACGTCGAGGGTGACGGATTCGATGGATGCCATGGCCATCACGCTATGTGCGGCTCGGCGACCGGCGCTTCTTGATTCCTGACCGGTCTTGTCACCTGTTTCGCCACACACGGCGGCATCCCCGCCGCAGCGCCCGCCCCGCGCCGCCGGTAGGCGCTTGGCGGCATGCCGACCAGCTCGGTGAAGCGGGTGCTGAAGGTGCCCAGCGATGAGCAGCCGACCGCGAAGCACACCTCGGTGACGCCGAGGTCGCCACGACGCAGCAGCGCCGTCGCGCGCTCGATGCGACGCGTCATCAGGTACGCGTACGGCGACTCGCCGTAGGCCAGCCGGAACTGGCGGCTGAGGTGCCCGGCGGACATGTGCACGCCGCGGGCGAGCGCCTCGACGTTCAGCGGCTGTGCGTACTCCCGGTCGATCCGGTCGCGGACGCGGCGCAGTCGCGCGAGGTCGCTCAGGCGTGCGAGGCCGCTCTGGCGTCCGAGGTCGCTCAGGCGCTGCGCCGCGGGGCGTGCGCGCCCCCATGAGGGGTGACACATGAGAGAACTCCTTTTCCGACGTCAGCTTCACGCTAGGTGCGGCTCCGTGACCCGCGCTTCTCGATTCCTGACCGATCTGGCCACCTGTTTCACGGATGAGAGGCAAACCAGGACAACCAGAACACTTCGACACCCATTCGGCCGCACTCGAGTTGCGCGGAACGGATGCCCGACTGACCGTCAAAAGGTGCCCTTGCGCGCACACCAGCCTCACCCGAATGCCACACCGGCGCGAAGTCCATCTCATATCTGAGATAACCTGCGCCACATGGCAGACGATTACCTCGTACGCATCGGCAAGCTCATCCGTGACGCGCGTCAGCATCGCGGCTGGTCGCAGGCGCAGCTCGCGGAGGCCCTGGGCACCAGCCAGAGTGCGGTCAACCGAGTCGAACGCGGCAACCAGAACATCAGCCTTGAGATGATTGCCCGTATCGGGGAAGCGCTGGACAGTGAGATTGTCTCACTGGGGTACGCGGGGCCGATGCACCTTCGCGTGGTGGGCGGCCGCCGCCTGTCCGGATCCATCGACGTCAAGACGAGCAAGAACGCCTGCGTGGCGCTGCTTTGCGCATCGCTGCTCAACAAGGGGCGCACGGTGCTGCGCCGCGTCGCCCGTATCGAAGAGGTGTACCGGCTCCTCGAGGTGCTCAACTCGATCGGTGTCCGCACCCGTTGGATCAACGACCGAGTCGACCTGGAGATCGTGCCGCCGGCCGAGTTCGACATGGGTGCCATCGACGCGGAGGCGGCCCGCCGCACCCGCTCGATCATCATGTTCCTCGGCCCGCTTCTGCACCGTATGGACCATTTCAAGCTGCCGTACGCGGGCGGCTGCGACCTCGGCACGCGCACCGTCGAACCGCACATGATCGCGCTGCGCCGGTTCGGCCTCGACATCACCGCGACCGAGGGCCTCTACCACGCGCAGGTTGACCGCGCGGTGGCGCCGGAGCGCCCGATCGTGCTGACCGAGCGCGGCGACACCGTGACCGAGAACGCGCTGCTCGCGGCCGCCCGCCACAACGGCACGACTGTCATCCGCAACGCCTCGTCCAACTACATGGTCCAGGACCTCTGCTTCTTCCTCGAGGCGCTCGGGGTCAAGGTCGACGGCATCGGCACGACGACCCTGACCGTGCACGGCGTACCGAACATCGACGTGGACGTCGACTACTCGCCCTCCGAGGACCCGGTCGAGGCCATGAGCCTGCTCGCCGCGGCCGTGGTCACCGAGTCCGAGCTCACCGTGTGCCGCGTCCCGATCGAGTTCCTCGAGATCGAGCTCGCGGTGCTGGAGGAGATGGGCCTCGACCACGACCGCACCCCGGAGTACGTCGCCGACAACGGCCGCACCCGGCTCGTCGACCTGACCGTCCGGCCCTCCAAACTCGAGGCGCCGATCGACAAGGTCCACCCGATGCCGTTCCCCGGCCTGAACATCGACAACGTCCCGTTCTTCGCGGCCATCGCCGCCGTCGCCCAGGGCAAGACCCTGATCCACGACTGGGTGTACGACAACCGCGCGATCTATCTCACCGATCTGAACCGCCTCGGCGGACGACTGCAGCTGCTCGACCCGCACCGGGTGCTGGTCGAGGGGCCGACCCGCTGGCGGGCCGCGGAGATGATGTGTCCGCCGGCCCTGCGACCGGCCGTCGTCGTCCTGCTCGCGATGATGGCCGCCGAGGGCACTTCGGTACTGCGGAACGTGTACGTCATCAACCGCGGTTACGAGGACCTGGCGGAGCGGCTCAACTCGGTGGGGGCGCAGATCGAGATCTTCCGGGACATCTGACTGGCGGATGCCGCCGCCCCGTGTCTGACCTGCACCGATGCGGGTCTGGAGGGGGTGCGGCGGCACTTCTGGGACTTCTCTGGGACTTTGGGCGAGGATCGGGCTGTGCCCGGCCGCCCGAGGCTACGGCTACGCGAAGACCGCGTCGATGGCGGCGCTGCCGCGTGCGCCCTGGTGGGCCAGGAGGTGCGCGTACTTCCGGAGCGTGAACCCTGGGTCCGAGTGGCCGAGCCACCGGGCCAGGGAGGTCTTGCCAATGTCACCAGAGCCGGGCAAGGAGTGGTGCCGGCCCGCTCCCGGCTCACCGGCTCTGATACGTCACCTTGGCTGCCGCGCTGCTGCCGGGTTCAGGACGGGGTGACGGCCAACACACGGTTGAGTGCGCCGCCGGTGGGGGCGGTGAGGTCGTCCCAGGTGCCCTCCTCCGCGATACGGCCGGACTCGAGGACGGCGATGCGGTCGGCGCGGCGGATGGTGGCGGGGCGGTGGGCGATGACGATGGTGGTGCGGTTGCCCTGGGCTAGCGCGGCGGCGAGTTGGGCGTCACCAGCGTTGTCCAGATGTGCGGTGGTCTCGTCCAGCACGAGGATCCGAGGCTGAGCAAGCAGGGCGCGGGCGAGGGCGATCCGGGCGCGCTGGCCACCGGAGAGGGTGGACCCGCGCTCCCCGACCAGGGAGTCCATCGGAGCGATCCGGTCGACGCCGCAGAGCCGGGCCGTCTCCGCGAGGAGATCGTCGTCGGCGCCCGGTGCGGCGAGGCGCAGGTTCTCGGCGAGGGTGCCGTGGAAGAGGGGGGCGTCCTGGCCCACGACGGCGACGGCACGGCGCAGATCGGCGTCGGCCAGGTCGCGGAGGTCCACGGGATGGCCGTCGCCGGGCACCAGGTGGACCGCACCCTCGGACGGGTCCCAGAAACGGGCCAGCAGGTGGGCGCAGGTCGACTTGCCGGCGCCCGAGACACCGACCAGGGCGAGCGTCTGCCCTGCGGGAACCGTCAGCTCGACCCCGTCCAGCACGCGTCGACCCCCGTAGTCGAAGGTCACCCGATGCAGCCGGATGCCCAACGGGCCCAGAGGGAGCGGGCGGGGTGAGGCGGGAGGCGGGGCGAGCGCAGGGGCTTTCAGGGCCGCGTCGACGCGGGCGGCCGCGGCGCGCAGACCCACGGCCTGGCTCAGTGCCCTGGCCGACTCGGCAACCGGGCCCAGCACCGACAGAGCGAGCGCCATCGCGGCCGGCGCCCATGCACCGTGCAGCCGCCCGGAGGTCACGGACTGCGCGGCGGCGGCCACCACGCCGAGGACCGCGAGCACGATGAGGGCGTCGCGGACGGCGGCGGCCATGGCCTCCCAGGTGGCCTCGGCCCGCTGAGCGTCACCCACCCTTCGGCCCTGTGCGGCGAGACGGCCGCGCCGCTCGGTCAGCCCGCCGAAGGCGAGCAGTTCGCGCAGCCCGTCGACGGCCTCCACGGTGTCGGCCGAGAGCTTCGCGGAGGCCGCCCGGGTGCGGGCCCCGCGCGCGGCGCGCCCGCGCGCGTCGGCAAAGGGCGCGACGGCCAGCAGCGCGGCGACCGGCGCCACCGCGACCAGCAACCACGGCTCCACCGTGGCCAGTGCAGCGGCTCCGCCGGTGAACACCACACCGGATGCGAGGAGTTGGGCCGTGGTGTGGGCGTAGAAGAACTCCAACGCCTCCACGTCGGCCATCGCGGTGGCGGCCAGGTCCCCGCTGCGGCGGCCGGCCACGCGGGCGGGAGCGCTGCGGGCGAGCCCGTCGAAGACCCGTACGCGCAGTTCGGCCAGCACCCGGTAGGCCAGGTCGTGGGAGAGGTCCATCTCGCGCCAGGTCATCAGGGCGCGTACGAGGACGAGGACGACCAGAGCGGTGACCGTGCCGGCCGAGGGGGCGCGGTCCTCGATGACGGCGGTTCCGACGGTGTGCGCGGCCAGCGTCAACAGCGCGACCAGCGAGCCCTGTTCGGCGAGCGCGGCGGCGCAGGTGCGGGTCATCATGACGCGGTGCCCGGCGAGGGCCGGCAGCAGGGCGCGCAGCGAGCCCCGCGCGGGCTCGGGCGCGTCGTCGGTGCTTCCGGGGGTGACATCGGTGCCCGCGTCGGTGGTGGTGCTCATGCGGCGAGCCCTCCTTCGTAGGTGTGGCCCGCCTTGACGAGCTCGGCGTAGACGCCCCCGGCCTCGACGAGGGCGGCGTGCTCGCCGACGGCGTCCACGCGTCCGTCGTCAAGAACCACGATGCGGTCGGCGTGCCGGACGGCGGCGAGCCGGTGGGCGACCACCAGGACGGTCCGGCCGCTCGCGGCGTCCAGCAGTTCGCGGGCGATGTCCGCCTCGCGGCGTTCGTCGACCGCGCTCGTGGCCTCGTCGAGGACGAGCACCGGGGCGCCGGCCAGCAGGGCCCTGGCGAGGGCGAGGCGCTGGCGCTGCCCGCCGGACAGGGTGGCGCCCCGTTCGCCGAGGACGGTGGCGTAGCCGTCGGGGAGGGCGGCGATCTCGTCGTGGATGCCGGCGGTGCGTGCGGCGCGTTCCAGCTCGTCGTCGGTGGCATCGGGGCGGGCCAGGCGCAGGTTGTCGGCGATGGTGGCGTGGAAGAGGTAGGTCTCCTGGGAGACGACGGCGATGCCCTGACGCAGCGAGTCGAGCGCGTACCCGGTCACATCGCGGCCATCGAGGGTGATCCGGCCGTGCTGCGGGTCGCGGTGGCGCAGGAGCAGGGCGAGCAGCGTGGACTTGCCGGCACCCGAGGGGCCGACGATCGCGGTGGTGCGCCCTGCCTCGGCGGTGAAGGTGACGCCCTGGAGCGCGGGAGCCTCGGCGCCGTCGTAGCTGAACTCCACGTTTTCGAAGCGCACTTGGGGCGGGCCCGGCCAGTGCGCTTGTGCCGTTCCCGTGTCGGGGACCGCAGGTTCGGCGGTGCGTAGCGCCGCGAGCCCGTCCGCGGCTGACACGCCCAAGTACCCGGCGTGCCACTCGCGGGACAGGTCACGGACGGGCCGGAAACACTCGGAGGCCAGGAGCAGCACCAGATACGTGCCGGTCGCGGTGGCGGATCCGGTGGCGGCCGACCAGCAGGCCAGCAGGGCGGCGGCCACGGTGCCGCCCTGGATGGCCAGGTCGGTGAGGCCGGTGTCGACGAGCGACACGCGGAGCTTGGCGACGGTGGCCCGGTGCAGCGACGCCGACCGTGCCTCGAGCCGCTCCCGGGTGCGCCCGACGGCACCCGCGGCCCGCAGCGCGGGCATGCCCTGCAGTGCTTCGAGGTAGTCGGCGCCGAGTCCCTCGTAGGTGTCCCAGTGTTCCTTGCCGCGCTTGGCGAGGAGCCGGTCCCAGGCGCGCGGCCCGAACAGGGCGAGCAGGAGGGCGGGTACGAGACCGAGGAGAGCGACCGGTTCGACTGCGGTCAGGGCGGCGAGCAGCAGGGGCGGCACGGTGAGGGTGATGAGCAGCTGGGGCAGGTAGCGGGAGACGTAGGCGTCCACGCCCTCGACCCCGTCGACGAGGGTGGTGCGGACTGCTCCGGCGCGCGCTGTGGTCAGGTGCGCGGGTCCGAGCAGTCCGAGGTGGGCGAGGAGTTCGTCCCGCAGGTGCACCCTGACTTGTGCCCCGGCGCGGGTGGCGGTACGCCGCTGGTGGTAGCCGAGCCCTGCACGGGCGGCGACGACGCCGAGCACCGCGCCGAGGAGCAGCGGGAGCCGGTCCGTGTCGCCCTGGGCCACGTCGGCGAGGGCGACTGCCAGCAGCACGGCCTGGCCGAGGTGGGTGACGGTGACGGCCCCCTGCAGGAGGGTGGCCGCGAGCAGGGGGCGCCGTGCGTGGTGTGCGGCGCGGCGCAGCTCGGGGTGAATGATCACAAGGACCCCTCTTCGGAGTGGGTGGTGCCGAGGGCAAGGCCGTGGATGATCCAGTCGCCGCCCGGTGGGGCGCCGAGGGCGGCGCCGAGGTCGGCCTGCTGCCAGGAGCCGACGGGGCGGCCGGACAGGCCGTGTCGGGCTGCGGCCACGTGGGCCAGGTGGACGGCGAAGCCCGCGCGCAGGTGTGTCCGGCGGATCAGCGGGGCATCGGCGTCCGCCGGACAGCCGTAGCCGAGCAGGGTCTAATAAATATGGTTTTCATATTTTGTCCATGGAAGAGGGTGATCCGGGTAACACACCGGCCAGCCGCCCTCGGGGTCCCGGCCGACCCGGCCCGCCACCTTGAGGACGTCCGCGAGCAGGCCGGGCGTGACGACCTCCTTCGGTGTCCCGTCGGCCACCACGCGGCCGTCCCGCAGGGCGACGATCCGCTCGGCGAACCGGGCGGCGTGGGCCAGGTCGTGCAGCACCATCACGACGGTGAGGCCGCGCTCCTCGCGCAGCCGCACCACGGTCTGCAGCACGTCGAGCTGGTGGTGCAGGTCCAGGTAGGTGGTCGGCTCGTCGAGCAGCAGGACGCGGGTGTCCTGGGCGAGCGCCATGGCGAGCCGGACCCGCTGCCGCTCGCCCCCGGACAGAGCGTCGACGTCACGCTCTGCCCACTGCTCCACACCGACGTCGCGCAACGCACGCCGTACGACGGGGTCGTCGCCCTCGCGCAGCATGCCGAGGGGGCCGCGCGCCGCGTACCGCCCCTGCCGCACGAGATGACGGACGGTCATGCCAGGAACAGCGGGGGCCGACTGGTGCAGCAGCGCGACACGCCGGGCGGTGGCGCGCCGGGAGAGCCGGGCCAGGTCGTCACCGCCGAGCAGGACGCGCCCCTCGTCCGGCCGCAGCAGCCCGGCGGCCAGCCGCAACAGGGTCGACTTGCCGCAGCCGTTGAGGCCGATGAGGGCGGTCAGCTCGCCCGGTTCGACGGTCACGTCGACACCGCGCAGCACGGGGCGGCCGGGGTAGCCGAAGCGCACTCCCTCGACATGGATCCCCACGGGTTCGGTCATGCTCTGTCCTTCGTCGACATCAGAACGTTCGGCTCGGCGTACGGCGTACGACGACCAGCAGCAACCCGGCACCCACGCACGCGGTGAGCGCCCCGACCGGGAGCGTGAGCCGCCCGGAGTCCAGCGCGACCGCCAGCAGCTGCGACACCAGCTGCGCCGCCGCGTCCGCCCCGCACACCACGGCCGCACCCACGAGGGCGGCACCGGGCAGCGTCACCCGCAGATCCGCACCGAACACGGCCAGGGCCAGGTGCGGCACGAGCAGCCCCACGAAACCCAGCGCCCCCACGGCGGCCACCGCACCCGCCGTCAGCGCCACGGCGCACACGAGGGCCAGGGTCCGCGCCCGCGCGGCGGACAGCCCGGCGGCACTGGCGATGTCATCGCCGCAGCGCAGCAAGGCCAGCGGCCCGGCCATCAGCCACGCCGCGGCACCCCAGGCGAGCGCCCACGGCCACAGCAGGTGCCAGTGCTGCCACACGCGGCCCTCGGTCGTGCCGACGAGCCACTGGACGACGCTGCCGAGCTCACCCGGCGCGACGAGCAGGACCATCGCCGTGAGCCCGCCGAGCACCGCCGAGACGAGCACCCCGTGCACGGCCGTCTGCGCGGGGTCGCCCGGGCCACGCCCGGCGAGCAGCCACAGCAGCCCGGCTCCGGTGAACCCGCCCACGCACGCGGCGACGACGACGGCGAAGGGTGATTCCCACCCCGCGAGTCCGAGACCGGTCGCGGTGACGGCCCCGAGGACGGCTCCCGGAGTCACGCCGGTGACCTCGGGCCCGGCGAGGGGGTTGCGCAGGGCGGACTGGAGGACCAGACCCGCCACGCCCAGGCACGCCCCCGCGCCGAGAGCCACCAGCAGCCGTGGCAGACGGAGTTGGAACAGGATGTGCCGTTCTGTCGCGTCGCCGCCGCCGCCGAGGACGTCCCAGACCATGGCCGGGGACATGCCCCGTCCAGCGGCCAACTCGGCGCACGCGCACACGACGACGAGCACGGCGAACACCGAGAAACGCCGGCTCACCGGGTCTCCCCCACTTCGGTCGGTACGACGTCGGGACCGCTCCCCCGCGACTCCGCGCCCGCGGACGTACGTGCCTCGGAACCCGCCGATCGCCGCCGCGCCGTCGGCCTCCGGTTGCCCGACCGGAGCAGCGCGACGCCGGCGGGCACCCCGAGGAGGGCCGTCCAGGCGCCGGCCGGAGTTTCCACGGGCGCCAGCGCAAGCCGGGCCGGCAGGTCGGCGACGGCCACCACGACGGAGCCCCACGCCGCCGACCAGGGCAGCCAACCCACCGCGTCGCCACCGGGATTGAGCCGTCGCGCCAGGTGCGGCGCGAGGAAGCCGACCCACGCCACGGGCCCGCACACGGCCGTCACGGGCGCGATCAGCACGATGGCGATGGCCAGTGCGGCGAACCGGGCCCGCTGTGCGCGCACCCCCAGCGCCTCGGCGTCCTCGTCCCCCAGCCGCAGCACCGACAGCACCGGCGCGCACAGCACGAGCGCGGGCACGGCGACCAGCAGCCAGGGCCACAGCCCGGTGACGTCGTCCCAGGTACGGGCAGAGAGCGAGCCGAGAAGGTACCGGTAGATCAGCTGGAGGTCGAGCTGGTCGGCCATCACCATCAGCACGAGCAGCGCGGCCTGCAACGCGGCGGCGACCGCGGCCCCGGTGAGCAGCACGGCGGACGGGCTGCGCCCCAGCCCGGCGGCGAGCAGCGTGAGCGCGCCGCCGAGCGCTGCCCCGCCGATGGCCAGCAGGGGCTGGACGGCGGCGGGGATGGACACGGCCAGTACCAGCGGCGCGGCCACCCCGAGCGCGGCCCCGGACGACACGCCCAGCATCTCGGGGACCGCCAGGGGATTGCGCAGAGCCTCCTGCAGTACGAGCCCTGCCGCACCCAGGCAGGCACCGGCGACCAGCGCCAGCACCAGCCGGGGCACGCGGAGTTCGGTGACGACGACCCCGGCGAGCGTGGTGTCCGCGTCCAGCAGCGCACCGGGCAGCCGGTACAGCGGGACGTACGGCGTTCCCAGGCTCAGTGCGCAGGCGGACGCCGCGACCAACAGCCCAATGAGCACGACGAGTTGGCACGTCCCGCCGGATCGCGGGAATCGCCCGCCCCAGGCCGCCGCACCTACCGCGCTTTCCGTCGCGGTGCGTGCGCTCACCGCAGGGCGGCCGTGGCCTCGTCGAGAATGATGCCCAGCGAGCGGGTGCCGCGTCCCTTGGCCCACACCTCGGAGTTCACCTCGTGGACGTCCCCGTTCTTCACGGCCGGGATCTTCTCCCACAGCGGGTTCTTCGCCAGCCTCTCCGAAAGCTTGCCGTCCGCCTCGCCGAAGGCGATCGTCTCGACGAACAGCACGTCGACGTCGCGGGCGAGGATTTCCTCGAGGCTGTAACTCCCCTCGACGCCACGGGACTTCCAGGGGTAGTCGGCGAGCTTCGGGAACAGCCCAGCGGCCACGTCCGTCCCCGGGGTGGCGACACCGAAGTTCTCGTCGCTGCCGTAGATGATGAGCGCGGTCTTGTCACTCTTGTTCTTCTCGGCCTCGGCGAGCTTGGTGCGGAAGGTCTTCTCGGCCTTCTCGCCCTCGGCGGTGCGGCCGGTGAGCGCGGCGACATCGCGCAGGTACCCCACGCTGTCCTGCCACCTCTCGGGCTGCATGGGCCAGAACGTGGTGGCGTCCTTCAGGGCGGGGGCGAGCTTGCCGTGCGTGTCCTCCAGACCGATCACGAGATCGGGCTTGTGGGAGAGGATCGCCTCCACCTCGGGAGCGATGAACCCGCCGGGGATGATGTCGACATTCTTCGCCTTCTCCTCCCCCAGGAAGTCGGGATGGGCGAGGAGTGCGCTGTTCGTGGCCGTGGGGACGATGCCCAGCTCGGTCAGGATGTCGTCGCAGAGCGCGAACAGGCAGACGATGCGCTGGGGTTCCTTCTTCAGGGAGACCTTGACGCCGTTCGCGTCGGTCAACTCCCGTGTCGACTTGATGGGCTCCACGGCCACGTCGGTCTTCGGACCGGCCGCGGCGGCCTCGTCGCTCGCGGGTTCGGTGGACGCGCCGCATCCGACCAGTACGGACCCCACTACGGCCGCGGTGATCCAGCTGCGGACGGATCTCGACGGTGAGCGCAGCATCGATGCCCTCGCTTCTTCTCATGGTTCCGGAACGCATCGACCATACATGATAATCGTTTTCATCTGACACCCTCTTTCCTGGAGGCTCGCTGGACGCCGACGAGACCGTGCGCCGCGCCTCCTCCCCGCCATGGACGGCGCCTCCCGCCGCGAAGGCCCCCCTGGGAGGGCGTCCAACGCCGTGCGGTGGCCGCCTCACCCGGCACCGACTGGGTCGCCGTCACCCGTGGCAGCCACGGCGAGGTTCACGTCTCCGACGCCCGAACGGCCTGCGAAGCAGCCCACTTGAAGCTCTCAGGTGCTGGGAGAACAGCGGCTGCTCACGCCGACCGGCCTCTTGATCCGCCGCTCGGCCCGCCCGAGGAACACACGTCCGCCTTCGCCTGCCACTTCTCTCTCCCACAGCTGCTGGCTGCCGACGTACCCCCGGCCGGCTGGCTCGGCGCGACGGCGGGCTGGGATCGGCGGTGGTCGTGCTGGGCGCGATCGCCCTGGGCGAGGGGCTGCTGGCGGTGCGGCTGCGGCCGGAGCGGGAACGGCGCTCGTCGAGCACGAGCACACCGGCCTCCACGACAACCACCCGCACCTCGCGGACGCCGAGCGCGTGCGGGGCGGCTGGCGGCACAGCCACAGCGAGCTTGTCGACGGCTTGCACGCTCACCGTGACCAGCGGCCGGCGACCGCGCTCAGCACTCCAGAACCCGCCGCACCCGCCGCGACGGCCCGAACGTGTAGAGGTCCAGGATCTCGGGGGGATCGGCGAGGCCAGGGCCGCCGGAGCGTACCCACTCGGCGATGTCCGCCGTCACGTCGGGGTCGTTGACCAGCCCCAGCCAGACCGGTCGGCCCCCTGCGGCCCGTCCCTCCGGCGAGGGCTGGACGACGATGACGTTGGCCTGCTCGCACGCGTCCAGGCAGTTCACCGCCCGGACCTGGACGACAGATCCCAACTCTGCTTTCAAGTAGGCGAGTTGTGCGGCGTGGTCGACGCCGGGGACCTTGGCCGTGCCGCAGCAGCAGCCCCGGCACACGGTGACCGTGCACCGGGGAGCCGCCTGGACGGGAGTCCTGCGGCGGCTCACTCGGCGGCCCGCCGCCAGGCCGACTCGCGCAGCAGCCGCAGCCCGTTGAGGCCGACGATGACGGTGGAGCCCTCGTGGCCGGCGACGCCGAGCGGCAGCGGCAGGTTGCCGGCCAGGTCCCAGACGACCAGGGCGGCGATGAAGACTCCGGCGATGACGAGGTTCTGCACGACGAGCTTCCGTGCCCGACGGGACAGCGAGATCACGGCGGGTACGGTGGCGAGTTCGTCACGGACGATCACCGCGTCGGCGGTCTCCAGGGCCAGGTCGGAACCCGCCCGGCCCATGGCGACACCGGTGTGCGCGGCGGCCAGCGCCGGGGCGTCGTTGACGCCGTCGCCGACGACCATCACCCTGCGCCCCCCGTCCTCCAGCTCCCGGACCGCTTTCACCTTGTGCTCGGGCAGCAGTCCGGCCCGTACGTCCTCGATGCCGACCTCGGCGGCGAGGCGGGCGGCGGCACGGGGGTTGTCGCCGGTCAGCAGCAGGGGCGCGGTCCCGGTCAGGGACGCGAGCGAGGCCACGGTCTCCCGCGCGTCCGGGCGGAGCCGATCGGCGATGCCGAGCACGCCGGCCGGAGCACCGTCCAGTGTGACGAGCACGGCGGTCCGGCCGCCGTCCTCCAGCTCGCCGGCGAGCACCGCCGCGCGGGCGGAGGCGGCGTCGGTGGCCTCACGCAGCAGCCGCGCGGGAGCGCCGACCGAGACGGCGCGCCCGTTGACGGTGGCGGTCACTCCGACACCGGGCGTCGAGTCGAAGCCGTCCGCCGGTGCCGGCGCGAGTCCTCGTTCGCGCGCCGCGGCGACGACGGCCCGGGCCAGAGGGTGCTCGCTGGGGTTCTCCGCCGCCGCGGCGAGCGCCAGCAGCTCGTCCTCGGTCAGTCCGGATTCCGGGAAGGGCCGGATGTCGGTGACCCGCGGGGTGCCTTCGGTGAGCGTGCCCGTCTTGTCCAGCGCCACCGCGTCGACCTGCCCGAGCCGCTCCATCACCACGGCGGACTTGACCAGCACACCGTGCCGGCCGGCATTGGCGATGGCCGAGAGCAACGGCGGCATGGTGGCCAGCACCACCGCGCACGGTGACGCCACGATCATGAAGGTCATCGCCCGCAGCAGGGAGTCCGTGAGGCTCGCGCCGAAGGCGAGCGGTACGAGAAACACGGCGAGGGTCGCCGCCACCATGCCCAGCGAGTAGCGCTGTTCGACCTTCTCGATGAACAGCTGGGTCGGCGCCTTGGTCTCGGACGCCTCCTGAACCATCCGCACGATCCGGGCGATCACCGTGTCGGAGGTGTCCCGCTCGACCCGGACCCGCAGGGCGCCGGTGCCGTTGAGGGTGCCGGCGAAGACCTCGTCGTCCTTCTCCTTGGCCACCGGAAGGGGTTCACCGGTGATGGTGGCCTGGTCGACATCGCTCGCCCCGTCGAGCACGCGGCCGTCGGCGCCGATGCGTTCACCGGGGCGGACGAGGATGGTGTCGCCGACGGACAGGTCCTCGACGGCGACGGTCGCCTCGCTGCCGTCGTCCGCCACGCGGGTGGCGGTCGCCGGTGCCAGGTTGAGCAGACCGCGCACCGAGTCGGCGGTCCGGGCGGTGGCCAACGCCTCCAGGGCGCCCGAGGTCGCGAAGATCACGATCAGCAGGGCGCCGTCCATGATCTGCCCGATCGCGGCCGCTCCGAGCGCGGCGACGATCATCAGGAGGTCGACGTCGAGCGTCTTCTCCTTCAGCGCCTGCAGGCCGGCCCAGCCCGGCTCCCAGCCGCCGGTCGCGTACGACAGCGCGTACAGCGGGCCCCATGTCCACGCCGGGGCGCCGGTGAGCTGGAGCGGCAGCGCGAGCAGGAAGAAGACGGTGGCGGCTGCCGCCCAGCGCGCCTCGGGCAGGGCGAGGACCCGGGTACGGCGCCGGGGGACGTCGCTTCCGTGCGGGGGCGCGGCCCGGTCGACCGTGGGTGAGGTGAGGGTGGAGGTCATCGGAGCGGAAGTCCTTCACGACGGCATGACGAGGTGACGGCAGCCGGGACACCCGGTGCCGCTCACACCACCGTACAGGACCACATGAAGATGCATTCATGCATTCATGGATGCACCCCCCTAGGATGAGGCCATGGGCCACGGAGCTGACGCCAAGACCACCGCCACCGCGCGCGAGCGCCTTGAAACCGTGGGCGCGGCCGAAGTGGCCGCCACGCTCCAAGCCCTGGCCACACCCTCCCGGCTGCGGATCCTGGCCCGCCTCCAGGAAGGCCCCTGCGCGGCGACCGAACTCGCCGACGCCGTCGGCATGGAACAGTCCGCCTGCTCCCACCAGCTGCGCCTGCTGCGCAACCTCGGCCTGGTCACCGGCGAACGCCGAGGCCGCTCGATCATCTACGCGCTCTACGACAACCACGTCGCCGAACTCCTGGAGCAGGCCCTCTACCACGTCGAGCACCTGCGCCTCGGCCTACGCGACGCCGCCCCGGCCACGGCGGGCGTGGCCGAGGCGCGCTGAACCCGGCAACCGCGTCACCTCACCCGACTCAGGGACCGGCTTCGGCGTCAGACATCTGGACACCCGGACGATCCAGGGCCGGGCATCCCCGTCGTGACCGGCATGCCGGTGGCCGTCGCGTACGTGGTCGACGTGGTCACCATGAGGCACCGCGACATGACCGCAGCCCTCGCCGTGCTGGTGCGTGTGGTCGGGGATGGGGGGTGCGTGGTGGCCATGGGTCCCTCCGGTAGCCCTTCAAGGCCGGCCACGCTCGACGCATTTGCGCCACTGACTCAAAGCTGCTCCTCCCCGAGCCGCATCGCACTCATGCCACACAGGCGAGGAGCCCGCAGGAAGTTAGTAATGGGATCCATTTTCATGTAGCGTCGTCTCGCTCATCCATCTAGGAGAACTCACATGGCTGTCCCCAAGCGGAAGATGTCCCGTAGCAACACCCGCCACCGCCGCGCTCAATGGAAGGCCACGACGCCGCAGCTCGTGCCGGTCACCGTGGACGGCGTCCCGTACCTGGTGCCACAGCGGCTGGCCAAGGCGTACGAGCGCGGCCTGCTGCGCCCCGAGGGCTGACCGCGGATGCCGTACGACCCGAGCGACCGACTGCCCGTCACCGTCCTGTCCGGCTTCCTCGGGGCGGGCAAGACGACCCTCCTCAACCACGTTCTCGGCAACCGCGAAGACCTGCGCGTCGCGGTCATCGTCAACGACATGAGCGAGATCAACATCGATGCCGCACTCGTGCGCGGCGGCGAGGCCGCCCTATCGCGGACCGAGGAACGCCTGGTCGAGATGACCAACGGCTGCATCTGCTGCACCCTGCGCGACGACCTGCTGGAAGAGGTCGACCGGCTGGCCCGCGAGGGCCGCTTCGACCACCTCCTCATCGAATCGTCCGGCATCTCCGAGCCGATGCCCGTGGCCGCCACCTTCGCCTTCGCCCGCGACGACGGCGCCACCCTGGGGGACATCGCCCGCCTGGACACCATGGTCACGGTCGTCGACGCCGCGAACTTCCTGCCCGAACTGGCGGGCGGGGACGAGCTCATCGAGCGGGGGCTCGACCAGTACGAGGACGACGAACGCACCGTCAGCGACCTGCTGATGGACCAGATCGAGTTCGCCGACGTCATCGTGCTCAACAAGCTCGACCTCGTCGACGCGGAGTCCGCCGACCGGCTGCGGGCGACGCTCGCCCGCCTCAATCCCGTCGCCCGGATCGTCCCTTCCCTCCACGGGCAGGTGGATGTCCGGGAGGTGCTGGGCACCGGGCTGTTCGACCTGGACCGCGCCCAGCAGGCCCCGGGGTGGGTGCGCGAGCTCAACGGCGACCACGTCCCGGAGACGGAGGAATACGGCATCTCCTCCACCGTCTTCCGCTCTGAACTTCCCTTCCACCCCGGCCGGTTGTGGACCTTCGTGAGCGAACGGCTCGACAGCGGTGCCTTCGGGCAGGTCCTGCGGTCCAAGGGCTTCTTCACCCTGGCCAGCCGCCCCCATGTGACGGGCCTGTGGTCCCAGGCCGGCTCGGTCGCCCGCTTCGAACCGTCCGCCGCACGGGACGGCGAGGCACCGTACGCCCAGGAGCTGGTCTTCATCGGCACGGAGTTGCGCGCCGAGGCCCTGCGGACCGCCTTGTCCGCATGCCTGATGACGGCTGGCGAGACCGTCCCGCCCGGCGACCCCTTCCCCGCCTGGGAGACCTACGGCATCGACGACGCCTGCGAGCACGAACACCCCGAACTCGTCCCGGGGGCCTGAGAACTCCGGGCCGGGCGGCGATTTCAGACGCCCTCGCGCAGGTAGGCGCGATCTGGTGGTGGCATGCCATCTCTGCTCCCTGGTCCCATGTCAGGGTGAGCCGGGCTGTTTCCGGGAGTCGGTGCGGCAGGTCGATGAGGCCGTCGCGTACGGCTTCGGCGCGATGCCCGTCGGGCTGTGGGATCAGGTGGACGTAGCGGCTGGTGCGGTCGCCGAGCGTGGCGTTCACGACGCTCGGCAGCCTCGGGCCGGTGGTCCAGCCCTCGGGGAGGGCCTCGCCCCAGTGGCGGGAGAACCTGCCTCGTCGAGTACCTGGCGGAGCCGGTCAGCGGCAGGCTGGGCGTTCGGACAGTCGGGTCGACCCGCAGTTCCAGCATCACGCGGTGCGGGTGTCGGCCGCGTCGGTCAGCTACAGCAGTCGCCTCCGGGGCGGCAGCCGCAGGCGCCCTCGTCGGCGCTGGCAGGCGCCGCCACGTGGGCGGGGGTGGTACAGCACCCCTTGCCCTGCCAGGCGTCGCGGCCCTCCTTGACCGCGATGGCGGCAATCACCAGGGCGGCAGCCGGATCGGCCCACGACCAGCCCAGGGTGGCGTTGAGGACCAGCCCGATCAGCAGCACCGCGGACAGGTAGGTGCACAGCAGGGTCTGCTTGGAGTCGGCGACGGCCGAGGCCGAGCCCATCTCACGCCCGGCGCGGCGCTGGGCGGCGGACAGGAACGGCATGACCAGCAGGGAGAGAGCGGCCAGTGCGATGCCGGGCATCGAGCTGTCGGCCTGACCGGTGTCGGCGAGCGTCCGGACGGACTCGACGGCGACGTAGATGGCGAGGGCGAAGAAGGAGACGGCGATGATCCGCAGTGTGCGCTGCTCGCGGGCTTCCCGGACGGCGTGGTCGGCCGCGGAGAACTGCCAGGCCACCGCTGCGGCGGAGGAGACCTCGATCACGGAGTCGAGGCCGAAGCCGATCAGCGCGGTGGAGGAGGCAAGGGTTCCCGCCGTGATCGCGACGATCGCCTCCATGACGTTGTAGGTGATCGTCGCAGCGACCAGCAAGCGTATCCGGCGAGCCAGCGTATCCCGGCGCGCCGGGCTGGGGGCGAGGGGTAGCGCGGTCACTCAGCAGCACTCCTTGTCGCCGGCGTCCGGGCAGGTGCGGTCCGCCTCGACCGCGACGACCGCCGTGCGCAGGTCGTCCAGGGCGTGCCCGAGACGCTCGTCGGCGAGCTCGTAGCGGGTACGTCGTCCGTGGGGGACGGTGACCACGAGGCCGCAGTCGCGCAGGCAGGCGAGGTGGTTGGACAGCCGGGTGCGGGAGATGCCCAGCGCGTCGGCGAGGTCGGCGGGGTAGGACGGGGCCTCGCGAAGGGCGAGCAGGATGCGGCAGCGGATCGGATCGGCCAAAGCGCGTCCGAACCGGGCGAGTACTTCTATGTCGGCAGCCAGAGTCAGCACTCCTCAACAGTACAAGGAATCCTGAATTCAGAACACCTTGGATGATGTTCGGATCAGGACCGGCGCATCGACCGGCAGCGCGCGAGTGAGGAAGACCCGCTGCACCTCACCGGCCGACAGGCACCCGCCCTCACGACTACCGAGTCGTAGCCGCGGGGAAGTTGACCGGCACCCCATCGATGTCGGATGCTAAATGAAAATGATTTCCATGACTGTTAAGGCAACCGGTCGGAGGAGTACCGTGCACCACCCCCAGCGCCTCACCGCGGCAGCCGCCCTCGCGGCGGTCGCCGCCACCTCACTCACCGCCTGCGGCACCACCGCCGGCGCCAACAGCGGCGACGCCCAGGGCGGCGGCACGGTCAAGGTCGTGGCCACCACCACCCAAGTCGCCGACTTCGTCCGCAACATCGGCGGAGACCGGGTCACCGTCACCCAGCTGGTCAAGCCCAATGCCTCGCCCCACGAGTACGAGCCGACCCCGGCCGCGCTCCAGGCGATAGGCGAGGCCGCGCTGCTGGTGAAGAACGGCGTGGGCCTGGAGGACGAGTGGCTGCCCAAGACCGCCCAGGCGTCCGGCTTCGACGGCGAGACCGTCGACACCAGCACGGGCATCACCCTGCGCCAGGGCGAGGACCACGAAACCGGCAAGGCCGCCGACGACCCGCACATCTGGCACAACCCGCTCAACGCCAAGATCATGAGCGAGACCATCGAGAAGGCCCTGATCAAGGCCGACCCGCAACACAAGGCGGACTACCAGGACAACTTCACGGCGTACGCGGCCAAACTCGACGCCCTCGACAAGGACATCGCCGAGCAGATCAACTCCCTGCCCGCCGACGACCGCAAGCTCGTCACCAACCACGATGCCTTCGGCTACTACATCGACCGCTACCAGCTGACCTATGTCGGTTCGGTCATCCCCGACTTCAGCGACCAGGCCGAGCTGTCGGGCAACCAGTTGGACAGCCTGGTGAAGAAGATCAAGAAGCAGAAGGTGAAGGCCGTCTTCGGCGAGACCTCGCTGCCTCCCAAGACCGCCCAGGCCATCGCCCGCCAGTCCGGGGTGAAGGTGGTCGCGGGCGACGGCTCGCTGTACGGCGATTCGCTCGGCCCGAAGGGTTCGGCGGGCGACACCTACCTCAAGAGCATGGAGTTCAACACCAAGACGATCGTGGACGCCCTGAAGTGACCGCCACCGCCGTCGTGCCCCAGCCGCGCACCGAGGACGGTCCGCCTCCGGCGATCGTCTTCGACCACGCCACCCTGGCCTACGGCTCCGCGACCGTACTGCACGATGTGCACGGCACGGTGCCCGCGGGGCAGGCCACCGCCCTCGTCGGGCCCAACGGCGCGGGCAAGTCCACCCTCATCAAGGCCGCGCTCGGCCTGGTCACGGTCGCCTCCGGCTCTGTCACCGTGCGCGGGCAGCGCCCGGCCGCCGCCCGATCCCGTACCGCCTATGTCCCCCAGGCAGACGCCCTCGATCCCGAATTCCCCGTCACCGTCGGCCAGGTGGTGCTCATGGGCCGCTACCGGGCGGCGGGCTGGCTGCGCCGCCCCGGGAAACGCGACCGGGCGATCGCCGCCGACGCCCTGGACCTGGTGGGACTCGCCGACCGGGCCCGGGACCGCTTCGGCACCCTCTCCGGCGGCCAGCGCCAGCGCGTCCTGCTGGCCCGCGCCATCGCCCAGCAGGCCGACGTACTCCTCCTCGACGAGCCGTTCAACGGCGTGGACGCGGTCAGCCGCGACGCGCTGCTCGGCGCGCTGCGCGAACTGCTGGCGGGCGGCGCCGCGGTCCTCGTTTCCACCCATGACCTGTCGGTCGCGCACATCCTGTGCCGGCAGGTCTGTCTCCTCAACGGGCGGCAGTACGGGTTCGGTCCGCCGGAGCGGACGCTGACCGCCGACAATCTCCGCTGCTGCTACGGCGCACACGTGCTCGAAGTCGACGGCAGCACGATCGTGGCGGGGATGTGATGGGCTCTCCGCTCACCGACCCCTTCCAGGTGCCGTACATGGCCCGTGCCCTCGTGGAGTTGCTGATCCTGGGCGTACTGGGCGGCGCGGTCGGTGTCTTCGTCCTCGTACGCCGTCTCGCGTACGTGGCCGACGCGCTCACGCACACCGTCTTCCCCGGTGTCGTGGTGGGGTTCGCCGCCGGGGCCGCGGACGGGGTCTTCTGGGGTGCGCTGGTCGCCGGGCTGCTCACCGCCGTCCTGCTGACGCTGCTCACCCGCGCGCCGCGCATCAGCGAGGACTCGGCGCTGACCGTCATCCTCACCGCGTTCTTCGGGCTCGGCGTCGTCCTGGTCTCCCGGCAGCACGACTACCGGCACGACCTCAACGCCTTTCTCTTCGGACAGGTGCTCACCGTCACACGCGCCGACATCGTGCAGAGCGCAGTGCTCGCCGCAGGCTGCCTTGTCGCACTGGCCTTCCTCGGGCGGCACTTCACGCTGCGGGCCTTCGACCCGGACGGCGCCCGCGCCATGGGACACCGGACCTGGCTGCTCGACCTCGCGCTGAACGTCCTGATCGCCTTGGTCGTGGTGGCGGCGGTCCGCGCGGTGGGCACGGTCCTGGTGATCGCGCTGATGATCGTGCCCGCTGCCTTCGGCCGGCTGCTCTCGCACCGCATCCCGGTCATCGCCGCCATCGGCGCCGGCTTCGGTGCGTTGTGCGGTTGGCTCGGACTGGCGGCCAGTTACCAGGCGTCGGTCCTGCACGGCGTACAGCTGGCCGCCGGGCCCGCGGTCGTCCTGCTGATGACGGCCGCGTACACCCTGCTGCTTGCCGCACGGAAGGCGGTACGGGCATGAGCTGGCTCGACTCCTACACCCACCGCGCACTGCTGGAGGCCGCACTCGTCGGCGCCGTGTGCGGCGCGATGGGCGTGCATGTCGTACTGCGCCGCATGGGCTTCTTCACGATGGCCATGACCCACGCCACCTTTCCCGGCGTCGTCCTCGCCGCCGTAGTCGGCATCGACATCTACCTCGGTGGCGCCGCCATGGGCGTGCTGATCTGTCTGTGCGTCCTGGCCGTCTCCCGCCGCCGCGACCAGGGCGCCACCACCGCGACCGGCATCGTGCTGGCCGCCGGCTTCGCCCTCGGCGTCGCCCTGCTGTCCGCCTCCGACGGCTTCAGCCGCGACCTCGAAGCCTTCATGACCGGCTCCATCGTCACCGTCACCGAGCACGACCTCGCCGTGACGGCCGGCGTGGGCGCGCTGGTCCTGCTGGTCCTCGCCGCCCTCCACAAAGAACTCGTCCACGGGGCCTTCGACCCCGAAGGGCAGCGCGCCGCCGGGTACCCCGTGGCCGCCCTCGACCTCCTCCTGCTGGTCCTCATCGAGGCCGTCATCGTCATCACCGCCCCCGCCATCGGAGTCATGCTCGCCATGGCCCTCATCGTCGGCCCCGCCGCCACCGCCCGCCTCTGGACCGACCGCATCGGCATCACCCTGCCGCTGTCCATGGCCATCGGCACCGGCTCCTGCGCCCTCGGCCTCACTCTCTCCACGCACTGGAACCTCGCCCCCGGCGGCACCATCACCCTCGTCGTCGCCGCCGTCTTCCTCGTCTCCCTGGCCCTGTCCCCACACAACGGCCTGCTCCGGCCGCCCCTACGGCGCCGCGCCGCGTCGACTGGCTGAGAACGTCGGCCTCTTCGCACCACCGCCCATGGGTGGTCAAAGGGAGCGCCCCGCAAGTACGTTGACGACAACGAAGACCGTTTCAGATGTGTGGGGAGTTTCGATGTCCGCACAACAGGGCACGGTCGGAGAGGTGTTCAGCGCGGGTGCCGAGGAGTTCCACAGTTGGTCGCCGCTGCTGTGGGACCGTGTCGGGCAGGCCACGGTGGATGTGTCGGCTCCTGCCGTCGGCGAGCGGGCGTTCGACGCCTGCTGCGGGGCCGGAGCGTCGGCGCTCCCCGCGGCCCGCGCGGTCGGCCCTGGCGGACTGGTCGACGCGGTGGAAGTAGGGGGCGCTCGGCGGTTGGGGGCAGGCGTTCAAGGGCGCGGTCGAGACCGAGCGGGAATGGCCGGGGTCGTCGCAGTCGGACCAACTGGCCCGGATCGACACCGCCGACGCGCT
Source organism: Streptomyces himalayensis subsp. himalayensis (assembly GCF_013778455.1). Lineage (GTDB taxonomy): Bacteria > Actinomycetota > Actinomycetes > Streptomycetales > Streptomycetaceae > Streptomyces > Streptomyces himalayensis. The sequence goes on along the minus strand of NZ_JACEHE010000010.1, from coordinate 61,722 downwards.
CGCCGCCTGGCTGGAGAGCCTCGGGCTGAGCGATCCCCGGGTCGTCCGCCGGGATCTCGCCGTGCCGCTGACCCCCGCAACCGCCTGGGACCTGGCCGTGGGCAGCGGCACCCGCGCCCTGCTGAACGGGCTCGCGCCCGACGCGGTGGAACGCGTCCGCGCCCACTTCACCGCCGCGTTGGAGGCGGACGCGGTGACGGACCTGGACGTACGGATCCTCACCGGGACGGCCGTGACATGACCCGGGGGCCGCATCACACCGCCGCCCTGGAGGCCGCCGAGGGCTTCACGGCCGCGGTCTGCCGGGCCGAGGGCGGCTGCGGCGCGGCGGATGGCAGCGTCCTCAAAGCGCTGCGCGGCGCGACTCGGTAGGCGCCGTGCGGGCTGCTGGTCGCCACCGGCTGCCTGGGCCGGCACCTGCATCGTCCGCACCACGACGGCAACCAGGTGCCGCGCGCGGGCCACCGCGTGGTCGTCCAGCCGTGCGCCCGGGACCGTACGCCGCTCGGACCCGCGCCGGCCTTCGGGCCGCTTCATGGATCCCACGCAGGCCGAAGCCCCTGGCCGTCTGGCTGGCGGAGGGCCTGCACCAAGGCCGCCGCCCTCCGCCTCGCCTGCTGGCCGTACGTCCGTTGCGTGCCTCGGAGTCGTAACGGCAGCGGGCACGCCGTCCCGCCCAAGGGCCGCCTCCACGAACTTCGCCCGGCATGACCCCGCTGAGCCGCCGTCCTCGCAGGCGCCTCCCCGCCACAATCACCACGACGCAGGCTCAGTGGTCGACTCATCCCGTATCCCAGCTGCTCGCGTGGCCCCGAACCGGTCCATGCCCACAGCCAAGCCGTCATGGCGTCCGCGCCCGGTGTGGGGACGACGCCGACGGTCGACCGTGGTCGCCGACCACATCGGACAGCGCTGGGCCGAGCGGCAGCAGGCATTCGCCCATGATGACTGGCACTCCTGGTGGACAGCTGTGGCCCACGAGCCGGAGCTGGCCGACCTCCTCGCCGAGCGCCGCCGCCACAGCCACGGAACGGCACGAATACGGGAACCGGCGCGGGCCTGCCCCTGTCCGCGCACGTACGGCTGCTGCGGCAGGCCGGGTTCACGCATGCCGGTCCGGTCTGGCAGTACGGCAACAGTTACGTCGTGGTGGCCACCCGTTGGGCGAAGCACCGTCCACGGCACTCGCGTCCGGTGAACGCGACGGCCGGCCCCGTGGTGCGGTGGGGCCGACCGTCGGAGTGTCACCGTCCGGCGGGCAGGGGGGCGGCGCCGTCCGGGCGCCGGACAAGCTTCGCCAGGAGCCCGTGCCGGGGTGCCAGGCACCAGGTGAGGGCGAACAGGCTCGTGAGGACCACGACCACGGAGCCGCCCGCGGCGAGGTCGTAGGCGTACGAGACGTACAGGCCTGCGACGCTTCCCGCGCAGCCGATGAGTGAGGCCAGCAGGGTCATCGCCCACAGCCGTTCGGTGAGCATGCGGGCGGTGGCGGCGGGGGTGATGAGCAGGGCGAGGACGAGGATGTTGCCGACCGCTTCCAGGGACATCACGATCGTCGTGGTGACGACGACGTAGAGCGCCAGGTCGAGGCGGAAGACCGGCAGCCCCGCGGCGCGTGCCGTCTCGCGGTCCAGGCTCACGGCGACCAGTTCCTTACCGATCGCCAGGACCACGAGCACGAGTACGGCACCGATGGCGGCCACGGTCCACACGTCCGAGGCGCTGACCGCGAGCACCTGGCCGAACAGGAAGGATGACAGGTCTGTCGTCCAGCTGTCCCTGGTGGAGACCAGGACGATGCCCAGTCCGAAGGCGAAGGCGAAGAAGACGCCGATGACGGTGTCCTCCTTCAGCCGCCGGTTCTGGGAGACGAAGGCGATCAGCACCGCCGTGGTGATGCCGGCCGCGGCGCCGCCGAGGAGGAGGTTGCCCTCGAAGGCGTAGGCGAGCGCGACGCCCGGGAACGCCGAGTGGGCAACCGCGTCGCCGATGAACGCCATGCCGCGCAGCACGACGTACACGCCGACGACGCCACAGACCAGGCCGACGACCGCGGCGACGGCGAAGGCCCTTTGCATGAAGGGCAGTTGCCAGGGATCGGTGAAGAAGGCGATCAGGTCACTCATGACACGGTCACCGTGCCGATCGCACGGTCGAGGCCGAACGCCCGCAGCATCTGGTCGGGGTCGGCCAGGAGTTCGGGGCCGCCCTCGGCGACGACCGTGCGGTTGATCAGCGCCACCCGGTGGCAGGTGCGGGCGGCGGCCGCCAGGTCGTGGGTGGTCATCAGCAGCGCCATACCTTCCGCGGCCAGCCGGCCGAACAGCTCGTTCAACAGCTCCTGCGTGGGTACGTCGACGCCGGTGAACGGCTCGTCGAGGAGCAGGATGCGCGGGCCGGCGGCCAGGGCGCGGGCCACCAGGACCCGCTGCCGCTGGCCGCCGGACAGCTCCCCGATCGGGCGCCGGCGTAGATCGGTGAGTCCGGTCAGCTCCAGCGCCTGCTCCACAGCAGCCCGGTCCGCCGCGCCCGGGCGGCGCAGCCAGCCCATCTGCCGGGTGCGGCCGGTGAGGACCGCACCCGCGATGTCGATGGGGAAGTCCCAGGCGAACTCATGCCGTTGTGGCACGTACCCGATGAGCCGCCCGGCCCGGCGCCCGGTCCGTCCCTCCACGGTCACCGCCCCCGCGGCCAGGGGCACGAGGCCGAGGACGGCGCGCAAAAGGGTGGTCTTCCCGGCGCCGTTCGGGCCGATGAGGCCGACCAGTTCGCCCGCGCCGACGGAGAGATCGGCCTTCTCCAGGGCGGTACGTCCGCCGAGTACGACGGTCGCGCCGGTGACCCGCAGCAGCGGCTCCGCTCTGTCAGCCATGCGCGGTCCTCCTGCGCCGGGCGGCCAGGAAGGCCACAGCGCCCACGGCGGTGAGCGCGGCCGCCGCCGAGCCCAGGAGTACCGCCTGACCTGCGCCCGTGGAGGCCATGGAGCCGTCGCCGGAGCCGCCCGTCGAAGAGCCGTCCGTGGAGCCGGATCCGGAGCCTGACGTTTCCGAAGACCCGGACGTCCCAGAGGACCCGGCTGTTCCGGAAGTGCCCTTGCCGGAGCCGTCGCCCGGCGTCACCGTGCCGGGGTCGGTGTCGCCGACCACGAACGTCACCGTCTCCGTGTCGGAGACCTTCGTGCCGTTGGCCAGCGTGCCGCTCATCTTGAAGGTCAGCCGGTACGTCCCCTGCTTGGTGAACGCCCATCCGCCGTGCGCGTGCGTGCTTGCGGGCACGGCGAAGGAGTCCGGCACCCCGTCCTTGCTGTTGACCAGCACGTTCGCGCCCGACATCGCGTCGTACGTGTAGAGCGCGTAGGCGCCCGGACCCTCGACCGCGGTCAGCGAGAATTCCACGCCCCCCTTGGTCTTCCCCGCCTCGATGTTGTCCGTCGACCAGCCGGGCCACAGCAGCCCCTCCTGCTGCACCTGGTCGAGCAGCCACACCGGGTCGCCGCCCTTTCCGAGGAACGCGAACTCGTCGCCCGCCGGGAGGGTGTTCTTCGCAGCGGGCTTGACGTGCAGGACCACGGAGGAGGGTGCGCGCCAGGTGGTCTTCCCCGAGACCGTGCCGTCCTTGATGTGGATCTGCAGCTTGTCGTCGACGACGCGGGCGGCGAAGTCGACGTGGCCCTCGTCGAGGACCTTCCTTTCGGACACGACGTCGGTGGAGGCCGTGGTGGCGGCCAGGGCGGTGCGCCGCTCGGCCTCGGCCACCTCCGTCACGGCCTTCCCGGCCGCCGTCGGGGTCTGCGCCTTCTCGGCTGTTTCCCCGGTGGGGGGCTCCTCGGCGACCGGCTCCTCGGTTCCCGTGTCCTCCCCGTCCGCCGTCGTGTCCCCGACCACCACCGTGTACACGGTCCCGACGGACAGCTCCCGCCCGTCTGCGGCGGTGGCCTCGGCGGTGAAGATGACTTGGTACGTGCCGTCCTCGCTGAACTCCCAGCGCGTTTCGCCCTCGTGGCCCACCGGCAGCTCGTGTGCGTCGGGCAGGTCGTCCGCGCTGTCGAACAGCAGCGCGTCCTTGGCGCCGCCGCTCCCCTCCTCGTCCTCGGCCGAGTACACCTTGAGGTCACCCGGCCCGTCGAGCCCGGTCAGCGACCACCGCACGGCGTCCCCGGCCACCGCGCCCTCGGATACGCCGGTGGTGTCCCACCCGGGCGCCGAGGCGTGTGCCACGTCGGCGTCGCCGACCTCGATGACATGGGTGCCGTCCGCCGGATCCAGGGTCAGCGCCCCATCCGCGTAGGCGATCCGGCCGAGTCCGGGCCCTGCCGCCCGCGCCGTACCGTCGTCCGCGACGGCGACCCCGCCCCCCGCCAGGGTGGCCGCGAGCACCACCGCCACGGCGACCCGCTGAACTCTCCGCATGCCCCTCATCAGGCCTCCTTCCCCAGGCACTTGGCGAGCTCGGTCGCGTTGTGCCGCATCATCGATACGTAGTCGTGGACCTTGTCGTCGAACGAGTCGCCGTAGATCGTGCAGATCCCGACCCCCTGGTCCTCGGCGACCCGGCGCAGCACGTCGGCGCGCGCCGCGAGGTTCGGCTCCAGAAACACCGACGGGACCTGCTTCTCCCGGATGGTGTCGCCGAGTTCCTCCACCTCGGCCGCGCTCGGCTCCTGATTCGGCACGGGCACGACGAAGCCCGCGACCTCCATGCCGTACGCCTTGGCGAGATACCCGAAGGCGTCGTGTGTGGTGATCAGCTTCCGGTTCTCCTCCGGCACGGTGGCGAGCTTCTTGGCGACCTCCTCGTCGAGGGCGCCGAGCGTCTTCAGGTACGCGGCGGCGTTCTTCTCGTACGTCGCCTTCCCGTCCGGGTCGGCCTTGATCAGCTCGGCCTCGATCCGCCGGACGTACGCCGCCGCGTTGGCGACGTCCGCCCATGCGTGCGGGTCCATGTCGCCGTGCACGTGCTTGCCGATCACGGCCTGCGGCAGCACCCACAGCTCGTCGCCCGCCTCGCCGAGGAAGGAGTACGGCTCCTCCTTCGGTACTGCCTCCTTGGCCCGGTCGGGAACGTTCAGAACCACGTCGTCGGCCGGGAGCCGCGCAGGCTCGCCGCTCTTGTCGTCGTCGGCGCGGACGTACACCTTCCCGGTCTCGGCGTTGAGCGCGACGTCGGCGTGCCCGCCGTCGAGCACTTTCGCCCCCTCGGGCGCCTCGGCGTCGTCGCCGACGGTGAAGGTGAAGGTGCCGCTGCCGATCTCTTCTGTCTTCCCGTCGAGGGTCTCGGCGCTTCCCTCGACGGACAGTCGGTAGGTACCTGGCTCGCTGAACGCCCAATTGACGTGGGTGTGCGCCTCGGGAGGCAGGGTGAAGGAGTCGGCGTCGTCGAGGCCGTCGGCTGAGTCGATGTACACCTTGGGCTTGCCGAGTGTGTCGGTGAGATACACGCGCAGCTCGCCGGGTCCTTCCAGCTTCGTGGCGGTCGTACGGACCTGGGAGCCGTCTCCTTCGACCTTGCCCTCGACGGCCCAGCCGAGCCACAGCACGTTCAGCCCGAGGTCCTCCTCCAGCTTGATGACCGTGCCGCCGTACTGCTCCAGCTTCTCGACGATCTCGATCTTGGGGGCGGGCTTACGGGCGTTGGTGTGGACCATCTTCATGATCCCGGGCTCTTCGAGCAGCAGACCATTACTGAACACGACATCGGCCTTGGCGACCTTGGCCGCGTCACCGGGGCTCGGCTCGTAGGAGTGCGGGTCGCCGTGGTGCGGCACGATCGATGTCACGTCGAGGCGGTCGCCGCCGACCTGCTCGACGAGGTCGGCGATGATCGCGGTGGTCGTCGACACGGTCAACTCCGCGTCGGATGACCCGGTTTGCAGCCCACTGCACCCGGAGAGCAAGGCACTGGCCGCGACGAGCGCGACGGCGGTGGTGGTGCGTCTGGGGTGGCCCCACATGGGGCTCCTCCTTGTCTTCAACACGACGATGCCGCGTACGACGGACCGGGTCGCTGCCAGGCGCCGGTCCGTCGTACGCGGAGCCTTCACTGAGCGGTACGGCGACTTCGCACGAAGAACACCGCTCCGCCGCCCACGAGCAGGGCGACCACGGCAACGCCCGCGATCACCGCGACCTGCGCACCGGTGGAGGCGAGCCCGCCGGCCGTCGAGGTGCCGCTGCCACCGCTGCCGCCGGTCGACGAGGTTCCGCCGGATCCGGAGGAGGCAGTGCCCGGGTCGGTTGCCGGGGCCGAGGCGCTCGCCGAGCCGGACGCGGACACCGAGGGGGTCACGGTAGGCGTCTGCGAGGCCGACTCCGACGGGGTGGCCGTCGGCGTCGCCGTCGGCTCGTCCCCCTCACCCGGCGTCACGGTCGACGGGTCCGTGTCGTCCCCGACCACCCAGGCGATGGTCTCCGTGTCGCTGACCTTCGTGCCGTCGGCGAGAGTCGCGCTGACCGTGAAGGTGGTGCGGTAGACGCCCTCGGCGCTGAAGACCCAGTCGAAGTGACTGTGCGTGCCCCCACCGAGGGTATGGGTGTCTGGCAGACCGTCACCGCTGTTGAGCGAGACGACCGGGACGCCCATCGCGTCGTTGTAGAACATCGCGAAGTTGCCGGGGCCCTGCACGGAGTCCAGCCGGAAGGAGACACGGCCGTCGAGGTCGGCCTTGGCGTACTCCGTGGTGTTCCAGCCCGGCCACACGATGCCGGCGTTCTGCTGCAGCGGCAGCCACCACACCGCGTCGCCCGGGGTGCCGAGGAATTCGTACCCCTCCGGGATCTTCCGTTTGGCGGCGGGCCGTACGTGCATGACGATCTCGCCCGGCTCGTACCACTCGTGGTTGAGCTCGGTGCCCTCCTTGAGCTGGAACTCCAGGTCGCCGTCTGTCGGACGGGCCGCCAGGTCGACGTGGCCCTCGGCGATGACGTGCGCCGCCGGGACGGTGGGCGACGGGCTTGCGGTCGCCGAGCCGGTAGGCGCATCCGTCGGGGAAGCCGTCGGAGTGGAGCCGTCACCGGGCAGGACGCCGGCCGGGTCGACGTCGTCGCCGACGACCACGGCCAGCGTCTCGGTGTCCGATGAGCCGCCGCTCGTCACGGTGAAGGTGAGCCGGTAGACGCCCTCCGCGGTGAACTGCCAGATGGGCAGCAGCCGTTCCTCGTCGCCGGACAGGGTGAAGGTGCGCTGGACGGACTCCGCGCTGCCGAGATAGGCGGTCGCCGGACCGTTCACGCTGTCGGTCTCGCGGGTGTATGCGGCCATGCCGAAGATGTCGGGTCCGTCGTACCCGGACAGGGAGACCTCGATGTCCCCGCCCGCCTCGGAGCCGTTCCAGCCCGGTTCGGGCGCGAAGATGTTCTCCGCCTCCCAGCCGTTGAGCTGCCAGGAGTCCATGTTCGTCGTGCCGAGTGCCGTGGCCACCGGATCCGGGGTGTACTGCAGGGAGGACGCCGGGGCGTGCAGCACGACCTGGGACGGCTCGCGCACGACCGTCGTGTCGCCAGTGCGGTCGTCGATCTGCAACTCCAGCTTTCCGTCGGCCAGTCGGGGCGTGAAATCGAGCTCGCCCTCGTCCAGGACGACGGCACCGCCGGCGGCGCGGGCGTCCCCGCTGCCGCCGGCGACGAGCCCTGCCGCGCCCACGAGCACCGCGGTCGCCGCGGCCAGGGCCGCGGCGGTGAAGGCGCGTCCGCCGCGCGTCAGGGCCCGCATCACGAAACGACGACCGTGTAGACCGCGGTGTCCGACTGGGTGACGCCGCTGACTGTGCCCTGGACCCGGAAGGTCAGCTGGTAGGTGCCGGCCTCCTCGAAGGCCCAGTTGGCGTGGTTGTGCGTGCCGACGGCGAAGGTTCTGGACTTGAAGCTGGTCGTGCTGGTGTCACTGTCGAACCAGCGGCTGCCGCTGCCCGCGTAGATGCTGAAGTCCTCGGTGGCGGCACCGTTACGGGTCGCGCTGAGCAGCCGGTAGGTGACGTTGTTGTTGGCGAAGACCCCCGTGGTGAGGTGCTCTGTGGAGATGCCCGGGAAGAGCACCCCGGCCGCGTCGGCCTCGGCCTCGGTGTCGGGCAGCAGCCAGACCTGGCTGCCGGTGCCGAGGAAGCCGTAGCCCGGGTTGGCCACCTTCGCGGCCGCGGGCACCGACAGCGTCACGTCGGCCGGGTCGTACTCGGTGTCGGTCTCCTCGTCATGGACGTGCAGGCTCAGGGCGGAACCGTCCCAGTCGGCGTCGAGCACGTCGACGTGGCCGCTGGACAGCGTGGTGGCGGCGAGCGCCGGCGTGGCCGCGAGGCCGCCGAGCGCGACTGCCGCGGCGAGGGAACCGGAGACGGTCAGAGCGCGGGCAAGAGTACGCAAGGTGATCTCCCTAGGTACGAAGGTGTAGGTCTCGGTCTCGGAACGCTGCGTGGGGTTGTGCCCCGCCGGGGCCGGCGCGCCGGCGGCGACACCGGCGACGGTCAACAGGCGGTTGCGGATACGCAAAGGAGACCCCCCTCTACGTCATGTCCATGCCCCCCGGCACGAATAAGACGATAATCATTTTCAAAAGAGGAGGCAATGGGATTGCTGTGACTCGTGGGTGACTCTGTCGTCTCGGCCCGGCGCGCTACGACTGGTGCGCGACATCCCCTGTGGGGCGAGAATGGATTTACCGCGCCAAAGTCGGATGAATCCGCTCCGCGGAAGGAGGCCACGATGCATCCCGCCGCTTTCGCGGGTGCGGTCATGGGCCGCATCACGCACTACGCCCTGTCCGGAACCGCCGGAGCACTGGTTCTACGGGGAGCCGCCAAGGCCGCACCCAAGGCGAAACCCGTGGCCCGCCGACTTCTGGTCAACGGCATCGCCGGCGGCATCACGACGGGGCGCCGGCTCGGGGAAGCCGCCGAGGAGGCCCGGCTGAAGGCAGGCGACCTCATGGCGGAGGCCCGGGAGCAGCTGGGTGAAGAGGCGCCGCCGCCCTCGGCGGTCGGTGTCGAGGGACAGGCCCACGACCACGAGCACTGAGAGGCGGTCGCCATGTCCGGCACGTCCGCATCCGGCGACGTCCCGGCGCCCGGTTCCGGCTCCGCCGCCGTTCCCGCTCCCGCTCCCGACCCGGTATCCCCCGCACCCGGCTCCCGCTCCGGGGTGGAGGTGCGATCCGCCGCCGCAGGCCGCGTACGGCTGATGGTGCCCTGGTTGCGGGCGCGGCCCGGCTGCGCCGGGATCGTCGATGAGCGGTTCCTGGAGATGCCGGGGTTCAGGGCGCTGCGTATCTTCCCGCGTACCGGCACCGTGATCGTCTGGATGCAGCCCGACCTGGTCGACGTGGACCGGCTGGTCGCCGCCCTCGCCGAGGCTCCGCCGCCGGAGGTCCCCGCCAGGGCCAGCCGGTCAGTGCCCGACTCCTCCACCGGCGAGGTCGCGCGGCTGGTGATCGGCGGTGCGGTGCTCGCCCTGGTGGGACTGCGGCGACTGCTCGGCCGGCCCCCTTGGGCCCCGGCGGGCTCAACCAGCTTGCTCGGCGCGGTAACCGTCTTCACCGGACTGCCGTTCTTCCGCGGCGCCGCACGCACCCTCGGCGGCCGACGCCACGCGGGCACCGATCTGCTGGTGACGACGGCGACCGTGATCTCGCTCGTGCTTCGCGAGAACGTGGTCGCGCTGATGGTGCTGTGGCTGCTCAACATCGGTGAATTCCTGCAGGCCATCACCCTGCGGCGGACCCGGCGCGCGATCGAGGAGCTGCTCTCCATCGGCGAGGAGCGGGTCTGGCTGGTCCGCGACGGCGTGGAGGTGGAGGTCGACCTCGCGGAGGTCAGGGCCGGGGACCTGGTCGCGGTATACGAACACCACCGCATCCCCGTCGACGGCACCGCCGAGTCCGGCGAGGCACTGGTCGACCAGGCGGCCATCACCGGCGAGGCGCTCCCGGTGTACGTGCAACCCGGCAGCGAGGTGTACGCGGGCACCCTCGTCTCCACCGGCTCCCTGACCGTACGGGCCACCTCGGTCGGGCAGGACACGGTCGTCGGGCGGATCATCACCCGGGTCGAGGAGGCGCAGGCCGACCGGGCCCCGATCCAGACCGTCGCCGCCGCCTTCACCCGCCGCTTCGTACCCGTCTCCTTCACCCTCGCGGGGATCACGTACGTGCTGACCCGGGACGCCCGGCGGGCGATGACGATGCTGTTGATCGCCTGCCCGTGCGCCGCGGGCCTGGCAACCCCGACCGCGATCAGCGCGGCCATCGGCAACGGTGCCCGCAGGGGCACCCTCATCAAGGGTGGCACCCACCTGGAAGGGATCGGCCGCGTCACCGCCGTGGTCTTCGACAAGACCGGCACCCTCACGCTCGGCCGCCCCCTGGTGACCAGCGTGGTCACGCTCGACGAGGCGGTCACCGCCGACGAGGTGCTGAGCCTGGCGGCCTCCGGCGAGTTGCACGCCCGGCACCCGCTCGCCGAAGCCATCGTCCGGCGCACCGAGGAACAGCACCTGCACATCCCGATCCACCAAGCCTGCGAGGTCGTCCTCGGCATGGGCGTACGCGCCGAACTCGACGGCAGCCGCCTGCTGGTGGGCAGCCCCGCCCTGCTGCGCCGCCACGGCCTGGAACTGTCCGAGGTCGCCCAGGACTGGACGAGCCGACTGCGCGCCGCCGGCGAGACCGTCATCTGCCTCGCCCACGACGACAAGCTGATCGGCATGCTCGGCCTGTCCGACGCCGTACGCGGTGGAGCCGACACCGTCGTCCGCCAGTTGACGGACCTCGGGGTGACCCGCATCGTGCTGCTGACCGGCGACGCACCCGAGACCGCCCAGGCCGTGGCCGACACCCTCGGCATCACCGAGGTCCACGCCCACGCACTGCCCGAGGCCAAACTCCAGCTGATCCGCGACCTCCAGGCAGAAGGCCACAGCGTGGCGATGGTCGGCGACGGCACCAACGACGCACCTGCGTTGGCCCTCGCGGACGTCGGCATCGTCATGGGCGCCCACTCCTCCCACGTCGCCCTGGAGACCGCCGACATCGCCCTGGCCGGAAACGACCTGCGCCAAGTCGCAGCCGTCGTCGAACTCAGCCGGCACACCCTGCGCGTCGTACGGCAGAACTACACACTCTCCATCGGCGTGAACCTCGCCGGCCTCATCGCAGGCGCCGGCGGCTCCATCAACCCCGTCCTGGCCGCCCTGCTCCACAACACCAGCAGCATCGCCGTGGTCGCCAACTCCGCCCGACTCGTGGGCCACACCCCGCACCTGCCGAGCGACACCGCCGCACGACTGCGCGCCGCACCACTGGAGGAGCGGCGCGTGCACTGATCCCCCCACGCCGCCGGCCCGGCGATCCCCGACACACAGGACGAACTGCACGCGCTCCGGCACCTGCTCCCCCGCACCGGACCCCTCTGTGCCGCCGACCGTGCCGGACCCCTCTGTGCCGCCGACCGTGCGGCCGGCGCCTCCACCCACCTTGTCTCGCACACCCCACCTCGGTCTCGCACACCCACACACACATGAGCTATCGTTCATGTGGCTATGGATTTCATTTTCATTTAGCCTTGCACGTGACGTTCCAGCGAGCGCTGAAGGGGTGATCTGTCGTGGGTGGCCGGACGACCCGGCAGCGGAAGTCGGTCCTGAGTGCGCTCGCGGGCTGCCAGGACTTCGTGTCCGCCCAGGAGTTGCACGCCCTGCTGGTCGCCGACGCCCAATCGATCGGCCTGACCACCGTCTACCGCGCACTGCGTGACCTGGAGGCGGAGGGCGGTGTGGACGTCGTACGCGACGAGGCGGGCGGACGGCTCTACCGTCGGCGGCCCGCCGACGGCCACCGCCACTACCTGATCTGCCGCGCCTGCGGCAGCAGCCGGCCGGTTGACTCCGAGGTCGTCGAGCAGTGGGCCGACCGGATCGCCGCCGACACCGGGTTCGCCGCCGTGGAGCACACCGTCGAACTCACCGGCCTGTGCACCGACTGCCACACCACCGAAGACCGAGAGGGAGTGCCGCCGTGCCGTTGGGAGCCCGAACACCAGGACAGCCCGGGCCGAGCCCGCAGCTGCGCGAGCTGAAGCAGACCGTGCGCACCCTGCTCTGTCTCGACGACGACACCGCCGTCATGGTCCGGCAACTCGCCTGCACCGAGCCCGGCTGCCCACCGGTGGAGACCATCGTCGCCGTCCTGCCTATGGACGGCGCGGCCCGCCGCTGGACCCTGCACCAGCCCGCCGACCGGATCACCGAGGACGACCTGCGGCACGCCCTGCTCGCCCCCGACCAGGCCAACCATCAGGACCACTAGGAGCCCGAATTGACCACCACACCGGAACCTCGTGACGAACGAGTTCCCGTCACCGTCCTGACCGGTTTCCTCGGCTCGGGCAAGACGACCCTCCTCAACCGCATCCTCACTGAGAACCACGGCCTCAGGATCGCCGTCATCGAGAACGAGTTCGGTGAGGTCGGCATCGACGACGCGCTCGTCCTCGACGCCGAGGAAGAGATCTTCGAGATGAACAACGGCTGCATCTGCTGCACCGTGCGCGGGGATCTCATCCGCATCCTCGGCGCGCTGATGCGCCGGCGGGAGAAGTTCGACCACATCCTCATCGAGACCACCGGGCTCGCAGACCCGGCACCCGTTGCGCAGACCTTCTTCATGGACGACGAGATCGCCGCCCAGCTGCGCCTGGACGCCATCGTCACCCTGGTCGACGCCGCCCACGTGCTCCAGCACCTCGACGAGGTCAAGCCGGAGGGCGTGGAGAACGAGGCCGTCGAGCAGATCGCCTTCGCCGACCGCCTGGTGCTCAACAAGACCGACCTCGCGGACGAGGAAACCCTCGGGGAGGTGGTCCGCCGCGTCCGGACCATCAACTCCGGCGTACGCATCATCCCCGCCCAGCACGCCGAGATCGACCTCCAGCAGGTGCTGGACGTCGGCGCGTTCGACCTTGAGCGCGTCCTCGCCGACGACCCGTCCTTCCTCACCGAGACCGAGCACCAGCACGACACCACCGTCACCTCGGTCGGCATCGACCTGCCCGGCGAGCTCGACGAGAACAAGCTCAACGCCTGGCTCGGCACCCTGCTGCGCACCAAGGGCGTCGACATCTTCCGTTCCAAGGGCATCCTCGCTCTCGCCGGGGCCCCGAAGCAGTACGTCTTCCAGGGCGTGCACATGCTGCTGGACGGGCAGTTCGGGCGGGACTGGCGGGACGGCGAGGAGCGGCGCAACCGGCTCGTGTTCATCGGCCGGAACCTCGACCGGCAGGCACTGGAGCGCGACTTCGCCGCGTGCCTGGCCACGGCGGGGGCGGTGGCGTGAGCACCACGGTCGACTCCGGCCTCACCGTCGCGTGGGACATCACCGTCGACGACGCGCCCGTCGCCCTGAGCGCGCGCGGCGATCTGGTGGCCGTGGCGGGTGCCGAGGGCACGGTCCGGGTACTGGACGCGGCGATGGGGGCCGAGATGGGCGCCCTCGAACTGCCCAGCGGGGCACTGAGCGTCGAACTCGCCCCGGACGCCGGACACTTGGCGGCCACCGGTCCGATGGGGTACGCGCTGTGGCGGCGCAAGGACGGCCGTACGACAGTACGGGAGTCCGGCGCCTGGTCGGCTGCCGCGGCGTGGGCGGATCCCGTGGGGGTCCCCCCGGCCGAGCGAAGCCGAGGCTGGGGGAGGGTCGCCGTGGCCTCAGGGCGCCGTACCCTCGTCCTGGACGCGGACGGTGAGGAGTTGTGGCGTACGGATCCCGCCGCGTCCACCGTCACCGACCTTGCCTGGATGCGGCAGGGGCGGCGGCTCGCGGTGGCCGCTTACGGCGCCGTGCACGGGCACGAGCGGCACACTCCGAAGCCGGTGGTGACGTACCCCTATGTCGGCTCGCACCTCGCGCTCGCCGTCGCACCCACCGGGAAGTGGATCTGCAGCGGCAACCAGGACGCCTCGATCCATATCTGGCGTACCCGGGACGGCAGCGAACTGACCATGTCCGGCTACCCCGAGAAGGTCTCCCGCCTCGCCTTCGACGACACCGGGTTCTGGCTGGCCGCCGACGGCGCACCGGACGTGACGGTGTGGGACTTCTCCGGCAAGGGCCCGGCAGGCACCGCACCGCGCTCCCTGCGCTGCCACGAGACGGTCACCGCGCTGGCCTGGCGGCCGGGCAACGGAGGCCACCTGGCCAGCGGCGGCGCCGACGGCACGGTGGCGCTGTGGTACGCGACCGCGGGACGTCCGCAGCAACGCCTGAGCCCTGCACGGGAGTTGACCGGGGACGGCGCGGGAGTCGCGGCGCTGGCCTGGGCCGGACCGCACCTGCTGATCGCCGCCTACCGGGACGGCCGGGTCCGGGCTTACGGGGTGCCTTCCAGGACCGCCCTGTGAGCCCGCGTACGGTGACCGTCGGCGCGGCGCGCGCACGCCCCTGCACGCTCGTCGTCTGCCGGGGCTGCTGCTGCGGCAACCCGCGCAAGCACCCCGGCACCGACCACGCCTGGCAGCTGGACCGGCTGCGCGCCGCAGCGGCCGAGCACGGCTTCCAGGTCCGTACGACGGACTGCCTCGGCCCCTGCGACCAGGCCAACGTCATCGTCGTCCAGCCCTCCGCCGCCGGACGCCAGGCCGGCGGACGGGCGACCTGGATCGGCTTCGCCATGGACGACGACTGCACGGACGACGTCCTGCGCTGGGCCGCCGACGGCGGTCCCGGGATGGCGAAGGCCCCCACGGCACTGGAACTGCAGTTCATCCGCCCACCACGCGAGGCACGGCTCCGTGCACGCCGGTGAGCCGGTGCCCCCCGGCGACGCCGTGGGCGGCCGCGACGTCATCGCGGCCGCCCACCTCGACGAGTCAACCGCCGTCTCGGTCGCCGCCACTCTCCAGGCGCTGGCCACACCCTCCCGACTGCTGATCCTCACCGCCCTTCGCCAGTCCGCGCACTCGGTCACCGAACTCGCCACCACTGTGGGGATGGAGCAGTCCGCGGTCTCCCACCAGTTGCGACTGCTGCGCGCCCTGGGCCTGGTCACCGGGCGGCGCGACGGCCGCCGTATCGTCTACCGCCTCTACGACGACCACGTGGCACAGCTCCTCGACCAGGCCGTCCACCACATCGAACACCTGCGGCTCGACGTGCGGGACCCCGGCTGACGTCCAGCCGACGACCGGACCGACCCACGGGATCCAACTGCGCCTAAAGCGGGTGGACTTCGGGCAACACATGCGTGAATTGCCATATGTTAATGTGGCCACGCAAAGCCTGCGGAGCGCGAGCCGCAAGCAACCGGAGAGCACCACGAGGAGCACCGCATGACCACCGCCACCGAGCACCGCACGCACGACGGCCACACGCACACCCACGGCGAGGGCTGCGGCCACGTCGCCATCCCGCACGGCGACCACACCGACTACGCGCACGACGGGCACATCCACAAGGCCCACGGCGGCCACGTCGACGAGTGCGCGAGCGCCGGCCACACCACCCATGAGGGCCACGACCACCAGCACGGCGAGGGCTGCGGCCACGTGGCCGTGCCGCACGAGGACCACGTGGACTACGTGCACGACGGCCACCGTCACGCCGCACACGACGACCACTGGGACGATCACTGACCCGGATCCGCATCCGGCGACACGAGCCCGAACCGGAAATCATTGTCACTTGCTAATGTATGCATGTGACAACGACACCTCCCCCGTCGACAACTCCGGCGGACGAACCGATACGCGCCCTGGAGGCCGCCAGTGACCTGCTGAAGGCGCTGGCCTCCCCCGTCCGCCTCGGCATCGTGCGCGAGCTGTCCGAGGGCGGAAAGTACGTCCACGAACTGGTCGCCGTCCTCGGGGTGAGCCAGCCGCTGGTCTCGCAGCACCTGCGGGTACTGCGCAACTCCCGGATCGTGACGACCAGACGCCAGGCCCGCGAGATCCAGTACGGCCTCACCGACGAACACATCGCCCACATCGTGCTGGACGCCATCCGGCACGCACAGGAGTAGTCCGGCGCCGTCACGGCACGATGCTCGCTGGGCCGCGGCCGTCGCTGCCCCACATGCCCTGCATGAAGCCGAAAGAGTGGCTGTCGGCAGCTGCGACAGCAAGGTCACGGCCACACCAGCGCCGAGACGGCCGCCATAGCGACGCAGAGCAGCGCTCCGACGGCCCCGCCGTTGTCCCGCCGTCCGGGGAACGCCGCCGTGCGACGGGGTCCGCCCACCCGGCGGTCATCGGCTCACTCCCTCCGGCTTCGGTCGAGGAGGCCGCACACCGCGACAGCCGTCACCAGGAAGGCGCCCATGGCCGACAGCAGGGCGACCTCCTTGTACGACGGTGGGGTCACCCGGAGCGCCAGGGCAGCGCCGGCGGCTCCCGCGAGGACCGCGCAACCTATGCGGGCCGTCAGGTGGAGAGCGGCGCGGGGGCGCTGCTCGGCACCGGTCGGCATCTCACGGGCGGCGCGCACGCAGGCCACCGCGGCCGTCAGGGCGCCCGCCGACAGGGCCAGTCGTGGCGTGCCGAACAGCAGGCCGTAGCGGATCGCCAGGGCCGGTATGAAGAACAGCAGCAGCCAGTGGCGCACGGCGTGCACCACGAAGGATAGTGTGGGCGCAGACCGGGCCGGCAGCCGGGAAGCGGCCGCACGCAGCACGAGGAGAGCTGCCGCGGCAGCCAGGGCGAGCGGCAGGCGGTCGTCGAGGCGGCCCAGGTTGTACAGCAGAGCGGTGTCGTAGACGACCAGCACCAGCGCGCCCAGCGCCCCCAGCGAGCCGGTGAACACCAGCAGGCCCGGCACCGAGGCCGGCACCCGGGTCGTACCCGTGTCGCGCGCTGCCATAGAGGCGAGCAGCAGCGGGGTGACGACGGCCGAGACGGCACGGATCACCACGTCGTCCACGGTGTACGGATTGCGCAGATCCCATTCGACCAGACAGAACACGGTCGTGTACGACACCGAGGCCAGTGGCAGCAGGGCCGACCGCGCGATCCGGCGGTACAGATCAGCGTCCAGCCAGCGCACCACCGTCGCGAACGACAGCAGCACGAAGGGGAGTTCCAGGAAGGCCTGGATCCGCAGCACGCTCGGCGCAAGAAGCCCCGGCGCCGGGAAGTGCTCCGCCAGGTCGCGCAGGACGGGATGCGCCGACGCCAGGTCGAACCATCCGGCGGGCAGATATCGCGCGACGAACGACGGGTCCCCGTCGTGCACGCGGAGCACATAGACGGTGAACAGCACCTGGTTGACGTAGATCAGGCCGGTCACCAGCGCCAGCCAGGCGGCCGGCGAGAAGACGCGGCGGTCCGCCGCCCCGACCGGGTCGGGGCGGCGGACCAGGACACGCGGGGTGATCGCGAGGGCCGGGACGACCGACGCGACCACCACCACGTCCACGAGTACCCGCACGTCCATCACGTGTGCAGGTACACCTTGCATTCCGTCCCCGTCCGATGGGTCACGACACCCACCGGCCGGTCCCGGTCCCGAAGGTAGCGCTCGTCCTTGTCGTCGTCGGTCCAGCCATGGTCCCTTGCGAAGACCTGGACACCGGCGATCGCTCCCTCCCGGGAGGAGGCCTTGCGCAGTCCGCTGCCCGAGACGAAACCGGGCACCGCGGAACAGGGCATCCGTAGCACGGCCGCCATCGGGTACGTGTCGTCCTGGGACCACGCGTAGTACCCGACGACCTTCGCCGACGTCGGCACATCGAGGCCGAAGTCATGGAACGCCTGGGCCGCGCTCACATCGGTGTGCGTACCCGGGAAGGCGCCCGGGAAGTGCTTCTTCGGTTCCTCGCCGCACGAGGCGACCGCCAGCAGCGGCAGCAGGACCAGGACCAGGCCCGCAGCCGTGCGCCGAATGGTACGGAAGTGCATCTCACCCCCCCAACTGGTACGAATAGGAGCCCCAGACATTGAAGTCCTGGGCATAGCCGTCGGTGTGCAACTGTGCCAGATCGTTCTGGTTGATCTCCTCGAAGAGTCCGACGTTGCCGCGCGGCGCACCGCCTGTCGGGTTGCCCCAGTTGTACCGCTTGAAGATCTCGACGGTGATCGTCTTGTTGTCACCGCCGCTCTTCACCCGGTACTGGAACCCGTTGAGGGCGTACCACCAGCCCTGGACCGCGGCACCCTTGTCGCCGGCCTCCATGAAGTCGGCCACACTGGTGCCCACACTCCACCCGGAGTCGTAGTTGCCGCCCGACTTCTCGGCCTCGGCCACCCGGTCGTCGATCAGCTTCTGGAACGACGGCATGTCGTCCATCATCCGCTTGGGGTCGAGCTCGTACGCGTCACCCGAGGCGCCCAGCCAGTGATCCAGCAGGTCGGCGGCGACGTCGTAGCCCATGTAGTGCCGCAGCCCCTGGACGCCGCCGTTCATGTACGTCCACAGACCGAGGTCGTAGTCCTGGTTCAGCCACTGCATGAACCAGTTGGACGTGTTGAACGGACGGTTGTCCTCCTTCTGCTGCTGCGGCGCGTCGAGCGGGGTGTCGTTCTCGTAGAACTCGCCCTCGCCAGGCTGGACGAACTCCTCGGCCGCCCGGTCCTCGTAGTAGTTGGTCAGGAACGCGTCGCCGCCGCAGACACCCGGCTCGGAACAGATCATGTGGCCGTCGTGCTCGACCCGGCTGGTCGGATTGCCGCCGGTGAAGGCGTACCGGTTGCCGGTGTACGGGTCGACTCCCAGACCCATGTCCGCGAGGGCGCCGTTGTACATGTCCCGGGTGGTGAAGCGGTTCAGGCCCGGGTTGTAGTCGCGGAAGCCCATGTCGTAGGTGCCGGACTGGGCGTCCCAGCGCTTGGCGTTGTAGCGGTAGGGGTTGTACGCCTCCTTGGTCGGGTCCGCGGCGTCGGGCTTGTCGATGCCGGTGAACTCGGTTTCGTCGTCCTTGCCGTAGGCGGTGTAGCCGTACGTCGCCTTGGCGTTGCCGTCCTTGTCGGTCAGCGTCTCGACGTCGGTGTGGCTGTTGTAGCCGTAGTAGCCGTCCTCGGTCGTGCCGTCGCTGTTGTGCTTGATCTGCGACAGACGCTCGCCCCAGGGGCTGTACTGGTAGGACTTGGTCAGCTCGCCGGCCACCTTCTCGTCCAGGACCTCGGTGGACAGGCCCAGGTAGGTGAAGTCGGTGGTCTTGGCGTCCGCGGTCTTCGACGCGGTGCGGTCCAGCGGGTCGAACGTGTACGTCGTCGCCTTCAGCGCGCCGGTGTCGTCCATCTTCTCGGACTTCACGACATGGTCGAAGCCGTCGTACGTGCTCCGCTCGATGACCTTGTCAGCGGCCACGACGGACTCCATGCGGCCGAACGGGTCGTAGTTGTACTTCGCCGCCACGCCCGAGATGGTCGCGGTCAGCAGCCGGTTGCGGTCGTACTCGTAGACGGTCTCCGTGCCCTTGACCGTCTGCCGGATGACGTTGGCGTTGTCGTCGTGGACGTACGTCTCCGTCCCGGCGCCGTTGCCGGTCTTGACCGACTCCTTCAGCCGGTCGACGGGGTCGTAGCCGTAGTTCGTGGTCGATTCGAGGTACGCCGTGTTGTTGTCGGCGTTCATCTTCTTCGCAACGTCCTGCGCCTTGTTGCCGTTGGCGTCATAGGCGTAGGTGTGCGAGGCGACCAGGGTGCCGTTGGACTTCTTCTCCGTCGACGTCTTCAGCGCCGCGTTGAGGTAGTAGGCGTAGTCGACGGTGTTGCCGTTGGCCTTGGTCTCCTTCAGCTTCAGGCCGCGGTCGGTGTAGGTGTACGTCGTCCTCTTCGGCGAGGTGTCCGTGGCGGACTTGCCGACCTCGACGGTGGCGACCAGGTCGCGCAGGTCGTAGGTGTACTCGGAGAACTGGTCGGGGTGGGTGACCGTGTCGACCAGGCCGTTGGCGTCGTAGGTGTACGACGTGGCCTTCTTCTCCTGACCCGCCAGCGCCTCGGTGACCTTCTGGACCTGGTTGAGGCCCGTGTAGGCGACCGTGTAGGCGTCGATCTTCGCACCCGACGAGGTGTCGTCGATCGACGTCAGGTTGCCGTTGACGTCATAGGCGTAGGCGAAGCTCTTTTTCTCGTTGTCGGTCTCACCCGCGTTGTCGCGCACCAGCTTGACCGCGTCGGCGACGGCGATGCCGCCGCTGCTCTGGTCCAGCTTCAGCTTGGTGTCCTCGCCCTGCTTGAGGGTGTAGGTGCCCAGGCTGACCCAGGTGTCGGTGCCCGCCGTCTGGTCCTTGGTGACGGCCGGCTCGGTGGTGGTGCCGCGGGTGAGCGTGTACTTCGCGCTGGTGGTGGCGCCGGTGACCTTCGGGTACTTCACGTACGCGGTGTACGTGCCGTCCTTGGGGATGTTCAGCGTCCAGGTGAACGCGTCCGTGCCGGTGCCCGCCGCGTGGGTGCGGTGGTCGGGGCCCTGCTGGCCGGTGATGTTCCCGGCCGTCCAGGTACCGGTGGAGGAGGTGTTCTGGGTGTCGGAGTTGTCCACCAGGACCACCGACTTGCCGACCGGCACACCGTCGTCCGACTTCGACTTCAGCTTGCCGTCGGGGTAGTAGCTCCACGTCATCGTGCGGTTGGAGGAACCGCCCGCCGAGGTCAGCGTGCGGGCCGTCTGCAGGCCCAGCTCGTTGTACTCGTAGGTGGCGGCGATGTCCCACGGGTCGGTGGAGGACCTCACCCAGCCGTTGTCGAAGTACGTGTACGTCGTGTCGTTGCGGACGGTCTCGCCGTCCGACGGCGGCAGCGAGGTCTTCGCCACCCGGCCGACCTTGTCGTACGTGGTCTCCGTGTAGACGTTCGGGTTGTTGTAGCGGCCGTCGTTCGGGTCGTACGGCTGGTACTTGCGGACCGGGCGGTTCAGCTCGTCATAGGCGGTGCGCACGGCGAAGTCGTCCGCGTTCGCGGTCGCCGCACCGCGCGGCGTGATCACCTTGGTGACGTTGCCGACCTGGTCGTACTCGTACTTCGTCGAACGGGTCGTGGTGCCCTCGTAGGGGACCTTGACTTCGGACTGCATACCCCGCTCGTCGTATGTGACGGTCGTGGTGTTGTTCTCCGCGTCCGTGGTGGTGAGGACCAGCGAGTCCTTGTCGTAGGTCCGCTTGGTGAACTTACCGGTCGCGTCCGTGACGGTGGTGACCCGGTGGTTCAGGTCGTACGCCGTCTTGGTGGTGTAGTCGGTGGTGACGGCGGTCGCGTTCTTCTTCGGGTCGATGACCGTGACGAGGTTGCCGACGTTGTCGTACTCGTAGGAGACCGTCTCCTGCTTGGCGTTGACCACCGACGTGAGCTGGTAGACCGCGTCGTAGTTGTTCGTGGTGACGTAGTCCGCCGTGTCCGACGTCGTCAGCGAACCCTTGGGTTCCGTCGTCGTCCTGAGGTTGCCGGCCCGGTCGTAGGTGTAGGTCGTCTTCCGCTCGTCCGACGTGGCGCTGTCCTTCGGCGCGGTGGCCGAGACGACCTGGTCCGCATCGTCGTACACCGCCGTGGAGACCGCGCCGCCCGGCGAGGTCGACTTGGTGACGTTGTCGTTGGCGTCGTACTCCGGGGCGGGCGTGGTGATCAGGTCACCGGTGGCCTGGTCCTTGGGCACGGTGCTTCCCGTCGGACGCCCGAAGGTGTCGTAGCTCTGCGTGGTGACCTTGGAGTCGGCGTCGGTCACGTGGAGGACCTGGCCGCGCTCGTCGTAGTCGAAGAGCGTCGGGTGGGACTTGGCGTCCGTGATCGTCTCCGGGTACCCGTTCGCGTCGAAGCCCGAGTACGACGTCGGGTTCCCGTTGGCGTCCGTCGCCTTGCTCAGCTGACCATAGGCGTCGTAGTCGTACGACGCCGTGTAGTCACCCGCCGTCGTGGTCGCCACGCCCTTGGGGTCGGTGACCGTCTTGAGGTTGCCGAAGGTGTCGTAGCCGAACTGCCAGGCGCGGCCCTCCGGGGAGGTCTTGCGGAACAGGTCGGCGGCGAAGCCGTCGGCGCGGGTCTGGTACTCGTACGTGGCCGCGTTGGCCGGGTAGGTTCCGGGCGCGCAGTCCGAGGCGGCCGGGACCCCGTTCTTGTTGTTCTCCGCGTCGCGCTGCCAGAGCGGGTAGCCCGTCTTCTGGTCGTAGCAGAACGCGGTCTTGGCGCCGTTGTCCTCCTCCAGGTACGTGACGTTGTTGTCCGCGTCCCAGCTCATCTTCGTGGTCTGGGACTTGGCGTTGGTGGTCTGCACCGGGCGGCCGAAGTCGTCAGCGACGTACTTCGTCGCGTGGCTCTCGGCGTCGGTGACGGTGGTGTCGGTGAACTTCGTGTTCGTGGTGTTCGCCGCGTACGCGAAGTCCGTGCCACCGCCGAGACGGTCGGTGATCTTCTTGGTCCACCAGTGGTACTTCGGGTCGTCCCCGGTCTGCGGGGCGTAGTACGCCAGTGCCGTGTCGTGGCCGCGCGGGTCGGTGACCTTGACCAGCTTGACGTTCTTGTTGCCCTGGGTGGAGTCGTAGGTGAAGCCGAACACCTTCGGCTGGGACGAGCCCGCGCCGTCGGTCAGCTTGGCCAGCAGGCCCTGGTCGGAGTACTCGAAGGTCAGCTTGCGCGTCGAGATGTCCGTGATCGACTTGACGTGGTCGGCGATCTTCGGGCTGGTCGCCTCGGCCTTGGAGTAGTACTCCACGGTCAGCGACTGGCGGCCGGCAGGGTCGGTGATGTAGCTGAGGAACTTCGTCGGCTTGTTGTTGGACTTGCGCTCCTCGTAGGTGTACGTCTGCGTGTTGCCGTTCTTGTCCACGACAGACGTCAGGTAGCCGTCGCAGCCGAAGTAGAACCGCGTGCCGTCCGGGCGCAGCAGCGTCCAGGCGTCCGGCACCGGGTCCTTGTCCGGGGTGCAGTCCAGGCCCGCCTTCATCGACACCTTGTAGTGGACGCCCGCGGGGGCCTTCCAGGTGCCGTCGTCCTGCTTGGTGAAGACGTGCGTGGTGCCGTCACCGTCCGGCAGGCGGATCTCGGTCGGGTTGGGGTTGGGGTGGAAGTCCAGCGCCGCGCCGAGCCGGATGGGCCCGGCGAGCTGCGCGGACCAGCCGCCGCCCAGCACGGTGTCGGAGGTGTCGAGGGAGTTGTAGGAGAAGCGGGCGAAGGTGGTCAGGCCGCGTCCGGGGTTGGTGAACGCGTTGTAGGACCACACGCTGTTGCCGGCGGCGAGGTTGTTCATCACCGTCGAACCGGCACCGGTGTTCTTGCCCGTGTAGGAGTAGAACTTCTCCAGACCCAGGCTGTTGGAGGTGGGGTCCTCCACCGCAACGTTCTGCTGCAGGCCCGCAATGCCGCCGGTGCCCGCCGACAGCCAGGTGCCCGCGGTCTTGTCGAACAGGTCCCAGGTCAGCACGTAGTCGGTGCGCTTGTTGCCGTTGTCGCTGTTGATCGGCGTGTTGACCTGCGCCTGGAGGGTGACGGTCTCACCGGGCGCCACGTCCTCGGGCAGCGCGGTCTGCACCTGGTTGCCGCCGGTGGTCTTGTCCGTGCCGTCGGGCAGCTTCCAGGTGTAGGACAGCACCTGGTCGGCGGCCGTCCAGGTCGCGTCGGTGGTGTTGGTGAGGGTGAACTCGACCGTGTAGGTGGAGTTCGGGGTCATCCGCGCCGGGGTCTTCGGCGCGTAGTACGTCGACTCCGTGGTGGAGTCGATGTAGGTGACGACCATGCGCGGGCGCAGCTTCTTCTCCGGCGCCTCGGAGGACAGGAACACCGTGCGTTCCTGCTTCACCGACTCGTTCGCCATCTTCAGCAGCACGCCCTGGTTGGAGCCGGGGGTGCTCACCCAGCTCTGGACCAGGGAGGCGGCGCTCCAGTCGTGGCGGGCGGGGTCGTTGCTCAGCGCGGGGACGGTGTCGGCGACCGTGGCGCCGAAGTCACCGCCGGCGGTGGTCCAGTTGGTGGTGGAGTTGGCCTTCACCCAGGTCGCCGACGCCTCGTCGAAGTCCCGGCTCAGCGGCCGCATCTCATAGACCGCGCCCGTGTTCTCGGTCGTGGTCTGCGTGCCCCACAGCCGCATGGTGGCGTCCAGCACGCGGGCGCTGGTGGGGATGTCCAGGACGGGGAACTTCAGCAGCGCGCGGGTCGTGCCGTAGGTGGGTGAGTTGTTGCCCACGGCCAGCCACTTCTGCGCGATGCCGTCGGTGAGGGTGTCGTGCGGGGTGGTCGACTCCGTCTGGGACAGGGTCGTGTCCTGCGCCGCCTCGACGATCTTCGTGGTGCGGCCGGCCTTGGGCAGACGCACCAGCTGCGTCGGCGCACCGACCACCTGGCCGTCGGCCGTCTTGACCGCGACCATGTAGTAGTACGCCCGCCCGAACGGGTCCGCGCTGTCCGCCGCGGTCGGCGTCGCCGAGGTGTCTGTGTAGGACGTGGACGTCTTCGCCACCGGCGAGACCAGGGTCGTCGCCGACGGGGTGAACGTCTGGTAGATCGAGCGGTGCACCTGGTACTCGACGATGTCGTCGCCGGTCGCGGTGGAGGGGTCGGTGTACGCCGACCACTTCAGCGCCGCGCCCGTGTCGTGGATCGTCGTCGGCGCTTCCAGCTCGACGCCCGGACGGCCGTAGGTCAGCACCAGGCGGGGGTAGTTGGCGGTCTCACCCTCGTAGGCGTACTCGCTGCCCTCGTAACGCGGGCCGCCCTTGGGGCCGTTCGCAGACTCGTCCCCGGCCTTGACGACGAAGCCGTAGTTGGCGTTGGTGCCGTCGATCCAGGACTGCACCGTCTTCGTCACCGGGAAGGAGTGCCAGACGTTCACCTCGGAGGGCTGCTTGGTGACCACACCGCCCTTGGTGAACCGCACCGCGTCCGCGATGACCGAGGTGGCGGTGGAGGCGGGCCCGTCCCCGAGCACGATCTTGCCCGTCGTGCCCGCCTTGAACGGGTGCGTGCCCAGCGTCTTCCACATCCCGGCCGAACCGGCCTGTTGGTTGACGGTGTAGGCCTTGCTGCCGCCGTTGTAGGTGACGGTGTACGGGGCGGTCGTCGCCCGGTCCGAGGCCGGCACGTAGTGCGCCTGGACCTGGTAGTCGCCGTCCTCGGGAAGGTTCGGCTGCCAGGTGTAGGTGTCCCCGGCCACCGAGTCCTTGTTGTACAGGTAGTCCTGGTTCACCGCGTACTGCGTGTACGTGGTGTTCCCGGACGCGGGCCAGGAGCCCTTCGCGGCCGTGGTGCCCGCGTCCCCGTCGTCGACCAGGACGGACGTGCCCGACAGCTCGCCGGTGATTCCGCCGGCGCTGTTCCAGGTCGCCCGGTCCTCGCTCCAGTCCGCGGTCGCCCTGTGCGCCTCCAGATGCACCTCGGTGTCACCGGTGGTGTGCGTCTGGTCGTAGTACAGCTTCAGATCGGCCGAGTCGAGCTTCGCGCCCGCCGGGACCCCGGTGAGGGGGAACTTCAGCAGGGCGCGGGAGCTGCCGGTGCTGGTGTTACCCACCGACAGCCGCCAGTTGGTGTCGTAGTTCGACGCAGGACCGTCCGAGGAGATCATCACGTCCTGCGCCGTCGACGGCGTCGGAGCGATCTGGATGGTCGGGTCGATCGTGACCGGGTACTGCCGCTTCGGCGAGGCCAGCCACTTCGCGTCGGGGACGACGGTCAGCTTCCAGCCCTTGCCGTCCCGCGACAGCTGCTGCCGCAGGGCAGTGCTGTAGGCGGCTCCGTACGGCGACTCGGCGTCCTTCTTCGTGTCGGCCATGAATGGCGCCGGGATCACCAGGACCGGGTTGGCGCCCTCGCCGTAGAAGGCGATGGAGCCGTCCTTCGCGGCCTTCGGCGTCAGCCCGTCGGTGTCCAGCGTGAACGTGAACTTCACCGGGTCGTCCGGGCGTTCGGCCAGAGTGATGTTCTCCTTCACCCGGCCCGGACCGACCTCGTACGACAGGTCCGCACCGGCCACCGCGTCCCGGTAGGTGACGGTGTCACCCTTTGCCAGGGGGTCGAGAGAGCCCTTCGCGCCCTCCAGGCCCAGCGTCACCGCGTGTCCGTCTGCGGACTCCACCCGCATCAGCCGGTCCGCGTCACTGCCGAACCAACTGCTCAGGGCGTTGGCGGTGTTGGCGTACCGGTAATCGTCCCGGCCGCTCTTCTTCACCCGGACATCGATGTCCCGCCACGACTTGCCCGCCCGGTAGGCGGTCGGCACGGCCGACACCTCGGCCTGCACCCGCCCGTCCGACAGCTTCCAGAGCCGGGTGTTCGCCGTGCGCTTCCCGGTCAGTTCCGCGACGCGCTTCGCCTTCGGCGCTGCCCTGCCCTTCGGCAGCTTCTGCCGCTCGGCCACTCCCGCCTCGTTGTGCGAGGACGGTTTGTCCAATTCCTTGCTGTCGTCCGCGAACCAGCTCTTGATGTTGTCGACGAAACCCCCGCCATCACCATCAGAACCGGACGCGGCATAAGCGGCCTGCGGTATCAGTGAACTCGTCACTGCTGCTGCCACAAGGCACGCCAGCACCCTGCCCAATCTTGGACTCACGCCAAACCTTTCCATCGACAGTCGTTGAAATCCACCGCATTTCAGCGCTGTCCCGAAGGGGCCGGCCGAGGGCATACGCAGTGGCGGCCGGAGGTCTAGTGATCCAAGTGATGCAAAGTCAAGTGCCGGGACATTCCACCCATTTGATGTGGCAGTCCCTGCAAAACGGCCACACGGGCGCGGGCTGATGTCCGATATTTCCGCTCGCTGGAAAAGGGTCGACGTCGTGGGGTATAACCCCGCCTGTCCTCAGTCCGCGCGAGCTGAGTACATCGGTAATTCAGCTGTCGAGGGGGAAATCAATGGGCGACAACAGCGCGAAATCCGACGCACGACCCGACGCCGAAGAGCAGGCACAGGCCGAAGAGCGGCCGCAGGGCGGGAAATCCGGCGCCAAGGCCGGTCGCCCGGACCGCGCGGGGGTGATCACGGCCGCCGTGGCACTCGCCGCGTGCGGCGGGCTCGTGCTGTACGGGGTGCTCTCCCCGGGCGGCGAGCAGAAGAAGAAGCGCGAGGTGCCCACCGCCTCGGTCACCTACGAGGTGACCGGCACCGGCACCGCCGACATCACCTACCAGGCGCGCAACGAGTCCGGGAAGGCCACCGTCGAAAAGGCGGCCGCCCTGCCCTGGCGCAAGACCGTGCCCGTCCCGCTCGGCCGCAGCCCCGTCGTGAGCATCGTGCTCGGCGAGAAGGGCGGCCAGGCCCGCTGCGCCGTCGCCGTGCAGGGCCGGCACATGCAGAGCGCCACCGCGAGCGGCGGTTTCGGGCGCGCCACGTGCAGCGGGACGCTGCCCAGTCCGAGCCCGAACCCGGCCGACGCCGCGGGCTGACCGCGCACCCCCTCGCGCCCCACAGCAAGCGACAGCGAAAGAAGAGGAGGGCCATGAGCCCCAGAAGGTCCCGCGCGCGCCGCACGCTCGGCCGTTCACGCACCACTTGGCTGGCCGTCGGCGCCACCGTGCTCGGCGGCGCCGGGCTGGCGACGGTCGCGGTCGCCGTTCCCGGCGAGGGCCGGGGCACCGAGGACACGGCCCGCCCGGCGAGCGCGCAGACGATGGCGTTCGGCGGGACCGGCAGGACCAAGCGCACACTGCCACGCACGGAGACCAAGACCTTCTCGCTGATCGGCATCTCCTGGGCGGACCACACCACGCGCTTCGACGGCACCGCCCAGATCCGCACCCGCAGCGCCGGGACGGGCGAGTGGACCGACTGGCGCGACCTGGACTTCGACACGGTGGCGCCGGAGACGGACGAGACGAGCTCCGTCGACACGCGCGGCGCCTCGGAGCCGTTGTGGGCGGGGCCCTCCGACGCGGTCGAGGCGCGCGTCCTGGCCGACGGCGAGCAGACGGCCGTACCCGAGGGGCTGCGCCTGGACCTGATCGACCCCGGCACCACGCCCAAGTCCAAGGGCAAGGACAACGGCGCCTTGAAGCCCGGCAAGACCACGGCGACGACGGCCCCCGCCGGGTCCGAGGAGGCTCCCGCACCGGTGCCCTCCACCAGCTCCCCGGCGACGGTCCCGAGCGACGGCGACGACACGGCGACGCCGAGCGCACCCGCCGAGTCCACGGCCGGTACGACCGAGCCCGCCGCCTCGCCGACGGACACCGCGTCCGCCGAGCCGAGCGCACCCGCCGAGTCAACGACGTCGGCCGAGTCGCCAACGCCCGTCGACCCCACCACACCCGCCGGTTCGCCCACGCCGACCGACACGGCGGCGCCGGGGCAGTCCACGTCGCCCGCCGAGCCGAGCGCACCCGCCGAGTCCACCGCCCCGGCCGGACCCGCCTCGCCGACGATCGTCAGCCGCGCCGGCTGGGGCGCCGACGAGTCGCTGGTGAAGGAACCCGCTGAGTACCTCACCAAGGTGGAGGCCGCCTTCGTCCACCACACCGCGGGCACCAACGACTACACCTGCGCCGACTCGCCCGCCATCATCCGCGCGATCTTCGTCTACCACGTGCAGACGAACGGCTGGAACGACGTCGGCTACAACTTCTTCGTCGACAAGTGCAGCACGGTCTTCGAGGGCCGTGCGGGCGGCGTCGACGAGCGGGTGCGCGGCGCCCACACCTACGGCTTCAACGGCGTCTCCTCCGGAATCTCCCTGCTCGGCGACTACGAGAACGGCGGCACCCCCACACCGGAGGCGCTGTCGGCCATCGCCGACGTCGCCGCGTGGAAACTGGGCCTGGACGGCGTCGACCCGCAGGCCCAGGTGACGCTCACCGCGGCCGGCGACACCGGCGTGTACAAGACCGGCGAGAAAGCCACCCTGTACACCATCTCCGGCCACCGCGACGGCTACGCCACGCTGTGCCCGGGCCAGGTCCTTTACGACCGCCTACCGGACATCCGCACCCGGGCGGCTGCTTCCCCGTACGCGGCCAAGTGACCCCCGACGGCCCCGCACACGTCCGGCGTGTGTGCGGGGCCGTCGTGTCGCTGGTGTGCGGTGTGGGGCTCGGCGCGGCGGGATCGGGTGGGCGGACGTCTTCCGGTGTACCCGCCGCCGGCTACTTCACCGCGGTCAGCGTCGCGTAGACCACGACGTTGCTCAGGTAGCCGGTGCGCTTGGTGTAGCCGCCGCCGCAGGTGATCAACCGGAGTTCGGGCCGGCCGGTACTGCCGTAGACCTTCTTGCTGGGGAATTTCTTCCTGTCGTAGAGCTCAACGGCGCTGACGGCGAACACCGCGGTCCGCCGGTCCGCCCGGCTGATCTCGATCGTGGCGCCTTTGGTCAGGGCACCGAGTTTGTGGAAGACACCGGGGGCGCCGGTGGGTGTGTCCACATGTCCGGTGGCGATGGCCGTCCCTGGCGAGCCGGGAGCCGTGCCGTCGCCGTACCAGCCGGCGAGGCCCGGTTTGCCGGGTGGTGGGCTCCGTAGTGCCCCTGCCGCGTCGAGACCCAGTCGTGCCATGGGGGCGTTCACGCCGATGGCGGCGATCCGGAGCCGGACCGGATCCGCCGGCAGCGGCTGGAGGGCGGAACCGGCGGGGCCGGCTGCCGCAGCCGTACGGGGAGCTGGAGCAGCAGGGGCAGCTGACGCAGTACCGGTCGCTGAAGCAGTGGGGGGAGCCGAGGCAGTGCTGGTAGGCGAGGCAATGGCGGGGGCCGTGGCAGTGCCGGTGGGTGTGGGGTCTGCGGACGTGGAGAAGGCCTGGGCCGCCGATGGCTGCGGTGGCTTCTCGTCGTGCACCCCGCTGATCAGCAGCACCGCACCCACCATCATGGCGCACGCCAGAAAGCTCACTGCGGGGACGAACGGGTCTCGGGAAGCGCTGGTGTTGTGCTCGGGTTCCATCGCGGCTGAGGCGTCAGGTTCGGTTGCCGTTCGGGCGGCGGCACATCCAGACCACACCGCCGGCGGCGGCTCCGACGAGCAGCGCACCGCCCAGGGCGAGCTCCATGCCTCTGTCTTCGCCCGGTCCGAAACCGGCGCTGACCGAGCCGCTCGGAGGGCGGCCGGTGACCCGGTACGTATCCGTGATCTTGATCCGCGGTGGGCACTTCAGGGTGACCGTGTCATTGCCCGGCCTGGTTCCTTCCGGGATCTCGAACTGGCCGGTGAGTACCCCTTCATGGTCGCCCTCGAAGAGGTGGAACTGCCCTCCCACCTCCGACCAGCCCTTGCCGTAGTCCACGTCCGGGCCGCACGCCGTGGTACTGACCGTGACCGTGGAGCCCGGGGACGCACTCCACGGATTGATCCGGACATCTGAGCCATCAGCGGCGACAGCGGCCGGGACCTGCAGACCGAGGGCACCGAGAACCAGGCCGATACCTGCACCAACGTGTGTGTAACGCATATGAATCCTCCAACGGAGCAGTGTCCGGCCTGTCTGCGCGGCGCCTCTGCTGTGCTCCGCTCACGAGGCAACCGACAGTCCGTCAGCCCCGCAACATGACGGATCGGCAGATGTGTCGCCCAGTCAGGTGCAGCGGAGCTCCCGCTTGATCGATTACGCAGGTCACCGGCGCAGAGGCCAGTACGGCGGAGGAAGCGCCGGAGGGGAGCGAACGGGCTACTGGTGCCTCGTCAGATCTGCCGGCTCAGGGTCTCCGGCTACGTCTGCGGGCGAGCCCCGGGACGAGGGTTCCCGAATTCACATAAGTTAGGTTAGCCTAACCTTGCTCGCTTCTCCTGGGAGGTCCGATGAACCCCACCACCGCCTCCGTGACGGCGCCGACCGCCGCAGAACGGATCCGTTCGGTACTGGCCCGCGCCGGATCGCTGACCCTCACGACGGACGGGCACCGCTACGACCTCGTCGGTCTGCACACCGTCGACAGCAAAGGCCAGGTGACACTGCGGCTGCCGGCCGACAGCCCTTTGGCGGCCCGGACCGTATCCGCCCCACGCGGCGCTCTGGCCGCGCTGCTGGAGTTCACCGACATCTCCCCCACGCCGGTCCGGGCGCGGGTGCGCGCCAAGGTGACGCTCTCGGGATGGCTCGCCCTGGCCGACGGCACGGAGAACGACGCGGACGACAGCGCCGGCCTCCGCCTCGACCTCGCGCGCGCCACACTCGAAACGGGGGAGGACATGGTGGCTGTCGGCCTCGACGAACTGGTGCTCGCCGAAGCGGATCCCCTGGCGATCGAGGAGGCGGCGATGCTGACGCATCTGGCCGACGCCCACCAGGACATGGTGGCCAAGTTGTCCCGGCTGGCCGGGCCGCGGCTGCTGCAGGGTGTCGTCCGCGTTCAACCCGTCGCCCTCGACCGCTACGCCATCACGCTGCGCTGCGAGTACGCCCGTGGCCACTGCGACCTCCGGCTTCTTTTTCCCCAGCCGGTGCATGACGCTGCCCAGGCCGGGGCGGGGATCCAGAATCTCCTGGCCGCCGGACGGAACTGCCCGCACCGGCACCCGACCTCCTCCCGCCCATGACGTCTCGTCAACCGCCACCCTCCCGCGCCGACGTGGCGGCGATCATGCGTGCGGCTCCGCTGGCAGCCGCCCTCTGCACTCCTCCGCAGCGCGAGGTGCACGGCGTTCAGGCTGCGGCTCCAGCGACCGCCCGCACCGCACCGCCGAGCCATCACGGCGAACAGGACACCGACACGCCGCCCGGCGCGGTCTCTTCGCCGGGCTGATGCATCAGGGCGACGACGTCTCGCGTACGAAGGTCCGGATCGCCTCGGCGAGCCCGTGGGGGCGGTCCAGCGGGATCAGCGTGCGGCACTCGTCGAGCTCCACGAGGCGCCCCTGGGGCAGCAGCTCGGCCAGTCGGCGGCCGTGTTCCGGCGGCATCATGCGGTCCTGCCTGCCCCAGACGACCAGCGCGGGGCGGTTGTAGGAGCGCAGGCCCTCGGCGGCTTCGGACATCTCCGTCTTCCGCAGGCCGCGCGCATAACGGACCAGCACATCGCGGGCGGCGGGATTCCTGCGCAGCGGTTCGATCCAGCGGTCGATCAGGTCGTCCGGTACGGGCTTGTGCCCCATGATGGCGTATCCGGTGCCCGGGATCCGCCGCAGCGGACGGATGGCCAGGGCGTGCGCCATCAGCGCGATACCGCCGGGGATTCTGGCGGCCGCCACCAGCATCTTGCCGCCCGCGCGGGGCGGGTAGTTGTCGAAGGCCTCGCAGCCGGCGATGACCATCCGGCCGACGCGGTCCGGCCGCTCGGCGGCCAGCTGTTGCAGCCGTCCGGCGTCGTTCTCGACGAACACCGTGTCGCCGCCGAGCTTCAGCGTGTCGGCGAACTCTCCGATGAGCAGGGCCATCGCGTGCGGGGTGAGCTCCGCTCCGGGGTGCAGTGGGATGCGGTGGCTGCCGTACGGGAGGGTCGGGACGATGCAGCGGAACTCGGGGCCGAGTTGCTCCACGACGCCACGCCAGACCGTGCCGTCCTGCGCGAGCCCGTGCAGCAGCACGACGGGGACGCCGTATCCCCCTGAGTCCTCGTACTCGATGGTGCCCACGCTGAGCTCGGTCTTCGGCATGACAGCCCCCAAGTCGTCTTATGCCGCGCCTTGTCCCCGAGGCCCCACCACGCTACCGCCGCCCCGCCTCCCGCGGGGAACGGCTCGCCCTGTGCGGCGGCCAGGAGCCGGTGCACCGGAAGGTCCGGGCGCTCACGGGAGCACCGCGACCCCGTCCAGCTCCACCAGTGCCTCCGTGTCCCAGAGCCGAACCGTTCCGATCACCGCCATCGCGGGATAGTTCCGTCCCGCCAACCGCCGCCAGATGCGGCCGAGTTCGGCGGCGTGGGCCCGGTAGTCGGCGACATCCGTGGCGTAGACGGTGACCCGGGCGAGATCGGCGGGGCCGCCGCCCGCCGCGGCGAGTGCGGCGAGGAGGTTGGCCAGTGCCCTCTCGAACTGGGCCGGAAGCGTCTCGCCCACGACCTTGCCGTCGGAGTCGAGCGCCGTCTGCCCGGCGAGGAAGACGAGGCGGGAGCCCGTCGCCGTCACGGCGTGCGAGAAGCCCGTGGGCGGGGAGAGCTCGGCCGGATTGATGCGCTCCGTGCTCACGAGGCGTCCGACTCCCTGGGCTCGTCCCACTCCGTTGACGCAGCCGGCTCCCTGGCCGCGTACAGCTCCTCGTACAGCTCCTTGGCGATGATCCCGCGTTGTACCTCGGTGGCCCCCTCGTAGATCCGCGGAGCCCTCACCTCGCGGTAGAGGTGTTCGAGGAGGTGTCCGCGCTGCAGGGCGCGGGCGCCGTGCAGCTGGACGGCTGCGTCGACCACGTACTGCGCGGTCTCGGTGGCAAGCAGCTTCGCCATGGCGGCGCGCATCGGTACGTCCGGTGCGCCGGCGTCGTACGCGGATGCGGCGGCGTACACGAGCAGCCGCGCGGCCTCCGTCCGGGTGGCCATCTCGGCGACCTGGTGGGCGACGGTCTGGAGGTCCTTCAGCCTGCCGTCGAACGCGCTGCGCTGTGCCGTGTGCGCGAGCGTCGCATCCAGCGCGGCCTGCGCCATACCGACCGCGAAGGCGCCGACGCTCGGCCGGAAGAGGTTGAGGGTGCGCATCGCGACGCGGAAGCCGCGGTCGGGTTCGCCGAGCATGTCGTCCGCGGTCACGGGCACCCCGTCGAAGCGGAGGGCGCCGATGGGATGCGGGGAGAGCATGTCGAGTGCGGCGCCGGTCAGACCGGGGCGGTCTGCGGGGACCAGAAAGGCGGTCACGCCGCGGGCGCCCGCGCCCGGTGTCGTACGGGCGAAGACGGTGTAGAAGTCGGCCTCGGGGGCGTTGGAGATCCAGCGCTTCTCGCCGGTGAGCCGCCAGCCGTCCGGGGTCGGCTCGGCGGCGAGGGACAGCGCCGCCGCGTCGGAGCCCGCGCCCGGCTCGCTCAGCGCGAAGGCGGCGACGGCGCGTCCCGCCATGACCTCCGGGAGCCAGCGGTCGCGCTGCCTGCGCGTGCCGGAGTGGCGTATCGGATGCGCACCCAGGCCCTGGAGCGCCAGCGCCGTCTCGGCCTCCGTGCAGGCGTGGGCGAGCGATTCCCGCATCAGGCAGAGGTCGAGGGCACCGGCGGTGAACATCCTGGTCAGCAGGCCGTGTTCGGCCATTTCGGTGAGGAGTGGGCGGTTGACGCGGCCCGGTTCGGCCTTGTCCGCGAGGGGGCGCAGCCGCTCGGCGGCCAGGGTGCGCAGCTGGGCGCACCACTCGCGTTGTTGCGGCTCCAGTGCGAATCCGGGCATCGGATGGCCTCTCCCATTATCGCGAAGCGTTGACTGTCGTCACCTTCACGATACGCTCATGGAGCGAGCCCACCATGACAAGGGGGCGAACCGCCATGAATCCCAGCGACGTCCTGGGGCTGAAGACCTCGGCCCACGTCGACACCTTCGCGCGCGATCATCTTCCACCCGCCCACGAGTGGCCCGACCTCACCTTCGATCTGCCGGAGCTGCGTTACCCCGATCGGCTCAACTGCGGGACGGAATTACTGGACCGCGCCGTCGAGCGGTTCGGAGCGGAGCGGCCGGTGTTCCGTACCGCGTCCGGCGAGGTGTGGTCGTACGGGCAGCTGCAGGGCCACGTCGACCGGATCGCCCAGGTACTGAGCGGTGAGCTGGGTGTCGTGCCCGGAAACCGGGTGCTGCTGCGCGGGCCCACCACGCCGTGGCTGGCGGCCTGCTGGCTCGCCGTGATGAAGGCGGGCGCGATCGCGGTGACCGTCCTCGCCCAGCAGCGCAGCCACGAGCTGGCCACCATGTGCAGAATCGCGCAGGTCGGCCATGCCCTCTGCGACATCAGGTCGGTGGACGACCTGGCGAAGGCGGAGATTCCGGGGCTGCGGATCACGACGTACGGCGGGGACGCGCCGGACGATCTGCTGCACCGCAGTGCGCGGATGCCGGGTGCCTGCACTGCCGTGGACACGTCGTCCGACGATGTCGCGCTGATCGCGTTCACGTCCGGCACTACCGGGCGGCCCAAGGGCTGTGTCCACTTCCACCGCGATGTGCTGGCCGTCGCGGACACGTTCGCACGTCATGTGCTCAGGCCCGAGCCGGACGACGTCTTCGCCGGCAGTCCGCCGCTCGGTTTCACCTTCGGGCTCGGCGGGCTGGTGATCTTCCCGATGCGGGCCGGGGCGAGCGCGCTGCTGCTCGAGCAGGCGGGCCCCGGGCAGCTCCTGCCCGCGATCGCCGAGCACCGGGTGTCCGTCCTGTTCACCGCGCCGACCGCGTACCGCGCGATGCTGGACGAGGTGTCCGCGTACGACATCTCGTCGCTGCGCCGCTGTGTCTCCGCAGGTGAGAACCTGCCCGCCGCCACCTGGCAGGCCTGGTACGAGCGGACCGGGCACCGCATCATCAACGGCATCGGCGCGACCGAGTTGCTGCACATCTTCATCTCCGCGGCGGACGAGGCGATCCGTCCGGGTACGACGGGCGTGCCCGTACCGGGGTGGCACGCGCGCGTGGTGGACGCCGACGGGCAGCCGGTGGCGGACGGCGAGCCGGGACTGCTCGCCGTGCGGGGCCCGGTGGGCTGCCGCTATCTGGGCGACGACCGGCAGCGGGAGTACGTGCGCGGCGGCTGGAACATCACCGGCGACACGTACGTCCGGGAGCCGGACGGCTACTTCCGCTACGTCGCCCGCGCGGACGACATGATCATTTCGGCGGGATACAACATCGCGGGCCCCGAGGTCGAGGAGGCGCTGCTCCGCCACCCGGACGTGGTCGAGGCCGCGGTCGTGGGCCGGGCGGACGAGGCGCGCGGGCAGATCGTCGTCGCCTGTGTGGTGCTGCGCGATGGTGCGGGGAAGGACCCGGCGGCGCTGCGCGACTTCGTCAGGGCCGAGCTGGCACCGTACAAGTGCCCGCGCGAGATCCTCTTCCTCGACGCGCTACCCCGTACCGCGACCGGGAAGCTGCAGAGATTCCGGCTCCGGGAGCCGGGACCGTAGAGTGATCACGTGTCCGAGCAGCACACTCCACGATCCCTGATCGTCACCTTCTACGGCGCGTACGGGCGGGACTTCCCCGGTCCCGTACCGGTGGCGGAGCTGATCCGCCTCCTGGGCGCCGTCGACGTCGACGCCCCGTCCGTGCGCTCGTCGGTGTCCCGGCTGAAGCGGCGCGGACTGCTCGTCCCCGAGCGCACCGCGACGGGCACGGCCGGATACGCGCTGTCGCCCGACGCCCGGCAGCTGCTCGACGACGGCGACCGCCGCATCTACCGCACGGACGCGCCCCGGGGCGAGGAGGGCTGGGTCCTCGCCGTCTTCTCGGTCCCGGAGCCGGAGCGCCACAAGCGGCACGTCCTGCGCTCCCGGCTCGCCGGGCTGGGCTTCGGCGCGGCGGCACCGGGCGTCTGGATCGCCCCCGCACGGCTGTACGAGGAGACCCGGCACACACTGGAGCGCCTGCAACTGGCCCAGTACGTCGATCTGTTCCGCGGCGACCACCTGGGTTTCACGCCGACCGCGGAGGCCGTCGGACGCTGGTGGGACCTGGCGGCCATCGCCAAGCTGCATGAGGAGTTCCTGGACCGCCACGAGCCGGTCCTGCGGGCGTGGGGCAAGCGAGCCGGCACCCCCGCGGAGGACGCGTACCGCGACTATCTGCTCGCGCTGGACTCGTGGCGGCATCTGCCGTACGCGGACCCGGGGCTTCCGGCCGAACTTCTGCCCCAGGGATGGCCGGGCGCCCGGTCGGCACAGGTCTTCCAGGAGTTGGGGGCCCGACTGCGGGACGCCGGGAAGAAATTCGTGCTCTCTGCATGAGTTTGCGTGACCTCTGAGACCGATGAGGCGTCGGTTACATCTTGACGCGCTCAGTAAACCCTCAGCTTCTCCCGCCCCTCTTCTCAGAAATCGCTCATATCATCGGGCCGCATGAGATTGTTGCCCAAGCTCAACCAGGCGTTCGCTTCGGCGACGGGTTACCAGGTCCGTCGGGTGGTAAGTGCGCCCACGACGCCCGCCAAGAAGGCACCGGCGAAGAGCACGCCACCGAAGAAGCGTCCCGACGTGCCGTTCCGATGTCCCGACGACCCCGAGGTCGACCGGCTGCTGCGGCAACCCGTCTTCATCATGTCGCCCGTCCGGTCCGGCTCCACCCTGCTGCGCATGCTGCTCAACGCGCACCCGCGCCTGCACGCCCCGCACGAGCTGCACATCCGCCGCCTTGAGGTCGGATTCGGCAGCAAGCTCTCGCAGAAGGCCATGAGCGCCCTCGACCTAGATCGCGGTGATCTAGAGCATCTGCTGTGGGACCGGGTCCTGCACCGCGAACTGACCAAGTCCGGCAAGGACTTCATCGTCGAGAAGACGCCGAGCAACGCCTTCGCGTACAAGCGCATAGCCGCCTGCTGGCCGGACGCCAAGTTCGTCTTCCTGCTGCGCCACCCCGTGTCCATCGCGCGCTCCTGGCACGAGGCCGACCCCGAGAAGCGCACCTACGACGAGGCCGCGGCCGACGCGCTGCGCTACATGAAGGCCGTCGAGAACGCCCGCAAGGGCCTCACCGGCGGCCACACCATCCGCTACGAGCAGCTCACCGAGGACCCCGAGGGACAGCTGCGGAGCCTGTGCACCTTCCTCGGCATCGACTTCGACGCCTCGATGCTCGCCTACGGCGAGCGCCAGGACGGCGACCTCGTCAAGGGGCTCGGCGACTGGCGCGACAAGATCCGCACCGGCCGGGTGCAGGCGGGCCGTGAACTGCCCAAGGAGGACGAGATACCCGAGGTCCTCCAGCCGATGTGCGTGTCCTGGGGTTACGCCTCGTGAAGCCGCACGCCGAGATAGAACAGGTGTGGCCGCGGGACGGACGTATACGCATCGTGGGCCGGCTGTACGGAAGGCGCGGGGACAGCGGCAGGGACTGGCGGCTGCTGCTGGTGCGCCGGAGCAGCACGCAGCAACTGCGGTACCGGGCCCGGGTCGAGGACGACCGCTTCGAGAGCGAGGTACCGGTCGCGGACCTCGCCGCATACGACACGGACGGCATCGAGCAGTGGGATCTGCACCTCACGGACGGTGAGGTGAAGCTGCGGGCCGGGCGGCAGCTCGACGACAACCGCGACAAGAAGAAGATCATGGTCTATCCGGCTCAGCGTGTGCCGGCCGCCCGCGGGACCCTCACGGTGCAGCCGTACTACACGGTCCAGGACAATCTGTCGCTGGAGTGCCGCGTATGAGACCCGGCATCAAGATCCGCTATCTGCTGCTGCACGCCTACGGCCGCGGCGGCACCATCCGTACCGTCATGAACCAGGCCAACTCCCTTGTGGCCGCGGGCTGGGACGTCGAGCTGGTGAGCGTGCTGCGCCGCCGCGACGAGGTGCAGTTCCCGCTGGACTGCCGGGTCACCGTGTCCACGCTGGTCGACCTGCGCGAGCGCGCGCTGGAGCCGGCGCGGGGCCTGGTCGCGCGGCTGCGCGACCGGCGCCGGACCCGGCAGCTGGAGGTGCCCGCGCGGGAGATCCCCCGTGGGGAGTTCGGCTACCGCTACTTCAACCGGCACGTCGAGGACGCGGTCATCGCGTACGTGGCGTCCCTGCGCGACGGCGTCCTGGTGACCACCAGGCCGGCCCTGAACTTCCTCGCCGCGCGGCATGCGACCGGCGGGGTGATCCGGGTGGCGCAGGAGCACATGAACCACGGCACGCATCGGGTGGACGTCCAGCGGCGCATCGTGGAGTGCTATCCGGAGTTCGACGCGGTGGCCGTGCTGACCGAGCGCGACCGCCAGGACTACGAGCAACTGCTGCCGGGCACGCGCGTCATCCGGATTCCGAACGCCGTTCACACGCTGGATCAGATTCCGTCACGCCCCGAATCGAAGATCGCGGTGGCGGCCGGGCGGCTCTTCCCGCAGAAGGGCTTCGACCTGCTGATCCCGGCATGGGCGCGGCTCGTCGAGAAGTACCCGGACTGGCAGTTGAGGATCTACGGCAGCGGCGAGAAGAAGGCGGAGTTGAGGGCCCTCATCGAGGAGCACCATCTCTACAACCACGTCTTCCTCATGGGGCACACCGACCGCCTCGACGACGAGCTCGCCAAGGCCTCCTTCTACGTGCTCAGTTCGCGCTTCGAAGGGCTGCCGATGGTGATGATCGAGGCGATGAGCCACGCACTGCCCGTGGTGGCCTTCGACTGCCCGACGGGACCGGCCGACGTTCTCACACACGGCGTGGACGGCCTGCTGGTGCCGGCCCAGGACACCGACGCACTGGCCGACGCCATGGGACGGCTCATGGCCGACCAGGAACTGCGGGCCGAGATGGGAGTCGCCGCCCTGATGACCTCGGCCTCCTACGGCCCGGGTTCCGTCCATCCGCGGTGGGAGGCGCTCTTCACCGAACTGCACGAGACCCGGCACCGCAGCGGTGCCGCGAAAGGACTTCACGTATGACCACGGCACGGGCACAGGGAGCCACCGTCTGGCTCACCGGCCTGCCGAGCGCGGGCAAGACGACGATCGCACGCGGACTCGCGGGCCGACTGCGGACGGAGGGCCACCGCGTGGAGGTCCTGGACGGTGACGAGATCCGTCGCTTCCTGTCCGCGGGCCTCGGCTTCAGCCGCGAGGACCGCAACACGAACGTGCAGCGGATCGGACTGGTCGCGGAGGTGCTGGCGCGCAACGGCGTGCTGACGGTCGTCCCGGTGATCGCGCCCTACGCGGACAGCCGTGAGGCGGTGCGCAAGCGGCATCAGGCGAGCGACACGCCGTACTTCGAGGTGCATGTCGCGACGCCGGTGGCGGTGTGCAGCGACCGCGACGTGAAGGGCCTGTACGCGCGTCAGGCGGCGGGTCAGCTGACCGGGCTGACGGGTGTCGACGACCCGTACGAGCCGCCGGTCGACCCCGAGCTCGTGCTGGAGACGCAGCACCAGACGCCGGAGCAGTCGGCGGACGCGGTGTACGCCATGCTGGCGGCGAGGGGGCTGGTGTGATCACTCTGGCGCTGAAGGCGTTCGCCCCGGCGGCGATTCGGTTCTCCGGGACGGGGCTTACGGGAGCGAAGTAGTCCCCCGGCAGGGGGATGCGTCCCACGCTTCAGCCGTCCAGCGTCAGGCGCGGCTTAGGTGCGTCGAGGCGGCCCGTCTGGGGTCGCCTGCTTCCCGCACGGTACGGAAGGGGCCAGTTCACCCCAGGCCCCGCGTACCCCTGTTCGGCCGCGGCGTGCAACGTCCAGTGCGGGTCGTACAGGTGCGGCCGCCCCAGTGCGCACAGATCCGCACGTCCCGCCAGGATCAGCGAGTTGACGTCGTCCCACGACGAGATCGCACCGACCGCGATCACCGGGACACCCACCTCGTTGCGGATCCGGTCCGCGAACGGCGTCTGGTACGAGCGTCCGTACGCGGGCCGCTCGTCCGGAACGACCTGCCCCGTGGAGACGTCGATGGCGTCGGCGCCGTGCGCGGCGAACGCGCGGGCGATCTCGACGGCCTCGTCGGCCGTGGTACCGCCGTCCGCCCAGTCCGTGGCGGAGATCCGGACCGTCATCGGCCGGTCCTCCGGCCAGATGGCCCGTACCGCGTCGAACACCTCGAGCGGGAAGCGCAGCCGCCGCTCGAGGGAGCCCCCGTAGCCGTCGGTCCGTCGGTTGGTCAGCGGGGAGAGGAAGCCGGACAGCAGATAGCCGTGCGCGCAGTGCAGTTCCAGCAGGTCGAAGCCGCAGCGGGCGGCGCGCCAGGCGGCGGCCACGAACTGCTCGCGGATGTCGGTGAGCCCGGCCCTGCCGAGTTGCCGGGGTGCTTGGCTGTCGGACCGGTACGGAAGGGGGGATGCCGCCGCGAGCGGCCAGTTGCCGTCGTCGAGCGGTTCGTCGATGCCTTCCCACATCAGCTTCGTGGAGCCCTTGCGCCCTGAGTGCCCGAGTTGGACGCCGATCGCGGTGCCGGGGGCGTGGGTGTGCACGAAGTCGGTGACGCGGCGCCAGGCCCCGCCCTGTTGAGGGGTGTAGAGCCCGGTGCAGCCGGGCGTGATGCGGCCCTCGGCGCTGACGCACACCATCTCGGTCATCACCAGTCCGGCGCCGCCCAGCGCCCGGGCGCCCAGATGGACGAGATGGAAGTCGCCGGGGATGCCGTTCTCGGCCGAGTACATGTCCATCGGCGAGACGACGACGCGGTTGCGCAGGGTGAGGTCGCGCAGCCGGAAAGGGGTGAACATCGGGGGCGTGCCGGGCGGACAGCCGAAGTCGCGCTCCACGGCCTCGGTGAAGTGGGCGTCGCGCAGCCGCAGATTGCCATGGGTGACGCGGCGGCTGCGGGTGAGCAGATTGAAGGCGAACTGGCGCGGCCGCTGGCGGAGATACATGCCGAGGTTCTCGAACCACTCCAGGCTGGCGAGGGCGGCGCGCTGCGTGGACTCGACGACGGGCCGGCGCTCGGCCTCGTACGCGCGCAGTGCCTCGCCGAGATCCGACTGTTCCGTGAGGCAGGCGGCGAGCGCGAGGGCGTCCTCGACGGCGAGCTTGGTGCCCGAGCCGATGGAGAAGTGCGCGGTGTGGGCGGCGTCGCCGAGCAGGACGATGTGGCCGCGCGAGCTCCCGCCGGAGTCCGCGCGCGAGCTCCCGCCGGAGTGCGGACGCGAGCTCCCGCCGGAGTCCGCGCGCGAGCTTCCGTCAGTACTGCTCCCGCGGTCCGCGTCGGAGCTCACGTCGGACCAGTGCTGGTTGACGACCGTGCGGAAGTTGATCCACGAGGAGCTGTTGCCGCGCAGGGGACGGCCGCCGAGGGCATCGGCGAAGATCTTCGCGCACCGCTCGACGGACTCGTACTCGTCGGCCTCCGCGAATCCGGCGGCCCGCCAGACCTCTTCGCGCATCTCCACGATGACGGTGGAGGAATCGGCCGCGTACGGGTAGCCGTGCAGCTGCATCACGCCGTGTTCGGTCTCGGCGATCTCGAAGCGGAAGGCGTCGAAGGCGAAGTCCGCGGCCAGCCAGATGTAGCGGCAGCGGTGGGTGGTGAGGGCCGGCCGGAAGACGTCCGCGTGTGCCTCACGGGTGATGCTGTGTACGCCGTCCGCGGCGACGACCAGGTCGTACGCGGAGGCCAGCTCGGCCGCGGGCGGGGCCTCCGTACGGAAGCGGAGGTCGACGCCGAGCGAGCGGCAGCGTTCGTGGAGGATGCCCAGCAGCCGACGCCGACCGAGCGCCGCGAAGCCGTGCCCACCGGCGGTGTGGCGGGCGCCGCGGTGCACGATGTCGATGTCGTCCCAGCGTACGAACTCGGCCTCGAGCGCCGCGTACACGACGGGGTCGGCGTGCTCGATACCGCCGAGCGTCTCGTCGGACAGGACGACACCGAAACCGAAGGTGTCGTCGGGCGCGTTGCGCTCCCAGACGGTGATCTCGCGCCTCGGGTCCAGGCGCTTGAGGAGGGCCGCGGCGTACAGCCCGCCGGGGCCACCGCCGATGACCGCGACGCGGCGGGCGAGGCCGCGGCGGCTCACCACGGGCTCAGCGTCCGGAGCAGGCTCAGCGTCCGGAGCGGGCGCAGCGTCCGGAGCGGGCTCGGCTCCCGGAGCAGGCTCCGGCGCATACCGCGCCGCCGGCACCGCTATCGCCCCCGCCACTTCGGTGGCCGCTTCTCGGTGAAGGCCGCATGGAACTCGGCGTAGTCCTCGCCGTTCATGAGGAGCGCCTGCGTCGACGCGTCCAGTTCGACCGAGGCGGCGAGCGGCATGTCCAGTTCCGCGGTGAGCAGCGCCTTCGTCTGGGCGAGGGCGAGGGCGGGACCGTCGGCGAGGCGGCGGGCCAGTGCGTGGGCGGCCTCGTCCGCCTGTCCCTCGTCCGTGAGCTCGCTGATCAGCCCGATCCGCTCGGCCTCCGGCGCCCGCACGGGCTCGCCCAGCATCAGCAGCCTCGTGGCGTGGCCGAGCCCGACGACCCGCGGCAGCAGATAGGCGGCACCCATGTCACCCCCGGAGAGGCCCACCCTGGTGAAGAGGAAGGCGAAACGGGCCGAGGGGTCGGCGACCCGGAAGTCTGCGGCCAGTGCGAGGACGGCGCCCGCACCCGCCGCCACACCATGGACGGCGGCGATCACCGGGAAGGGACATTCCCTGAGGGCCCGTACGACCTGCCCGGTCATCCGGTTGAAGTCGAGCAGCTGGGATGTGTCCATGGCAAGCGTGGCGCCGATGATCTCGTCGACGTCCCCACCGGAGCAGAAGCCGCGCCCCTCCCCGGCGAGCACCAGAGCACGTACGGATTTCTCGCGGGACATCTCGGCGAGCAGATCGCGTAGATCGGCGTAGGCACCGAAGGTGAGCGCATTGAGTTTCTCGGGGCGGGCCAGGGTGACGGTGGCGACCCCGTCGGAGACGGCGCAGCGGACGTGACGCCAGTCGCGGGTGCGCGATGCGGAGCCGATGAAGGGACTCATGACGTGCGGCCTCCTCGGACGGGGCGGCTACTCTCCCGAAGTTATCACCGATATCTGACCGTCGTCACTATCCCGCAATAGCGTTCCGGGGACCCTGTCGTGCCTTACGGCCCAGCCTCCCGGCCTGCGCCCCCCGGGCCCACGCACCCCGCACCACCAGGGACATTCGTCCCGGACAGACCCGACCGGAGCCTCTGCACCGGCACCCCTTACCATTCATACGGTTGAAAGCAGGACGACCCCGGATCACCTGCTCCCGAACGGACCTATCGTGTACGACCTCCCAGCCACGAGCCCCACGCCCTCCGCCTGGCGCATCACGCTGCCGCACAGCACCGCAGCCGTGCCGGTCGCCCGCGCCCTGGTCCGTACGGCCTTCGCCGAGATCGAGTGCTGCGCAAGCGAGAGCGACACCGCCGAGCTGCTCACCGCAGAGCTGGTCGCCAACGCGGTGGAGCACACCGAGGGACACACCCCCATAGAGCTGGTGGTGGAACTGCTGCCCACCGGCTGTCAGGTCGAGGTGCACGACCGCGACCCCGCGCCGCCCGCTCAGCTCACCCAGCCGGACCCCGTCGAGCCGCCGGACCCCTGGCAGGAGCACGGGCGCGGCCTTCTCCTGATCCGCGCCCTGAGCTCCTCCTGCGGTCACCGCCCCACCACGACGGGCAAGGCGGTCTGGTTCAGGCTCCCCGCGGTACCTCAGCAGCGGCGGCCTTCGTAGGCTCCGGCTCGGCACCCGGGTCGACCCCAGGCCCCGCATCCGGCCCAGCCTCTTCCGACGCCGACGCCGACGCCGACGCCGACGCGGCCTGCGCCCCGAGCCTCGAGTGACGGCGCCCGTACCCGGCGTACACCAGCACCCCCACAGCCAGGAACACGGCGAACTGCACCCAGGTCTCGACACCGGTGCCGTACATCAGATACACGCAGAAGCCGATGCCCAGCAGCGGGCTGACCGGGTAGAGCGGCACCCGGAAGCTGCGCTTCAGCTGCGGGCGGCTGCGGCGCAGCGCGATCACGGCGAAGTTGACGACCGCCATGACGGCGAGCGTGCCGATGGTCGTCAGGTTCATGATCGCGTCGAGCGGTACGACGGCCGCGGGGATCGCGAAGACGACCGCGACGATCCAGGTGCCGGCGACCGGCGTGGACGTCTTGGGCGAGATCCGCTCGAAAACGCGCGGGACAAGGCCGTCGCGGGACATCGACATCAGGATGCGGGTCTGCCCGTACATCACGGCGAGCACGACCGAGGCGATCGCGACGACCGCGCCGAAGGCGATCACGGCGCCCCCGACGGTCGAGCCGGTGACCTCATTGACGATCAGCGACAGCGCCGCGGGCGTCCCGGCCACGCCGTCCGCGGAGAACGCGCCGATCGCGGCAACCGCGACCAGGGAGTACAGCACGGTGACGATGCCGAGGCAGATCAGGATGGCGAGCGGGATGTTGCGCCGCGGGTTCTTGACCTCTTCACCGGCCGTGGTGATGGCGTCGAAGCCGATGTACGAGAAGAAGGCGAGCGAGGCGCCCGAGGTGATGCCCGCTACGCCGAAGGGCGCGAA
The DNA here is from genome assembly GCF_013778455.1 of Streptomyces himalayensis subsp. himalayensis. Classification (GTDB taxonomy): domain Bacteria; phylum Actinomycetota; class Actinomycetes; order Streptomycetales; family Streptomycetaceae; genus Streptomyces; species Streptomyces himalayensis. The sequence goes on along the minus strand of NZ_JACEHE010000010.1, from coordinate 16,891 downwards.
GTCGGAGAGATTGCCCTGCTGGTAGGCGGTGAAGGCGATACCGCAGAAGAGGACCAGGATGGCGATCTTCAGAACGGCCATGGCGGCGGTCGCCCGCGCGCTCTCGCGCATACCGCGAACCAGGAGCAGCGCGGCGAGCACCATCACGATCACGGCCGGGACGTTCACGACGCCGCCGTCGCCCGGCGGGTTCGCGAGGGCGGCCGGCAGCTCCCAGCCGATGACGCTGTCCAGGAGTTCGTTGAGGTACTGACCCCAGCCGACGGCGACCGCGGAGGCCGAGACGCCGTACTCGAGGAGCAGGCACCAGCCCACGAGGAACGCCATGCGCTCGCCGAGGGTGGCGTAGGCGAAGGAGTAGGACGAGCCGGAGACCGGTATCGCACCGCCCAGCTCGGCGAACGAGAAGGCCGTGAAGATGCAGCTGATCGCGGCCAGCACGAAGGAGATGACGACCGCCGGACCGGCCTCGGCGACCGTGTCGGACAGGCCGACGAAGATACCGGTGCCGACGACCGCGCCGACACCGAAGCACACCAGCTGGAACAGCCCCATGGTGCGCCTCAGGCCATGGCCTTCGAGGTCCGCGCCCGATTCGGCGACGAGCAGTTCGGGGGATTTGACCCGGAGTCCGGATCCGGACGGGCGGGGGCGGGGCATGGGTGGTTCTCGTTTCTGGTGGTGCTGGACGCGGCGGGGTGGGCCGCGCGGCGGCGGGCACGGGAAGGGTGGTCCGGGCCTGCCGGTGTTTACGGTTGTGCGAAGCGGTGTCGGTGTTCCGAAGCGGTGTCGGTGTTGCGAGACGGTGTCTCGTGTTTGCGACGTGACCAAAGGCGCCGGGGAGCGCCCCCGAAATGCTAAAGGGCCTCAGCCGAGCGTCGCGACCAGCACCGCCTTGATGGTGTGCAGCCGGTTCTCGGCCTCGTCGAAGACGACCGAGTGCGCGGACTCGAAGACCTCGTCGGTGACCTCGAGGGAGTCCAGGCCGTGACGCTCGTGGATCTCGCGGCCGACCTTGGTGCCCAGGTCATGGAAGGCCGGCAGGCAGTGCAGGAACTTCACGTCGGGATTGCCGGTCGCGCGCAGCACGTCCATCGTCACGGCGTACGGCGCGAGCGCGGCGATGCGCTCGTCCCACACCTCCTTGGGCTCCCCCATCGACACCCACACATCGGTCGCGACGAAGTCCGCACCCTGCACGCCCTCGGCGACGTCCTCGGTGAGGGTGATGCGCGCACCCGACTTCTCGGCGAGCCGCCGGGCCTCCGTCACGATCTCCTCGGCCGGCCAGTAGGACTTCGGGGCGACGATGCGTACGTCCATGCCGAGCAGCGCGCCCGTGACCAGGTACGAGTTGCCCATGTTGAAGCGGGCGTCGCCGAGGTAGGCGAAAGCCATCCGCTCCAGCGGCTTGCTGCTGTGCTCGGTCATCGTGAGCACGTCGGCCAGCATCTGCGTGGGGTGCCAGTCGTCGGTGAGACCGTTGTAGACGGGCACGCCCGCGTGGGCGGCGAGCTCCTCGACAGCGGCCTGGCTGTCCCCGCGGTACTCGATGGCGTCGAACATCCGCCCGAGCACACGCGCCGTGTCCTTCACCGACTCCTTGTGCCCGATCTGCGACCCGGACGGGTCCAGATACGTGGTGGACGCGCCCTGGTCCGCGGCCGCCACCTCGAAGGCGCAGCGCGTACGGGTCGAGGTCTTCTCGAAGATCAGCGCGATGTTCCGGCCGGTCAGCCGCCTGGTCTCGGTCCCCGCCTTCTTGGCCGCCTTGAGCTCGGCGGCCAGGTCGATCAGGCTCCGGAACTCCTCGGCGGTGAAATCCAGCTCCTTGAGGAAGTGGCGGCCGGTGAGACCGGTCGGGACTGTCGCCATGGGAGCTCTCCTGGGTGTACGGATGCGGGAACCATGGAAGTCTATACGATCGTCAACATTTGTATGCGGATCGTCGAGGTCGATGAGGCGCCGACGCGTTGCACCACTACGCGGCCACAGCCTCCCGCTCCACCGGACAGCTCATGCACCGCGGCCCACCCCGCCCCCGCCCCAGCTCGCTTCCCCGGATCTCTATGACCTCGATGCCCTGCTTCCGCAGGTGGGTGTTCGTCGTCGAGTTCCGCTCGTAGGCGACGACCACACCCGGCTCGACCGCGAGGACGTTGCAGCCGTCGTCCCACTGCTCCCGCTCGGCCGCGTGCACGTCCTGTGTGGCGGTCAGCACACGGATCTCGCTCAGCCCGAGGGCCGCGGCGATCGCCCGGTGCATGTGCTCCGGCGGATGGTCGGTGACCTTCAGCTCCCGGCCGTCGACGCCCGGCTCGATGGTGTACGAGCGGAGCATGCCGAGTCCGGCGTACTGCGTGAACGTATCGCCGTCGATCATCGTCATGACGGTGTCGAGATGCATGAGCGCACGCCGCTTGGGCATGTCGAGTGCCACGATGGTCTGCGCCGACCCGGCGGCGAAGAGCTTGTGCGCCAGCATCTCGACGGCCTGCGGGGTCGTCCGCTCGCTCATGCCGATGAGCACGGCGCCGTTGCCGATCACCAGCACGTCGCCGCCCTCGATGGTCGACGGGTAGTCGTGCTGCCCCTCCGACCACGTGTGGAACGGGCCGGCCCGGTCGGCGTGGAACAGCGGGTGGTGCCGGTAGATCGCCTCGAAGTGCACCGTCTCGCGCTGCCGGGCGGGCCAGCGCATCGCGTTGATCGAGACCCCGTCGTAGATCCAGGCCGAAGTGTCGCGGGTGAAGAGGTGGTTGGGCAGGGGGTGGAGCAGGAAGTCGTCGAGCTCCATGACATGGAAGCGGACCGATGTGGGCTCCGGGTGCCGCTCCAGGAACTCCCGCTTGGTCATCCCGCCGACCAGCGCCTCGGTGAGCTCGGCCGGGCCCATCGTCTCGAAGGCCGCCCGCAGATGGTCCGTGGCCAACGGACCGTACTCCTTCTCGTCGAAGACCCGGTCCAGTACGCGGTTCCTGGCCGCCGGGATGGCGAGGGTCTCGGTGAGCAGGTCACCGAAGAGATGGACCGTCACGCCGCGGTCGCGCAGGACATCAGCGAACCCGTCGTGCTCCTGCCGCGCCCGGCGCACCCACAGCACGTCGTCGAAGAGCAGCGCGTCCTTGTTGCTCGGAGTGAGCCGCTTGAGTTCCAGATCGGGGCGGTGCAGGATGACGCGCCGCAGCCGCCCGGCCTCGGAGTCGACATGGAATCCCATGCCCTCATCCTGACCACTCGGCCACCCCTTCACCCCTCGGTTGCAGCAGTCAGCAGTTCGGGGCGGGCCAGCGCGCGCCGGGCGTCGCCGCGGCCGGGGTGCAGCGCGGCCCGGGCGACGATCCAGCCCGCGAGGGTGGCCGGATCGTCCGGGGTGCGCGCCAGCATGTCGGCGTACCGGGCGACGGCACTGGCGGGGTCGCCGGCGGCCAGGTACTCGTCGGCTGTGCGGGGCGCGGCGGGCGGCTCGGCGAAGGCGTGGGTACGGGTGTCGGCCCACGGAAGGGCGCCGGCGGGGAGGCAGGGCCGGGCACCGGGGCCGTCCAGGTTGCGCAGCCGCCATTCGGTGCGGTGCAGGGCGGCGGCCGTGCGCGCCCGGGCGAGCGCGGCCGCGTCCACGGGCTCGCGCAGCCACCCGTCGAGGGTTGCGGCGAGCCCGGACACCAGGCGCCGCCCGGGTGCGGTGAGCCGGCCGCTGCCGAGCAGGGTCCGCACGACGACACGGGTCTGGAGCCGGCGCAGCGCGAAGTGGTACGCGGCGGTGGGGCTGCTGGGATCGTCGGCGAGGCGGTCGCGCCAGAAGCCGGTGACGGCCGTGAAGGCGTAGGCCCCGTGCAGCAGGCCGGTGAGGTGGCGGGGGTCGGGCCGCCACGGGGCGTAATGGCACTCGGCGCGGTCGTCGTCGATCAGCTCGAAGAGGTGGAGAAGAGCGGCGAGTTTGCTGTGCTGGAACTCGTGGACCAGGGTCTCGGCGAGGGCGACGGCCGTCGCGGGCCGCGAGACCACCATGGCACCGTAAGCGTCGCCGCTGGTGGCGGAGGTGCGGACGAAGGGCGGGGGCGGAGGCGTGCTCGTGGTACGTCCCCAGGGGACGACGACACGAACCGCGGCGGGGACGAGCCGCCCGGGCCCGTACCCGGTGTCCGGCCCGCGCCCGTCATCCGGCCCCTCACCGCTGCGCGCCCCGAGCAGCAGCCCCAGAGCCTCGTCGAACAGCCGCTGCCAGGCCGCGGTCTCCTCGTCGTCGAGCCGTTCCGCCGGCACGGGCCCGTCGAGGTCGCGGTACGGATCGAGGTCGTCGAGCAGTACCGTTCCGCCGCCCGCGGAGGCGGGGAGGGCGAGGGTGCGCAGCGGAAGCCAGTGCGGTCCTGCGCCGACCGCCGCTTCGGAGCTGCCCGCGGGGACGGTGGCGGGGCGGCAGCGCACGGCCGGCACGCCGGGGGCGCCCGGCACGGTCACCGTCACCTCTCCCCCGCTGACCCGCGCCCGCCCCACCGTGGGGTGAGGTGCCACGCCCGGCACCCGCAGGCGCCCGAGACCGGGCAGGTGCAGGGCGCCGTCCATGAGGGGGACGAGGAGGTCGGCGGTCGTGCCGGCGTGCACGGCCGCGACGACGGCCAGTGCGCACAGGTGCCCGGCCTCGGCCCACATCGGCGGCCCGGAGGACGTGCCGTGACTGCGGCGCAGTACGTGGCCGAGCCAGCTGCCCGTCCCCGGTGCGAGCAGCAGCCGCTCCACGGCCTCGGGCGCCGCCCCGGCCGCCTCCTTGAGGACGGCCCAGGCCCGCGTGGGCGGCGTCAGCGGCGTGGGCAGGGCGTCGAGCCGGTCGAGCAGGGTGCGCAGGAGGAGCAGCCGGCGCGCGCGCTCACCGCGCTCCAGGAATGCCAGGGCCTCGGCTGAGTGGCCGCCCGTGGCGAGCTGCGCGAAGAGGTGGTCGGGCATGGTGAGCGGCGGATGCGAGGGGCGGTGCGGCTCTGGGCGGTACGGGGGTGCCATGCCGTGCGTGGTCGTACCGTGCTGGGTCATTGCGCGCGGCCTTCGTGAGTGGGCGGGCGAGGGCGGCTACTCGGCGCGTCCGGGTGGATCGCCGCCCCCTCCACGGATGCTGGAGCGGGCGCGGAGCACTTCCCCGAGCAGGCGGGCCCCTGGCGAGAGGGGGGCGAGTGACTCCACGTCGGTGAGGGGCATCCCCGTGAGGTCTGCCAGCTCCGACTCCCAGGCGGGGGCTCCCGCGGCGTCCGACGTGGGGGACGGATGGATGGCTACGACGTCGGCGTCGTGCCTGGCGGGTGCTGGCTGATCCAAGATCGGTCCCCCTTCACGCACGGTGGCACGCAATGCCCCGTCTCCTTCCATCATGGCCAAGCGGGCCCTCGTCGGAAACCTGTGCGATCAGGCCACATGATCAGGCCGACCGCCCAGGTTCGTCCTTTCTCGGCGTCAACTCCCGCAGGGAGGCCTCGAGTTCGGCCGCAAGTGTCGGGTCGTCGTCGACCGCGACCACAGCGTCGTACAGCTCCTGCAGCGCGGCGGGACCCCGGCGGCGCAGCGCAGTGAGGATGCCGGTGACATCCGTACGCGCCTTGGTGTGCCGGGGCAGCGTTCCGGTGAGAGCGGGGCTGAGCTGGCCGACCACGGTCTGCCGTTCGGCCGGGTCGGCCATCAGCGGATACGCGAGCAGTGCATCCACGGCGCGCGGCAGCGGGGAACGCGCGGGCAGTTGGGGCGCGGCGGGCGCTTGGGGCGCGGGCGCTTGGGGCGCGGGCGCTTGGGGCGCGGGCGCTTGAGACGTGGCGGGCTGGGACGTGGCGGGCGCTTGAGATGTGGCGGGGGGCAGCACCTCGGTCCGCCCAGGGCTGCGCAGCAGGATCTCCGGGTCCTGCGCGGTGCGATGCGCGGCCCGCAGTTCTTCCACCTTGGCGCGTACGACGGGGAAGAACTCCTCCGGGTCGGGCAGAGCGGGCAAGTCGGCGGCCCGCTCGGCGAGCAGGCCGAGCACGATCTCGGAGAAGAGACCGGTGGCACGAACAGGGTCGTTGGCGGCCTCCCTGCCACGGCCCGCCGCCCGCAGCACGATCTGACGGTGGGCCAGAGTCCGGTGCCCGCCGGGCAGGGCGTCCGGCGGCAGCGGATCCCGGAAGTCCAGGTCCTCCTCGAACGTCTCGCAGGCGTCGACGATCCACAACTGGTCGGTGAGCGATGCCACTGCGTCGCTCGTGTACCGGTCGAGCGCCGACTCCAGGTCGATGGACACCTTGTCGCCGGTCGTGGCGTCGGCACAGAGCAGGCGGGTGTGCCCGGACCGGTCGAGGACGCCATGGCCGCCCCACCACACCCACAGCACGTCGCCCTGCGCCGGGGAGAGTTCGTGGACGAGGGTACGTCGGAGGGTGGCGTGGTCGGCGCCCGCGTACGGAATGCCCGGCGCGAAGCCTTCCAACGGGGCGAGATGGAGCCTGAGTCGGGAGTCCGGGACACCGGCGGAACGCAGCAGGGAGTGGAAGGCGAGGGCGTCACGGGCGGGCCCCGGAAGGTCCCAGCTGTGCCCCGCGTCGTACCGCTCGATACCGACGATCAGTGCGTGCACCCGGTCGGGGCTGAGGTGGCTCACGGCAGGCGGCCCACGATGTGGCGGTAGACGGCGGGGTTGGTCCAGTAGGCGCTGTGCGAGGCGGGGAAGGGCTGGCGGCTGTCGACGGACACGTCCGTGACGCGGCCGGGGAAGAGACCCGCGCCGAGGTACGCGAGCAGGTCCCGGGGGTCGTACAGATTGAGCCAGTCGGGAACGTGGGGCGGCAGCGGCTGCGGGTGGGTGAGCGAAGGCAGGGAGCCGGACTCGTACAGGAACGGACCCTGGGAACCGGCCGTCACCAGGAGGCGGACCTGGGGCAGCGGCGCGCCGACGAGGGTGTCGAGGGCGATGATGCCGCCGAGGCTGTGGCCGATGAGGACCACGGGTCCGTGCAACTCGCCTATCAGGGCGCGTAGTTCGGCCCGCAGAGGCTCGCCGCGGCTGAGGTAGCGCAGGATGTCGCCGGCGGCGGGGTGGGCGGCCTCGGTGAGGGCGCGGCGGCGGCGCAGGGCGGCCCGTGCCGCGGCGCCCGTCGCGATGCGCAGCAAGCGTCCGCGGAGTGTGCGCCCGCTGCCGGCGGGTGGCGCGCCCAGGGTCTCGGCGAGGCAGGCGGCCACGGCGTCGCGGGTGTCGCCGTCGGGGATCAGCGGTGCGTCGGCGTCGAGCGCGGCGGCGATGACACGGGCTGTCAGGGCGCGGGCGAGGAGGACTGCCAGGTCCTCCGGGGACAGGGCGGCGGCAGCCGGTGCGAGCAGCGGGTGGGCGGCCAGCGCGGTCGCGGACTCGGCGAGCCCGGGCCCCAGTTCGGCCGCGGCTGCGTCCCCTTGGGCGGCCAGCTCGCCCAGGCGGACGCGCACGGACTGCTCGGGGCGGGCCGCGCCGGGAGGGCGCTCGGCCTTGGGCGGCGCGGCGGCGGCGGCCAAGGCGAGTTCGGCGTCGGGGTCGTCGTAGAGGACTCCCCAGGCGGCGATGTCGCCCCCGTCCCCGTCCTGGGCGGCCAGGGTCCGGGCATGCCCGGTGGACGGCGGCAGACTGGCACCTCCGGCGCCGAGTGTCGCGCCATGGGTGTCGCCCCAGTAGAACGGTACGAACCGCAGCCCGGACCGCTCGGCGTCGAGCGAGGCGCGGACGCTCTCGGCCAGCGCGGTGAAGCGCGGCTCGCGCACCCCTGTCCCGTGGATGAAGACGACCGTCGTCCCCGTCATACGCGCAACCCCCCGTCGGCGCCGTGACCGTGGCAGCAATGCCACGGTCGTCACATGACTGTCACAGCGTCACATCACCAGTGTGGCATGGACGTTCTGGATAGCACCCCGGGCGATGACACGCGGTGTCACCGCCCCGGGAACCGGACCCTCTGCAGCGGTCTTCGCAGGGGCCTTCTACCGCGGCCTCTACAGCGGCATCGGCGCAAGGTCGCACTCGATGCGCCGGCGCTGCTGGGCCGCCAGCAGCCAGGGATGGTCGCTGCGCACCACGCGGGTGAAGCCCTCCACGGCGCGCCGGCCCAGTTCGTCGGCCTCCTCGCCGCGGCCCAGCCCCCGCAGGTCCAGGGCGAGGTTGGCGGTGCAGGCGAAGGTCAGCGGGTGGTCCGGGCCGACTGCCTCGGTCAGCAGCGGCAGATTGGCCTCGTCGACCTCGTGGGCGTGCTCGAAGTCCAGGCGGGCGTAGTGGTTGTTGGCCTGGCCGATGGCGACGGTCCGGGTCAGCACGTGGCGCTTGCCGAGGGTCGCCGTGAGGCGCGCCGCGGCCGCGTCGTCGAGTTCCTGTGCCGTGTACACATCACCAAGGGCACGCCCGGTGGCCGCCAGGTTGGCCATGGTGATGAGGGTGTGCGCGTGGTCGGGGCCGAGGCGCTGCGTGTTGCGGCGCACGGTCTCCTCTCCCAAGGAGCGCGACCCTTGCAGGTCTCCGACCAGGCGCCGGTCGACGACTACGTTGATCGCCACCGTGAGGGTGGCCGAGTGGTCGTCGCCGTAGCGTGCCGTCAGGCGGCGCAGCGTCTCCTCTGAGAGCTTCGCGGCCTCGGTCACGGCGCCGTCGCGGCGCCGGAGCACGGCGAGGTTGCGAGCGGCGGCCATGGCGGTGGGGTTGCCCTCGCCGACGGCCTCGCGCTGCCTGCGGTACGTCTCCTCCTGGCGGTCCCGTGCCCCGGGGTAGTCGCCGCTCTCGCACATGTCGAGGGCGACGGCGTTGAGGGTGTTGAAGGTGAGGCCGCTGTTCGGGCCGAACAGCAGGTCGCGCAGACGGTGCGTCTCCTGGTCGAGGGCGAGTGCTTCCCGGTACTGCCCGCACAGGCGCAGCCCCACCCCGAGGGCGTGAGCCGCCTGAAGCGTCGTCGGGTCCTCGGGCCCGAACTGCGACCTGGCCCGGTCGTACGCCTCCTGGGCGAGGTCGCGAGCCTGGGTGAACGCGCCCTGGTAGCGCAGCGCGTCGCACATCTGGGTCATCGAGTCGAGGAGCTCCTCCTCGTCGACACCGGCGCGGCGGGAGATCTCCAGCGCCTCTTCGTTGAGCGGAATCGACTCGGCGACCCGGCCGAGAACACGCAGGCAGAAGGCGAGGAGCTTGGAGATCCGCAGGGCCTGCGCGTTGTCCTCACCGGAAGTCCGAGTCCACGTCTCGCGCGCCTGCCTGGCGAGGACGACCGCGTTCTCGTGGTCGCCCCAGTAGTACAGGAACGACGTCGTGTCGTGGATGAGATCGCGTACCCAGGTGTCGTCGCTGGCGACCGCCTCGGAGGTGAGGATGTGCGGCAGCAGCGCCAGGTAAGCCGGCCATTCCAGGGACGAGGATGGCTGACCGGGCTTCGCCGCGGACAGCAGCTGGTGAGCGGCGCCACGGGTCGTCTGGCGCTCCTCCTCCCCGAGCTTGGTCAGCAGCACGTTCTGCAGCAGCCGGTGCATCTGCAGTGTGTCGTTGCGCAGGTCCAGTTTCACCAGCGAGAACTGGCTCAGGTCGCGGATGGCCCGGCTGAGCTTGATCGACTCGCGCAGCACCGGGTTGATGTCGGGCGCGATGTCGATGCCGCGGCTGCCTCGGAGCAGCGAGAGCGGCACGGGCTCGGGGGCCATGCAGGCGCAGATGTCGAGGAGTTTGCGGGCGCCGGGGTTGTTCTCGGCGATGCGGCCGAGCGAGATGTCCCAGGCGGCGGCGACGGAGACCGGATAGTCCGGGTTGGGGTCGAGCTCAAGGATCTCCGGGCTGCGCTGATCGAGGAGCGCGAGGTACTCGCTGACGAGCATGCCGGTGACCGCCCGCCACGCTCCCGCCTGCTCGACGGCGAGGGGCAGGTCGCCGAGCGCCCCGGCCAGTTGCCCGGCCTCCTCGCGGGACAGATCGGGAGAGCGCTTCTGCAGCAGCTGGATCGACTCGTCGCGCTCGAAGACGTCCACCGGCAGCGGGGTGGCGACCCGCTCCCAGTCGCGGTTGCGCGAGGTGACGATGATCTTGCCCGGCCCGTTCGCGGGGAAGTAGCCGCGGACGGTGTCGATGTCCTCCGCGTTGTCGAACACCAGCAGCCAGTTGTCGTACGGAACGCCCGTGCGCAGTGCTTCCAGGACCGCGGGCACAGCGGTGTTGGCGGCCGGGGCGCCCCGGTTCTCCGCGTCGGCGGGGACGACGCCGAGACGGGCGGCGAGCTGTGAGAGCGCACCGAGGATGAGACTCTCGCGCTCGGCGGGGATCCAGCAGATCACCTTGTACTGCTGCTGGTGCTTGTACACGTACTCGAGGGCGAGCTGCGACTTGCCGACACCGCCCAGGCCCTGCAGTGCGTGCGGCAGCACCGCCGCGGCGTCCTGGGCCTCCAGTTGCTCCTCCACCAGGGCCAGCAGCGCCGTACGCCCGACGAACGATGTGTTCCGCAGGGGTACGTTCACCAGAAGGGCGTTCCCTGCGCTGGTGGTGCTGCTGTGCATGGGTGGCTCAGCCTCCGGGGCTTGAGGGTCGGACGTGGCGGGGAGGACCGGAATCGGCACGAGCTCTCCAGAGGGTCTATCGGCGTTCTCATCCTGGTCAACGCCGTCCGTGACGGACGGTGACGACTCCGGAGAATGCCCGGCAGGAACAAGATCGTGTCGATTCATACCATTTTGCGGGAGTTCAAAAGTTTGAGGCAGTTCGATGCGGTTGGCCCGTTCGCTGTACATGTTCCCGGAGAGCGCCCGCATGATGGCGAGCTCGGGGCGCCACCAGTCGTCCCACGGGTCGGGCAGCGGACGGCCGACGGGGTCGCGCACCGCGGCCCGCAGCGCCACCCCGCCTCGGCCGGCCGCAGGCAGTTCCCCCAGCAGGCCGACGATGCGGGCGAGTTGAGGGCGGGTCGTCGTGGCGAGCAGGGCCTCGCGCACTCCGTCGGCGAAGTCGGGGCGTCCTTCGCCCGCACCGTCCCAGTCGATGAGGCCGCCCATGAAGATCTCCGCGAGATGAGCTGGGCCCGTCTCGGGCATGGCGCGCCGGCGGAGTTGGTCGATGAGACCGAAGTCGATGGGCACGGTGGCCAGATGGGCGGCGAGGCGGCGCGCCGCGGGAGTGGCGAGGGTACGGAAGCGGCGCACGATGGCGCGGGCGGCGGCGGGCAGGCCGTGGCGCGGGGCGTTCAGGCCGGGCGCGGGCGAGCCCTTGGTGAGCGCGCCCGCCAGTACGACGGGCAGGGCGTGCCGCAAACCCCGTTCGCCGGTCACCAGGTCGGCCCAGGCGGCCAGCGACTGGGGCTTGAGCGAGAGCACCGGCACGGGCACGGTGTCGTCCCCGCCCTCCGGCAGGGGACGTACCGGGTCGGGTCCGCTGGTCGGCGGCCGGTGCAGCAGAACGGGGTTGGGTGCGCCGAAACCGCCCGCCTCCAGGACCGCCGGGTACGGGTAGAGCGACGAGCGGTGCCGTAAGTGGGGTGGCAGCAGATGGACGACCGCGGTGGGTCCGGCGCGGCCGAGGCGGGTCAGCAGCGCGTCGGCGGCCCGCCCCGCCCAGCCGTGCGCGAGGCCGTCGGTGACCACGAGGAAGATCCGGGTGCCGCTGCCGTCGAGGAGTTCGGCGGGGTCGGCGCCGGATGTGGTGTCCCAGCGCAGCGAGGGCGCGCCCTCCGTGGGCAGGACCACCTTGACGGGGCGGACGTCGCGGAAGGCCCCGCTGGCCTCCGCCGCGGAGGTCAGCCTCGCCAGGTCCTCGTCCCAGATGCGCACCGTGGGCGCGTCGTCGACGAGCAGGACCAGGTCGAACGCGGTGTCCTCGGCGCGCCGGAAGTACGGCAGCCACAGATCGTCGGCGAGAGCCCGCTCGGCGGTGAGGACCTCGTCGAGTTCCAGCGCGGTACGGGAGGGCACCCGGCGGCCGACTCGGTGCAAAGAGCGGGCTAACAGCGCGGTGCGCCGGGCGGGGGCGGGCCGGTCGGAATCGGGCATGGGCAGCCGCGGCCGGTCCAGGCGCAGGGTCAGCGGGCCTTCGGGGTCGGCGTCCGGCATCGGAGACGGCACGGTCCCCGTGTCGGGGAGCGGCGGCGTATACGGGATGTCGGGCATCGGCCCCGGCGGCGGCCCGGGCTCCGACGGCGGCAGGGGTGGCGGCGCCTCGGCCTCACCGCTCCCGGGGGTGTGGCCTCGGCTGTCCCAGTACGCGGCTAGCCAGACGGCGTCGGCGAGTTCCTGCCAGTGCGGAGAGGACTCCGGCACGTCGGGCGTGGCGTGGCCCGCGGGGGTGCGGGGTGGATGGGCCGACGGAACCGCCCGGCCGGTGTCGCCCTCGCCTGGACCGGGTGAACGCTCCCTGGGAAAGCCGTTCAATTCAGCGGCCCTTCGCGAGGTCGCGGAGCAACGACTCCACGAGCTTACGCCCGTTACCGTCCGCCTGGAAACCACCCATAGTGGTCAACTGGACAGCGTTGAGTAGTTGGTCGAGGGAATGCGTGCCGCCGCCCTGCACCCGCTGCAGGAATTGGTCGACCAGCGGCTCCGCCTGCTCCTCGTCGGCCTCGAGGTGGCTGCGCACGATCGCCAGGAGCTGCTCCTTGCCCGGCATACGCATCTCCAGGGGCAGGCATCGCCTGCGGAACGCGGCCGGAAACTCACGCTCGCCGTTGCTGGTGATCACCACGATCGGGAACTGGCGGCACTCCACCCTGCCCCGCAGGATGTCCGCGCGGCCGCCGAGATCGTCGGTGTGGACGCTCGCCGTGTCGGCGGCGTCGCGGGCCAGCTCCGCGATCTCGTAACTGCCGTTCTCGAGCGCGTGCAAGAGGTCGTTGGGCAGGTCGATGTCGCTCTTGTCGAGTTCGTCGACCAGAAGGACGCGGGGGCGGTCGTAGGGCAGGAGAGCGGTGCCGAGCGGGCCGAGCGTGATGAAGTCGCCCAGCGTGGGCGGTCGGTGCTGCGCGTCCGCGGGGTCGCCGGTGTGCTCCGGTGAGGACTCGGGCGACGCAGGTGGGCGCGGGGAGTCGTCGGGGCCGGCGGCGCGCGACTCGGCCCGCCACGCGGCTATGGCCTGGGCGCGGCCGATGGCGTCGTATGCGTACAGGCCGTCGCGCAAGGAGGTGCGGCTGACGATGTTCCACGACAGGACGCGGCCCAGGCCGAGTTCACGGGCGATCAGATAGGCCAGAGTCGACTTGCCGACTCCGGGCGGGCCCGTGACGAGCAGCGGCCTGCGCAGCAGGAGGGCCGCGTTGACCGTGTCGACCTCGGACTCGTCGAGGTGCGGGGTGATGTCGACGCGGCCGAGGCGCCGCAACTCGGCGGGCTCGTCCGCGGGCGGTTCGGGCAGGGCCGGGCCGCCCGCGAACCGGCGCCAGGCCGGTGGCTTCGGCAGGGACGGCGCCTTCCCCTTCGGGGGCACGCCCGTGGCTTGGAACACCCGCCAGGCGTGCGGGTCGCGCTCCTCCTGCGCCGTCATGGCCGTGCCTCCTCACTGTCGGTGCGCGGTTCTCCGCCGGGGTCGGCCGCGCGATCGGGGTGGACAGCGCCGGAGCCGTTGACGGAGCCGGCGGTGCTGGTCTCGTGGAGGTCGCGGCTGTCGCGGGCGCCGAAGCCGGTGCTCTGCCCGGTCGGCCCGCCGAGGGTCTCGTCGACGGTATCGCCGTATACGTCGGCCTCCGCGCCGACGAGCGCGTCAACGGCCGTGCCGGACGCGCCGTGCCGGATCAGGCCGGCTCCCTCGTGGACGTCGACGTCCACGAGGCGCGTCGGATCGTCCCAGAAGAAGGCGATGTGCTTGCCCAGGAGCAGCGGGCCCGCCACGTCGTGCTCGGCCCGGCGCCTCAGCCGCTGGATCGCCAGGGGGATCTGGGTGGACGTCGAGACCGAGGCGAACACGGCACTGACCACTTCCCTGCGCTCGTGCGCGAAAACCCCCCTGCGGTCCCAGACCGCGAGGCCGATGCCCTCCGCGAGCGCCGCCTTGAGCGCCGTGAGGGCCGACTCGTCGCCGGGCGCATCGAGGACGACCGCTGTGCAGCCGGGCTCGCCCGCGAGTGCGGTCTGCCATTTGGCCAGGTCACCGGGGTCGGGCCCGAGCCAGCTGTGGACCTTCACGCCGTCCCGGCGCAGTGTGCGCCATCGCTCGCGCCAGGCTGCCATGACGACCGGGTCGTCCGTGCGCATGCGGTCCAGGCTGCGTAGATGCACTGCGTATTTCAGCGCGAGCGACATGGCCGCACCGTCCCCGAAACGGAGCCTCAGTCCGGCCATGTCGTGGTTGAGCAGTTCGTACGGGAGCATGAACTCGACGTACGCCGCGGGGTGCTCGGGGTCGGGACGTTCGGCGGCGCCGTCGGTGCGCTGGTCCGCCCACAGGCGCGAGGCGCGCCGCAGGGCCCGTTCGAGTGCGGGGGCGAGTCCGTCGAGGGTGGTGTGCTCGGGCTCGGCGGGCTGCGGGTCCCAGCGGCCCGGCCCCGTGTTGAACCAGGACCGTACGACGATGTCTTCGGAGGTGTCCCGGGCGGGGTCCACGGCGACGATCAGGCAGCGCGGGATCTCCGGGTCGAGGACCGCGGTGGCCCGTCCGAGGCGCCGCTGCTCGAGGACGTGGGTCAGGCCGGCGTGCTGTGCCCAGGAGTCTGCCCAGCCGGTGAGGGGCGCGGCATGCTCGGTGCCGGCTGCGTGCTCGGCGGCGTGGTCGAGGAGCAGGACGGCCGGCGGCAGACCGTCCGGTTCGACCATGAACTCCGCCAGGTAGCGCAGTAACTGCGTGGGAGTGCGGTGGAGAGGCACCTCGCACACGACGTCGGCGGCGAGGTCGTTGCGCAGCCGGTCGGCGGGCAGGACGTCCTCGGCGGCCTCCAGCAGGCCCTGAGCGGTGCGGATGTCGTACCCGCTGAGCGGCCCCTGCTGGAGGCTCACCGCAGGTGGCTGCTGGGCCGCCGTGGCGATGAGCCGGTGCAGTTCGGCGGCGGCGTCCGGACCCTCGTAGGCGTGGACGACGTCCGCCAACACGAGCTCACCGTCCGGGACGCTCAGCGCCGTACGCACCAGGGCGACCACGTCCGGGCGCTGTTTTCTGCCCTGCAGGTCTATCGGGCGGCCGAGGTCCTGCCCGAGTGACTGGGCCAGTTCCAGGCGGCTCTGGGCGTCCTCGGTGCAGCCGAGCCGGCACAGGGCGTCCGTCAGCAGGTTCACGAGCGCACGCTCGGACGCACGCCTGGCATCGCCCCCGGGCCCACCGCGTCCCGCTCCTGCCTCCACCGACCGTCCCCCATGAGTCGGTACGCCTGTCTGTACCGCCCAGCGAAGTTAGCACGCCAACTCACGGTTAACCAGGCGAGGTTGATGCGACAAGCGGGACGGCAGGGGCGGGACCGGCCACGACAGGCGTGGATCCACCGGCTCGAAGCCGGGCGTCCGACGGCTCAGAGTCGAGTGGCCACCGGCTCAGAGCCGGGCGTCCAACGGCTCCGAGCCGAGGTGCCACCCGCTCAGAGCCGAGGGTCCACCGGCTCCGACTCCAGTGCCAGCACCGCGAACACCGCCTCATGGACCCGCCACAGCGGCTCGCCCGCCGCGAGGCGGTCCAGTGCCTCGAGACCGAGGGCGAACTCGCGCAGCGCGAGCGAGCGCTTGTGGCCGAGGAAGCGGCCGCGGAGCCGCTCCAGGTTGTCCGGGCGCGTGTACTCGGGACCGTAGATGATCCGCAGGTACTCGCGGCCGCGGCACTTGATGCCCGGCTGCACCAACCGGCCCTGCCCGTCGCGAGCCACCGCCTCGACCGGCTTCACGACCATGCCCTCCCCGCCGCGGCCGGTCATCTCCAGCCACCAGTCGACGCCCGCCTGCACGGACGCCGGGTCGCCGGTGTCCACGAACAGCCTGCGGGTGGTCTGGAGCAGGCCGCTGACGTCGTGCTCGACCATGCGGTCGATCAGCGCCAACTGCCCGTCGTGCGGCAGCGCGGCGAGGCTCCGGCCCTGGACAGCGAGGACTTGGAACGGCGCCAGACGCACCCCGTCCAGACCGTCGGTCGTCCAGCAGTAACGCCGGTACGCGTCCGTGAACGCGGCGGCGTCCGCGGCCCGTTCCCGCTGCCTGGCGAGCAGATCGCCCACCTCGGCCCCGCGCGCCGCGGCCGCCTCCAGGACGGCGATCGCGTCGGGGAAGACGGCGCCGGAGGCGGCGCCCACGGCCGCGTACTGCGTACGCAGCAGCCCGGACGCCTTGAGCGACCAGGGCATCAACTCCGCGTCGAGCAGCAGCCAGTCCGTCTCCAGTTCCTCCCACAGCCCGGCCTGGGTCACGGCGGTGCGCAGCCGTCCGAGGACCTCCTCGGTGACGGTCACATCGTCGAAGAACGGACGGCCGGTACGGGTGTAGAGGGAGCCGGTCACGACTGCATCGCCGGTGGTGGCACCCGTAGTGGCCGTCGCACCGAAGCGCTCGCGCGCCACGTCCGCATCCCGGCACACCAGCGCCACCGCACGCGAGCCCATGTGCTTCTCCTCGCACACGACCCGCGCGACCCCGTCGGCCGCGTACTGCGCGAAAGCCTCCGCAGGATGCTCCAGGTAGCCCTCGATACGCGAGGTCGCGGTCGGCGCCATCGTCGGCGGCAGGTACGGCATCAGCCTCGGGTCGACGGCGAACCGGCTCATGACCTCCAGCGCCGCGGCCGCGTTCTCCTCACGCACCGAGACGCGGCCGGCGTGCCGGGTCTCCACGACCCGGCGGCCGTGCACATCGGCAAGGTCCAGCGGCCGCCCCTCGTGCCCGCCGGGCGCCTCGGTGGCAAGCGGCCTGGCCGGCTCGTACCAGACCTGCTCGGCCGGTACGTCGACGAGCTCCCGCTCCGGCCAGCGCAGAGCGGTGAGCTTGCCGCCGAACACCACACCCGTGTCGAGGC
>NZ_JACEHE010000001.1 GCF_013778455.1 Streptomyces himalayensis subsp. himalayensis | reverse complement strand
GTTTCCAACCTTACCAGATCCGTTTTCCGTTCCGTTCCCGGTCGGAATTCATTTCCGGTGGCCGTTGGAGGGCCTTTTGCCCATCGGTTGCCTTGCGGCTTCCCTTTCGGCGGACCCGACTTTATCAGAGGTTCTGAGTCGGTTTTTCCGCCCCGTCCGGGATGCCCCTTGGCTCACAAGTGTGCCGGGTGCCCGTCTGGGCGGAGCCGTAAACGTACTGGAGCGGGGCGCCTCGATGCAAATCGAGGCGCCCCGCCCCTGGACGACGTCCGACGGACCGTCAGACGTCCACAACCACAGGGAGAATCATCGGGCGTCGGCGGTAGTTGTCCGAGACCCACTTGCCCAGCGTGCGGCGGATGAGCTGCTGCAGCTGGTGGGGCTCGACGACGCCGTCCTGAGCCGAACGCTCCAGGGATTCCCGGATCTTCGGGATGACGTCGTCGAAGGCCGAGTCCTCGATGCCGGATCCACGGGCATGGATGTGCGGGCCTCCGGTGACCTTGCCGGCGGTGGAGTCCACCACGACGAAGACCGAGATGATGCCCTCTTCGCCGAGGATGCGGCGATCCTTGAGCGAGGTCTCGGTGACATCGCCGACCGAGAGGCCGTCCACGTACACGTAACCGGCCTGGACCTTGCCGGAGATCTTCGCCTTGCCCTCGACGAGGTCGACGACGACGCCGTCCTCGGCGATGACGATGCGGTCGTGCGGGACGCCTGTGAGGGCGCCGAGCTCGGCGTTGGCGCGCAGATGGCGCCATTCACCATGCACCGGCATCAGGTTCTTGGGCCGGCAGATGTTGTAGAAGTACAGGAGCTCACCTGCCGAGGCATGGCCGGAAACGTGCACCTTGGCATTGCCCTTGTGGACGACGTTGGCGCCCCAACGGGTCAGCCCGTTGATGACGCGGTACACCGCGTTCTCGTTGCCCGGGATGAGCGACGACGCGAGGATCACCGTGTCGCCCTGGACGATGCGGATCTGGTGGTCGCGGTTGGCCATGCGGGAAAGGGCCGCCATCGGCTCGCCCTGGGAGCCCGTGCAGACCAGCACGACCTCTCCGTCCGGGAGGTCGTCGAGCGTCCTGACGTCGACGACGAGGCCCGGTGGGACCCGCAGATAGCCGAGGTCCCGGGCGATGCCCATGTTGCGGACCATCGAGCGGCCGACGAAGGCGACCCTGCGGCCGTACTCGTGGGCGGCGTCCAGGATCTGCTGGATGCGGTGGACGTGGCTGGCGAAGCTCGCGACGATGATGCGCTTGCGGGCTCCGGCGAAGACCTGGCGCAGGACGTTGGAGATGTCGCGCTCGTGCGGCGTGAAGCCCGGGACCTCGGCGTTTGTCGAGTCCGAGAGGAGAAGGTCGATGCCCTCCTCGCTCAGCCGCGCGAAGGCGTGCAGGTCCGTGAGGCGGTTGTCCAGCGGGAGCTGGTCCATCTTGAAGTCGCCCGTGTGGACGACCATGCCCGCGGGCGTGCGGATCGCGACGGCCAGCGCGTCCGGGATGGAGTGGTTGACCGCGACGAACTCGCAGTCGAAGGGTCCGATGCGCTCGCGGTTGCCCTCGGCGACCTCGAGCGTGTAGGGGCGGATGCGGTGCTCCTGGAGCTTGGCCTCGATCAGGGCGAGGGTCAGCTTGGAGCCGATCAGCGGGATGTCCGGCTTCTCGCGGAGCAGGAACGGCACGCCGCCGATGTGGTCCTCGTGGCCGTGCGTGAGGACGATGCCGTCGATGTCGTCGAGGCGGTCCCTGATGGACGTGAAGTCCGGGAGGATCAGGTCGATTCCGGGCTGCTCCTCCTCGGGGAAGAGCACTCCGCAGTCGACGATCAGCAGGCGGCCGCCGTACTCGAAGACGGTCATGTTCCGGCCGA
Source organism: Streptomyces himalayensis subsp. himalayensis (assembly GCF_013778455.1). Taxonomy (GTDB): domain Bacteria; phylum Actinomycetota; class Actinomycetes; order Streptomycetales; family Streptomycetaceae; genus Streptomyces; species Streptomyces himalayensis. Next base: position 846,248 of record NZ_JACEHE010000001.1, on the reverse strand, counting down.
TCTCGCCGAGGCCGCCCAGCGGGGTGACGCGAAGGCCCCCTTCCGGCAGCTTCGGCGGGGTGCCGAGTTCAGGATGCGGATGACTCAAAAGACTCTCCTGCCCATGCGCGCGACGTGCCGATCGGGCACGTGGCGCGCATGACGTTCGTGCTGGTGCGTGTATGGATGGTGAGCAGGTCTCTGACCTGCGGTTCTGCGTATTCAGTTGTGAAGTCTGTGGTTAGAGCTCTACCCCGCCGGCCGCGAGATCGATCTTGAGCTGAGCGGTTTCCTCGGGCGACAGTTCGACGAGCGGCAGGCGCAGCGGCCCGGCGGGCAGACCTTGGAGCGCCAGCGCGGCCTTGGTCGTGATGACACCCTGCGTACGGAACATGCCGGTGAAGACCGGGAGCAGCTTCTGGTGGATCTCGGTGGCCTTCTGGACGTCGCCGTTCGTGTGGGCGTCGAGCATGGCGCGCAGATCGGGCGTGACGACGTGGCCGACGACCGAGACGAAGCCGATGGCGCCCACGGACAGCAGCGGCAGGTTGAGCATGTCGTCGCCGGAGTACCAGGCGAGGCCCGAGTGGGCGATGGCCCAGCTGGCTCGGCCGAGGTCTCCCTTGGCGTCCTTGTTGGCGACGATGCGCGGGTGCTCCGCCAGACGCACGATCGTCTCGGTGTTGATCGGCACGCCGCTGCGCCCGGGGATGTCGTAGAGCATCACGGGCAGCTCGGTGGCGTCGGCGATCGCGGTGAAGTGCCGGTAGAGGCCTTCCTGCGGCGGCTTGTTGTAGTACGGCGTGACCGTCAGCAGGCCGTGGGCGCCGGCCTTCTCGGCGGCGCGGGCCAGCTCGATGCTGTGGTGGGTGTCGTTCGTGCCGACGCCGGCCACGACGTGGGCTCGGTCGCCGACGGCCTCCAGCACCGCTCGTACCAGCTCGGTTTTCTCCGCATCGCTGGTGGTCGGGGACTCGCCGGTGGTGCCGTTGACGACCAGGCCGTCGTTGCCTGCGTCCACCAGGTGGGCGGCGAGCCGCTGCGCGCCGTCGAGGTCGAGTGCGCCGTCCGCCGTGAAGGGCGTGACCATGGCGGTGAGGACCCGCCCGAAGGGGGTCTGCGGAGTAGAGGTCAAAGCCATGGGTAACACGCTACTCGCTGCTCAGTGCGGGGTCCCCCCTCGGGGCATGCGACAAGTCGCGACATATGTGGAGCCCGGCACTGCCTGCTCGGGGGTTCAAGCAGTGCCGGGTCCGTTTGATCAGGCTAGATGAACTTCGCCAAATGCCGCAATACGGACATGTCGCTCGGCTGATGCGCACATCTGTACCGCCGTCCCCTGAGCAGCCAGGAGCCCCTGTGGCCGCTAGGGAGCCACGCGTCCGTTGGCATTGAAGGCCGCGTGCGTGAGCGGCATCAGCTCCGCCCACAGCTTCTCCATCTTCTCCCCCACCATCTCGATCTCCCGCTGCGGGAAGGACGGGACCTTCGCCAGCTCGTGCTGGGTACGCAGACCGAGGAAGTGCATCAGCGAGCGCGCATTGCACGTGGCGTACATCGACGAGAACAGGCCGACCGGGAGGACCGCGCGGGCCACCTCGCGCGCCACGCCCGCCGCGAGCATCTCCTGGTACGCCTCGTACGCCTCGCGGTACGAGTCCTCCATGACGCGGCCGACGAGCTCCTGCTGCGCCTGGGTGCCCTCGACGAACACGTACTTGCCGGGGCGGCCCTCCTGGACCAGCTTGCGGGACTCGTCGGGGACGTAGAAGACGGGCTGCAGCTCCCTGTACCGGCCGGATTCCTCGTTGTACGACCAGCCCACGCGGTGGCGCATGAACTCGCGGAAGACGAAGATCGGGGCGCTGATGAAGAACGTCATCGAGTTGTGCTCGAAGGGGCTGCCGTGCCGGTCCCGCATCAGGTAGTTGATCAGGCCCTTGGAGCGCTCCGGGTCCTTCTTCAGCTCGTCCAGGGACTGCTCCCCTGCGGTGGAGACGCGGGCGGCCCACAGCACGTCGGAGTCGCTCGCCGCGTGCTTCACCAGCTCGACGGTGACGTCGCTGCGGAAGCTGGGCTTGGGGTCGTCTGCGGGGGTGTCGGTCACGGCTCGGGGGGTCCTTCCATCACTTCTCTCGGGCGGCGCCCACTCTACGACCCGGCACTGACAGCCGACCCGTTCCGGGCGTGCCACGACATTCGGCGTCGAACGTCGGCGAATTCAGCAAAAAAGGGCACCATGGGAGATCGTCGAGCGTCTGTGTAGGTAGCAGCGTTCCGTTCGATTCATCCGAGGAGAAGCACCACCCATGTTCCGTCGGCGCGAGCCCGTCCCGTTCGCCTTCATCGCCGAAGCCGACAAGTTCCGCAGCAACGTCACTCCCCCTCCCCGTGAGCGCGCCAGCGCCGGCCAGATCGCCGGCCGGACGCTCATCGGGCTCACCGTGGTCGCCGGCCTCGTGGGCTCCCTGCTCTTCGGGGTCCCCGCGCTGTCCGCCGACCAGTCACCTGCGCATACGCAGCAGTCCGAGGCGTCCGACAGCCGCTGACGCTCCTGACTGCCCGAACGGCCTGGTACGTACCCTCTCGGGCCCCCAAGGGTGGTAGGCGGGGGCGCGGCTCGGTAGCCTCCTCGGGCACAGCCCGTGCGTGATCGAGTGAGGAACAGTCGTGCCCCTGCCCTTCCTGACCGCAGACCGCGCGTTCGACGAGGCAGCCGGAGATGTCGCGCTGCCCTTCGACGACCGCGACCGGTGGCGGCGCCCCTACCGGCCCGGGCCGTGGCGCGTGGGTGCCGCCGCGCTTCTGCTGCTGCTCGCGTCGTACGTCCTCGTCGCCGCCGTGATCATCACGTTCGCCGGCAAGCCTTCGGGCGGCGCCGCGTGTGGAGCTCTGGCCGCGCTTGTCATCGTGAGCGCGCTGCGGCTGCTGCGGGTGGGCGCCTGGGTGAGCGCGAAAGGGCTGCGCCACGTGCGCTTCTTCCTGACCCGGACGGTGCCCTGGGCGCAGGTGGCGGCCGCGCGGACGGTTCAGCAGCCGGTGCGCTGGCTGGGCCTGCCGCGGACCGTGCAGGGCCAGGCCCTCGTCCTCGTACGCAAGGACCGGCCGGGCGAGCAGGAGCCGCTGCTCACCACCCACGACGCCGATTTCCTGGCACGCATCGAGGCGTTCGACCGGGCGGCCGACTCCGTCGAGGCCTGGGCGTACGAGTACCAGCGCCGCTAAGCGCTCGGCGGGAAGTGTCGCCACAGCAGCGTCTTCGTCTGCGAGTGCGTCGTGGCTGGTCGCGCAGTTCCCCGCGCCCCTTCAGGGCGCACCCGAACCGCACCGCACTTCCCCGGACCTGCTCAGGCCACCGGAAGAAACCCCCTAGGGCTGGAGCTGTCCGCTGGTGTCGCCGGGTCTGGAGCCGTCTGCAGGCGGTCAGGCCCGGACCTGCTTGCCCTCGCGTAGGGCGATCGCCCGCTGCATCGCCTTGCGGGCGCGCGGGGTGTCGCGGGCGTCGTGGTAGGCGACCGCGAGGCGGAACCAGCAGCGCCAGTCGTCCGGTGAGTCCTCGGTCTCGGCCTTGCGCTTGAGGAACACGGCGTCGGCCGAGTCGCGGTCGATGCGGCCGCCTGGCGTACGGGCCAGCTCGTCCACGGGCAGCCCTCCCTCGGCGTCGAGCTCGGCTGCGAGCCGGTTGGCCCGCTGCACGAACTGCGTGTTCTTCCAGAGGAACCACAGGCCGATGACGGGCAGGATCAGTACCGCGACACCGAAGGTGACGGTGAGCGGGGTGCCTTGCTCTATCAGCAGCAGCCCACGGCTGCCGACCAGGACGAAGTAGACGACCAGGACTGCAGCCGTGACGACGTAAGTGATCTTTGCGCGCATCTCTTCAGCTCTAGCGTCGGATCGGCTCGTGCGTCAGCCGAGGTCCAGGAAGTTTTCCAGACCGAAGGTCAGGCCGGGAGTGGACACCACGCGGCGGACGCCCAGCAGGATGCCCGGCATGAAGCTGCTGTGGTGCAGCGAGTCGTGGCGGATGGTGAGCGTCTCGCCCTCGCCGCCCAGCAGCACCTCCTGGTGGGCGAGGAGGCCGCGCAGCCGGACCGCGTGCACGGGGACGCCGTCGACGTTCGCGCCGCGGGCGCCGTCGAGCGCGGTGACCGTGGCGTCGGGCTGCGGGGCGCTGCCCGCCTGCTCGCGGGCGGCGGCGATGAGCTGTGCGGTGCGCGTGGCGGTGCCGCTCGGGGCGTCGGCCTTGTTGGGGTGGTGCAGCTCGACGACCTCGACGGACTCGAACAGCGGCGCGGCGATCTGCGCGAACTTCATGGTCAGGACGGCGCCGATGGAGAAGTTCGGCGCGATCAGCACACCGGTCCCCGGCGACGCCTCCAGCCAGGTGTTCAGCTGCGCGAGGCGCTCGTCGGTCCAGCCCGTCGTACCGACGACGGCGTGGATGCCGTGGCGTACGCAGAAGTCGAGGTTGTCCATCACCGACGCGGGTGTGGTCAGCTCGACGGCGACCTGGGCGCCGGTCTCGGCCAGCGTCTCGAGCTTGTCGCCGCGGCCCAGGGCCCCGACCAGTTCCATGTCCTCGGCGGCCTCGACGGCCTTGACCGCCTCGGAGCCGATGCGCCCCTTGGCGCCGAGTACCGCCACGCGCAGTTTGCTCATCCCTTGTTCCTTACGTTCCGACGGGAGTGGGGAGACCGCCCGTACGGCGATCAGGCGATCAGGGGACCGCCACCACGGCGGTCCCGGGCCGTCGCACACCGCGCGGCCCGGAAACCGCCCTCAGAGCGGTCAGGAGACCGCTTCCTGCAGACGCGCGGCCTGCTTGTCCTTCAGCGGGCCGATGACCGACAGGGACGGCCGCTGCCCCAGGATGTCGCGGGCCACCTCGCGGACGTCGTCGGGGGTGACCGCCGCTATGTTCGCCAGCATGTCGTCGACCGACATCTGCTCGCCCCAGCACAGCTCGCTCTTGCCGATACGGTTCATGAGCGCGCCGGTGTCCTCGAGACCGAGGACGGTGGAGCCGGAGAGCTGGCCGACGGCGCGGCCGATCTCGTCGTCGGACAGGCCGTGTGCGGCGACGTGCTCGAGCTCGTCGCGGCAGATCTTGAGTACGTCGTGGACCTGGCCCGGCCGGCATCCCGCGTAGACGCCGAAGAGGCCGCAGTCGGCGAAGCCCGAGGTGTACGAGTACACGCTGTAGGCCAGGCCGCGCTTCTCCCGGACCTCCTGGAAGAGGCGGGACGACATGCCGCCGCCGAGCGCCGTGTTCAGCACGCCCATGGCCCAGCGGCGCTCGTCGGTGCGGGCGAGGCCCGGCATGCCGAGGACCACGTGTGCCTGCTCGGTCTTGCGGTCGAGCAGGTCGACGCGGCCGGCGGCGCGGATGGCGCGTCGGCCCTCGCGCGGGCCGAGGGGTTCGGCCGCGGTCCCCGAGAGGGCTCCGGCCTTCTCGAAGGCGTTGCGGACCTGGCGTACGACCTTGGCGTGGTCGACGTTGCCCGCGGCCGTCACGACGAGGTGCGTCGGGTCGTAGTGGCGCTTGTAGAAGCGGCGGATGCGGTCCGCGGTCAGGGCGTTGACCGTGTCGACAGTGCCGAGGACCGGGCGCCCGAGGGGTGAGTCGCCGAGCATGGTGTGCGCGAACAGGTCGTGCACGCAGTCGCCCGGGTCGTCCTCGGTCATCGCGATCTCTTCCAGGATGACGCCGCGCTCGGCGTCGACGTCCTCCTGCTCGATGAGCGAGCCGGTCAGCATGTCGCAGACGACGTCGATGGCGAGGGGCAGGTCGGTGTCGAGCACACGCGCGTAGTAGCACGTGTACTCCTTCGCCGTGAAGGCGTTCATCTCGCCGCCGACCGCGTCGATGGCGGCGGAGATGTCGAGGGCGCTCCTGCGGTGCGTGCCCTTGAAGAGGAGGTGCTCGAGGTAGTGCGTGGCGCCGTTCAGCGTCGGGGTCTCGTCGCGGGAGCCGACGTGCGCCCAGATGCCGAATGTCGCGGAACGTACGGAGGGCAGGGTCTCGGTGACGACGCGGAGGCCGCCCGGCAGGGTCGTACGGCGGACCGTGCCGATGCCGTCCTTGCCCTTGAGGAGGGTTTGGGTACGGGCGACGGCCCGCGCCTCCGAAGAGGTGCGGGCCGTCGCCTTGGAGCTACGGGACGTCACTGGTCGGCGTCGTCCTTCTTGTCCTCGGAACCTTCCTCGCCCTCGATCACGGGGATGAGGGAGAGCTTGCCGCGGGAGTCGATCTCGGCGATCTCGACCTGGACCTTGTGGCCCACGCCCAGGACGTCCTCGACGTTCTCCACGCGCTTGCCGCCGGCGAGCTTGCGGATCTGCGAGATGTGCAGCAGGCCGTCCTTGCCCGGGAGCAGCGACACGAACGCACCGAAGGTCGTCGTCTTCACGACGGTGCCCAGGTAGCGCTCGCCGACCTCCGGCATCGTCGGGTTGGCGATGCTGTTGATCGTGGTGCGGGCGGCCTCGGCGGACGGGCCGTCGACGGCGCCGATGTAGATGGTGCCGTCGTCCTCGATGGTGATGTCCGCGCCGGTGTCCTCCTGGATCTGGTTGATCATCTTGCCCTTGGGGCCGATGACCTCGCCGATCTTGTCCACGGGGATCTTGACGGTGATGATCCGCGGGGCGTTCGGGGACATCTCGTCCGGGCGGTCGATCGCCTCCATCATCACGTCGAGGATGTGGAGACGGGCGTCGCGGGCCTGCTTGAGGGCCGCGGCCAGGACGGAGGCCGGGATGCCGTCCAGCTTGGTGTCGAGCTGGAGGGCGGTCACGAACTGCTTCGTGCCGGCGACCTTGAAGTCCATGTCACCGAAGGCGTCCTCCGCACCGAGGATGTCGGTGAGGGTGACGTAGTGCGTCTCGCCGTCGATCTCCTGGGAGATCAGACCCATGGCGATACCGGCGACCGGGGCCTTCAGGGGGACACCGGCGTTCAGCAGCGACATGGTGGAGGCGCAGACCGAACCCATGGACGTCGAGCCGTTGGAGCCGAGGGCCTCGGACACCTGACGGATCGCGTACGGGAACTCCTCGCGCGTGGGCAGCACCGGCACGAGCGCGCGCTCGGCGAGAGCACCGTGGCCGATCTCGCGGCGCTTCGGCGAGCCGACGCGGCCGGTCTCACCGGTGGAGTACGGCGGGAAGTTGTAGTTGTGCATGTAGCGCTTGCGGGTCACCGGCGACAGCGTGTCGAGCTGCTGCTCCATACGGAGCATGTTCAGCGTGGTGACGCCCAGGATCTGGGTCTCGCCACGCTCGAACAGAGCCGAACCGTGGACCCGCGGGATCGCCTCGACCTCGGCGGCGAGCGTACGGATGTCCGTGACGCCGCGGCCGTCGATGCGCTTCTTCTCCTTGATGACGCGCTCACGGACCAGGGTCTTGGTCAGCGAGCGGTACGCGGCGGAGATCTCCTTCTCGCGGCCCTCGAACTGCGGGAGCAGCTTCTCGGCGGCCAGGCCCTTGACGCGGTCCAGCTCGGACTCGCGCTGCTGCTTGCCCGCGATGGTGAGCGCCTGTGCCAGCTCGTCCTTGACTGCGGCGGTGAGCGCCTCCAGGACGTCGTCCTGGTAGTCGAGGAAGATCGGGAACTCGGCGGTCGGCTTCGCGGCCTTGGCGGCCAGGTCGGCCTGGGCCTTGCACAGGACCTTGATGAACGGCTTCGCGGCGTCCAGACCGGCGGCGACGACCTCCTCGGTCGGAGCCTCGGCGCCACCCTCGACGAGCTTGATCGTCTTCTCGGTCGCCTCGGCCTCGACCATCATGATCGCGACGTCGCCGTCCTCCAGGGCGCGGCCCGCGACGACCATGTCGAAGACGGCGTCCTCGAGCTCGGTGTGCGTCGGGAAGGCCACCCACTGACCACGGATCAGCGCGACGCGGACGCCGCCGATCGGGCCGGAGAAGGGCAGACCGGCCAGCTGCGTGGACGCGGACGCGGCGTTGATCGCGACGACGTCGTACAGGTGGTCGGGGTTGAGCGCCATGATCGTCGCGACGACCTGGATCTCGTTGCGCAGGCCCTTCTTGAAGGACGGGCGCAGCGGGCGGTCGATCAGACGACAGGTGAGGATGGCGTCCTCGGAGGGACGGCCCTCACGGCGGAAGAAGCTGCCGGGGATCTTGCCGGCGGCGTACATCCGCTCCTCGACGTCCACCGTCAGGGGGAAGAAGTCGAGCTGGTCCTTGGGGTTCTTGGAAGCTGTGGTGGCCGACAGCACCATGGTGTCGTCGTCCAGGTACGCCACGGCGGAGCCGGCGGCCTGCTTGGCCAGGCGGCCCGTCTCGAAGCGGATGGTACGGGTGCCGAAAGTGCCGTTGTCGATGACGGCTTCGGCGTAGTGGGTCTCGTTCTCCACCAGCGGAATCTCCTCGTTTTCGTCCCCGAGCCCGTGTGGCGGGGGACGGCGGCGGAGAAGCGCCTTGTGTGCTGGCCGGTCTTCGATCGAAGCACCCGGGGTTGCTGTGTCCCGGGGGCCACTACCGAGGACCGGCGGCGGCGAGGGGCGCTCCTCCTCGTTCTGTGTTGCGTGCACGTACGCACTGCGTCGCGTACGTCCTGTGTGCGGATGCGTATTGCCCTGTGCCAGCCAGCCTACAAAGTCACAGTGACACTCCGCACGTACAGCAAAAGGAGCGGCCCCCTGTAGCGGGAACCGCTCCCTTCACGGCGTCTTACTTGGCGCCCGCCGCACCGCGGCGGATGCCGAGGCGGTCGACCAGCGCACGGAAGCGCTGGATGTCCTTCTTGGCCAGGTACTGCAGCAGGCGGCGGCGCTGGCCGACCAGGATCAGCAGACCACGACGGGAGTGGTGGTCGTGCTTGTGGGTCTTCAGGTGCTCGGTCAGGTCGGAGATCCGGCGCGACAGAAGCGCGACCTGGACCTCGGGGGAGCCGGTGTCACCCTCTTTGGTGCCGAACTCGGTCATGATCTGCTTCTTCGTAGCGGCGTCGAGCGACACGCGTACTCCTCGTAGTCTTTTCGTGGCCACCGAGTGCCCCTGGTCCACATCTCAGGGGAGCTTCCGTTACTCGGGAGGCGGGGTCCGCTGGGCGCTGCCTCCAGACATTCCGGAGGCGCGTACACAAACGGCCGTCACCCACAGTACCAGCCCGGCAGCATCGCTCCGGACCAGGTGCGTCAGGGAGGTGCGGTCCGGCCTCAGAGGCTGCCCAGGAGCTGGTCCGCGGCGGCGACGGCGACGAGCCCGACCGCCAGCAGCCATGTGCCGAGGCGGGTCCGGCCGCGGCGGCTGAGCTCGATGACCACGCCGCACAGGACGAGGCCCGCGCCATAGACGCCGACGGTCAGGAGCGAGGGGTGTGCGCTGAGCCGTAAGACGAGGACGACGGCGACCACGGCCATGATCGTCCCGGCCGCGGCCATGCGTATGCGGCGCGCCTCCCGGGGGCTCCATGGCCGGCGCTGCTCATCGGGTTCCTCGGACTCTTCGGTCCGCCCCTTGAGGCCGATCATCTGCTCGCCGCCGACTTCGTCTGGATCGGTTGAGGTCATGGACGGAGCCTAGAGGTGGGGCCGTCAGCCTAGAGGTGGGGCCGTCGGGCGCGCCTACAGCGGGCCATGCATCCGGGACATCGCCGACACCGACACGGCTGTGCGCCTGCACGCCGTGGCCGACGTGGCCCTCCGAGGCAGGGCAAGGCGTCGCCCGCCGCGGACGCCTGGCCGAGAAGGCGGGGCCAGCCGTGGGCGGCAGGCGTGGAGCCTCTGACCGCGGCAGACCCCTACCCCGACGACTCCGGCCTACGGCACAGCGGCCTGCGCATGACACAGCGGCTGCCACCCGGGCGGGTGGCAGCCGCTGTGTGCTGCTGGTGCCGAACGGCTATCCGCTGGTCATGCCACGGGCGGCCGCGTACAGGTCGAGCACCGCCAGGCAGAGCGGGACGAGCGACAGCAGGGCCGCGCCTTCGGCGAGGTCGAGCATGCGGCCCCAGAACGGGGTCACACCCTTCCTCGGCACGATCAGGGCGATGGCCACGAGGAGTGTGGCGCCCAGGGCGACGGCGGCGGACAGCCAGATGGTGCGGATGTCCAGCGGGGCGCCGTTTCCGTTGTAGGTGAGCTCCTTGATGATGTCGGCCGGCGGGTTGAGGGCGAGGCCGAGCACGAGCAGGGAGATCGTGGCGATGCCCGAGATGATCAGGGTCACGACCTGGGCGGTGTAGAGGAAGAGCCGGGCCCGCATCAGCGTGGCGAGGCCGGCCGCCAGCGACAGCAGCTGGGCCCAGCCGCTGGTGGAGAAGCCGAGCACCACACCGGCGGAGGCGACACCGCCGGCCGCGCAGCCGCCGACGAGGCCGAGCAGCAGTTCGTGCCCGCGGCGCGCCTGGTCGGTGATGAGCCGGAAGTCGACCGGCTCCTGCTCCTGCTGGTCGTCGCCGCGGCCACGCTTGGAGACCTGGTCGGGCGAGCGGAATCCGATGGGGAGCTTGGCGAAGCGGGCGGACCAGCCGGGGAGGAAGCCGATGAAGGCGACCATGACCACGGCGGTGACAGCGGCCGCGTGGCGCGGCTCGGCCTCGGTGACGATCGCGGCGAAGGTGGCGAGTACGCCGACGCCGGCGGTGAACGAGGCGGCGACGAAGGGCGCGTCGTTCCGCGGCAGCATCATGACGAGCAGCACGGAGGCGACGAGGACGACGGCGCAGCCCGTGAGGAACTGCAGCCGTCCGGGGCCTTCGCCCGCGGGGACGCCCACGATGCCCGAGCCGCCCACCAGCAGGTGCGGCAGCGACGCCAGGCCCAGGCCCACCGCCGCGTGGTCGTCGTCGTAGACCCGGGCGCGTATGGCGGCCAGCGCCGCGAGGATGATGCCGGTGGCACCGGCGATGACGCCCGGCAGGCCGTGCATGTCGTGGGCGATCGGCTCCGAGAACCACAGCACCAGCGCCATCATCGTCAGCAGCAGCGCGCCGGCGCCCAGGCCGACGCTGCGCATCATGCCGTCGTTCCAGCTGCGGCGGTCGGTCTCGACGGCGGCGGCCACGGCGTCCACGACGTCGTCGAAGACGGCGGGCGGCAGCGAGTCCGCGAACGGCCGCATGAGCAGCAGTTCGCCGTCGCGAATCTGCTGTTCGACGAGCGAGCGACCGTCGTCGAGGACGGTGCCGTCCCTGCGCACCAGGTTGTACCCGGTGGGCGCTGCTTCCTCCGGGGTCTGTCCCGACAGCCGCAGGATCTCCGGGTACACGTCAGAGAGAGGCACATCCTCCGGGAGTGCCACATCGATCCGGCTGTTCGGTGCCGCCACCGTGACTCTGCAGAATCCGGTTGCTGAAACCGTGCTCACCTGACGGTTCCCCCTCGTCCAGTACTGAGTTGTCGGACGCGGCACGCAGGGCGATCCCCGTTCCGCGCTTCGTGTGGAGCGTCACCCTACCGTCCCACCCCTTGTCTCCACGTCCCCACCCACCCCAGTGCTCCCGTAGAACAGTAGGATCAACGCCCGACTCATGGGCCGTGCAGGCCCGGCGAGTTGACGTGCGTACGGGGGCCGTCGCCACGGGCGCGGTTCGAGATTGCGATTGCGTGAAGGACTGGTGCATCGGTGAGCGTCGTCATCGTCAAGCGCCCGCCGCGGGTGTTCCCGCCGGAGGTGCCGAGTGAGGAGGTCAAGCTCGAGTCCCCTCCCGAACTGCCTCGCAACGAGGACGACAGCCTGCTGTTGAACCTGCTGCCCATGCTCGGCATGGGTTCGTCGGCGGCGTTCTTCTTCATGCCGGGTGCCCAGGGGGCCGGCGGCTTCATGAAGATCATGGGTGTGCTCATGCTGGCGTCCACGCTGGCCATGGTGGTCGCCCAGATCGTGCGGGCCCGGAGGGGGCCGTCCGGCCAGATGGCCGAATCCCGTCGCGACTACCTCAAGTACCTGGCGCAGAAGCGGCGTGAGGTCCGTCGCACCGCGCACAAGCAGCGCGACGCCCAGCACTACCTCCACCCGGCGCCGGAGCAGCTGTGGGCGCTGGTCGCCGAGGGTTCGCGGCTGTGGGAACGGCGGTCCACGGACGTGGACTTCGTCCAGGTGCGGATCGGTCTGGGGCCGCAGCAGCTGGCGACCCCGCTGGTCGCGCCGGAGACCGCGCCGGTGGACGAGTTGGAGCCGCTGACCGCGCACGCGATGCAGCAGTTCATCGCCGGCCACGGCACGCTGAACGCTCTTCCGCTGGCGATCGGGCTGCGCTCCTTCTACCACGTGACGGTCTCCGGTGACGCGGAGACGGTCTACGGCCAGACCCGTGCGATGCTCGGTCAGCTGACCTCGCTGCACTCGCCCGAGGACCTGCTGGTCGCGGTCGTGGCCGCGCCCGGTGCGGCGGTGGAGTGGGAGTGGACCAAGTGGCTGCCGCACACGCAGCACAAGGAGTTCGACGGTGCCGGTACGCGCCGGCTGATGTGCTCCGACCTCGGCGAGCTCGAGGAGATGATCGCCCATCAGCTCGAGGGCCGGTCACGGTGGAGCCGGGAGGGCCAGCCGGTGCTGGACCAGCCGCACGTGGTCATCGTGCTGGACGGCGGTGGCGTGCCGGCGGACTCGGTCCTCGCCTCGGCGGAGGGCCTGCAGGGCGTGACCATCCTCGAGGTGGTGCCCGGTGAGCTCGACGAGCTGCGCGGCTCGCTGTCGGTGCGGGTGTGGCCCGACGCCATGGAGCTGGAGGCGGGCACGGGTGTGTTCACCGGCCTCCCCGATGTGCTGTCGCAGGCGCAGGCGGAGTCGCTGGCGCGCCAGTTGGCGCCGCTGCGGCTGGGTGCGGCGGACGCGGACGAGCCGCTGCTGGCGAACCTGGACTTCACCGACCTGATGCAGATCGGTGACGCGGCGAGCGTGGACGTCTCGCGTACCTGGCGGCCGCGCACGCTGCACGAGCGGCTGCGCGTCCCGATCGGTCTCGGCGAGAACGGCGAGCCGGTCATGCTGGACATCAAGGAGGCCTCACAGGAGGGCATGGGCCCGCACGGTCTGTGCGTCGGCGCCACCGGTTCCGGTAAGTCGGAGCTGCTGCGCACCCTGGTGCTGGGCCTGGCGGTGACCCACTCGTCCGAGACGCTCAACTTCGTCCTCGCGGACTTCAAGGGTGGTGCGACCTTCACCGGCATGAGCACCATGCCGCATGTCTCGGCCGTGATCACCAACCTGGCCGACGAGCTCACCCTCGTGGACCGCATGCGCGACTCCATCACCGGTGAGCTGACGCGCCGCCAGGAGCTGCTGCGGCAGGCCGGCAACTACGCCAACATCACCGACTACGAGAAGGCGCGTGCGGCGGGCGCCCCGCTCGACCCGCTGCCGTCGCTCGTCCTGATCATCGACGAGTTCAGCGAGCTGCTGGCCGCGAAGCCCGACTTCATCGAGATGTTCATCCAGATCGGCCGTATCGGCCGTTCGCTGGGTGTGCACATGCTGCTCGCCTCCCAGCGACTGGAAGAGGGCAAGCTGCGCGGCCTGGACACCTTCCTGTCGTACCGGATCGGTCTGCGGACCTTCTCGGCGGCGGAGTCCCGTACGGCGATCGGTGTGCCCGACGCCTACCATCTGCCGAACGTTCCCGGCGCGGGCATCCTGAAGTACGGCACCGACACGATGGTGCAGTTCAAGGCCGCGTACGTGTCGGGCACCTACCGGCCGAACGGGCCGGTGGCCGAGGGCGGCGGCCGGATCGACCGCTCGCCGGTGCTGTTCACCGCATCGCCGGTGCCGGTGCGGATCCTCTCCGAGCCGGAGCCGGAGACCCGTCCCGACCAGATCGACGACGCGCTCGCCGACACCGTGCTTGACGTCATCGTCAGCCGCCTGGACGGCCAGGGTCCGCCGGCCCACCAGGTGTGGCTGCCGCCACTGGACGAGCCGTTCAGCCTCGACCAGCTGCTGCCCGCGCTCAACATCACCGCGGACCGCGGTCTGCACGCCGAGGGCTACCACGCCCAGAGCAAGCTCGCCGTTCCGGTCGGCCTGGTCGACAAGCCCTTCGAGCAGCGCCGCGACGTGATGTACGCGGATCTGTCCGGTTCGGCCGGTCACGCGCTGATCGTGGGCGGCCCGCAGTCCGGCAAGTCGACGCTCGTACGCACGATGGTCGCGTCCTTCGCGCTCACGCACACGCCTGCGGAAGTGCAGTTCTACGCCCTCGACTTCGGCGGCGGCGGCATGCTCGCCATGGAGGGTCTGGCCCATGTGGGCGGTGTGGCCTCCCGGCTGGACCAGGAGAAGATCCGCCGTACGGTGGCGGAGGTGCACGGCATCCTGGGCGCCCGCGAGGAGTTCTTCCGCGCCAAGAGCCTCGACTCGATGGCCACGTTCCGCAACCGCCGGGCGCAGGGGCACTACCCCGACCAGCAGTGGGGCGACGTCTTCCTGATCATCGACGGCTGGGGGACGTTCAAGAACGACTACGAGATGCTCGACCAGGTCATCGCGGACATCGCGACCCGTGGTCTCGGTTTCGGCGTCCACCTGATCATCACGGCGACCCGGTACACCGAGATGCGGCCGGCGCTGCGCGACCAGATCCTCAACCGTCTCGAGCTGCGTCTCGGTGACGCGATGGAGTCCGAGTTCGACCGCAAGCGGGCCGAGAACGTGCCGATGGGCAAGCCCGGCCGCGGTCTGTCCCCGGACAAGCTGGACTACCTGGCCGCCACTCCCCGTATCGACGGGGCCTCGACGGTGGAGGATCTGGCCGACGGCATGGCGAACTTCGTCAATGCCGTCAACAACGCCTGGCAGGGGCCGGCGGCGCCCAAGGTGCGGATGCTGCCGACGATGCTGTCCGCGTCCGAACTGCCGGCGGGCGGCGACTTCACCAACCGCGGCATCGCGATCGGTGTCGACGAGCTCACGCTGTCGCCGGTCTTCGTGGACTTCGAGACGGACCCGCTGTTCGTCATCTACGGCGAGACCGAGTCCGGTAAGTCCTCGCTGCTGCGGCTCATCGCCAAGCAGGTCTCCGAGCGGTACCAGTCCAACAAGGCGCTGTTCGTCGTATCCGACTTCCGGCGCGCACTGCTCGGCCAGGTGCCCGAGAGCCACATGTACAAGTACTGCGCCTCGGGTCCGCAGCTGCAGGAGGTCATGGAGTCGCTGGCCGGCTCGATGAGCCGGCGTATGCCCGGCCCGGACGTGACTCCGGAGCAGCTGCGCAACCGCAACTGGTACACCGAGCCCGACGCGTTCATCTTCATCGACGACTACGACCTTGTGGCCACGTCGATGGGCAACCCGTTGTCGGTGCTCATGGAGTACCTGCCGTTCGCCCGTGACCTGGGTCTGCGCATCATCCTGGCCCGCACCACCTCGGGTGCGTCGCGCTCGTCCTTCGAGCCGGTGCTCACCCGGATCAAGGAGCTGGGCGCGCAGGGCATCGTGCTCTCCGGCGACCCGTCGGAGGGCCCGGTGTTCAACAACATCAAGGCCGCTCCGATGCCGCCGGGACGCGGCCAGTTCATCTCGCGCCGGACCAGCGGGCAGCTGGTGCAGACGGGATACCTGCCGGAGAGCTGAGTTTTCTCCGGACGTGGGGGGTGGGCCGGACTGCCGGCCCACCCCCCACGTTCGAAGGCGGGACGATGTGCCCGCCCGCACAGGCAACACCTGAACGGGAGGATGCGTGGGCGACCGATTCAGTGTCGACACGGGCGAATTGGGGCGGTTCAACAAGACGCTGAACGAGGCCAAGGCGGCGCTCGACGAAGTACGCAAATCGATGCAGGACGTATCCGCTGGGGGCATCGGCACCAAGGACCTGGACGCCGCCTGCAACGACTTCCAGGAGCACTGGAAGTACGGCTCGGAGCAGATCGCCGGGCAGACGGGCAAACTCGCGGAAGCCGTGGGGAAGAGCAAGGCCAATTACGAAGAGACCGAAGTCGCCGCGTCAGTCCGCGCCGTCTTCGGTTGACCGTGGTAATGGAGTCGATAGACATGGTCATTCCCTTGGCAAAGACCGCCTACGAGGATCCGGCAACGCGGTGGGCGTGGCGCCGCACTGCCATCTTTCGAGTGTGCTCCTCCCTCCTCTCGCTGGCGTCCTTCGTCGCCTGGCTGTACGCAGTGGTCATGACGCCGGTATGGACTCTCTGGATCCTCTTCCCGGCGCTGATCGTGCTGATCGGGATCGCCCTGCGGACACTCGTGAACGTACTGGGTCTTGCCAGCCTGCGCCGCATTCTGAAGGTCTACCCCTGGCAGGCATACCCTGACGCGGCCACCATCGCCAAGAACGGCACGACACGCTTCACCATTCCGGACCCCGACAGGCCGGAGAAGCAGATCAGCCTCAAATGGGGCGACTGGCTGGGAAGCGGCGTTACTTTCTGGGTTCGCGAGGGGAAGAAGGGGAATGTCGGCGAGATCTGGTTCGCCGGAGATCCCCGTTTCCTCGGTGTCATCGCCGTTTCAGGGCCACGCCGTCTGATTTCGGTGGCTCAGCCGGAGGCGGTCAACGACCAGATGTCGGCCCGCAAGCGCGGGGTCAGCCCCGAGGCGCGGGAGCGGGCCAAGGCGGCGGGGGCGCGGGTCGGCTGAGTGCCTGAGCAGCGGATACGGCGGTGGCGGTACCCGGTCGGGTACCGCCACCGCCGTCGTCGTCTTCGTAGTGCCCGTCAGAGACGTAAGTCGAGAAGCTTGCGGAGCTGCGGGGAGAGCTCCGGGACGGCCGCGCCGGCGGCCTGGGCCTCGGTCAGCTGGTCGACGTAGCGTCGGGCCTCGGCGGACAGGGCCATCTGCCGCTTGCCGAGCCGGTGCCCGGCCACCCACGTCCAGATGCCGAGGACGACGAGCAGCGCGGCTGCGTACGCCACGGGCATGTCCTTGACCACGGCGTAGAAGACACCGATGGCTCCGGCGAGGATGAGGGCCCCGCCCGCCTCGTCGTGCCAGCCGCCCCGATCGGCGATCCGCTCGTACTCCGCGACCGCCGCAGGCTTGGCGGGCAGCGGCGGTGCGGTCCCGGCACCGTCGGCGGACCACGGCTGTCTGGGGGCGGTGCGACCGGGCGGTGCGGTGTACGTCGGCAGGGGGGCTGCCTCCACTCCTCCACCGCCCCGGCCGGTCAGCCAGCCGGGGACGAAGGTCACGGGCACGCCGTGTGCGAGAGCCGCCGCAAGGACGTGCCGGTAGCCCTTGAGGAAGGGGTGGTTGAGCTTCTGCTTGCCCTTGCGGTGAAGCCGTACGAAGGCGGCGACCGCCAGGACGAGCAGGACGGCCGGAGGCACGAAGCCGAGCGCGATGTTCTCGGGCCTGCTGGACGCGGCCCAAACGAGCCAGGAGAGACCGACGGCGCTCGTGAGGGACGCGGCCCAGGCCAGTTCCCCGCGCGAGGTCCGGCGCAGGGACGCCTCGTGTTCGGCCAGCGTCCGCCTGACCGCCTCGTCGTCGAAGTAGTCGTAGCCGTAGGTTCTGCCGAACTCCCGTACGGCGCCGACGAGTCGAGGGTCCGCCGAGAGCGCGTGTGCGCCGACCGGAAGGAGATCACTGGGGTTGTTGTCCATGATGCGGCCGCCTCCTCTGGTCGGCCTGTCCTCTGGTCGGCCCTATCCGAAGACGGAGTCGCCCGTTCCGCGCACGGTCCGCGTACAGGGTGCGATGACCTCGACGACGAGCCGCTGCCGGCTGGCGATCAGCGTGACGTTGACGCGGTGTCCGGAGCCGCCGTCCGCGGCCAGGGACACGCTCTGGCCCGGCGTCCCCGACAGCTTGAGCCAGCCTTGGCCCTGGAAGGTCTCGTCGAGCCGCCCGACGGCGATGGCCAGCAGCGCGCCCTCGACGTCGTCGATCTGCCAGTGGTGGCGTGCCGTGCACACCGACCGCAGGCCCTTGGACCAGCAGTCGGCACAGGTGACCGCGGACACCGCGTTACCCTCGTCCATCCGGCCGCGAACGGCGAGGCTGTCCAGGACCCGACTGGAGTGCACATAGAGCTCTTGGACCAGGGCCGGGTCTGGCACCACCTCCGGGACCGGCTGTGCCTGGGACAGCGCGGCGGCCATCTGGGCCTCCTCCTCCGTGGCCCAGTCCAGCGTCCGGACGATCGTCGCGAAGAGCTCCGAGTAGAAGTCCCAGTCCTCCATACAGGGCGTGGAGAGTTCGAACACCAGCATGTCGGCGTCGTTCGGCAGCGGGACGTACACCTGGATCTGACCACGCGGCACCTCCAGGGGCTGCCCGGTGGGGGACGCCTCGGGAGCGAGAGTGAAGGGGGCATCGCCGATCCGTACGACGGCCCTGGCCTCGCCCTTGCCGCAGGGCAGGGCGCTGATCCGGACGTCGTCGTCGGGGTAGGCCCGCTGCAGGCCGGTGAACGCCTCCGACAGTACGTCCTCGGCGGTGATGTTCTGCAGCGGCGTGCGGTAGACCGCGACACTGGCAGTGCTGGGGCGTCCGTCCATGTCCATGGCGCAGAAGCCGGCGTACACGGCGCCGGCGTCCCGCAACTCCCCGACGATGGCGGCGTAGGTGACGAACATTCGCACTCGCTCGTCGTCCGTGCCGCTCGCCAGGACCTTCTTGACCGTTTCGTAGAGCTGCTCGGCCGCCTCGTCGGCGTCGTCCGTGTCCACGGGCAGTTCGTGGAAGAACGGCGGTATGACCCACCCGACGTGGAGCCGGGACTTCTCCATCTCGGAGTCGGGGGTGGCGGTGGTGGGTTCGGTCATCTCGCTCAGGCCGCCAGGGTGTGGTGGAACTTGTCACCCGTGGCCGCCGGGTACGGCATTGTCTGGACGGGCGGCTCGCTGCTGTCCATGAGCCTGTCCTCAGGGCTGCCGGGAGCGACCGGCGCCGGCTGGGTCTGAACCGGCGGCTCGCCGTTGCCGCCGTCGTTCCCGCCCCAGATGAGGTTGCCGACGCCGAAGCCGGTGGAGAAGCCCTTGACGCCGGTGGTGATGAGCGCAGGGTCAACCGACTTGCCGAACATCCCCAGCCCCTTGTTGATCATCTTCGTGCTGAAGGGATTCGTGATCTGGTTGACCATGGTCTTGGCACCCGGAGCGATTCCGGCTGCGAACTTCCCTCCGGCACGGACCGCCTTGACTCCGGAGATCAGCCCCTTGGCAACACCACCGACGCCGGGAATGACACCGAGCGCATCGAGGCCGACCTTCCACGGCGGAGCCCCGCCCATCCAGTGGCCCGCCATGGCCGCACCGGCGAAGACCACGGAGCCCGCGCCCAGAATCGCCGAGGCGACCTGACCACCGACCGGGATGACGTTGACCACGATCGCGGCAGCGGCCAGCGCGCTGGAGATGGTGGAGAACAGGTCCGCGTTGTCGATCAGGAAGTTCTTGAAGCCGTCCCAGGCACCCTTCAGCCCGTCCGTGATCTTGTCCCAGATACCGAGGTCCGGCGGCCGGTTCTTGGCGGCCTCGCGGATGGCATTCTCGGCTCTTTCGGCCTGCTCTTCCCAGTACTTGCGGAGCGCCTCGCCGTTCTCGATGAGCCTCTCGAGTTCCCCTGCGGCTTCCTTGGCCGCCGTCTCGGCAGAGTTGGCCTCCTCTGTCAGGGCCTTGGCCTCCTGCTCGGTGAGCTCACGGACCATCGCCTGGTTGATCTTGGAGTTGACCCGGTCGACCGCGTCGTTCTTCTGGTCGAGCCGCTTGCGGGCTTCGACCGCCAGCTCCTCGAGAGTCTTGGCCTGTCGCTGCATGGTCTCGAGCTCGCTGTGCCAGGTCCTGAGCGCCTTCGAGCAGGCGGTCATCGACTCGTGGCCCTGCTGCAGATACTTGGGCAGCTCGCCGATCTTGTCGTGGAACTTCTGGGCGGCCTCGCCCTCCCACGCTCCGTCCGTCTTGCCGATGCTCAGCAGCATCTCGCGCAGCTCGTCGAGCTCGTCGCCGACCGTCTTGACGTCGTACGCCAGTGACTCGACCGTGTGCAGGTCACCCTTGGCCGGATTGAACGTCAGACCAGGCCAGTTGGGATCGTCGAACATGCCCATCGTCTTCTCCCCGTAGTACTCGGATTGTCGGAGCGGCGGTAGCCAGGGCTACTTCTGGCTGAAGCCCTTCTGCAGGTCCTGCTCGGTCGACTGGTACGACTCGAGTGTCTTCTTGAGCCCCTCGTGCAGCTGCTTGGAGGCGTCGGCGATCCGCTTGATGCCATCTCCCCAGTCGTCCTGGAAGCCGTCGCAGGCGTTGTCGAGCCCGTCCGTGCCCAGACCCTTGGGGCCCACCTTGTTCAGCCGCTCCTGGGCGCCGCGCATGCGGTCGTCCACCTGATCCAGCCTGTTGAGCATGGTCTTCATGCGATCGACATCGATCCTGAAGTCCGCCATCCCCGTGCGCCTCCCCGTAGCCGTGATCGAATCACCGCCGTTCAGGCTATATGAGCCCCAACTGACCAGCTACGCGGCATGGTTCGCTGTCACAAACTTGTGGCATGGACACGCACAAAGCGCCATGGGCGCGCTCAGCAGGCTCAACCGCGGTCCCACACGTGCAGCACGGCCTGAGCGTAGGCCAGCCGTTGGTCCAGCCGCGGTGATGCGAGGCGGTAGACGCCGCCGATCCGGTAATCGATGGCGACCTCCGGATCACCGGCAGCGCGCCACTGCGTACGGGACGGGGGCTCCAGCTCCCAGGCCGCTTCCTTCTTCGCCTCGTCCTTCTCGCCGATCAACAGCAGAACCAGCCCCTGGGCAGCCATGATCGCCCATGCCACGAAATACAGCGGGGAAAGCAGAACCATCGCCGTCCAGCCCTTGCCGGTCCCCACAGTCCCGGTCAGCGACTGCCCCACAGGGGCGCCGCCCGCCTGCACGGTCCAGCGGACGCGGCGCGGCCACGGCAGCAGCCGTCCCCTGCTCCGCGTGATCCGGCCCAACGCGGCGCCGTCGCCTCCGTACACGTCGTACACGCCGCCGCCGGCAGGCTGGACTGAGCACAGCAGCTCGCCGTTCGGGCCGGTCACGGTGAACGGCGGCCGTGCTGTCCGCCCGCGCTTCGGCGCGTCATGCGGCACGTGGACGTACGCGAGCCGGTTGCCATCCGCGCCCGGGTCCGCCTGCCAGATGGCGGTCTGCTTTCCGGCCGGCATCCGGTCATACTTGTGCAGCGCTCTGTTATTGATCTTGATGGTGGAAGCCGGCGCCTGGGCGGGAGCGTCCCCGTGCGCCGGGGCGGTGGCGTCCCCGTGGCGCCCGGGGGCCGGAGACTGCGCCTGGTGCTGCACCTGCCACGCCTGCTGAGACTGCTGCGACTGCTGATCCTGCGAGGCCCATTCCCGGCCGTTGTTGTGCATGACCGCCCAAACTGTCGATGGCGTTGACAATGACGATCGACAGGATCTCAGAGGTCGGTTTACGTCGTCGCGGGGTTCTTGAACCTGCACGTCCACGCCAGTCGGGCTCATGGTGGGTGAACAGGTCGCGCAGGGTCGTGAGGGGATTGATGCCGTGCTTGCGTACGGCGGTGGCCAGCCGGGGCTGCTGGCGGCAACAGAGCCCAGGAAAGTTCAGCTCACACCCTCGGACGCAGATGAGTCACGAGACGTCCCCCTGACCGGACCCGGGAGTCGGTCGAACGGGCGCGGACGGTGGTACCCGCCGGAGAGGTGCTTCGGGGCGAGCACCGGGTCGCACTGGCGGCGCGGGCGCCGAAGCCCGGTTACTGCCGTCGCCCGCGCGGCCTGCGATCGGAGAGCCGAACACTGTGGAGCTGGTGCATGCTCCCGGCGTACGGGGCCGCAAACCTGTTTTCCATCACCTGGAACCCGTTCGAGGCCTTCTTCGAGCCCGTCTTCTGGCGTGAGGACAAGAAGCCGGGCAAGCCGTTCCACGGCGGCTGGAACAGCATGGCCGGCCACCCAGGCGCGCGCCATCATGTCCCGGACGAGGAAAGGCGCCGACGTGGTGATGCAGGTCACCGGCCACCGCCTACAGCTCGCGTACGCGTCCTGCGCGGGCTCTCTCACGGCGCGCGGCCTGGTCGAGGTCGGGTGGGGCACGGACCTTCGTAACGGGGTGTGGATCCGTGACCGAAGCGACGTGGTGGGCGGCAACCACGAGATCGGCTTCGTCGATGGTTCGTGGTGCTCGGTGCAGTTCATGGGTCAGGCTGGCGCCGGATGCCGGAGGCGTTCCCGGTCCGACTTAGCCGCCGCGTCCCGGATCCGTCCCCGCGATGAGTCGAGATACGACACAGCGGGCCTCTCACGAGACCGGTCTGGGCCCGCGCGGCATTCTTCCAGAGCGACGAGGGCCACGCGGCGTGCCCAGGCCCGTCCAACTATCGATAACTGACAGGCCGCTTGATGCCGGCACGCTTGGCCTGCTTGATGCGAACCCCTCCGGCGTTGTCGCGCGCCTCGGCAGCCAGCGCCCATTCACTGGGCTGCATGAAGAGCAGCTCACCGGTGCCCGGCACGATGGCCGCACCTCCGAACGGATCGTCACCGGCGAACCAGACACCGTCGACCATGCCCTTGGGCCACCCTGCGCGCCCGAGAGGATCCTTCGCGAGCATCGTCACTGACTGGTCAGCCTGCTTACCGAAGCGCAGGTACAGCCTCCGGCTCTCCAGCTTCACCTTCTCAAGCGACCCACGAAATTCCAACGGGTACGTACGGAAGACCCGCGAGCAGTTCCAGATCACGGACGTGCGCGCGTAGAAGAGGACCGAAGTGAACACGAATCCGAGGAGTCCCACGATGGCAATCGGCAGCAGGTATCCGCGATATTCCATCGGCCACATGTACATCTGAAGAAACATGGCCGCACAGGGAAGGCCGTATTTCGCGAATCGCTTCAGCGCGATGCCGTAGTGATACTTCAGCGCTCCCCTGAAGTCAGTGCCGTCCGTCGCATAAAGCACCGGAGTGATGTCTGACATGGCGTTTCCTCCGTGCTCACTCGTTTTCATCCGAATGGACTCCTTTCCTCCGGTCCTGAGCCGGGCGCCGTGAACGGCCCGCGTCTGCTGGTCGCTTCGGTCGGAGCCTCCGGGTCAGTGAAAGTGACTGTGTGGGCGATGCCCACCAGCACTCCACGGTAGTCGTCAGCGAGCTCCACCGACGGTGTCACCAACTGCACAGTGATGACCGACGAAGAGCGCGTGTCCGGGATAGCCACTGTTCCCTGCCAGACAGTTCCCTCCAGGGGCTCCTCCTGACCCTCGGGGGGAGCGCTCGGCGCCACCGTGCGCCGTTCCGACTCGATCAGGAACCCCGTGCCAACGGGTAGTTTCACCGGCACAACGCCGTTATCAGGGCCCGTCCCGGCGCCCGCTAGCATCTGGGTGAGTGCAGCCTTGGGGTTTCCCTCCGGCGTGGAAAGCGTGGAAACCGTAAGGACGGACAGCGAAGGGCTCCCGTTGTCGTCGGGGTGCATTCCGAGTGCGCAACCCTGAACCTGCTGCTTCTGCAGCATGGTCACGACGATGGCGTACAGACGGAACACCTGCTCGGCGCGGTCGCGGAGTTCACGGGGAAGTTCATTGATTTGCCGCGCGACCTCCTGGAGTCCCTCAGCTGACGGCTGGAGGTCCAACTTCAGGTAACCGTACGGGAGTCCGTACCAGAACTTCGGCTTGAGCTCGGGCGGCCCGTTGTCCAGAAAGCCGTTCACAGTCGAATCCCCGTTACCATGTCACCCAGATCATCCATGATTTGGATGACGCCACTCTTCAGCCCCGTCGAGGCAGCGCCTATCTTCGTCGCTTCGGCGGCATCATGCCCGGGGCCATCCTTCGGAAGGACGCCGAGGGTCTCCAGTGACGATGCCATGTTCCCGACTATGTTGACACCTTGGATGGAGTACTGAAGCATCCCGACCCTGGGATCCGTCGCCGCATCAAGCGCCTTGAATTGGAAGGCGGGCACGATTTCACTGCCGAACTTGGCGAACTTCGACCCAAGCGACATCGCCTCTCCGCCTTCTCGGGCAAGCGCCGCCGCCATCCCCATTTCGCTTCCCGCTTTGGCGAGGGCGCCGACCCCAGGCACCATGCCCAGACCGTCACCGACCATGGAACCCACGGCGAATGCCTGTTCCTTCAACCCGTACTCACCCGTCAGGGCGTCCCTGAAGTCCTCGCTCGAGAGGTTCTTGGCCATGGCGAGCGCGCTGGCGCCGACAGCGATCGCCGCAAAGATCGGCGCGGCCGGCGTTGGCAGGAGCGCCAGCAGACCGGCGATCGCCCCAATGGTGCCGGCGTGCTCCCATATCTGCTTGCCGACCCATGCAATGACGTCACCGATGGCCTGAACGGTCTTGCTGAGCCAGCCGGGCTCCTTCGGAGCCAGCTTGTCGTCGGCCTCGTCCAGCTTGCCGGCGATGAACTCGGACCGCTGGGTGTGCTCCCCCTCCAGCTCACGCGCCTTTTGGATGACGTCGTTGTAGGCGGTGGTGGCGTTGTTGAGGCTGGTAGTGGCTTCGTTCAGGGCGCCCTCGGCGGCTCGCAGACGCGCCGTCGCGGCGTCGGCCTCCTCCTGGCTGGGATACTGCTTCCCGCCAAGCTTGAGGTCCGGATTCTTACTCGCCTCGTCATGACGCTGCTGGGCCTTGTCGGCCGCAGCTTTCTTCTCTCGCGCGGCGTCGTCGTACTTCTTGGCCAGGTCACGGTGCGACGCCAGATCGCCGTCCCATTGACCGAGCCACGTGGCGGCCTTCCCCAGCGACCTCCCAGCGTTCCTCATGTACTCCTTGAGGTCGCCATCGAGAGATTCCCGGAAAGCGGACGCCGCGTCCCCCTCCCAGCTGGAGCTGGCAGCGAGCAGACTCTCGATCTGACGGTGGCAGTTGTCCAGCGTCTCCGCCGCCGACTTCACCTTCTGATGCAGCGCGGAAACCTCTTCGGGTACGCCGGGTACGGGATTCCAGCCGAGGCTGGGATACGGATTAGCAGCCATCAACGGTTCCCCCCTGCATTCGTGGCCGCGGTCTCCTCCATTTTTTTGAGGGCCTGCGACAGCTCGGCTTCAAACTTCTTGTAGCTCAGCATGGTTGTTTCCACGCCCTCGCCGACCGCTTTGATCAGCTCCTTCAACTCCTCGGTCCCGTGCCGCCATCTGTCCTGAAACGTGTCACAGGCCTCGTCCAGGCACGCCGTTCCGATCTGGTCGGCACGGACATGCGAGAGCGCTTTGCGCGCGCCCTCCAGCTCCTCTACCGATCGCTTCAACGTGTCACCAAATGACTTCAAATGATCAAGATCGACCTTGAATTCCTGCCCCACAAACGACCCCCTTCTCAATTGCGGCGAAGCGATCAAAAGGCATCCAGGGGGACAGAACAGACACCCCCGTGGCGCTGACGCAGCGACAGACTAGGGTATGAGAAAGGCCAGATCGAAAATCGCGCCTGGGTGGGCAATCCCGGCTGTGCGCTACGAAATGTGGACGTGTTGTGAATCCGGAGGGCGGCATGCGGGGAGCACCAGCGGAAGGGCGGGAGAGCCGAGTCCCCCTGAGCAAGGTGGCCTTCGACCATCCAGGGACTCGGGCTGCCTGGGTCAACGCCCGCCGCAGGGTGATCGCGCGCCTGACGCTCTGGACCATCCTCTGGGTGACGTCGTCCCTCGCGCCCAGTCTGCTCCAGGAGTTCGATGTCATCTCCATGTCCGACACCGGGGAAGGCGTTCTCGGCTTGATCGTGAGCCTGACGTTTTTCGCCTACCTCGTCATCCTTTACCTCGACGTCAGCGCGCTGCGCTCCATCAAGCGCATCCGGCGCATTCTCGAGGCGGCCCCGTGGCACCCGATCCCGGCTGCGCGCAAGCACCCCCTCCTCAAGGACGCGAGCGGCGTGCCCGTTCAGCTGCAGCTCGGCCCTGCGGGCGAGGCCGACGAGTTGAGGGGCGTTATGTCGGCCCGCGGTTCGGTCCACCGGCGCCGCTGGCCGGAAGCCATGGAGCAGGGCGCCTGGTACGCCGGGGACGTCGAAGGACACGGAGTCCTCGCCCTCCCGGGCGGCACCCGGCTCATGGAGGTGCGGCCCCGCCCGTAACGCGGTGCGTCGGCGTTCACGCGAGCAGGAAGCATTGACGAAGAGCGCCGCACCCCGACCGACCGTCGTGCGGCGAGCGCCGCCCGGGCGCGCAACCGAGGAGTGGCCGTCAGCCGGCCTGCCGGCGGCGTTCCTCCACCTTGATCCAGGCGAACAAGACGGCGAAGATGACACCGACCAGCAGGAAGACGCCGAGGACGAGCATCACAACCCACACGCCTTTGACGTTGTGCGAGTTTCCGTCCGTATCTCCGTAGCTGCCGCCCTTACGGGGGCCTTTGCCGGCCTCCAGCCTGCTGAGGCCACCGCCGCTGAAGTCACTGTGACCGCTGCTGTAACCGCCGTGGCCGCTGCCGTAACCGCCGTGGCTGCTGCTGTGCCCGCCACGCCCTGCTGAGACGTGCGACGCGGAGCCGCCCGACGGCGCCGCGTACGCAGCAGTGGTCGGCGCCACTCCGAGTAGGGCACCAAGCAGCAGAATTACGGTTGCCAAACGCATGAAGTAGGCCCCTTTGATTGACGGCACGACGATATCCGCGCCCTGAGAACGGCATCGCAGGTTGGGGAATACAGCGGGCAAGTGCCACGTCTCCGACCAATTCCCGAGCTGTGCGGCGAAGTCGAAAGTCGCATTGATTCGAACTCGAGTGCACTCGTTTGCCCGTTCGACACCGTCGGTCCACCTACCCTGTTCGGCCACATGGCGAACGGGCGGTGCCGTGCTGTCGACCTGGGCAACTCGCGAACCTACAGGGCGAGTTATGGACGTCACAACTCGAGACACTCACCCCGCCTGACTGATCGTCAGTGGTGATACTGTCCGCCGACGGCAGGACCAACTTGCCTGACTTTTCGTGCAGTTGTTCAGGGGGCGGTGATCCGAGCATGGATGGCTTTCGCGCCGATCCGGAAGTTCTCAATAGTGGCGCTTCGAGCATTCTCAAATGTTTGAACCCGGCAGCAGATATAGACCTCGAAGCGCTGAGCAAGGATTCGGGAGCCGTCGGCCACTCGGGCCTCTCCGAGGAATTCGCCCGGTTCTCCACGACGTGGCAGATCGCCTATCTCATCCTCCGCAGTCGTGCGAACTCCGCGGTGGAGATGCTCAACGCCATGGCCGACAACTACGCACGATCGGATACCGATACGGGGCAACTGCTGAGTCCGCATCGCGTGGGCCTGATGTAAAGGACGGGGGGACAGACATGGCGGCACAGCTGGGCACGACCACAGACCCCAAGGAGCTCATCCCTGGCGCAGCGGAGTCCCTGGAGGAGATATCCCGGTCGCTCAGGAAACAGTCCGGCACATTCGAGGACGTCGGGACGGGACTGGGCCGCGTACGCGTACCCGGCTGGACCGGAAAGGCCAGCGACGCCTTTTGGGACAAGTTCTCCGGTGAGAAGCGCAACTGGTTGCGCGCCTCTGATGCGATGTCGGGCGCGGCCTCGGTGATCAGCGGCTACGCCGGGGCGCTGAGCAACGCGCAGCAGCAGGCAAGGGAGGCGATCGCCCTGTGGGACAGCGGCGATCGCAGCCAGGCCGAGGAGATTCTGACGGCCGCCCGGCAGCAGGTGCAGCACGAGGGCGAAGCGGCGAAGAAGAGGCTGGCCGAGCTGGCCGGCTCGGGTTCCGATGCACCGGATTGGCTGGCAAAGGCAAGCGATCTGGCCGAGCAGAAATCCGCATCGGGGCAGACCGCCCTCAGCCGCACTCACCATGCATCCGATCCTCTGAGCGATCAGAGGAAGTGGAACGTGGGTCAGAGATCCGAGGAGCCCGCTTCCACGCCCAGGAGCCAAGCCTGGACCATGAAGCTGGCCGAGGCGACCGACGAAGCGAAGCTGTGGGAGGCCGGGGCCAAGGGCAGGACCATGGTGGGGAGTGCCCTCCTCTCCGGGAGCGCCGAGATCAAAGCGCTCGGCTTGGAAGGCACAGTGGGGAC
This sequence comes from Streptomyces himalayensis subsp. himalayensis, assembly GCF_013778455.1. GTDB lineage: Bacteria > Actinomycetota > Actinomycetes > Streptomycetales > Streptomycetaceae > Streptomyces > Streptomyces himalayensis. Next base: position 818,337 of record NZ_JACEHE010000001.1, on the reverse strand, counting down.
GTCCCTCAGCAACGGCACATTCGAGGCCAAAGCGAGCGGTTCTGCCTACCTTGCAAAGGGGTCCGCACAGGGCAGTCTCGAGTACGGCATCATCGGCGCCAAGGGGCAGGCCTCGGGATTCGTCGGTGCTGAAGGGTCGGCAAAGGCCTCCGTGGGCAAGGACGGCTTACACATCGGCGGTGAGGCGTTTGCGGGCGCCAAAGCGACCGTGAGCGCCGGCGTCGACGTCGGCGGTATCGGGGCCGGTGTCACCGCCGAGGGGTGGGCGGGGGCCGGTGCCGCAGCCGCCGTGGATGCCGGTATGAAGGACGGCAAGTTCGTCGTCGGCGGAGAACTTGGCCTCGGACTCGGCCTCGGAGCCAAGGTCTCCACGCAGATCGAGATCGATCCGGACAAGGTAGTCGATACGGCCGGCGATGCGGCGGACGCTGTCGGTGACGGCCTCGACGCGATCGGCGACGGGGTGAAATCGCTCAACCCCTTCGGCTGACACCAGCCTCGAATTCCGCACACTGAGGGAGTTGATCCACCATGGCGACCACACTGCCGGTGAAAGTCGAGTTTTCACTGCCCGAGGGATGGCAGTCGGCGCCCCCCGATGAGGTGGGAGCCCCAGGAGTGGCTTTCGTTGCGCTCCACCCCGATTCGCGGGACGGGTTCACCGCGAATATCACGATCGCCGGCAAGCTCCGCGGCGAAGGCGACACGGCCACGGGCGAAGGCGACACGGCCACGGGCGAAGGTGACCTGGCCACGGGCGAAGGGGACTTGGCCACGGGCGAAGGTGACCTGGCCACGTATGCAGGTGACTTGGTTGCGATCGCCGACGAGTCGGTCCAGCGGCTGAGTGAGGCGGCGACGGTGCGCGTCGCCAAGCGGACTCACGTAGGGACACTGGAGGCGCCGGGATTCACCCAGACCCTCCGTATCTCCACCACGCTGCGCGGGTGGCCCTTGGATCTGGTGCAGAGCCAGGTGTATTTGGTCATGCAGGATGTGCACGATCCGGCCAAGCGCGCAGTGATCGAGCTCGCACTGACGGCCAGACCGAGCCAGCTTGACGCGGTCGCGGACGACTTCAAGGAGTTCGTCCGGTCTTTTCGCCCGGCGGAGCCTGCTGCAGCGTAGGTTGCTGCGCCACGGTGCCTCGGCGCTCGTAAATGAGCCCCTCGCGAACGTGACTCCGCGAGGGGCTCAACCACGAACACATGCACATGCATATGGCACTCAGGCCGCGCGCCAGGCCTGCGCCGGTGCCCGGCGTGCCGGCACATCCCCTCCTGGCGCTCAGTGATCTGCAGCAGCCCGGTCGTGGACCAGTGTCAGGCCGGAGCAGTCGTGGCCCCCCGAGGGGTCCGGTTCGTAGACCCAGTAGAGGGCAGCGAGCTGCACCAGGAGCAGTACGGGGACGAGGCACACGGCGGCCATGGCCACGCGCCCCTGCCACACCGCCCCCGGCCGCTGCCCCCGCCGGTGCGCGCCGCGGCGCAGGGCCAGCAGGAGCAGCAGGGCTGCCAGGCCGCACACCGGGCCGGCCCAGGCGGTGACGTACATCCGCGTGGACGGGCCCAGGTACCGGCAGTCCTGGAAGGTGTCGCCCTCGAAGGCGAAGTGGGCCGCCAGCAGCCCCGCCGAGGCGACCACCAGCGCCGGCACCAGCAGGGACCAGCGGCGCCACGAGGAGGCGGGGGCAGCGGCGGCCGTCGTGGGGTGCGTGTGTGTGCTCATCAGTACCAGTCCGGGTTGGGGCGGACGATCCGTACGTTCTGCTGTCCTTCGTGCTTCTCGGTCGCGGGGAGCCGGCCTTCCAGGCTCACGTTCTGGTACGAGTCGCTGTGCTGGGTGTACTTGATCTCGCCGTCCGGCATCACCGCGGTGACGATCGCCGCGTGGTGCGTGTTGCCCTTCTCGATCGAGTCGTTGGGCCCTGCCTGCTCGTAGTAGATGATGTCGCCCGGCTTCACGTCGGAGCGCGGGACCTCGGTGCCGCCGTGCCTGAGCATGAAGTTCTGCTGGTTCTCGGCGGCGGCCCAGGTGTCGGAATAGGCGAGCCGTTTGTCGACCGAGTCGACACCGGTGCGGTTTCCGATCATCCAGGTGTCGTCGCCGGCGGTGCCCTCCCAGAAGCTGGTCTTCTCCTTCATTCCCGCGTGCAGCAGGGCGTTGGAGACGAAGTTGGTGCAGTTGTTGCCGAAGTCGGTCGGGTCGTCCTTGTTCCAGTTGGCGAGGGCGTACTCGACCATCTTCACCCGGTCGTACTTGCCGTTGCCGCGCAGTTCCTGCCGCACATCGGCCGGTATGCCGTCCAGGTTGGCGATCGTGACCGGCTGGGCCAGCATCATGTCCTTGCGCTGCTGGGGAGTCAGGCCGTTCCACCACTGGCGGACCGTGGTCGGGTCCTCGCCCACCGGGATGTCGCCGGCGAGCATCTTCATCTGGACATGCGAGGCGTGCGTCTGGAGATCGCCCAGCGCCTTGCTGGGATCGGTGACGCCCGTCTGGCCGGCGAGCTTGGCGAACTCGGCCGCGGCCAGCTTGTCGGCGGTCGTGACCTGTTCCACGGCCTGGTCGATGAGGTCCTGCACCTCGGCGCGGTACGGGCCCATCTCCTCGGCCTCCATGCGGTTGCGCGGGGGCGGGCCGGTGATCGTCCCGTCGACTCCGATCTCCAGGCCGTAGCGGCCCGCGAGGTCCACCGCCGCCCGCATGGTGCTGTGCGCGGTCTCGATGGTCGTCGTCATGCCGTCGGCGACCATGTTGACGGCGAGGAGGATGTCGTACGCCGCCTCCAGCTGGTTGGCGAGCAGCTCGAACTCGGCGGCCGCGGTGGCACCGACCTCGTCGGTCCAGTTGTCGGCCAGCGGCTTGGCGCCGTACTCGCGCAGGTCCTTCGCAGCGTCCAGGGAGTACTTGGCGAGTGCGTGCCATTCGTCGGCGGCATCCGCCCACTTCTTCGGCAGGGCGTTGTTGATCCCCTGGTACGAGACCATGGTCAGGCCCTCCCCAGGTCGTTGAGCCCGGCGCGCAGCCGCGACTCGGCCTCGGCGTCCGCGCGGTCGTACCCGTCGGCGGACTCCCGCAGTTTCTCGCTGAGCTCGCCCATCTTCTTGGCGAGGGAGACCATGTGCTCCTCCCACTTCAGGGCACAGACCTTGAGCTGGACCGGGCTCTCCCAGCCGTTCCCGTAGTGAGAGCCGTACACCTCGTCGCTGGTGTCGAGGGAATGGCCGAGGCGCTTCATGACCGTCTGGGACAGGGACTCGGTGTCATCAGCCGCGGCGCGTACCCGCGCGGCGTTGATATCGATGTCTCCCATGGGCAACTCCCCCGATGTGCTTGGCCGTTGATGGAATCGGCGAACTCGTTCGAGTACCTCGCGCATCCTACGGACCCTCCGGCGAATCCGATCTCCTGGGCCCACGCGGGCCCTTGGCCGTCGATCACACGATGCACGGTCATGCAATGCCCCGGCAGCATCACCAGGAGCGCCCGCCGGACAGGGAGACGCAGAGGCCGGCGGTCCAGGTCTCACCGCCGTCAACTTTCCACAGTTCTCCTCTGAACCTGCACACTCACGCGCCACTTCCGTGCGGGGTGGCTGCTCCGGCCCGGCCTGCTCCGGTACGGGCGCCTTGGACAGAACGTCGCCACCGAGAACGTCGCCACCGCGACCTTCAGTCGTTCATGTTCGTGAATAGGAATCAAGTACACGTCTATTGACGCGTTCACGGCAAGGCCCTTAGCGTCCGAAGAAAGCGCTTTCCCCACCCGGATGCGGACTCCGGCCATCCCCCGTTCATGCCGTCGAACGAGCCGCATGGGTCACAGCCGGAACCGCCACAGAAAGGGGTCAGCTCCATGCGTCTGCACTCTTGGCTCCGGGCCCGATCACCCCCGCGCTCTCACCGCTGGAGGAACGCGCGGGAAGAGCGGCCCGACGCGGAACCCGCTCGCCGCGCCGACGACAGTGCTGCGTGCGGAACCCGCTCGCCGCGCCGACGACAGTCCCGTGAGCACCGCGCTGCCCGGTGCGGTGTGTGCTGCCCCGTCCGGCACGGCATCACGGGCCGCGCGGGTGGACCCGAACGTCAGGAACCGGCGCCGGCCGCGCGGGTGAACCCGAACATCACGAACCGGCGCCGGCCGCCAACCCACCGCGCAGTTACCCGACCGCCCCTTGCACCGAACCCCTGAAACCCCTGGTCAGGCAAGCCAACCAACCTGGAGACAAACGATGCAACCGAGACCCGTCACCGCGTGCGTCGGCCTGCTGGCCGGCGCGCTCGTCGCGCTGTCCGGCACCACGGCACAGGCCGCGTCCACCCGTTACGAGGCCGAGAACTCCCCTGCGGTCTGCACCGGCACCATCGACTCCGACTGGGCCGGCTACTCCGGAAGCGGATTCTGCAACGGAACCAACGCGGTCGGCGCCTACGCACAGTTAACAGTGAACGCCGCCACCTCGGGCACGGCGACCCTGAGCGTCCGCTTCGCCAACGGAACCACCACCGCGCGCCCTGCCGGCCTGATCGTCAACGGGTCCACGGTGCAGACGCCGTCCTTCGAGGCCACGGGCACCTGGTCGACCTGGACCACCAAGACCCTGACCGTGTCACTGAACGCGGGCAGCAACACCATCCGGCTCGACCCGACCACCTCCGCCGGCCTGCCCAATATCGACTACCTGGACGTCGAGACGGGCGACACCACCCCGCCGCCGTCGAGCACCGCGCTGTACGTGGCGCCGAACGGCACGGACAGCGCGGCCGGAACGCAGTCGGCCCCGACGACGCTCACCTCGGCGATCAGCCGCATCACGCCCGGCGGGACGATCTACATGCGCGGTGGAACCTACAACCACTCGCAGACGGTCACCATCCCGGCGGGCAACAACGGCACCTCGAGCGACCGCACGGAACTGGCCGCCTACCCGGGTGAGACCCCGGTGCTGAACTTCTCGGCCCAGAGCGAGTCCTCGTCGAACCGCGGGCTTGCCGTCAACGGTTCGTACTGGCACGTCAAGGGCATCGTCGTCGAACGTGCCGGGGACAACGGGATCTTCGTCGGCGGCAGCAACAACGTCTTCGAGCGCACGGTGACGCGCTTCAACCGTGACACGGGGCTGCAGTTGTCGCGGATGGCCTCCACCACCCCCAGCGACCAGTGGCCGTCCAACAACCTCATCCTGAGCGCGGTATCGCACGACAACGCCGACTCCGACGGCGAGGACGCCGACGGCTTCGCCGCGAAGCTCACCTCCGGACCCGGGAACGTCTTCCGCTACGCCGTCTCCCACAACAACATCGACGACGGCTGGGACCTCTACACCTACGCCGACGAGGACCCCATCGGCGCGGTGACCATCGAGGACTCCCTCGCCTACGAGAACGGCACCCTCAGCGACGGCTCCCAGGCCGGAAACGGCGACCGCAACGGCTACAAGCTCGGCGGCGAGGACGTCCCGATCAACCATGTCGTCCGGCGCAGCATCGCCTACGACAACGGCAAGCACGGGTTCACCTACAACAGCAACCCCGGCACGATGACGATCTCGAACAACGTCAGCATCGACAACACCGAACGCAACTTCAACTTCGACGCGGGCACCTCGGTGTTCCGCAACAACACCTCGTGCCGCAGCGGCAGCGGCACGAACGACAGGATCATCGGCGACGCCGACAGTACGAACCAGTTCTGGTCCGGCACGAACGGCTCCCGGTGCTCCTCGTATGCCGGTGCCCTCGGCTGGTCCTTCGCCGCGGACGGCCGCCTGGTAGTGACCTTCGGCGGCAGTCAGGTGACGCCGTAACCGACCCCGTCGCCCGGCGTGTCGCCCTGGCCGGCACTCCAGCACCCGACCTTGCCGCCGAGCCTGCCGGGCGGCGAGATCGGCGAGATCGGCGAGGTCAACGATGACCCTGGTCGCCCATCCGGTTCGTCCGGATGGCCGACCAGGCCGGCCAGGCCGCAGCGGCGCCCATCAAACGGCAGCTTTCGGGCTCACGGAGACCGCAGATTATGGGCGCCGGCCGTGCCCTCCGACCGTCAGGTCACCCCGGGGCACCCGTAGTGCTCAGCGACGGCGTAGCCGGGAGGTCGGTCACTGGAGCATCGGACTCTGATTCCGTCAGCCGAGGAGTTCCGGGCGGTTCAACCAGTCGAGCAGTGCCTTTTCGTAGTTGGGGCTGATGCCGGTCGTGTCTCCTGTGCGGATGGTGGGAACGTGGTCGCAACCGGGCAGTCGTATGACCTCTGGCGCGAGCCTGCCGGACTTCGCGCTGGCTTCGCGCCAGATCCCGATGCTCTCGTCGATCGACAGCCACTGGTCGGTCTCGCCGTGGAAGGTGAGCACCGGACAGCGAACTGCTTCGTATGAAGAGGTGAGGTCGGCGTCCATGTCGACCCACAGCTCGCCTGGAGGGGCGTTGAACACGTCGTCGCTGAAGTCGTAGCCGAGGAGCGGCCACCACGGTTGGCTCGCGGCCTTGGCGAACTCCTCACGCATGGTTTCCGCATCGCTCTGCCCGCGCAGGTAGGCCGCCATGGCGTCCTGGAACCGGCTGAGTTCGTCGAGGCAGTCGGCAAAGCCGTTGATCCGCAGCTGCTGCGCCAGGCCGTAGCGCATCTGCGCTCCGGGGCTGACCCCGGAGGGCGAAACCAGCGTCAGGAATGCCACCTCGTCGGGCCAGGTCGCGGCGGCCAGTGGCGCGACCCAACCGCCCTGGCTGAAGCCCCAAAGGCCGATCGCCGCATCGCCGATATGCCGGCGCAGCACGGAGATGGCGGCCCGCGCATCAGCGGCCTGATCGACGAACGGAACATCGACACCTAGGGGGGACGGACGCCGGTCGTATCGCAGCACCGCGATCCCGTGTGCGGGCAGGACCTCCGCAAGATGCTCGTACAGGACGAAGTCACGGTTGCCGCAGTGCGACCCGTGCAGCGGAATGAGTCCGCCTCGCGCAGGGCCGTCCGGCAGCGTCAAGGTGGCGGGAAGTTCTGCTCCATGGGCATCGATCACTAATTCCATCGCGGAATAGTGACATCGAAGCGCCACAGCAACCAGTGGCACGGAACCACGACTGCTCTCGCCAGCCGGCTGCCCTCAACGGGGCCGGTCAGCTGACCCCTACGTAACCCCTGCGGCCGCGGACGGCAATTCATCTGCAGGGAACGCCGTCGAGTCGCGCCTTCGGCCATGCCGCTTGAATCACCAGACAGGTCCGTGCGGCGATCCGCCGGCCCCTGGGGCCCCGCGCGGCGTCCGACCTTTGCGCACCGAGGGCACACATACCGCGATGACGAACGCAAGGAGCACGCTCAGCGCGGTGAGGCCAGTCGTGCCGTACAGGTCGGGTCTGTAGCACTGCCCCACCCCGCAGCCGGTCAGCGCCAGGACCATGCCCGCGCCGCCGACGGTGATCAGTTCGGGGCCGGGGAAGCCGTGTCGTCGGCCTTGATGTCGAAGTTGATCTGGTCTCCCTCGACAGAGGACACAGTGACCGTCACACCCAAGGTGCTGCCGTCGTCCGCGGTGAGCGTGCAACGGGTGGTGGTGCCGGCCTTGCCGACGAGGTCCTCGGGACAGGTGATGTCCGGCGTCGGCTGACCCGTTGTGGCGGCGAGCTTTTCGGCGACCGTGGTGGCCAACTTGTCAGCAGACATTTTTGGCTCGGACCTTCCCACTTCGACTGTGGCCGAGCAGCCGACGAGCAGCACGCCGGCGGCTACGGCCGAGAGGATCGAGGTTGCTGCGGACAACCGAGTCATGGTCATGGTGAGCTCCGGCCCGAGTGATCAAGGTAAGAAGACCCGGGGAGCTTACTGGGCAGGGCTGCTCCAGGCAGATGGACTTGACTCCCTGGCATGATCCGGAGTAAGCAGCGGAACCGCCGGTGAGCCCTTCGGCCACGGCCCCGAGGGGATCTGCAAGACATCGAACTGCCTGTGGTCGTGAGGGTTGTTGATGGAGTCCAGAGGCTGATCTTGACGACACCGAATCAAGGAGGCTGATCTCATGGCCCCAGACAGCCTCACGCCACCCACGACACCTGAGCAGGCGCTGGCCATCGTCCGCAGCCGCTACGCACAGCCCAACCTGCCGGACGGCACACCTGCCCCCATGCACGTCCACGAATTCGATATCGGCTACCTGGTGTACGCGGCTTCCCCGCCCACCACCGATGCGTCAGGTCGGCCCCGACCCGCAGCGCCGGGCGGCAGCAAGGTCATAGTCGCCAAGGACACCGGCGAGACCGTCACAGTCCCCAACCATCCGGTGGAGACGGCCATCGCCCTCTATCGCAGACAGCACCAGTCACGTCGCCCCACCCCGTAGACCAACGCGGCAGGGGAAGCAGGGCATGGGCCCGGTCACGGCGGTGGCGGCGCTGGAGGAGCAGCCGGCCGCTATCGACACCTCTGTGCTGGGGAACCAAGTGGCCCTGGGACAACCAACTGGCCCTGGGACAGCAGATACTGGATCGACCACCATCGCCCGATCACCCGCTCCGGGCCGATCAGTTCGCGCTGACCTCGCTGATAACTTTGCTCCGCCTGCCAGTTCGCTCCGTGGGGGATCAATGAGCCAGCCTCCGCCGCAGCCGCCACAGCACAACCCCTACAACCCGTACAGCCAGCCAGCCCCGCCCCAGCAGCAACCGGGGTTCGGCCCACCGCCTGTACCTGGTCAGCCCCCGATCCAACCGATGCAGGCCGGACCACCGTACGAGGCACCCTCCTTCAGGCAACAGACGAATGCGGGCAACCCGGTCGGTGCGGTCCTCCTCGGGTTGTTCGCCTCGGTTGTCGTCTCGCTGATCTACAGCGGTCTCATCCTGGCCACGTACAAGGACCAGTCGCAGACCACCGCCCACACCCTCTACGTGGCCCACGCTCTCCTCAACGGAGTGGTCGTCGGTGCCTTGGTCGGCCTGGTGGGTCGCCGCAGCAACGGCGCACGGATCGGCGCGGCCGTCATCGCCGCGCTCGGCGCCTTCTTCGGCTACACCAACGCCATTCCGCTCATCATCGCCGAGAGCGAAACGCCCCGTGCCGTTGCGGACATGGTGCAGTGGGACACCTTCCTCCCTGCCGAGCTCTGGTGGGGCAGCCAGAGCGGCACCACGTGGATCTCCCTGCTCGGCCTGGTGGTCGCCGCAGCCTCTGCCTGGGGCCTCGCCTACGCCGTCGGCAACAGGGGCCGGGGAGCCTGACTCCTCCTCGGGCGCTGGGCTACCCGGTGGCCGGGCCGCGAGGACCGCCCGGAGGGGGGCGTCGCGGAGCAGGGCGAAGAGTACGCCCGATGTGCCACGGCGCGCCGGACAGGCGCGAACAAGAGGAGTCCCAAGCCGTCATCCGAGAGCCTCGAGCAACTCGCGCTCGCGCCGGACGCTGAGGCCGGCGCGTCTTGCCCGCTCCAGGCCCTGCTGGCGTTCCCAGAGCAGCGTGTCGGCCAGCAGCTCCGCCGTGGGCCGATGACGCAGCCCTGCGGCGCGCGCCGCAGACCCGTTCCGGGCCGACCACCCTTCCCAGCCCGTCTCGACCAGCCACATCGGCAGCGACTCGGGCCCCATGTACTCGGCCACGCCGTTCGCGAGCAGCCATGCCGAGTCGGCGGTGACCACCGGGCCGATGTGCCCGCCGATGGCGCGGGACAGCTCGATCCACTCTCCGAACGGAACGACCGGGCCGACAGCGTCGTAGGTGCCGGTGCTCCCGCTCTCCGCGGCGTCGAGCAGCCAGACGGTGAGGTCCCGCACGTCGACTGCCTGTGTCGGCATGGCCGGTGCGTCGGGAACCAGCATGGGCCCTAGCGGATCGCGTGCGGCACGAGCCACCCAGTAGCCGGAGCGGCCGCTGTGATCGCCCGGTCCTCCGATGAGACCGGCGCGCGCGATGAGGAGGCGCTCGCCCACGGCGGCCGTCGACGCCTGCTCGCAGGCGACCTTCGCCTCGCCGTACAACGCGCGGTCGACCTCGCTACGGTCGGTCGGAGCAAGGAGGGCCGCGGACTCGTCCGCGTCCGGCACGGCATGGGAGGCGTAGGCGCTGACGGAGGAGACATAGGCCCAGTGCCTGGCCCTGCCGCCCAGTGCGTCGAGCGCCTCACGAACGAAGCCGGGCTGCCATGACACCTCGACGACCGCATCCCATGCGCGGTCGAGCAGCGGTTCGTACGCCGAAGGATCGCGCCGGTCGGCGGCCACCAGCGTCGCTCCGTCCGCGACTTCTCCGCTTTCGCCGCGAGCGAGGCATGTCACCCGATGGCCACGCTCGATCGCCTGCCGCGACAGTTCCCGGCCCACCCACGCTGTTCCGCCCAGAACCAAGATCTCCATCCCGACACCCAAGCACCGCGAACACCGAATGCCCGGGCGGGTTCGCCGACAGCGGACCCGATGTCGTCACCTGATCGCCGCGGCCGGCACCCACAGCAAATCCCGGAGATGCCAAGCCGGTTGCCGCCGGCTGTCCGCGTCGTTCCTTCGACAAGCCAACGTCTCATCAGGCGTGTTCGGTGTCCCACCGCCCTGCTGCCGCACCCGCTGCTGCGGAATCAGCGGCCCGGCAAGCTCCCACAAGCCATCCGGAACAATCCAACTCCACGTACCCCGCCCCCATGAACAGCCCACCGAGCGATCACCACGGAGGACACCGGCTTAGACGATCCCTTACAGCGTGGATGCCGGCATCGATGGCGGGCGGCAAAACGGGGCAGCGGCTGAGCGTCGGCTCCATATAGCTTCGCCTGCATGGCTGACGAGTGCTTCGGACATCCACGGCTCGCCGCGATCTATGACCCGCTCGATGCTGACCGCAGCGATCTCGATGCGTACGTCCGCATGACGGAGGAGTTCGGGGCGCGTCAGGTGCTGGATATCGGCTGCGGGACAGGTGTGTTCGCGCTCCTGCTGGCTGATCGCGGGATCGAGGTCGTCGGTGCCGATCCCGCCCAGGCGTCCATCGACGTGGCCCGAGGCAAGCCGGGCAGCGCGCGGGTGCGCTGGATATGCGGTGATGCGGCAGCACTTCCGCCGCTGCGGGTCGACCTTGCGACCATGACGGCGAATGTAGCCCAGGCCATCGTCGACCCGCAGGCCTGGCAGAGGACCCTGCAGGGGGCCTACGAAGCACTGCGGCCCGGGGGACATCTGGTGTTCGAGACCCGGGATCCGGCCAGGCGCGCTTGGGAGGCGTGGAACCGCGAGGCTTCGTACGTCGTGACGGAGATCCCGGGCGTCGGCGGAGTCGAGAGCTGGGTCCAGTTGATCGAGGTGAGTGGGCCGCTGGTGACGTTCCGCTGGACCTACGTGTTCGCCGCGGACGGGCAGGTGCTGACGTCGGATTCGACGTTGCGTTTCCGCGAGCGGGAGGAAAGTCGAGACGCAGCTGGTCGCGCAAGGGTATGTGGTGGAAAACGTACGCGATGCGCCCGATCGGCCAGGGCGGGAGTTCGTCTTCGTCGCACGGCGCCCTGAGGTCAGCCGGGTTTGAGGTCGGGTGCGGCGCCGGCGACGCACCCGCCGAGGAGAGGGACGCCGCCTGGGCTGGAGGCCCAGACCACATCGTGCGGCTGTACGAGCCGGCCCGGGCCGTCCGGTACCAACACGCAGTTCAGGCACCGCCGCGGCTCCCCGCACACTCAGCCAGACGGTTTGCGATGCGGAGACAACACATAGGAACCGGCGTCGTCTCCGTCGCCGGAGATGGTCAAGGTGTACTCGCCTTTGGTATCGAACGTGAATGGGCCGATCGTCGGCCCGAAAAGCACCCCGTCATCGACAACCGTCTCCTTCGGCCCGCGCAGGCTCCACCTCAGGCCCAGTCCGCTCTCGGGTTCCACATCGAAGCGGATCTCCTCCCCCTCGTCCACGTGGAAGGCGTACGAGTCCTGGCTGCGCGGCGCTTCGATGTCCCCCTCGATCGGGCTTTGCATCGGCGTTGTGTGGCGCTCGATCGGCGACGCCCACAGCTTGAAACCGTACGTTCCAGGCGAGCCGCCGACGGGCCCGCCACCGATCCGCAAGGTGTACTGACCCGTCTCCGGCAGAGTCACGGCGTTGCTGCCGGAGAAACAGCTGTACACGTACCCGTCGAAGTTGGGCACCGGCTTACCGCCAGGGCGCAACAACTGCAGTTGCACGCTGTAGGAGTTGTCGCAGTCCAGTCGCTGGATGTAGATGCGCTGATCCGTCTTCGCGGAGAAGGTGTAGGTGTCGACCGCACCCGATTCCTCGATCGTGCCCGCCCCTTTCCCGGGAGTGTCCTGCCCGATGGTGTCGCCCAGCGCTACAGAGAACTTCTGGTGCGGTGGTTCCGGGTTGCGTTTCTCATCCGGGAACAGGGACGTCGTCAACCAGATGACGGTGACCAGAATGGCGAGCAGCAGCACCCCCAACAGGATCCCGTAGGGGGAAAGGGAGATCCGGGCGCGGTCGGGTGCTTCGCGACCGCTCAGTTCCTCGATCGATCTGACGTCGGCCAGATGCCCCACGACGCGTACCCCGGTGAAGACGCCGTCCAGCAGCACCTGCAGCTCGACGAAATCGCCGGGATTGAGCAGCAGAGGAGAGACCTTGAGCTCGCCACCCTCTGACAAGGTGACGGAGGGCGGGTTGGCGCCCTGCCCCGGACCGATGGTGGCTCCCACCACGGACACGACGTGGGCGCCACCTTCCAGGGAGACGCGCAGGTCGTTCTGGAAGTCCCCCGGCTGGACCGCCGCACTGCCAGGATTGCTGATCTGAAGAACGACAAGCCGGGCGTCGTCCAGGCGGCGATCACCGTAGCGAATGGTCAGCAGCTCCAGAGAGCCGGCACCCTGCGAGACCAGGGGGGTATGGGCCACCACGCGATAGCCGAGGCGCTTGGTCGTCTCCCGTCGGTGGATGACGAACGCGACGCGGGCGCCGACGGCGATACCGATTGCGGAGAGGACGACACCGAGCCAACCGAAGAACAACTCCACGGACGCGCAGCCCCCCTTCAGTCGCGGTCGCTGCTCTGGGACTGCTTGAGCACCCATCCGAGCAGGCCGGCAATGAGGAGCGCCTGTCCGAGCATGGGCAGCAGGGTCGAGACGCCCATGATCCGGGTCCAGGTGTCGGTCTGCTCCTGCAGTTGACTGAAGTCGATGTTCAGCGGGTCCTCGAAGCTGGACATGGGCACGCTGGTGTCGAGCTGGGCGAAGACCACCCCATGCAGCAGCAGGCACAGGGAGCCGAGAGCGATGAGGAGCAGGCTCCTGCGATTACGGCGTACGGCTGCGGCGATCCAGTCCATGAGTGCTCCCCGTGGTCAAAGGTCATCAGAGATGCGTGGCGTGTACCGGCCGACCATGATTACGGAAAGACAGCGAGGTGTCCCGGGTTTTCACCCCCCAACTTCCTCTTTTGTCGGGCTAGTTATGCGTGTGGAACTCGGATGGTTCCCCGTCGGCCGCGCTGTGGCGCCGCCTCCTGTCAACGCCGGCTCCCGGTAGGTCGGGGACGCGGGCGGCCTTGATCTGCGCTTGTCGGCGTGAACCGAGCGAGATCAAGCACTGGGCTGGGGCCGCTTGTTACGGGAACGAGCGAGCGGGCCTCTGACCGGTAGCCCGGTGAGAGGCCCGCTCGCGGGCGTGTTCACCCCGCCTGATCGCCGCCGCCGCCGCTCGCCATCCCCCGCATGATGTGGCCGACGATCGGGGCCAGCAGACCGACCGCGACCGTCCACGGCCGCCAGGCACCGCCATCCGGAACGAACAGCAGGGCGGCCAGGCAGCCCAGCGCCACCGCCCACCCCGCGACCACCGGCACGGATGCCGTCACGAGCCAGCCCGCCCCAAGATCCAGCGTCCGGACCCGCCGCTCGGGGTCCGGATGCGCGGGAACGGTGAGCCCGGCCTCCGCGACCTGCTCAGCCACCTGTACCGGGACCGCGCCGGGCAGCTGCCAGCCGTCATCACCCACCAGCTCGGCGAGGACGTCCCGGCCCCGGCGCTGCCGGGGAGACCACAGCAGCCAGCCGTGCGCACCGGACAGTGCGTCCCCGGCGGGTTCACTGGCCATCTGGGAGTGGAAGGGGATCTCCCGGCCGCGGCCGTCCAGCACAAGGCCCTTCAGCCTCCTGGTGTTCTCCTTGCGCTTGCGCTCATCGGCAGCCGCCGCACTGCCGGGAGGCGGCGCGTCGGTGTGCTCCCCGGCTCCGGTGACGGTGACCCGCAGCGCCTCCCAGTCGGGGCCGACGGTGCGGGCGGGACGCCGCATGCTGTTGATCTTCCACCAGCCAGCGAGCAGGGCGAGGGTCACCAAGGCCCACAGCCCGCCGATTCCCCACGCGTCGCCGACCTCCACGGCCCGGCCGGCGAGTTGGCGCTCCACATCCTGGCGCCGATCGTCTCCGATGGCCCCCAGCTCGGGTCGCTCCGGGACATACGCCACGTACAGCTCACTGCCGACCCCCTGGCGCCGATTGGTGTACGCCTCGAACGTCGCTGGAACGCCGTCCCGCCCGGTGGGCGAGGGAAGCAGGACGGTGTAGTCGGCCGTGGCGGCGGCGCGGGGGCTGCTGCCCTCCGCGACCTCGTTCTCGATCTTCACGATCGGACGCTCCACGATCACGGCACCCGCCTCGGCCAGCACGGCACTCGTGCCCGAACCCCGCCCGTCGGCGGCGCCGAGGGTCGCCCAGAGGGCCAACAGCGTGGGAACGGCGACCAGCACGCCCGCGTAGCGGGCCGACAGCCAGCGCGTGCCGCCCAGCCGCAACGGCACCGTGCCCTCGCCACGGCCCGAGGTAACCGAAGCGACCTCCACGGCCCGCCGGTAGGTCTCCCGGCGGGACCGACCGCCCCCGCCCACCACCGCCACGCCCAAGATCACCACGCAGGCGGCGAGCAGGACCAGCGAGCACCACAGGACCGCGGCACGCACCGGCGTGGCCCCCAGCAAGAGCCACGCGGCAGTCAGCGCCACGAGGGCGAGCGGGGCGGCCACGGTGACGAACCTCCCAGAGCGTGGGAGGTGACGGATACCGGTCACCGCGCCGGCGACGTTCCTGTCCTTGTCCATGGTCCACTCACTGCTCACCCGAACGCTCCATACCTCTGTGGGTCGGGCCGATCCCGCAGGGCCTTGGCATCCTCACTCGCATCCTTCCGTGCATCGGCGGCCGCGCCGGGCCTGTCCTCTTCCTTCTCCGCATTGGGGTCGCCGTTGACCGCCGCGTCGATGTCCTTGGAGATGTTGCCACCCGTGCCAAGCCCGAAGCTGATAGGGCGTTGGTGGCCACATAGCCCACGAGCCTGTGCGCCTCAGAGAAGACCCGCCCGTCCGTGGCTCGGTGGACGGCCGCGCTTCCGGCACCGCCGGTGACCCCTCCGGCCACGGCTCGGAGTGCCATCTGAGAGGCATCGAACTGGTCCCGTTTGTGAAGGTTATTGAGCAGCCAGCGAGCGCCGGCGAAAAGCGGACCGACGAGGATGAGCAACAAGGCACGATCTGTTCCGCCGCGTGGTGATGGAATACGCGTCGCGGACAACAGGCTGGCGGCCGACGCGGGTTGGTTGGGCGACGCCCTCGCCGCGGCGAGGGCGTCGCGGTAAAGCGGTTGTCCGCAGACGGACACCTGACGATCACCACCGATGTCTGGTGGTGCACTGCATAGTTCGGGCATCGCCGCGGCCCGCACACTCAGCCAGACGGCTTGCGAGGCGGAGACAGCACATAGGAACCGGCGTCGTCTCCGTCGCCGGAGAACGGTCAAGGTGGACTCGCCTTTGGAAGTACACCAGCGGCCGATTCACCGGCGGCAAGGGACTGATCAGGATCCGTGAGTCCTCGCGTCCAACAACGGGGGCATCTCGACCTCTCCGGTGGTCTCCCTCCGGCAGGGCGGTGACGGAGAAGCATACTTCGCCCTTGATGATAGGACAGGCAAGGTGCGATGGCTGTTCTCGATCACGATGACGGCTCAGCGATCGCCACTCATGAGACCGGGCCGGAGCCGCCAGGGCTGTTGGCAAGTGCTTCTGCCAGCGTCCCCCAGCCGCTAACCGGGAAAAGGATTCGCACCCATGATCCGTCATCGAATCCGATCTCATGAGTGCCGTGTTTTACGTCCTTTCGGTTCCGGCACCAGGAAATACGCCCACGAGGAACCCCCCATCCGTATTGGACCGCTGGCCCCGTCTTTCGCCCGTCCGGAGATTTCTGGACGTGCACCACGTGCAGACCGTGGTCCCCCAGAACGAGGACCGACACGACACCGCTTCCTTCGCGAGGTTGCAGCGAACAGGCCATCTGCCCCGCGACACTCCCCCAGTCACCGGACATCGCCTGCCCCTTGCCGCTGCCCCGGTCGTCAAACGCATCCACCGCCGCATTCACCGGGTTCAGGCGATCCAGAACCCGCTCGGCATTGTCCGCATGGGACAGCCAACGATCAGTCGTCGACCTGGCCCCTGGGAACACGTCCGGCCTGAGGCGGCTCGGGGGCGCCGGCACGCCCTCACCGATCACCACGACATGCGAATCCTCGAGTCGTTCCCCGGCAGGAAGAGCCGACCCGGCCCGTTCCCGGGCCTCACGAGCGACGGCATGATGGTCGGGACCTGAGACCCAGGTCTTGAAGCCCGACCAGGAAAGCACCTCCGAGAACTTCACCCAAATACTTCTTTCACTGTCTTCCCCGCGAAGTCTCCGCTTTTCATTCTCTCGTCGAAACTTTGAGGCTTTGGGCGCTCCGCGTATTCGGACTTCTCTTCAGCCAAGGCTGGCGAACCCTCTAGAACCGAACCTGTGACAGCACCTGCGGGATCGACTCCGAGCACGCCCTTGGCGATAGCCTTCCCTTGGCGCCACGCCATGTACTGAGCAAGGTCGGCGGCCTCAGGCATCTCGCCGCGGCGAACACTGCCCAGGATCCGCCATTTCGCCCCCTTCCACTCCTTGATCTTCGCGCGATCGAGGCTGCGAAGATAACGGCGGAGTCTGGACAGCCTTGCCAGAGCCCTGGTCTGCCTGGCGAGATCGGCCAACTTGTCGGCCAGCTTGGCGGCAATCCTCGTGGCCTTTGCGGCTCGGTACGCCACATTCGCTGCTCCTGCCAGAGGACCGATGGCAGCCGCGGCTCCGGCGGTGAGCAGGGACAAAATCGCAGTTGTCGCGGCAGTCACCATGAGCGCTTCCACAATCTCTACGAGAAGATCGGTCATGGCCTGCTCGGCTATTTCGCACGCCGACGCCGCCACTTCCAGCAACTCCGCGATTGTGACCATGTCGTCGGCTTCGCCCAGGAGAGCCTGCTCGAACTCTGTCATTGTCTGGCTGAAGCCCTCGGCAGCGTCGCTTTCCCAAGCGCGCTCCACAGCCGCTGTCGGATCTGACGAATACGATCGGCCGCATCTTCGGCAGCGTCGGCGTAGCGTCGCAACGCTTCGGTCTGGACGTTCGTTCCTTGTCCCATGAATCCCCCGAAACCGGACGAATATCGACTGAGTACAGGTGCCGATGACGGCCGGGCTACCGCCCACCGGAGAGTCGCGTTCCTCTCACACCGCCCGTCGAAAGTGATCGACAACCGAACTCCGCTCGCACGCGCAGTACGACCGTAGCAAACACTTGGCAATTGCATCAGCGTCGTCCCAACCGGGTAGGCGTGACGACACTTCAGCTCGGCAGCAACTCGTGGGGCAAGCAGGCAAGATCGACGACTGCCGCCAGTCCCAGTCGGCGGGGTCGCGATCAGCAGGCTCTTTGCGCAGTTGCATGCGCTCGCGCCCGCGAAGTCCAACTCGAACGCTCATCGTGTGATTGCCTCACTCACAAGTTCGGGAACGTGGCGGATGCGCCCGGCCGTGCCCCGTGTTGCGGCTCGGACATGACGGAGGTCCAGTGGCGGGCCGGCGCTGGGGAGTGACGGGCGGGATCAGTGGAACCCTGGGGCTCTCGGTCCGTCCCGGACCGTGCTGCCACTTGGACCGAAGGGCCGGGGCTGCGTAATGAACTCCAGGTTCGCGGAGTCCATTACGCTCACCTGGCATTCACCTGTGCCGGTGCACTCAATGCCGACACGGTAGGTGCGCAGGACCATGCACGAGAAGCCCCCAGCGTGTTGGCTCCCAGTGGCGCCGGTGTCTTCACCCCGCGTCCTCCTCACCGCGGCCGGGGAAGAGATCGAGCACGTCCGGCATGGACGGGAAGTGGGGAGCGCAGTCGGGGCAGGCGTACACAGGCGCCGTCGGGCCTGACTCCTCGGCGGGCGCTGGGCTACCCGTTGGCCCAGTCCGCGAGGGCCGCCCGGAGGGCGTCGTCATTCGGGTGACCTGCAGCAGGATCGACGGAACAGGACAAACGGGAGGGGGCGTATGACAAAGGCCAGGACCGACGCCGTACTCCGGGAGGTGGCGATGACAGCGCTCGAGGGAGACCGCGTAGTCCACCTACAGCCCGTGGTGCGCCACTCCCGGGTGCCCAAGCCGCCGAAACGGCGACGGCCGCGCTCCCGCATCCTCCCGCACGGCGGGCGCCGCCCCCAACCCTCCGCCGGAGTACGGATGCGGGCGTGGCTGACCGGCTTCCTCGCGTGGCTCACCGCCCCACTGGATTTCCTCGGCGACCTGCTCCTGATGCCCTTCCGGGGGCTCTTGTGGCTCTGCCGGAGCAAGGAGAAGCGCCGGCGGGAGAAGAGACTGGGCGGCGGATGGGACAGTGCGGCCGGGGGCCTCGGGATCGCTGTGTACGTCTGGGGGGACCGCGTGCTGGCCGTCGGAGAGCGGCGGGTCAGCCTCCTGTACGTCGGTGAGCACGAGGCGGAGATTGCCTGGTCCGCCCCCCGGGAGCAGTTGGCCGGTGTGGAGCTGGCCGTCTGGGACACCCACAACGAGCAGCAGGCCACGCTGAGGTGGCACTTCAGGGACGGGTCCTGGTGCGACGTGATGGCACAGGGCGCCGGGTGGAAGTCCCTGGTCGACGCCTTGCCCGTACGCTGAGTTGGGCGGCGGCCGACCTCCGTAAGAAGCCGCATCCTGGTTGCCCCACCCATATGCTCGCCGATCCGCGCAAGCGGGCGGTGATCCGCCTGGTCCTGAGTGCCAGCGCGTCCCAACATGCCTATGTCCTGGGCGACTTCCAGGACTTCGTACGCACGGCCCGCCCGGACACCGGCGCGGCTTCGTAGCGCGTCCCGCCGAAGCGGCCGATCTTGCACCGTCAATCCGACCCCTCATAGGTTGATTTCATGGGCTTCTTCGACAAGCTGACCGGAACCAAGCACCCCGCCGACGGTGTCGCGCCGCGCCCGGTCGAGGAGGTGCGGGCAGCCCTGCTCGGCGTCAACCGGCCCGAGGTGCCGTACGTCATCCGCGACGCCGCCGCGGAGGACGCCGACCTGGTGGCGGAGTGGCGGATGGCGGAGCCCGCGTGGCAGGCCATCTTCGTCGAGTCGCAGCTGACCCGGGCGGTCCGGATCCGGATGCGCCTGGTCCCGGAGAACCATGAGGTACGCGCCCTCGAGGAATCGTGGGAGGTCACCCGGGTCGGGAATCCGCCGGAGCTCAAGATCTCAGGGGCGTACTCGCGCGGGCCCGACAGGACCGTCTCCCGTCACTACACGGTCAGACGCGAGGAAAGCGGCAGCCTCGAAGCGACGGAGACTTTCCGCTTCAACGGCGCGGACCTGCGCAACCCCCTGCAGAACGCCGTCCTCAAGTTGGGCTGGACCTGGCGCGGAGTGGTCTCCGGCAATCTGTGAGGCCGGCGGGGACCACACCCGCTTGCCTGCGCGAGGTTCATTGGCCGAGGGTGGAGAACCCGGAGCTTCGCGGCATGGGGCTGCTTCTATTGATTCGGTCAAGGAAGAAGTCGACGACCAACTGGCGGGAAACCGCAACCCAGCACGTCCGCTCGTGAGGGGCTGGGCATCGCCAATCCGTCAAGCATCGACACACTGGAAGACGGGCCCCGGGTGCCGGAGGAGCGTTACGAGTATCATCAGCGCCCCGATCCACAGCGTCTCGACGAGCGCACGGACACGCAGCCTTCGCACGCAGGCAAGACAGTGAGGGAAGTTTTCGGGTGAGCGGCACGGACCGGAACCGGGAGTCCGTCGAACGGGCGAGGGCGGTGGTACCCGCCGGAGAGGTACTGCGAGGTGAGCACCGGGTCGCACTGGCGGCTCGCGCACCGAAGCCCGGCTATTTCCGCCGCCCACGCGGCCTCCGATCAGAACGCCGAACGCTCTGGAGCTGGTGCATGCTCCCAGTGCACGGGGTCGCGAACCTCATTTCCATCACCTGGAACCCGTTCGAGGCGTTCTTCGAGGCCGTCTTCTGGCGTGAGACCAAGAAGCCGGGCAAGCCGTTCCACGGCGGCTGGAACAGCATGGCCGGCCACTTGGCGCGCGCCATCACGCCCCGGACCGAGAACGGCGCGTATGTGGTCATGCAGGTCACCAGCCACCACCTCCAGCTCGCGTACGTGTCCTGCGCGGGTTCCCTCACAGGCGGGCGCGGTGCGGTCGAGGCCGGGTGGGCCACGGACCTTCGCAACGTGACCTGGATCCGTGACCGAAGCGACGTGGTGGGCGGCAACCACGAGATCGGCTTCGTCGATGGTTCGTGGTGCTCGGTCCGGTTCATGGGTCAAGGCTGGCGTCGTATGCCGGAGGCGTTCCCGGTCCGGCTGAGCCACCTCGACGCGGTTCCCTACCCGGGATGAGGACGAGATGTTGAGTCGGCCCGGGGCACGGGCTTGGCGTTTCCGCCGGCCCGTTTCCCCCCAGGCCGTGCTCCGAGTGACGTAGGCCGCCGGTCCGACTCGGTCCAGGTGAACGTAGAGCGGAAGTCTGTTCGGCAAGTCAGCAGCTGCACGAGTTCTGGTTCGCTTCCCGCGCGGCCAGAACCACAGCGGCGCCGGGAAAGCATCGTCAAGGCGTCACCGGAGCAGAACAGCCGTGGGCTTTTGCCGAGCGCTCGGCGAAAGCCCTGAGTGCGGCGCGTTCGTAAGCGAGACCCGGATCGCTCACGGTGTTCTTGCGACCGCCGTCCTGCCCGGCGGCGACCTGCAGTGTGAACAGGGCACGGCCGTCGGAGCACTTGGCCGTCGTCCAGCTGACCCGGCCGCCGCCATCGCGATGGTGGGCGGGGATGTCAGGCGACGGCAGGTCCTCCGCTCCGTAATCGTGCTCCTGGTAGTCGACAAACGCCTCTTCCGCGTAAGGACCGAACTCGGCTTCCAGTACGTAGCGCGTACTGAGGTCTGCGTCAGCCAGCCGGCAGATCTCGTACGGCGCTCCCCCGCGGTCGGTCTCGGTGGCGATGGACACACCCGGTGCGGTGGGAATGCCGGAGCACGTCCCGCCCGCCGTGCCGAGCGGTTCGTACTCGTCCTCGTTCACCGGCAGGCCGAGACTGCGTACGGGCCTTCCGAGCTCGGCTCCGCAGTGCCGGGTCTTCGACACCTTCGCCGCGGTGGAAGTGGCGATCCTGGCGAACTCCGGCCTGTTCGCCGGGTTGTCGATCGTCTTGTCGAGCGTGGTCTCGACGGTGACGGACAGGCCCTTCACGCTGCTGGCCTCGGCGCACTCGAGGACCAGACTCACGGTCACGTCCTCGTCCGCACTGAAGGAGTCGCTCAAGTCGCTCGAGTACTTCGGTTTCGCCCCGAAGAGCCCCGCCCATCCATGGCCAACCGGTACGGAGAGCTCCGCTCCGGGCGGACCCGTGTAGAGGGAGTCCAGGCTCTGACCGGCGTAGGAGGTGTCGAGGATACGGACTTCAGCGGTGCCGCCACCGTCGACGTGCACCTCGCAGCCCACCAGGCCCCTGTCAGCGCGCTCTTCGTTCTCGTCGTTCTCGACCTCGACCGATCCCGGACCGAGGACGTCGCGCACCACGTTCCGGTCGAGGAGGCCGTTGCAGGCGCTGTCGAGCGCCGACTCGTCCCTCCAGCGCTGGAAGTCTCCGTGCAGTTCCAGATATCCGACGACGGCAACGGCCGTAGCCGTCAAGGCGGTTACCGCCCAAAGAATGATCCGCCTCACCGCCATCCCTCCACCTCTCCGAGGATCTCGGTGTCATGGCACCGCTGCTGCCGGGGCCAGCCGCCGGGGTGGGTGAGGTAGCTGTCCATGAGCTTGCGGGCGTTACGGGAGTACCGGGTCCGCTCCGCTTCGGTGAGCGTGCGCTCGTAGTCATCCTGCTCGTCGTAGTCATAGAAGTCGATGTTCATGCCCACGGTGACACGGTGGTAGGTGCTGCCTGCGGTACATGTCGACCTGGCCCACAGGGCGAGCTCGACCCGATGATCGCCGTCCGGGATGTTCGTCGTACGCCGTTCTGCCGAGAAGTCGAAGACGTCGCCTGTGGTGTCGTACTGGTCGACGGCGGACCGGCTGAGCGGTCCGGCCCAACTCGCCGCGGAGACATCGGCGACCGCGCCGTCCTCCAGCACCGGATCGATCTCCGTCGGGCTTTCGGGGTCTACGGCCATGGCGGTGCACACACTGAGCAGCCGGGAGTCCTGCAGGTCACCGCTGGCGGCCCAACTCCCGGGCAAGCCCGCGCGTTCGGCGAGCCCACGGCACTTCCTCATGCCCAGGCCCGGCTCGTCCACTCGCACGGTCTCGCCGTCGATGCTGTCCGGGTCCGCGACTGTGTACTCCTCGTAGGTGTCGATGACCCGCGTGGGCCTGGCCAGCGGGGTGCCACCGCAGTCCTGCTTCGCAGTGATCCCGTTGGCGACCTGGACGGCGGTGCGGAAGTCCGCGAGGTACTCGGCTCGCTTCCCCTTGCCGGGAACGGGCAGATCGACATCCGCGGTGACATACATCGCGGACACCTCGCGTACCTGGCCGTCGAGCCCGCCGGCACATTCGGCGACGATCCACGGCCGCCCGTCCTCATCGACCCTGCCGGTGAGCCCGGGCGCCTCGTACCCGTCGGTGTAACCGCCGGGCATGATGTCCTCGGCCTTCACCGTCATCGGCATCGGGGAGACAAGAGGAACGGCACGCACCCGCACCGACCCGTGCCCCGGCCACGTCACGGCACAGTTCACCAGGGAACGGCTCTCCTCGTCGGGCTCCAGCACGGTGCCGTACTGGCTCACTTCGCCCTCGACGTCGTCGGGTACGAGGCTGCTGAGTTCCTCGTACGGCAGCAACCCGGTGCAGGCACGCTTCAACTGCGCCCGATTCGCTGCCGCATGGCCGCCGCCCGAATCGCCAGTGCCGCGGAAGACAACAACTGCCCCGCTGAGGAGCAACACGAGCGGCAGGCCTATGACCAGCGGTTTGCGCGACCGCCGTGGCATTCGGCACACGAAGCAATCCCCCAGTAATGCCGGTGGTTTCAAGTCACCAACGGTTTCGAAAGGTAGGACTCATGAGCGCCGAAGCTGCCACGAGCACCCTGCCGCCGAAAAGCAGATCAGCGGGCCCCAGTCCATGCGGTCGATGGCTGTCGGGATACGCACCGGCACCCGCCCCCGCGATTTCCCTACGACTCCTGGCTCGCTAGGGAAGTGCGGCCGGGCTGTCGCATCCGTGGCGGGCGGCCGACTGCTCGGCGAAGCGCTGTAGATCCGCCCGCTCGCTCTTGGTGAGGGGGCGCGATGTGAACTCGCGGTCACTCGTCTCGACTGGCGAAGCATGGTAGTAGCCGATACCCAGGGCACCCTGACATGTGGCTGACGTCCAGGCCGTGGAGCTGTCGACACCCGCGGGGGTGTCGTGACCGCCATATTTGCCGTTGACGATCGCGTCAGAAGCATCGCTGAAGGGGCCGTATTTGGCGGTCAGTTGCAGACTGCCGGTTAGTAGACATTCTTCCACCGGTGAAGCCTCGGCAGCGGTTTCCCGCACCGTCGACGCGGAGGTCATCCCCTTGCAGGTCCCCGTGGCATCGTCGGCCGCCACGGTCCTGGCGTCGGCATCTGGAGCGGTGAGCTTGCTCGCGTCTCCCGGTTCCGTAACGCAGCCGGTCTTTTCTGCCGCGCGCTGTGCTGTCCCGGTGACCACACGGGCAAGCTTCAGGCGTACGTCCTCCGTGACCTCGGCGTCGTAGGGCGAACCGGCCGTTACGAATATTCCACTGCCGTCTTTCGATTCCCAGTTCTTACAACTGAGAAGCACCGACGCGGTGGCTTGGTCAAGCTTTTCGGTGACTATGAAACCCTGCCAACCCGCGTTCAAAGGTACGGGAAAGGACTCCTGGTCGCGCTGGAAGGTATAGGAAGCGTATGGATTGTGGACGCCGACCGTGGTTTCGATGGATATCTCAACGCCGTCGACGATACACCTTGTCGCCAGACCGGGCGGCTCCGTCACATCGTCCGAAACATCAAATTGCCAACTGGAGACGTCAAACCCTAGACCGAGCAGGTAGAGTCGCGACTTTCCTGCAAGGTCAAGCACCGAGTCGACCGGAAGCATTCCACTGCACGCCCGTCCGGTGTTTGCGGCAGGGTACTGCAGCTGAAATCCGTAAGCCCCGGCCCCCAGCACGGCGAGCGTCACGGCGGATCCGATCAGCCGGCGCTTCACGTTCCCTCGGAGCAGAGCCCGATAGTCCCACTTCATTATCCGCAATCCCTGTCTGCGTTACGAAAAGACCGAACCTGGATGCACCGCCGCCTGAAAGTCGGGCCGCCCCAGACTCCGTGATCAGCCCTACCTTGCCCTCTTGTCCTGGCCGTAGCCGTCCAAGTTGCTCTCGGCAGAATGGAAACCCAGCTCGACCTCGTTGGCCAAGATATTCTGGTAGTCGGCAACACCGCCCAGCCCCTGCGCTTCCGCAGAATTTCGGTAGGCATCCTGCAGGACCGCCGCAGTGGAGTACTTTGCGTCCTCCCAATCCGCGCCACTTGAATACACTGCGTTGCCCATAGTGTCCCGCTCAGAGCCCTTGACGATCTGGTTGATGAGATCCCCCGTGACCGTGGTGGCAAGGCCGCCGACTCCGGCACCGACAGCCGGCGTGGCGATGAAGGAAGTGCCGACGCCAATGCCAGTTCCCACGATCCCTGACGCATAGCTGCCAGCACGTCCCATGGCGTCGTTGTACGCCTTGTCGGCTTCCACAGCATCGCCGATCTCCGACTCCCGCCTGCCGATCGCGATGCTTCCCTGGACCTCCCCGGAAGTCCTGGCAATTTCTCGCAGCGCGGTGTCCGTGGAACCTTTGAAGGCATCAGGGTTCTGAAGGTGATAGTCGATGAGGTTGGATGTGTAGGCGCTTTCGCCGAGGTTGATCGCCGCATAGCCATCCGGGTCCTGCCCGACGGTCATGAGGAAGCGAGAAACGTCCTGCTCCCCAAAGAGCGCCGCAGTGCCCGCGATCGGATAGATCCGATCCTTATTTCCTTGCCCGTCGCCGTTGTCGGATTGGTCCATCGTCAGAGACTGGTGAATGTCCGGCATGTACTCGCCGGCCATCCGCCCGAGGCTGTCCTGCATCCCGTCACGGGCCAGCTCCTCGTCCAGCGAAACGGCCTTGACGATCTCCTCCATGAGACCGGCCTGCTTCGCGTTGTGGGCCGGGGTGTCCGCCGAGGGGCTGGTGTCGTACGCGTGGCCGGTAGTGGCGGATTCCAGGGCGTGGCCGAGGTTGTTGTAGCCACTGGGGTTCTTGGAGTCGCCCGTGTAGGCGCCTCCTTCGGGCCAGTGCCGGTCCTTCATCAGGTAGTCGAGGTGGTCGACCTTTTCGCCGTTGACCGTGGACTCTGAGGTGAAGAACTCGGTGGAGGCTGCCGGGTTGTGGCCCAGGGCGTCCATGAAGCCCGTCATGGGGTCGAGCGCGCCGATGTTGGTCGACCCCAGAGTGCGCCCGCCGCCCCAGTAGGCGTCGGGGTTCTGGCCCGCGTTGGCACCGTTCTTCTCGGCGGTGATGAGAGCGCCGCCGTAGTCCTGGAGGAATTCCTTGTCCCATTTACCCTCGCTCATCAGGCTGCTGGTGAGCTGGTAGCCGTTGAGGCCATAGGGGGTCTCGGTGGGATTGGCGTTGAACTCGCGCTGGCCCGCCGCGAGCAGCTCGTTCTGGAACTTGGTGATCTCCCGGTCGGATTTTCCACCCTTAAGGTGGTCGTCCGACGTGGTCGCCGTGCCGATGGTGGTGCCCAGGTTCGCCTTGAGTTCCTTGAGCTGGGCCAGTTGCTCCTTGGAAAGCGTGGTCCCGGCCGGCGGGGTCATGAGCTCGTTGTACTTGCTCAGCACATTCTCCGCACCGGTCTTGACCGCGAAGTCGCGGGAGAACTCCGGGTCGCCCTTGTTGGCGGAGAGGAGCAGGTTGAGCTTGGTGATCTCTGCGTCGGTGAGACGCCCCTTCTTCCTCATCAGGTCGGATGCCTGGTCGGCTTCGACGGCGTCGAGACTGGTGTAGACGCTGGTGTTGAAGGACTGGCTGTCGCCGTTGGCGTCGCGTTCCAGGGCGGCGCTGGCGGCTTCGTCGGCGGCGGTGGCCAGTTCGAGGATCCGCTCCAGACGGGATACCAGCGAGTCCAGCTTCTCCTTGCGCTCGGTGGCGAAGCCCGGCGTTCCGGAGGCAGTTGGGCTGTCCTGCCGCGGGTCGACGTCCTCGACCCTGCCGTTCTCGGATACGTGGAACTTGTCGTTGCGGGCCTCGTCGAGGAGGGCGCGGAGCTGCTTCTGGCAGGTGCCGAACTCGCTGTGGGCATCCTGCAGCAGCTTGCCTATACGGCCTGCCTCGGTGGCGGCGTTCTCGTACTCCGTGCGGGCCTTGGCCATGGTGGCAAAGGCCGCTTCGGCCGCGTCACCCTCCCAGTGGCCCTTGAGGTGGTTGATGACACGCTGCTCGAACTCGCGCTGCAGCGCCTCGTACTTGCCCGGCAGCGCCTTCCAGGAAGCGGCGGCATCAGCCAGCGGGCCGAGGTCGGCCTTGTCGAGGTAGGGGATGGACACCACGTGCGACAGCTCCTATCCGTCCCGTGGACGGGGATGAGGTTGGTTCTGGCCCGGCCTTGCGGTCTGTCCCGGGCAGTGTTCCGGCCCAGGGCCCGGCTTATCCGAAGGGAGAGTTGATCGCGCGCTGACGCGCCTGCTCCTCCTGCTCGGTGCGGGTGTAGTGGCCGGTGGTTGTGTGGAGCTTGTCGCTGATGTCCTGCAGCATGCGCTTGAGATTCATGACCTGGGAGCCCCAACGGACGTCCATGGTCATCAGGGAGCCGGCGGTGGCCCAGGAGCCCGCCTCGGGAAGGCCCGGAGCGGTGTGCTTGTTCAGGCCCATGACGGCGCTCATGGTGTCCTCGTCGGCGGCGTTGTCGACGTTCTCGGTGTCACCGCGCAGTTCGACCAGAGCATTGGCGGCCTCGTCCAGCCGCTGGGTGTCGACTTTGGCCGTCCCGCCGGCGCCCCCACCGCCGCCGCCTTCCGCGGGTAGGGAGTTCAACCGCATCTGAGCGGTTCCGCTGTGCTGTGGCGCATCGAAGGGAGTGCTCATCCCTTTGTCCCATCCCCGTTGACAACAGTGGCTGGCATGCCCGCCTCGCGCACTTGCCTACGGGGGTGTTCGTCTCATCCGTACGGCGTGACGGTGCTCCCGCCGACCGAGCGCCGCGCTCGGCCACGTGAGCAAGGACATGCCAATCACGGCAGAAGATACCGGATCTTCCCCCGGGTGGCCCACCACTCAGCGGCTGCTCGACGAGCTGATGCGCCCGGTGGTGGTACCGCTGGCCGAGCAACTCGAATTCGCACCTGTCGCTGCCTGACCGTGCCATGGCTATCGCGGCATCAGACGGATGGGCAGCGGAGTTGAAGAGTGACGGACGGAATCAGTGGAACCCCGGGGCTCGCCGTCTCTCCCAGATGGCGCGGCCCCACTCGGGCCGAAGGCCCCAGGCCACGTCATGAACTCCAGGTCCGCGGAGTCCATGACGCTCACCTGGCGTTCGCCGGTGCCGGTGCCCTCAACGCCGACGCGGTAGATGCGCAGGGCCATGCACGGGACGCCCCCAGCGTGTTGGCTTCCGTTGGGTCCCGGCCTTCACCGCTCGCCCTCCTCGCTGCGGGATGGGAAGAGGTCGAGTACGTCCGGCAGAGGCGGGAAGTGGGGAGCGCAGCCGGGGCAGGCGTACACGTTCCAGCCGGGGCCGCTCGCCTGGTGCACCTCGGAGACGAGGACCGGAGCGTCCGTGAGCACGTCGCAGCGCACACACATCCGCAGAGGCCGACGTGCGGCAGGTCGACTGCTGCGGGCGCACTGCTGGCAGAGCTGTTGGTGCCGGCCGGTGGCGGCGTCGGTGACGGTCGCGTGGGGGCCGTGGGGTGAGCCGCACCCGTCGCACGGGCCGCCTAGGTCGTACGTGTCCCTCGGGTCGCACTTGTCGCCGGGGGCTGCCCATTCGCGGTCGGTGATGCTGCGGTGCGGGACGTCGTGCATCAGGCGGCCACTCCCACCCCGACGCGCACCCCGTGGATCACGTCCGGGCCGACGTCGAACCCATCGAGCGCCAGCAGCAGCGCCAGCCGCCTCTCCCGCAGCTGCTCCCGCTCCTCGTGGGCGACGAGATAGGGACGGACCAGGGCCGTTTCGTGGCCGTTCAGCGGCTCGTCGATCCCGTACGGGCTCCTCGGCCTCGGCGACCTGGGCCAGGCCGGAGGCGCCGGAGGGATCGGAGGGGCGAGCAACGGCGGCACGGCGGTCGCCCGGTCGGCGCGGTGACGGCCCTGCGGACGTGGGCCGAACACCACCTTCCATAGGTCGGTGAGGGCACGGATAAGGTCTGTCATGTCATCGCTCCCTATAAGCGGTGGCCACGCCCCCGGGCCGTTGCAGCGGTCGCGGGGGTCCTTGTTGTGGGCGACGATACAGGCACCTGGTCATGCCATGCCATGGCATGACACGGATTAATCAGGCTTCCCCTGCCCTCGTAGGTTCCGACCATGACTGAGATCCCCGAGGGGTACGGTCCCGATGACGAGCTGGACCGGGACGCACCGGACCCCGTCTATCTGCAACTTGCGGCTGTCCTGGTGGCCCGCATCAAGCGCGGCGACTACCCCCCACGGCGTGCCGTGCCGGGCGTGGACCGCCTAGTCCAGGAATTCGGAGTTGCCCGCGGCACCGCCCGGAAGACCCTGGTCCTCCTGGCGGAACTGGGCATTGTGCGGACCGTTGTAGGGAAGGGCTCATTCGTCATCGAGCAGAAGCCGTCCGAGGCGGAGCCGCCGAACGCGTCCGGCGAGGACCAGGCCGACGAGGATGGGCTGGACAGGGTATGACGTGTCCAGCCGCGTGGTGACGGACCATGCGGGGTCTTCAAAGTTGATCGGTGAAGCCGCCGCAGGATTGGCAGATCTGGGCCACTGCGATCTCGGTAAGGCTTGGCCGCAGCCGCCGGAGCTGGCCCAGATCTGCCAATCGCTGTCCCGAGCAACAACCAAGACCGCGCTGCCGCTGGTGCATGCACCACTCAAGTTCGAAGACCCACCATGCGCCCTTGCCGGTGCCGGTGCCAGCGCCCCCGTCCTGGACAGCCAGCGCCTCCTGCGGCTGTAGCCTGCCGCCGCAGTCGGAGGTGCTTTACACCGCCGGGCTCAGGATGCGCTTTGCCTACTGCTGGGGCGACCACTGGCTGTGAGGCGGGGTGGGCTGCTGCTGGTACGGATTCTGCTGCGGCGGCAAGGGCTGCTGCTGGTACGGATTCTGCTGCGGCGGGAAGGGCTGCTGGCCGTACTGGGGGTAGACGACGGGACCACCGGGGCCGCCACTGTTGCCCCCCTTGCGCTTGGCTTTCTTGACGATCAAGAGAACGATCAAGCCGATGACGGCAAGTCCCACGAGACCGATCACGGACCAGATGATCAGAGCCTTCTGGTCCGCCTTCTCCTGCTCGGCATCGGACATGCCGAGCTCGATTTCCGGCTGCTTATTCGGCTGCTCATCCGATACCTTAAACGGTCCGTTCGTACTTGGTTCCTGCAGGGATGTCCTCTGTCAGCGCAGCCAGCGGCCTGATGGCTCCGTAGCCATACTTCTCATCAGGAAGAGAAATTCCCCTGGCGGAATCGGGCAGTACTGCGGTCTTAACGAGGCGATTTGTGATCTGACCTGCTGTCAGGTCAGGAAACTTCGCACGGAGCAACGCCGCCGCTGCAGACGTGTATGCAGCAGAGTCTGAAGTTCCGTCTCCAATACGGAGTTCATTACCAGGCCATCCTGCACTCACAACGCGAGTAGCGGGAGCCGTCAGCAGAACTTCGGGACCATAGTTGGAGTTTTCCCAAATGGTCCCTCTGCTGTCCACACCACCCACCGTCAGAACGCCGGGATACTCTCCAGGGAATTCGATACTGTTAGCTCTGCCCTCGTTTCCAGACGCCACCACGATCAAGACGTCGTGCTTGAGCGCGTAGGCCACGGCATCACGGTCTTCCGGGAAGTCCTGGTCGACAGAGACAGACATGTTGATGATTGAAGCACCCTGGTCCACGGCATAGCGGATCTCATCCGCATACCCAGCGTTGCCCTCCCGAATAGGCAGGATCTTGGCTTCTGGCGCAAGCCCCATGACGCCATCCACAGAGCCTGGACCATGCCCGTGCCCAGCAATCAACGAGGCCATCCCCGTGCCGTGGGTGGGCTTGGAATCCCCCGCCGACGGAGTAGAGTCATCATCGCCGTCCTCGAAGTCTTTACCCTTGAGCACATTGTTCTTCAGATCCACATGCTCGGCATTCACTCCGCTATCAATGACAGCAACCGTGACGCCCTTGCCCTTCGAGAACTTCCAGACGGACTCGGCCTGCAGTGCTTGCAGCACCCACTGGTCACGTCTGGTCTGATCGGCAGAAGCAGCAGGAGCTGCCACAAGGATCAGCGCGCCAGTCAGTGCCGTGGCGCCCAGGGCACGCACCGTTCGCGTGAAGGCCATTCCGTCTTCCCGTCCCGTACTGAACGTGGGCGTGGCCGGAAAGCCACGCCCACACAGCCTGCAAATCAATATCCGCGCCGGACCGTGCCTGCGACTACTGCTGAGGCGGCCACTGGCCTTGAGGCGGGGTGGGCTGCTGCTGGTACGGGTTCTGCTGCGGCGGGAAGGGCTGCTGCTGGTACGGGTTTTGCTGCGGCGCGTTGGGCTGCTGGCCGTATTGCGGGTAGCCGACAGGACCGTCGGGGCCACCGTTGTTGTTCTTGTTACGCCGTGACAGCTTCACGATAAGGAACACGATGAGGCCGATCACGGCCAGGGCTACGAGAGCGAGGACGCCCAGGAAGATCATCTGCTTTTGGTCCGCCTTCTCGTTCTCTGCCGCGTAGTCCGCATCCGACTTACCGCTGTCCGAAGGGTTCAGGGACTCGGGAACCTTCAGCGGACCGTACTTCGGGCCTGCGGGGATGTCTTCCGTCAGCGCAGCCAGCGGCCGGATGGCCCCGTAGCCGTACTTCTCGTCAGGGAGGGAAATACCCTTGGCAGATTCAGGGAGTTCAGCAGTCTTGACGAGGCGGTTAACGATTTGCCCCGCCGTAAGGTCTGGGAACTTCGACCGGAGCAACGCAGCAGCGGCAGACACGAAGGCAGTAGAGTCCGAAGTGCCGTCCGCGATGTGGAGTTTCTTGCTACCTGGCCACCCCGCACTCACGATACGCGTGGCAGGAGCAATTAGAAGAACCTCAGGCCCATAGTTGGAATTTTCCCAAACCTCTCCGCTGCGGTCCACGCCCCCGACCGTCAGAACCCCTGGGTATTTCGCGGGAAACCGGATGTCGTCATTTCCCCCGTTCCCTGAACCCGACACGATCAAGACATCACGCTTGAGAGCGTAGGCCACGGCCTCACGGTCTTCGGCGAGATCCAGAGTTTGCGTTTCGGAAATGTTGATGACCGAGGCGCCCTGCTCTACGGCATAGCGGATCTCATCCGCATATCCCGTACCGCCCGACCGAATGGGGAGAATCTTGGCATCCGGCGCGAGCCCCTTGACGCCGTCAACTCCCCCTGGCCCATGGCCATGAGCAGCAATATCCGCAGCCATTGCCGTGCCGTGATCTGGCTGCAGGCCCCCTGCCTCAGGACTGGGATCATCGTCGCCGTCCTCGAAGTCTCGCCCCTTGAGCAGGTTGTTTTTCAGATCTACATGTTCGAGATTCACGCCACTGTTTTCAATGACGGCAACCGTAACGCCCTTGCCCGTTGAGACCTTCCAGACGGATTCGGCCTGTAGTGCCTCGAGCGCCCACTGGTCACGTCTGGTCTGGTCGGCAGAGGCAGCGGGAGCCGCCGCCAGAATCAGCGCACCAGTCAGTGCTGCGGCGCTGAGTGCACGCACCGTTCGCTTGAAGGCCATTCCGTCTTCCCTCTCCCGTTACCAAACGTGGGCGTGGCCCGGAGGCCACGCCCACGCATCCTGTCATGTGCCGCTGAGCATCCGGCGACTACTCGATGACTCGAGGGGCCGCGTTAGTCTGTGGGGTCCAGGTCTCCTCGTCTTCGACGAGGTAGTCGGGACGCTCGCCCTCGCGGCCCTCCTGGTCCTTCGGCTTACCGGTTCGTGCACCAGGGACGCCAACCATGCCGCCCTTGCGACTGGCACCGGCTCCACCTGCGGCGCCGCGGCTACGGTGTAGACCCGAACCGCCGGCAGTGCCCCGGCCCGCGCTAGCACCGGACTTGGGCGTGCCACCAACAACGCCACCAGACTGGCGAGCCAAGCCTCCGGCGCGTGCCGCACCGCCCTTGGCTGCACCCGCACCTGTGCCCCCACGGCCCGCCGTGCCGCCCGCGCCCGCACGGCCGGCCATGCCGCCTGCGCCGGGACGGCCAGCCATGGCTCCGCGAGCAGCACCAGCTCCAGCCGCGCCGCCGACGAAGCCAGCGCCACCACCGACGCCACCGCTGCCAGCCGATCCACCGCCGACCGTGCCAGCGCCGCCAACCGTCGGTGCCCCGGTGCGACCACCAGAGACGCCGTCGATCGCAGTGCTGACCTGAGGCTGCGGTGCGGTCGGCTTGTGCGCGCCGCCGGTGATGCCCGATGGCGGGGCCACAGGCTTGGACTGGCTGATCGTGCTGGCTTGGCCACCGCGGGCTGTGCCCGACGTTGCAGCCTTCGGGCTTCGAGGGGCGACCGCCGTCGGCACAACCACGGCAGCGGGCGGAATCCCGCCGGGCTCACCCGGATAATCGTCCGGGGGAGGTTGTTCAACCGGCTTGCGCCACGACCCCATCTCCTTGGCACGGCTGTTGTAAGCCGCCCCCAGGATCTCCATCTGCGCAGCCATCTTGAGCTGCGCTTCTCGGCCTGCTGACAGGCTGCCCTCGTTGTTGTCAAGGGCAGCCTGCGAACCGGCCCCGTCCTTCAGGTTGTTGTCCGCGCCCGAAGCGTCCCGGTCACCGAGATCGCCTACAAAGTCGGTCGCACTGGAGAGCCCGCTCGGCTTCTCCATCGCCAAGACCTTGGGCTTGATGTCCGCGAGAACCGCAGCGGCACCTTTGAGGGACTGCGAGGTGTTGTCGGCGTACTTGGCGCTGTCGGTGATCTTCTGACCGATGACCTGCGCACGCTCCGCGAACAGGTCCGCGCTCTTGCCCTCCCAATGGGCGAGGACGTGCTTGACGGCGGCCTCAAAGGTTTCCTTGATCCCGCCGCTTCCGACGAGGTCCTTGCTGAGGTCTGCCCAGCCCTCGGCCACCTTCTCCACAGCGCCCGGGTCTGCGTTTTGGACCATGGCTTTCATCTGGTCCATGTTCTTTTCGAGCCCGAATGGTGTGGTGTGCTTTTCCGCGAAGCACTGATTCGCTTCGACGTACTGGAAGTCGTCGATGCTCTCTTCGCCCATGGCTACAACCCCCTCATCTCCATGTAGCAGAACATCTGTCACTTCCCATTGAAAGCGGCGTAGTTCTGCGCCTCAGCGTCGTGGAACGCGTCATGCGTCCTCTTCGTCTTCTGCCCGAAGTCGTCCAGCACGTCTTCCAGGTGCGCGACGATCTCGTAGAGGCGTTCCTTCATCTGCTCGTGGGCGCCAAACAGCGCCTCGGCCTCCCCGAAACCCGTTCCGAGCGCGCCCTGCGGCAGGTACGTCTTGCCCTGGCAACTCGTAGCCGACGTCGACATGTCCTTGATGACGCGGTTCAGCTTCGTGATGGTGCCTTCGATCTCGCTCAGGTCGACCTTGTACTGCTCAGCCATGCTGCAGCTCCCCGTTCACTCCAATGTCGTTACCAATACCCCGCTTGCGGCGCCAGTCGCTCAGTACCCTGCCCCCGCCGAACACGAGAAGCACCACGGCGAAGCCTCCCGCCAGCACATACAGCGCGTACCGCTCCGTCCGTTCCTGGCGGGATTCGCCGAGGATGAGGGTCGCGGCCTCGACGTCGGCCGCGTCGCCGGCAGGGCCCACCGGGTCAGGTGTGGGGGACTCGGCGGGGGTGACCGTGTCCTCGTTGACCGCGGCGACCGGGTCGACTACTCCCCAGCCGACGAAGTCGTCGCGGCCCGCCTTCGTCCGGTCCGCCGTCTGCTCGATCTGCGTGATGACCTGCTGGTAGGTCCACTTGGGGTGCTTGGCGCGGATCAGCGCCGCGACGCCCGAGACGTACGGGGCGGCGAAGCTGGTCCCCTGGTCGACGCAGTGGCCGCCCTTGGGGACCGTCGAGACCATGTCGATGCCGGGTGCGGCCACGCCCACGAACGTTCCCGACTGGGAGAAGGGGGCGCGGAGGTTGGTGCGGTCGGAGGCCGCGACGGCGAGGACGCCCGGGTACGCCGCCGGGTACGTCTTCGCCTTCTTGCCGTCCGCGCCGTTGTTGCCGGCCGCTGCGACGATCAGGGCGTCTTTCTCCTGGGCGTACTGGATGACCGCGCGGAAGGCGGCGTGGACCGTGGGGTCCATCTTCGACGCCGTGTCCTGCGAGATGTTGATGACCTGAGCCCCGGCATCGGCCGCGTATTTGATGGCCGAGATCATCGTGCCGACGTTGCCGCTGCCCTGGTCGTCGTTCTGACGGATCGGGATGATCGTGGCTTCGGGGGCGATGCCGATGAAGCCGCTCTCGTCGGACTTACGGGCGGCGATGATGCCGGCCACCTTCGTGCCGTGGCCGACCTCGTCGACCTTGCCGGTGCCGCTCTTTGCCAACAGGTCCTTGCCGTTTACGACGGCCGACCTCAGCTGATCGTTGACGGCGTCGACGCCCGTGTCGATGACGGCGACCTTGACGCCCTTGCCCTTGGTGTCCTGCCACAGCTGGTCGAGGACGATGCGCTGCAGGGACCAGGGTGTTCCCTTGATGGGGTCGGACGGGAACGAGCAGCTGGTGTCGTCGATCTGGAACCGCACGTCGTCATCGGCCAAGGTGGTCCGCACGTCGTCGTCCGCCCAGGTGGTCCGCACGTCGTCGTCCGCCAAGGTGGTCCGCACGCCCTCCGCGGCGGCGGCCGGCGCGGCACCGGCGAAGGGCAGCCCGCAGGCGACGACCGCCAGGGCGGCGGTGGCTGCGGCGCTCCGACGCGCGGCGCGCGATGCCCCGGATCCCACTGTCTTACGTCCTCCCGTTAGCCGTACCTGGACTTCAGTTCCGGTACGTCCGTTCCCGTACGGGGCGTGCGGACCGGCGACCGGCCGCGGCCCGAAGAAGCCGCAGCAGTCCGATCCGCACGTTCCGTCAACCGCCGATGAGGGCGAGCGCGCCGTCGCGCACCCGCCCCCATCGTGTGGTCACGTCAGCCGCCCCAGATCTGGGCGTTCTTCGACTCGGTGGCCTGGTAGTTCTGAGCGGCGCTGTCGAGGGCCCTGGCGATGGCCTCCAGCGTCTGCTGCATGGAGTTCGCGCGCTGGTCCCACTCGGCCTGCTTGGCGCGGTAGGCCTCCTGCGCCGAGCCTTCCCAAGTAGTGGCGATCTTCTTCACACCGGCCTCGAGTTCGTCCAGCTGACGGCGGATGTTGTTCGCCGTCGAGCGGACGTCCTGCGAGGCCTGGGAGATCGTGGCGAAATTGACGAGGATCTGCCCGGACATGTCTTGTGTCTCCTCAGATGTGTCGATGGTCGGTCACAGACGTGCGGCGCGCGGCGGACATGCGGCGCGGCGCACGGGGCCGATCACCCGAACGGGGACTGGGCGGCGATGTTCTGGATGGACGAGCGCTGCTCCTCTTCCGAGGCCGCGTAGCTCTTGGTGCTCTGGTCGACGGCTTCCTTGATGTCGTTCAGGATCTGGTTGATCTTGTTCGCATCTTGGTTGACCTGCGTCTGCAGATTGTTGTACGCGGTGGCCGCCGAGCCCTTCCAGCCGCCCGTGATCGTGTCGATCACGGTCTGCAGCCGACGGATCTCGCCCTGGATCGAGGAGTTGACCGAGGAGATACGACCGCTGAACGCGATCATCTCCTCCTCGGTCATGGTGAACTGCTGTCCAGCCATGCTCTGTGTCCCCCATGAGACGTAGGAGTTGTGGGTCGATCCACGTACCGGACGCTGCCGTGGCGACGGAGCGATGTCCAGTCGTGTCGTCTCAACTCTAGTCGCATTCACCGACAGAACGAACATCAGATGGGTTCTGTAGCAGGATCACAATGAACCCAACTCACCTTTTTCACAGGCGACTTGGTTGACGGCTTGACGAGTCGACCGAGGTGACGAGGTGATGGCTTTGTCTACGAGCCATTCGAGCCATTCGAGCCATTCCAGCCATACGGGCCTTACAGAGCCTTACGGGCCATACGCGCCGACGCGTCCGTACGGGCCTTACGAGCCCTGCGCCTGCTCCGCGTTGCCGCTGCTGAGTTCCGGGCCCGCGGCGAGCAGGTCCGCCCAGGACTCCGGCACCGTGACCGGGCGGATCTTGTCGTACCCGAGCCTGACCTGCGCGCTGTTGGTCTGCTGGCCGTCGGCCTTCTCACCGCCGGTCACCTGGCTGTCGTTCCGCGCCGGGACCGAGTAGCGCAGGCCGGTGTCGGTCACCAGGTAGACGTTGCCGCCACCGGCGCTGGTCCCCGTCACCTTCGTGAACAGCAGGCCGCTGCCGGGCGAGACGTACGTGCTGGAGCCGCTCTGGGAGACGTCCTTCGGGTATTCCTGGGAGGTCCAGACGGTCATCTTCGGCATCTTGCTGTACTGGTCGTCCTTGCCGTGCCAGATGCTGCAGGAGACCTTGTTGCCGCCGGTCTCCCAGTGCGTGTTGGCCTGTTCGACCGGGGACGTGGGCCAGTTCATCTCGGACATGTACTGGCCGTCCGCCGGCTGGATGTCGTTGAAGCCGACCCTCACCGGCTTCGGGATCCCGTTTTCGTACAGGCTCTCCGCCCCCACTTTTGCGAGCAGCAGCTGGGCCGTGAAGTCGGACACCGGCTGCACCCGGTCCTTCAGGACGACGTACTTCTGCATCCGGTTGCCCGAAGGAGCCTGGAGAACGAGACCCACCTTGGCCAGCTTGGGGTCGAGTCCGTCGACGAACGCCGTCGCTCCCCCAAGGCCGTCCAGGGTGGGGAAGTCGACAGTTCCCGCCACGTTCAGCGTCTTGATGAAATCCGCACTGACCTTCTGCGGCTCCGCGCCGTCGCCGAACACGGCGCGCTCGAGCGTGTTCAGCGCCGACTCGGACCGGAGCCTCCAGTCCTTGCCGCCCATCAGGTAGGCCCGTCCGTCCGCGGTGACCATGTACCGCGGCCCGGCCACCCCGGCTGCGCCCGGCCCCTCGATGTACAGGGCCTCGCGCTGGTTCAGCTCCTTGTTGCCCTTGTGCAGCAGGTCGTTGTAGTCGGCCTGGTCCAGCACGTACGTGGCCCGGCGCAGCTGGTTGTCCGATCCCTGGCCCGGGGCCTCGCACAGTGCCCAGACCTTGACCGTCTCCGCGTCCTCCGAAGAGGGCAGCCGGTCCGGAGCGAAGGGGATTCCGACGGTGGCGCCCATCGGGTACTTGCTCTCGTCGAGCACCGATTCCTTGATCTTGATGACTTTCGGATTCTCGCCCTTCAACAGAAGCTTGGCGGACGCCAGGTTGAGGACCGGGTGAAGGCTGGGCTTCTTCTCACCCTTGGTGCGCACCAGGACGTAGCGCGTCGTGGATTCGCTGCCGACGAGGATGTTCGCGCCCTCCTTGTCCCACCCCTTCGGCGCGGTCGGGCTGAGCATTCCCCATGCCCCGAATCCGGCGAGCACCAGCATCGCCACGCCGAGGCTCGGCAGGACGGTCTTGAGGGGGCGCGGCGCGGCCTCTTCCGAGCCGTGTGGAGACGGCTGCAGAAACGCCGCCACCGTGCGCCTGCGCGCGAAGGAGTAGGCGTTCAGCTCGTCCCGACGTGTCGCCATGGATGGGTCAACTCCCCGTTTTTGTCGCTTTGTTGCTGTGTCGCGGAACTCCCCAGGGCCGCCCGGTGCTGTGTGACGGCTGCGCCTGCAGGGACCCCTACTATGCCGTGTGACGATCGCACCGTACGGTACGGGGTAGCGTGGTGCGCCGCCAGCTCAAGTCGCGGCAGGACAAAGCAGCCAGATAATGCAAAGGGGTTGTACCGGGGGATGAGCACTGCGACCAGGTCCCGGCGCCGGAACGGCAGCCGTCGCGCGCAAGGAAACCAAGGGACGGAACCCGCACAGCAGCCCGCAACCCCCGGTCGCGTGAGCCCGGCCGCGCCGTCGCTCTCGAGGCGCCCCGGCAGCATCGGCCCGATCCGCGTCCAGTCGCTGGTCGGCCTGGAGTTGGCCGCGGCAGCGCTCCTGGTCGGCTGGCTGCTGCGCCCCATCGGCATCGTGGTCGGTATCGTGCTGGCCGTACCGCTGGTCCTGTCCGGGTTGCTGCGCCGGCGCGGCCGTCCGCTGCCCGAGTGGTTCACCATCGCCCGTGCCTTTCGGGACCGCCAGAAGCGAAACGCCGAGCCCGTACCGCCCGGCACGGACCCCGGCTTCGCTCCGGCCGTCGAGTGCGACCCCGCCCTGCGCACCTACTCCTTCCGCGACCGCGAGCAGCGCGAGATCGGCATGGTCGGTGACGGCACGTTCGTCACCGCTCTGGTGCAGGTGCAGGCCGTGGACACGCCCCTGCGTCCGGCCCGCGGCACCCGGGAGATCCCCCTCGATCTGCTGCAGGGCCTGCTCGAAGTGGACGACATCCGGCTCGCCTCCGTGCAGGTCGTCCAGCACACCCAGCCGGCGCCTGCACCGCACCTGCCTTCGCAGGCCATGGCGGCCCGCTCCTACGCGCAGCTGCAGGCGCAGAGCATGACGCCGGGTCTGCGGCTCACCTGGGTCGCGCTGAAGCTCGACCCGGAGCTGTGCCCGGAGGCCGTGGAGGCCCGCGGCGGCGGGATGCAGGGTGCCCGGCGGGCGCTGCTGCGGGTCGCCGACCAGCTGGCCAGCCGCCTCATGGGAGCAGGTCTGAAGGCCAAGGTGCTGAGCGAGTCGGAGATCGTCTCGGCCATCTCCACCTCCAGCTGCGTCAACCCCATGGCCACCACGAGCGGTGCCGCCCTCGACGGCAGCCGCTCCAACCGCCGTACCGCCGAGAGCACCCGTGCCTGGCGCTGCGACGGCCGCTGGCACACCACGTACTGGATCTCCCGCTGGCCGCAGCTCGGCGACGGCGCGCTGGGGCTGCCCTGGCTGGTCGGCGCGCTGACCTCCTCCCCCGCGCTCGCGAGCACCTTCTCGCTCAGCATCAGCAAGGCGAGCGGCAAGGCCCTGGCCCTGTCCGGGCACGTGCGTCTCACCGGCCGCAGTGAGAATGAACTGACCGAGGCCCGCCGTCATTTGGAGGGGGCCGCATCCCAATTCAAGGTCGGCCTGGTGCGGCTCGACCGTGAGCAGCTGCCCGGAGTTCTGGCCACCCTGCCGCTGGGAGGTACTCGCTGATGTCCGCCCCCACCGCTCCCGCCACCGGCCGCGCCGGCTTCGGATCCGCGGCACCCGGCTTCCCCGGCCAGCGCCCCGGCCACCTGCCCCGCAACCCCGAACCGGCCCCGGTGGAACCGCAGCGACGCCTGCGGGCGGCCTTCGGTCTGCTCGGCCCCCGGCGTGAGCGCCACCTCGTGGACGCCGAGGCACTGTCGCGGCTGACGCTGCCCGTCGGCGACGACGGCCTGATCCTCGGTATCGACGGCGGCAACCAGACGGCGGTGCTGGGGCTGTGCCGGCCCACGCGGCTGGACGTCGTGCTGGTCGGCGGCACCTGGATGGCCCAGGTGATCGCTCTGCGCGCTGCGGCCACCGGCGCGCGCGTGGCCGTGGAGACCGCGCGCCCCCAGCTGTGGTCGCCGATGGCGCAGGCGGCCGGCGGCGGCCAGCAGTGTGTGACGGTGCACCCGGTGGGGCGGATGGCCCCGCAGGGCCCGTCCTCGTCCAGCCCGGTTCTCATCATCCGCGACCTCGGCGCCCGCCCGCCGCGCGGCCGCATCACCGCGGCGCCGTGGCAGTCGGTGCTGACCCTGGTTCCCTACCTCGGCCCCACGGCACCGCGCCTGCTGTCCAACGCCGACATCGTCGGGGTGCAGCGGATCTCCCCGCAGGAGGCCGCAGTGCTCGGCAAGATGATGCGGCTGGGCCGGGACGACGTGGCGAACCTGCCGTCCCTCTCCGACAACGTGGCCCTGTGGTGCACCCGCAAGGACCGCCAGTACGTGATGACCCAGCCCACCGACGCGGAGAGCCACCTCCTCGGGCCCGCACGCCGTATGGACTGAGAAGCCATCCGCTGCTCCGGATGCGATGAGTTGCCGCCTGCGAGGCTTTCACGGGTGAACGAACGTGAAAGCCTCGCAGAGGTTTGGTGACCAGGCGGAATCACCGAGTGGGACCCCCGAGGCCAAGTAGGGTGATCGGGCACGCGGTTCGCTCATCGGAAAGGGCCCCTTCACCATGGCTGAGGCACACGACAGCGCCACGGGGACGCAGGACGAGGACGTCAGGGCACGGAAGGAACGGGAGCGGGACGAGCTGTACGCCCTGGACATCTCGGATGTCGAGTGGCAGAGCGCGCCTGGCGCCGAAGAGCACGAGGAGCGGGTGGAGATCGCCTATCTGCCGGGCGGAGCGGTGGCCATGCGGTCCTCCCTGGATCCGGACACCGTACTGCGTTACACGGAGGCGGAGTGGCGGGCTTTCGTGCTCGGCGCGCGGGACGGCGAGTTCGACCTCGAGCCCGCTCCTCACAACGGAGGGCTCGCGGGCGAGTAGCCCCGCCATCGAGCCGTCCGGCCGGCATCACCCGACGTCAAGCCGTCCCGCCGACGTCACCCGACGTCAAGCCGTCCCACCCGACTTCACCCGAGTCAAGCCGTCCAGCCCGACGTCACCCGCCAGCAAGTTGACCGGCCCGATACCAAAAGCAGACGCATTGGCCAAGACAGGGCGAACAGGAAGAGGCAGCGACCCGGGGGCACCTCCCAGGCCCTTGAGGCACTGAGGAACGGTCGATACGGAGGCGGGCGGCCCCGCCATGTGGCGTCCCCGACGATTAGGCTTGGTACGGGTGCGGCGTCAGAACCCACGGGTGAGTTGTTCGCGTCCAGGGGAAGCCAGGCGGATCGGACAACAGGAACGGTCGCCCCCAGCCCGGCACATGAGTGCTCATACGGCACGAGGGTGCTCGACCACACCAGGAGGATTTGTGCAGAGCGATCGGGACGGGATGCCCGGGGGCTGGGCCACGCCCGGCGATGACCAGTCCGACGCGGAGTCCGCCGTCGAGACGACGGGCGAGTTCATCATCGACTATGCCGCGCCTGCCTGGTACACGGGGAATGCCTCGGCCGACGTGGAGGAGGTGCCCTCCGCTCCCGCCCCAGCGCACTCCCCCGCTTCCGCACAGCCCTCCGGTCCTCAGCCGGCGGCTCCCGCCGCACCGGCTCCTGGGCCGGGTCCCGTTCCGACGTACTCGTACGGGGGGGCGGCCGGTGTGACGCCGCCTCCGCCGGTCGGCAGTCCCATCGCGGCGCCCAGCCTGTCCGAGGCCAACGCTTTCCATTCCCCGTCCTCCGAGCCTCCGGCAGCGTCCGGGCCCTCAGCGACCACTGATTCGGCGGGATCCACGGGCTTCTCCGGCTCCGACGGGCCGGCCGCGTCGTCCGGCTCGACCGTGCCGTCCGGGCCGACCGTGTCGTCCGGCTTCGATGAGCAGGCGGCCACGGCGGGCGGCGCGGCGGCGGACGGCACCGCCGGAGCGGACAGGGTCGAGGCAGCCGAGGACGGGGATGCCGGTGCGGCCGACTCCCCGAACGCGCCGCGCGCTGCGGAGGACATAGCCTCGGACGGCGCAGAGGGCACCGGGACTCCGGTCTCTCTCCCGGACGGGAGCGAGGAGGCCGGTCGTCCCGAGCCGGGGGGTGCCCCCTCGGTAGATGACCCGGCCAGGCCGGACGCCACGCCCGACGCCTCGTCGGGCGCCACGCAGCACCCGGCTGAGAACGCGGCGCAGGGGGCGCCTGCCGCCCAGACGCCGACCCCGGTGCCCCCGGGAGGACTTCCGCCACTGCCGCCCTCGTTCCAGCCGGCGGCACCTGCCGCTGCGCCCCCGGCCGCGGCCCAGTGGCCCGCGGCCGCCGGGCAGCCGCCGGGGGCCGCCACCCCGCACACACCGGCACAACCGTCGCCTGCTCCGGGCGCGGCTCCTGCCCCGGCTCCACACGCCGGTCACAGCGGCTACGCGCAGCCGGCAGCCCAGGACCCCCAGGGCGGTTACGGCTTCCCGCAACCCGCGGCCCAGAACCCGCAAGGCGCTTACGGCTACCCCCAGCCCGCGGCTCAGGACCCGCAAGGCGCTTACGGCTACCCGCAACCCGCGGCCCAGAACCCGCAAGGCGCTTACGGCTACCCCCAGCCCGGGGCCCAGAACCCGCAAGGCGCCTACGGCTACCCCCAGCCGCCCGGCGCCGCTCCGGCTGCGCCGGCTCCGCAGGAGGGCCAGGGGGCCTACGGATTCCCTCCGGCTCCCGCCCAGCCCTCGACCGCGGCAACGCCCACGGCACCCGCTGCGGCTCCCGAGACGCCCAACGCCGGACCCCAGCAGGACGGTTACGGTTTCCCGCAGCCCGGCACACCGGGAGCGGCCGTACCGTCGCCCCAGCCGGGCGGTTACGGCTACCCGCAGCCGCCCGCCTCCGGACAGCCCCAGCAGCCGTCCCAGGCCCAGCCGGGTCAGCCGATGCCGCCTCAGGCCCCGGCCCAGCCCGGACAGCCGACGCCGCCTCAGGCCCAGGCCCAGCCGCAGCCCCAGCCCCAGCCGGGGCAGTTGCCCTTCCCGGGGCAGCAGCCGGGGACCCAGCAGCCGTATGCCCAGGCGCCCGGTCAGCCCCAGGTCGACCCCCTTACCGGTGGTGCCTGGCCGCAGCCCGTGCAGCACGACCAGCGGGAGCGCACCGCGCCGGGTGCGCCGCTCGGCTACAACGCCGCCGTCGAGCTGTCCGCCGACCGGCTGGTGAACAACAAGAGGCAGAAGGCGAAGAGCGGGCGTCCCGCAGCGGCCGCGTCCCGGTTCAAGATCGGCGGCAAGAAGGAGGAGCTCGAGCGACAGCGGAAGCTCGACCTCATCCGGACGCCTGTGCTGTCGTGCTACCGGATCGCCGTCATCAGCCTCAAGGGCGGCGTCGGCAAGACGACCACGACCACCGCGCTCGGTGCGACACTCGCCAGCGAGCGGCAGGACAAGATCCTCGCCATCGACGCCAACCCGGACGCGGGCACGCTCGGCCGCCGCGTGCGGCGTGAGACCGGGGCAACCATTCGTGACCTGGTCCAGGCGATCCCGTACCTCAACTCGTACATGGACATCCGCCGGTTCACGTCCCAGGCGCCCTCCGGGCTCGAGATCATCGCCAACGACGTCGACCCGGCCGTGTCCACGACCTTCAACGACGAGGACTACCGGCGCGCGATCGAGGTCCTGGGCAAGCAGTACCCGATCATCCTCACCGACTCGGGTACGGGACTGCTCTACAGCGCCATGCGCGGAGTGCTCGATCTCGCGCACCAGTTGATCATCATCTCCACGCCGTCGGTGGACGGTGCGAGCAGCGCGTCCACGACGCTCGACTGGCTGTCCGCGCACGGGTACGCCGATCTGGTCTCGCGGTCCATCACCGTGATCTCGGGGGTGCGCGAGACAGGCAAGATGATCAAGGTCGAGGACATCGTCAGCCACTTCGAGCAGCGGTGCCGCGGGGTGGTCGTCGTGCCGTTCGACGAGCATCTGGCGGCGGGCGCCGAGGTCGACCTCGACATGATGCGGCCGAAGGTGCGCGAGGCGTACTTCAATCTGTCGGCGATGGTGGCCGAGGACTTCATACGGGCGCAGCAGCAGCAAGGGCTGTGGACGTCCGACGGGAATCCGCCGCCCACCATGGCTCCGCCGCTGCCGGGGCAGGGGGTGCCTGGGCAGCAGCCGTACCCGGGGCAGCCCGCTCCTGGTCAGCCGTACCCGGGGCAGCCGTTCCCGGGGCAGCCCGGACCCGGACAGGCCGCTCCCGGGCAGCCATTCACGGGGCAGCCCGGGCAGCCGTATCCGCAGCAGGGGCAGCAGCCCGCGCCGCCCTTCCAGCAGGGGCAGGCCCCGCCGCCTCAGCAGTAGCCTGCCGGTTCGCACCGCACGGCCCGTACCGTTTCCCGGTACGGGCCGTGCCCGTTATCTGAAGCGCACCCGCCGTCGTGGGTTGTGCCCACCCTCCCCCATTGCCTAAAGGGCATGGGAGGTACCCCCATCGCCCTGCGGAACGATTGCCCACAACAGTAGGCGTCAGGCGCTGGCCTGGGCGTCGTCACCGGTCTCTACCAATGGGCGTGACATTGCCGTCAACTCGTTATTTCCGCAGGCCACATGGGTTTCTTGTGCCGTTGACTGGTGCAGACGAGCGCTGATAGACACTCAGATCTACCAGCTGGCGACCCTTGATCGACACGATCGGCAACGATCGGC
Source organism: Streptomyces himalayensis subsp. himalayensis (assembly GCF_013778455.1). GTDB lineage: Bacteria > Actinomycetota > Actinomycetes > Streptomycetales > Streptomycetaceae > Streptomyces > Streptomyces himalayensis. The sequence continues at coordinate 773,496 of NZ_JACEHE010000001.1, read as the reverse complement.
AAGCCACCCCTGCACGAGCGATGACGCGAGGTCACCGACCATGGACACACCAGCTCAGCAAGACCGGCACGGCAGAGGGCGTACCCATCACCGCCGTCCCCTGCGTCTCCTCCTGGCCGCCGGTGCCGCGGCGTTCACTCTGACGGCCGGTCTTGCGACACCGCTCAACCCTGCGCCCGAGCGGGCCAAGGCGGCCGACGACGGCAAGAAGGTCCTGACGGTCGCGGTGGCGCAGAGCGTCGACTCGCTGAGCCCGTTCCTCGCCCAGCGTCTGCTCAGTACGAGCATCCACCGGCTCATGTACGAGTACCTGACCAACTACGACCCCAAGGACAACCACACCATCCCGGGCTTCGCCACCGAGTGGGAGCCGTCCGCGGACAAGCTGACCTGGACCTACACCATCCGCTCCGACTCCACGTGGTCGGACGGTGAGAAGGCCACCGCGGCCGACGCGGCCTTCACCTTCAACAAGATGATGACCGACGAGGGCGCCGCCACCGCGAACGGCAGCTTCGTCGGCAACTTCAAGAAGGTGACCGCGCCCAGCCCCACCAAGCTGGTCATAGAACTGAAGAAGCCGCAGGCGACCATGGCGGCCCTCGACGTCCCGATCGTACCCGAGCACATCTGGAAGGACGTCGACGACTACGCGAAGTTCAACAACGACGAGACGTTCCCGGTCGTCGGCAACGGCCCCTTCGTCCTGACCGACTACAAGGTCGACCAGTACGTGCGGCTCAAGGCCAACAAGACCTTCTGGCGCGGCGCGCCCAAGTTCGACGAGCTGGTCTTCAAGACGTACAAGGACCAGGACGCCGCCGTCGCCGCCCTGCGCAAGGGCGAGGTGTCGTTCGTCGCCGGCGCTCCCGCGCTGACGCCCGCTCAGGCCGCCTCGCTCAAGGGCGAGAAGAACATCAAGGTCAACGAGGGTCCGGGCCGCCGCTTCTTCGCGCTGGCCACCAACCCGGGTGCGCAGACCAAGGACGGCGAGAAGTTCGGCGACGGCAACAAGGCCCTCCTCGACCAGAGAGTCCGGCAGGCGCTCTTCCTGTCCGTCGACCGCAAGACGATCATCGACAAGGTCTTCCAGGGCCACGCCGTCGAGGGCGAGGGCTACATCCCGCCGCGGTTCTCGACGTACTTCTGGAAGCCGTCCGACAGCCAGAAGCTCGCGTACGACCCGGAGAAGGCGGCCGAGCTCCTCGACGAGGCGGGCTACAAGCTCAAGGGCGACCAGCGCGTCGGCAAGGACGGCAAGCCGCTCAACCTGCGCATCCTGTGCCACGCCACGGACCCGAACGACAAGGCGGTCGGCAAGTACCTGAAGGAGTGGTGGGGCGAGCTCGGCATCGGCCTGACGGTCAACTGCCTCGACGACGTCTCCGTGCCCTGGTACGCCGGTGAGTACGACCTCGCGTTCGACGGCTGGTCCGTCAACCCGGACCCCGACTTCGTCCTCGGCATCCACACCTGCGCCGCCCTCCCCGCAAAGGCCAAGGAGAGCGCCGCGACCGACAACTTCATCTGCGACAAGACGTACGACGAGCTGTACCAGAAGCAGCTTGCCGAGTACGACCCGGCCAAGCGTGCGGACATCGTCAAGCAGATGCAGTCGTGGCTGTACGACTCCGGGTACATGAACATCCTCGGGTACCCGAACGCGGTCGAGGCCTACCGCACCGACCAGATCAAGTCGATCCAGACGATGCCCACCGCGGCCGGCAACATCTACGGCCAGGACGGGTACTGGAGCTGGTGGTCGGCTGTTCCGGCCGGTGACACGAGCGAGGCGAGCGCCGGCGGGGACAGCGGATCGACGGGCGCCGTCATCGGCATCGTCGTCGCCGTGGTGGTCCTTGCCGCCGGCGGGATCCTGATCGCGATGCGCCGCCGCACCACGGCCGACGACCGCGAATAGCGGCACGGCGCCACCGTTTCAACGGCACACGCAACACGTTCAACGGCACACGCAACACGCGAAGGACGACCTCAGCACAACACTCGGCACGAGTAGCGAGAGTTCCCCCATGACAGCAGAGAGCACTCCGGCGCTCGTGCAGAGTGCGGACACCGACGGCGGCCCGGCACAGCCCGGGCCGCCGGCCGCCCGCGGTCCACGGGCACGCAACACCAGGGCCTATCTCCGGTACACGGCGGGGAAGATCGCCGGCGCGGTCGTCTCGCTCTTCGCCGTCCTGGTCACCAGCTTCTTCCTCTTCCGGCTGATCCCCAGCGACCCGGTGAAGCAGATGACGGGCGGACGCCCCGTCTCCGCCGAGCAACTCGAGTCGCTCAGACGCCAGTTCGGCCTTGATCTGCCGCTCTGGCAGCAGTTCACTGACTACGTCGGTGACGCGCTCACCGGTGACTTCGGGATGTCGTACCAGTTCCACTCCCCCGTCATCGGCAAGATCGCAGAGGCGGTCCCGGCGACGCTGCTGCTCACCGGCACGGCGTACGCCCTCTACACCGCGCTGGGCATCTGGCTGGGCACCCGCACCGCCTGGCGCAACGGCTCCAGGAGCGACCGCTTCCACACCGCGTTCGCGCTGACGCTCTACTCGGTGCCGTCGTTCTGGCTCGGTCTGCTGCTCATCATCGTGTTCTCGGTGGGGCTCGGGCCGATCCCGGGCCTGTTCCCGACGGGTGGTCTCGAGTCGGGCGGCGAGACCGGCTTCGCGTATGTCATCGATGTCGCGCACCACCTGGTCCTGCCGGTGATCACGCTGGTCGCGGTCGGCTATGCGCAGACACTCCTCGTCATGCGTTCCTCGCTCCTCGACGAGATGGGCAGCGATTACCTGACGACGGCCCGCGCGAAGGGGCTGCGGGACGATCTCGTACGGCGTCGGCATGCCGTCCCGAACGCGATGCTGCCGACGTTCACGCTGATGTTCGTGAACCTGGGGCATGTGGTGGCGGGACAGATCCTGGTCGAGACGGTGTTCTCCTGGCCGGGCCTGGGCGGACTGTTCTACCAGGCGCTCAGCGTGCCCGATCTCCCGCTCGTCCAGGGCCTGTTCTTCGTCTTCGCCACCGCGGTGATCCTGGCGAACACCCTTGCCGACCTGCTGTATCCGCTGCTCGATCCCAGGGTGGGCCGATGACGACGGAATCGACGGCCGCGGAACCGGCGGCCTCCTCGGAGCCCACGGACGTGGACTCCACGGCTGCGGAGAACTCCGCTTCGACCGGGACCCCCAAGAGCCCCCGCGCTCTGGCTCGCGCCCGCAAGCGCCAGTCCCTGGCCCGCTTCTGGCGCGCGTACCGCTCCCACAGGAGCGGCCTGTGGGGCCTGGCCGCGCTGGTCCTGATCGCGCTGATCGCCCTTGCCGCGCCGCTGCTGGCCGGTGCGGACGCGCAGAGCGTCACCGACACGCCGGGCGGTCCCCTCGAGTTGCCGAGCGGTGAATTCCCCCTCGGCACCGACCAGTTCGGCCGGAGCGTACTGGCGCTGCTGGTGTGGGGCGCACGTGTCTCGCTCACGGTGGGCCTGCTCGCGGCGGTGCTGTGCGTGGCGATCGGCACGGTCGTGGGCATCGTCGCGGGTCATTTCCGCGGCTGGTACTCGACCGTCCTGATGCGTGTCACCGACTGGTTCCTGGTGATGCCGACCCTCGTCCTCGCCATCGCGCTCGCCACGGTCATGGACCGCTCCATCTGGACCGTCATCCTGGCGATCGGCGTCACGACGTGGCCGACCACGGCCCGTCTGGTCCGCGCCCAGACGCTGGCCGTGGAGTCCCGCCCGTACATCGAGCGCTCCCGCGCCCTCGGCGGCGGACACGGGCACATCATGCTCCGCCATGTCCTGCCGAACGTCATGCCGCTCGTGCTCGCGCAGACCACGCTCGTGATCTCCAGCGCGATCCTCACCGAGGCCACGCTCGCCTTCCTCGGCCTCGGCGATCCGACGATCACCTCCTGGGGTGGCATGCTGCAGGACGCGCGGGAGGCGGGGGCGGTGAGCGCGGGCGACTGGTGGTATCTGGCGCCTCCCGGCATCGCCGTCGCCGTGGTGGCACTGGCGTTCACGCTGTGCGGCCGCGCCATCGAGTCCGTCCTCAACCCCAGGCTGGGGGTGTCCCGTTGAGCATCCAGGAGACGTCGAAGACGACGAAGGCTGCGAGTACGAAGGCTGCGAGTACAGGGCAGGCGCCCCTGTTGGACGTACGCGACCTGGAGGTCACGTACGCGGGCGGGGCCGCCGCCGTGCGCGGCGTGAACCTCACCGTGGAGGCCGGGCAGAAGCTCGGCATCGCGGGCGAGTCGGGCTGTGGCAAGTCGACGCTGGCGCTCGCGCTGCTGAGGCTGCTCCCCGCCGGGACGAAGGTGTCGGGGGAGATCCTGCTGGACGGCGAGGACGTGCTCACCATGAAGTGGGGGCGGGTCCGGGCGGTGCGCTGGGCGGGCGCCTCGATCGTCTTCCAGGGCGCGATGCACTCGTTGAACGCCGTGCACCGCGTAGGGGACCAGATCGCCGAGCCGATCCTCCTGCACAGGAAGGAGACCCCGGCAGGCGCGAGGCGGAAGACGGGCGAGCTCCTCGAACACGTGGGGCTTCCCGCGTCGCGCGCGGACGCGTATCCGCACGAGCTGTCGGGGGGTCAGCGGCAGCGCGTGATGATCGCGATGGCGCTGGCCTGCGATCCGCGCCTGATCATCGCCGACGAGCCGACGACGGCGCTCGACGTGATGATCCAGGCGCAGATCCTCCGCCTCATCGAGCAGCTCGTGGCCGAGCAGGACCTCGGTCTGATCATGATCAGCCACGATCTGGCGGTACTGGCCGACACGTGCGACAGGCTCGCGGTGATGTACGCGGGGCGTGTGGTCGAGGAGGGGCCCGCACTGCAGGTGTACGAAGATGCCCGGCACCCGTACGGCAAGGCCCTGTCGGCGGCGTTCCCGCGCATCGGCGACCCGGCGTCCCGCTTCGCCCCGCGCGGCCTGCCCGGCGACCCGCCGGACCCGTCAGTCCTGCCCTCGGGCTGTACGTTCCATCCGCGCTGCGCGGTGGCGCTGGACTCCTGCGCGAGCGAGGACCAGGCGCTGCGGGAAGCGGGGCCGGCGCGGAGGGCCGCGTGTGTGCACGTGGCCGACGCGGAGGGGTCACCTCCCAGGCCCTCAAGGCACTGGGGGAGGCCCGAGGCCGAGGCCGCAGGAGACGCAGGAGAAGCGAGGAGCAGCACGTCATGACCACCTCCCCGTCCACGTCACCGTCGCCCTCAGAGAGTCCGACGTCCTCAGAACCCCTCCTCAGCGCCGTCGACCTGCGGGTCACGTTCCCGGGCCGACACGGGGCGCCCGACGCCAGGGCCGTCGACGGCGTGGACCTCGACATCAGGCCCGGAGAGATCGTCGCGCTGGTCGGTGAGTCGGGGTGCGGCAAGACGACGCTGGCCCGCTCGTTGCTGGGGCTGGTGCGGCCGACGTCCGGCCGGGTCACGTTCGGCGGCGGACCACTCGACTACGGGTCGCGCGCGCTGAAGGCGTACCGCAAGCGCGTCCAGCTGGTGCTGCAGGACCCCAGCGGGTCGCTCAACCCGCGGCACACGGTGTACGACGCGGTGGCGGAGGGCCTGCGTATCCACGGCTACGCCGGGGACGAGCGGGCGGCGGTGGCGGAGGCCCTTTCGCGGGCCGGCCTTAGGCCCCCTGAGCGCTTCTTCCTCCGTTATCCGCACGAGCTGTCGGGCGGCCAGCGGCAGCGCGTCGTCATCGCGGGCGCGCTGGTGCTGGAGCCCGAACTGATCGTCGCGGACGAGCCGGTGGCCTCGCTGGACGCCTCGGTGCGCGGCGAGATCCTGGCACTGCTGCTGCGCCTGCGGACCGACCTGGGTCTGTCCGCGCTCGTCGTGACCCACGATCTGGGTCTGGCCTGGAACATCGCCGACCGGGTCGCGGTGATGTACCTGGGGAGGATCGTCGAGACGGGCGACGTCGAACAGGTCCTTACGGCACCTCGTCATCCGTACACGCAGGCGCTGCTGTCCGTACTGCCCGAGGCGGGAGGCGACCCGGTGGTGCTCACCGGCGAGCCCCCGGACCCGTCCCGCATTCCGTCCGGCTGCCGCTTCCACGCCCGCTGCCAGATCCTCGCGAGCGGCGAGGCGGCGGAGGCAGGGGTCGCGGATGCCTGCCGGACGCAGGACCTGCCGGTGCTCGACGGTGCTGGTGGGGCCCAGGTGGCCTGCCATTGGGCGGCGGCCCGTACAAGCGACAGTGGCGCGCTGACGCAGGCAGGCTGAGGGAAGAGGACCGAAGCGGCCCCCCGTGGGCTACTTCGGCCGCCCCGAAACCGCCTCATACGCCTCGATGAGCTCCCGCGACCGCTTCACGTCGTCCGAGATGGCCTCGAGGAGGGCCTCGATCGAGTCGAACTTCGCCTGCCCGCGGACGAAGGCGAGGAAGTCCACGGCGACGTGCAGACCGTAGAGGTCGAGGCCGACGCGGTCGATGGCGTACGCCTCGACAGTGCGTTCCGTGCCGTCGAACTGCGGGTTCGTGCCGACGGAGATCGCGGCGGGCATCGCCTCGCCCTGGGCGTGCAGCCAGCCCGCGTAGACGCCGTCCGCCGGGATGGCGGTGTGCGGCAGCGTCTCGACGTTGGCGGTCGGGAAACCGAGATCGCGGCCTCGCTGGGCGCCGCGGACGACGACGCCCTCGACGCGGTGCGGGCGGCCGAGGATCTCGGCGGCACCCTCGACGTCCCCCTCGGCGACGAGCCGGCGGGTCAGGGTGGAGGAGAAGGGCTCGCCTCCGCCGGCCTCACCGCTCACGAACAGGTCGACGACCTCGACCTCGTAGTCGTATGTGGTGCCGAGCTCGGCGAGGAACTCGACGTTGCCTGCGGCCTTGTGCCCGAAGCGGAAGTTGGGGCCCTCGACGACAACCTTCGCGTGCAGCTTGTCGACGAGGACCTTCACGACGAAGTCCGCGGGCGACAGCTTCGAGAACTCGGTGGTGAACGGGAGGATGAGCAGCGCGTCCACGCCGAGCTCGGCCATCAGTTCGGCACGCCGGTGGTGCGGGGCGAGCAGCGGGGGGTGGCTGCCGGGGCGTACGACCTCGCTGGGGTGCGGGTCGAACGTCACCACGACGGAGGGGACACCGAGCTCCCTCGCACGGTCCACCGCGCGCCCGATGATCAGCTGGTGCCCACGGTGCACACCGTCGTAGGAGCCGATGGTGACGACGCTGCGCCCCCAGTCCTGGGGGATGTCCTCCAAGCCACGCCAGCGCTGCACTGTGACCGCTCCTCGAACGTGTGTCCGTGATTCCGTGTTTCCGTAATTGCCTGATACGCAGATACGCAGGTCTAAGACTGCCATGCCGCTTCCCCGCGAGTCGCAGCGGTATGGGGAGCAGCCCCGGGCATGGCGTCCGACCACGGCATCAGGCACCGGCGAAGGCTCGGCTGAGGCCCAGCTGAGGCCCGCCGGGGCCCGGCCTCAGCCGAAGACCGCCAGGCTCTTCGCCTTGCCCTTCGACTCCTCCACCAGGGCCAGGAAGCGCCCCTCGGGATCGAAGACGGCGACCGTGCCGGAGCCCGCGTACTCGTCGGGCATCTCCAGTCGTACACCGTTCGTCAGCAGCCGTGCCCGCTTGGCGTCCACGTCCCAGCGCGGGAAAGCGGCCGCTGCGGCCTCCGCGATCGGCATGACGGTCAGCTCCTGCTGGAGCTGGTCGAGGGTCCTGGCCGCATCCAGCTTGTACGGGCCCACGCGGGTGCGGCGCAGCGCCGTCAGATGGCCGCCGACACCCAGGTCGGCGCCCAGGTCCCGGGCGAGGGCGCGGATGTACGTGCCCGAGGAGCACACCACCGAGACGACCAGGTCCAGGACCGGCGTACCGTCATCGGCGACCACGTCCCGGACGTCGTAGACCGCGAAGGACGACACGGTCACCGGGCGGGCCGGGATCTCGAAGTCCTCGCCCTCGCGGGCCCGCTTGTAGGACCGCTTGCCGTCGATCTTGATGGCGCTGACCTTCGACGGCACCTGCATGATGTCGCCGGTGAGCTTGGCGATCCCGGCGTCGATGGCGTCACGGGTCACTCCGGAGGCGTCGGTGGACGAGGTGATCTCGCCCTCGGCGTCGTCGGTGACCGTGTTCTGGCCGAGCCGGATCGTGCCGAGGTACTCCTTCTCGGTCAGCGCCAGATGACCGAGGAGCTTTGTCGCCTTCTCGACACCCAGGACGAGCACACCGGTCGCCATGGGGTCGAGCGTGCCCGCGTGGCCGACGCGGCGGGTCCTGGCGATCCCGCGCATCTTGGCCACGACGTCGTGCGAAGTGAAGCCCGACGGCTTGTCGACGATGACAAGGCCGTCGGGCGGGGTGTTCTTCTGGGTCATTCCGCGGCGTCGCCGTCCGTCTCGTCCTCGCCCGGCTTGCGGTACGGGTCCGCCTCACCGGCGTAGGCGGCTCCGGCCGAGGCCTCGCGCACCGCGGCGTCCGAGGCTCGTGCCTTGTCGAGCAGGTCGTCGATGGTCTTGGCGGTTTCCGGCAGGGCGTCCGCCACGAAGGTCAGGGTGGGCGTGAACTTCACGCCCGCCGCCCGGCCCACCTCGGAGCGGAGAACGCCCTTGGCGCTCTCCAGGCCCGCCGCGGCCGCCGCGCGCTCCTCGTCGTCCCCGTACACGGTGTAGAAGACGGTCGCCTCCCGCAGATCACCGGTGACCCGGGTGTCCGTGATGGTCACATGCGAACCGAGCCGCGGGTCCTTGATCCCGCGCTGCAGCTTCTGGGCCACCACCTCTCGGATGAGGTCCGCCAGCCTTTTCGCCCGCGCGTTGTCGGCCACTGGTCCGTCTCCCCTTTTTCCCTGGGATTGTCTTGCCATGTTCGGTCGGTCGTAGTCGACCATGTTTCGGTGGCCCACGACCGCTGTCCGCCGTCGTCGTCGGCCGTGTCAGGCCGTCGGCCGCGTTCAGTCGTCGTCGCCGTGGAGCCTGCGCCGCACCGAGAGCAGCTCCACCTCGGGCCGGCCCGCGACGAGACGCTCGCAGCGGTCCAGGACGTCGCTCAGGTGGCCCGCGTCCCCGGACACCATCGCCAGGCCGATTCCGGCCCTGCGATACAGGTCCAGGTGCTCGACCTCCGCCGCGCTCACCGGGTACTTCCGCTGGAGGTCGGCGACGATCGGGCGGACGATGGAGCGCTTCTCCTTGAGCGACCGTACGTCGCCGAGGAGCAGGTCGAAGGACAGAGTCCCCACATACATGTGTATCCGGATGTCCCGCCGGTACGGGTTCGACGGTCCCGCCAACCGCTTGGCGGGACGATCAGAACGGTACACGCAACGGCCGGGGCCGATCGACGGGAATTCCACCCGCCGACCGGCCCCGGCCTCCCCACAGCCTCAGAGGCGTGGGAGGTGCCGTCGGCCGAGCAACAGTGCTCAGCCGCGCGGCTTCTCGCGCATCTCGTACGTCGCGATGACGTCGTCGACCTTGATGTCGTTGAAGTTTCCGAGGTTGATACCACCCTCGAAGCCTTCGCGGATCTCGGTGACGTCGTCCTTGAAGCGACGCAGGCCCTCGATGGTGAGGTTCTCCGCGATGACCTTGCCATCGCGCAGCAGCCGGGCCTTGGTGTTCCGCTTGACCTCGCCGGAGCGGATGAGCACACCCGCGATGTTGCCCAGCTTGGACGAGCGGAAGACCTCGCGGATCTCCGCCGTACCGAGCTCGACCTCTTCGTACTCCGGCTTGAGCATGCCCTTGAGGGCCGCCTCGATCTCCTCGATCGCCTGGTAGATGACCGAGTAGTAGCGGACGTCCACGCCCTCGCGCTCGGCCATCTGCTGTGCACGCCCGGCGGCGCGCACGTTGAAGCCGATCACGATGGCGTCCGAGCCCATCGCCAGGTCGATGTCCGACTCCGTGACCGCACCGACGCCGCGGTGCAGGACGCGGATGTCGACCTCTTCGCCGACGTCGAGCTGGAGCAGCGAGGACTCGAGAGCCTCCACCGAACCGGACGCGTCGCCCTTGATGATGAGGTTGAGCTGCTGGATCTCGCCGGCCTTGAGCACCTTGTCCAGGTCCTCGAGGGAGACGCGGCGCACCCGCTTGGCGAACGCGGCGTTGCGCTCGCGGGCGGCACGCTTCTCGGCGATCTGGCGGGCCGTGCGGTCCTCGTCGACGACGATGAAGTTGTCGCCGGCGCCCGGGACGTTGGTCAGACCCAGGACCTGGACCGGGGTGGACGGACCGGCCTCGTCGAGCGTGTTGCCCTGGTCGTCGTACATGGCACGCACGCGGCCGTACGCGTCCCCGACCACCATCGTCTCGCCGACCCGCAGGGTGCCTCGCTGGACGAGGACCGTCGCGGTGGCGCCGCGGCCGCGGTCGAGGCGGGCCTCGATCGCGATGCCCTGTGCGTCCTGCTCGGGGTTGGCCCGCAGGTCGAGCGAGGCGTCCGCGGTGAGGACGACGGCCTCCAAGAGGCTGTCGATGTGCAGACCCTGCTTGGCGGAGATGTCGACGAACATGGTGTCGCCGCCGTACTCCTCGGCCACCAGGCCGAACTCGGTCAGCTGACCGCGCACCTTGGTTGGGTCCGCGCCCTCGACGTCGATCTTGTTGACCGCGACCACGATCGGCACGTCGGCCGCCTTGGCGTGGTTCAGCGCCTCGATCGTCTGGGGCATCACACCGTCGTTGGCCGCCACCACGAGGATCGCGATGTCGGTCGACTTGGCACCACGGGCACGCATGGCGGTGAACGCCTCGTGACCCGGGGTGTCGATGAAGGTGATCTTCCGCTCTTCGCCGTTGACGTCGGTCGCGACCTGGTAGGCACCGATGTGCTGCGTGATGCCGCCGGCCTCGCCCGCGATGACGTTCGTCTTGCGGATGGCGTCGAGCAGTCGGGTCTTACCGTGGTCGACGTGACCCATGACGGTCACCACCGGCGGACGCGAGACGAGGTTCTCCTCGCCGCCCTCGTCCTCGCCGAACTCCAGGTCGAAGGACTCGAGCAGCTCGCGGTCCTCCTCCTCGGGGCTGACGATCTGGACGGTGTAGTTCATCTCGTCGGCGAGCAGCTGCAGCGTGTCGTCCGAGACCGACTGGGTCGCGGTGACCATCTCGCCGAGGTTCATCATGACCGCGACGAGCGACGCCGGGTTGGCGTTGATCTTCTCGGCGAAGTCGGTGAGGGACGCACCGCGCGACAGGCGAACGGTCTCGCCGTTGCCGCGAGGCAGCATCACGCCGCCGACCGACGGGGCCTGCATGGCCTCGTACTCCTGGCGCCTCTGCCGCTTCGACTTACGGCCACGACGCGCCGGACCGCCGGGACGGCCGAACGCACCCTGCGTGCCACCACGGCCACCCGGACCGCCGGGACGACCGCCGAATCCGGGACGGCCACCGCCGCCACCGAAGCCGCCACCGCCGCCGGGGGCACCGCCGCCGGGACGACCGGCGAAACCGCCGCCGCCACCGGGACGACCGCCGCCGCCGGGACCCGCGGGACGACCCGCGAAGCCGCCGCCGGGACGACCGGCACCGCCACCAGGACGACCGGCGCCACCGGGACCACGGCCGCCGCCACCAGGGCCGCCGCCGGGACGCGGGCCCGCAGCGGGACGCTGCGGCATCATGCCGGGGTTCGGACGGTTACCACCGGGACCGCCGGGACCGCCGCCGGGGCGGGGCGCCTGCGGACGCGGCATGCCGCCCGGAGTCGGGCGGGAACCGCCCTGGCCCTGCGGACGGGGACCGCCCTGACCTGCGCCCTGCGGACGCGGGCCACCGGGCGCACCGGCACCGCCGGGACGCGGAGCGCCGCCGGGACGGGGCGTCTGCGGGCGCGCCATGCCGGTGGAGCCACCAGAGGTGAAGGGGTTGTTACCCGGACGCGGACCGGCCGGACGGGCGCCGGGACGCGGCGCCTGACCACCCGGACGCGGCGCGCCGGGGCGCTCACCACGGTCGCCACGGCCCTGACCCGGAGCGGCCGGACGGCCACCCGGCTTCGGGGCACCGGGACGGGCGCCGGGACGCGGACCCGCCGACGGGGCGGCAGGAGCGGACGGCGGCGCGGTGAACTCCGGCGTGGCCGGGGCCGCGGGTGCGGGCTTGGGGGCCGGCTTGGGACCCGGCACCGGACGGGGGCCCGGGGCCGGCGCGGGCGCCGCGGGCTTCTCGGCCGCGGCGGGCTTGGGCGCCGGCGGCTTGGGGGCAGCCGGACGAGCCGCCTGCGCCGGAGAGGGCGCGGCGGGCCTGGCGGGCGCCTGCTTACGGGGGGCACCGGGCTTCGCGGCGGACTTGCCGGAGCCGTTGCCCTGCTGGAAAGCGTCAGTCAGTTTGCGTACTACGGGCGCCTCGATCGTCGAGGACGCCGAACGGACGAATTCACCGAGTTCCTGGAGCTTGGCCATGACGACCTTGCTCTCAACCCCGAACTCCTTGGCGAGCTCGTATACCCGGACCTTAGCCACTTCGCTCCTTTTAGGTCCGGGTTACGCCGGACCGTCGCTACTTCATGGGCGTACTCATCGCGTGCTCATCGAGTGCTCATCGCAATCTCGACCTACTTCCAACTCGCGGGGTACCTGGGCCGCACGGGGGTTCCGTACGGCGCTTCTTACGGTGTTGCCTGCTCAGCAACTGTCTTCGACGGCCTGGCGCAAGCCCGCCGTGTCGAGCGGTCCCCGGGCACGGAAGGCCCGGACGAACGCCCGGCGGCGGACCGCCAGATCGAGACAGACCAGGGCGGGGTGCACGTACGCACCCCGGCCGGGCAGCGTACCGCGAAGATCGGGGACGCACTCGCCCTCGATCACCACGATGCGCAGCAGATCGCTCTTGGCCGCTCGCTCCCGGCACCCCACACAGGTGCGCTCAGGGCATGCGCGGGCTTGCGTCCGGCCAGACACGGTTAAGTCTACCTCCCCGTACCGACCTCACCCCTTTGGGGCAGAAATCGAACGGCTGTCGTCTTGATCTCAGCGGCCTTCGGCGTGATCCCGTCGAAGGCCGCTGTCGGTTCCTGTCAGTCCTGCTGGGGGGCCTGTTCGGTGTCCGGACGGATGTCGATCCGCCACCCGGTCAGCCGCGCCGCGAGACGGGCATTCTGCCCCTCCTTGCCGATCGCCAGCGACAGCTGGTAGTCCGGAACGGTGACGCGCGCGGAGCGGGCCGCGAGGTCGACGACCTCGACCTTGGAGACCCGGGCCGGGGAGAGCGCGTTGGCGACCATCTCCGCCGGGTCGTCCGACCAGTCGACGATGTCGATCTTCTCGCCGTTCAGCTCGGCCATGACACTGCGCACGCGGCCACCCATAGGGCCGATGCAGGCGCCCTTGGCGTTCAGCCCCGAGCGGGTGGACCGCACGGCGATCTTGGTGCGGTGGCCGGCCTCGCGGGCGATCGCGGCGATCTCGACGGAGCCGTCGGCGATCTCCGGTACCTCCAGCGCGAAGAGCTTCTTCACCAGGTTCGGGTGCGTACGCGAGAGGGTCACCGAGGGGCCGCGGACGCCCTTGGCCACCCGTACGACGTACGAGCGCAGGCGCGTGCCGTGCTGGTACTCCTCGCCCGGCACCTGCTCCTGCACGGGCAGGATCGCCTCGAGCTTGCCGATGTCCACCAGGACGTTCTTCGGGTCGCGGCCCTGCTGGACCACACCGGTGACGATGTCGCCCTCGCGGCCCGCGTACTCGCCGAGCGTCGCGTCGTCCTGGGCGTCGCGCAGCCGCTGCAGGATCACCTGCTTGGCCGTCGTCGCGGCGATCCGGCCGAAGCCGGACGGGGTGTCGTCGAACTCGCGGGGCTCCTGGCCCTCCTCGAGGTCCTCGGGGTCTTCCTTCGCCCACACCGTCACATGGCCGGTCTCCCGGTTGAGCTCCACGCGCGCGTGGCGGCGGCTTCCCTCGGTGCGGTGGTAGGCGATGAGGAGGGCCGCCTCGATCGCCTCGACCAGCAGGGAGAAGGAGATCTCCTTCTCCCTCACCAGACCCCGCAGGGCACTCATGTCGATGTCCACGGCTACGCCTCCTCTGCGTTCTCGATGTCCTCGGCGGACTTGCTCTTGCGGCTGAACTCGATCTCCACGCGCGCCTTGGCGATGTCCGTGAAGGCGAGCCTGCGCGAGGTGGCCTTGCGGCCCTTCACTCCGGGTACCTCGAGGTCCAGGCCCTCGTCGTCCACCTTCAGGATCCGGGCGACCAGTTCGCCGCCGCCGGCGTCCGGCGTCAGCCAGAACCTCGCCAGGCGGTCGGTGGCACGGACGAAGTGGCGGTGCTCCTTCAGCGGGCGCTCGGCGCCCGGGGAACCGACCTCGAGGGTGTACTCGCCCTCGCCCATCGCGTCCGTCTCGTCGAGCTTCTCCGAGAGCGCCCGGCTCACCTCGGCGATCTCGTCCAGATCGACACCCTCGTCGGAGTCGATGACGACCCTCAGCACCCGCTTGCGCCCGACCGAGGCCACTTCGATCTCTTCGAGATCCAGGTCCTTGGAGCTGACGAGCGGTTCCAGTAGTTCTCGCAGCCTCTCGCTCTGGGTGGTGCTCATCCGGGTGACTCCTCGGCCGCGTGTGCTGTTGTGGGTGGGTCGTGTGACAGGTCAAAGGGTATCCGGTCCCGGAGGGTGTTGCCGTCCACCGGTCCGGCCGTCCGTGCGCCACCCGAAGGGACGCCCCCGGAGGCGAACCGGCCCACAGGTGACGGGCCGCTGGCGCGGGCCGGGGCGGTCCGACGGTACGGTGATCAAGGCCTCTCGGCCGCTTGTTCCCCTAAGCGGCGCCGGGGAAGTACCTGCACTTCCCTGGGGTCGCTCAGCTGTCCGCTCGTACGAAACCCGCGAGGACGTCTGTCGTGTCGTTCCCCCTGCCGTCGCGTGCGCGGCGTACCCCTGACGGGCCGTCGAGGCCTCGTCGAAGGAGCGTTCTCGCCGGTGCGGCCGTCGCCGGTGCCGGGCTGCTCGCGGGCTGCTCCGGCGGTGGTTCGGGCAGCGGATCCGTCGGCACCCCCGCGAGGCGGCCGTCCGCCGTGGAGCTGGCACGCGCGCGTGCGGCGAGCGACAGCGCCGGGCTTGTCGCGCGGTACGACGCCGTGATCGCGGCGCATCCCGCGCTGGCGGAGCGGGTGGGCGCGTTGCGGGAGGAGGTGGTGCGGCATGTGGAGGCGTTCGGGGGCGAGGTGGCGGCTGCCGGGGCTTCGGGTGCCGCTTCGGGATCCGGGGCGGCGGCGTCGGCTGCGCCGTCTGCCGCCCCTTCGGCCCCGGCTGCCCCTTCGGCATCGGGTTCTGCCTCTGCTTCGGCCGGTGGGAGTGGTGGGTTCGACGTGCCATCGGACAAGAAGGGCGCGCTTGCCTTTCTCGCCTCCGCCGAGCGTTCCCTGGCGGACCGGCGCGGCGCAGCACTGCTCGAAGTGCCCGGCGAGCTGGCCCGGCTGCTCGCCTCTGTCGCGGCGGCGGGTGCCGCGCACGCGTATCTGCTGACGGAGGGTGACTGATGAGCGGGTCCGACGACGGCGAGGGCCGGAAGTCGAAGAGTGACGGCGACAGCGCCGTGCTGAAGGCCGTGCAGGCGGCGCTCGGCGCGGAGCATGCCGCCGTGTACGCCTACGGGGTCGTCGGCGGCAGAATCGGCGAGGGCCGACAGGACGAGGCCCGGGCGGCGTACGACGCCCATCGCGCCCGACGCGACGAACTCGCCCGCACTGTACGGGACTTGGGCGGAGAACCGGAGCCCGCGGCCGCGGCCTACGCGCTGCCCTTCGCGGTGCGGGACGCGGCGGCGGCCGCGCGGCTCGCGGCCGAACTGGAGGATCGGGTCGCCGGGGTGTATTCCGATCTCGTACGGGCAGCCGAGGGCAGTCGGCGGCGGATGGCCGCGGACGCACTGCGGGAAGCGGCGGTGCGGGCGGTGCGGTGGCGGGGCGGCAGCGTAGCCTTCCCTGGTCTCGCCGAGCGGTCCGGTACGCCTTCCGCTTCGGCGACGCCGAGCCCGTAAGGCGTCGCCGGCCGAGTGCGTCCGACGCGCCGTACGCGTACGGCGGCACAACCGCAGAAGCGCCACGTCACCGCAGACGTACCGGCCCGAACGGCCCGACTGGGAAGGAATCATCCGCGCATGGCTTTCGAACCGCCCCAGCGCCTCGTGAGAGCACTCGGCGAGACGCTGCACGACGGGGACGACGGAGCCCGCGCCTGGCTGGAGAAGCTGCCGGAGCTGGCCGAGGCGGCCGTGTCCCGGCGGAAGTTGACCGTCGAGCGGGTGCTCGTGCCCGGTGGGCGCAGCAGCCTCGTCGTCCTGGTGCGTCTGCCGGACGGCCTGCCCGCCGTACTCAAGCTGGCGCCGCGGCGTGCGCGGCCCGGGAGTGAGCGCGCCGCGCTGGCCTGCTGGGGCGGGCGGGGCGCCGTGCAGTTGCTGGACGCGCCGGGCGAGGGCGTGGGGACCGGCGGCGGGGAGAACGGCGGGGGCAGCGGCGGTGACGGGGTGCTGCTGCTGGAGCGGCTGCACCCCGATGTGTCGCTGCGGTCCCTGCCCGAGGCGAAGTCGCTGCTGGAGGC
Organism: Streptomyces himalayensis subsp. himalayensis; assembly: GCF_013778455.1. Classification (GTDB taxonomy): domain Bacteria; phylum Actinomycetota; class Actinomycetes; order Streptomycetales; family Streptomycetaceae; genus Streptomyces; species Streptomyces himalayensis. Next base: position 756,961 of record NZ_JACEHE010000001.1, on the reverse strand, counting down.
CGCAGGGACGTTGCGGCGGCTGTGGGTGGAGCCGCCCCCGGGTCACCGCTTCGAGACGGTGGCCGAGCGGACCGGTCGGCAGGCCGTGGCGATGCGGGCCGGCGCGGACGCCGATCCCGACGTGGCGCCCCTGGTCGACGCGGCCCTGGCGGCGCGCGACGATCTGCTGGCAACGGCGCCCGAACACAAGCTGCTGCACGGGACGTTCCGGCAGAGCAAGGTACTGGCGGGCGACCGCATGCCGTGGCTCGCCGTCGGACCGGATCCGGTGGTGGGCGAGTGCGCCTTCGATCTGGCGCGGCTTGTGCGGGACCGGGTCGAGGACCTCATCGCGTCACCGTCGGGCGCGGCGACGACCCGCCGCCGCGTAAAGCGCCTGGCCGACTCGCTGGACGTGGACATGGAGCGGCTGCGCGGCTGGACGCTCTTCCGCGCGGTGGAGTCGGGCGTACGGGCCCGGCGCGTCGGCCGCGTGCAGGACTCGGAGCTGCTGCTGGAGTTCGCGGGCTGGCTCTAGCCGCCATGACACAGCCCCGGCGCCGACTGGTGTCCCACACGGCTCAGCGATGACCGGCCGCGAGCCGTGCGCATACCTCGGTGGCCAGCTTGTCGGCGTCGTCGAGCGCGGCGGCGAGCGTGTCCGGCGTGGTGCCGAGCGCGGAGAACAGTGCATGGGCCCGCTGGGCGAACCCAGCCGGGGCGACGGCGAGTTGTCCCGCGGCCTGCACCGCCCCCTTCTCGTTGAGCACCCAACACCTGTCGTGAGCATGGAGGGCCTGCACGAGGACCCCGACCGCACGGAACAGGCAGCCGGCGACATAGAAGGCGTCGCCGCGAGCCGCACCCTTGCGGGCGCCGGCCAGGATGAACGGCGCCTCCCATCGCGCGTTGGCGATGAGCGCTTCGCGCAGGGGCTGCGGATAGCTGCGCGTCTGCCGGTGCAGGGCCTCCAGCTCACCGCTGGGATCGGCGAGGATGCGTCCCAGGGCCACCTCACCGACGTAGGCGTGGGAATACACGCCCAACGGATGGCCGGGCTGGACGCCTATCTCGAACTGCCCGGCCTGGCACTGCTGCCAGATCCGGTGCACCCGGTCCAGATCGCGGTAGATCCAGTCGACGTGGTGGCCGTCGACGGTCAGCCAAGCCCCGCCGTCCACCCACGGTCCCCAGCCGCCCGGCTCGGTCACGTCGACCGACTCGCCGGTCAGCTCGGCCGCGATCACGCGCAGGGCATCGGTGTCCAGCGGCGGCCGGTAGTACAGGCCCAGGTCGTAGTCCGAGTCAGGACGATGCGCGCCCCTCGCCCGGCTGCCTCCCAGACACACCCCGACAACGCCGCTGACGTCGGTCAAACGATCCGTGATCTCCACCAGGCGGTCCACAGCCCGGATTCTGCAGTGCCAGGCCACCTTGGCGCGACCGGATTTACCCGAGGACGCCGTGCGCCGCGCCGGCCCCCGGGATGAACACGCTGTGGCTCATCCGCTCATCCGCTCATCCCGGGAGGGCGGCAGGACGGCTACGCCGTCAGCCGGGCGATCGCCTCTTCGACGGTCATCTCCTCGCGCTCACCCGTACGCCGGTCCTTGAGCTCTAGGACGCCCTCGGCCGAGCGCCGTCCGGCCACCAGGATGTGCGGTACGCCGATGAGCTCCGCGTCGGTGAACTTCACGCCGGGCGAGACGCCGGCCCGGTCGTCCACCAGCACGCGGACGCCCGCGGCGCCCAGCTTCTCGGAGACGTCGAGAGCCAGCTCCGTCTGGAGCGCCTTGCCCGCGGCCACCACATGGACGTCGGCGGGCGCGACCTCGCGCGACCAGCACAGGCCCTGATCGTCCGCGGTCTGCTCGGCGAGCGCCGCCACGGCACGGGAGACGCCGATGCCGTACGAGCCCATGGTGACGCGGACCGGCTTGCCGTTCTGGCCGAGCACGTCGAGCTGGAAGGTGTCCGCGTACTTGCGGCCGAGCTGGAAGATATGGCCGATCTCGATCGCGCGGTCCAGCTTCAGGCCGGTGCCGCACTTCGGGCAGGGGTCGCCCTCCTCGACGACGACCACGTCCAGGTAGTCGTCCACCTCGAAGTCGCGGCCGCAGACGACGTTCTTCGCGTGCTTGTCCTGCTTGTTGGCACCGGTGATCCACGACGTGCCGGGGGCGACGCGGGGGTCGGCGATGTAGCGGACCTTGCCGAGGCCCTGCGGGCCGACGTAGCCGCGTACGAGGTCGTCGCGGCCCTCGAAGTCCTCCGCCGTGACCAGCTCGACGACCGCCGGGGCCAGGTGCTCGCCGAGCTTGCCGAGGTCGACTTCGCGGTCACCGGGCACGCCGACCGCCACGATCTCGCCGTCCACCTTGACCAGCAGGTTCTTGAGGGTCGCGGATGCCGGGACACCCAGGTGCTCGGCGAGCGTCTCGATGGTCGGGGTGTCGGGGGTGTCCAGCTCCTCGATCGCCGGGTGCTCGCCGCCCTCGACCGGCGTGAGCGCGAAGGTCACGGCCTCCGTGTTCGCCGCGTAGTCGCAGGCCGGGCAGTCCACGAAGGTGTCCTCGCCCGCGGCCGCCGGGGCCAGGAACTCCTCCGACGCCGAGCCGCCCATGGCGCCGGAGACCGCGGACACGATGCGGTAGTCCAGGCCCAGACGCTCGAAGATGCGCTGGTAGGCCTCGCGGTGCAGGCGGTACGACTCCGCCAGACCCTCGTCCGTGGTGTCGAAGGAGTACGAGTCCTTCATCTGGAACTCGCGGCCGCGCAGGATGCCCGACCGCGGACGGGCCTCGTCGCGGTACTTCGTCTGGATCTGGTACAGCATCACCGGCAGGTCCTTGTACGACGCCACCTGGTCCTTCACGACGAGCGTGAAGATCTCCTCGTGGGTCGGCCCGAGCAGGTACTCACCGCCCTTGCGGTCCTTCAGCCGGAACAGCAGGTCGCCGTACTCCTCCCAGCGGGCCGACGCCTCGTACGGCTCCTTGGGCAGCAGAGCGGGGAGCAGGACCTCCTGGGCGCCGATCGCGTCCATCTCCTCGCGCACGACGCGCGAGATGTTGTCCAGGACCTTCTTACCGAGCGGGAGCCAGGTCCAGATGCCCGCCGAGTTGCGGCGCACGTACCCGGCGCGGACCAGCAGCTTGTGGCTGAGCGTCTCGGCGTCCGCCGGGTCGTCGCGCAGTGTCTTGACCATCAACCGGGACATGCGCTGGACCTGGGCCATGATTCTTAACTCCTGCTACGTAAGGGTGATGGCTAGGAGGTTAGCCCTGCGGTCGGTGCCGGTGGAAATCCGTTACCGCCTCAGTGGGAGAGGCGCCCCCATCACCGCGTACGGTTTCGGTGCGCTGGGGAAGAGGACCTGCCTGGCCAGGTCCTCGTATCCGAGCGAGAAGTACAGGCCGCGGGCCGGGCTGTCGACGTCGATCGCCGAGAGGATGGAGCGGGGCTGGTCGGCCTCGTCGGTGATCCGCGTGATCAGCGCACGGCCGATGCCGCGGTTCTGGTACGCGGGCAGGACGTGCAGCTCGGTGATGACGAAGGAGTCGTCGAGCCAGTCGTCGTGGCCCCTGGCGCGCAGATACGGCTGGACGACGGTGGACCACCAGTGGGTGCGGTCGTTCGGCATGCCGTAGACGAATCCGACGAGCCGGTCGTCGCGCGTGAAGGCGCCGAGCGCGCGTGCCCCGGGGTAGGCGATGTGCCGGAGCACGATCTGCCGGCGCACCGTGACCTCGTCGGCGCTGAGCCCGAAGGCCGCCGCCTGCACGGCCAGCGCTTCGTCCACCCGCGCGGCCAGATCCAGCGGGCCGATCACGACGTCGTCGGGGGTACGGGAGCCGGGCCCGGGAATGCGCAGCATGTCGGCGAGACTACCTCGGGGTCACAGCCCTGGGCCCCCGGGGCCAGAGGATCAGAACAGCACGCTCATGAAGGCGCCGACCTCCTGGAAGCCGACCCTCCGATATGCGGCACGTGCCGCCGTGTTGAAGTCGTTGACGTAGAGGCTGGCGACCGGCGCGACATCCGTGAGCGCGTAGCGCAGGACCGCCGCCATGCCAGGCGCCGCGAGACCTTGCCCCCGGTACTCGGGCGCCACCCAGACGCCCTGGATCTGGCAGGCCCCCGGTGTCGCGGCACCGATCTCCGCCTTGAAGACGACCTTGCCGTACTCGTCGAGGCGGGCGAACGAGCGCCCGGATCCGACGAGTTCCGCGATCCGTGCCTGGTAGAGCAGTCCGCCGTCGCCCGCGAGCGGGGAGATGCCGACCTCCTCGGTGAACATCGCCACGCACGCCGGCATGATCGTCTCCATCTCGTCCTTGCGGATGCGGCGGACGTGGGGATCGGGCGCGATGTTCCCGGGGAGCCGGTCGGTGACCATCAGCGGCTGGTGGGCGCGGACCTCGCGGGCCGGGCCCCAGCTGGGTTCGAGCAGCCGCCACAGCTGGGCGGTGGGTCCTGCGGGGCCGACGATCGAGGAGCAGCGGCGGCCGGCCCGGCGGGCACGGTCGGCGAAGGCGCGTACGGCCTGGGGGGTGGCGCAGATCGGCACCAGATTGGCGCCCGCGTAGCACAGGGACTGCAGCATGCCGTCCGCGTACCAGCCCCACATCTCGCCGCCGAGCCGCCACGGGTCCAGGCCCGCGGTGTACACCCGCGACGCCACGAACGCGTTGGCGACCGGCTCGCGGTCGAGCACGGCCAGCGCGGCGTCGAGGTCGCTCGGTTCGAGGACCCGCGTGGTGGTCTGCGTCAACAAAATTCGAGGGCCTCACCATACGGTCTGCTGATTTCCGCACTGTACCTGGCGAGGTTGTGTGGCGCCGCCCCATGGGAAAGGCCCATGGAGACGCCCCACCACCGGAGACGGCGGTGGGGCGTGCGAGAACGCGGGAGAGCGGTGGGACCTGCGGGAATGCCGGAGATCAGCCGGCGACCGAGACCTCGGGCTCGCCCGACATGACCCCGTCCTTCTCCATCTGCTCGGCCAGCTTCATGGCCTCCTCGATGAGGGTCTCCACGATCTTCGACTCGGGCACCGTCTTGATGACCTCGCCCTTCACGAAGATCTGACCCTTGCCGTTGCCGGAGGCGACGCCGAGGTCGGCCTCACGGGCCTCACCGGGACCGTTGACGACGCACCCCATGACGGCCACGCGCAGCGGAACCTCCATGCCGGTCAGGCCTGCGGTGACCTCCTCGGCGAGCGTGTAGACGTCGACCTGGGCGCGGCCGCAGGACGGGCAGGAGACGATCTCCAGGCCGCGCTGGCGCAGGTTCAGCGACTCCAGGATCTGGATACCGACCTTGACCTCCTCCACGGGAGGAGCCGACAGCGAGACGCGGATGGTGTCGCCGATGCCATGCGACAGCAGCGCACCGAAGGCCACGGCCGACTTGATCGTGCCCTGGAACGCCGGACCGGCCTCCGTCACACCCAGGTGCAGCGGGTAGTCGCACTGCGCGGCGAGCTGCCGGTACGCCTCGATCATCACGACCGGGTCGTTGTGCTTCACCGAGATCTTGATGTCCCGGAAGTCGTGCTCCTCGAAGAGGGACGCCTCCCACAGCGCGGACTCGACGAGGGCCTCAGGGGTGGCCTTGCCGTACTTCTGCAGCAGCCGCCTGTCGAGGGAGCCGGCGTTCACGCCGATACGGATCGGCGTACCCGCGTCCTTGGCCGCCCTGGCGATCTCCTTGACCTTGTCATCGAACTGCTTGATGTTGCCGGGGTTGACGCGTACGGCCGCGCAGCCAGCCTCGATCGCCGCGAAGACGTACTTCGGCTGGAAGTGGATGTCCGCGATGACCGGGATCTGAGACTTGCGCGCGATGGTGGCGAGCGCATCGGCGTCGTCCTGCGTGGGACACGCGACCCGCACGATCTGGCAGCCCGACGCCGTCAGCTCCGCGATCTGCTGCAGCGTCGCACCGATGTCCGAGGTCCGCGTCGTCGTCATCGACTGCACCGACACGGGCGCGTCCCCACCCACGGCCACCGACCCCACCTGGATCTGCCGGCTCTTCCGGCGCTCGGCGAGCTTGGTCGGAACGGACGGCATGCCGAGAGAAATCGCAGTCATCTGCTGTGCAACCCCAAGGTATGGATCAAGGTCCCGTCATCGGCGGGCTCCGGGCCTTCGAGGTTACGGCACACCCTCAGGCCGGAGCACATCACGTCCTTATGTCCCCCCCAACGGCAGGCGGCCGGGCAGAGAGCCTGCCCGGCCGCCGTGAATGCCCCGTGATCAGGAGATTCTGACCGGGTTAACGACGTCCGCGATCAGTACGAGGATCGTGAAGCAGACGAAGATCCCGGCCACCACATACGCGACGGGCATCAGCTTTGCGACGTCGAACGGGCCCGGGTCGGGCCGCCGCAGCAGCTTCGCCGTGTTGCGGCGCAGGGACTCCCACAGGGCGCCCGCGATGTGACCGCCGTCGAGCGGCAGCAGCGGCAGCATGTTGAACAGGAACAACGACAGGTTGAACCCCGCGACGAGGAACAGCATCATCGCGATCTGGTTCTCCGGCGGGATGTCCAGCGTGAACACCTCGCCGCCGACCCGTGCCGCGCCGACGACCCCCATCGGGGAGTCCGGCTCCCGCGGGCCGTCGCCGAACGCCGCGTCCCACAGGGCGGGGATCTTGGAGGGCAGCGAGATCAGCGACTCGACGCCGTTCTCCATCATGTCGCCCATGCGGTCCACGGACTGGCCGAAGGACTGCTGGACGATGCCGGACGCGGGCGTGAAGCCGAGGAAACCGGCGTAGACGTACTTGCCCTCGACGTAGCCTCCCTCGCCGTCGGTCTTGCTGACCTGGTTCTTGATCAGGTGCGTCTCGAGGTCCTGCCGCTTGCCGTCGCGCTCGACGGTGATGGTGACGTCCTTGCCGGGGTTGGCGCGGATGTCGGCCTGCAGCGCGGACCAGTCCTCCACGGGCCTGCCGTCGAAGGCGACGATCTTGTCGCCCGCCTTGAGGCCCGCCGCCTTCGCGGGCGCCGCCTTGTCGCCCTTCTCACAGGTCGTGCGGTTCTCGCTCTGCTCGATGACGCAGTCGGAGACCTTGCCGACCGTGGTGGTCTGGGTCTGGACGCCGAAGGTCATCATCACGCCGAGGAAGATCGCCACGGCCAGGACGAGGTTCATGAAGGGGCCCGCGAACATGACGATGACCCTCTTCCACGGCTTGCGCGAGTAGAAGAGGCGGGTCTCGTCGCCGGGCCTGAGCTCCTCGAACGCCGCCGACCTGGCGTCCTCGATCATGCCGCGCCAGGGCGAGGTCGAGCGTGCCTCGAGGCGGCCGTCCTTGCCGGGCGGGAACATCCCGATCATGCGGATGTAGCCGCCGAGCGGGATGGCCTTGATGCCGTACTCGGTCTCGCCCTTCTTGCGGGACCAGATGGTCGGGCCGAAGCCCACCATGTACTGCGGCACACGGATCCCGAAGAGCTTCGCGGTCGACAGATGTCCCAGCTCGTGCCAGGCGATCGAGATCAGCAGCCCGATCGCGAAGACGACTATGCCGAGGATCATCATCAGGGTCGTCATGCACGAGCCTCCGCGGTCGTCCGTGTCGCTTGGGTAGCCTTCGCCGTCAGTTCACGGGCCCGGGCGCGCGCCCAGGTCTCCGCATCGAGGACGTCCGCGACGGTGAGCGAAGTTCCCGTACGCGGCGTGGCGTGCTCGGCGACCACCTGCGTGACGGTCTCCATGATCCCGAGATACGGCAGGGCGCCGTTCAGGAACGCGTCCACGCACTCCTCGTTTGCCGCATTGAACACCGCCGGAGCCGTGCCCGCGAGCTCGCCGACATGCCGGGCGAGCCCCACCGCGGGGAACGCCTCCTCGTCCAGGGGGAAGAACTCCCAGCTCGACGCCTTCGTCCAGTCGAACGCCGGTGCGGCGTCCGGCACCCGCTCGGGCCAGCCGAGCCCGATCGCGATGGGCCCGCGCATGTCGGGCGGGGTGGCCTGGGCCAGCGTCGATCCGTCCGTGAACTCCACCATCGAGTGGACATACGACTGCGGGTGCACGACCACCTCAATGCGATCAAAGGGAATGTCGTACAGCAGGTGCGCCTCGATGACCTCGAGCCCCTTGTTGACCAGGGTCGAGGAGTTGATGGTGATCACCGGGCCCATGGCCCAGGTGGGGTGCGCCAGGGCATCCTCAGGCGTGACCTTCGCGAGCTCCGCCTTCGTACGCCCCCGGAAGGGGCCGCCCGACGCGGTCACGACGAGCTTGCGCACGTCCGCGCGCGTGCCGGCCGCCAGCGCCTGGAAGAGCGCGGCGTGCTCGGAGTCGACGGGGATGATCTGCCCCGGCTTGGCGAGCGCTTTGACCAGCGGGCCGCCGACGATCAGCGACTCCTTGTTGGCGAGCGCGAGGGTGCGGCCGGCTTCGAGAGCGGCGAGGGTCGGGGCCAGCCCGATGGATCCGGTGATCCCGTTCAGCACGGTGTGGCAGTCGGACGCGGCGAGCTGGGTGGCCGCGTCGGGTCCGGCCAGGATCTCCGGGAGCGGCTCCCCTGCCCCGTACTGGGCGCTCAGGGCCTCCCACAGCGCGGGGACGACGTCCTCGCGCGCGACCGCGACCGTGCGCACCCGCAGCTGCCTGGCCTGCTCGGCCAGCAGCCCGACCCGTCCGCCTGCGGCGGAGAGTCCGGTGACCCGGAAGCGGTCGGGATTGCGCAGCACGAGGTCGATGGCCTGGGTGCCGATCGAACCCGTGGAGCCGAGGATGACGATGTCCCGGGGGCCGTCTGCGACGACGGGGTCGAAGACGAGATGCGGGTCGGCAAGGGGGGCTGGGCTGTCGCTCATGCCCCCATTGTGTCCGCAAGGGCCCTGGGGTGGGACAGGGCGCCTGTCGTTCCGCTCGTGCCGGGGCGGGGACGGGCGGATCAACGTCCCGGTCATTCCGCCTGATGTCCCGGTCGTTCCGCCGGAAGCGCCACCGGTCCCGTGGGACCGGCCGTGGGAACGGTTGTGCGCTCCCCGAGCGCCGTTCGTCGCGCCAGGACCGTGTACGGCCCGACATCACGTCGTACGAAGGTCGCTCGGGGAACAGTGAGGCCGGGAACAACGGACGCAGACGGGTGCGGTTGGGCTGGCGTGGGAAGTTGTCCCGGCCGAGCTCGATCCCGTGCCCGTCCTTGAGCCGGTGCATGAGGTGGCCGCCGGGCGAGGCGGGAGCGTTGCGCACCGCCTCGCCCACCGGGCCCTGAACGGGACGCCGACGGCCCGGTGACGGGGAGCCCGTCAGCGGATCGGCCGGTGCACGTTCTCCCGTCGTGCCGGCCCAGGCGTGGCGTCCGCGATCCACGGGCCCTCGCCCGAGGGGTCGACGATGCCGGACTCCAGCCAGGTGTACATGCCGCTCATGACGCCCTTGACCACCTTGCGGTCCAGGTCGTCGGTGTTGGTCCACAGGCGCGCGAACAGTTCGTCGACGCGGATGCGGGACTGGCGGCAGAAGGCGTCGGCGAGCTGGTAGGCCTCGCGGCCGTACCCCTCGGTGTTCCGCAGCATCTCCGCCCGTACGCAGGCCGCGCTCATCGCGAACAGCTCGGCGCCGATGTCGACGATCCGGCTGAGGAAGCCCTGCTTGGTCTCCATGCGGCCCTGCCAGCGGGACATGGCGTAGAACGTGGAGCGGGCGAGCTTGCGGGCCGACCGCTCGACGTAGCGCAGATGCGTCGAGAGGTCCACGTGGCCCGCCGGGTGGAAGTCCGCGTATGCGCGCGGGAGCTGGCCCGGTCCGGCGACGAGTTTCGGCAGCCAGCGTGCGTAGAATCCGCCGGCCTTCGCGCCCGCCTTCGCCTTGTCGGAGAGGGACTTCTCGGGGTCGATCAGATCCCCGGCGACCGACAGGTGGGCGTCGACCGCCTCACGGGCGATCAGCAGGTGCATGATCTCCGTGGAGCCCTCGAAGATGCGGTTGATGCGCAGGTCTCGGAGGATCTGCTCGGCAGGGACTGCCCGCTCGCCGCGGGCCGCGAGGGACGCGGCCGTCTCGAAGCCGCGGCCGCCGCGGATCTGGACGAGCTCGTCGGCCATCAGCCAGGCCATCTCGGAACCGTAGAGCTTGGCCAGTGCCGCTTCGATGCGGATGTCGTTGCGGTTTTCGTCGGCCATCTGGCTCGACAGGTCCAGTACGGCCTCCAGGGCGAAGGTCGTCGCCGCGATGAAGGAGATCTTCGAGCCGACGGCCTCGTGGTGGGCGATGGGCTTGCCCCACTGCTCGCGGGCGGCCGACCACTCGCGGGCTATCTTCAGGCACCACTTGCCGGCGCCCGCACACATGGCGGGCAGGGAGAGGCGCCCGGTGTTCAGTGTGGTGAGCGCGATCTTCAGTCCGGCGCCCTCGGGGCCGATGCGGTTGGCCGCGGGAACCCGGACCTGATGGAAGCGGGTGACGCCGTTCTCGATGCCGCGCAGGCCCATGAACGCGTTGCGGTTCTCGACCGTGATGCCCTCGGATCCGGCCTCCACGACGAAAGCCGTGATGCCTCCCTTGTGGCCCTCGGACTTCGGTACGCGCGCCATGACGACCAGCAGGTCGGCGACGACGCCGTTGGTCGTCCACAGCTTCACGCCGTCCAGGACGTAGTCGTCGCCGTCGGGCACCGCGGTGGTGGCCAGGCGTGCGGGGTCCGAGCCGACGTCGGGTTCCGTCAGCAGGAAGGCCGAGATGTCCGTGCGGGCGCACCGCGGCAGGAAGGTGTCCTTCTGCTCCTGGGTGCCGAACAGCTTCAGCGGCTGCGGTACGCCGATCGACTGATGCGCGGACAGCAGCGCGCCGATCGCCGGGCTCGCGGAGCCGGCCAGGGCGAGCGCCTTGTTGTAGTACACCTGAGTGAGGCCGAGGCCGCCGTACTTGGTGTCGATCTTCATGCCGAGCGCGCCGAGCTCCTTGAGCCCCTGGATCACCTCGTCGGGGATCTGGGACTCCCGCTCGATACGGGCGGAGTCGATCTTCGTCTCGCAGAAGTCGCGCAGCTTGGCCAGGAACTCCTCACCGCGCTGGGCGTCCTCGTCGGGGGGCGTCGGATGGGGGTGGATGAGATCCAGCCGAAAGCGGCCGAGGAAGAGTTCCTTGGCGAAGCTGGGCTTGCGCCAGTCCTGCTCACGCGCCGCCTCGGCCACCTGACGGGCTTCGCGTTCGGTGACGGTCGGCTTCGTGGTGACGGTCGGCTTCTTGGTTGGTGCGGACATGAGGCTCACCTCGCCGCGCAGTGGGGTCGATTGAGATCGATTGTCCGGTCGGTTACCGACCAGTGCTACTCGTTCGTATGTACCCGATATGCCGGGCCCCCACCAGCCCTCGCGCACCGTTCGGGGGAACGGGGCGCCTCGCGCGGGGCCCCGCGGCGGTCAGCCGACGTCCGCCGAGTACGCCTTCGTGTCCAGCCGCCCGGCCGCCTTGAACACCTCCGTGCCGGCCTCGACACCGGAGAGATACTTGTCCTTGCCGAGCAGCTTTCCGGCGGGCCAGGGCCTGCGCGAAGTCGTCGAGGTTCAACATCGCCTTGGTGGTGTCGGAGACCCGGACGATCAGATGGTGTGGGCCCGCATGTCGGACTCGGTTACGGGGTTCAAACTCCTAGTCGAAGCGCTTCGACAACCTATGGACACCCCCTGGCCGTCGGGCTACTGTCGGATCACCCTCATCCCGCAGTCCTGTCCGCAGCGCCCGTTGTCGAAGCGCTTCAAACCAACGCTTGGAGAGCTGGATGGTCACCCTCGCCGAGGTCGCCCAGCACGCCGGAGTGTCGGCGAGCACGGTGAGCTATGTCCTCAGCGGCAAGCGGTCCATCTCCGCCGGCACGCGGCAGCGCGTCGAGCGGAGCATCCAGGAGCTCGGCTACCACCCCAACGCGGGGGCCCGGGCCCTGGCAAGCAGCCGCTCGAACATCATTGCGCTGATGATTCCGCTGCGTACCGACATGTATATGCCGGTGATGATGGAGATCGCCATCGCCGTCGCCACAACGGCCCGTGCGCACGGGTACGACGTACTGCTGCTGACCGGCGAGGAGGGGCCCGACGCCGTACGGCGGGTCACCGGCAGCGGGCTCGCGGACGCGATGATCCCCATGGACGTCGAGCTCGACGACGAGCGGCTGCCGTTGCTGCGCGGCACGGACCGGCCGTCCGTGCTCATCGGCCTGCCCGCCGACACGACCGGGCTCACCTGCGTCGACCTCGATTTCGGGGCGACGGGTGCCTTGTGCCTCGAGCATCTGGCCAAGCTCGGCCACCGCGATATCGCTGTCATCGGTGAGGCGCCCGGAGTGTACGAGCGGCACACCGGATTCGCCGAGCGGACCCTCGACGGGCTGCGCAGCCGCTCCCGGGAGCTGGGCGTACGGCTGCTGCACCGGCCCTGCGAGGGCGGCTACGACGCGATGTCGGTGACCCTGGCCCGGATCTTCGACGAGCGTCCGTCCACCACCGGGTTCGTCGTGCAGAACGAGTCCGCGGTCGAGCCGCTGCTCGCGCTGCTGCGCCAGAGCGGCCGCGCCGTTCCCGAGGACGTGTCGGTGGTCGCGATCTGCCCGGACCAGCTCGCCATGCAGGCGTCGGTGCGCCTCACCTCGGTCGCCATCCCCGCGCAGGAGATGGGGCGGCGCGCCGTGGAACTCCTGGTCGCCAAGCTCGAGGGACAGGGCACGGACGAGGTCGTGCTGCTCCCGCCGGAACTGACCGTACGGGCCAGCTCGGGCCCGGCCCCGGCTACTGGCTGAGCCTCGGGGCCCAGCCTTCCCCGGAGCACGGGCAGAACCCCGGAACGGCCCCCGCAGTACCTCGGGGCACCCGGCGAGCCTCGGGCCCCCCGGCGAGCCTCGGGCCCGGAGCCCGGCGCCCGAACAAGCGACCTGCGCCCTATCAGCGAGGGCCCGAGCGCCTTGTCCCCGCCGCCCCGCCACTCCCCGGCATGGCTCCCGCCAGGCCGGCCTGTCACCACACCAACCGTCACATCGCACGAGCCGTCACATCACACCAGCCGTCACACCACTCCCTCAGGAGCACCCGCGTGAACCAGCCTGCCGTGCCCCAGCCTGGAGAAGGCTCCCCCAGCCTGGCGCAGTCGTCCCCCACCATCGGCACGTTCCGCGAGCGTGACGGTGCGCTGGAGTGGAGCGGCCGCCAGGAGACCGTACGCATCGAGCCCTGGGGCCCGGGCGCGATCCGCGTCCGGGCCCGGCTCGGCGGCCCCGTCCTCGAAGGGCTGCCCGGCGCACTCATGGACGACCCTGAGCCCGCCCAGGCGGTGACGGTCAAGATCGGCGACGACGAGGGGCAGTTGACCGTCGGCGCGATCACCGCGCACATCAGCGCCGAGGGGCAGATCCGCTTCGTCCGTACCGACGACGGCACCGAACTGCTCGCCGAGGAGCGCGCCCACTTCTGGTGGCCCGGCGCGCGCCTCTACACCCCGACCGGCAACGGCCACCACCGCCTCGAGCAGCGCTTCAGCGCGTACGAGGGCGAGAAGCTGTACGGCCTCGGGCAGCACCAGCACGGGCGGTTCGACCAGAAGGGCACCGTCCAGGACCTGGTGCAGCGCAACGCCGAGGTCACCATCCCGGTGCTCACCTCCAGCCGCGGCTACACGCTGCTGTGGAACAGCCCCGCGATCGGCCGCGTCGAGCTGGCCGACAACGGCACGCGCTGGGTCGCCGACTCCGCCCGCCAGATCGACTACTGGATCACCGCGGGCGCCCCGGCCGACGCCCAGCGCCGCTACAGCGCGGCGACGGGCCGGACGCCGATGCTGCCGGAGTGGGCCGCCGGCTTCTGGCAGTGCAAGCTGCGCTACCGCACGCAGGACGAACTGCTCGCCGTGGCGCGGGAATACAAGCGGCGCGGCCTGCCGATCTCCGCGATCGTCTGCGACTTCTTCCACTGGACGCATCTGGGCGACTGGAAGTTCGACCCGGCGGAGTGGCCCGACCCGGCCGCGATGATGCGAGAACTCGACACGCTCGGCATCAAGCTGGTCGTGTCCGTCTGGCCGTCGGTGTCTCCGCTCAGCGAGAACCACGAGCTCATGGAGCAGAAGCGCTACTTCATCGGCACGCAGTACAGCCCGATGGCGCACGCCGACTGGCCGGACAAGGAGGTCGCGTCCACCGTCCAGGTCGCCTTCTACGACGCCACCAACCCGGAGGCCCGCGAGTTCGTGTGGTCGCGGGTACGCGACAACTACCTGGAGCCGTACGGGATCCGCGCCTTCTGGCTCGACGCCTGCGAGCCGGAGCTCAAGCCGCACTTCGCCGAGAACCTGCGTTACTACGCGGGTCCCGGCCTGGAGGTCGGCAACCTCTACCCGCGCGAGAACGCCCGTACCTTCTACGAGGGCATGCGCGCCGCGGGCGAGACCGAGGCGGTCACCCTCAACCGCTCGGCCTGGGCGGGCAGCCAGCGCTACGGCGCCGCCCTGTGGTCCGGCGACATCGGCACGGACTTCGCGACCCTGCGCCGCCAGATCGCTGCGGGCCTCAACACCGCGCTGTCGGGCATCCCGTGGTGGAACACCGACATCGGCGGCTTCCACGGCGGCGACCCGGACGACCCGGCGTACCGGGAGGTGATGGTCCGCTGGTTCCAGTTCGGCGCCCTGTCTCCGCTGATGCGCCTGCACGGCTTCCGCGACCCGGGCATGCCGCTCGGCCCGGACATGACGGGCGGCCCGAACGAGGTGTGGTCGTACGGCGAGGAGAACGCCGCGATCCTCGAGAAGTACCTGCACCTGCGCGAACGCCTCAAGCCGTACGTCCTGGAGGTCATGCGCGCCGCCCACGAGGAGGGCCTGCCGGTGATGCGCCCGTTGTTCCTCGAGTTCCCCGAGGACGAGACGGCCTGGTCGGTGGACGACGCGTACCTCTTCGGCCCGGATCTGCTGGTGGCACCGGTACTGACGGCGGGCGCCACGGAGTGGACGGTGTACCTCCCGGCGGGCGCCCGGTGGACGGACGCCTGGACCGGCGAGGAGTACGGGGGCGGCACGACCGTCACGGTCGACGCCCCGCTGGACCGGATCCCGCTGTTCCTGCGGGACGGGGCGCGGCTGCCGGTAGCGGAGTAGCCGCGGGGTGAGGGGAGGGCGGCCGGTCCATCGGGGGAGCGGCCGCCCTCGTCCGTCGCTACGAGACTGCCGTTCGCCTCAGAATCCGTGTGCCAGGCGCTATACATGGCGCCATGACCGACGCTGCCTTCTTCTCCGCCCGTGAGTTCATCCGTCGTGAGGGACGCCTTCTGGAGCGGCGGCTGTTCGCCTGCCTCTTCGAGGGTGCCGACCCCTCCGGCGTGGTGGACGCGTTGCGCGGCTATCAGAACCCCGACGGCGGGTTCGCACACGGCTTGGAGCCCGACAAACTCTGCCCCGCGAGCCTTCCCATCGACGTCGAGATGGCCCTCCAGGCTCTGGCCGACGCCGGCATCACCGACGAGCAGATGGTCCAGCGGGCGTGCGACTGGCTGCAGTCGGTCGCCGCCCGGGACGGGGCCGTCGCCCTGGCCTCACCGGTCATCGAGCAGTACCCCAGGGCCGAGCACTGGAGCGAGTGGACGTACACGCCGGGGCTCAATCCGACCGCCGGGCTGGCAGGCCGGCTGCACCGGCTGGGTGTCGAGCATCCCTGGCTGACCACCGCCACCGCATGGTGCTGGTCGGCGCTGGAAGCCGGCCTGCCCGAGGACGCCCACGCGCTGGCCGAGGCTCTGGTCTTCCTCGAGCACGTCCCCGATCGTGCCCGGGCCGAAGCCCTGGCGTCCGGGGTCGGCGAGTGCCTGCCCAAGCTTTCGCTGTACCGGGCAGATCCCGACGATCCGGGCTACGGCATCACCCCCCTGCACCTCGCCCCCACACCGGACAGCCGTTGGCGTCGGCTGTTCGCCGACGACCTGATCGAAGGCCACCTCGAGCGGCTCCGCCGCGACCAACAGCCGGACGGCGGCTGGGCCATCACCTGGCAGCCACCGAGCAGCGCCTCCACCCTGGCCTTCCGGGGCATCGAGACGCTGCGGGCCCTGCAGGTCCTGACCGCTTACGGCAGTTGAAGCAGCAGCTCAGGCCACCGCCTGCACCGTCGCGTCGGGCATGGGTGAAAGCAGCCACCCGACATGCTGTGTTCGCCGGCCGGAGGTCACTGGGCGACGCCCGCCAGGAGCCAGCGGCGCACCGGCACCTCCAGCAGCACCCGGCCGCGGCCCGGTCGTTGCGGGGCGGTGACGTCCCAGTCGTACTTGGCGGCAAAGTCCGCCGTGACCTCCGCCGGGAAGGCGTCGCGGTGCACTGCCGCTTCGCCCTCCGCCACCACCGGCGCGTCGCCGCTCTCCAAGGCCAGGGAGACCCGGGGCGTCTTCTCGATGTTGCGGACCTTGACCGCGCCTTCGTCGGCACCGATCCACCATGTGTCGTGCAGGTAGACGAACCACACCGGCGTCACATGAGGAGAGCCGTCCGGCCGTACGGTGCACAGCCAGGCGTTGCGCTCACGGGCGAGGCGATCGAGGACGGCGGGCGTGGGCGTGGGCATCCGCCTATCTCACCACCCGCCGTCGCTATCCGGTAGGCGGCCGGGTGTCGGCCACCGCCTGCCTGCCGCCGGCGGGCAGGCCGGAGACGATGGCGTGGACGTTGTCCGTCACGGACATGAGTGTGGCGACTTCGCCGAGCCTCAGACCCGGTCCAGCGGCCGATGCGGCCCCGCCGGAAGCTGGGCTCGGATCGCGTCGCCCGGCCGCACCTCGCCGCCCCGCAGGACGATGCCCATGATTCCCGCCTTGCGCACGATGTTGCCGGCCTGGTCGCGGCCGACGACCTGCTTCAGCAGCCCGTCCTGGAAGTTGTCGATCTGCAGGCAGGGGTTGCGCAGGCCCGTGACCTCGACCATCGCCTCCTCGCCTATGTGCAGCAGCGTGCCGGCGGGCAGACCCAGCAGATCGATGCCTCGGGTGGTGACGTTCTCTCCGAGCTCGCCCGGGGATACCTTGAATCCCTCCTGGCCGACCTCGGCGAAGAGCTCCTCATGGATGAGGTGGACTTGGCGCATGTTCGGCTGTGTGGGGTCCTGCGCGACCCGCGAACGGTGCTTGACCGTCACCCCGGCGTGCACGTCACCCTCCACACCGAGCCCGGCGAGCAACCTGATGCCGTCCCGGTTCGTTTTGCTGAACGAGTGCTCGCCATTGCTGCTGACCGCCGTTACCGTTCCGCCCATGCCAGGGCCCCTTCTGCGATGCGACGTCTGCCTCGAACCTACGTGGCGCAGCAACAGGCTTCCACCGAGGACGAGCATCGTGACCTCGGGGACTTTTTCGTGCGCGAGGCGCCCTGGCGCCTGGACCACTCAGCGCTGTTGCCATACCAACGTGTAGCGCCAGAACAGACGGCGTCGCAGCCGTGCACCTGGCAGGACGTGGCGGGCCTCGCGGACAATGTGGGAGAAGCTCATGTCCGCTGGTCGGGTCGGGGCGGTCATCGAGACCGGCCGTGGTGCCGTCCGGCCCCTGTTCTTGAACCATCCCGTGGCGGCGTTCAGCGGGATGGCGGCGGCGCCGAGCAGGTGGTCACCGAGGGTCTGCGCGCGGGCCAGTCCGACGACCACCAGCGTTCCTCCGGGTGCCAGGTGCCTACGGAAGTGGGTGAGCGCATCGGTGAACGGCAGGTGGTGGATGGCGGCGACGCACGTGATGACGTCGTAGGAACCGGCGGGGATCCCGGTCAGCGCGTCTGCGACGGAGAACGTCACCTGGGCGGCCGGAGGAGTCAGCTCCCGTGCCCGGCCGACGATGACCGGATCGGCGTCGATTCCGTGCACCTCGTTGGCGCGTGTGGCCAGGAGCCTGGCCAGGTCGCCACTACCGGAGCCGACGTCGAGCCCCCGGTCGAAGTGTTTCGGGAGCTGTCTCAGTATCCATCGGTGGTAGTGGGCGTTGTGGTCCCATGGGTGAGCGGTATTGAACCGCTCAAGGGCTTGCAGGACGTGGTGCGGCAGCGTTGTCATGCCGTCATCCCAGCAGGCCCTGCGGCCCTGTGACGCTCGGTCTGGAAACTGACTATGGCTCAGCCCATCAACCAGTTGTACTGGACCGGTACCAGGACACGTTCTCTGGTGGCTTTGTCGTTGGCGACGGACATCGCATGCCGGTGGGTTTCGGCAGCACTTCGCGATCCTTAGTACTCCAGCTGTAGATCGCGATCTTCGTAGTGCGCGGTCTGCCGGGCGGCAGCGGCAGGCTTGGGCTTGGTGGCTGTGGCGGGCTGGCGCGTAGGGTGCCGGGATGATCGCGATGCCAGAGGAGTTCGCACAGAGCACCGTCGACCGCGAGGGGGAGGCCGGGGCCGCGTGGCTCGCCGAGCTGCCCGGGATCGTGGAGGAATTGCTGGGGCGCTGGGGGTGCGTGCCGGATGGCGAGGTCATGCACGGGGGCGTCGGCGTCATCGTTCCGGTACGGCGGCGGGCTGAGGAGAGCGCCGTGCTGAAGGTGTCGTTTCCGCATCCCGGCAACGTCCATGAGCCGGATGCGTTCGTTGCGTGGGGCGGGTGCGGCGCCGTCCTGCTGCACGAGCGCGACGACGAGCGGTTCGCGATGCTGCTGGAGCGGGTTCAGCCGTCGACCCTGGCGGAGGTCGAGGACGGCGACGAGGTGGTGACGGTCGCCGGGCGGCTCAATCGCCGCCTTGCCATCCCCGCACCGCTCGGCCTGCCCCGGCTGTGTGCGCAGGCCGATGCCTGGGAGGAGCAGTTGTGCAAGGACGCCGAGGAGTTGCCAAATGCATTGCCGCGTCAGGTGCTGGATGCCGCCGTGGCGACCGTTCGGGAGCTGGGTCAGGCTCAGCCGGACACCCTCATCCATGGCGATCTACATGCCAAGAACATCCTGCGTGCCGGCCGAGAGCCGTGGCTGGCTGTCGACCCCAAGGGGTACGTGGGAGATCCCGCCTACGACGGCGGCACACTGATGAAGTCCCGCGCGCTGACGCTCCTTGAAGCAGATGACCTGGGCAAGGCTGTCCACCGCGTCTTGGACGTCTTCGCCGAGGCCGCGGAACTCGACCGTGAACGCGTCCAGCGGTGGTCCCAGTTCCATGCCGTCCAGGCTGCGTTCTGGGGCCGCCGCCACGGCTTTCGTATCGCCCGTAGTGGACCACGGCTGGACTGGCTCATCGAATTCGCCGACCGACTGGCGGAGTTGCTCATCGAACGCCCGTAGAGCGTGATGGTGCTGGCCGGGTCCGGTGGGTGGACGAGTGCGGCCACCGTTGATCATCGTGAGCTGTGTGGACTGACGATGAGATGGTGGCCGCAGGTCACAGCATAGATCCCGCCCGGTGGCGGGAAGCATCCGCGGCGGCCATGGGCCGCATTGCGGGCCGGTTCGCCCGCTCTCCTCGCCGCGCCTGGTCAGGCCACCCTCGAGGAAACGGTGTGTGAGCTTGTTCCGCTTTGACGGACACCATCGGTGTGGTGGTCAGGCTGCGAGTGCGGTCTCGTATTCGGCGGGACTGCGGTAGCCGAGGCTGCTGTGCAGTCGGTATCACCAACCCGGGGGGCGTGAAGCTCAAGCCGGCCGGCGCCGGGGAGCCGTTGGACAGCGATCCCCTCGCCACGGAGGCCTTCCCCGGCTTCGCACAGCTCACCCTGGTCACCACGACGACCAGCACGGGGCCGGACGGGACCGAGGTCGCCGACGTGATCACCGCCGAAGGAGTGCTCTATCGGGCACGGCCCGACGGCACAGTCCTCGACGCCATGGGCACACCGACAACCAGCGGCGAGGTCGCTCTCTCCACCGACCAGGCACGCGAGACCGCCCAGCGGTTCGCCGAGGCCAACCTTCTCGGCTTCACCACCGACTGGCAAATCGTCGCAGACGAGCCCATCAGCCACCTCGCCGGCGACGCGCTGCAGCTGCTGCGGTGGCGTCCGGTGGATGCGGGAAAGGCTGGTGCACGTGAGGTCACCGTCGAGATCGACCGGCGGACCGGCGCTGTCGTCTACTTCTCGGCCACCGGCGGCGGTGCCGACGCCGGTGAAGAGCCCACGGCCGCCTTCGCGGTGAGTGAGTCCGAGGCCGTCGCAGCCGCCCGGGAAGCCGTCGGCGACGACCGCGGCATCGCCACCGCCGTGGCCGACACCTGGCAGACCAGCAGGTGGATCGTGACCGTCGACCGGGGTCTGACCGGGCGCCCCGAAGCCCTGGTCCACGACGTCGACCGCATCGAGATCGATGCCCGCACCGGCGCCGTGTTGTCCCGCACCACCGTCTGACCCCTGCCCCACAATTCACGGAGGACATACATGTCCATGTCGACGCTCATCCAGAAACGGCTGAGGCAGAGAATCGCTGTCGTACTGGCCTCGCTGTTCGTCGCCACTGGCCTCACCTTGCCCACCACCGTGCACGCGGTGACGTCCGCCCCTGTCGTTGTGGCCGCCGACGCGGTGGAGCTGCGCTGGGAGCAGATCCCGGACGCGACCGCCTATCTGGTCGTCGACGACTACGAGAACCGGGTGCTGTGGCGCGGTGAGCAGACCACCACCCGCATCCCCGCCACTGCGCCCAGCGCACTGTCGCTGCTCGTCGTCGCCCTCACCGAGACTGGAGAAACGGTCGTGGCGAAGGTCATGGCGACCCTGCCGGACCCTGCGTCGGCCCGTACGCCGATGACCGCGATGACCACGGCAGAAGGCACCTGGTTCAGCTGGGGCGCGCTCTCTGGTGTCACGTCGTACACGGTCGAGGGCGACGGAATCCCGGCGATGTCGGTGGCATCGACGGCCGTCAACCTCCCGGCGAAGCTGGGTGAGACCGCCGAGTACAACATGTACGCCAAGCCGCCGGTGGTCGGGGAGATCACCGACGCCACCGTGACGGACGTCCACTACGGCGTCCGGGTCACACCCGCGTCCACGGACGTTTCGAGCGCTTCCCAGCAGACCCGGGAAGGAGACGTCCTGCCCGCTGGAATTCCCACCATCCTGGCCAGCCGTTTCAACTACGAGACGTACATTCCCTGGCAGTGGATCGATGCCCCGGAGGACGGCTACTACCTCAACTGCGAGAGCGGCGACAACGGGGAGGACTGGTGGTACAACGGCAACAACCGCGGTAAGTACGACTATGGGGTGGGCAATTACAAGAGCCTGACCTCCGCCTACTACGCCTGGACCCGGGCAAAGACCTATCCCAGCAAGGGGATCACGACCACCAAGCGGTACAAGAAGGTCGGCACCAGCTACATCTACGACTCCTCACGTACCGCGAGCACCGAGGACATCGTGATCACCCCGCTCGACAACACCGGACGCACCGCCTACACGTCCGTGGAGCATGAAGCCGGCCACCCGTACTGCACGCCCTTCGCGAGAATCTCGTACGAGCAGACGCAGGTGGCCTACAGCAGCGGCGGATACGGTATGTCGGGCACGCACGACCGGATGCCCAACCACCAGCAGTACCGAACGATCTACTACTCCGACGGTACGCAGAGTAACTACCTGATGTTCGACCACCCGCTCACCGATCCCAAGTGCCTCAACGAGATCTACAGCTCATGGAAGTGCGGTGGTAAGTGGGAGTATCAGGTTCAGGGATAACGCCAGGATGTGACGGCCGTCGGCTCCTCGCTGAGTCGCCGGCCGTCCCGCCGGACAGTCGAGGATCGGTTATGCGGCAGAAGAACGTGGTAGGTTTTTTCGCCCGGTGGGCGCTGGCAATGATCGTGTGCGCCTTCTTTCTTTACTGGTCAGCTTTTTTTGCCACCCTTTCTGGCTGGAGCTTCATCGAGGAACCGGCCGAGCGGTGGCGGCAGGAAGGTCGCGAAATCATTGAGCTGCTGATCTTCTCGGCGATTCTCGGAATGCTCGGAATCGGATCGGCCCGGCTCGTCCTCCGGAAGTCCCCACTGACCTGGTGGCACCTGCTGTCCCTGGTCATACCCGCGTGGGTCGCCCTCGACTACGTGGAAAGCGGCGTCATACCGCTGTGAGAGTGCGTAATGGCTACCGTGAGCCGATCCGCGTGTCGCGATCGGGAAGGGGAACCGCGATCGGGAAGGGGAGCCCGGCAGGGCAGGCGCGTCGCAATACCGGCCCCGTCAGGGACATCATGAGCGTGACGGCCGCCACTGCGGCCGTCACCGCGTAACCCACCGCCGCCGAGGCGTGCTCCACGACCCAGCCGCCGGTGGCCGAGCCGCAGGCGATGCCGCCGAGCAGGGCGGTCACGGCGATGGTCATGCCCCCGACGCGGGACGGCGTAACCGCCGCTGTATGGGCGGCGTTGGGAGAACATCCGACCCCCGCGGATACGCAAGCGAGCCCCGGACCGGGTGGTCCGGGGCTCGCGGTGTTCGGGAACGTCTACAGGTCGAACTCGATGTGCTCGATGTCGGTGAAGCGGACTTCCTCCAGCTGGCCGGCTCGGCGGCCGTTGTCCTGGAAGTACACCTCCTTGAGCGCTGCGGCGGCGATCTCCTGCAGACGCTGCTCGGTGGCGCCCTGCTCCTGGGCGTCGAAGAGGCGGGCGGCGAACTGCGGCGGCAGGGCGACGGTCAGGTGCCGGAGGCGGTCCTCATCGGTGGAGCCGATCGGCGCGGTGTAGCCGATGCGGGCACGGGTGTCGATGACGATGCCACCAGTGGTCGCCGCCTTCTGCCGGGCCTTCGCTCGGATCTGCGGCTGCCACCGCTTTTTCACCTCGGTCTCCAACCGGCCTACCGGCTCGGCTGGTCGCATTGGCGGCGACTCCATCAGCAGCGATCCCTCACCAGCCATTACCGGCGACAAGCCGCATCCCAGACATGAAGATCGCGATCTACAGCTGGAGTATTAGGCAGAGAAAAGTCGGCAAGTTTCGACAGCGCCAAAGGTCAGCTTGTCCTGCTCGCCTGATGCGATGATCACTCCTATGTCTTCATCGCCCGCCACGGATTCCTGGCCTGCCACCATCGGCACCCCCAGGTCGATGCTGCGCCCTGCCGAATCCGACGACGTATTCGCGTTCACCCGACTGTGGACCGATCCCGACGTCCGGTGCTTCCTCGGTGGTCCGGTCGCTGAACAGCAACTCGCCACTTATCGACAGTATTTTGCGGGTCGTCCCAACCTGTTCGCCGTGGTCACACGCCAAGAGGCCACCCTGCTCGGCTCTGTGTCGATCGATCCGAAGTCCCGGTTTGACAGCCGTCGGGAGGTGTCCTATTCCTTCCTGCCGGAACACTGGGGGCAGGGATATGCCCGTGAGGCCGTGACGGCTGCAGTCGGCTGGGCATTCGACCATGCCCCCTCGGACGATCCGTCCGTCATTGCGGTCACCCAGGAAGCCAACAGCCGCTCACGCCGACTCCTTGAAGCCATAGGCATGCACTTCATCAGCAGTTTCGTGGAGTGGGACGCTCCCCAGGCGATGTATTCCATGCAACGTCAGGACCTCCGCGCTGACCTGTAATCCTCACGACAGGCTCGTCAGGGGTCAGGCCGTGTCGGTGTGCTCGATCCTGGCCCGGGGCTGGGTGAGACGGTAGGAGTCGCTGCCGTCTCGAATGAGACGCCATACAGCGGCTCCTCTCGCATCCTTGGCCAGGTGGGCCAAGCGACGGACGTGGTGCTGTGGCCGGAAAACCGGCTGCTCCATCCAGTTCCTCGCTCATAGGGTTCCGGGGCATGGACTGGCATGTGTGGCACGACGACTACGACCTACCGGATTCCTTCCTCGGACGACGATTGCGGGCTGTGCAGGAGCGGATTCGAATAGCTCTCAACGGGTGCCCTACAGGTCCTCTCCGGGTGATCAGTGTGTGCGCCGGTCAGGGCCGTGATCTGTTCGGCGCGTTGTCGACGCACCCGCGCCGTGGAGCTGTGACCGCGCGGCTTGTCGAAATCGACTCGCGCAATGCGGCAGCGGCGCGGGAAGCCGCTGCGCTGGCCGGGGTGGGACGGGTCGAAGTCGTGGTCGGAGATGCCGCGTTGACCAGCCACTATGGCGGCATGGTCCCGGCAGATCTCGTGCTGGTATGCGGGGTCTTCGGCAACATCAACGACGAAGACATCCATCGCACCGTCGCCCACTGCGCCCAGTTGTGCAAGGCAGGCGGAACCCTGGTATGGACCCGGCATCGCAAGCCACCAGATCTCGTACCGCGCATCTGCAATTGGCTGGAGACACGCGGTTTCGAGCGCCAGTGGCTCTCCGAGCCGGAGGAGGGCTACGGCGTGGGGGTGCACCGTTTCGCCGGTGAACCCCAGCCTCTGACCCTGGGGGAGCGCATGTTCACATTCATCGGATACGACGTCCTGGCGCAGAGAGACGGAACGACCTGAACAGGCCACCTACTGGGCCCAGGCCGCCGCTGCGATTGAGCCGCTGTCCCACGGATGCAGGCATTAAGTCGGCCAGAAGAGGACACAGGCCCCGGCGGCACGTACGCACGCCTTGCCGAACTCGGCCACCGGCCTGCGCGTTTCCGCGAGGAGATTCGCAGCCGGATGCCATCGAGCAGCGAGGCCGAGCGCCTAGCCCTCGCTTCGGGAACCCCTGTCATCCTGATCTGCCGGACAGCCATGACCGAAGACGGCAGAGTCGTCGAGCTCAATGAAATGACCCTCGACTCCGCGGCCTATGTGCTCGAGTACGACTTCGAAGCCTGACGGCAGAGCCCTCGGCGTCACCGCATTCCGAGCTGCCGCGCGGCGGCTGCCACGGTCTGCTCCAGCAGGACGGCAATGGTCATCGGTCCGACGCCGCCGGGGACGGGAGTGATCAGACGGGCGCGGGTGCGGGCGGTGTCGAAGTCCACGTCGCCGACGTTGCCCGGGTTGTATCCGGCGTCGATCACCACCGCGCCCGGCTTGACGTCCTGACCGTGGATCAGCCGGGGGCGACCCACCGCCGCCACCACGATGTCCGCTTCGCGGACGATCGCTTGCAGGTCCGTGGTGCGGGAATGGCAGTACGTCACCGTGGCGTCCTGTGCGAGCAGGAGCATCCCGACGGGTTTGCCGAGGATCGGGCTGCGGCCGACGACGACGGCGTGTTTGCCGGCGAGTTCGACGCCGTACTCGTCCAGCAGCCGCATGATCCCGCCGGGGGTGCACGACTCGAAGCCGGGCAGTCCGAAGCTCGTCGCGCCGAAGGAGTGCATAGTGACGCCGTCGACGTCCTTCTCCGGAGCGATGGCCTCGAACGCCGCCCGCTCGTCGATTCCCGGCCCGACCGGATGCTGCAGCAGGATGCCGTGGACTTGGGGGTCGTGAGAGAGGGCGGCCAGCGTGTCGACCAGTTCGGCGGTCGTGGTGGTGGCGGGCAACCCGATGTGGCGGGACTGGATGCCGGCCTTCGCGCAGCGGGCCCGCTTCATGCGGACGTACGTGACCGACGCGGGGTCGTCGCCCACCAGCACCGTCGCCAGGCACGGCGTGACACCCGTGCGTTGTGCGATCTCCGCCGCCTTGGCGGTGGTCTCTTCGACGATGCGCCGGGCGAGTCCGGTGCCGTCCATGAGCTGGGCCGTATGGGTCGGGGACATCATGGCCTCCCAGGCGTGGTCATCCACTCGCCCAGGCGCACGGCATCGACGCTCTCGTCAGACCGCTCCCCGGTGGTGCTCCACCTCAGCGCCAGTCACGGCCCACGGCGCACTGTAGTGGATGCGCGTCTCGCCCCCGTGGGTTGTGCCGTACCGGCAGCGCGCGGACGCCGCCTGGTGCGCGGGCGATCGAGCGTTCCGCGGCTCAGGACGCCGCATACGCCGTCGCCTGAATGCCGTACAGATCCGCGTACCGCCCGCCGACCGCCAGCAGTTCCTCGTGCGTGCCGTACTCCGCCAGGATGCCCTTGTCGAGGACGAGGATCAGGTCGGCGCCGCTCACCGTCGAGAAGCGATGCGAGACGATGACCGTCACGGCGCCGGTGCGGTCGGCAAGGGTGCGGGCGCGGTCCATGTAGCGCTGGAAGATGGCTTGTTCAGGCGTCCGTGTCGAGCGCCCCGAGATCCGTACCGTCGACGGTGATCCGGCCCTCGTCGGGCCGGTAGAACTTCGACAGCAGCTTCACCAGCGTCGTCTTGCCGGAGCCGAACTCGCCGACCACCGCGACCACGGCACCGGCGGGCAGCGTGACGCTGATCCCGTCCAGCGCGCGGCGCTCCGTGCCCGGATAGACGTACGACACGTCGGTCAGGGTGATGCCCTCGCGCAGCGCGTCCGGGGTGGGGGTGGTGCCAGTCGTACGGGCCCGCTGCCCGGCGGCGTACGAGCGCAGCCACAGGTACGGGCCGATCAGCCGCATCGCGTCGATCGCCCCGGCCGCCCGGTACACCGCCTGCTGCACGGACTGGCGCAGCGCCGCCGCGACCGTGATCGTCAGCACCAGGTCACCGGGCGTGCCGAGGCCCTGTGCCGTGCGGTGGCCGACGAGCGCGAGGCCCCCGCCGAAGCCGAGCGTGAACACCGTCCAGCCGGCCGCCCGCAGCCATGCCGCACGCATACGGGCCCCGTAGCGGCCCTCCACCACGTCATCGAAGGCCGCGCTCTGGCGCCGTACGATCTCCTCCCCCGCGCCCGCCACCCTGAGCTCCTTGCCGGTCGCGGCGCGCGTACCCAGCTTGAACAGATGGCGCTGGAGACGGTGGGACTCGGCTGTGTCGGTCTCGGCGGCGTTGACCAGCCGCTGGCCGCGGGCGTTGGCCCACAGCGGGAGTGCGGCGGCGGGCAGCAGGAGCAGCAGCCAGGGGCTGACCGTTCCCAGCAGCAGGAGAAGGACGACGAGTTGGAGGACGTCCGTGAAGATCGCGATCGCGCTCCACATGCTCGCCACGATGGCCCAGGCGGAGGTGCGGACCGTGGTGACCCGGTCCAGATAGTCCGTGCGCTCCAGGTGCTCCAGGCCCTCCAGCGTCGCGATGTCGCGGTGGATGCCCTCGTGGACGTCCGTCAGCCCGAGCTTCTCGGTGGACATGATCATCAGGGAGCGGCCGGTGTGGTTCAGGGTGCGGGTCGCGGCGTATGCGCATGCCGCGCAGACCGCGCCGAGGACCGCCGCGTCGTGGTCGCCGGTCGTGATGCCGTCGACGGCGGTGCGCAGGGAGAGCGCGATGCCGGTGGTGGCGGGCACGCCGAGCAGGAGCACGGAGAGGGTGGCCGCGGTGGCGGCCGGGATACGGCGCCAGGAGAGCGCGAAGAGTTCACGCCACAGCGCGAGTGTGCGCCTCACCGGTACTGCCCCTTTCGTGCCGGTCTCGTCCTCACGCACTGCCGTACTCGCCTCACTCAATGCCGTACTCGCCTTCCTCGATGCGGTCCTCGTGGCCGCGCCGGAAGCGTTCGGCCTGGATCGCGAACATCTCGGCGTACGTGCCCTGCCGGGCGATCAGTTCGTCGTGGCTGCCCGATTCGGTGATGCGGCCGCCGTCGAGCAGCACGATCCGGTCAGCCTGGCGGACGGTGGACAGGCGGTGCGAGATGAGGACGACGGAGGTGTCGTCGCCGCGGGCGCGGGCGAGCCTGTCGAAGACGTCGAACTCGGTGCGTACGTCCAGGTGGGCGGTCGGCTCGTCGAGTACGAGGAGCCGGGCGCCGGTGTGCACGGCGTACAGCGCGCGGGCGAGGACGACCTGCTGCCACTGTCCGCCGGAGAGGTCGACGCCGTCGGTGCGGGAGCGCGCCAGCGGGGTGTCCCAGCCCTGCGGCAGCCGCTCCAGGACGGCGGTCAGACCCGCGTCGCGGGCGGCGGCTGCGAGCGCGGTGTCGTCCCGGGGGACGGCGGCCTGGCCGAGCGTCACGTTGTCGGCGGCGGAGAGTTCGTAGCGTACGAAGTCCTGGAAGACGACCGAGATGCTGCGGCGCCAGGCCTCGGGCGCGAGGTCGGCCAGGTCGGTGCCGTTCGCGGTGAGGCGCCCGCCGGTCGGCTCGTACAGGCCGGAGAGCAGCTTGATGAGCGTGGACTTGCCGGCGCCGTTGAGGCCGACGACGGCGAGGAGTTCGCCGGGGCGGATGTCCAGGTCGAGGGCGTCGAGGACGGTGCGCTCGGTGCCGGGGTAGCGGAAGGAGACGCCCTCGAAGCGGACGTGGAGTGGGCCTTCGTGGACGGTTTGGTCTCCCTGGCGCGGCACGGGCACCGGCAGGAGCTTCTCCAGCTCCGCGGTGGCTTCCAGCGCGGCCTCCGCCCCTGCGACATCGCGCCCGTCGGCGTAGTCGACGAGGCTCACCAGCGACCAGCCCGCGCTGAGGACGGCGGTGGCGACCGCGGCCGAGTGCGTGCCGTCCGCGCCGCCCGCCGCTGCCGGTACGAACACCGCGAGCAGGCAGACGAGGACGACGAGCCCGTGCCCGATGTTCTCCCACGACGTGTGGACGGTCCTGCGCCACAACGGCTCGAACATGCCGAGCAGATGGCGCCGGTACTCGGCGAGCATCCACCCGGCAAGGCCGAAGGTCCGTACGTCCTTTCCGGAGTTCGGCGAGGTCAGCGCCTCGGCCCACACCTCACCCTGCTGAGCGCGGTCGGCGCGGGTCAGCCACTGCCGGATCAGCTCCGTGAAACGGCGTACGAAGCGGATGCGCAACGCGACGACAGGCAGCAGGATCACCGGCACCGCCCACCACGCGAACGCGGCCAGCACGGCGGACGAGGCGACGAAACCGCACGCGGCCGTGATGAATCGCAGCTGAGCGGCCGCGCCGTCGGCCGGGGTCCGCTCGGTCCAGTTCTCGGGGTCCGCTGACGCGGCCTGCACGAGCTGCTGGGTCCGTGGCTGCTCCAGACCGCCGATGGTGGGGACGGAGACGGCCCGGCGAAGCAGCGCGGCCCGGTGCGCGCCGACGATCCGCGCCTTGAGCAGCCAGTCCAGGGGCTCGATGAACGACTCGAGGAGATGCGCGGCGAGGAGGAGGACGGTGAACGCGGCCAGTGGCCAGAGGAGACCGCCGAGGAGGCCGTCGCCGGTCAGCCGCTCGGCGCGGCCGATGAGCTGCCCCATGGCGAGGGCGGTGGCCGCGGGCAGCAGGGCCTGAGCGAGCAGGAGCAGCGAAAGCCCCGCCAGCAGGGGGCGGGGGACGGTTCGGAGCGGGCGGAGCAGCATGATGCGCCGCGGCAGTGGGCCGGTCAGCAGGGTCACCTCGCGGGTTCCGGTGGGCGGTGGAGCCGGCCCCGGGCGGGACCGGCTCCCTTTCGCGGTGCTCCATAGTGCCGTGGTGCTGTGGTGCCGTGCTGCTGAGTTTTCCGGCCGTCAGGGTGTGAGGCCGTCGAATCCGCTCAGCTGCTGGAGACGGTCAGGTTGTTGGTCTGGAAGTCCAGGCCGCCCGACGACGAGGTGATCTCGTAGCCGAACTGGACGTCGCCGATCGTCTCGTTGCCCATCCAGCCCTTGGTGTCCTTGATCCACTTCAGGATCGGAAGGATGTTGACGGTGCCGGAGTTCGAGTCCGAGGTGCGCAGGAACGAGAACACCTCGTTGGCGCCGTTGTTGCCCTTGTAGACGGTCCAGGTGTGGCCGCCGAGGGTGACGTTGCCCTGCGAGGTGCCGAGCGGGCCGACGGCGCCGTTGTAGTTCACCCAGAGCATGATCTCGTAGTCGTAGTCGGTGTCCCAGATGTCGTACGAGGTGTTGTACGCGCCGGAGGACGGGACCGTGACGTTGTAGCTGCTGCTGAGCGAGCCGAGCGAGGTGATCGACTTGTTGATCACCTTCTTGGCGTTGGGGTAGGACTTGATGCCACCGGTGTTGGGGTGGTCGGCCCAGACGCCCCAGTTCGTACCGGAGTTGGCCCATATGCACTGGCTGCCCGCGCCGGAGCCCCAGATGTTGTTGTAGAGCGTGTAGCCGTTGAGTGTGGTGTTGCCCCACTGGTCGCAGGAGTTCCAGACGGCGGCCTGGGCGGGGGCGGCTGCGAGGCCGATCGTGGCGCCGAGCGCGAGCGCGGGGGCCAGCAGAGCCTTGGTCAGCCTGCTAAGAGTGCGTCGTGCCATGGTGTCCCTTCCATGGGTGGGGGGATTTTCTGCGGTTCTGTACGGTTCACTGCGCCTCCAGGGTGAGGACGCAGTCTTCTCCGGCCCGCAAGGAGAGCTGTCGTGGGCCGGTGGAAGTCCGGGAGGGCGTCCGCAGGTCGACGCGGACGCTGCGGGTGGGGCGGATCACGGCGGTGGCGCCGTCCGGGCCCCAGGTGAGGTCGACTTCGGCGCCGAAGCGGGTCCGTACGCCGAGGAGTCGGCCGCTCTCGTACGCGTCGGGAAGCGCGGGCAGGAGGACGAGCCGGTCCGGTGTCGACTGGACCAGCATCTCGATGACCAGCGCTGGGAGCGTGTGGGCGGCGTCCGCGTTGTAGACGTCGCGGGCCGGATAGTGCGCGCTCATCAGCGAGGCGTGGAAGAAGTCGCCGGCCAGGACCTGGCCAAGGGCGGCTTCGGCACGCTCGCCGTCCCGCAGTCGGGCCGCGATCAGGGCGTGATGGAGATGGCCGTGCGCGGAGTCGTTCTCGGCGCCGCGGAGCTCGAGGGCGCGGTGGGCGGCCGCGGCGAGGTCGGGGGTGTCGTAGGGGTTGATCTCGTCCAGCGGCCAGACGCCGTAGAGGTGGCTGAGGTGCCGGTGGTCGTAGGAGTCGTCCAGGCCCGGCCACGCCCATTCGGCGATCGCGCCGTCACCGTTGACGCGGTGCGGTGGGAGCCGGTCGGCAAGGGCGCGCCAGCGTTCGGCGTCCGGGGTGCCGGGGTGGTAGGCGGCGGCTGTGTGCAGGGCGTGGCGGGCCGCGGAGAGGTCCATGGCGGCGTTGAGGGTGCCCCAGCTCGCGTTGGCGGGCCGGTTCTCCGGGGAGTAGGAGGGGACGACGACGAGGTGCCCGTCCGGCCCGGTGCGCGTGAGGAAGTCCTCGTAGAAGTACGCCACTTCGGCGAGCGCGGCGGCCAGACGCGGGTCCTGTTCGCCGCGGGTCTCGTCGTGGTCGACGAGCGGCTTCAGCAGCCAGTCGGCGCCCGCCGTCCACAGGTGGAGGGGGTACTCGCGGCTGAAGTGGTACGTGTGCCCGGACTCGCCGTCGGTGTGCGCGGGCGCGACGACGCCGCGTGCGCCGAAGATCGCGCGGGCGTTGTCCCGCCAGTCCGGCAGCTGGGCGTACACCAGGGCGGCCTGCGCCTCGGTGACCTCGGGCAGGGCCCCGGCCGCCGCGGATGCGGTCTGCAGGTTGAGGTTGGCGTCGTTGGTGAACGCCCCGGACCACCCGGTGTTCCAGTCACCCGTCCACAGGCCGGTCAGGCGAGGCGGCAGCATGCCGCTCGCGGACAGCAGGTGGTAGCGGCCCGCCGCGAAGAGCCGCTCCAGGAGGGCGGGGCTCTTGGGGCGGCGGATCAGCTCGGAGCCGGCAATGCCGTGGTCGGGGTCGTCCTCGGGGGTGCCGAGGCGGAGGGAGACGCGTTCGTAGGCGGGGCGGTGGAGGGCGGTGTGGCGGGCGAGGAGGTGGGTGTAGGTGCTGTCCAGACCGAGGGGGTGGGCGTCGGCGGCGTCGGGGGCGTCGGCGAGGCTGCCGTCCGGCGGCAGGCCGGGGTCGGGGTCGGGGGCGAGCAGCAGGGCGCGTAGGGACTCGGCCTCTGCGAGGACGTCGAGTTCACCGGTGTGGCGGTGCACGCGCGTGAGGAGCAGTACGGCTTCCGCGTCCTCGACGCGCACACCCGGCGGCTCCACGGTCGGGCGCCCGCCTGCGGGCACGACGAGGGTCACGCCGGTGTATGCGCGGTCGCTGTCGGGGTAACGGGCACGCAGGGTCAGCAGGGCGCCTTCCCTCGTGAGCGCCGCCCCGTGACCCACCGACAGACCGGCCGGGGCGCCGGGGAGACGGTGGTCGAGAGAGATGTCCAGGGTGGTACCCGGTCCCGTGACGTACTGGACGATGACGTCGTCCGCGCGGGAGACGAAGACGCGGCTGCGCCAGTCCGCGCAGGCGGCATCGGCGACCCCGGTGGTGAAGTCGACGGAGCGCCGGTAGCCGTGCTGCGGTTCGCCGGCCGCTCTGCGCAGCCGTACCTGGAAGGCCGGGTGGAAGGGCTGCACCCACATCAGGCCGCGGCCGTCGGTGAAGCGCTCGGCGGCCGTCGTGTCGCCGGCGAGCAGCCGGTCCTGGAGGGCGGCGAGTTCGGCGGCGAGCTGCGGAGGGCGGCCGTGCTCGCTGCCGTTGGGGCGGACGAGGGTGTGGTGGTTGACGATGACCCGGTCATCGTCCGGATCACCGAACACCATGGCGCCGTGCCGCCCGTTCCCGCTCAGGAAGGCGTCCTCCCAGCGGTCGGCGGGCATCGGCTCCCAGGTTCCGGCGCGCCACGCGTGCGTGCCGTGTGCGACCTGCCGCGCGCGCGTGCCGTCCGTGACCTCCCACGCGGGCGTGCCGTCCGCGGTGTGCCGCGCGTGCGTGCCGCCGTCCGTGGTGTGCCGCGCGTGCGTGCCGCCGTCCGTGGCATGCCGCGCGCGCGTGCCGTCCGCGACCTCCCACGCGCGCGTGCCGTCCGCGGTGTGCCGCGCGTGCGTGCCGCCGTCCGTGGCGTGCCGCGCGTGCGTGCCGCCGTCCGTGGCATGCCGCGCGCGCGTGCCGTCCGCGACCTGCCACGCGCGCGTGCCGTCCCCGGTCTGCGGCGCGCGCGTGCCGTCCGCGGTCCGCGGCGCGCGCGTGTCGCGCGTCTCCTGCGGCCCGTTCACGGCGCCAACACCGCCACCCCGTACCGCTCCAGCTCCAGCGACCCCTCGGCGGCCTCGCCGGTGAGGAGATCGCGGTGCGTGCCGGCGGGCACCTCGACCGTGACCGGCTCGCGCCCGTGGTTGAGGACGAAGAGCAACTCGCCCCGGCGAACCGCCTCCACCCCGGCCGGGAGGCCCTCGAGCACCGGCCGTACGCCGGCCTCGGCGGCCACCCGCGCCAGCAGATCGCGCAGCGCCTCGGGCTCGGGGAGCGTGGAGACGTACCAGGCGCGGCCCTTGCGCAGCACGGCCGGGAGGCCGTCGAGCTCACCGCCCTTGTAGGGCGTGACGGCGTCGGCGTCCCCGGCCTCCAGCTCCTCGGACCAGAGCGTGCCGCGGAAGCCCTCGGCCTCCACGGTCTCGCCCGCGTCCAGGGGCCACCACTCGTGCAGGATCCGGATGCCGAAGAGCTCCCGCAGCCGCGCGTCCATGCCGCCCGTGCGCACCCGGTCGTCCTCGTCTGCGACACCGGTCTGGAAGCCGCAGACGAGGGTGCCGCCCCGCTGCACGTACGCCACCAGGTTGTCGATCGCCGCGTCGGTGAGCAGATACAGCTGCGGCACGACGACCAGCTTGTACGCGGAGAGGTCGTGCTCGGGGTGGGCGAAGGCGGCCGTCGTGTTGGTCTCCCACAGGGCTCGGTGCCAGGCGCGTACGACGTCCTGGTAGTCGACCCTGGAGGAGAGCCGGCCGTCCTGCTGGCCCGCCCACCAGGCGTTCCAGTCGTGCAGGATCGCGACATCGGCGGGCACGCGCGTGCCGGTCACCTCGCCGCTGATACGGGCCAGTTCGGCACCGATCTGCTTGACCTCCTGGAAGGTGCGGCCCTGCTCCCCCGCGTGACTGACCATCCCGGAGTGGAACTTCTCCGAGCCCTGCCGGGACTGGCGCCACTGGAAGTAGCAGACGGCGTCGGCCCCGCGCGCGACGGCCTGGAGCGACCACAGCCGGTTGAGGCCGCGCGGCTTGGGGTGGTTGACGCCCCGCCAGTTGACCGGCCCGGCCGCCTGCTCCATGACCATCCACGGACCGCCGCGCGCCTGGGAGCGCGTCATGTCCTGGATCAGAGCCCCGTTCTGGCCGCCGAAGGGGTCGCGCGGGTCCGGGTAGATGTCGACCGAGACGGCGTCCTCCTCCTCGGCCCACCGCCAGGCGTCCTGGCCCGTCCAGAACGGCATGAAGTTGGTGGTCACCGGGATGTGTGGGGTGTGCCGGCGGACGATGTCGCGCTCGATGACGTAGCACTCCAGGAGCATGTCCGAGGTGAAGCGCTTGAAGTCCAGCACGTGGGTGGGGTTCTTCATGTAGTGGGCGCGGCGGGGCGGGAGGATCTCGTCCCAGCTGCCGTAGCCCTGGCTCCAGAAGGCGGTCCCCCAGGCTGTGTTGAGGGCGTCGAGCGTGCCGTACTTGTCCTTCAGCCAGCGTCGGAAGGTGGTGGCCGCCTCGTCGCCCCAGTCGTAGGTGCAGTACTCGTTGTTGATGTGCCACATGGTGAGGGCAGGGTGGCTGGCGTAGCGGGCGGCCAGGTCCTCGGTGATGGCGGCGGCGTACCGGCGGTAGGTGGCGCTGGAGTGCGAGAAGTGCTGGCGGGAGCCCCACCACTCGGTCTGGCCGTTCTCGTCGCGGGGCAGCGTCTCGGGGTGCAGGCGGCCCATCCACGGCGGGGGCGAGGAGGTCGGCGTCGCCAGGACGACCCCGATGCCGTTCTCGTGCATGAGGTCCATCAGGCGGTCGAGCCAGCCGAACTCCCGTGCACCCGGGCGTGGTTCGAGCTTCGCCCAGGAGAAGACGCCCAACGTGACGGAGTTGACGCCGGCCTCGCGCATGAGGCGCACGTCCTCGTGCCAGGTCTCCTCGGGCCACTGCTCGGGGTTGTAGTCGCCTCCGAAGAGGACGCGTCCGCGCGTGGTGTCGGCGAGGGTGGGCCGGTCCGGTGTACCGGATCCGGCGGCGGGCGTTGAGCGGGGCGTCGGGCGGGTCATAAGGAAAGTTCTCCGTACACGCTGGGCGTCGGGGGTCACGCTGGGCGTCTGGGGTCACGCTGGGCGTCTGGGGTCGCGCCGCCGGGCGGGATGTCAGGCCGGGTCTCCGTACTGGATGCCGCGGCCGTTGGTGCCGAGGTAGACCCGGCCGAAGATGCGGCGGTCGCCGGCGATGACCTCACCGATCCAGCCCCACTGGTGGGCGTCGTCGTTGATGCGGATCCAGGTCTTGGCCTCGTCGTCGGAGCGGTAGACGGCGGTGATCGCCTCCGTGGCGCCGACCTGGTAGATCGCCGGGTAGTCGGCGCCGTCGGCCGCCTTGCCGAAGCCGAGCGTGTACGAGGCCCAGCAGCTCGTCACCTTCGTGAAGGTGGCGCCGCCGTCGGTGGAGCGGTAGAGGCCGTTCCACTTGGCCGAGAGCCACAGGTCGCCGCTGCGGCCGGGAGCCGCGGCAATCTTGAACTGGCTGTCGCCGGAGGGCAGTCCGGTCGCACGGATGGTGAACGAAGCGCCACTGTCAGTGCTCGCGTATAGCGTTCCTGTGTCGGTGTCGTACGCGTAGAAGAGCGTCGGGTCGGCCGGGTCGGCGACCGGCGTGGCGCCCTTCGGGAAGGAGGAGACCTCGGTCCAGGTCGCGCCGTTGTCCGTGGAGCGGTGCGCGGCGTACTTGGTGCCGTCCCAGTGCACGAACGTCCACAGCAGCGTCGAGCCGTCGGCGCTGGTGGCGATCGGTCCCGGAGCGCTCTTGGCGATGTCGGGCTGGGCCGCGAAGGGCGCCCAGGTCTGCCCGCCGTCGTTCGAGTACGCGCCGTTGCCCTTGTCGCCCCAGCCCGTCCGCACGACGTACGACGGCTTGGCCGCGGCCAGCGCGAGTCCCGTCGCCGTCCCGAACACGGGGTTCGTCGCCATGCCGCGCGACGGAGACGCCGTGAGCAGCTCGTGGTACATCACGCCGATGTCCCCGAGCCCGCTGAGCAGGTGTGCATCGCCGGCCGGGGGCGAGATCAGCTGGCGCACGGAGGTCTCCTCCAGGCCGCGGATCTGCGGTGCCCAGTTCTTCAGGTCCCGGGTCGCATAGAGCGTCGCGCCCGTCCCGAACACGATGTGCTTCGAGTCGTACGGGTCGATGCCTATGGCCTGGATCCACCAGCCGAACTTGGGCTTTTCCTCGCCCCACTTCAGATAAGGAGTCTCGGATACGTCGAAGACAGCAGCGTCCTTGAGGGACGTCCAGGTACGGCCACGGTCGGTGGATCGGAACAGGGTGTCGACGGCCGCCCAGCGGTTGTTGGTGGAGACGACGACGGTGCCGGGGCGGCGGACGTCCACGGCCACCCCGCCGTAGCCGAAGGTGTCCTTGGAGCCGTCGGCCGTGGTGCCGCCGGGCTTCACGGGCGTGACCTCGGTCCACTTGCCGGTCGCGGTGTTCAGCTTGTGGACCGAGCCGGTGGAGTGGCCGTTCGGGCCGGGGGTGTCGGCGTAGGTGACGTACAGCTCTCGCGTGGTGGAGTCGTACGCGGCGCGGATCGGCACCTTGGCGGCGGTCCCGGTGGGCTGGCCGGGCACGGCCTCCCAGCCGCCGGACGAGGTCGTGCGGTACAGGGCCGTGGCGGTCGCGCTGCCGTCGCCGTCTCCCCAGCCGGCGTACAGGGTGCGCCCGGCCGCGACGAGGAACATGACGCCCTGGCCCGAGGCGTTCGCCTGCGCCGGGAAATCCGCGGAGGCCCAGGTCGCGCCTCGGTCGGGGGACTTGAGCAGTCCGTCGTGGCGGGTGCCGAGCCACAGGGTGTCGCTGTCGCGCGGGTCGACGAGGAGTCGCTCACCGGCGCCGCGTCCGTCCTCGTTGGCGCCGAGCTTCACGGTCAGATCGGTGCGCGTCCAGGTGGCCCCGCGGTCGTCGGAGCGCAGCACGGCGCCGTTGCCCGCCCACGGCTGGGAGTACGTGCCGACGGCCAGGTACACCCGGTCCGGGTGGGCGCGGTCCACGGCGATCGCCTCGACGCCGAGCAGGTTCCAGTCGTCCCAGCCGATGTGGTCGGTGAGCGGCACCCACTGGCTCGTGGCGTCGTCCCAGCGGTAGGCACCGCCGATGTCCGTACGGGCGTAGGCGAGGCCGCGCACGGAGGGGTGGAACAGCACGCCGCTGATGAAGCCGGTGCCGCCGATGACGGCGTTGCGCCAGCGGTACGCGGCGGCCCCGGAAGCGGCGGCCGCGGTGTCGTCGGTGGCCGCGTGTGCCCTGCCCTGGAAGGCGGGGACAGCGGTGAGAGCGGCGGTTGCGGCGGTCCCGGCGAGGACCGCACGTCTGCTCAGGCCATACGTGCGCATGACATACCTCGTTCTGTGCGGGAGAAGCGGAGGAGGCTGAGGAGGGGAGCAGGAGGAGAGCCGACGTGGAGGGCCTCGGAAGGCACCTGGCGGCTCGAACCGGCCGCGCGACGGGGAGGTGGAGCCTCAGCCCGCCGTGTCCGGCCGGTGACAGGCACGGCCGGACACGAGGGCGTACGTAGGGTGGCGCGGGCGTCAGCCCTTGATCGCGCCGGTGAGCATGCCCTTCTTGAAGTGCTTCTGGACGAAGGGCGAAGCGATCGCGACCGGGACCAGGGCGAGCACCATGACGGCCATCTGCAGCCCGAGGGCGGACAGCTCGCCGGTGTTGACCCGCTGGCTGAGCCCGGTCGGCAGACCGGTGTTCTTCTGCACCAGCTGGATCAGCACGTTCTGCAGCGGCATCTTGTTCTGGTCGTCGATGTAGATCATCGCGTTGAACCAGGCGCTCCAGTAGGCGACGGCGTAGAAGAGCGAGATCACCGCGATCACCGCCCGGGAGA
This sequence comes from Streptomyces himalayensis subsp. himalayensis, assembly GCF_013778455.1. Lineage (GTDB taxonomy): Bacteria > Actinomycetota > Actinomycetes > Streptomycetales > Streptomycetaceae > Streptomyces > Streptomyces himalayensis. Next base: position 719,416 of record NZ_JACEHE010000001.1, on the reverse strand, counting down.
GCGGCATGATGATCGTCCACAGGATGCGCACCTCGCCGGCGCCGTCGATCCGCGCGCTGTCGGTCAGCTCCGGCGAGATGTTCATGAAGAAGGACCGCAGCACCAGGATGTTGAAGACGCTGACGGCGCTCGGCAGGATCAGCGACAGGTAGGTGTTGGTCAGGCCGAGGGTCTGCACCAGCAGATACGTGGGGATGAGGCCGGCGCTGAAGAACATGGTCGCCATCAGGGCCATCAGCAGGATGCGGTGGCCGAAGGAGCCGGGCCTCGAGAGGCCGTAGGCGGCGAGGATCGAAACCGCCATCGAGAACAGCGTGCCGAAGCCCGTGACCCCGAGCGAGACCAGCATGGCCCGGCTCACCTGGCCGCCGCTCAGCAGCTCCTGGTAGTTGACGAAGGTGATCCCCTGCGGCCAGATCACCAGCCCCCCGGCGGACTCGATCACATCGCGCGGGGAGAGGCTGGTGACGACCACCACCCAGAGCGGGAAGAGCACACCCAGGCAGCACACGGCGAGGAAGACGCCCTTGGCGGTGAGGCCGACCCGGCTCGGGGGCTCCTCCCACACCGGACGCTCCGGTGCCCGCAGACGGGCGATCGGGCTCAGGCTGACGCTCATTTCTTGTACACCCCTTGCTCGCCCAGGAGATGCGCGAACTTGTTGGCGGCCAGGACCAGGCACACGCCGATGACCCCCTTGACCAGGCCGACCGCAGCCGCGTAGCTGAAGTCCCCGTTCTGGATGCCGACGTTCCAGACATAGGTGTCCAGGACTTCGGAGGCGCCCGCGCCCACCGCGTCGCGCTGCAGCAGCAGCTGCTCGAACCCGACGGTGAGGGCGTCGCCGACCCGCAGCACCAGCAGCAGCGCGATCACCGGCCGGAGCGCGGGCAGCGTGACATGCCACATCCGCCGCCACCGGTTCGCCCCGTCCATCGCCGACGCCTCGTACAGATCGGGGCTGACCGAGGCGAGCGCGGCGAGGAAGACGATGATCCCCCAGCCCGCGTCCTTCCAGATCATCTCGGAGGTGACCAGGTACTTGAAGATGCCCGCGTTCGTCATGAGATCGAAGCCGCTGATCCCGTGGTCCTCGAGGATCTGGGCGATCAGCCCGGCGCCGCCGAACATCTGCTGGAAGACCGTGACGACCAGGACCCAGGAGAAGAAGTGCGGGAGATAGAGGATCGCCTGGGACAGGGCACGGACCCGGGGCCTGATCACGCTGTTGATGACCAGCGCGAGCACGATCGGCACCGGGAAGAACAGCACCAGCTGAATGAAGAACAGCACCAGCGTGTTCTCGAACGCGCCCCAGAAGTTCGAGTCGTTGAACATCTTCTCGAACTGCTCGAACGCCACCCAGGGGCTGTTGAAGATCGCCGTGACGCCGTTGGTGGAGATATAGGGGTTGTAGTCCTGGAAGGCGACCACATTGCCGAGCAGCGGAACGTAGTTGAAGACCAGGAGCAACACCACCGCGGGCAGCGTCATCAGGATCAGCGTGCGGTCGCGCCGCAGCCGGGTGCGCCAGGTGAGGCTGCCGAGGCGGGCAGCCGTCCGCGTACGCCGGGAGAGGCGGAATCCCTGGAACCGGCGGGGCTGTTGGGGCTCCCGCCCGCCCCGGGTGCCGGCGGGCCGGGGCGGGCGTTCGGCCTGAAGAGCCATCAGGAAGCGCTGCCGTTCTTGTCGAGGATCTCCTTCTTGTACCAGTCGCGGAGCTTGTCGCCGCCCTTGGACTTCCAGTCGCTGATCGCCTGCTGGACGTCGCTCAGCTTCTTATTGCCGCGCACGAAGTCGTCCTCGAGCTGCTCGAACTGGTCGGAGAGGTTGGCGTAGCGGGACGGCTCGACGATCGTGAGCCCGTAGAACGGGGGCTTGGTGACGAAGGCACCCATCCGCTGCTGCCACTCGACCTGCGCCTTGGCGACCTCCGGGAGGTCGGGGTGCGCGATGAAGGAGGCCGGTCCTGCCAGCATCGACCAGGCGTTCAGGACCTCGGTGTTGCCGCGTTCCGTCTTGACGGGCACGCCGTCCTTGACGGTGTAGTGGGCGCCCTCGACGCCGTAGTAGACCATCATCTGCTCGCGGGTCCCGTAGGGGGCGGCGGCGTAGTTGGAGGCGGCGAGCAGGTTCTCCACGACCTCCTTGGGGGCGTCCTTGCGGATGAAGGCCCACATGTTCGCCGGGGTGCCCGCGTACAGCTTCGGGTCGCCGCCGTCGTGGCCGAAGATGTCCATGGCGGCCATCTCGAAGTTCGGCGTGGTCTTGCTGCCGACCATCTCCGCGGTCTTGCCGTACCAGGCGGTGATGTCCGCGTTGTACATCATGACCTTGCCGCTGGTGAAGCGAAGGGAGGAGTCGCCGCTGACGGCCCGGGCGTCGGGGTGGACGACCCCGGCCGCGTAGAGCTTGCGGGTCCACTCCAGGGCCTCGAGGTACTCGTCGGTCTCGACCCGGTAGACGAGCTTGTCCCCGTCCAGCTTCCAGCCGAGCGCCTTCTCGCTGCCGCCCAGGGAGCCGAAGATGTTGAAGGAGGACCACTTCATGTCGTCGCAGCCGTAGACCCCGGCCTTCTTGCTGGTCATCTCCTTGGCAAGAGCCAGGAATTCGTCCGCGGACTTCGGAACCTCCCAGCCCTTCTCCTCGAATATGTCCTTGCGGTAGAAGGGCGCGATATTCGGGACATAGGAGTACGGGTAGGGAATGCCGCGGAGCTTGCCGCCGAAGATGCCGCGCTGCCAGGCGTCGGAGGGGATGGCGGCGAGGTTGGGGTACTTCTTGACCTCGGAGCCGGCCAGGTACGGCCCCAGGTCCAGCATCTTCGCGACGAGCGCGGAGGGGACCTTGCCGCCCAGCTCCCAGCCGGGCACGACCAGCATGTCGGGGATGCTGCTGGAGGCCAGGACCGCGCCGATCTTCTCGCCGTAGGTGTTGCCGTCCTGGTTCTGCCAGGTGACGTCGACACCCGTGGCCTCGTTCAGGGCCGTGTAGTAGGCGCAGTCCTGCTTGGGCGGGGTGCCCCAGAAGGGCGCCATGATCTTGACCTTGGCGCCGGTGCCGAGCTTCTCGGGGACCGCGGTGGCGAGCTCGTCCAGCTTCACCTTGCCGGTGAACCCCGCCGAGGAACCGTTCTTGGAGGGGATGTCGGGGGTGACGATGTTCCGCGGGGTGTAGGTCGGCAGGAGCTTCTTGGCCGACTTGCCGGAGGTCGCGCCCTCTCCAGTCTCGGCGGAACCGCCGCAGGCGGTCAGCAGAGGCGCCCCGCCGGCGACAGCCACCGCGGCGAACGCCGTCGAGGCGAGGAAGCTTCTCCGGCTGGGGGCGGAATTCGCGGAGGAGGAGTTCGGCGTCATTGCGTCAACCCTTCGTGGTGCACACCAGGACACCCGGGGCGGCGTGCCACCGGTCGGCTGCAGTGTCGTGAGTGAAACTGGCTGAGCTGAAGCGGACTTGGGAGCGGTGCAGTGATCACGGCTGCCCGGTCTCGTGTCGAAGCGCTTCGATGTTGCTGTGAGGTTAAGTGAACACCTCGAGGCGCACAAGGGTCGATTCCAAGATTCCTCCGAGGTATCAATCGATCAGGAACGCCCGCATCCGACGCTTCCCGCCCGAATTCGTTGCCACGGTGTGTCTTGACACTCACCGCTCCACGGCAACAGCATCGAAGCGCTTCGAAAGCGCGCGTCCTCGTTCGACCACACGACTCGTCCAAGCACACACAGCGCACACCTCGCAGACCTCGCAGACCTCGCTCCACCACAAGGGGATTCCCACGTGACCGCACACCCGCTGCCCTTCCGCGATCCGCAGCTCCCGTCCGGCGAACGGGTCGACGATCTGCTCGCGCGGCTCACGCTCGACGAGCGGATCGCGATGCTGCATCAGTTCGCACCCGCCGTGGAGCGGCTGGGCGTCCCCGCGTTCCGCACCGGCCAGGAGGTGCTGCACGGCGTGGCCTGGATGGGCCCAGCGACGGTGTTCCCGCAGGCGGTGGGCCTGGGCGCGACGTGGAACGACGACCTCGTACGCAGGGTCGGCGAGGCGGTCTCGACGGAGGTCCGCGCCATGCGCGCCCAGGACGACCGCGTCGGCCTCAACGTCTGGTCCCCCACGGTGAACCTGCTGCGCCACCCGCTGTGGGGCCGCAACGAGGAGGGCTACTCGGAGGACCCGAAGCTGACCTCGGCCATCGCGACCGCGTACACCCGCGGCCTGCGCGGCGACCACCCCGCGTACTGGCGCACCGCTCCCGTCCTCAAGCACTGGCTGGCCCACAACAACGAGACGAACCGGGACACTTCGTCCTCCTCGGTGCGCCCGCGCGTGCTGCACGAGTACGACCTGCGTGCCTTCCGCGAGGCCGTCGAGGCGGGCGCGGTCGCGGGCGTCATGCCCGCGTACAACCTGGTCAACGGCCGCCCCAACCACGTCTCGCCGTATCTGCGTGAGCGCCTGCGGACCTGGACGGACCAGGATCTGCTGGTCTGCTCGGACGCGGGCGCGCCGTCGAACCTCGTCGACTCGGAGCACTACTTCGACACGCATGAGGAGGCGACGGCGGCCGCGCTGATCGCCGGCGTCGACAGCTTCACCGACCACGGCACGGACAGCTCGCAGATCGTGGCACGCGTGCGTGGCGCTCGCGAACAGGGTCTGATCTCCGAGTCGGACATCGACACGGCGGTACGCCGCCAGCTGGCCGTCCGTCTCAGCCTCGGCGAGTTCGACCCGGAGCTCGACCCGTACGCCGGCACCAAGGACTTCGACACCCCGGCGCACCGCGCACTCGCCCAGGAGGCCGCCGAGCAGGCGGTCGTCCTGCTCAAGAACGACGGCGGCCTGCTGCCGCTGGCCGCGGACACCCGTATCGCCGTGGTCGGCCTGCTCGCCGACGAGTGCAAGCTCGACTGGTACAGCGGCACGCTGATCCACCGCTCGACGCCGCTCGAGGGCCTGTACGAGCGGTTCGGCGCCGACAGCATCGAGTTCGCGGAGGGCGTGGACCGCGTACGGCTGAAGACCTCGTCCGGTACGTATCTCGTGGTGCCCGAGGCCGAAGAGGCGGACGACCAGGTGCGCGGCGCCGAGGGCGCGCTCGACCCCGCGCTCCTCGCGGGCCGCACGGACCTGCCGCCGCTGACCGCCGACGCCACCGGGACCGACCTCGCGCTGATCGACTGGGGCGACGACGTGCTCACGTTCCGCGCCCCCGACGGCCGCTATCTGTCGGTCGCGGACGACGGCTTCGTACGGGCTTCCGCGGACCAGCCGGGCGGCTGGGTCGTCCAGGAGACATTCCGCCTCGAAGCGTCCGGGGCCCACGAGAACGGTCACCTCCTGAAGCACCTGGGAACGGGCCTGTACGTCTCTGTCGTCGCCGACGGCGTGAAGGTTGCCGCGGAAGACCCGGCTGAGGCGGACATCTTCGAGGTCGTCGTCACCGAGCGAGGTGACGAAGCGGTGTCCCGCGCCGCCGCCGCGGCGGACGTGGTGATCGTGGCGGCGGGCAACGATCCGCACATCAACGGCCGCGAGACCGAGGACCGCACCACCCTCCGCCTGCCCGCCCACCAGGAGCGCCTGCTGCGCGCCGCGCGCGCCGCGAACCCGCGCACGGTCCTGGCCCTCGTCTCCGCGTACCCGTACGCGGTCGACCACGAGGACCTGCCCGCCGTGCTGTGGACCGCGCACGGCGGCCAGGCGGCGGGCACCGCGCTCGCCCGCGTCCTGGCCGGCGACGTCTCCCCCTCCGGCCGGCTGCCGCAGACCTGGTACGCGTCGGACGACGACCTGCCGGACCTGCTGGACTACGACGTCATCGGCGGCCGCCAGACGTACCTGTACTTCGAGGGCACCCCGCTCTTCCCGTTCGGCCACGGCCTGTCGTACGCGCCGTTCGCCTACGAGAACCTGTCGGTGCGGAGGGACGGGGACGTGCTCGGGGTCTCCTTCACCGTCACCAACACGGGCGATGTCGCTGCCGACGAGGTCGCCCAGATCTACACCCGGGCCGTCGACCCGTCGGTCCCGCGCCCGCGCCGCGAACTGGCCGCGTACCGCCGCGTCCACCTGGCGCCCGGCACCTCGGCCGAGCTGTCCTTCGAACTCGCGGTCAGCGGGCTCGGGTTCTGGGACGTCGCCCACGGCCGCTGGTGGGTGGAGCCGGGGCAGTACGAGCTGCTGGCGGGCGCGTCCAGCGAGGACATCCGGCTGCGGGAGACCGTCCGGATCGACGGCGAGGCGGCAGGCCCGCGTCCGGTCCTGGCGCACGGCCTGGAAGCCGCCGGCTACGACGAGCAGACGGGCACCGCGATCGTCGACCGCAGCAAGACGTCGGGCGACGCGGTGACGCCGGCGGACGGCGAGACGGGTGAACTGGTCTTCCGCCGCTGCGACTTCGGTGACGGTGTCACCGAAGTGTCGGTGGAGGCGGCGGGCGAGGGCACGGTCGAGCTCTCCCTGCCGGACGGCGAGGTCCGTGCCACGGTCGGCATCCCGGCGACCGGCGGCCCCTACGAGTACGCCACCGTCGGCGCCGCCTTCGCGGCGGACGGCGTGCAGGACCTGCACATCAGGCTGCGCGGCCCACTGCGGCTCGCGCACGTCGGCTTCTCCGGTTGAGGGTTGGCAACTCTTCTCTGAGAGGCAGGCGTGGGCGGTAGCTCGATCGCGTGATGATCAGATCGCTGGCTTGTGGAGCTGTGATGAGATCGCGGTAGCGTGATCGCGCGATCTGGAACGCCTGGTGCGGTGCCAGCGGCGGGGCCCCTGCTCCACCAGAGTGATGGTTCAAGGCCTCCCCGTCGCCTCTGGCCGCGCTACGTGGCCAGGCCGTGAGGGACTCCGCCCTTCCGGGTAGGACCACGGACAGGATCCGTGTCGCCGCCCGGTTGCGAAAGCGGATGACCAGTGCGCCCAAGACCGTTCGGGGCGTGCCAGTGCACGGGCTCACTTCCGCTCACTGTCCAGGAACGGTCCGGAAGAAGCCGGCGCACCAGGTGGGGGCCCGGCATCGCAGACTCAGCCGGATTGCGTCGATGCCGGGCCCCCACCTCAGGCCTTTGGACTGCCGAGAACTACAGGGCGAGGCCCGTCAGCACCATGACCCGCTCGTACGTGTAGTCGTCCATCGCGAAGCGCACGCCCTCGCGGCCCACACCGGACTGCTTGACGCCGCCGTACGGCATCTGGTCGGCGCGGTAGGACGGGACGTCGCCGACGACGACGCCGCCGACCTCCAGGGCGCGGTGGGCGCGGAAGGCGGTCTGCAGGTCGTGCGTGAAGACGCCTGCCTGAAGGCCGAACTTGGAGTCGTTGACGGCGGCGAACGCCTCGGCCTCGCCGTCCACCTTCTGGAGGGTGAGGACCGGCCCGAAGACCTCCTCGCAGGAGATCGTCACGTCCGCCGGTACGTCGGCGAGCACGGTCGGCGCGTAGGAGGCGCCGTCGCGCTTGCCGCCGGTGAGCACCAGGGCGCCGGCGCGCGCGGCCTCGTCGACCCAGGACTCGACTCGCTTTGCGGCGTCCTCGCTGACCAGCGGGCCGACGTCGGTCGCCGCGTCGGACGGGTCGCCGGTGACCTGCGCCTCGACGGCCGCCACGATCCGCGGCACCAGCCGCTCGTAGAGCGAGGCGTCCGCGATGACGCGCTGCACCGAGATGCAGGACTGGCCGCCCTGGTAGTTGGAGAAGGTCGCGATACGCGTCGCGGCCCAGTCCAGGTCCTCGTCGGAGGCGTAGTCGGCGAGGACGACGGCCGCGCCGTTGCCGCCGAGCTCGAGGGTGCAGTGCTTGCGCGGCACCGAGTCCATGATCGCGTAACCGACCTTGTCGGAGCCGGTGAAGGAGATCACCGGCAGCCGCTCGTCCTGGACGAGGGCGGGCATGCGGTCGTTGGGGACCGTCAGGATCGACCAGGAGCCGGCGGGGAGGCCGGTCTCGGCGAGCAGTTCGCCCAGGATGAGGCCGGAGAGCGGGGTCGCGGGTGCGGGCTTGAGGATGATCGGCGCGCCGACGGCGATCGCCGGGGCGACCTTGTGGGCGCACAGGTTCAGCGGGAAGTTGAACGGCGCGATGCCGAGGACGACGCCCTTGGGGAAGCGGCGGGTGAGGGCGAGGCGCCCGGCGCCGCCCGCGTCGGTGTCGAGGCGCTGGGCCTCGCCGCCGTTGAAGCGGCGGGCCTCCTCGGCCGCGAAGCGGAACACCGAGACGGCGCGGCCGACCTCGCCGCGGGCCCACTTGATGGGCTTGCCGTTCTCGGCGGAGATCAGCTGGGCGATCTCCTCGGTGCGCTCGACGAGTCGCTTCGAGACGTGGTCCAGGGCGGCGGCCCGTACGTGCGCGGGGGTCGCCGCGAACTCGTCACGGACGGCGTACGCGGCGGCCACGGCCTCCTCGACCTGAGCGTCGGTCGGGACGGCGGCCTTCCCGACGAGCCGGCCGTCCCAGGGGGACGTGACGTCGAAGGTGGCCTCGCCGGTGGCCTGGCGGCCGGCGAGCCAGAAGGCGTGGGTGGCTGCCTCGTTTCCCTGTGGCATGTGAGTCCCGGCCCTTCCGCTGTCGGTGTCTGGTGTGGTTCGTGGGCCGGTGGCGCGTGGCCCGCCGACCCGGATTGGTCCGAGTCCCACCGTAGGGCCGGGGGCAGCCGGGGTCGCTTGTCCGGTACGGAGTGATAGGGGCGCCTGGTACACCGCTTTGGCAGTGTCGCGGGCCGGGCGTCGGGCGGGCGCCTTCGCGGTGATCGCGGCCGGGCGCCCGGCTCGTCACTCGCCCGCCGTCGCCTTCAGCGCCAGCCACAGCTCCATGCGTACGTCCGGGTCGTCGAGGGAGCGGCCGAGGATCTCCTCGACTCGGCGCATCCGGTAGCGCAGTGTGTGCCGGTGGACGCCGAGGTCCGCGGCCGCGGCGTCCCACTGGCCGTGCCGAGAGAGCCACGCCCGCAGCGAGGCGACGAGGTCGCCGCGGCCCCGCGCGTCGTGCTCGTGCAGCGCCCGCAGCAGCCCGTCCGCGAAGGCGCGTACCGCGTCGTCGGCGAGCAGCGGCAGCACGGAGCCGGCGGCAAGCTCCTCGTGTTCGACAAGGCAACGTCCGCGCCGGCGGGCCACGGACAGGGCCTGTTCGGCCTGCTTGAAGGCGGTGGCGGCGGCGATCGGGCCGGTCGGCGCGGACAGGCCCACGACGAGTTCGTCGTGCTCCTCCACGGGCTCCTCCCGGATCACGGCACGGGCGCCCTCCAGCGCCGCGGCGTGGTCGGTGCAGGCGCGCACGGCCGCGCCGCCGTCGGCGGCGAGCAGGACGAGCCGTTCTCCGTCCGGGACGACGAGGAGTGCTTCACCGGCGCGTGCGGCAGCGGCCTCGACGAGCTCCGCGAGCGCGGTCGGGTCGTCGGCGGCTACGTCGGCCACGGCGGCGGCCGATGGCTGGGCGGCCGGCACGCGCGCGTGGCTGTTGTCCTTCGCCCGCACGGGCCCGTCCCCCGCGTGTGTACCTTCGGTCTCGCCGGCCCCTGCCCCTCCGTCCGTGGCCGCGCCTCTGGCGTGGGCTCTCGCCGCCGAGGCCGGTGCCGTCTCCGCGAGGATCACGCGGAAGGGCGCATCCAGCAGCCCTCCGTACAGGTCCCCTGCGACGGCGCGGGCGTGGTCGGGCTGCCCGGCGAGCAGCATCCGCAGTACGGCGGCGCCGATGCGTTGCTCGGCGGCGTGCAGGGAACGGGACCGTTCCGTGGTGAGCGTCAACAGGGCGATCGCCGAGTGCACGGCGTACCGCTCGGCGGTGCCCAGCGTCGACGCCGTGCCGACGGCGAGTGCGGCGCGGGGGCGGCGGCCGGTGCCGAGCGAGTGCAGCTCCACACGGTCCTCGCCGCTCCCGTCGCCCGCGGAGCCGCCCACGACGGCGCTCGCGGGAGCGGTCCGCAGGTGCAGCCGCTCGACATCAGGGGTGAGCCGGGCAGCCCGGCGAGCGGCCCACTCGGGCGCGGCGGCGACGACGGCGCCGGACGCGTCGTACATCGCCGCCCAGCCGTCGACCTGCGCGGCGAGCGCGGCGAGCAGCCCCTCGGGGCCCCCGCTCAGCGCCTGCTTGGTCAGCTCGCGCTGGGCCGCGAACCCGGCGGTCACCGCCCGGTACTGATCGGCCGCGATGGCAGCCGAGACGGCCTTGCTGATGGCCAGGAACGGCGTCCGTCGCGGCACCTCGAGCAGCGGCAGGCCCTCCGCCTCGGCCGCCTCGACGAGCGCGTCGGGGATGTCCTCGTAGTTGACGCCGACGGCGAAGCCCAGCCCGACGACACCGGCGCCCACCAGCCGCTTCACATAGCGGCGCATCGCCTCGGGGTCCTCCGCGTCCAGCTTGAGCGCGGTGATCAAGAGCAGCTCGCCGCCCTCCATGTAGGGCACGGGGTCGGCGAGCTCGCTCACGTGCGCCCATCGGACAGGGGTGTCCAGATGCTGCTCGCCCGCGCGCACCCTGAGCTTGAGCGCGGAGTGCTGGACGAGCGAGGCGAGCGTGGGGCGCATGGGTCTTCAGATCTTCTTCACAGGTCGTCGTTCGAGGTGGTGGCGACGTGTCATCGGCGTTCATGCCGTGGTGACGCCGGGGCGCTTCATTGGCCGCCGCGTATGAACGACCACTGTCGATTCTGCCTCACCGTACGGTGCCCCAGTGATCGAATGTCCGGACGTCCTGCACATCCCGGCACACTCCGCCGGCCTCGGCCTCAGCTTCTGAGATCCACCAGCAGCGGCGGCGCGTGTTCACCGCGTACGTCGGTGAGGGACAGCACCGCATGCCCGGGCGGTACGCCGTGGGCCAGCTCGGAGGCGGACCAGCGCTCGCGCTCGACCTGTCGGACGGTCACCGCACGGGCGGTGGGGGCGTGGCCGGTGATCACGCGCCGCAGGACGTGCACGGTCTTGCCGAGCGGGGTCTCGGCGATGATCTGCCGGTCGGTGACGTCACGCGCCTCGGTCCACTCCTTGCCCCACACCTCCGCGAAGTCCTGCCCGTCCCACGGGGTGAGTCCCGACAGCGCCATACGGCAGCCGATCGAGCCCAGGAGGGGCCCTCGGAGCGGCCGCGGGACGTCGTCGAGCGTGCGCAGCGTCAGTACGGTGCCGGCGTTCGCCGACCGCAGCCGCTGGATGCCGCGTACCGCCTCGGGCGTGACCACGCCCGTCGCGTCGTCGAGGACGAGGCAGGCGAACAGCGACCGGTCGTCGCGGAGGGCGGCACTCGCCGTGAACTGGGCGAGCACGAGACGGGCGAGGATCCGGGAGGCGTCTGCGTGCCCGCGCTCGGGCAGGTCGATACGGACCCGGACGGGGTGGTCGAGCGCCCGCAGCGAGAACGGACGCCCCTGACCCGATGTGTCGAAGAAGGCCGCGAAGGCGGGCCGGTCGAGCAGCGCGATCCGGTCGGCGAGCACACCGCTCAGATCTCCGAGATGCCCCAACTGCCGCTCTCGCGCGTCGAGTTCCCGCAGCATCGGCTCCTGCCCCGCGTCGGTGAGCGCCCTGCGCAGGGCACCGAGCGGACCGGGCGCACCGTCCAGGAGCTGCCGCAGCTCGGGCACGGAGGGGAAGCGGCCGTGGACGGCGTGGAACGGCCCGAGCAGCTGGGCGAGCACGGTCGTGGAGCGACGGCTGTCGCCGCCCGGGTGCGGGTCCGCGAGGTCGCCGACGAGGGCCTCGGCGAGAACGGCTGCGGCCTCGTCGGGATCGTGGCTTCCGCCGTACAGATCGAGGTCGTAGACGGATTCGGGGTTGCCGATCCGGACGACGACGTCGTACGCGTCGGCGGGCCCAAGCCCGGCGCCCGCGGCGCCCACCACGACCACGGCGGCCCGCCCCGCCAGCGCCTGCAGGCACAGCGACTCGGCGAGCGGCCGTACGACACTGCCGGTCTTGCCGGATCCGGCCGGGCCGACGGCGAGCAGAGAGGTGCCGAGCAGATCGGGGCCGAGCGCCAGCCCGGTGCCGCGGTACTGGTAGGGGTTGCGCGGGTCGTCGGCGGTCGTGCCGATCCGTACCTGCGCGGTGGCGAGGTCGTGCCGGGCTGCGCGGACGGGGAGGTCGCGCTCGCCGGAGGGGTGCAGGCAGGCGGCGGCACCGTCCTTGAGGACGGCGCGGGTGAAGGCCGCGAGGTTGTGCCGCCCGGTGCGCACGCCCTGCCACGCGCGCGTGATCCTCGCGTGGTCGACGTCGCGCATCAGCCCGGCGCGGGCTTCGGCGGCGAGCTTGTCGGCGGCGTCCTGGGCGCCGGCGGCCCTGAGCTGGGGCCATTGGGCGGGATCCTCGGCGGGCGCGGGCGGGGGTTCGGCCCTCGGCGCGGCAGGGCGCCACGCGGGAAACCCGTACCGCCGCCAGAGCTCGGACCACCGGCCGAGCCGCCCCACCCCGACCATGATCAGAAGCGCGACGACGGTGTAGTACGCGTAGACGGCGACGACAGCGGCGAACGAGTGGGGCTCGGCCCAGGAGTCGGGAATCATCGCGTAGAGCGGCAGCAGCCACCATCCGCCCAGATACCCGTTCCACAGCAGCGACCAGATCAGCCACCCCACGAGGAACGCGATCAACGCCCCGCTGAGCAGCTGCCGCGCCGGAACGACCTCGGGCTCCTCGGCGGGCCGCGGCCGATGCCCGAACCGCCACACACCGGGCGCGGCCTCGGGCCGCGGCGCCCGCAACCAGGCCAGAAAGGCGGACCCGTCGGGGACGGGAGGAGGGCCGGGCGCCTGCGCGGGCCGGGGCGGGATGTCGACGGACGGCTCGGCGGCAGGGGGCTGCGCGGGCTGTTCAGGCTGCGCGGGCCGCCCGGCCTGCGGTGGCACGTCAGCCGGGGGCACTTCGGCCGCGGGCTGGGCATCCGGCGACGGCGCGCCGGTCCACGGACCGGCGGCCGGGGACCGCTCAGGGTACGCCGGCACGCCGGCCGACGGCCCCGCGTGGGGGGACCCCGACGGCACATCCGCCGACGCCCCGGCGGCGGACGGCTGCGACGGCACGCCATCCGGCGGACCGGCGTCCGATGTCTGGGCCTCTGCCAACCACCTCGGCACATCAGCCCGCCGCACGGCGTCCGGGGACTGCGTGGGCCACGACGGCACCTCGCCCGGCCGCGGTGCGTCCGGCGCATGTGCCTGTGCCAGCCGCCTCGGCACCTCGGCCTGCGCCCCGGCGCTCGAGGCCTGCGAGGGCCGCGACGGCACATCGGCCGATCCCCCTCCGGCGGACGGCCGCGACGGCGCATCGCCCGGCGGCCCCGCGGCCGGTCGCCGGGCCGCCGGGCGCGGCACCGGATCGGCCTGTGTGCCGTGTGCGTCCTGCGTGCCGTCGGTGTTCATCGACCCTTGCCCCCTGACCTGCCGGTCCGTGCGTCATCCGCAGTCAATCTAGTGCGCTCGTATGGGGAGTTCACCGGTTACGCGCCCGGGGCTGCGGGAATGCGTCAGCCCCGGCGCGGGGCGCGCGGTGGGCCGCTATGTCCACCACGGACAACCGGCACCTCCGACAACGCCCTCATGGAGCATGCCCGCACCCGTTCCCCGGACCTAGCCTGCGAAGAGAGAACCGAAGCGTCCGGAACAGGAAGCGTCCAAAAGAAGCCTCCGGAAGTCCGGGCATCCGGACATTCCGGAAGAGAATCCCCAGGAGCCCCGCATGAGTGCACTTCCGCAGGAGCGCCGCGTCGTCACCGCCATCCCCGGCCCGAAGTCGCAGGAGCTGCAGGCCCGCCGTACCGCCGCGGTCGCGCAGGGCGTGGGCTCCGTGCTGCCCGTCTTCACCGCGCGTGCGAGTGGCGGCATCATCGAGGACGTCGACGGGAACCGCCTGATCGACTTCGGGTCCGGCATCGCCGTGACCTCCGTCGGCGCCTCCGCCGAGGCCGTCGTACGCCGGGCCTCCGCCCAGCTGCAGGATTTCACCCACACCTGTTTCATGGTCACGCCGTACGAGGGCTACGTGGCCGTCGCCGAGGCGCTCGCCGAGCTGACCCCGGGTGACCACCCGAAGAAGTCCGCCCTGTTCAACTCGGGCGCCGAAGCCGTCGAGAACGCCGTCAAGATCGCGCGTGCGTACACCAAGCGCCAGGCGGTCGTCGTGTTCGACCACGGCTACCACGGCCGCACCAACCTCACGATGGCGCTGACCGCCAAGAACATGCCGTACAAGCACGGCTTCGGCCCGTTCGCCCCCGAGGTCTACCGCGTCCCCGTCGCGTACGGCTACCGCTGGCCGACCGGCCCGGAGAACTGCGGCCCCGAGGCCGCCGCCCAGGCCATCGATCAGATCACCAAGCAGGTCGGCCCGGACAACGTCGCCGCGATCATCATCGAGCCGGTGCTCGGCGAGGGCGGCTTCATCGAGCCGGCGAGGGGCTTCCTGCCCGCGATCGCCCAGTTCGCCAAGGACAACGGCATCGTCTTCGTCGCCGACGAGATCCAGTCCGGCTTCTGCCGCACCGGCCAGTGGTTCGCCTGCGAGGACGAGGGCGTCGTCCCGGACCTGATCACCACGGCGAAGGGCATCGCGGGCGGTCTGCCGCTCGCCGCGGTCACCGGCCGCGCCGAGATCATGGACGCCGCACACGCGGGCGGCCTGGGCGGCACGTACGGCGGCAACCCGGTGGCCTGCGCGGGCGCGCTCGGCGCGATCGAGACGATGAAGGAGCTCGACCTCAACGCCAAGGCCAAGCGCATCGAGGAGGTCATGAAGGACCGCCTCACCGCGATGCAGGAGAAGTACGACGTCATCGGCGACGTGCGCGGCCGCGGCGCCATGATCGCCATCGAGCTGGTCAAGGACCCGGCCACCAAGGAGCCCGCCCCGGAGGCCACCGCCGCGCTCGCCAAGGCCTGCCACCAGGAGGGCCTGCTGGTGCTGACCTGCGGCACCTACGGCAACGTGCTCCGCTTCCTGCCGCCGCTGGTCATCGGCGAGGACCTGCTCACCGAGGGCCTGGACATCATCGAGTCGGCCCTGGCCCGCATCTGAGTCCGCGACTCACCCGGAGCGACTCACCCGGAGCGACTCACCCGGAGCCGCGATCTGCCCAAAAAGGGCCGGTCGCGGCTCCGTATGTGCTCTGACATGTGTGGACGCCACACCGTAGAACTCTCGTGACCTGGGGTAACGGTCGGAGCATGTGAAGAACGTGTGCGAGGGCCATGGCAGGATGCCGTTCCGCCTGTTCGGTCCCGCACCCCTGCCGTAGGTTCTAAGCAGATGAGAGAGACACCCCGCCCACAGGGAACTGTGGGCGACGCCAGGTCGTGGCCTCCCCAGCTTCGTCCTGGTCGTGCCTTCGCGCACACACCCGGAGTTTCAGGCTCCGGAACTCCTCACCGATCGGATGGCCGCCCGCCCCAAACCCCCCGGGGCGTGCGGCACACCGATCAGGACGGCCGCCCCGGAACTACCCCCCCTGTTCCGGGGCGGCCGAACGCGCGTTGGGGCATGCGCACCCAGGCCCTGTCTGCCCTTCTCCTCCTCTTCGGACTCCTCACCTGGCAGGTGGCCGGCAAGGGCCCGCTGCGCCGACTGGACGAGCGCTTCGGCCTGGCGGCGAGACAGACCCGCCTCCCCGACACCGTGGCGGAGTTCTTCGCCGACCTGGGCAGCGTGACGATCGCGGTACCGGTCCTCGCCGGGGTCGCCGGCTATGTCGCCTGGCAGGCCCGCCGTACCGGTGCGCCCCGCTGGTGGCTGCCGCCCCTGGCCGCCACGCTGGCGATGGCGGCCGTCCCCTTGCTTGTCGTCCCGCTCAAGCTCCTGATCGACCGCCCCGGCCCGCCCGGCATGGCGGGCCACGGCTTCTACCCCTCGGGGCACACCGCCACCGCGGCCGTGGCGTACGGGGCGGCAACGCTGCTCATGCTTCCGTACCTGCGCGGCAGCGCCTACACCCGCCGCGAAGTGGTGATCGGCTGTCTGCTGCTGAACGCGACGGTGGGCTTCGGCCTGGTGCGCCGCGGCTACCACTGGCCGCTCGACGTGCTGGGCAGCTGGTGCCTGTTCGGAGCTCTCCTCGTGGTGCTGAGCGCATGTCTCGACAGGTTCGGCGATGAGCCGGGCAGCTCGTCTCCTTCGTCCGGCAGTCCAGCGCAGCCTTCGCCGTAAACGGCCGCACGCGCGCGTGGCGGCCCCGTTCGGGTGCCGAAGGCGCACGCGCGCGTGGGTCGTTCAGCTGTCGAAGCCCAGGCCCAGCCTGTCCATGACCTTCAGCCACGCGTTACGCCGGCCGCCGTTCGCGTCGGCGCGCGCCAGCGACCACTTGGTGAGCGCGATGCCCGTCCAGGCGAACGGCTCGGGCGGGAAGGGCAGCGGCTTCGTGCGGACCATCTCCAGGGCCGTACGTTCGGTGCGTTCGCCTGCCAGCAGATCGAGCATGACGTCCGCACCGAAACGGGTGGTGCCCACGCCGAGGCCCGTGTAGCCGGCAGCGTAGGCGACGCGGCCCTTGTGCGCCGTGCCGAAGAAGGCCGAGAAGCGGGAGCAGGTGTCGATGGCGCCGCCCCACGCGTGCGTGAAGCGCAGCCCCTCGAGCTGCGGGAAGCAGCGGAAGAAGTGGCCGGCGAGCTTCGCGTAGGTCTCCGGGCGGTCGTCGTACTCGGCGCGCACGCGGCCGCCGTACGGGTAGACGGCGTCGTAGCCGCCCCACAGGATGCGGTTGTCCGCCGACAGCCGGAAGTAGTGGAACTGGTTGGCGCAGTCGCCCAGGCCCTGGCGGTTCTTCCAGCCGATCGAGGCCAGTTGCGTGGCGCTCAGCGGCTCGGTCATCAGGGCGTAGTCGTAGACCGGGACGGTGTACGAACGGACGCGTCTGACCAGGGACGGGAAGACGTTGGTGCCGAGGGCGACACGGCGGGCCAGGATCCGGCCGTACGGCGTGCGGACGCCCATGCCCGCGCCGCGCGGCGTCAGCGAGAGGGCCGGCGTGTGCTCGTACACCCGCACTCCCAGCGAGAGGCAGGCGCGCTTGAGGCCCCAGGCGAGCTTGGCGGGGTGGAGCAGGGCGACGCCCCGGCGATCCCAGAGTCCGCCGGTGAATGTCGGTGAATCGACTTGTTCCCGTACCGCGTCCGCGTCCAGGAGTTCGATGTCGTCCGCGAGGCCGAGACGGCTCATCGCCTCGTACGTCTCGCGGAGCTCCTCGGCCTGGTACGGCTCGGTGGCGACATCGATCTCGCCGCTGCGCTCGAAGTCGCAGTCGAGCGAGTAGCGGGCGACGGCCTCCTCGATGGCGTCGAGGTTGCGGGCGCCGAGCTCCTCGAGCTGCCCGATCTCGTCCGGCCAGCGGGACAGGCCGTTCGCGAAGCCGTGGGTGAGCGATGCGGCACAGAAGCCGCCGTTGCGGCCGGAGGCGGCCCAGCCCACCTCACGGCCCTCGACGAGCACCACATCGCGGTCCGGATCGCGCTCCTTGGCGAGCAGCGCGGTCCACAGTCCGCTGTAGCCGCCGCCGACGACGAGCAGATCGCACTGCTCGTCGCCGGTGAGGGCCGGTTCGGGGCGCGGCCTGCCGGGGTCGTCCAGCCAGTAGGACACCGGCTGGGCGTCGGAAAGAGATTTCGTCCACTGGTTCATGGCGCTTGGGGCCATGATTGTCAACTCCCCACAGATTTCCGGAAAGGTGTGGAAGGTTATGCCTTCTGCCTGCTGCGGCGGCCGACCATCATTCCGGCCAGGACGCACAGGACGGCCACGAGGAACATCGCTGTACCGATGACATTTATCTGGACGGGCGTACCGCGCTGTGCGGATCCCCAGACGAACATCGGGAAGGTGACGGTCGAGCCGGCATTGAAATTGGTGATGATGAAATCGTCGAAGGAGAGCGCGAAGGCGAGCAGCGCGCCCGCGGCGATTCCAGGGGCGGCGATCGGCAGCGTGACCCTGATGAACGTCTGGAAGGGGCCCGCATAAAGGTCCTGTGCCGCCTGCTCGAGGCGCGGGTCCATCGACATCACACGCGCTTTCACGGCCGTGACCACGAAGCTCAGGCAGAACATGATGTGCGCGATGAGGATCGTCCAGAAGCCCAGCGGGGTTCCCATGTTCAGGAACAGCGTGAGCAGCGAGGCGGCCATGACGACCTCGGGCATCGCCATCGGCATGAAGATCAGCGAGTTGACGGCCCCGCGGGCCCGGAAGCGGTAGCGGACGAGCGCGAAGGCGATCATCGTGCCGAGGACGGTGGCGCCGAGCGTGGCCCAGGCGGCGATCTGCAGGCTGAGGGCGAGCGAACCGCACAGGTCGGCGACGCCGCACGGGTCGGTCCAGGCGTCCGTGGAGAACTTCTGCCATTCGTAGTTGAAGCGCCCCTTCGGATCATTGAAGGAGAACACCGTCACGACGATATTCGGCAGGAGCAGATAAGCGAGCGTCAGCAGCCCCGCTATGACGACGAGATTCCTGCGAATCGAGCGCCCGAAGGATCCAAGGGACATCAGACGAGATCCTCCGTTCCGGACTTGCGGATGTAGAGGGTGACCATGACGAGGATCGCGGCCATGAGAATGAAGGACAGCGCGGCGGCCGTCGGATAGTCGAGAATCCGCAGGAACTGTGTCTGGATGACGTTGCCGACCATTCGAGTGTCGGTGGAGCCGAGCAGATCCGCGTTCACGTAGTCGCCGCTGGCGGGAATGAACGTGAGCAGCGTTCCGGAGACGACGCCCGGCATGGAGAGCGGGAAGGTCACCTTGCGGAAGGTCGTGAACGGCTTCGCGTAGAGATCGCCCGCCGCCTCGTGCAGCCGACCGTCGATGCGCTCCAGCGAGGTGTACAGCGGCAGGATCATGAACGGCAGGAAGTTGTACGTCAGGCCGCAGACCACCGCGAGCGGTGTGGCCAGGACGCGCTCGCCGGCCGTGATGCCGAGCCAGCTCGTGACGTCCAGGACGTGCAGGCTGCTCAGGGCGCCGACGACCGGGCCGCCGTCCGCGAGGATCGTCTTCCAGGCGAGCGTACGGATCAGGAAGCTCGTGAAGAACGGCGCGATGACGAGGACCAGGATCACGTTCCGCCAGCGGCCCGCGCGGAAGGCGATCAGATACGCGAGGGGATAGCCGAGCAGCAGGCACAGCACGGTCGCCACGCCCGCGTAGAGCACCGAGCGCAGGAACTGGGGCCAGTACTCGGACAGCGCGTCCCAGTAGGTGGCGAAGTGCCAGGTGACCTTGTAACCCTCCTCCAGGGAGCCCGTCTGCACGGACGTGGAGGCCTGGTAGACCATCGGCAGCGCGAAGAAGACCAGCAGCCACAGGATGCCGGGGAGCAGCAGCCAGTACGGGACGAGGCGGCCGCGCCTGCGCGGCCTCCGCGGTTCCTCGACGGGTGTGGGCGCGAGCGGTGGCGCCTCGGTGACGGTCGTCATGCGGCGGCCTCTTCCTCGACCGACTCGACACCCGCATCGATGTCCTGGTTGGCATCCAGGCCGAAGGTGTGGGCCGGGCTCCAGTGCAGGACCACCTCGGCGCCGGGCACGAGGCGCCCGTCGCGCTCGATGTTCTGGACGTACACCGCGAACTCGTCGCAGACCGGGCTGTCGATGACGTACTGCGTCGAGACGCCGATGAAACTGGCGTCGGCGATGGTGCCGGTGATGCGGTTGCGGCCCTCGGGGATCGAGCCGGCGTCGTCCGCGTGCGTGAGGGAGATCTTCTCGGGGCGTATGCCGACGAGCACCTTGCCGCCGGCGGAGGCGGGGGCGGAGCAGCGCGCGGCGGGCAGGACCAGCTTGCTGTCGGCCGCCTTGACGATGATCTCGTCGCCGCTCTTCGCGTCGACCTCGGCCTCGATGAGGTTGGAGGTGCCGAGGAAGTTGGCGACGAACGTGGACTGCGGGTTCTCGTAGAGCTCGGCGGGCGAGCCGAGCTGCTCGACACGGCCGGCGTTCATCACCGCGACCGTGTCGGCCATGGTCATGGCCTCCTCCTGGTCGTGCGTGACATGGATGAACGTGATGCCCACCTCGGTCTGGATGCGCTTGAGTTCGAGCTGCATCTGGCGGCGCAGCTTGAGGTCGAGGGCGCCCAGCGGCTCGTCGAGCAGCAGCACCTTCGGGTGGTTGATCAGCGCTCGGGCGACGGCGACGCGCTGCTGCTGGCCGCCGGAGAGCTGGTGCGGCTTCTTGCGGACCTGCTCGCCGAGCTGGACCAGCTCGAGCATCTCCTCGACCTGCTTCTTCACGGACTTGATGCCGCGCCGGCGCAGACCGAAGGCGACGTTCTCGAAGACGTCGAGGTGCGGGAAGAGCGCGTACGACTGGAAGACGGTGTTGACGGGCCGCTTGTACGGGGGCAGCGCGGTCACGTCCTGGTCGCCGAGCGCGACCGTGCCGGTGGTCGGCTCCTCCAGGCCGGCGATCATGCGCAGCGTGGTGGTCTTGCCGCAGCCGGACGCGCCGAGCAGCGCGAAGAAACTGCCCTGCGGCACGGTGAGATCGAGGGGGTGGACGGCGGTGAAGGAGCCGTAGGTCTTACTGATCCCGGAAAGGCGAACGTCGCCGTTGGTGTCTGTCATCTTGGGGATTCCCAGCGTTCGAGGGGGACGGGTACTGGCTGTGGGCAGGCGCCAGCGCCTACGCCCCTGTGAGCTTGGCGAACTTCTCCTCGTACGCCGTCTCTTCCTTCGGCGTCAGCGACCGGAAGGCGTTGGACTTGGCGGCCATGGCCTTGTCGGGAATGATCAGCGGGTTGTTCGCCGCGTCCTCGTCGATCTTCGCGAGCTCCGCGCGCACCCCGTCGACGGGGCACACGTAGTTGATGTAGGCGGCGAGCTGCGCGGCCGGGCCCGGCTCGTAGTAGTAGTCGATGAGCCGCTCGGCGTTGGTCTTGTGGCGCGCCTTGTTGGGGACCAGCAGGTTGTCCGTGGACGTGAGATAGCCGCTGTCGGGGATGACGAAGTCGACGTCCGGGTTGTCCGCCTTGAGCTGGACGACGTCGCCGGCCCAGGCGAGACAGGCCGCGAGGTCGCCCTTGGTGAGGTCCGACGTGTAGTCGTTGCCGGTGAAGCGGCGTATCTGTCCCTTGTCGACGGCCTTCTGAAGACGCGCGACCGTCGCGTCGAAGTCGTCGTCCGTGAACTTCCCGGGGTCCTTGCCCATGTCGAGCATCGTCATGCCGATGCTGTCGCGCATCTCGGAGAGGAAGCCGACGCGCCCCTTGAGCTTGGGGTTGTCGAGCATGTCGGAGACCGAGGAGACCTTTTCGCCGTCCAGGGCCTTCTTGTTGAACGCGATGACGGTCGAGATGCCGGTCCAGGGGTACGAGTAGGCCCGTCCCGGGTCCCAGTCGGGGCTCCGGAACTGGGACGACAGATTGGCGTACGCATGCGGCAGGTTGGACGGGTCCAGTTTCTGGACCCACCCGAAGCGGATGAGCCGGGCGGCGAGCCAGTCGGTGACGCAGATGAGGTCGCGCCCGGTGTCCTGACCGGCCGCCAGCTGCGGCTTGATCTTGCCGAAGAACTCGACGTTGTCGTTGATGTCCTCGGTGTACTTGACCTTGATCCCGGTGCGTTTGGTGAAAGCGTCCAGGGTGGGGTGGTGCTTCTCGCTCTCGTCGACGTCCATGTACTCGGTCCAGTTGGAGAAGTTGATCTCATTCTCCTTCGCCGAGTGGTCCTGGGACGAGACGCCCTGGGTCTTGCTCGCCGGGGGGATGCCGCAGCCGCTGAGCACCCCGAGCCCGCCGACGGCGAGCGCGCCGCCGGTGGAGGCACGCAGCAGGGAACGGCGGGTGAGGGCTGCTCTGCCGTTCCTCATACTGCGCCGCATGGCGGCCAGTTGGGCTGGGGGGAGGCTGTCGGGCTCGTACTGCTGCATGCGCGTGGTGCCCTTTCGGGTCGGTTCCCTGGGGGTGGTGCCCTTGTTGGGGGGTGGATGCCTGGGGTGCCTTGCGGGTGGTGGGTGCCTGGGGTGCCTTGCGGTTGGTGGGTGCCTGGGGTGCCTTGCGGGTGGTGGGTGCCGCTGACCGGGCGGCTGCTACCGGTCCCCGAAAATCGTGCGGTGCCAGTCCTTCCTGGCCGCCGCGGTGTTGTCGAACATGACGTGCTTGAGCTGCGTGTACTCGTCGAAGGAGTACGAGGACATGTCTTTGCCGAAGCCGGACGCCTTGTATCCGCCGTGCGGCATCTCGCTGATGATCGGGATGTGGTCGTTGACCCAGACGCATCCCGCCTTGATCTCGCGGGTCGCGCGGTTGGCGCGGTACACGTCGCGGCTCCAGGCGGAGGCCGCGAGGCCGTACGGGATGTCGTTGGCGAGCCGGATGCCCTCGTCGTCGCTGTCGAAGGGCAGTACGGCGAGCACGGGGCCGAAGATCTCGGACTGCACGATCTCACTGTCCTGCGGGGCGTCCGCGATCAGCGTCGGCTTGTAGTAGGCGCCGTTCCGCAGGGCGCCGCCCGGTGCCTCACCGCCGGTGACGACGCGGGCGTAGCCCCTGGCGCGCTCGACGAATCCGGCGACGCGGTCGCGCTGGACGTGGGAGATGAGCGGGCCGAGGTCGGTGGACACGTCGAAGGGGTCGCCGAGCCGGACCGTCTCCATCAGGTCGGCGACGCCCTGGACGAACGCCTCGTAGAGCGGACGTTGCACGTACGCGCGCGTGGCGGCCGTGCAGTCCTGCCCGGTGTTGATGAGCGCGCCCGCGACCGCACCGTGGACGGCGGCCTCGAGGTCGGCGTCGTCGAACACCACGAAGGGCGCCTTGCCGCCGAGTTCGAGGTGGAGGCGCTTGACGGTGGCGGTGGCGATCTCGGCGACGCGCTTGCCGACGGCCGTCGATCCGGTGAAGGACGTCATGGCGACGTCGGGCTGCCCGACGAGGTGCTCGCCGGCGTCCCGGCCCAGGCCGGTGACGATGTTGACGACACCGTCGGGGATGCCCGCCTCTGTGGCCGCCTGCGCGAAGAGCAGAGACGTCAGGGGCGTCAGCTCGGACGGCTTCAGGACGATGGTGTTGCCGGCGGCGATGGCCGGCAGGACCTTCCAGGCGGCCATCTGGAGCGGGTAGTTCCAGGGGGCGATGGAGCCGACGACCCCGATCGGCTCGCGCCGGACGTACGAGGTGTGGTCGCCGCTGTACTCCCCCGCTGACTGCCCCTGGAGATGCCGCGCGGCGCCCGCGAAGAACGCGGTGTTGTCGATCGTGCCCGGCACGTCGAACTCCCGGCTCAGCTTGATCGGTTTGCCGCACTGCAGCGACTCGGCCTGCGCGAACTCCTCGGCGCGCTCGGCGAGTACGGCCGCGAAACGGTGCATCGCGTCGGAGCGCTCCCCCGGCGTTGCCCCGGCCCAGCCCGGAAAGGCCTCGCGCGCGGCGGCGACGGCTGCGTCGACGTCGTCGGGGCCCCCGAGTTCGTACGTGTACACCTCGTCGCCCGTGGCGGGGTCGACGACCGCGTGGGTGCGGCCCGAGGTCCCTTTGGTCAGCCGGCCCGCGATGTACTGCGCGCCGTCCGCGAAGCGGTCCTGAGCCGACAGGCGGTTGCGGTTTCCGTGCCCCGTGGTGTGCATGTCGCTCTCCTCCGCCGACCTCCCGTTTGCGTGAGGGCGGGCGTAGCTCCAGCTCGATTTGAGTGCCGATCCTGACAGAGCCATACTCCTCCAACAAGTGATTCCGTTGTTTCCTTTTGGTTACGCGACGGAATCTGTCGAGAAGCAGGTGTGGCAGAAATGGAAAGCCAGGCGTTGTGTCAGTGGTGCCTGCCAGACTCGGCGCATGGTGACGATCGATTCTTGGGAGTCCCTGACCAGGGAGATCCGCTCGGGGGCGAGGATCAAGTACCTCCACTTCTGGGGGCACAGGCCGCGGCCCGACGGGACCATCGGCGCGAGCTGCCTGAGCCAGTGGTGGCCGTCCTCGTTCACGGTCGGCGGTGTGGAGTACGCGACGGCCGAGCACTGGATGATGGCAGCCAAGGCGCGCTTGTTCGACGACGCGGAGGCCGAAGAGGGTGCGCTGGCCGCCTCCTCGCCGGGCGCCGCGAAGAAGGCGGGGCGGTTGGTGCGCGGCTTCGACGAGGCGATATGGGCGCGCGAGCGGTTCGCGATCGTGGTGGAGGGCAGCGTCCACAAGTTCGCGGCGCACGCCGATCTGCGGGAGTTCCTGCTGGCCACGCGGGGCCGTGTGCTCGTCGAGGCCAGTCCCCGGGACCGTATATGGGGCATCGGACTGACCGAGGACGACGAGCGGGCCGGGGATCCGGAGCGCTGGCGCGGGCAGAATCTGCTGGGCTTCGCGCTGATGGAGGCGCGGAAGAGGCTGGCTGCCGGCCTGCCCTGACGATCCGGCGGGCGAACGGTCAGGGCGGGGCGTGCGTCAGGCCTTTGCCCAGGCGCCGGCGATTCGGATGGGGACGACCGCAGGGCTCAGCGGCCGGAGCCCACGATGAGAGAGGTGGAGAAGGGGTCGCTCTCGCCGGACTCCTCGTACTGCTCCATCTGGCTGAAGCCCCAGATCAACAGGCCCACGATCACCATTCCCAGCACGATGCCGACGCTGCCCGTGACGATCCCCGCGACGGCCATCCCTGAGTTGGTGGCCTCACCGCGCTTCGCGAGCTTGCGTCCCTGCAGGCCGAAAATCAGGGCGAGGACGCCGAGCACGACGCTGACCACGCCGTACAGACAGAACAGACAGACGGAGAGGATGCCGAGGACCAGCGCGGCGATGCCCATCCCGTTGCGGGGCTGCGCCGGCATTCCGGGCCACCCGTATCCGGGGTAGCCGTAGCCGGGGTAGCCGTAGCCGCCGTATCCCTGGGCCGCCGCGCGGGAGCTCTCGGGATAGGGCGGGAGACCCCCGTAGCCCAGGTCCGGACCGCCGGGGGCAGGCGGCACCGGGGGCACCGCGTCGCCCGGACCCGGAAACGGCCCCGGACCTGGACCCGGAACCGGACCCGAGCCCGGAGCAGGGCCCGTACCCGGAACCGGACCCCAGCCCGGCCCCCCGGCCACCGGCGCGAAGGAACCGCCCTCCCGGCCGTCGACGAGCGTCTCCTGCTCATGAATCGGCGCAGCCTGCCCGCCCTGCGGCGGAACCAGAGGCTGCGGGCGCTGTGATTGCTGGGGCTTGCCCAGCGCGACCTTGGGGTCGGACTCCGCAGGCGGCGCCCACGGGTCCCGCGGTGCGGAATCACCCGGTATGTGCTGGTCGTTCTCGGTCATCCGGGCGAGCCCCCCTCGTCGTATGTGCTGGTCATGTTAGGCCCACGCCAGCTCGGCGCGGGCCGCCGCCTACTCTGATCCCTGACCCACCGATCAGCCGATCACCAGCGCCTCGCCGCACACCGGACAGGCGCCGTTCCGGGGAGGAAACTTGACCGACCGCCGCGACCACGACCGCCACCGCGATCTGCACACCTTCATCGCCGGACTGCCCAAGGCCGAACTGCACGTGCACCATGTCGGCTCCGCCTCCCCCCGGATCGTCTCGGAACTCGCCGCCCGCCACCCCGACTCCAAGGTGCCGACCGACCCGGAGGCCCTGGCCGATTACTTCACGTTCACGGACTTCGCGCACTTCATCAAGGTGTACCTGTCCGTCGTCGACCTGATCCGCACCCCCGAGGACGTGCGGCTGCTGACGTACGAGGTGGCCCGGGACATGGCCCGGCAGAACGTGCGTTACTCCGAGCTCACCATCACCCCGTACTCGTCGACCCGCCGCGGCATCGACGAGCGGGCCTTCATGGACGCGATCGAGGACGCCCGCAAGGCGGCCGAGGCCGAGCTCGGTGTCGTACTGCGGTGGTGCTTCGACATCCCGGGCGAGGCGGGGCTCGAGTCGGCCGAGGAGACCGCGCGGCTCGCCACCACCGACGGGCTGCGCCCGGAGGGCCTGGTGTCGTTCGGGCTCGGCGGACCCGAGATCGGCGTGCCGCGGCCCCAGTTCAAGCCGTACTTCGATCGCGCTATCGCCGCGGGCCTGCACTCCGTGCCGCACGCGGGCGAGACCACGGGCCCGGGGACGATATGGGACGCCCTGACCGAGCTGCGCGCTGAGCGCATCGGGCACGGCACGAGCGCCACGAAGGACCCGAAGCTGCTCGCCCACCTCGCCGAGCAGCGCATTCCGCTGGAGGTCTGCCCGACCTCCAACATCGCCACCCGCGCCGTCCTCACCCTGGACGAGCACCCCATCAAGGAGATGGTGGCGGCAGGCGTCCTGGTCACGATCAACTCCGACGACCCGCCGATGTTCGGCACGGACCTCAACAACGAGTACGCGGTCGCGGCCCGCCTCCTCGATCTCGACGAGCAGGGGCTCGCCGCCCTCGCGAAGAACGCCGTCGAGGCATCCTTCCTCGATGCACCCGGCAAGGCCCGTATCGCCGGTGAGATCGATACGTACACGGCGGCGTGGCTCGCGGCATGATCCGTCTCCGTAACGGCGGCCTCCGCGACCGTGCCGTCGCGGAGGCCTCGGATGCGGACAATG
Organism: Streptomyces himalayensis subsp. himalayensis; assembly: GCF_013778455.1. Taxonomy (GTDB): domain Bacteria; phylum Actinomycetota; class Actinomycetes; order Streptomycetales; family Streptomycetaceae; genus Streptomyces; species Streptomyces himalayensis. Next base: position 692,964 of record NZ_JACEHE010000001.1, on the reverse strand, counting down.
GGCGCATGCGCACCGTGACAGCCGTGGCCCACCGCGGCGATCCGTACCGCTTCCGCGAGAACACGCTTCCTTCGCTGCGCTCCGCACTCGCCCGGGGCGCGGACGCCGTCGAGTTCGATGTCCGCCTGACCCGCGACGGTGTCCCCGTGCTGCTGCACGACAGGACGCTGAAGCGGCTGTGGGAGCACGACCGGCCGGTCTCCGCGCTGTCGGCCGCCGAGGTGCGCGAGATCACCGGCAACGGCGTACCGACACTGGTGGAGGCCCTGGAGGTACTCGCGGCGCCCGGCAGCGAAAACGGCAACGGTAAGGGCAACGGCAACGCCGGCGGCAGCCGGATCATGGTCGATCTGCCGGACGCCACGCCGAAGGCGGTGCGCACGGTCGTGGGCGTCGTCCGCGACTGCGGCGCCGCCGACCGGGCGTACTACTGCGCGGGCGCGACGGCGATGCTCGCGGTCCGCGCGGCCGATCCGTCCGCCGAGATCGCCCTGACCTGGACGACGCTGGCGCCGCCGCGCCCCGCTCTGCTCGACGCGATACGGCCGCGGTGGCTCAACTACCGTTTCGGGCTGATCGACCGGAAGCTGGCCGACAAGGTGCACCGCGACGGGTATCTGCTGTCCGTCTGGACCCCTGACACCCGCCGCTCCATGCGGCGCCTACTCGATATGGGCATCGACTCGATCACGACCAACCGCATCGACACGCTGTGCGCGCTGCGCCGGGGCAGTTGAGGCGGCGGGACGGCCGCCCCAAGGTGCCGGATCGGTTCGCCCCTACACGCGGGACCGCTGAGGCACCGTCGCCGGATCGGCCGGGGTCGCGCGCGAGACGTACTGCGGCACCGGGGCGGTGTCCTTGCCGTTGTCGCGAACGAGGCCGTAGCGGATCGCCCCCTGGTCTGGCCCGGCCGTGATGTCCTCGGTCACCGAGTCCCAGCTGGACGGGAAGACGGTCACGCCGTAGTCGCAGCCGCGTTCGTTCTGATTGAGCGTGACGGTGCCGTCAACGTAGAAGTACTCGTTCTGCCACATCTGCTGAGTGCCGTCCGGCAGTACGGCGTAGCCGATGCTCGGCCCGCCCATGCCGGTGGCGTAGCCGTCAGGGCTGCCTTCGAGTGGGTCGTCCATCCGTCGGCCACCGCCCGAGGCCACGTGGAAGAGCTTGCCCTTCAGGCCCGTCCAGGACGGCATGACCACCTGTCCCGGCCGGTACTTCGGCGAGATCTGCCAGCGTACGAGGACGTAGCCCTGACCCTTGAGCGTCACGCTCTCTCCGCGGTGCTGCATCACGGCCTTCGGGCCCCAGGTGCTGGTGATCCCGGACTCGGGCCGGTGCGGGAGGGCCGCGGGCTGTGCGTTCGGGTCCGGGGCCCGGTCGACGGTGTCGACGACCGTGCCGTAGAGCTCGGCCTTCTTCGTCGGCGACGGCGAGCGGGACGGCGTGGGTGTGGGTGTGGGTGACGGGGCTCGCAACGGCGGGCGGGCCGTGCTCGCCGCCGTGGGTGCGGCAGCCTGCGGTGGCGGGGCGTCCGGCTGCTCGACGACGACGTACGCGCCGCCCGCGGCGAGCGTCGCCCCCGCCGTCACCGCCACGGCGGGCTTGCTGAGCACGCCGATCACCTTGGCCGACCAGGCGACCGGGACGGCGGCCGCTACGGCGGTCTTGCCGCCGAGTGCCAGGGAGAGGGTGAACCCGGCGGGCACCGGCACCAGAGCCAGTCCGACCAGCAGCCGTTCGGCGGGCACGAGCCCCTCGCTCGGCCCGCCGCACCGCCCGCAGCCCCTGATATGTCTGGCAAAACGTTTGCGCCAGACGGAGTCGGTGCGCCCGTCCCAGCGCACGGTCAGCTGACGCAGTTCCGTGCACGAGGACTCCAGGGCGCGGACTATCCCGCGCGCCGTCTCCAGCCGCCCCTTCATGCGCTGTACGCGTACGGCGGCGTGCTGCCTGCTGATGCCGACGGCCGCCGCGAGTTCGCGCCGGGTCAGCTCGCCCGCGACCTCCAGCCACCACAGCGAAAGGAGCTGCCGGTCCTCGTCGTCGAGCCAGCGCACCGCCTCCGCGACCTCACGGCGCTGCCCCTCGAGCTGGAGCCGCAACACCGTGAGCTCGGCGAAGTCGGCGGCGGATTCGGCGCCCTCGGTGAGCTGCTGGGTGCCCGAGCGGCGGCGTGCCCGCTCCCTCACCTGCCGCATGGCGATGGCGACCAGCCAGGACCGGAAGCTGTCCGGGTCGCGCAGCGAGCCGAGGCCGTCGACGGCACGCAGCATGGTCTCCTGCACGACGTCGTCCACGTCGGCGTGGCCGCCCAGCGCCCGGCCGACGATGTTGTAGACCAGCGGCAGCCAGCCGGCCACGAGTTCGTCCAGCGCCTGCCGGTCCCCGGATTGTGCGGCCGTGATCGTGCCGCGCCACTGCCGCCCGTCCACATACGCCCCTTCCGGCACGCCGTTCACCCGTATGCGCCAGAGGTTACTTGGCGTACGGAAACGTCCCGAACCTGAGTTCGCTGAAGCCGCAGCTGTCGGATACGCGATCCCCCGCGCCCGGCGCGTTCTGCTGGACGCTGCGGCGGCTCGTGCCATCCCTGGTGGGCTCGGCCATTCCTCATTGCTCCCGTGCCAGTTATCGCGCCCGTGCGGTCAGGACTGCGGCGGACCGCTCGTACGCCGCAGTCCTGACCCCGTGCAGGAGACGGGTACAGGGGACCCTCGATAACACTTTTTTGGCCTCCACTGCGGCCACTCCGAGGCTCCTTCCCTTCGCCTGCCTTCGCCTCCGTCAGGGGCCCGCCCCGACTAACGCCCCCTATCCCAGAGGGAGATCCCCCGGAAGGAAGGCAGGGAAGGGCACCTCCCCGACGACGATCACATGTGCGGGCTGCAGGGGCGAGTGGACGGCTCTCATCCTCACGATCTTCAGAGCGGTGAGGACGCGGCGAGGGCGGGGGAGGCGGCAAAGGCGGGCGCCGTCAGCGGGCCGGCCGCGAGGCCGATCGTGAGGACCGCGGAGACGGCGGCCAGGGCAACGGGCGATCCCGCACTCGTGCCGAGGTTGCGTGGCAGTTCACGCGGTGAGGGCCGCTGCGGCTGGAGGCGTCGGAGTGAGGGCCTCCAGCCGCTTGATCTTCTTCCATACGACATAGAGCGGGATCACCCCGAAGACCCCGAACGACATGTCGATGACGGTCCACCAGAAGGGAATCCCGCGGATCGGCCCGCAGATCAGCGCGAGCGGGATGATGCCTGCACAGGCGATCATGCCGAACTCGATGACCCAGATGTTGCGGACCGGGTCGCGGTACGGACCGTAGAAGGCGACCGCGATGACCAGATGCGCGAAGGCCAGCCAGTCCGTGCCGTAGAGGATGAAGGGGTACTTCTCGTCGGTGGCGTCGAGCCCGTCGCGGACGTGCTCGATCCAGTCCATGAGGGCGGGAAGGTGCTCGGGTACGGACAGGGACCTCAACAGCTCCTCCGCCCACCGCAGTTCGTGCACTAGCGGAAAGGCCGTCGCCCCGCTCAGCACGAGGCACACAACGAACACGACCAGCCACACACGTATCCCCCGCAGGAGGGCTCTTCGCTCGCTCATGTCCGCAGAGCGTACGCCCGGGATTGCCAGGCCTTTTCGGAAGGGTCGGGGACGCCGCGACCACTGCCAGGAGGGAGCGACCGGCTCCGCCGTGCGCGAGAACCGCCGCCGCTGTCGGGCAAGTACTCGACGCTGCACGGCGTGCGCGCCGGCCGTGGCCGCCGGGCCGCGGCGAGACAGGTATGCGCGGCCGCCCGGCTGATCTCACTCGTCCGGGCGAAAGCTCCCTTCCGGCGTAGAACAAGACGTTCTACGCTGGCACCATGGACCGCATCCCTGTTCGTGAGCTCAACCAGAACACCAGCGCCGTGCTCGCCCGGGTGCAGCGCGGCGAGTCCTTGGAGGTGACCGTGAAAGGTACTGCCGTGGCCCGGTTGGTTCCGATCACGACGACGCAGTCCCTGCTCGACCGACTCGTCGCCGAGGGCCGTGCAACCGCGCCGACCACAAGCGGTCCAGTCCCGATGCCGCCGACTCTGGGCGACCCCGCGGTGGAGGCCGCCGCCGAGCTGGCCGCGATGCGCGACGAGGAGCGCTGGTGATCTACCTGGACTCGGCGGCGGTCGTGAAGCTGGTCCGCCGGGAGCACGCCTCCGCGGAACTCAACACCTGGCTGAACGAGCGGCCGGACGAACCGCTGGTCGCCTCCTCACTCGTCGAGGTGGAGGTGCCGCGCGCGCTGCGCCGGGCCTCCCCACAGGCCCTCGCGGGAGTGCCGGGCGCCCTGACGCGGTTGTACCGGCTGGAGATCGATCAAGCCGTACGGGCCACCGCCGCCGCGTACAGCGACCCTCATCTGCGCTCACTCGACGCGATCCACCTGGCCACCGCACAGCTCCTCGCCGGCCAGCCGGGGGCCGAACCGCTCACCTTCGTCACGTACGACCAGCGGTTGCTCAAGGCCGCGGAATCAACGGGCCTGAACGTCGCCGCGCCCGGCGCCTGAACTGCGCGGCCCCGGACAGGAGAAGTCCTGTCCGGGGCCGCGTGATGGACACAGCCGTCAGCCGCCAGCCGTCAGCCGTCCAGCGACGTCATCACGTGCTTGATCCGCGTGTAGTCCTCGAACCCGTACGCCGACAGGTCCTTGCCGTAGCCGGACTGCTTGAAGCCGCCGTGCGGCATCTCGGCGACCAGCGGGATGTGCGTGTTGATCCAGACGCAGCCGAAGTCCAGGGCCTTGGACATGCGCATCGCGCGCGCGTGGTCCTTCGTCCAGACCGAGGACGCGAGGGCGTACTCCACGCCGTTCGCGTACTCGACGGCCTGGGATTCCTCCGTGAAGGGCTGGACGGTGATGACCGGGCCGAAGACCTCCTTCTGGATGATCTCGTCGTCCTGCTTCACACCGGACACCACGGTCGGAGCGTAGAAGTAGCCCTTGTCGCCGACCCGGTGGCCGCCCGCCTCGACCTTGGCGTGCGCGGGGAGCCGGTCGATGAAGCCGGAGACCTGGGCGAGCTGGTTGGGGTTGTTCAGCGGGCCGAAGAGCACGTCCTCGTCGTCCGGCTGGCCGGTCTTCGTCTCGGAGGCCGCCTTGGCCAGCGCGGCCACGAACTCGTCGTGGATCGACTCATGGACCAGGACGCGGGTCGCGGCCGTACAGTCCTGGCCGGCGTTGAAGAAGCCCGCGACCGAGATGTCCTCGACGGCCTTGGCGATGTCGGTGTCCTCGAAGACCACGACCGGCGCCTTGCCGCCCAGCTCCAGGTGGACACGCTTGACGTCCTTGGAGGCGGACTCGGCGACCTGGATGCCCGCCCGTACGGAACCGGTGATGGAGGCCATCGCCGGAACCGGGTGCTCGACCATCATGCGGCCGGTCTCACGGTCGCCGCAGATGACGTTGAAGACGCCCTTGGGCACGACGGAGCCGATGATCTCGGCGATCAGGACCGTGGACGCCGGGGTGGTGTCCGACGGCTTCAGGACGACCGTGTTGCCCGCGGCGAGCGCCGGGGCGAACTTCCACACGGCCATCATCATCGGGTAGTTCCACGGCGCGACCTGCGCGCAGACTCCGACCGGCTCGCGGCGGATGATCGAGGTCATGCCCTCCATGTACTCGCCGGCCGAGCGGCCCTCGAGCATCCGGGCGGCACCCGCGAAGAAGCGGATCTGGTCGACCATGGGCGGGATCTCTTCGGTGCGCGTGAGACCGACCGGCTTGCCGGTGTTCTCGACCTCGGCGGCGATGAGCTCCTCGGCCCGCTCCTCGAACGCGTCCGCGATCTTGAGGAGGGCCTTCTGGCGCTCGGCGGGCGTGGTGTCGCGCCAGGCCGGGAACGCTGCCGCGGCCGCGGCCATGGCGGCGTCGACGTCCGCTTGCCCCGACAGCGGCGCCGTGGCGTACGCCTCGCCCGTCGCGGGGTTGACCACCTCGGTGGTCCGCCCGTCGGCCGCGTCCCTGAACTCTCCGTCGATGTAGTTGCGCAGACGACGCAGTTCGGTGGTCACTGCCGGACCCTCCTGTCAGATGTCCAATGGGTGAGACACCCACCCTAGGTCCGTTCACCGACGTTTTCAACATACCCAACCGGAGCCAAGTACGGATTCCGTTAATCACAACCCCGTAAACAACGGATTTCATCGATTCGGCCTTGCGGAAGTGACGACTCCTCGTGCACAGTGAGCTCGTGGCCAGTCGAAGTGCAGACCCCAGTGACCCCAGGACCGCGAAGGATCCCGGGAGCTCGAGGTACTCCAGCAGCTCCAGGGACTCCCGGAGCGGAAACGGATCGCCTCAGCTCGACGCCGTCTCCCTCGCCATCATCGAGCAGCTCCAGGAGGACGGCCGCCGGCCGTACGCCGCCATCGGCAAGGCCGTCGGGCTCTCGGAGGCCGCCGTCCGCCAGCGGGTGCAGAAGCTGCTCGACCAGGGTGTCATGCAGATCGTCGCCGTCACGGACCCGCTCACCGTGGGCTTCCGCCGGCAGGCGATGGTCGGGATCAACGTCGAGGGCGACCTGGACCCTGTGGCGGAAGAACTGACGGCCATGTCGGAAGTCGAGTACGTGGTGATGACGGCGGGCTCGTTCGACCTCCTGGTGGAGATCGTCTGTGAGGACGACGACCACCTTCTGGACGTCATCAACAAACGCATCCGGGCCATTCCCGGAGTGCGCTCCACCGAGAGCTTCGTCTACCTCAAGCTCAAGAAGCAGACCTATATGTGGGGAACCCGATAGCCGTGAGCAAGGACCTCAGCAAAGCCGCGTACGACCACCTGTGGATGCACTTCACCCGCATGTCCTCGTACGAGAACGCGCCCGTGCCGACCATCGTGCGGGGCGAGGGAACCTACATCTACGACGACAAGGGCAAGCGCTACCTCGACGGCCTGGCCGGCCTGTTCGTGGTGCAGGCGGGCCACGGCCGCACCGAGCTCGCCGAGACGGCCTTCAAGCAGGCGCAGGAGCTGGCCTTCTTCCCCATCTGGTCGTACGCCCACCCCAAGGCGATCGAGCTCGCCGAGCGCCTCGCGGGCCACGCACCTGGTGACCTCAACAAGGTCTTCTTCACCACCGGCGGCGGCGAGGCGGTCGAGACCGCCTGGAAGCTCGCCAAGCAGTACTTCAAGCTCCAGGGCAAGCCGACCAAGTACAAGGTCATCTCGCGGGCCGTCGCCTACCACGGCACCCCGCAGGGCGCCCTGTCCATCACCGGCCTGCCCGGCCTGAAGGCCCCCTTCGAGCCGCTCGTCCCGGGCGCGCACAAGGTGCCGAACACGAACATCTACCGCGCCCCGATCTTCGGCGACGACCCCGAGGCCTTCGGCCGCTGGGCCGCCGACCAGATCGAGCAGCAGATCCTCTTCGAGGGCCCGGAGACGGTCGCGGCCGTCTTCCTGGAGCCGGTGCAGAACGCCGGCGGCTGCTTCCCTCCGCCGCCCGGCTACTTCCAGCGCGTACGCGAGATCTGCGACCAGTACGACGTGCTGCTCGTGTCGGACGAGGTCATCTGCGCCTTCGGCCGCCTCGGCACGATGTTCGCGTGCGACAAGTTCGGCTACGTCCCGGACATGATCACCTGCGCCAAGGGCATGACGTCCGGCTACTCCCCCATCGGCGCGTGCATCGTCTCCGACCGCCTCGCCGAGCCGTTCTACAAGGGCGACAACACGTTCCTGCACGGCTACACGTTCGGCGGCCACCCGGTCTCCGCCGCCGTGGCGCTCGCCAACCTCGACATCTTCGAGCAGGAGGGCCTCAACCAGCACGTGCTGGACAACGAGGACGCCTTCCGGGCGACCCTGGAGAAGCTGCACGACCTGCCGATCGTCGGCGACGTCCGCGGCAACGGTTTCTTCTACGGCATCGAGCTCGTCAAGGACAAGGCCACCAAGGAGTCCTTCACGGACGAGGAGTCGGAGCGCATCCTCTACGGCTTCGTCTCCAAGAAGCTCTTCGAGTACGGCCTTTACTGCCGCGCCGACGACCGCGGTGACCCGGTCATCCAGCTGTCGCCGCCGCTGACCGCGGACCAGGCGACGTTCGACGAGATCGAGTCGATCATCCGCCGGGTGCTCACGGAGGCCTGGACGAAGATCTGATCCGGTCGTCCCCCGGTTCCCATGGCCCGGGTGCCCCTTTTCGAGTGAGAAGGGCGCACCCGGGCCGTGTGCTTCCCAGGACCCCGGCTCCGAATCCCTACGGTGCAGTAACCCATCGGTCCCGCCTTCGTTCCCCCGTGCGGGGGACGCGACAACCGAACTGAACCGAGGTGTTCGCCATGGTGGCCCCGCCGGACAACGACGTGATCTGGGCACGTTCCCTGCACTTCTCCCACAACGGTTCCCCCGCGCTGGCCGGTGTCTCGGTCAGCGTCCGCGAGCGTGAGATCCTCGCCGTCGTCGGCCCCCGCGGCAGCGGAAAGACGACGCTGCTGCGGTGCCTGTCCGGCCAGTTCGTGCCCGAGCAGGGCGAGGTCTGGTTCAACGGCGCACCTGTGCACAACATGAGCCCGATCGTCCGGGAGCAGCTGCGGCGGGAACGGTTCGGCTGGATCGACCCGGTCCCCCATCTCGTACCGGAGCTGAAGGCCTGGGAGAACGCGGCGCTGCCGCTGATGCTGCGCGGCATCTCACGCCGTGTCTCCAGGACCGCCGCCCTGGAGTGGCTGGAGCGCCTGGACATCGAGGAGTGCGCCCCCAAGCGGCCGCATGCCCTCCTGCAGGCCGAGCGGCAGCGCATCGCGATCGCCCGCGCCCTGATCACCACGCCGACCGTGCTCTTCGCCGACGAGCCCACCGCGCCGCTGCACCGCGCCGACCGCGCCCAGGTCCTGCACACGCTGACCGCCGCGGCCCGCTCGCACGGCATCACGGTCGTACTGGCCACGCACGACCCGGGGATCGCATCCGTCGCGGACCGCACGGTGTCGCTGCTCGACGGGCGGCGCGTGAACACGGTCAACCTGCCCACTGACGCCGACGCGGAAGGCTCTGCCGCGTGCTCGCTCTCCGTCTAGCCCGCGGCGCCAGGCCCCTCGTCCAGCTCAGCAGACTGCTGGTCTCGGTCGCCTCCGCCGGCACCGGTTTCCTGCTGCTGTGCGCGCTGGGGTACGCGATGGGGCATCCCGAAGCGCCCACGGAATCCGCCGCCCGTCTCGCCTGGTGCATGGTGCCGCTCGCCGCCACCGTGTACTTCGCCGTCTCGGTGGCCCGCAGCGACCCGGGCGCCCGCCCCCGCACCGGGCTCTCGGCGATCGGGCTCGGCCCGGTCCGGCTGATGATGCTGGCGGTGACGTCCACCACGCTGGCCTGCTCCCTCGGCTCGCTGCTGGCGCTGCTGTTCTTCCTGCATCTGCGCGGCGATCTGACAGGGATGCCGTTCGACGGTGCCGCGGCCGAACTCCTCGCCGCCCACCAGCCCTTGCCGGTACCCGCCGTGATCACCCTGCTCGCACTCGTCCCCTTGACCGCGTCCATCGCTGCCGTCTTCGTTCTGCGCCCAGGTGCCCGCAAGGCCACAGAGACACCCGAACCGATCGGGCCGCGGACGCCGCTGCCCGCCCCGGGCGGGCTGTCCTGGGGAGTGGCCCTGCTCGCCGTCGGCCTCGCCGCGGAGATGTACGCCGGTCCGCGCACCGGTGCGGCCGGTCTGCCGGGGGCGGGAGGCCTCGGCGGCAGCTCCACAGGAGCGATCGTCGGCTGGTGCCTCACCGCACTCGGTCTTGCGCTGTCCGGGCCGGGCCTCACTCATCTGTGCGGCCGGATGCTGCAGGCGGTGCGGCCCGGTGCACTGCGGGTGCTCGCGGGCCGTGTGCTGCAGACGGAGGCACAGCGCATCGGACGGCCGCTCGGCCTGGTGTGCGCGGTGGCCTCCGGGCTGTACGCCGCCGGCCGGCTGTACAGCGGGGATCAGCTGGAAATCGGTCCGCTCACCCTCCTCGGGGCACTGGTGGTCGCGGTCTGCGCCGTCGCGACGCTGCTGACGGCCGCGGTCGAGTCCAGGCAGTTCCACGCGGACACGACGGCGGCACTGACACAGATGGGTGCGCCCGAGAAGATGCTGCGCGGGGCGGCGTCGCTGCGAGCGGGCACGCTGTTCGTCGTGTTCGGGCCACTGACCTGGGCGGTTGCGGAGCTGTCGGCGGTCCCGCTGATGTCCTGAGCGAGGCCGCTGTCATTTCCCGAGCGAGGCCGCTGGTGATGTCCCGAGCGATGGCCGCTGTGATGTCCCGAGCGAGGCCCCTGTGGTCTCCCGAGCGAGGCCGCTGATTTCCTGAGCAAGAAAGTGCCCGGCACCGATGAGTTCTGTGCCGGGCCCCGGTCTATCCCCCCGTACCGCACCTCACACAAACGGGAGAGACCCTGATGTACCAGCAGATGATCTTCGTCAACCTGGCCGTGAACGACGTCGACGCCTCGAAGAAGTTCTTCACGGAGCTCGGCTACACGATCAACCCTCAGTTCACCACCGACGACTGCGCCTGCGTGGTGATCAGCGACACGATCATTGCGATGCTCCTGAGCAAGCCGCGCTACCAGGACTTCACGAAGAAGGAGATCGCCGACTCGACGAAGACCAGCGAGGTGCTGCTGTGTCTGAGCGCCGAGAGCCGCGAGAAGGTCGACGAGCTGGTCGAGAAGGCGGTGGCGGCCGGCGGCTCGGTGTCGGGCGAGACGCAGGACTACGGCACGATGTACGGCCGGGCGTTCGACGACCTCGACGGTCACACGTGGGAGGTCATGTGGATGGATCCGTCGCAGGTCCAGGGCTGACAGGGCTCACAAGGCTCACCCGGCTCACAGGGCTCACAGGGTGGTCCCGCGGCAGGAGCCCGGCAGGCGTCGGGGAGGCTTCGCGTCCGCACGTACCGCAGGATCTCACGTCCGCACGTACCGCAGGATCACCGCAGCACGTACCGCAGGATCACCGCAGCACGACGATCTCCTGCGCGTCGAACGCGACGCCGACCTCGGCTCCGGGCTCCGGCGCGTCCCGCAGCGCGCACGCCGCCTCCAGTCGCGGCGGCGCGTCCCGCGGCTGGAGATGTACGGCGACATGGGTGCCGCGGAAGGTGCGTGCTGCCACCGTGCAGACGAGCCCTTCGCGCGCAGGCACGAGCCGGACCCCCGCGGGGCGCACGAGCAGCTTGCAGTCGCCCTGCGGGGTCCCTCCGGGTACGGGCACCTTGCCCCAGGGGGTGTCCGCGGACCCGGTGCCGACCGTCGCCTCCACCACGTTGTCGAAGCCGAGGAAGCGCGCGACGAACTCGTCCACCGGGTTCTGCCACACCTCGAGCGGCGTGCCTGACTGGGCGATCCGCCCGTCGCGCATCACCACGACGCGGTCGGAGAGCGCGAAGGCCTCACCCTGGTCGTGAGTGACGGCCAGCACGGTGGTGCCCAGCTCCGTGAAGAGCTCGCGGAGTTCGACGACGAGGCGTTCGCGCAGGGACCGGTCGAGCTGGCCGAGCGGCTCGTCGAGCATGAGCAGGCGGGGGCGGGGCGCCAGTGCGCGAGCCAGCGCGACTCGCTGCTGTTCGCCTCCGGAGAGCGCGGCGACAGTGCGCCGGGACGCCCCGGGCAGGCCCACGAGCTCCAGCAAGTCCTCGACGCGTACGTCCTGTTCGGCCCGCGAGGCGCCGTGCATCCGGAGCCCGAAGGCTACGTTGCCGCCGACGTCCCGCTGCGGGAACAGCTGGTGGTCCTGGAACATCAGTCCCACGCCCCGCCGGTGTGCGGCCACCCCGGACTGGTCGCGGCCGTCCAGGAACACCCGGCCCGAATCCAGCTCCTGCAGTCCGGCGACCACCCGCAGCAGCGTCGACTTGCCGCTGCCGCTCGGCCCCAGCACGCACACGATCTCGTGCTCGGCGACATCGAGATCGACGGAGTCGAGCGCGGCGCGGGCGCCGAACCGCACGGTCGCCCCCTCGAGCCGCAGCAAGGCCTGAGCGGCGCCCGACACGGCAGTGGCTTCAGTGGATGTGGACACCGGCGGCATCAGAACTCCCCCGTGGAAGCCGTGGAAACGGTCCGGACACGTTCGAGGAGGAGCAGCGACACCGCGCACACCACCATCAGGATCGTCGAAAGAGCCATCGCCTGGCCGTAGTTGAGCTCCCCCGCGCGTCCCAGGAGCCGGGCCACGGCAACCGGCAGCGTCGGGTTGTCGGGCCGCGCGATGAAGACCGTGGCGCCGAACTCGCCCAGGGACACGGCGAAGGCGAAGCCGGCCGCGACGAGCAGCGCCCGCCGCACCATCGGCAGGTCGACCTCGCGCCACACCCGCCAGGGCGAGGCCCCGAGCACGGCCGCCGCCTCCCGCAGCCGTTCGTCCACCGCTCGCAGGACGGGCAGCATGGTGCGTACGACGAAGGGCACGCCGACCAGCGCCTGGGCGAGCGGCACCAGGATCCAGGAAGCGCGCAGATCCAGCGGCGGTTCGTCCAACGCGATGAGGAAACCGAAGCCGACGGTGACGGCCGAGACGCCGAGCGGCAGCATCAGCAGCGCATCGAAGCCGCGTACGAAACGGCCCGCGCGTCGGGTGAGGGCGGCCGCGGCCAGGCCGCCGACCAGCACGGCGATGGCGGTCGCCGCGAGCGCGTACTGCAGGGAGTTCCCGACCGCGTCGATGGGTGGCACGAGGAAGGCGCCGCCGTCCGCCGAGGTCAGCGCCCGGAAGTACGTGAAGCCGTAGCCGTCGGGTCCCTTGAACGACCGTTGGACCAGCACTCCGAGCGGCAGCAGGATCAGCGCGGCGATGGTGAGCAGGACTCCGCCGAGGAGGGCCCGCTGTCCGGAGCCGCGCGGCCTGTGGGTGGTGCTCGCGGCGTCCACCAGTCGCAGCGCGGTCTCCCGGCGGCGCACCGTCCAGGCATGGACCGCGAGAATCGCGCCGACCGCGGCGAACTGCACAAGCGTCAGCACCGCCGCCGTGGACAGGTCGAAGATCTGCGACGTCTGCCGGTAGATCTCCACCTCCAGCGTCGAGTACGCAGGGCCGCCCAGGATCTGGACGATGCCGAAGGAGGTGAAGGTGAAGAGGAAGACCATCAGCGAGGCGGCGGCGACGGCGGGCGCGAGCGCGGGCAGCGTCACCTTCCGCCAGGCCGCGAACCGCGAGGCGCCGAGGACCCGCGCGGCCTCCTCCTGGCGCGGATCCAGCTGGCTCCACAGCCCGCCGACGGTACGGACGACCACCGCGTAGTTGAAGAACACATGCGCGAGGAGGATCGCCCATACCGTCGTGTCCAGGCGCACCCCCCACATCTCGTCGAGCAGCCCGCCCCTCCCCAGCAGCGCCAGGAACGCCGTACCGGCCACGACGGTGGGCAGCACGAACGGCACGGTGACGACCGCCCGCAGCACCTGCTTGCCGGGGAAGTCGAACCGCGCGAAGACATACGCCGCCGGGAGCGCGATCAGCAGGGTGAGCGCGGTCGATGCGAGGGCCTGCCAGGTCGTGAACCACAGCACGTGCCGGATGTCCGGCTGGCTCACGACCTCGGCGATACGGCCGAACTGCCAGGCACCGTCAACCTTGAGGCCGCGCGCCACGATCGCCGCGACCGGGTAGGCGAAGAAGGCCGCGAAGAACGCGACGGGCAGGGCCATGAGGCCGAGCCGCGCGAGGCTCCCGCGGCTCGGGCTCAGGCCGAGACGTCGGCCCTTACCGGCCCTTACTTCAGTACGAGCGACGTCCACGACCTGACCCACTGGTCACGGTTGTCGGCGATCGTGTCCGGCGCCATCGTCTCCGGATCGTCGACCTTGACGGCGTACTTGACGAAGTCCGCGGGCGCCTGGACGTCCTCCCGCACAGGGTCCACGAACATGTTCAGCGGCATGTCCTCCTGGAACCTCTTGCCGATCAGGAAGTCCAGCAGGGCCTCGCCGCCCTTCTCGTTGCCCGCGTTGCTGAGCAGCCCCGCGAACTCGATCTGCCGGAAGCAGGTGCCGGTCGCAACACCCGTCGGCGCGGTCTTCGGCTGCGGGTCGGAGTAGATGGCCTCGACGGGCGGCGACGAGGCGTACGAGACGACCAGCGGCCGGTCGCCTCCCGCCTGCTTGCCGCCTGCGGAACCGGAGAACTCCTCGTTGTACGCCTGCTCCCAGCCGTCGACGACCTTGACGCCGTTGGCCTTCAGCTTCTTCCAGTAGTCCTGCCAGCCGTCGTCGCCGTAGTGCGCGGCGGTGCCGAGCAGGAAGCCGAGGCCGGGCGAGGACGTCGCGGCGTTCTCGGTGACCAGCAGATTCTTGTACGCGGGCTCGGTCAGGTCGTCGAAGGACTCCGGCGGGTCCAGCTTGTGATCGGCGAAGTACTTCTTGTCGTAGTTGACGCAGATCTCGCCCGAGTCGATCGGTGTGACGCGGTGCTTGTCCTTGTCGAGTTGCACGTCCTCGGCGACGGACTCGAGCCCCTTGGCCTCGTACGGCTGGAAGAGCCCGTTGTCGAGCGCGCGGGACAGCAGCGTGTTGTCGACCCCGAAGAACACGTCGCCCTGCGGATTGTCCTTGGTCAGGATCGCCTTGTTGACCGCCTGCCCGGCGTCGCCGTCCTTCAGCACCTTGACCTTGTAGCCGGACTGCTTCTCGAACTCCTTCAGAACGTCCTTGGACGCGGCGAAGGAGTCGTGGCTGACGAGCGTCACGGTCTTCGCATCCGACGTGGCGGACTCGCCGTCGGAGCCGCCGCATGCGGAGAGCGTGAGGAGGCCGAGTCCTGTGACCAGGCTGACGGCCGTGATCTTCTTACGGGTGACCTTGCCGGTGACCTTGCTGGTGCTCACTGAGCTCACTGAGTTTTTCCTCCTGGGATGACCAGGAAGAGACGCGGCCCTGCCCGCAACCCCTCAGGGTTCGCGGGCAGGGCGCAACAGCTTGAGTAGAGACCGAACTTCCTACCCGGAATGACCCGGGCGAGGTTCAGAGGGTCTGCAGCCCACCGGTTCCCCGGCTGCCGCACTCTCAGCGCTGTGGCGCTCCCCTGTCGGAATATGAAGATGTCGATGTGGAGACATCGGCATTGGATTCGCTGGGCAACAGATCCGTATGCGGATGCCGGAGCCCAGAGTACCGGTCTAGCGTTCGGACGCAGCCAGCTGTCCGCAGGCTCCGTCGATCTCCTGACCGCGGGTGTCCCGGATGGTGACCGGCACACCGTGCGCCTCGATGGCGGCCACGAAGGCCTTCTCGTCCTCGGGACGGGACGCGGTCCACTTCGACCCGGGCGTCGGGTTCAGCGGGATCAGGTTCACATGCACCCGCTTGCCCTTGAGCAGCCGCCCGAGCAGATCACCGCGCCACGCCTGGTCGTTGATGTCCCGGATCAGTGCGTACTCGATGGAGATACGGCGGCCCGACTTCGCCGCGTACTCCCACGCGGAGTCCAGGACCTCGCGCACCTTCCAGCGCGTGTTGACCGGTACGAGGGTGTCGCGCAGCTCGTCGTCGGGCGCGTGCAGCGACACGGCGAGGCGGCACTTGAAGCCCTCGTCGGCGAAGCGGTGTATCGCCGGGACGAGGCCGACCGTCGAGACGGTGATGCCTCGCTGGGACAGGCCCAGGCCGTCCGGCTCGGGATCGGTGAGCCGCCGGATGGCACCGACCACGCGGTTGTAGTTGGCGAGGGGCTCACCCATGCCCATGAAGACGATGTTGGACAGCCGCGCCGCACCGCCCGGTATCTCGCCGTCCCTGAGCGCCCGCATGCCGTCCACGATCTGGTGCACGATCTCGGCCGTCGACAGGTTCCGGTCGAGGCCGGCCTGTCCCGTGGCGCAGAACGGGCAGTTCATGCCGCACCCGGCCTGCGACGAGATACACATGGTCACCCGGTCCGGGTAGCGCATCAGCACGGACTCGACGAGCGTGCCGTCGAACAGGCGCCACAGCGTCTTGCGCGTCGTGTCGTCGTCACAGCTGATGTGCCGCACAACCGACATCAGCTCGGGCAGCAGCGCCTCCTGCAGCTTGCCGCGCGAACCGGCGGGGATGTCGGTCCACTCCGCCGGTTCGTGCGCATACCGCGCGAAATAGTGCTGCGAGAGCTGCTTGGCGCGGAACGGCTTCTCGCCGATCGCGGCGACGGCCTCCTTGCGCTCGACGGGCGTGAGGTCGGCGAGGTGCCGCGGGGGCTTCTTGGCTCCGCGGGGGGCGACAAAAGTGAGTTCTCCGGGCTTGGGCATGGTTGTTCCAGTGTCGCAGACATACGGCGAGGGGCTCGCCACCCTGTGGACAACGAGCCCCTCACCACTACGAGATGCAGAAAATCCCTGGTCAGCCCACTCGTGCGTGGCGCGAGACGTCAGCTCGCCCCGACGAAGACGACGAACAACAGCCACACCACCGGAGCCGTAGGCAGCAGCGAGTCCAGCCGGTCCATGATCCCTCCGTGGCCCGGGAGGAGCGTGCCCATGTCCTTGATGCCGAGGTCCCGCTTGATCATGGACTCGCCGAGGTCGCCGAGCGTGGCGCTCGCCGCGACCGCGAGGCCGAGCAGCAGCCCCTGCCACCAGGTGCCGTCGTCGATCAGGAACTCCATGCACAGCGCGCCGGCCGCCATCGCGAACGTCACCGCGCCGACCAGGCCCTCGCGCGTCTTGCCAGGGCTGATGCGCGGTGCGAGTTTGTGGCTGCCGAAGCGCCAGCCGATCGCGTACGCCCCGGTGTCGCTGACCACCGTCAGCAGCAGGAACGTCAGCACGCGCCACGGCCCGTCGTCCGCGGTGAGCATCAGTGAGACGAAGGTCGCGAGAAACGGCACGTAGAAGGCGGCGAAGGCACCCGCCGTGACATCCCTGAGATAGCCGTCGGGCGGTTCCGTCATCCGCCAGACGAGGATGGCGAGCGCCGTGAGCGCCATCGCGACCCAGGCGCCCTCGGCACCACGGAGATACCCGGCGACGACCATCGCCGCGCCTCCGACCGCGAGCGGGACCAGGGGCGCCTTGATGCCCTTGCGCTCCTTGAGCCGCTTGGTGAGCTCCCACAGGCCGACGACGACGGCGATCGCTATGACGCCGACGAAGACGGCCTTGACGATGAACAGGGACGCGAGGATCACCGCGCCGAGACCGACACCGACGCCTATGGCCGCACTCAGATCGCGACCCGCGCTCTTCTTCTGCGGTGCGGGGACGGGCTGTGGGGCGCTGGGCATGGGCTCCTGCGGCTTCTGCGGCTGCTGCGTGTTCGTCTGCGGCGTCGGCGTCGGCACCTCGTCGCGGAACAGGGGGCCGCTCAGCCGCGCGGCCCCCCGGTCGTCATCCTGGTCTCCGCCACTCGCGGGTACGTCGGACACGATGGGCATGGGGCGGGTTTCCAGCGGAGGCTGGGCGCCATACGCATCGTACGCGGGACCCGCCGGGGCGGCCCCCGCGACAGGCCCCTGGCCGGGAGGCCCCCAGTACCCGGCTTGTGGTGGCGCGCCCCAGGAAGAGTCGTTCATCAGACCTCGAGCAGCTCTGATTCCTTGTGCTTGAGCAGCTCGTCCACCTGAGCGACGTACTTCGCGGTGGTGTCGTCGAGCTCCTTCTCCGCACGGCGGCCCTCGTCCTCGCCGACCTCGCCGTCCTTGATCAGCTTATCGATGGCGTCCTTGGCCTTGCGGCGGACCGAGCGGATCGACACCTTGGCGTCCTCGCCCTTGGTCTTGGCGACCTTGATGAACTCCTTGCGGCGCTCCTCGGTGAGCTCCGGGAAGACCACTCGGATGATGCTGCCGTCGTTGCTCGGGTTGACGCCCAGGTCGGAGTCACGGATGGCCTGCTCGATGTTGCGCAGCGCGCTCTTGTCGAACGGGGTCACCACGGCCATCCGCGGCTCGGGCACAGAGAACGAGGCCAGCTGGTTGATCGGCGTCAACGCGCCGTAGTAGTCGGCCACGATCTTGTTGAACATCGCCGGGTGCGCACGGCCCGTGCGGATCGCGGCGAAGTCCTCCTTGGCGACCACGACGGCCTTCTCCATCTTCTCCTCGGCCTCGAGGAGGGTCTCTTCGATCACCACTTGCTCCTGCGTGTCTTGAGTGGGCCCGGCATCCAGTGGGCGGCCGGCTGCGTCGCGTCTCTTTCCTGCACGGTGTCCGACCGGCAGGGCTTTGTCCATCCCCTCACGGGGTCGTCCCGGGATCAAGGCCCGGTCGCGTCCCGTGGATCAGGCCCGGGCACCCTGGTCGCCCACGAGCGTGCCGATCTTCTCACCCTTGACGGCCCTCGCGATATTGCCCTCCGTGAGGAGTTCGAAGACGAGGATGGGCAGCTTGTTGTCCCGGCACAGGGTGATGGCGGTGGCATCGGCGACCTTCAGGTCG
The DNA here is from genome assembly GCF_013778455.1 of Streptomyces himalayensis subsp. himalayensis. GTDB lineage: Bacteria > Actinomycetota > Actinomycetes > Streptomycetales > Streptomycetaceae > Streptomyces > Streptomyces himalayensis. Next base: position 674,596 of record NZ_JACEHE010000001.1, on the reverse strand, counting down.
CGGGTGATGACCTCGCCGTAGCCGAGGGCGTCGAACTTCACCGCGTCCGGGTTGGTCTTGGGGTCCGAGTCGTAGACCCCGTCCACACCGTTCTTACCCATCAGCAGCGCCTCCGCGTCGATCTCGAGGGCGCGCTGGGCTGCGGTGGTGTCGGTGGAGAAGTACGGCATGCCCATACCGGCGCCGAAGATGACCACGCGGCCCTTCTCCAGGTGGCGCACGGCCCGCAACGGGATGTACGGCTCCGCGACCTGGCCCATGGTGATGGCCGTCTGGACGCGGGACTGGATGCCTTCCTTCTCCAGGAAGTCCTGCAGGGCGAGGCAGTTCATGACCGTGCCGAGCATGCCCATGTAGTCCGAGCGGGCCCGGTCCATGCCGCGCTGCTGCAGTTCGGCGCCACGGAAGAAGTTGCCACCGCCGATGACGACGGCGATCTGCGCGCCCTCACGGACGACGGCTGCGATCTCCCGGGCCATTTTGTGCACCACGTCGGGGTCGACGCCCAGTCCCCCGCCGCCGGCGAACGCCTCCCCGGAAAGCTTCAGCAGAAATCGGCCGGGCACTTTGCCGTCGTCGCTCTTCTCGCCCTTGTCGGCCCTGGTGGTCATGGAGATCTCCTCGTGGTGCACATACCAAGAAGGCCATTGCCGGTGGGGTGTGGTTCGCAACCCATGCTCGGCAATGGCCTCCTCGTCAGCTCTGCCGTCGCCCGTCGCGCACGCGCGCGTGGCGTACGCGGACGACTGCTGTCGACCCTAGCGGGGTCTTCCGTCGATCGCGGTACGGACTCAGATGCCGACCTTGATGCGCGAGAAGCGCTTCAGGGTGACACCGGCCTCGTTCAGGATCTGCTGGACCGACTTCTTGTTGTCGAGCGCGTACGGCTGACCCAGGAGGGTGGCCTCCTTGAAGAAGCCGTTCACACGACCCTCGACGATCTTCGGCAGGGCGGCCTCGGGCTTGCCCTCGGCGCGGGTCGTCTCCTCGGCGACGCGGCGCTCGGTCTCGACGACCTCGGCCGGGACGTCCTCGCGGGACAGGTACTTCGGCGCGAAGGCGGCGATGTGCTGCGCGACGCCCTTGGCGACCTCGGCGTTCTCCTTGTCGAGCTCGACGAGGACACCGATCTGCGGCGGGAGGTCCGGCATCGTGCGGTGCATGTACGCCGTGACGTAGCCGCCCGAGAACTGCGCGAAGCGGTCCAGGACGATCTTCTCGCCCAGGTTGGCGTTGGCCTCGTCGACGAACGCCTGAACGGTCTTGCCGGGCTCGATCTCGGACGCGAGCAGCGCCTCGATGTCGGCCGGGGAGGTCTTGGCGACGTGGGCGGCCAGGGCGTTCGCGGCGGCCTGGAACTTCTCGCCCTTGGCGACGAAGTCGGTCTCGCACTTCAGCTCGACGATGACACCAGAGGTGTTGTCGTCGGCGATGAGGGAGACGACGGCGCCGTTCTCGGCGGAGCGGCCCTCGCGCTTGGCGACGCCCTTCTGGCCCTTGACGCGGAGGAGCTCGACGGCCTTGTCGACGTTGCCCTCGGCCTCGTCCAGCGCCTTCTTGCAGTCCATCATGCCGGCGCCGGTGAGCTCACGGAGCTTCTTGACGTCGGCGGCGGTGTAGTTCGCCATGAGTCTGTGAATCTTTCTCGAAGTCTGGAAGATCGAAGATCTGCGGGTTCTACGGGTTTCTACGGTGCCGCGGTCTCCACGCGTGTGCAGATCCGTGACTCGCCGCTGATCTACGGGTGAACGGCGGGAGCGGGCTGTGTAGCGCCGCTCCCACCGTCAGCAACCGAACCTGGGGTCAGGCCTGCTCGGCGTCCGCGGCCGGAGCCTCGGCAGCGGCCTCGGCCGGCTTCTCGGCCTCGGCGGCCGGAGCCTCAGCGGCCGGAGCCTCAGCGGCGGGAGCCTCGGCAGCCGGAGCCTCGTCGGCCTTCTTCTCGCCCTCGAGCAGGTCGCGCTCCCACTCGGCGAGCGGCTCGCCCGCGGCCTTCTCACCCTTGGCCTCGGCGGCGGCACCGGAGCGGGCGATGAGGCCCTCGGCGACGGCGTCGGCGATCACGCGGGTGAGCAGGGTGACGGAGCGGATCGCGTCGTCGTTGCCCGGGATCTTGTAGTCGACCTCGTCGGGGTCGCAGTTGGTGTCGAGGATGGCGACGACCGGGATGTTGAGCTTCCGGGCCTCACCGACCGCGATGTGCTCCTTCTTGGTGTCCACGATCCAGACGGCGCTGGGCACCTTCTGCATCTCACGGATACCACCGAGGGTCTTCTCCAGCTTGGCCTTCTCGCGCGAGAGCACGAGAAGCTCCTTCTTGGTCAGACCGGACGCGGCGACGTCCTCGAAGTCGATCTGCTCGAGCTCCTTGAGGCGCTGCAGACGCTTGTAGACGGTCGAGAAGTTGGTGAGCATGCCGCCCAGCCAGCGCTGGTTGACGTAGGGCATGCCGACGCGGGTGGCCTGCTCGGCGATGGCCTCCTGCGCCTGCTTCTTCGTGCCGACGAACATGACCGTGCCGCCGTGGGCGACGGTCTCCTTGACGAACTCGTAGGCGCGGTCGATGTACGACAGCGACTGGAGCAGGTCGATGATGTAGATGCCGTTGCGCTCGGTGAAGATGAAGCGCTTCATCTTCGGGTTCCAACGGCGGGTCTGGTGACCGAAGTGGACGCCGCTCTCCAGCAGCTCCCGCATCGTGACGACGGCCATGGCCGTACTCCTTGTGTTTCTCGGTTGTGCCGCGTGTGCCGGACGGCACTCGCGCCTGACGCCCGCTGTGCGCCGTGCCGCGAAGGACCGAGGGGCGCTGACACCGGCTTTCCTCTTGTGACGGAGGGGCCAGGTGTCGGGGCGTGCGAAGTCGACCCGGTGACCCGGATCGCCACCAGAAGTGTACGGGACCCTGGAGGCACCGGGTGACGCCGCTGTCCACAACCGGCCGGTACTCCACAGATCCCGGCCATGATCCCCGGGATTCACAGGGGTGCGACACGGTTCTCGCATGCGATGGATGACCAGGATGTGGACGGCCGTGGCGATGGCAGCGGCGGCTGCGGTGGTGGGTCTGCTGGGGGCCGCTGCGGCGCCCGGGGTGGGGTCCGGGACGGGGTTCGCGGAGGCAGCGACTGCGAACCGCGCGACCGCCGTGGGCGGGACCGTGGAGGCGGCCCGAGCGGTGCGCCGGGTTCAGAGTACTCAGGGCATTCGGGGCGTTCCGGGCGTTCGGGGGCGGGCTGGTCCCCCCGAGCCGATGCCCGCTGTGGCCGAAGTGTGGCCGGTGGGCGTGCGCCCCGTGGTCGTACGCGGCTGGGAGCCCCCGGCGACGGAGTACGGCCCGGGCCACCGTGGCGTGGACCTCGCCGCTGCCGCCGGGGCGCCTGTGCGGGCTGTCGCGCCCGGCCGGGTGTCCTTCGCGGGCCGAGTGGCGGGCCGCGGGGTGATCGCCGTGGAACTGGACGGCACCGGCGACCCGCCTCTGCGGACGACCTACGAACCCGTACGGGCGGAGGTGGAGAAGGGCGACGAGGTGGTGACCGGCCAGATCATCGGCACGGTGGAAGCGGGCGGCTCCCACTGCCCGGACACGGGGTGCCTCCACTGGGGGCTGCGGAGAGGCGACACCTACCTGAACCCGCTGTTGCTCCTGCCGCCGTGGCTGCTGAACAGGGGCCCCTCGCGCCTACTGCCGGTGGCCGGGGTTCCGCTGCCCGCAGGTCCGCAGTGAATGAGCCGCCCACGACATCCGGGCGGCCCAGCCGTCTACGGGAAGCTCGGGCGATGGACGCTGGGTCACCCGGCCGAGGTCACCCCTGGACACCGCGCAGAGCCATCGTCACCGCGGCTTCGGTGATCGCAGCGGGGCTCTCGGCCACACCGAGCTCGATCCGGCGCACCGCGGCGTCGACGATGCCCTGAAGCAGCATCGCGGCCAGCCGCGGCTCCGCATGACCCATGTGTCCGAGCGCCTCGACGATCATGGCGACGAGGCTCCCGTGTGCGGCGCGGATCTTCTCCCGGGCACCTGCGTCGAGCTCGCTCGCGGAGATGGCGACGACGGCCCGGTGCCGCCGGTCCCCGACGAGTGCGAGCTGCATCCGCACATACGCCTCGACCTTGCCCTCGGGCGTGTCGGCCTGCTTCATGGCCGACTCCACCTCGGCCGCCCACACGGGGAAGTCGACCTCGCAGAGCTCTTCGACGACCGCGGCGCGGGAGCGGAAGTACTCGTAAACGGAGGACCTCGCCAGTCCTGTGCGCTCTGCCAGGGCGGGGAAGGTCAGCGCCTCCGTACCGCCCTCGGACAGGAGGGAGCGCGCGGCGTCCAGCAGGGCGCTGCGCTGCATCGACCGGTGCTCGGCCACAGAGGCCGCTCGAATCCTTGGCACGCATCCACTTTACGGACGCAGCGCAGGCCGAGGGAGACAACGGTACGCACACACCTACGGCAAACCCTGGAATGATCCGGCGTTTCGGACGTACCGTCAGCGCCCGAAGCTCGCCAGTTTTGCTCTCAGCTGGAGGACGGACTTCGTGTGGATCTGGCTCACCCGGCTCTCCGTCACGCCGAGCACGTTGCCGATCTCGGCCAGCGTGAGGCCCTCGTAGTAGTAGAGGGTCACCACGGTCTTCTCACGCTCCGGCAGTGTGTTGATGGCCCGCGCGAGGAATCTCCGCAGCTCGCGGTCCTCGGCCACCTCCACCGGGTTGTCGGCCGCGGTGTCCTCGAGCGTGTCCATGAGGCTCAGACGGTCGCCGCCCTCGCCCCCCACGTGCAGCAATTCCTCCAGTGCCACCACGTTGGCCAGCGACAATTGACTGAAAACCGCGTGCAGTTCCTCCACCGCGATGCCCATCTCCGCTGCCACCTCGTTCTCCGTCGGCGTCCGCCGCAGCTGCGCCTCGAGGGTTGCGTAGGCCCGCTCGACATTGCGCGCCTTCTGACGGACTGACCGGGGAATCCAGTCCAGCGCCCGCAGCTCGTCGATCATGGCGCCGCGGATGCGCGTGATCGCATACGTCTCGAACTTGATCTCGCGGTCGATGTCGAACTTCTCGATCGCGTCGATCAGCCCGAAGACCCCGGACGAGACGAAGTCCGCCTGCTCCACATTGGGCGGCAGGCCGACGCTCACCCGGCCGGCGACGTACTTGACCAGCGGCGAGTAGTGCAGGATCAGCTGCTCACGCAGCCGCTCGTCACCCGTCGCCTTGTACGACCTCCACAACTCGTCGAGCGACGAGGGGGCGGGAGGCCGCACGCTGCCGCGGGCAGCGGTGGGAACTGCCGCCCGGTCAGACCCGGAGGTGTGCTGGGGCATTCGTCGCCTTGTGCCGTTCTGCCGTGAACTGGGTGGGGCCGGGCTGTGCCGGCCCGATTCTCAAGTGACCGTGTGAATCGGAGTCCTGAGCCGGAATCCTCGTGAGCGTAGCGTGACTGAGGTGTCGCGGTGCGCGAAGACCGACAGATCACCCGTGTGAAGATACGTTCCGCCGGACGCCCGGCCGGGTCACGCCCGTCGCCGTGCGTGACCGTGGGGGAGCTCCAACTGCGGTAACTGCCAAGGGCGTCGGGCCGACGTCAGGCGAGTAGGGCACGCTCCGTCACAAGAAACTGTGATTCGGAGGGACCGACACGAGCGCCTGGCGTGTCAACTGCCAGACATCGCCGTGTCGTTCGACGAACCCCAGTGACCTGAGTTCGTACAACCTGGCGACTGCATCATCCACGCTCGTACCCGCGCCACGGGCGATGTCGCCCACCGCCGCGGCCCGACCGGCAGGGAGCGCGGACAGCACCCGCGCGGCGCCAGGGTCGAGCAGGTCGCGCGGCAACACCGGTCCACGCCGCTCCGGAGCGAGCTCACCGATGTCCCCGACCAGCTCGATCACTTCCGCGGCGTCCGTGACGAGGACCGCCTCCCCGCGGAGCAGTTCATGCACCCCGGAGGAGAGCCCGCTGGTGGCGGGACCCGGTACCCCCATCGTCGGGCGCCCCATGCGCTGCGCACTGCGCGCCGTGACGAGCGCACCGCTGCGATACGCCGCCTCGACGACGACGGTGCCCGTGGTGAGCGCGGCGATCACCCTGTTGCGGAGGATGAATCTGCTGGGCGTCGGATGGTCGCCTGGTGGCAACTCGCCCACGACCAGTCCCTGTTCCGCGATGCGCCCGATCAACTGGGTGTGCCCCCGTGGATAGGGCCGGTCAACGCCGCACGCCAGCACCGCGACGGTCGCACCGCCGGCCCCGAGCGCCCCGCGGTGGGCAGCGCCGTCCACCCCATAGGCACCACCGGACACCACGACCCAGCCGCGCTCGGCGAGACCCGCGCTCAGGGCGGCGGCCATGTGCGCGCCGTACTCGGTGCAGGCTCGCGCTCCGACGACCGCGACCGAGCGCAGTGCCCATATCCGCAGCGAGGGCCGCCCGCGCACCCAGAGCCCGACCGGTCGCGTGTCCCCCAGGTCGTCCAGCTGCGCCGGCCACTCCACGTCCCCTGGGCATACGAACCGCGCGCCCACGTCCCGCGCCACGGCCAGGTCCTGCTCGGGCCGCGCATGGGCGGCCCTCGCCCGCAACCCTGCCCAGCGCCTCGGGGACACACCGGGCAGCGGCTCTTCGCCCTCGACGATGCGCCGCGCCACATGCACGGCCCCGAACTCCCGCAGCCATCTTCCCCCGGCCTCGTCCCCCGGCTCGATGATCCGGCTCAGGGTGACTCTCGCCAGCCGCTCCTCGTCCGTCGCACCGCAGCCGCTCATCGCGGGGTGCCGATCGCCATCGGTACACCGCGCTGAATGCCTGTGCGCAGCTGCAGCGCCAGGGCCACGTCGCCGGCATCGGGACGGTCGTGGCCGACCAGGTCAGCGACGGTCCAGGCGACGCGCAGGACGCGGTCCAGGCCGCGTGCTGTCAGCAGCCCGCGCTCGAGATCCCGCTCGGCCTCGGCCATCGCGCCCGGTAGGGCCCGCCACTTGCTGCGCAACTCGTGCCCGGGCACCTCGCCGTTCGTTCGCCAGGGAGTGCCCGCCAGTCTCGCGGCCGAGCGCTCCCGCGCCACGCACACCCGCTCGGCGACGGTGCGGGTCGATTCGCCCCCTGCACCGCTTGCCGTCAGCTCGGAGCGGGTGACGCGCTCGACCTCCACCCGGAGATCGACCCGGTCGAGCAGCGGGCCGGAGAGCCTGGCCTGATAGCGGCGGATGACCGAGGGCGGGCAGTCGCACCCCTCACCCGCCACCGTGTATCTGCCGCAGGGGCAGGGGTTGGCGGCCAGCACCATCAGGAACCTTGCGGGCAGCCGCACCACGCCCGCGCTGCGCGCGATCACCACGTGGCCCGATTCGAGCGGCTGGCGCAGGGCGTCCAGAGCGTGGCTGCTGAACTCGGGGGCTTCGTCCAGGAAGAGCACTCCGCGATGAGCGAGCGACACGGCCCCTGGCCGGGCCATTCCCTGGCCGCCGCCGACGAGTGACTGCATGGTCGCCGAGTGGTGCGGGGAGCAGTAAGGCGGGCTGTCCACCATCGGCTTGCCGGGAGGCAGCATGCCGGCCACCGAGTGGACCGCCGTCACCTCCAGGGACTCCTCCCTGGTCAGCCGAGGCAGGATGGCCGGCATGCGTTCGGCCAGCATCGTCTTTCCGGCTCCCGGGGGCCCTTGCAGGAAGACGTGGTGCCCGCCGGCGGCGGCGACTTCCATCGCCGTACGCGCCGCCCACTGTCCGACGACATCCGCGAGATCGTGACCGTGCTCCTGATCAACGGTGCCGATGCTGCTCAGGCCCGTGCCCAGGCCCGCCCCGGGCATGCACAGGCCGGAGAGCAGCGGATCGGGGCGCCCTTCCTCGTCCGGCTCCTCCTCCGGCACCGGCTCGTCCGTCAGTACCGCGATCAGCTGCCCCAGGCTCCGGACGCCCAGCACGGATACGCCGGGGACCAGCGTGGCCTCGGCCGCCGTGCACTCCGGGACCACCACCTGTTCGTAACCCGCGTCGGCCGCCGCCAGCACGGCCGGCAGGACTCCCCGAACCGGCCGGACCCGTCCGTCGAGACCCAGCTCTCCGATCATGACGACGTCGGACAGCACCCGTGGGTCGATTCGCTCGGCCGCCCCCAGGACGGCGCATGCGACGGCCAGATCGAAGCCGCTGCCGCCCTTGGGTACCGACGCCGGGCTCAGGCCGACCGTGAGCTTCTTCTGCGGCCACTCCGCGCCCGAATTGACCACCGCGGCCCTGACCCTGTCCCGGCTCTCCGAGAGACTCTTGTCGGGAAGGCCCACCAACGTGAACGCGGCGACGCCCGGTTCCAGATCGGCCTGCACCTCGACGACCACGCCCTCGACGCCCACGAGCGCCACCGAGCACGTACGCGCGAATCCCATCAGGCCGCCCCCCGCACATGCTCGACCACGGCCGCACCGCGGCCGGGCAGCACGACGCCCACGAGATCGATGCGCACGCCTCCGGGCGGCGCACCCCCGTGCGCCTGGATCCATCGCTCGGCGAGCCCGCGCAGCCGCTCTGCCTTCACCGGTGTGACGGCGGCCATCGGATGCTCGAAACACCCGGCTCGGCGGGTTTTCACCTCGCAGACGACCAGGACGTCACCGTCCCTGGCCACGATGTCGATCTCACCCGTCCTGCCACAGCGCCAGTTGCGCTCGAGCACCGTCATCCCGGCCTCGGACAACCGCCGTGCTGCCAGGTCCTCGCCGTACTTGCCGAGTGCGCTCCGTGCGTTCATGTCGGCACCACCTCCGGCGCCAACCGTCACGCATCCGCCACCACCTATTGGATCTTGGTGGACAACCCGGCGGTTGTGGATAACTCCGTCACCCGCCCGGGAGCTCCAGGTCGCTCTTGTTCAGCTCCTCGATGTTCACGTCCTTGAACGTGAGTACCCGTACCTGCTTGACGAAGCGGGCAGGCCGGTACATGTCCCACACCCAGGCGTCCGCCATGGACACCTCGAAGAACACCTCGCCCTGGACCGAGTGCACCTGCATCTCGTAGTCGTTGGTGAGGTAGAAGCGCCGTTCGGTCTCGATCACGTATTTGAACAGACCGACGACATCGCGGTACTCCCGGTAGAGCTTCAGCTCCATCTCGGTCTCGTACTTCTCGAGGTCCTCGGCGCTCATGGCATGTTCCCCTTCAGCCGTGCGTCCCCCTATTGTCCACCAGCCCCGCGGGCCCCTAGACGATTTCGGTGTCCAGAACCTCGGGCCGGTCAGGAGGACCCTCGTCGAGCAGTCTGCGGAACAGCTCGGCGAGTTTGGTCGGATACACCGTCTCATGTGCCTCGGTCAGTTCCTGGCACGTCCACCAACGGGCTCCGGCAACACTGCGCCGCTCCAGCTCAGTGAGCCCGGTCGCCGCGGTCGCCGTCTGCGTCGTACGACCCAGGTAGTACCACTCGTCCTGGTTCCAGCGCTGCCCGGCGAAGGGGAAGGAGCAGGTCCGCTGCCACAGCACCGGCCCCAGCGCGACCTCCGTGATGCCAGTCTCCTCCGCGAGCTCGCGCAGTGCCGCCTGGTCGCGGGTCTCGTCGCCCTCCACCCCGCCGCCGGGTGTGAACCACCAGTCGTCCGCCGGATCACCCGGCTCGTGACCGTGCAGCAGAAGGATCCGCCCCTGCGGGTCGAGCAGCACGACGCGCGCCACTTTCCGCCACGGCATGGGCTCCCCCGGCCCTCCTCTTCCGGCACCTGGCTCGCTGACACCGCCACCAGCCACCGCACCGGGCTCGAACACGCCGTTCACTTGCCCCGGCTCGAACGCTCCGCTGCCGTCTGGCCCAGTGCCGCCCGACCCGGCCCTCACCTCAGCGGACACGCACAGGCTCCCTCCGCCCGGCGCCACTGCGGCCACGGCTGCGCCCCAGGCGGGCGGCCACCGGCCCGTACGCGGCCCCGCCAAGGACGAGCACGGCCCCCGCTGCCACCGCGGCGAGCATGAGCCGCAGCGGTCCCGGCTGTGAGATGCCGCCGGGCAGCGCCTCGAACCCCGTGGGCCGTATGAGCATGCCGTCGAGCGGCCAGGCAACAGCGTCGACGCGGGCCGCCACCGCGCTGCGCGGCACGGAACCGTTGCCCACCTCCTGGAGGTGGGCGGTCGAGTCCAGCGAGCCGCTGCGCTCGTCGCCCAGTAGGAAGAGCCGCCCCTTGGGCACCGTGGTGGCCGGGATGCCGGTTGCTTCCGCCTCGGTGCCCTTGGCGAGATACGGCTCGTCGATCTCCTTGCCGTTGACCGTCAGCTTCCCGTCGGTGCAGCAGGCGATCTTGTCGCCGCCCACGGCCACCACACGCTTGACCATGGGCAGGTCGCCCCAGGAGGCCTGGCTGAAGACGACGACGTCGCCGCGCTGCACCTGGCTGCCGTCGATGCGCTGCGCCAGCACGCGGTCGCCCGCGCTGATCGTGGGGGCCATCGAGTCGGTCGGCACGGTGTACGGCTGGTACACGATCGCGCCCCAGACGAACCCTCCGAGGAAGAGCACACAGCCGAGGGCCACGGCCAGCCCTGACAGCACGCTGCCGAGCCGGCCGGGGCCCTCGCCTGTACGACTTGTCCTGCTCATCCCAGTGCTCTCCCACGTCGGAGACTCGACCTCGCGGCACGTCGTCCGGGCCGCGGAAGATCGGTGATCTGGGACGGCACCCTACCCGGCGGTACCCACTCCAGAAACCCCGGAGTTACCGGAGGCAACCCGCCTCCGCCGCCACATCACGAGCGGCACGGCGCCCGCCAGCCCCAGAGCCCCGGGAGCCGCACCCAGGGCAGCGTTGATACCCGGCTGGTCGAAGGTGTCGGGAACCGGCAGCGTGGCCCAGCGGGTGGGCGGCCAGGCGACCACGACGGCGCGGCCCACGACGTTGTCCACGGGGACGGCTCCGCCGTTGGAGTCGCTCTGGTGGTACCGGGAGTCCAGCGAGTTCTGCCGGTGGTCACCCATGACCCAGATTTTGCCCTTGGGTACCGTGATCTTGAACTGGCCCCCCTGGTCGTCCATGCTGCACGGGGTGTTCGTGGGGTAGATGTAGGGCTCGTTCAGCACCTTGCCGTTGACCCTGAGCGGGCCCGTGCCCTTGCACTCGACGGTGTCGCCGCCCACGGCGACGACCCGCTTGATGAGGTCCTTCTCCTCCGCGGACGGCATCAGACCGATCCAGCCGAGGAACTTCTGCACCGGGTTCGGCGTGGGGGTCGGCTCGCCCGCCAGCCAGTTGTCCGGGTCATGGAAGACGACGACCTCACCGCGCTCCGGCTCCGAACCGAACCACGGGGTCAGCTTGTCGACCAGCACCCGGTCGCCCCGCTGCAGCGTGTTCTGCATGGAGTCCGAGGGGATCGAGAACGCCTGCACCAGGAAGGTCTTGATCAGCAGCGCGAGCAGCAGCGCGATACCGATGAGGAGCGGGAGCTCCTTCCAGAAGGAACGCGGCTTCTTCGGCTGCCCACCGCGCCTGCCCGAGCCGCCGGGACGACCGCCGCCCCCTCCGGCGCCGCCGTCTCCGCCGTCACCGTCACCGCTGCCGCCGCTTCCGGTCTCATGCCCGGGGATCACGCCGTCTGCCGCACCCGGCCGGCCGGGACGCCCTGGCTGGTCCTCCGGGCCGTCGTGTCCGGACCGTGCGCCGACCGCCAAATCCCCCACATCCACTCCTCACTCCGTGCCGCGGCCCACGTCCCGTACGACGCAGGCCTACCACTCCCATAACGAGCGGGAGTTCCGCAGGGCTCGGGAGCGGGATCAATCCGTTGAGATCCGCGGACGCCAGCCTATGCGACGGCCCGAGCGCGGTGGTCGTTCCGCTGCTCGCGTCGGGCACGGACGCGTACGTCTCCGGCTCTTCCAGTCTGCGCCAGTGGTTGACGGGCCACGCGATGACGAGCGCGCGGCCGACGACCTCGTCCTCGGAGACGGTGCCGCTGAAGCGCTCGTCCCGGTGGTAGCGGGAGTCCGCGGAGTTCGCCCGGTGGTCGCCCATCACCCAGAGGCGCCCCTGAGGGACGCGCACCTCGAACTCCAGCACCGACGGCTTGTTGCCGGGGTGGATGTACGGCTCGTTCAGCGGGACGCCGTTGACGGTGACCCGCCCCTGCTCGTCGCAGCACTTCACCGTGTCGCCGCCGACCGCGACGACACGCTTGATCAGGTCCCGTTCGTCGTCGGATGGCAGCAGGCCGATGAAGGTTAGCCCCTGCTTGACCTGCTTGACCCCCACGGGATCGTTCGTCTGCTGGCTCTGCTCCTGCTCGAGCCACTTCGCGGGGTCCTTGAAGACGACGACGTCGCCGCGCTCCGGCTTCGCACCGAACCACGGGGTCAGCTTGTCGACGAGAACCCGGTCACCGATCTTGATGGTCTGCTCCATGGAGCCCGACGGGATCACGAAGGCCTGCACGAGGAAGGTCTTCAGGACGAGGGCTATCAGCAGGGCGACACCTACGAGGAGAGGGATCTCCTTCAGCGCGGAGCGCCGTCGGCGCCGCTTGACCTTGCGGGCGAGCCTGCGCCGTTCGGCGCGGCCCGGCAGTACGGGGCCGCTGGTGGGCCGGGACCCGGTGGGCAGCCTGGTGTCGGCGCGGTGGCTGGCGCGCGGGCGTCCGCGGCTACCCATGCGCACCGCCGGAAGCGGGCACGCGCGCGAAGACGTCCGGACGCTGGAGGGAGGTCCAGTGGTCGACGGGCCAGCCGATCCAGTCGGCTCTTCCGATCACGTCGTCGACGGGGACCATGCCGCCGCCGGGCGATCCGAGGTGGTCGCGGGAGTCGCTCGAGTCGCTGCGGTGGTCGCCGAGCACGAAAAGTCTGCCGTCGGGCACGACGACGTCAAATGTGACCTGCGAGGGGGTGTCTCCCGGGTAGAGGTACGTCTCGTCCACCGACCGGTCGTTCACCTCGATCCTCCCCTGCCTGTCGCAGCAGACCACATGGTCTCCCCCTATGCCCACGACTCGCTTGATGTAGTCGGCGTCGCCGAAGTACCCGGTGCCGTCGAAGACCACGACGTCACCACGGAGCGGCTCAGAACCGAAACGGTACGCCAACTTGTTCACGAGTACGCGGTCCCCTACCTGGAACGCGGGTTCCATGGAACTGCTGGGGATCTGGAACGGTTGCATCACAAATCGGCTGAACAGCAGCAGAAAGACCAGGCAGAGCAGCGCGGTCAGGGTGAGTCGTCCGCCGGGCAGCCACTGCGTGATTGCGGCCCCCGGCGCAGTGGGGGCGGACGCGGCGGGTGTCGACGCGGCGGGTGCCGACACGGTGGCCCCCAACGCAGAACGCGACCGTTCCTCCGGCCCCTCCGGATCCGAGATCTCCTCGGACTGGGAAGGGCGGGAGGAGCGGTCGCGCTCCGTCGGCTGTTCTGCGGTGTCCATCGGGGCCAGATGGTATCCGGCCCCGCTGTGACGCCCGTTTACGCCTTGTTCGCGGGAGCTCAGCTCTCGCGCTTCTCCTTGATCTTCGCCGCCTTGCCGCGCAGGTCGCGCAGGTAGTACAGCTTGGCGCGGCGCACGTCACCGCGGGTGACGAGCTCGATCTTCTCGACGATCGGGGTGTGCACCGGGAAAGTGCGCTCGACGCCGACAGAGAACGAGACCTTGCGGACCGTGAAGGTCTCACGGACACCGGAGCCCTGGCGACGGATCACAACGCCCTTGAACTGCTGCACACGGGAGCGGTTGCCCTCGATGACGCGCACGTGGACGTTGATGGTGTCACCCGGGCGGAAGGCCGGGATGTCGCTGCGCAGCGACGCGCTGTCGACGGAGTCGAGCAGGTGAGACATGATCGTCTGCTTTCTTCGCTGATGCCACAGGTCATCAACGGGATGTCGTTGGTTGGGAGTGCGAGTGCCGTGGGTCGTCGGTGGCGGGCGTCGTGTCCCCCTGTGGCAGGGGCGCACGCCGGACGACGCACAACAGCGGTCTATTCTTCCACGGCCTCTGGCCTGCGCCAAAATCGACCGTCCGGCCCGGGTGCCCAGCCCAGGATCGAGAGCATTTCGCGGTCCTTCTTGTCGAACGCCGACGGGTCGCAGCGCTCGATCAGGTCGGGCCGGTTGCGTGTCGTGCGCCGCAGCGCCTCGTCCCTGCGCCAGCGGGCGATCTTGCCGTGGTGGCCGCTGAGCAGGACGTCCGGGATGCCGCGGCCGCGCCACTGGGGTGGCTTGGTGTAGACGGGCCCCTCCAGGAGGTTGGCCATGGCGCCGGGCGCGAAGGAGTCGTCGCGGTGGGACTCGGCGTTGCCGAGGACGCCGGGCAGCAGCCTGGCCACGGCCTCTGTGATGACCAGGACGGCCGCCTCGCCGCCGGCGAGCACGTAGTCGCCGATGGACACCTCGTAGACGGGTATGCGGGTCGCGTACTCGTCGATGACGCGGCGGTCGATGCCCTCGTACCGGGCGGGTGTGAAGATCAGCCAGGGCCGCTCGGAGAGTTCGACGGCGAGTTCCTGGGTGAAGGGGCGCCCGCTGGGCGTGGGGACGACCAGGGCCGGGCCGTGGGAGCCGGTCTCGTATCCCTCGGCCGTGATGTCGTCGAGTGCGTCGCCCCAGGGCTCGGTCTTCATGACCATGCCCGGGCCGCCGCCGTACGGGGTGTCGTCGACCGTGTTGTGCCGGTCGTATGTCCACTGCCGGAGGTCGTGCACGCGGACGTCGAGCCGGCCACGCGCGCGTGCCTTGCCGACGAGGGAGACGTTCAGCGGTTCCAGGTACTCGGGGAAGATCGTGACGACGTCGAGCCGCATTACGCCTCTTCTCGAGAATCGTCTCGCGAGGACGCGATCTCGGCCCGGTCGTCGATCAGGCCGGGCGGCGGGTCGATGACCGCGCGCTGTTCCTCGAGGTCGATCTCGGTGACGATCTCCTCGACGAACGGCACGTAGACTTCGCTGCCGTCCGGGCGCTCCACGACGAAGAGGTCCTGCGAGGGCAGGTGCGAGATCTCGGTGATCCGGCCGACCTCCACGCCGTCCTTGGTGACCACGTCCAGATCGATCAGCTGGTGGTCGTAGTACTCGTCCTCACCCTCGGGCAGTTCCTCCGGGTCGACATCGGCGATCAGGAGCGTGTTGCGCAGCGCCTCGGCGGCGTTGCGGTCGTTCACGCCCTCGAAGCGCAGCAGGAGGCGGCCGCTGTGGACGCGGCCCGTCTCGATGGTCAGCGGGCCGGTGGCGGCCGGGTCGGTGGCCAGGACGGCGCCGGGCGCGAGCCGCAGTTCCGGCTCGTCGGTACGTACCTCGACGGTGACCTCGCCCTTGATGCCGTGGGCGCGGCCGATCCGTGCGACTACCAGCTGCACTGTGCTTGATCTCCTGTCGGAACGACTGCGAGCCTTCAGGCGGCTCGTACGACTACGGGCCGGGGACGGCCCAGTGGCCCTCCCCGGCCCGAGCCGGTGCTGCGTTGTGCGTCAGCGGACGTTGTCGACGTCGACCAGGTCGACGCGGACACCGCGGCCGCCGATGGCGCCCACGACGGTGCGCAGGGCGCGCGCGGTGCGGCCGTTGCGACCGATCACCTTGCCGAGGTCGTCGGGGTGGACCCGGACCTCGAGCACGCGCCCGCGACGCAGGTTGCGCGAGGCCACCTGCACATCGTCAGGGTTGTCGACGATGCCCTTCACGAGGTGCTCGAGAGCCTCCTCGAGCATGCTCAGGCCTCGGTCGACTCGGACTCGGCCGGGGCCTCGTCCTTCTTCTCAGCCTTCTTCTTCTGGGTGATCGCCTCACCCTTGGCCTCGTCCTCGCCGCCCAGGGCGTCGAAGGTGGGGCGCGTGGCCTTCGGCTCGGCAACGAGCAGCGGGGCCGGGGCGGGCTCGCCCTTGAACTTCTGCCAGTCGCCGGTCTTCTTGAGAATGGCGAGAACGGGCTCGGTCGGCTGCGCGCCGACACCCAGCCAGTACGCCACGCGCTCGGCGTCGACCTCGATGCGCGACGGGTTCTGCACCGGGTGGTACAGACCGATCTCCTCGATGGCCCGGCCGTCACGGCGGGTACGGGAGTCGGCGACGACGATGCGGTAGTGAGGCGAACGGATCTTGCCCAGACGCTTCAGCTTGATCTTGACTGCCACGGGAGTGGTGTCTCCTGGTCTTGACGTGGTTGGGCACAACGAGATGCCGCGTGGGGTTGCGGTACTCGAGATGCCCGATGGACGCGTCAGCCGGAGGAGAGAGGGGTCCTGTGCGGCTGTCGAGTACAGCTAGCCATTGTGCCATACGCCAAGGACGCGGCCGAACCGGGACCTGTGCCGCATCAGGGCAGCCCGCATGGCGCCCCGTCCCGGCGCCATGCGGGCTCCCGGAACGGTTCAGCTCGCGACCGCGGCGACCGCCTCGGGGATGCGGAAGGGCTTGCCGCAGCCTCCGCAGACGATCGGCGCCTGGGCGAGGACGGACGGGACGACCCGCACATTGCGCCCGCAGTCGCACACCGCCTTGACGCGGACGCCGCCCCCGGAGGAGCCGTGCCGGGCGGCAGGGCCCCGGAAGCTGCGCGCCGTGTCGCCCGCGGTCGCGGCGGAATGCGCCTTGAGGGCGCGCTGCAGCCGCTCGATCGTGGGGCGGTAGCGCTTCTTCGCCTCGGGGTTGAGCGTGACCAGCGAGAAACCGCTGCTGGGGTGCGGCTCGTCCGGGTGGTCCAGGCCCATCTCCTCGGCGATCGCGAGGAATCTGCGGTTGTGGTACCGGCCGGCGCGCGAGGTGTCGCGGATTCCGCGCGCGGCGGCGATGCCGTGGACTGCCTCATGGAGCAGTCGCTCGAAGGAGAGCTCGTGCCCGCAGGCGGACGACGACTCCCCGATCAGGGATTCGGGCTCGGCGAGGTCTGGCAGCTCGGGGTGGTGCCGCTGAATGTCGGCCCACGCCTGTGCCAGCTCTGCGGCGAGAACAGGTGGTGTCGTGCTCACGTCGTGAGAACGAGCCGGGGTGCCCCAGTGTTCCTATTCCGGGCCATCCCAAATAATTTGCACGTACCCGTCAGTTGCCGCTCATGCGTCCTGACGAGGGCGGGTGCGCTGATCTGCGGAGAAGCCTCACAGCTCACGCCAAGGTGGTACGTAGTGGCGCGTACGCCCCGGCGCGTAGCCGGTGTCGGCGCGCCGGGGTAGCAGTTGCCTCGCGATGCGCAAGTGACGTTTCGGTCGCTGTTGCGCGCTGCTGTGGGGGTTCAGTATGCCCGCGCCACGATCGCGACGGTACCGGGGGCATCATCCGCTTCCGGCACCGCCCCGTCCTCGGTGACCAGACACCGTACGGTCACCCCCTGTGCGGCGAGTTCGGCCTCGCCGGCCTCGCCGAGGGCGGCCCAGGGGATACGCGCCCAGCCGCCGGCGGCAGCGACCTCGACCGCATCCCCGACGCCGGCCACCTCGCTGGTACGGGACGTGCGCCACTCTCGCGACTGCTGCAGCAGCAGCGTCTGGTCCGCCTCGAGGACCTCGGGCACCAGCGCCGCGAGCGAGTCGAGCGCGACCGGTTCCTTGCCTCCGGGGATGCGCCGGGCCAGCAGCGCGGTGCCGTTCTCCAGATCGCGCGGGCCGATCTCGATGCGGACCGGAACGCCCTTGAGCTCCCAGTCGACGGCGCGGCGGCCGAACGGGGTGTCGGTGCGGTCGTCCACCTGGACGCGTACGCCCGCGGCCGTCAGCCGGTTGCCGATCTCACGCACCTTGGCCAGAACTGCCTGGTCGTCCTTCACGGCCAGGACGACGGCCTGGACAGGCGCGAGCCGCGGCGGCACCCGCAGACCGTCGTCGTCGCCGTGCGCCATGATCAGGCCGCCGACCATACGGGTCGACGAGCCCCAGGACGTCTGCCAGACGAGCTCCTGCGTGCCGTCCCTCGACAGGTACCGGGTGTTGAAGGCGCGGGCGAAGTTCTGGCCGAGCTCGTGGCTCGTGCCCATCTGCAGCGCCTTGCCGTCGCCCGTCATGGCTTCGAGGGTGAGGGTGTTGACGGCGCCCGCGAAGCGCTCGCTCGGTGTCTTGCGGCCGAGGACGACGTCGATGCCCAGGACGTTCACCATGAAGTCCGCGTACACGTTCCGGTGGATGTGCGCCGCGTAGTCCCGGGCCTCCTCGCACGTGGCATGGGCGGTGTGTCCCTCCTGCCAGAGGAACTCCGTCGTTCGCAGGAAGACCCGCGGCCGCATCTCCCAGCGGACCACGTTCGCCCACTGGTTGATCAGCAGCGGCAGATCACGGTAGCTCTGCACCCACTTCGAGAAGGAGGCGTTGACGATCGTCTCGGAGGTGGGGCGTACGACGACCGGCTCCTCGAGCTCCTTGCCTCCACCGTGCGTGACGACGGCCAGTTCGGGGGCGAAGCCCTCGACGTGCTCGGCCTCCTTGGTCAGATAGGACTGGGGGATGAAGAGCGGGAAGTAGGCGTTGGAGGCGCCCGCCGCCTTGATCCGGGCGTCCAGCTCCTGCTGCATCCGCTCCCACAGCCCGTACCCGTACGGCCGGATCACCATGGTTCCCCGCACCGGGCCGTTGTCGGCGAGCTCGGCCTTGTTGATCAGGTCCTGGTACCAGCGCGGGAAATCATCCGCGCGCGGCGTGAGAACAAGTGCCTTGGCCATGGCGCGAATGGTACGACTCGGACACTCACGAGCAGCAATCCGACGGCGCACGGGGGCGCACGACGGTGGCACGCAAGCATTGGCCCGTAACCCCTGGACGCCGCGGCGGAAGCGGAGTTCTCTGGCATACGGGGGGATGCGGGTGCACTGCACGGGGGGGGCGCAGGGGCACGTCACGGCAGTAACTCTCGGCAGATTGGGGCCAATTGATGACACCTACGCTCGTGCGGCGAAATCAGCCCCACTCGGAATCGATGCCCCATGTGGACCTGTGTGCACGCGCGCGTGACTGGGCGGAGATCCAGGAGCGGATGCTGGTTCCGCTCTACGAAGCGGTGTACGAGCGACTCGAGATCGGCTCGGGGACCCGCCTGCTCGGCCTCGGCTGCGGGTCGGGACTCGCCCTTCTGATGGCCGCGCGGCGGGGAGCATCCGTCACCGGTGTCGATCCCTCGTCTCCCGAGCGACTGGTCCTCGCCAGGGAGCGGCTGCTGTCCGATGCTGCGCCGGGCACGCGCGCGTGTGTCGACGCCCGGCTGATCGACGGAGGTCCCGCGGACGCGGCCGTCCCGGCCGGGTCCGCATACAACCTCGTCACCGCGTTCCAGCCGATCGGCTGCATGGCGGGAGACTCCGAAGGCCTCGGCGAGCTGCTGGCGGCCGCGGCTCCGCTCGCCCAGCGCGGCACCCGGGTCGTGCTCGCGGGATGGGGTCCCCCGGAGCGCTGCGCCACGTCCTCCGTGCTGCGCGTCGCGACCAAGCTGGCGGATCCGCTGCGCAGCACGGGCAGTTGGCGCCCCGCTCTTCGGGATGATCTGGAGGAGGTCGCCCAGCGCGCGGGGCTGAGGCCCGACGGTTCCGGACGGGTGGCCTGCCCCTTCGGATACGCGGACATGGACAGCGCAGTGCGCGGTCTGCTGTCCACGGGGCTGTTCGACGCGGCGGCCGCTGCGACGGACCAGGCGCAGGTCGACAAGGAGCTGAGGGAAGCACTGCATCCGCATCAGCGGGCGGACGGCACCGTGTGGATGCCGAACATCTTCCGGTACCTCGTCGCGCGTACGGCCTAGAAGGCGACAGCGCGCGGACGGTTCCCGCGCCAACGCGCAACGCCAACGTGTAAGGGGCGTCCGTCATTGCGGACGCCCCTTACGAGGTTCGGGCTCCCGGGTGGGACTCCGGGGTCTCGTTCCCGACAGGCGGACCTCAGCCCATGAACTTCTTGAACTCGTCCGGCAGCTCGAAGTCCTGGGCACCCTGCTGACCGCCGGGCAGGCCGAAGGCGTTGCCCTGAGTCGCCGCCTGCTCGCGCCGCGCGGCCGCGTCCAGCTCCTGCTGCTTGCGCTTCATCGGGTTGCCGGAGCGCTGCTTGCCCTTGGCCTGCTTCTGCTTCTTCTTCTGGCGACCCGGGCCACCGCCCATGCCCGGCATCCCGGGCATACCCGGCATGCCACCGCCCTGGGCCATCCGCGACATCATCTTGCGGGCCTCGAAGAACCTTTCGACGAGATTCTTGACCGCGCTGACGTCGACACCGGAACCCTTGGCGATACGGGCGCGCCGAGAGCCGTTGATGATCGTCGGGTCCTGCCGCTCGACCGGCGTCATCGACTTGATGATCGCGGCAGTGCGGTCCACGTCCCGCTCGTCGAGGTTGTTGATCTGGTCCTTGATCTGCCCCATGCCGGGGAGCATCCCGAGCAGCTTGCTGATGCTGCCCATCTTCCTGACCTGCTCCATCTGCGCCAGGAAGTCGTCGAGCGTGAAGTCCTTGCCCTTGGCGGACGCCAGCTTGGAGGCCATCTTCTCGGCCTCTTGCTGCGAGAAGGTCTGCTCGGCCTTCTCGATCAGCGTGAGCATGTCGCCCATGCCGAGGATGCGGGACGCCATCCGGTCCGGGTGGAACGCGTCGAAGTCGTCCAGCTTCTCGCCGTTGGAGGCGAACATGATCTGGCGGCCGGTGACGTGCGCGATCGACAGGGCCGCACCACCGCGGGCGTCACCGTCGAGCTTGGAGAGCACCACGCCGTCGAAGCCGACGCCGTCCCGGAAGGCCTCCGCGGTGTTGACCGCGTCCTGACCGATCATCGCGTCGACGACGAACAGGACCTCGTCCGGCGAGACCGCGTCACGGATGTCCGCGGCCTGCTGCATCATCTCCTGGTCGATACCGAGGCGGCCGGCGGTGTCGACGACAACCACGTCGTACTGCTTGGTGCGCGCGTGCTCGATGGAGTCCTTCGCGACCTGGACCGGGTCGCCGACGCCGTTGCCCGGCTGCGGGGCGAAGATGCCGACACCGGCGCGCTCGGCGACGACCGCGAGCTGGTTGACGGCGTTCGGGCGCTGCAGGTCGCAGGCCACGAGCAGCGGCGTGTGACCCTGCCCCTTCAGCCAGCTGCCGAGCTTTCCGGCGAGCGTCGTCTTACCGGCACCCTGCAGACCCGCGAGCATGATCACGGTCGGCGGCTGCTTGGCGAACCGCAGACGGCGGGTCTCGCCGCCGAGGATGCCGATCAGCTCCTCGTTGACGATCTTGATGACCTGCTGGGCGGGGTTCAGGGCCTGGGAGACCTCGGCGCCGGCGGCACGCTCCTTGACCTGCTTGATGAAGGACCGAACGACGGGCAGGGCCACGTCCGCCTCGAGCAGCGCGATACGGATTTCGCGCGCCGTGGCATCGATATCCGCCTCACTGAGGCGCCCCTTGCCGCGGAGGTTCTTGAAAGTCGCTGCGAGGCGATCGGAAAGAGTATCGAACACGGCGGTCGCGGATCCTCGGGTCGGGTGCGGGAGCAGGTCGCCCTCCAGGGTATCCGCCCCGGCAAGCTGGTCACCCTCGCCTGTCGTCAATATGCAGTGAGATGCCCGGATGGCCGGGCGAGACGGCCCTGCCACCTGGATACATCAGTCACGTCGGAACGCGCCTGTCCCTGCGGCGCTTCCTTGCCACTGAGACACACCCTGTCACTAGGCACATACGGTGCCGTCACTGGGCACATACGGTGCCGTCACTGGGCACGTCTCTGTCGCAGTCATGCCCGGCACCGAGGCACGCCCGGCACCGAGGCACGCCCGGCACCGGGCACGTCCTCACCCCCGCAGCATCTCCTCCAGAGCCCTGGCCACCGAAGCGGCCTCCTCCCCCGGCAGCGGTGCCCCCTCGGGCCCGGTGACATAGAAGGCGTCCACGGCGTTGGCGCCGAGCGTGCTGACATGCGCGCTGCGCACCCGCACGCCGGCTTCCTCCAGAGCGCGCCCGATGCGGTGCAGCAGCCCGGGCGCGTCCTGGGCCCGCACCTCGATGACGGTCGCGAGCCGCGACGCCGCCGGGGCGACCGTGACCCGGGGCGGAGGCGCCACCGTGCCGCGCCGCCGCGGATAGGCGGCATCACGTTCGGCGAGGCGGGCCGGGATGTCGAGGGACCCGTCGAGCGCGCGCACCAGGTCGGCTCGCAGGCGGGCGGCCTGCGGCAGCGAGCCGTACTCGGCGGCCACGCGCCAGTCGAGCAGCAGCACCGAGTCGTACGACTCGTCGTTCACCCCGTCGGGCAGAGGCAGGGCCCGCAGTTCGGCGGTGCGCACCGTCAGCCGGTGCATCGCCAGCACACCCGCCACGGCGGGCAGCACTCCGGATTGGTCGGGAACCGCGATGAGCAGTTCCACGCCCAGCGGCTCCGGATCGGCTGAGGGCTTCTCCGCGTCGGGGGCGTCGGAGGTCTCGAGCTGCGGCTCGGTCTGGGCGCGCAGGGCCAGTACGGGGCCGCCGGTGCGGAACGCCTCGATGGCGAGTCGTTCCTGCTCCGCCGTGGGCGCCTCCGGCTCCGGCTCCTCGGGCGCGGCACCGGCGAGCACGGCCGCGACGCGCTTGACGAGGTCGGCCACCAGCGAGCCGCGCCATGATGACCAGGCTGCGGGCCCGGTGGCCAGCGCGTCGGCCTCGGTGAGCGCGTGCAGCAGTTCGAGTGTGGTCCCCGAGCCGACCGCCTCGGCGACGGACCGAACGGTCGCCGGGTCCTCCAGGTCACGCCGGGTCGCGGTCTCGATCAGCAGCAGGTGGTGGCGTACCAGCGTGGCGAGTACGGCGACGTCCGCGCGGTCGAAGCCGATACGCGCGGCCACGTCGCGGGCGATGATCTCGCCGGCCACCGAGTGGTCGCCGGGCCAGCCCTTGCCGATGTCGTGCAGCAGCGCGGCGACCAGCAGGAGGTCGGGGCGCCCGACGCGGCGGGTCAGCGCGGAGGCGCGCACGGCCGTCTCGACCAGGTGCCGGTCGACGGTCCAGGTGTGCACAGGGTTGCGCTGCGGGCGGCAGCGCACCCGCTCCCAGTCGGGCAGCAGCCGTGTGATCAGGCCTTCGGCCTCCAGGGCCTCCCACACCTCGACGGTGGGCCGTCCGGCGCCGAGCAGGGTCACGAGCTGCTCGCGCGCCTCGGCGGGCCAGGGCGTGGACAGCGGCCGGGCGGCGGCCGCCAGCCGTCGTACCGCGTGCAGGGACATCGGGAGCCCCGCCTGTGCGGCCGCCGCGGCGGCGCGCAAGGGGAGCACGGGGTCGCGTTCGGGGCGCGCGGTACGGGCGAGCACGACCTCGCCGTCCTGCTCGACGACACCGTCGGCGAGCGGAGACCTCTCGGGCGTCGGCTTGCTGCCGCCGCCGAGCATGGCCCGCAGCCGGGGCCGGGCGCCGCGCGAGCGCAGCACACGTCCCACCTCGCGCCATGTGACGTCACTTGCATACGAAACGGTGCGTGCCGACTCGTACACCTGACGGAGCAATGTGTCGGCGTCCAGCAGGCCGAGTTCGGCGGCGACCTGGTCCTGCTCCTGGAGAGAGAGGCGGTCGGTGGCGCGTCCGGTGGTCAGGTGCAGGGCGTCGCGTACGTCCAGGAGGCGGCGGCGGGCGTCGGAGAGCCCTTCGCGCGGGGCGTCGGCGAGCCAGGAGGCGGCGACGGCGCGCAGGGCGGTGGCGTCGCGCAGTCCGCCTCGGGCCTCCTTGAGGTCCGGTTCGAGGAGGTACTGGAGCTCGCCCTGGCGCTCTGCGCGTTCGGCGCACAGCTCCTGGAGTTCGGGGAGGCGCTTGGGTGCCTGGTTGCGCCAGTCGGCGAGGACGGCGGTGCGCAGGCCCGCGGTGAGGCCCAGGTCGCCCGCGATGTGGCGCGCGTCGAGCAGTCCGAGCTGGACCTTGAGGTCCTCACCTGCGGTCTTGCGTGCCTCGCTGGGCGTACGGACCGAGTGGTCGAGGGCGAGGCCCAGGTCCCACACGGGGTACCAGATGCGGTCTGCGAGGGAGGCCACCGCACCCGAGTCGGCGTTGCCGTCGTGCAGGAGCAGCAGGTCCAGGTCACTGCGCGGGGAGAGTTCGCCGCGCCCGTAGCCGCCGACCGCGATGAGGGAGGCGCCCTTCACGTCCGCCGCGGCCGCCGTGAACAGGCCACCCAGCCAATCGTCGGTGAGGTCGGCCAGGGCGGTACGGCGCGGCGGCCCGGACTGCGACTCCTCCTGGAGGAGCCGCAGCCGGGCCGCCGCATAGCCGCTGGGTCCCGAGTCTTCCGCTTCCGTCTTCACGTCCACACTCGTCACCCAGCGACTCCTGTTCTTCGTCGGTCAGAGCGCGTCGGGACCGCGCTCGCCCGTCCGCACCCGTACGGCCGTCTCGACCGGGATGCTCCAGACCTTGCCATCACCGATCTTGCCGGTGCGAGCGGCCTTCACGACGACGTCGATCAGCTGTTCTGCGTCGTCGTCCTCGACCAGCACCTCGATGCGGATCTTGGGAACCAGGTCGACCGTGTACTCGGCGCCGCGGTACACCTCGGTGTGCCCACGCTGACGACCGTAGCCGCTGGCCTCGGTGACCGTCAGCCCGTGGACCCCGAAGGCCTGGAGGGCTTCCTTGATCTCGTCGAGCCGGTGGGGCTTGACGACTGCCGTGATGAGCTTCATGCGTCCACCTTCTTGTTCTCCGGCGCTTCCTGGGCCGGGGCGGGCGCCGCCGTGCGAGAGGCCGCGCCGCCGCCGGCGCCGCTGAAGTCGTACGCGGTCTCGGCGTGCTCGACCTGGTCGATGCCGGCCACCTCTTCGTCCTCGCTGACCCGCATTCCGATCGTCTTGTCGATGAGGAAGGCGAGGATCGCGGAGGCGATGAGCGAGTACGCGAGGACCGCACCGACACCGGCGAGCTGCTTCCACAGCTGGGCGAGGCCGCCGCCGTAGAAGAGACCCGCGACGTCGGACTGGCCGCCGCCCGTGGCGAAGAAGCCGATGAGGACCGAGCCGACCACACCGCCGACGAGGTGGACACCCACGACGTCGAGCGAGTCGTCGTAGCCGAACTTGTACTTCAGGCCGACGGCCATGGCGCAGAGCAGACCGGCGATGGCACCGATGGCGATGGCACCGAGCGGGGAGCAGGAACCACCGGACGGGGTGATCGCGACGAGACCCGCGACCGCACCGGAAGCGGCACCCAGCGTGGTGAACGCACCGTGGCGGATCTTCTCGTAGATCAGCCAGGCGAGCATCGCGGCGGCGGTGGCGACCTGCGTGTTGATGAACATCAGCGCGCCGACGCCGTCGTCGTTGCCCAGCCACGAGCCGGCATTGAATCCGAACCAGCCGAACCACAGCAGACCGGCACCGAGCATGACCAGCGGCAGGCTGTGCGGCCGCATCGGGTCCTTCTTGAAGCCGACGCGCTTGCCGATGACCAGGATCACGCCGAGCGCGGCCGCACCGGCGTTGATGTGGACCGCCGTACCACCGGCGAAGTCGATGACGCCGAGCTCGAAGGCCCAGCCGCCGGTGCCCCACACCCAGTGCGCGACCGGGAAGTAGACGACCGTGGCCCACAGCGCGACGAACAGCGCCCAGGCGGAGAACTTCACACGGTCCGCGAGCGCACCGCTGATCAGCGCGGGCGTGATGATGGCGAACATCAGCTGGAAGACGGCGAAGACATAGATCGGAATCGTGTAGCCGTCCCAGAGCTGGGTGAGGCCGATTCCGCTGAGTCCGACGTAGTCGGAGGACCAGCCGATGACGCCGCCGGAGTCGGTGCCGAAGGCCATCGAGAAGCCGTACAGCACCCAGAGAATGGTGACGATGCCCAGGCTGATGAAGCTCATCATCAGCATGTTCAGGGTGCTCTTGACGCGGACCATTCCTCCGTAGAAGAAGGCCAGGCCCGGTGTCATGAGCATCACCAGGGCAGAACAGATAAGCATGAATCCGGTATTGGCGGCAGACAGCGTTGGAGCGTCTGCGGCCAGCGTGATGCCTGGAGGCATCGGCGTCTCCTCGTCGTAGTACGGCCCCGTGCGGGCGAAGCCTGAGCGGTTAGAGGGGTGGGCCGGTTATGCGCCAGAGGTTTTCGCAGCGCCGTTTCGACGGAAGCCCCTCGATGTTTCGCAGCAGTGACGAAGAGGGCGTGGGTGTTACGGATACATGAACTGCCGGATCTGGGGCCGCCCGATCGTTATCGTGGCGCAACCTTCCCGGAGAAGCCGCAAAAACTCCCCGCACGGCGGCAGCCATCAAGGGAGGAAGCCCTACGGCGCCCAGCCATGTCCGCGAGTGGGAGTACCCCCGGACGGAGTCTGGGGAGGCACAGCTCTCGGCGCGGGTGAGCCGATCGCGGCGTGGCGGTTCAGGCGCAAAGAACAGCCCGGCCGCGGCGTGGCTGTCCCGGGGACCTGGCGTGGGGGTGCCGAGTCGGGCAGTTCGGGACGGCCGGCCGCGGCCGGGGTCTTCTGGGCGACCTCTAGACGGCCTCCGCTGTCTCGGGCGTCTCGGGCAGATGGACGGCGAGCTGCTCCGTCAGGTGGACGACTTCGGCGACGTCCCCGAAGTCGCGCACTGCCGTGTCCACGGTCTTCCGGATGCGGGTGTTCACCCGCTCCGAGCGGACCTTCTTGGCGATGGTCATGGCCTTCTCGGCCAGGACAGCGCTCTGCTCGGGCTCCCTGCGCAACAGGTGCACCGTGGCCATGCCGACGAGGTTCAGTGCGTACGACCGCTGGTGCTCGGCGTCCTCGCCGAACAGCTCCACGGCCTTGGCCATGACGGGTTCGGCGAGCGAGGCGTAGGCGGGGCTGCGGCCTGCCACATAGGCGAGGTCCCGGTACGAATGGGCGTTCTCGCCGTTGAGCTCGGCCTCGGAGAAGAAGCGGATCCAGTCGGGCTCCGGCTCGTCGAACTCCTCGGCGTCGGCGAAGGTGTCCTCGGCCATCCGGACGGCGCGCTTGCACTTGCCCGGTTGGCCCATGTTCGCGTAGGCGCGCGCCTCCATCGCATACAGCATCGCCTGGGTGCGCGGTGACGCACAGTCACGACTTCCGTACTGCGCGAGATGGATGAGCTCCAGGGCGTCTTCCGGCCTGCCGAGATGGATCATCTGGCGGCTCATGCTGGAGAGGACGAACGACCCGAAGGGCTTGTCGCCCGCTTCCTTGGCGGCGTGCAGAGCGAGGACGAAGTACTTCTGCGCGGTCGGCTGCAGGCCCACGTCGTAGCTCATCCAGCCGGCCAGCTCGGCGAGCTCGGCGGCGACCTTGAACAGCCGCTTGTTCGTCGCGGCAGGCTGGGGCTCCTGGAGCAGATCCGTCACCTCGTGCAGCTGGCCGACGACCGCCTTGCGGCGCAGACCGCCGCCGCACTGGGCGTCCCACTGGCGGAACATCACCGTGGTGGACTCCAGGAGGTCGAGCTCCGGTCCGGAGAGCCGGTTGCCGCGTCGCGCAGTCGACGGCGACAGCGCTTCGGGCTCGCCTTGCTGCATGCCGGGCGTGGGCACCAGCCAGCGCTGCAGCGGCTCGATGAGGGCGGGGCCCGCGGAGAGGGCCAGCGAGGTCCCGAGGAAGCCGCGCCGCGCCAGCATCAGGTCGCTGCGCGAGAACTCGCTGATCAACGCCACGGTCCCCGGGCCCGTCCAGGGAAGGTCCACGCCGGACACGGAGGGCGACTGGTGCGCGGTGCGCAGGCCCAGGTCCTCGACGGCGACGACACAGCCGAAGCGCTCGGAGAAGAGCTCGGAGAGGATGCGCGGGATCGGCTCGCGCGGATTCTCGCCGTCCAGCCAGCGACGCACCCGCGAGGTGTCGGTGGAGATGTGGTTGGCGCCCAACTGGCGGGCCCGGCGGTTCACTTGGCGCGCCAGCTCGCCCTTGGACCAGCCACTGCGCACGAACCATGAGCTGAGCAGCTCGTTGGGGCGCTTCTCAGCGTTCGCACCGGTTCCACCGTTGCCACCCACTGGAACGCCCCCATCCTTCAAGCCACTTGTCTCCGCGGGAATGCCGCAAGCCCCCAGGATGCCGCGTCTTGCGGTCCTACGTCCGGCGGTTGTCACCCTCCGTACGGGAACCGACTTGCCTTTGGCATACCCACGAGCGCACACATCTCCAGGACTCGTGCACTCAAAGTAATCCTACGATCACCCCTGCGGCGAGGCCGTTCCAGGAATCGCCACCATTCGCCACCCCTTCGAATGAACTCCGGGGCGGTGACAGACGGTTGACTTGACACTGGCGAGCGGAAGCGGCGGAGCGATGTATGCCGGGGCGCACAAGACCAGGCGCACCACCCGCCGTGCAGCCGGACGCCGTCACGACCGGTGAGTCGCGGCAGGGCGAGAACAGAGAGTGACGACGGACGACTGTTTCGTAACCACCGGCCGACCGGACCCGTTGGAGGGGGCATGGGCTTCACAATCGGCAGCAGCCGGGGGATGCGCGAGATCCGGCCCGGCTCACGGCGTCGCGGCCGGGCGTCCGAGTGCACTGCGGTGGCGGAGTTCACCGGCCTCTGGGGATGGGACGTCGTCCCGGGGGCGCGAGCCGTCGACGGTGCCTGCTCATGCGGCAGGGCCGACTGCCCGGCTCCCGGTGCCCACCCCCTGGACTTCGCGCCCGCGGTCCCGGCGAACGCCACACTCGACGCGGTCACGAAGGCCTGGGGCGAGTTCCCCGGCGCCGCGATCATGCTCCCGGTGGGGCGCGCCTTCGACGTGATCGAGGTGAGCGAGGCCGCGGGCCGGTGCGCGCTCGTACGGCTGGAGCGCATGGGCCTTCCGGTGGGGCCGGTGACGGCGACGCCGGACGGCCGGGCGCACTTCTTCGTCGCCCCGGGTGCCGCAGCGGAGCTCCCGGCGCTTCTCTACCGGATGGGCTGGGACGACGCCACGCTCGATCTGCACGGACTGGGCCCCGGTGACCACATCACGGCCCCGCCCTCCGACCGCGGCGGCCTCGGCCCGGTCCGCTGGCTGCGCTCCCCCGCCCTCGACGCGCCCACCGGTCCGCCGCAGGCGCGCCTGCTGCTGGGGACCCTGGCCTATGTGGCACACCGCATGTGCGCCTGAGGCACAGACGAGGGGCTCACCGCGATTCAGTACTGCGGTGAGCCCCTGTCTGCTTACTCGACTTGGTAAGCGCCCTCACTCCCCGATGAGCGCGTCCACGAACGCCTCTGGCTCGAAGGGGGCCAGGTCGTCCGCGCCCTCACCGAGGCCCACGAGCTTGACGGGCACGCCCAGCTCACGCTGGACCGCGACGACGATGCCGCCCTTCGCCGTGCCGTCGAGCTTGGTGAGCACGATGCCGGTGATGTCGACGACCTCGGCGAAGACGCGCGCCTGGACCAGGCCGTTCTGGCCAGTGGTGGCGTCCAGGACGAGCAGGACCTCGTCCAGCGGCGCGTGCTTCTCGACGACGCGCTTGACCTTGCCCAGCTCGTCCATCAGACCGGTCTTGGTGTGCAGCCGGCCCGCGGTGTCGATCAGCACGACATCGGCGCCCTCCCGGATGCCCTCCTTCACCGCGTCGTAGGCGACGGAAGCGGGGTCGCCGGCCTCGGGGCCGCGCACGGTACGGGCTCCGACGCGCTCGCCCCATGTCTGCAGCTGGTCGGCGGCGGCCGCGCGGAAGGTGTCCGCGGCGCCGAGCACGACGGACTTGCGGTCGGCGACGAGCACGCGCGCGAGCTTGCCGGTCGTCGTGGTCTTGCCGGTGCCGTTGACGCCGACGACCATGACGATGCCCGGGGTGTCCAGGGCGGACTCGGTGTTGACCGTGCGGTCGAAGTCGGTGTCGATGAGCCTCAGCAGCTCCTCGCGCAGCAGACCGCGCAGCTGTTCGGGGGTACGGGTGCCGAGCACCTTGACGCGCTCGCGCAGCCGCTCGACGAGCTCCTGGGTGGGGGTGACGCCGACGTCGGCGGTGAGGAGGATGTCCTCGATCTCCTCCCAGGTGTCCTCGTCGAGGTGCTCGCGCGAGAGCAGCGTGAGCAGTCCCTTGCCGAGCGCGTTCTGCGAGCGGGAGAGCCGGGCGCGCAGGCGCACCAGCCGTCCCGCGGTCGGTTCCGGGATCTCGATCTCGGGGGCGGCCGGGGCTGGGGGCTCCTCGACCACGACGGGCGCGGACGCCCCCGGCTCGACGAGCGGGAGGTCGACCTCCTCGATCGTGCGGCGGGGTTCGTCGCGCGGTGTCTCGGCCTCTTCGCCGACGTGCGGCTCGGCCGGAGGGGCGGTGATCTCGGGCGCGGTGGGCGGCGGCGGCAGCTGCTTCCTTCTACGGCTGCCGACCACGAGCCCGCCGAGCGCGCCGATCACGACCACGGCGATGACTACAGCAAGGATGACGATGTCCATAACGCGTCCAGTATCGGCCATGGGCACCCGGGTCAGGTCTTTGGACATTCCTCCAAGGACGTAAGCCGCTTGATGGGGCAACTCGGATTAACGTACGATGACGCCTCCCCACCCGGCTCTCCTGCCGAGCCGAGCGAGAGGTACGACATCCCCTTCATGAGCACCACCACGCCCTCTGAAGGCGCGCTCGAAACGCGCGGCATCGAACCCGTCCCCCACGCCGAGCGGCACGCCAGGACCCGTGAGCTGTTCCCCACCTGGGTGGCCGCCAACATCAGCGTCCTGCTGCTGACCATGGGCGCAGGCCTGGTCGTCACCGGCGGCCTCAACTTCTGGCAGATCCTCGTGGTCGCAGCGGTCTCGCCGATCCTCAGCTACGGGATCGTCGGCCTGATATCCATCGCGGGCAAACGCGGCGGATCCCCCGGCATGACCCTGTCGCGCGCCGTCTTCGGCCAGCGCGGCAACTTCTTCCCCGGCTCACTGATCTGGGTCGCCCGCTGGGGCTGGGAGACGATCAACGCGGTGACCGGCGCGTATGCGATCCTCACCGTCCTCGACATCTGCTTCGGCGTGGAGGGCAGCGCGGCGCTGACAGTCGTCACGCTCGTCGCATTCGTCGCCGGTACGTTCCTGATCAGCGGCCTCGGCCGCAAGGTGCTGCATGTCTGCAGCACCTGGTCCACGTATCTCTTCGGCGCCTTCAGCGTCCTGGTGCTGGCGTATCTCGTGGCGCGCACCGACTGGTCCCAGGTCTTCGCCAGGCCCGCCGGATCCACGGCGATGATGGTCGCCGGCATCGGCACCCTCGCTGCCGGCGGCCTCAGCTGGGCGCCCTCTGCCCCGGACTTCACTCGCTATCTGCCGCGTACCGCCTCCAGCAGGGCCCTGGTCGGGCACTCGGTCGGCGGGGCGGGCATCGTCGTCCTGCCGCTCGTGCTGATGGGTGCGGTCATGGCGGTCAGCGTTCCCGACCTGTCGTCCGCATCGGACCCGGTGTCGTTCCTGGGCGAGCTACTGCCGACATGGATCGCCGTCCCGTATCTGGTGATGGCCCTGATCGGCATGCTGTTGATCAACTCGATGTCGATGTACTCGGCGGGCTTCACCGCGCAGACGCTCGGGGTAAGGGTCCCGCGCGCGTGGGCGGTCAGCGTCAACGCCGTGATCAGCCTGGTGCTCGGCTATCTGCTGATGAACGTGGCGACGAGCTTCATGGGGTCGTTCATCTCGTTCCTCACCCTGCTCGCGGTGGCGTTCTCCGCGTGGATCGGCGTCTTCGGCGTCGACATGCTGCGCAGGAGGACGTACGACGGTGAGGCGCTCATGGACACCGGGCGCACCAGCGCCTACTGGTACCGGGCCGGTTTCGCCTGGCAGGCGATGACCGCCTGGGGCGTCGCTCTCGTGGTGGGGCTGCTCTTCACGAAAGTCGACTGGTTCAGCGGCCCGCTGGCCACCTCCTGGGTCGGGCGCAACGGCCTGGGCTGGCTGACCACCATCGTCGTCGCGGCCGTGCTGTACTCGGTGCTGCCGAAGGCACCCGCCGCGGCGGTCCCCTCGGAGCGGGCGTCCGACGAGGCCGAACTCGTCGGCGTATGACCGCTCCCGCAGCCATCTGACCCTGTTCATCTGACGCTCCGTCAGCTAACGTCGCCCTTCGCCCGCCCATGGTGAAGGGGGACGTCAGCCATGCCCGTCACGGTCGTACGTTTCAATCTCGTCGATCCCGCCGCCACCCCGGCGTCGCTGAGTGCCCGATATCGCGCCGCGCTGGAGATGGCCACGTACGCCGACGACCGCGGTGTCACCACGGTGCAGACCGAGGAGCACCACGGCGTCCCGAACAACTGGCTCCCGTCGCCCTTCGCCTTCGCCGGCGCGGTCTTCGGCGCCACCCGCCAGATCGCCGTCACGGTGTCCGCGGTCATCGGCCCACTGCACGATCCGCTGCGGCTCGCGGAGGACATCGCCGTACTGGACCTGCTCAGTGGCGGACGGCTGGTGACCGTGGTGGGAATCGGCTACCGGCCCGAGGAGTACGCGGCCTTCGACGTGGAGTGGAAGCGGCGGGGCCGACTGCAGGACGAGCTGCTCGAGACGCTGCTCAAGGCGTGGACGGGAGAGCCGTTCGAGTTCCGCGGCCGTACGGTCCAGGTGACCCCCCGCCCGTACAACGAGCCGCATCCGCTGGTGCTGGTCGGCGGCTCGTCGCAGGCCGCCGCGCGCAGGGCCGCCCGGCTGGGGATGCCGTTCTTCCCCAGTGCGCACCTGCCGGAGCTGGAGGCGTACTACCAGGCACAGTGCGCCGAGTACGGTACCGAGGGGTTCTGCATGATGCCCGCCGCCGAGACCCCGCTGCTGCACATCGCCGAGGACCCGGACCGCGTGTGGGCCGAGTACGGCGAGCATTTCCTCCACGAGGCGCGTACGTACGCCTCCTGGCAGTCCTCGGACATCAAGTCCGCCGTGCGCTCGGCGGCGACGACGGTCGACGAGCTGCGCGACGAGGGCGTCTACCGCGTCGTCACCCCTGACGAGTGCGTGGGCCTGGGCGCGGAGAACTATGTGCTGCATCCGCTCTGCGGCGGGATGCCCGTCGACGAGGGTTGGCGCAGCCTGCACCTGTTCGCCGAGCAGGTGCTGCCGCGCCTGAAGGACTGAGTGACCGCGAATGTGCGGCGCCGCCCCCGGCTCGGGCAGAGGCCGAACCGGGGGCGGCGGAAGGGTCGAGGAGAGGGGCAGCGGGGACTTAGCCCATCTCCTCCAACGCCTTGCCCTTGGTCTCCTTCACGAACTTGAGCACGAAGGGGATCGAGAGCGCGGCGAAGACCGTGTAGATGATGTACGTCCCGGACAGGTTCCAGTCCGCCAGCGACGGGAAGGTCGCAGTGATCGCCCAGTTGGCGATCCACTGGGCGGAGGCGGCCACGCCGAGCGCCGCGGCACGGATCTTGTTCGGGAACATCTCGCCGAGCAGGACCCAGACGACCACACCCCAGGAGAGGGCGAAGAAGAGGACGAACAGATGCGCCGCGACCAGGGCGACCCAGCCCTGGGTGCTCGGCAGCTTCCCGTCCACGAGGTCGTAACTGAAGGCCCAGGCCTCCAGCGCGAGACCGATGACCATACCCACGGAACCGATGAGCGCGAGCGGCTTACGGCCGATCCTGTCGACGAAGATCATGGCGATCACGGTGCCGACGATGTTGATGATCGACGTGGTGAACGAGTACAGGAAGGACGCCGCCGGGTTGACGCCGACCGACTGCCACAGCGTCGCCGAGTAGTAGAACGCCACATTGATGCCGACGAACTGCTGGAATACGGAGAGACCGATGCCGATCCAGACGATCGGCTTGAAGAGGAAGCTGCCGCCGAGCAGGTCCTTGAACGTCGGCTTCTCCTCTCGGTGCATGGCGATCCGGATCTCCTCCACGCGGGCGTCGAGGTCGACGTCCTTGCCCTCGACCTCTTCAAGCACCTCACGGGCGCGCGCGTCCTTCCCCACCTCGATCAGATAGCGCGGCGACTCGGGGATGGCGAAGGAGAGCAGACCGTAGAGGATGGCCGGGATGACCATGACGCCCAGCATGACCTGCCAGGCCTCCAGGCCCATCAGCTGACCGCGCTGGTTGCCGCCCGCGGCGTTCAGGATGGCGTAGTTGACCAACTGCGAGATGGCGATGCCGACGACGATCGCGGCCTGCTGGAAGGAGCCGAGCCGTCCGCGGTACGCGGCCGGGGCGACCTCGGCGATGTAGGCGGGACCGATGACGGAGGCCATACCGATGGCGAAGCCGCCGACGATCCGCCAGAAGGCCAGGTCGTACAGGGCGAAGGGCAGCGCGGAACCGATGGCGCTGATGGTGAAGAGAATCGACGCGATCTGCATGCAGCGGATGCGGCCGATGCGGTCGGCGATCCGTCCGGCCGTGGCGGCACCGATGGCGCAGCCGATCAGCGCGATCGCGATCACCTGGGCGAGGGTCGCGGAGCCGATGTCGTAGCGATCCCGGATGGCCTCGACGGCGCCGTTGATCACGGCACTGTCGTAACCGAAGAGGAAGCCGCCCATCGCGGCCGCTGCCGCGATGAAGACGACGTGTGCAAGATGCTCTGGATGAGCTTCCCTGGCTCCGGATGCCGGTGCCTTCTCTGCGCTGGTCACGTGAGTACTCCTCGGGCCACCGGCAGCGTTGCCGGGGGTGGGGCAGGCCCTTCCAGTGGGGCACAACTTTGGGCGGCCCACCACCTGAAGGTAAAAGCAACGCCGCAGAGAATATGCGTTCAATTTTTGAAGTCAAGTGCTGGGGTTGGCACCGGACTCACCCCGCAGCCACGGCCAGCTGCATTCAAGGCTTGAATCAGGAGACGAGGCGACCTCGTTCGCGACCTCGTGCTTCGCCGATACATCGCAGGTCAGCGATGCCGTCAGCCGTTCAGTGATGCCGCCAGCGCCTCAGCGAAGCCGCTGACTGATCACCTTCGAGACGCCGTCGCCCTGCATCGACACGCCATAGAGCGCGTCCGCGACCTCCATCGTCCGCTTCTGGTGCGTGATCACGATCAGTTGTGAGCTCTCCTGGAGCTCCTGCATGATCCGGATCAGCCGCTGCAGGTTCGTGTCGTCGAGCGCGGCCTCGACCTCGTCCATCACATAGAACGGGCTCGGCCGCGCCTTGAAGATCGACACCAGCAGCGCCACCGCGGTCAGCGACCGCTCGCCGCCGGACAGCAGCGACAGCCGCTTCACCTTCTTCCCCGGAGGCCGTGCCTCGACATCGACGCCCGTGGTGAGCATGTTGTCGGGATCGGTCAGGATCAACCGGCCATCGCCGCCCGGGAAGAGCCGCGAGAACACTCCCTCGAACTCACGGGCCGTGTCCCGGTACGCCTCGGTGAAGACCTGCTCGACGCGCTCGTCGACCTCCTTCACCACCTGCAGGAGATCAGCCCGCGTCTTCTTCAGGTCCTCGAGCTGCTCGGAGAGGAAATTGTGACGTTCCTCCAGCGCTGCGAACTCCTCCAGCGCCAGCGGATTGACCTTTCCCAGCTGCTGATACGCCCGTTCGGCTGACTTGAGCCGCTTCTCCTGCTCGGCGCGGACGAAGCGCCGGGGCTGGTTGCGCGGATGCTCAGGGTCGTCGGGGAGTTCCTCGCCCTCGGCGGGGGGCGAGGGCGGCACGAGCTGGTCAGGACCGTACTCGGCGACGAGACCGGCCGGTTCCACACCGAGCTCCTCCAGTGCCTTCGCCTCCAGCTGCTCGATCCGCAGCCGCTTCTCGGCGCCGAGTACCTCCCCTCGGTGCACTGAATCCGTCAACTTGTCGAGTTCCGCCTTGAGATCGCGGCCGGCGTTGCGCGCGACGGTCAGCTCCTGCTCCCGGTCCGCCTTGGCACGCTCGGCGGCGGCGCGCTCCTCGTCGGCCCGCGCGAGGGACACCTCGACATGGGCCAGCAGCTGGCGCGCGCCGGAGCCCACGGCCTCGGCCACGGCGGCCTCGTGGCGCAGCCGGGCCCGCCGCTGTTCGGCACGCGCGCGTGCCTCTCGTTCCGCGCGGGCTGCCCGGTCGAGGGAGTCGGCCCGTCCGGCAAGCCCCTTGACCCGCTCCTCGTGCGTACGAACCTGGAGGCGGGCCTCCATCTCCGTCTGCCGGGCGTTGGCCCCGTCCGCCGCGAGCCGGTCGCGTACGGATGTGTCGGGCTCCTCCTCGACCGGCATCTCCTCGGCGACGGCCAGACGTTCGGCGAGTTCCTCGGCCTCCGCGACGGCCTTCTCCAGGGCCTCCTGGGCCTTCGCGGCAGCGGCGGCGCTCCGCTCGGCCTCGCCGGCCGCCCCACGCGCCTGCCCGGCGAGCCGGCCGAGCTGCTGCGCGACGGACGACTTCGCGCGGTCGGCGACCCGCCGCCGCTCCCCGAGCTCCTCGACGAGCGCGGCGCACTCCGTACGCCGCTCGGTGGCCTGATGCTGCTCCTCGGCCAGCTCCTCGCAGCGCACCGCGAGCTCTTCCAGCTCTGCCGCGGCCTCGTCCACCTGCGCCTGCACCTCCAGCAGGCTGGGCGCACCAGCGGAACCGCCGTGCGCGAAGTGCGCGCCCAGCACGTCCCCTTCGGCGGTGACGGCGACCAGCTCCGGGTGGCCGTAGACGAAGTCCTCGGCATCGTCGAGGGTGCCGACGACGACCATGTCCCGCACGAGCCGCCGCACGGCGGGCAGCAGTTCACCGGGGCCGCGGATCAGCTCGGCGACGAGGGGCGCGTCACCGGGCCCACCCGCCGGCGTGCCCCACCGTGTTCCGGCAACGGGCACCGCGGACCCGGATGTTCCGGCATCAGGCGATGCGGCATCCAAGGGATGGCCCACGCCCGCCGGGTCCACGCCACGCGCGCGTGCAGTCGCAGCAGCCTCCGGTTCCGGCGCCCCGCCGGCGACCCGGTACGCCTCCGAGCCAGGGAGGCCCACGCCGCCCGGATCGTCCGCGGCACCAGGCGCCATGTCCTCCACTGCCCGCCCGTCGGCGGCCGGAACGCCGCCACGCGCGCGTGGGGTCCCGGCAGCCTCCGGTTCCGGCGCCCCGCCCAGCAGCATCGCCGCGCGACCCGCGTCCTGTTTCCGCAGCAGGCGGATCGCTTCTGCTGCGGTCGACGGATTGGCCACGGCCACCGCGTCTGCAGCCGCACCGAGCGCGGCCGCCACCGCCACCTCGAAGCCAGGGGCGACCGACAGCAGTTCCGCCGCCGGGCCCAGCAGCCCCGTCAGGCGGTCCTTCGCCCCCAGCAGCGCACCCGTACCGTCCTTGCGCCGCAGCCCCAGCGCCAGGGCCTCATGCCGGGCGGCAAGGGCCGCGCGCTTGCGTTCTGCGGTGGTCGCCGCCTCTCGGGCAGCGGTCAGCGCGGCCTCCGCGTCGACGAGCCCCCGTCGGGCCGCGTCGTGCTGCTCGGCGAGGACCGCATCGCCCTCGTCGAGCCCGTCGACCTCGGCCTTGAGCTGTTCGTACTCCTCCTGGGCTGCGACCGCACGCTCCTGCGCGCCGTCGCGGGCGGCGGCCAGCCGGTCGATCTCGGCCTGGGCGGATGCGGCGCGCGAACGGGCCGCGTTGACCTGGCCGTTCAGCCGGGCGAGTCCCTCACGCCGGTCGGCGATGGCCCGCGCCACGTCCTTGAGGCGCCGCTCTTCGACGGCCAACTCTCGCTCGAGCTCCGCCCGGTGGGCCACCGTGTCCTCGAGCGCCCGCTCGGCGGCCTCCAACGCGGCTTCGAGCTCCGCCTCCTGCTCACGGATACGCGCGGCCTCGCGCTCCATATCCTCGGGGTCCCTGCCGCGGCGCTCCTCGGCGGGCACGGATGTGGCGCTCTTGACACGGGCGTCGGCCAGCGAGATCGTGCCGCGCACCCGCTCGGCGAGCTGCGACAGCTCGTACCAGGTCTGCTGGGCGCGTTGCAGACGCGGCGTGAGGCGGCGCACCTCGTCCTCCAGGTGCGCCTCCCGGGTGAGCGCCGCCTTCAACTCGGCCTCGGCCGCCTCCTTGCGCTGCTTGAGCGCGGCTTCGTCGGCGACCTCTGCCTGGAGCGCGTTGCGCAGCCGTACGAGATCGTCGGCGAGCAGCCGCAGCCGGGCGTCGCGGAGATCGGCCTGGATGACGGCGGCCCGGCGGGCGACGGCGGCCTGGCGTCCCAGCGGCTTGAGCTGGCGGCGCAGTTCGTCGGTCAGGTCCTGGACGCGGGCGAGGTTGGCTTGCATCGCGTCCAGCTTCCGTAGCGCCTTCTCCTTGCGCTTGCGGTGCTTGAGGACGCCGGCGGCCTCCTCGATGAACGCGCGGCGGCCCATCGGGTCGGCGTGAAGGACGGAGTCGAGCTGACCCTGCCCGACGATGACGTGCATCTCGCGGCCGATGCCGGAGTCGGACAGCAGTTCCTGGATGTCGAGCAGCCGGCAGGTGTCGCCGTTGATCTGGTACTCGCTGCCGCCGTTGCGGAACATGATCCGCGTGATGGTGACCTCGGCGTACTCGATGGGGAGTGCGCCGTCGGAGTTGTCGATGGTCAGGGACACCTCGGCGCGGCCGAGCGGGGGCCGCCCGGT
Source organism: Streptomyces himalayensis subsp. himalayensis (assembly GCF_013778455.1). GTDB lineage: Bacteria > Actinomycetota > Actinomycetes > Streptomycetales > Streptomycetaceae > Streptomyces > Streptomyces himalayensis. Next base: position 636,265 of record NZ_JACEHE010000001.1, on the reverse strand, counting down.
GGTGCCGGCGAAGATGACGTCCTCCATCTTGCCGCCGCGCAGCGACTTGGCACCCTGCTCACCCATGACCCAGCTCAGCGCGTCCACGACATTGGACTTGCCCGACCCGTTGGGGCCGACGACACAGGTGATGCCGGGCTCAAATCGCAGCGTGGTCGCTGAGGCGAAGGATTTGAACCCGCGCAGGGTCAGGGCCTTGAGGTGCACGCCGCCGGACTCTACCTCTCTCCTGTCACCCGACACCGCTCCAGCACCGGGAATCCCCCTGGGCTCAATGCCCGGGAGGATCCCATCGCCCCTGTTGCCGCGACGTCCGGCCTCTCTGCATGCGGGGAGGCGTCCAGCGCGTCACCCTCCGGGGCCCTGCCGTCTCACTCCATGAACTTGCATGAACTTGCGGTTTCATCGATGAAGGTGCAGGGCACATCAGACGTTAAGAATGCCGTCGGGTGTGCGGGGGACATCTGTACGAACAGTACTAAGGGACGCCGAAGCGTCCCTTGAGGTTTCTCAAGCGGTTGACACGGACAGCCTGACCAGCTTGTTCATCAGGTGTGGTCAGGTGAGCGCAGGCTCCGCCTGGGGTACGTCGATGCTCTCCAGAAGCTGGTCGCCGTGGTGGTGAGAAGCGGCAGCCGCAAGTGCGTCGTTCTCGGCCTGGATCCGTACGAGCTCGGACTCCAGGTCCTGGACGCGCTGCTGAAGCCGTCGCATCTCGGCGAGAAGTCGCGGGTCAGAGCCGCCGACGTAACCGAGAAGCGCCTTTGCCATGATGGATGGTCCTCCACACTGAGTGACCGACCGAAGCGGTGTGGGTCGATGGGTCGTGAGGGAATCGCACCCGCGGTGCTTGACACTTTTCAGTTCAATGCTGCCGTTCTTACATGCCAAACAGCTGAGGTGCGCGGGGCTTCCAGCGTCTCACCAAAAAGTTTGACGGTCAACACGATCACGCCCCGCATCGGCGGGCAACCCGGGGGCATGCGACCGTAGAACGTGCGGCGCTGCCTCACTGCGGGGCCCTCAGGGCGTGGCGATCATCCTTCCCTGTGGAGCCTTCCACCGCAAGCGATTCTTGGCAACCACCAGGTCATTCCTGTCGAGGCGGGCGTCCGGAGCATGTCATGGGACCCCGGCCCGGGGGTTGGACTCAGCGAACGCCGAAGCCGTCGTAGCCGCCGCGCGGGGTGTCCCAGATCTCAGTGACCCCGTCGACTCTCCCGGGTGTGTCGCCGTTTCTCAGCCAGTCGAGCAGGCGCTCACAGTCGGCCCGGCGGCCCTCGGCGACGACCTGGACCCGTCCATCGCCCAGATTGAGAGCAAAACCACTCAGGCCGCCGATCTCCAGAGCCTTGGCCCGCGTGAACCAGCGGAAACCGACTCCCTGTACTCGTCCGCGTACCCATGCGGTGAGCCGGACATGTTCGTTCATGGGTGCACGCTAACCGGGCAATTGCTCAGGAGACACTTCGCCCTCTCGCGTCATGGGGTAGCGTCCCGATCCGTTGGACCTCACCCGTTCGGGTGCGCACTTGACCGCGAGACGAGGAAGGCCAAGGCATGGGACGCCACCGACGCTCCGCCGCCGGCAGCGCCGCCACGAGCCGCGCTGCAGCGGGCACCGGTCTGTACGCGGACAGTCTGTACGCGGACGCATACGCGCCCACCGCGCCCAATCCCGTGGCCAACCGCTCCGGCGGAGGGTCGCACCGCCGCAGGAAGCGGGCAGCGGCGCCGGTCCGTACGGGGCTGCTCGGCGTTTCCGCGGCCGTCGCCGTGGGCGCTGTCGCCATGGCTTCCGGCATACTGCCCGGCGGCGACAACTACCGGATCGGCGGGGGCAATCCCGACAAGGTCGAGGCCGCGGACTCCCCGTCGCAGCTGGAGACGCAGGGCGGCGGGAGCGCGAGCGCCGACGACCGCGAGACGGGCAACACGGGCCGCGGCACCGAGCGTTCCGCGTCGCCGTCCGCATCACCGTCGACGTCGTCGGCCAAGCCCTCAGCGACACCACCACAGAAGCCGTCGGCCAAGGAGACCGGCTCGGGCGGCTCCGGCTCCGGCTCCGGCTCCGGGGCGACGACGACGAGCCCGTCGCGTACCGCCGACGCCGAGACCGAGCAGCCCACCTCCGGCTCCGGCTCCGGTGAGCAGTCCGCCGAGAGCGCCGCCGAGGCTCAGGTGCTGACGCTGGTCAACAAGGAGCGGGCCGAGGCCGGCTGCAGCCCGGTGCGCACGGACAACGCGCTGGCCACGCTGGCCGCGGACCTCAGCGAGGACATGGCAGAGCGCGGATTCTTCTCGCACACAGATCCGGACGGCGACACACCGTGGGACCGTGCCGATGCGGCCGGAATCTCCGATCTCGGCGGCGAGAACATAGCCCGCGGGCAGGCCAACGCCCAGTCCGTGATGGACGCCTGGATGAACAGCCCCGGCCACCGGGCCAACATCCTCAACTGCGAGTACGAGACCATGGGTGTCGGCGCCGTTTTCGAGTCGGGCGGCCCGTGGTGGACCCAGGACTTCGGCTTCTGATCCGTTACCGAGCGTCGCTAACTTTTCGATAGCGCGCACCCTTGGCTAGCGCTGTGCGGCAGTATGGTGGCGTCATGAAACCCATCGCGCAGGCCGAGGGCGCCGTGGACTGTCAGGACCTGGCGTTCGATGTGTTCTCCAGGCATTGCCCCTCGCGCGGCACGCTCGAACACGTCACCGGTCGGTGGGGTGCGCTCACCCTCGGTGCCCTGCACGAGGGCAGCTTCCGCTTCAACGAGCTGCGCCGACGCGTGGACGGGGTCAGCGAGAAGATGCTCTCCCAGACGCTGCACGCGCTGGAGCGGGACGGACTGGTGCACCGCGAGGCGCAGCCCACCAACCCGCCACGCGTTGACTACGAACTGACACCCCTGGGCCGGGCGGTTGCGGAGCGCCTGATGGCTCTCATCCACTTCGTCGAGGGCCGGATGGACGAGGTGCTCGAAGCGCGTGCGTCGTACGACGCGAAGCGCAGCACCCTCGACGGCCGCGCGTAGCGCCTACGGAAGACGCCGCCTGGTGACCGGCAGGCGCTGACAGCGCGGGCAGAAATAGCTGGAACGGTTCATCCAGGGGCGTCGGCGCATGATGGTGCCGCAGCGCCGACACGGCTCGCCTTCCCGCCCGTATGCGTCCAGGGACCGGTCGAAGTAGCCCGACTCGCCGTTCACATTGACGTAGAGGCTGTCGAAGCTGGTGCCGCCGACGGCCAGTGCGGCGTTCATGACATCCCGGACATGGCCGAGGAGCTCGGTGGTACGGGGGCGGGTGAAGGTCGCGGTGGGGCGGTCGTAGTGCAGCTTGGCCCGCCACAGCGCCTCGTCCGCGTAGATGTTGCCCACGCCGCTGATCAGTGACTGGTCGAGCAGGGCGCGCTTGATCGTCGTACGGCGGCGGCGCAGGGCGGTGTGGAACGCGGCCTCGTCGAACTCGGGGTCCAGCGGGTCGCGCGCGATGTGCGCGATGACGTCGGGAAGACCGTCGAGGGTGTTCTCGTGCAGCGAGAGCCCGCCGAAGGTGCGCTGGTCGACGAACCGCAGTTCGGTCCCCAGGTCGTCGGCGAACCGGATCCGGATCCGCAGATGCTTCTCGTCGAGGGCCTCGGCCGGCTGGACGAGCAACTGTCCGCTCATGCCGAGATGGGCGAGAACGGAGGTGTTCGTGTCGGCGAGCGGCAGCCACAGGTACTTGCCGCGGCGGCTCGGGGCGCCTATGACGTGGCCCTTGAGGCGGTGCGTGAAGTCGTCCGGGCCGCCGATGTGGCGGCGTACGGCGCGGGGGTGCAGGACCTCGGCGTCGGCGACGGTGCGGTCGGCTGTCCAGCGGGCGAGTCCGCGCCGTACGACCTCTACTTCGGGCAACTCTGGCACGGGTCTCCTCCGGAGGTGCTTGCCGACGACTGGGGCGCCGCCCCACGCCTCGGCAGCGTACCTCCGCGTCTGCGGCGCCGGCCGGGGACCCCTACGGCGCCCAGGCGCCGCACCCGGCAATAGCGCGAGGCACGCCAGGCAGGCGCCGACCGCAAAGCGATGGGCGCGTGGGTCGTCATATGACCCACGCGCCCCGCCGTCAGGCCGTCGTCGGGGCCGACGCAACGTCGTCGGGGACCCCGTCGGAGGCGGCGGCTGTCGCGGCCTCCGTCTTCGCCCGCTCGTCCGCCGCCGCGCGAATCGCGCGCCACGCGGACTCCGCGGCCTGCTGCTCCGCTTCCTTCTTGCTGCGGCCGGTGCCGGTGCCGTACGAGACGCCTCCGACGCGGGCGGCAGCAGTGAAGGTCTTCTCGTGGTCGGGGCCGGTCTCCGTGACCAGGTACTCGGGTACGCCGAGGCCTTCGGTCGCGGTGAGCTCCTGGAGACTGGTCTTCCAGTCCAGGCCGGCTCCCAGGTTCGACGACTTCTCGATCAGCGGGTCGAAGAGGCGGTGCACCAGCTCCGCCGCCACGTCCAGCCCCTGGTCGAGATAGACCGCGCCGATCACTGCTTCCAGCGTGTCGGCGAGGATCGAGGCCTTGTCCCTGCCGCCCGTGCCTTCCTCGCCCCGGCCGAGCCGGACGAAGGCACCGAGGTCGAGCCCGCGGCCCACCTCCGCCAGCGCACGCGAGTTGACCACCGCGGCCCGCAGCTTGGCCAGCTGGCCTTCGGGCAGGTCGGGGTGGGTGCGGTACAGCGTGTCCGTGACGACGAGGCCGAGCACCGAGTCCCCGAGGAACTCGAGCCGCTCGTTCGTCGGCAGACCGCCGTTCTCGTATGCGTAGGAACGGTGGGTCAGCGCACGCACCAGAAGGGCGGACTCGAGCTTGTACCCGAGCCGCCCTTCCAGAAGCGTGTGGGACGAGGCCGTGTTGTCCGCCTTGTTCTTGACGGTCGATTCCGCCTTGGCGTCAGACATCGCGCCTCTCACCAGCCGCTCAGACCTCGAGGACCTGGCGCTTGTTGTAGGTGCCACAAGCGGGGCACGCGATGTGCTGCTGCTTGGGCTCGTGGCAGCGCTCGCACGCAACCAGGGTGGGGACCGCAGCCTTCCACTGCGACCGGCGGTGGCGCGTGTTGCTGCGCGACATCTTCCGCTTCGGAACAGCCACGGCTACTTCTCCTGCTTCTCGTCGACGCCCGCTTCGGCGCCGCTCATCTCGTCCTTCTCGCCGTCCTGAATGGTCTCGGCGAGTCCCTGCAGTGCCGCCCAACGGATGTCGACGGCGTCATGGTGGTGGTCCGGGTCGTCCGCCAGCCGCGCTCCGCACTGGGAGCACAGACCCGGGCAGTCTTCCTGGCACACCGGCTGCATCGGCAGTGCGAGCACCACCGCATCGCGCAGCACGGGCTCGAGGTCGAACAGGCCGTCCTCGATAAAGAGCCTGTCCTCGTCGTCCTCGGCGTCGTCGCCCGGTTCCGCGATCACACGGCCCCGGTCGTCGGCGTCAGGGTACGAGAACATCTCCTGGAAGTCCGCTTCGAGCTCCAGCCCGAGCGGCTCCAGACACCTTACGCACTCCCCCTCGGCGCGCGCACGGGCGGTCCCTGTGACGAGCACCCCTTCCATGACCGACTCCAGCCGGAGTTCGAGCTCGACCGGAGCGCCTTCCGGCACTCCGATCACTCCCTGGAGACCGAAGTCCTTGGGAGCGTCGATCGTGCGGGTCAGGCGCTGAAGCGCACCAGGACGCCGCCCCAGCTCGTGTGTGTCGAACACGAGGGGGTTGCGGTGGTCGAGGCGGGCGTTCAGGGCCGTTCCTGCTTTCGATCGTCGAAGGTCGGGGGAGAGCCGCTCCGTCGTGGCCTCACCGGAATGAGGACCCGACGTTCGAGCAGCACGGATCGCGGGCGGTCTGCGAAGTCAGCGCAGCGCAAGCGCGACCGAAGAGCCAGGATACTGGACCTTTCGCTCTCGGCCCAATCCGCGCTTCGCCGGCCCCCCGGCTCGGAACCGGCGTGGGCTTAGCGCCCCTGTTCGTACTGGCGCAACTGCTCCGCGCTGATCATGCTCGTGTCGAAGAGGCTGGTCTCGTCGAGTGCGGCCGTCCCGTCCCCCGGCCGGCCGTGGCCGTATCCCTGCTCCTGGCCCTGCCCCGGGTCGTACGCCTGCTGCGGCTGCTGCCCGCTCTGGTCGTAGGCCTGCTGGTAGCCGTACGGGTCCTGCTGCCCGTAGGGCTGCTGGTAGCCGTACTGGTCCTGCTGCTGGTACGCGTAGGGGTCCTGATGGATGGGGGCACCTCCCGCTCGAGCGAAGTCGAGAGTAGGCGAGTACGCATCCTGCTGCTGGTAGGGCTGCTGGGCCGGGATGTGTGCGTCGGTCGCCGACCCGGACTGCGCTGGGGCTGACTGGGGCTGCGAGCCGAACGGGGAGGGCTCGGCCGGGTCTGCCAGCTGCGCGAGGTCCGCCAGGTACTCGGCGTCACTGGTGTGCTGGTGCGCCAAGCCGTCGGGGCCGAGCGCGCCCAGCTCGTCGGTGGCGATGCGGCCGTGGAGCTTCTGCCGGCCGCGGCCGACCGCCTCCAGCGTCTTGGCGAGCACCGCCTCGAAGGCGCCCAGCTTCGTGTCGACGTACTGGTCGGCGGTGCGGCGCAGGGTCTCGGGGTCGTGGCTGCGCTGGGGGGCGTCCTCGTCCTCGTAGCCCTGCTCGTCGAGGCCCGGTCCTGTGCCCAGCAGCTTCTCGCGGCCGCGGCCGACGGAGCCGAGGGTCTTGTTGAGGACCACCTCGAAGTTGGCGAGCTTGGAGTCGACGTAGTCGTCGGCCTCGGCGCGGATCTCCTCGGCTGCCTTGCGGGCCTCGTCGAGGATGCGCTCCGCCTCGCTCTGCGAGCGCCGGGCGATCTCCGTGTCGGAGATCAGCGAACCGCGCTCGGCGTGCGCGCTCTCGATGATCCGCTCGGCCTCCTGGCGGGCCTGCTCGACCATCTGCTCGCGGTCGCCGATGAGCTCCTGGGCCTGCGCCAGGGAGCCGGGCAGCGCCTGACGTACTTCCTCGAGCATCGAAAGCAGCTCGGCACGGTTCACCACGCAGGAGGCCGACATGGGCATGGAGCGGGCATTGCCGACCGCCGCGACGATCTCATCGAGCTTCTTCTGCACGTCCACCGGCGCTCGCCACTCTCTACAGCTGTGTTGAAGACGGACAAGGCGACTGTACGGGCAGTCCGCTGCGGCCCGACACCGGGTGACGGCCAGTCAGGGCTTCAGTCCTTGCCGAGGCGCTTCTTGAGGGCCTCCAGGACCACTGGCGGCACCAGGTGGGAGACGTCGCCGCCCCAGGTCGCGACCTCCTTGACGAGCGAGGAGGAGAGGAAGCTGTAGGTGGGGTTGGTCGGGACGAAGAGCGTCTCGACGCCGGTGAGGCCGTTGTTCATCTGGGCCATCTGCAGCTCGTAGTCGAAGTCGCTGACGGCGCGCAGGCCCTTGACGATGGCCGGGATGTCGCGCTCCTTGCAGAAGTCGACGAGGAGGCCGTGGAAGGACTCGACCTCGACATTGCCGAACTCCGCGGTGACCTCGCGGATCAGCTCGATCCGCTCCTCGATGGTGAACAGGCCCTTCTTGGACTGATTGATCATCACCGCGACGTGCACCACGTCGTAGAGCTTGGAGGCTCGGGCGATGATGTCGAGGTGTCCGTTGGTGATGGGGTCGAACGACCCCGGACAGACGGCGCGGCGCAACTTGAGTCCCTCGCTCTCCGGTCCGGTCATGGTGCGTCTTCGCACGTAGAGGCGGCGCGACCGTACCAAAAGGTCCCCTCGCCGTAACGACGGGCCCTGATCGCTTCGAAGCCGTCCGGCCACCTGAATTCGCCGCCCCTGGTGCTTCGCTCCACGGTGACGAGGGCATCGGCCGCGAGCCAGCCCCCGGTGCGGAGTGTGAGCAGAATCTCGCGAAGATCGTCGTCTGAGACGGCGTACGGCGGGTCGAGAAAGACCAGGTCGTACGGGTCGGACGGGGCCGGTCCCGCGATGATCTGGGCGGCTTTTCCGGTACGTACGTCTGCTCCCGGAAGTCCCAGAGTGCGCACGTTCTCGCGGACGGTGCGGGCGGCTCGGCCGTCGGCCTCGACGAGAAGGGCATGCGTGGCACCGCGGGACAGCGCCTCAAGCCCGACGGCCCCCGAACCGGCGTACAGATCGGCTATCCGGACGCCTTCGAGCGGGCCCATGAGGGACTCCCACGTGGAGAAGAGGCCCTCGCGTGCGCGGTCGGATGTGGGGCGGGTGCCGTTGCCCGGCGGTACGGCGAGGCGGCGTCCGCCGGCCCGGCCGGCGATCACGCGGGTCATCTCTGTCCTTGTCGGAGTACGTGCGCGTTGGTCACGCCTTCAGTTTCCCAGCCCCCGTGCCTCCATTCTGTCAGTCCTCACCTGGCTGCGGCTCTGTCAGCCCTTGTCCAGGTACTGCTCGCGCTCCTCGTCCAGCAGTGCGTCCAGGGCCGTGCGCAGGCCGGGGAGATGCTCGAGCTCCGGGTCCTGGGCGACGACGGCTGCCGCTTCCTCGCGGGCCTCGGCGATGATCTCCTCGTCGTCGATGACGGTGAGCATCCGCAGGGAGGAGCGGACGCCGGACTGGGCCTGGCCGAGGACGTCGCCCTCGCGGCGCTGCTCCAGGTCGATACGGGAGAGCTCGAAGCCGTCCAGTGTCGCTGCGACGGCATTGAGCCGGGCCCTGGCAGCGCTCGCCTCGGGCATCTCGGAGACCAGCAGGCACAGGCCCGGGGCCGAGCCACGGCCTACGCGGCCGCGCAGCTGGTGGAGCTGGGAGACGCCGAAGCGGTCCGCGTCCATGATCACCATCGCCGTGGCGTTCGGGACGTTCACCCCCACCTCGATGACCGTCGTCGCGACCAGGACGTCCGTCTCGCCGGCGGCGAAGCGGCGCATCACGACGTCCTTGTCGTCGGGCTGCATACGGCCGTGCAGGATCTCCACCTTGAGGCCCTTCAACGGGCCTTGTGCGAGCTGCTCGGCGACGTCCAGGACAGCGAGCGGCGGGCGCTTCTCCGCCTCGTCCTCGGGCGACTTCTTCTTGCCCTTGGCCTCCGGCTCCTCGTCGCCGATGCGCGGGCACACGACGTACGCCTGGTGGCCCTGCTCCACTTCCTCGCGCACGCGCTCCCAGGCGCGCGCCAGGAAGTGCGGTTTGTCCTGGGCAGGTACGACATGGCTGGCGATCGGTGAGCGTCCGGCGGGGAGCTGGTCGAGGACCGAGGTCTCCAGATCGCCGAAGACCGTCATCGCTACCGTGCGCGGGATGGGCGTCGCGGTCATGACCAGGAGGTGCGGCGGCTGCTTGCCCTTGCCGCGCAGGGCGTCGCGCTGCTCCACACCGAAGCGGTGCTGCTCGTCGACGACGACCAGGCCGAGGTCGTGGAACTGCACCTTGTCCTCGATCAGGGCGTGCGTACCGATGACGATCCCGGCCTCGCCGGTGACCAGGTCGAGCAGGGCCTGGCGGCGGGCCGCTGCGCCCATGGAACCGGTGAGGAGGACGACCTTGGTGGCCTGCTCGGCGCCGCCGAGCATCCCTCCCTCTGCCAGCTCGCCCATCATCTCGGTGATCGACCGGTGGTGCTGCTGGGCCAGGACTTCCGTGGGCGCGAGCATCGCGGCCTGGCCGCCCGCGTCGACGACGGCGAGCATCGCGCGCAGAGCCACCATCGTCTTACCCGAACCGACCTCGCCCTGGAGGAGGCGGTGCATCGGGTGCTCGGCGGCCAGGTCGTCGAAGATCTCCTTGGAGACCTTCTCCTGGCCTTCCGTGAGCGTGAAGGGCAGCCTGGCGTCGAAGGCGGCGAGCAGGCCGTCCGGCTTGGGCTTGCGTGCCACGGCGGGGAGCTGGGTGTCCGCGTACCGCCGCCGGGCCAGGGCGACCTGCAGCACGAACGCCTCGTCCCACTTCAGGCGCGCGCGGGCGTCCGCGATGTCCGCCTTCGTACTCGGCCTGTGGATCTTGAGGAGCGCTTCGGGGAGCGGGACGAGTCCGCGCCCCTCACGCAAGGCGGGCGGCAGCGGATCGACGGCCTCCCGGGCGCTGGGCAGCACCGTGTCCACCGACTTGGCGATCTTCCAGGACTCCAGCTTCGCCGTGGCCGGATAGATCGGGATGAGCGCTCCGGCCCACGAATCCACGGTCTCGCCGTCCTCGCCGCCGCGCAGCAGCTGGTACGCGGGGTGGGCCAGCTGCAGCTTGCGGTTGAAGACGGAGACCTTGCCCGCGAACATCGCGCGCGTGCCGGGCAGCAGGTCCTTGTGGGGCTTGTGCACGCCCTTGCCGAAGAAGACCAGCTGCAGCTGGCCGCTGCCGTCGGTGATGACCACCTCGAGGCGCTGGCCGCTGCCGCCCCTGAACTTCATGATCCGGGCGCTCGCGACCTGCGCGACCACCGTGACGTGCTCGTCCAGCGGGAGGTCGGCGAGGCGCGTGAGCTCGCCCCGCTCGGCATACCGCCGGGGGTAGTGGTGCAGCAGGTCGCCGACGGTGTGCAGGCCGAGGTGCTCGGCCATCACCTTCGCTGTGGCGGGGCCGATCACTTTCTTCAGGGGTTCTTCGAGCACGGGCACGAGATCCATTGCACACCACGGCACTGACAAAGCCGTAGACGTCCGGGGAATCCGCGACGCAGGCGGGCCGGCTTACCGGGCCGTTCCCGGCTTACTCGACGCCGATCAGCATCGGTGCCGCCTGCCGGCCGCCGCGGTAGACCACCGTGTCGACGGCCAGGTAGTTCTCGCGTACGTGCTGCTCAAGGCCGTCGGCCGTGGCATCGGGTACGTCGTCGCCGAGGACGAGCGTGACCATCTCGCCTCCCGCCGCCAGCATGCGGTCGAGGACCGTTTCCGCGACGGCCGCGACCTCGGAGCCGATCACGGCGACATCGCCGTCGATCAGCCCCAGCACATCGCCGGCCTGGCAGATGCCGGCCATGGTCCAGGACTGCCGCTCCGCGACGACGACTTCGGCGTGCCGGGTCGCACCGGCCGCCGAGGTCATCGCGACGACGTCCTCGTCGAAGCGGCGGTCCGGCTCGTGGACGGCGAGGGCGGCGATGCCCTGGACGGCTGAGCGGGTGGGGATCAGTGCGACGCGCAGGCCCTCGGAGCGGGCCTGCTCCGCTGCCGCCGCCGCGGTGTGGCGCAGCTCGGCGTCGTTGGGCAGCAACACCACCTCGCGCGCGTGGGCGTGCCGGATGGCGTCGACGAGCTCGCCGCTCGCGGGCCTCTCCCCCGGGCTCACCGGCACTGTCGTCGCCCCGGCCTCGGCGTACAGAACCCGCAGGCCCTCGCCCGGCACGACCGCCACGATGGCGCGCTGCGCCCGCTCCCGGGGCGGCTGCACGGCGGATGCCGTGTGTGCGTCCTCCGCGCCGAAGTGTGTGATGCGGATCCGGTAGGGCCGCCCGGCCTCGACGCCGGCCTCGACGGCGGCGCCCGCGTCGTCGACGTGTACGTGGACGTTCCACAGGCCGTCGCCCCCGACGACGACGAGGGAGTCCCCGAGGGCGTCGAGCCGGGTGCGCAGCAGGGCCACGGCCGCGTCGTCGGCCTCCAGCAGGTAGATCACCTCGAATGCCGGGCTCGCCCCGTCCACCGGATCGTCCGGGCAGGCCTCCGCCGCGTCCACGCGCGCGTGGGGCTCGCGGTCCACCCGCGTGTGGGGGCCGCGACTGTGCTTCTCTGCGGCTGAGGACGGGCCTCCCACGCGCGCGTGCAGCGCGTCCGCCGGCGTCGGCGGCTCCCCCGTGAAGGTCTGGACGAGTGCGCCGAGGAGCGCCAGGAGGCCCCGCCCGCCCGCATCGACCACGCCCGCCTGCCCGAGCACCGCCAGTTGCCCGGGAGTGGCGTCGAGCGCCGCCCGCGCCCCCTTGTAGGCGGCTCGCGCCACCGTCGCGCAGTCGCCCTCGGTCCCCTCGGCCGCATCCGCCGCCGCGGACGCCACCGTCAGGACGGTGCCCTCGACGGGGTGCGCCACGGCTTCGTACGCGGACTCCGCCGCCCGCCGCAGCGCGAGCCGCAGACGGGGGCCGTCGGCGTGAGAGGTCTCACTCGCCGTCTTCACAGCGGCCTGGCTTTCCGCGGCCCCTGTGGCGGGTGCATGCGCAGCCCCTCCCGCCGTGCTCGCCGCAGGCGAGGCTTCGGCACGCGGGTTCCCCGCGGCCAGCACCTGGGCCATACCGCGCAGCAGCTGCGCCACGATCGTGCCGGAGTTTCCGCGGGCCCCGATCAGCGCGCCATGGGCCATGGCGCGCATCGCCTCGGCCGTGGAGGGCTGCTGCGGTTCGAGGCCCTGGAACGCCGCCTCGACGGCCTGGGCGGCCGACTCGACGGTCAGATACAGATTCGTGCCGGTGTCACCGTCCGCGACCGGATAGACGTTGATCGCGTCGATCTCCTCGCGGGCCCGTCCGAGGGCTTCCAGGGCCAGACCGCACCAGGCGCGCACAGCGACAGCGTCGAACCTCTGCGGCACCTGCGGCACCTGCGCCTCCTCGTCGAGCAGCTGGACTGGGACGCAGCGTAGACCCCGGACGGCCCCCTTCCGGAAGAGGGCCGGGGCGGTGGCCGCGGGCGAGGGTGTGGAGCAGAGGCCGGAGCAGCCATGGTAATTTCGTTGTACCGAGGCAGCCGTTGTATGCTGCTCCGGTTGCCCGATACGCATCGGGCCATTACCCCTGGCAACGCCACTCAGATCACTGATCCCGGCATGCCGGGTTCCAACCGTAAGTGCATCTGAAGTCTTTGGAGTGACCCGTGGCTGCCAACTGCGACGTCTGCGGCAAGGGGCCGGGCTTCGGCAACAACATTTCCCACTCGCACCGCCGTACGTCTCGCCGCTGGAACCCCAACATCCAGCGCGTGCGTGCCGTGGTCGGTCGGACGCCGAAGCGGCTCAACGTCTGCACCTCGTGCATCAAGGCCGGCAAGGTCTCGCGCTGACGTAGTGCTAGCGCGGCCACCTCGCTGGTTGCTGCAGGGCCGGTTCCACCTCCTGGTGGAACCGGCTTTTTGCATGCCCGGCGTGCCGACCATGCCGGGCACAGCGGCGCCGTCCCCCGCGGGCTTGCTGATGATCCAGGATCTGACGGACGTTGCCGACGCAGTGGCATCCCCTACACGGCCCTGAACCGCCAGCCGTGATCCACCGGCCCGATCCCGCCGCCCAGTGCGAACCCGCCGGCGATGGCCCCGGTGACGTAGTCCTTGGCCGCCGCGACCGCCTCCGGCACCGACTGCCCCTTCGCGAGTCCCGACGCGATCGCGCTGGCGAGGGTGCAGCCCGTGCCGTGCGTGTGCCGGTTGTCCAGCCGCGTGGCACGCAGCCAGTGCTCCTCCGAGCCGTCAGTCAGGAGGTCCACCGCGTCCACCGCCTCACCGCTGAGGTGACCCCCCTTGATGACCACCCAGCGCGCGCCGTACGCGAGAACGGCGGCCGCCGCCCGCCGCATGTCGTCCTCCGATTCCACGCGCACACCCGTGAGTTGGGCCACCTCGTCGAGGTTCGGCGTGGCGACTGTCGCGGTCGGCAGCAGCTTCGTACGGACCGAGTCGAGCGCGGACGCGGCCAGCAGCGGGTCGCCGTGCTTGGAGACGCCGACGGGGTCGACGACCACCGGGGCTTGCGTGTCCGCGAGGAGCTCCGCGACGGTCTCCACCAGCTCGGCCGACGACAGCATGCCGGTCTTGACTGCCTGGACGCCGATGTCGTCGACGACACTGCGGTACTGGGCCCGCACGGCCTCTGCCGGCAGCTCCCAAGCGCCTTGCACGCCGAGGGAGTTCTGGGCGGTCACGGCGGTCAGCACGCTCATGCCGTGCGCACCGAGGGCGAGCATCGTCTTCAGGTCGGCCTGGATACCCGCGCCGCCTCCGGAGTCGGAACCGGCGACGGTCAGCACTCGGGGAAGCGCTCGCGATGGTGTGTGCATGGCTCCGACGCTATCGCCCGCCCTCGATGTCCCCGAAGTGGTCCCAGCCGCCCGTGCTGGTCCAGGGCGCCCCGTCCACCGTCACCTGCGGCATCGCGGAGGGATTGAGCACCTCGCCGATCACCTTCCAGCGGGCGGGCAGCTTCACGTCCGACGGGAAGGTCGCCACGATGGCGTGGTCCTCGCCGCCGGTGAGCACCCACTGCAGCGGGTCGACGCCGACGGCCTGTCCGATGTCGTTCATCTGCGAGGGGATGTCGAGCGCGCCGGAGCGGACGTCGATGCGCACCTTGCTGGCCTCGGCGATGTGCCCGAGGTCGGCGATCAGACCGTCGCTGACGTCGGTCATCGAGGTGGCGCCGAGCCCGGCGGCCGCGGGGCCCGCGTGGTAGGGCGGTTCGGGCCGCCGATGGGCCTCGACGAACGCGCGGGGCGACCGGAAGCCGCGGGACAGCACCGCGTACCCGGCGGCGGACCAGCCGAGCCAGCCCGTCACGGCGACCACGTCACCAGGCTGGGCACCGGCACGGGTCACCGGCTCGTGGCCGCGCATGTCGCCGAGCGCGGTGATCGCGATGGTGATGGTCTCGCCGCGTACGACATCGCCGCCCACCACGGCGGCGCCCGCGACCTGGCACTCGTCCCGCAGCCCGTCCATCAGCTCGACCGGCCAGGCGGCCTGGAGCTCGGCGGGGACGACCAGGCCGAGCAGCAGTGCGGTCGGTACGGCGCCCATCGCGGCGATGTCCGCGAGGTTCTGCGCGGCCGCCTTACGGCCGACGTCGTACGCCGTGGACCAGTCGCGGCGGAAGTGCCGTCCCTCCAGCAGGACGTCCGTACTCGCCACCACCCTGCGGTCCGGTGCCGCCACCACCGCGGCGTCGTCGCCCGGCCCGAGCCGTACGGCCGGGGTGGAGGTGAGCCGGGAGGTGAGCTCCCTGATGAGCCCGAACTCCCCCAGCTCGCCCACGGTTCCCTTCACCGCGGATCACCTTGCCCTTTCACCAAAAGCCCCGTTCATTCCGAAAGCCCCGTCCCGGCGTGCGGTCGCGTGCCGTCACCGTCCTGGGTACGGTCGACGTGTCCGCCCACCTGTGCTGTCCGTGCACCTCCGGTGTGCACGCCACAGCCTCCGCGGGTCTCCCCGCAGCGTGCAGCGACGCGATACCGTGGCGTCCCTTCTCCCCACATGATCCTCGTGGCCGCCCTGGAGGTTCCGTGGTACAGGCGTACATCCTGATCCAGACGGAGGTCGGCAAGGCCTCGACCGTCGCCGAGACGATCTCCAAGATTCCGGGGGTGATCCAGGCCGAGGACGTGACCGGACCGTACGACGTGATCGTGCGCGCACAGGCCGACACCGTCGACGACCTCGGTCGCATGGTGGTCGCGAAGGTCCAGCAAGTGGACGGCATCACCCGCACCCTGACCTGCCCGGTCGTGCACCTCTAGCCCCCGTCTACCCTTGGCCGGTGAACATCTTCCGTCACCGGCCCCGCACCTTCGTCGGGCCGCCCGCGCTCGCACTGCTGATCGCCGCCACGGGCTGCTCCTCAGCAGACGACACGGCGACAGCCGTGGTTCCCTCCCCGGACGCGAAGGTCACCGAGCTGTGCCGGAACCTGGACAAGGTGCTGCCGAAGAAGGTGGACGGCTTGGACCGGCAGGATCCGGAGCCCGTGTCCGCGCTGACCGCGGGCTGGGGAAGCCCGGCGATCATACTGCGCTGCGGTGTCGGACAGCCCGCGAAGATGGTCGACCCGAAGGTGGCCGACGGCAACGACCCTGACGCGATCGGCGGCGGCGTGAACGGCGTCGGCTGGCTGATGGAGAAGCTGGACGACGGGTCGCAGCGCTTCACCACCAGTCTGCGCCTCGCGTACGTCGAGGTGACCGTACCCGCGGGAGTGGACAGCGCCGGCGTGCTCGTGGACCTGGCCGCGCCCATCAAGAAGGCGATCCCCAAAGGGATCGCCTCCTGAGGGCTCGGGCCGGATTCAGCGCAGCCCGGTCGACCGCCTGAGCGCCGCCTGGATCAGCAGATCCACCAGCTCCTGGTAGGCGACTCCGCTCTCCTGCCACATCCGCGGGTACATGGAGATCGGCGTGAAACCGGGCATCGTATTGATCTCGTTGATCACGAACTTCCCGTCCTCGGTGAGGAAGAAGTCCGCGCGCACCAGCCCCTCACAGGACGCGGCCTCGAAGGCCTCGACGGCGAGCCGCTGCACCTCGGCGGTCTGCTCGTCGGTGAGCGGGGCGGGCACGATGCCGGAGGCGGAGTCGATGTACTTCGCCTCGAAGTCGTAGAAGTCGTGCGACTGCACGGGCGGGATCTCGGCGGGCACGCTCGCACGCGGGCCGTCCTCGAACTCCAGCACCCCGCACTCGATCTCACGGCCGCGCAGCAGCGCCTCGACGAGGATCTTGGGGTCGTGGCGCTGCGCCTCCTCGATGGCCTCGTCGAGGTCCTCGAAGGAGTCGACCTTGGTGATGCCGATCGAAGAGCCCGCGCGCGCGGGCTTGATGAACAGCGGCCAGCCGTGTTCGCCCGCGAACTCCGCGATCCTCTTGCGGGCGGCGGACTCGTCACGCTCCCACTCGCGCGGGCGGATCACCAGATACGGGCCGACGGGCAGCCCGAAGGAGGTGAAGACCCGCTTCATGTACTCCTTGTCCTGGCCGACGGCGGACGCGAGCACGCCCGAGCCGACGTACGGAGTTCCGGAGAGCTCCAGAAGCCCCTGGAGAGTGCCGTCCTCGCCGTACGGGCCGTGCAGCATCGGGAAGACGACGTCCACCTCGCCGAGGGCCTTGGGCACCGATCCGGGTTCGCTGTAGACCACTTCGCGGGTCGAGGGGTCGACGGGGATCACGACGCCCCCCTCGGCCGACTCGGCGAGTTGCTCCACGTCGGGCACCTGCCGGTCCGTGATGGCCATCCGCTCCGGCTCGTCGGCGGTGAGCGCCCAGCGGCCCTCCCGCGTGATACCGATGGGCAGGACGTCGTACTTCGTACGGTCGATGGCGCGCAGTACGGCCCCCGCAGTGACGACCGAGATGCCGTGCTCGGAACTTCGGCCGCCGAACACGATAGCCACGCGCGGCTTGCGGGATTCCCCTCCTGGCGTGGAGGGAACCGGGCTCTGGGTGGTGTACTCGCTGCTCATATCGCGATGAGCGTACCTGCTGGTAGTCCTCGAGTCAGCGCCCGACGGGCCCTGTCGCTCAGCGTTGCCGCCGCCTGGCGCAGCGCGAAGTCGCGGGTACCGCCCGGGCCTCGCGCCACGCCGTGTATCAGCGCCGTTCGGGCTTCGCGCTGCGCGACATCAGCTCCTTGAGGGCCACCATCGGCGGCTTTCCCTCGTGGACGATGCCGACCACGGTCTCCGTGATGGGCATGTCGACGCCGTGCCGGCGTGCCAGATCCAGCACCGACTCGCAGGACTTGACGCCCTCGGCCGTCTGCTTGGTGACCGCGATGGTCTCCTCCAGGGTCATGCCCTTGCCGAGGTTGGTGCCGAAGGTGTGGTTGCGGGACAGCGGCGACGAGCAGGTCGCCACCAGGTCGCCCAGGCCCGCGAGTCCGGAGAAGGTCATGGGGTCGGCGCCCATCGCGAGGCCGAGTCGGGTCGTCTCGGCGAGTCCGCGGGTGATGAGGGAGCCCTTGGCGTTGTCGCCGAGGCCCATGCCGTCGGCGATGCCGACGGCGAGTCCGATCACGTTCTTGACTGCGCCGCCGAGTTCGCAGCCGATGACGTCGGTGTTGGTGTACGGCCGGAAGTACGGCGTGTGGCAGGCGGCCTGGAGGCGCTGGGCGACCGATTCGTCGCGGCAGGCGACAACCGCGGCCGCGGGCTGGCGGGCGGCTATCTCCCGGGCGAGGTTGGGCCCGGTGACGACGGCGATCCGCTCGGCGCCCACCTTGGTGACGTCCTCGATGACCTCGCTCATCCGCATCGCGGAGCCGAGTTCCACGCCCTTCATCAGGGAGACGAGGACGGTGTCGGCGGCCAGCAGAGGCGCCCATTCGGCGAGGTTGCCGCGGAGTGTCTGCGAGGGCACGGCGAGCACCGTGAACTCGGCGCCGGCCGCGGCCTCGGCCGGGTCGGTGGTGGCCCGCAGGTTCTCGGGGAGTTCGACGCCGGGCAGATAGTCGGGGTTCGTACGCGTGGAGTTGACCGCGTCCGCGAGTTCGGCGCGACGCCCCCACAGGGTGACGTCGCATCCGGCGTCGGCGAGCACCATGCCGAAGGCCGTGCCCCAGGATCCGGTCCCGAAGACGGCCGCCTTGACGGAGTTCGTCACTTGGCGTCCTCCGCATCGCCGTTGCCGCCCGCCTTCGCGGTCCGGCTGTCGTCGCCCGCGTCGGCGGCTTCGCCGGTGGCCTGCCCGGGGACCTCACCGCGTACGGCGCCTCTCGTCGCCCTGCGCCGCTGCTCGATCCGTACGATGCGCGGGTCGAAGGGCGTCGCGGGGGCCTTCTCGCCGCGAAGCTCCTCGAGCAGCGCGGTGATCGCGGCCATGATGACCTCGGTGGCCTCCTTGAGGACCTCGGGGGTCATCTCCTTGTCGTAGAAACGCGAGAGGTCCACGGGCGGCCCGGCGAGCACGTGGTGGGTCTTGCGGGGCAGCAGGTCCGGCTTCTTGGCGTACGGCGGAAGCAGCAGGTTGGCGCCCCACTGGGCGACGGGGATGACCGGGCACTTCGTCTTGAGGGCCACGCGTGCGGCGCCGGTCTTGCCGGTCATCGGCCACTGGTCGGGGTCGCGGGTGAGGGTGCCCTCGGGATAGAAGGCGACGCACTCGCCCCGCTCGACAGCCTCGATAGCGGCCCGGAAGGCACTGAGCGCATCCGTGCTCTCGCGGTAGACGGGGATCTGTCCGGTGCCGCGCATCATGGTGCCCACGAAACCCTTTTTGAAAAGGCCGTGCTTGGCCAGGAATCGCGGAACTCGACCCGTGTTGTACTGGAAATGGGCATATGCGAACGGGTCCACATGGGAATTGTGGTTCACCGCCGTGATAAATCCGCCCTCGGCCGGAATATTCTCCATTCCGCGCCAGTCCCGCTTGATCAGAACCACCAGCGGCGGTTTGCAGATGACCGCTGCCAGGCGGTACCAGAAGCCGATTCTGCGGCGGGACACTCGGACACCTTCCTCTAGGACCTGGTCGGCCGCACAAGTGTCGCTCCAGGCCGCCGGTCTGTCGAGAACACCGTACGCCCACCCTCCTCCGAGGCCGTCAGGGCGTGGCGTACGTCATCTCCGCGCCGCCGCCGCTCCCGTCGGACCCGGTCCTCTGCCCTCTCCCGGAGAAACTGACCCGCTGTTCTCCTCGCGCCGGAGCGGTCCAGCATTCTCGCCTCGGCACGGTCACCGCTGCACAGCAGGCCACAATGGGCCCGAAACGAAGGGACGGAGCGCTGGTGCAGTGGACTCTGGTGATACCGCTGAAGCCCCTGGCACGGGCCAAGAGCAGACTCTCGGACACGGCCGGCGACGGGCTGCGGCCGTCCCTCGCGCTCGCCTTCGCCCAGGACACGGTGGCCGCGGCAGCGGTCTGTCCCGCGGTGCTGGATGTGGTGGTCGTCACGGATGACCGCCTCGCCGCGCGCGAGCTCGCGGAGCTGGGAGCCCGGATCGTGCCGGACTCTCCCGGTGCGGGTCTCAACGCCGCCCTGGCGCACGGAGCTGCGGCGGCGCGCGCGGCCCGCCCGGACGCCCCCGTCGCCGCTCTCAACGCGGACCTCCCCGCGCTGCGCAGCGCGGAATTGGCCACGGTCCTGGCGGCCGCCGCACCGTTTCCCCGGTCTTTTCTCCCGGATGCGGCGGGCATCGGCACCACATTGCTGTCGGCACTCGCCGGCACGGAATTGCGCCCTGCATTCGGCGGCGAATCCCGTGCCCGGCACGCGGCTTCCGGGGCGGTGGAACTCCGTCTCGACTGCGTCGACTCGGTGCGCCGGGACGTGGACACCGGCGACGATCTGCGGGCCGCGCTGGCGCTCGGCGTCGGTCCGCGCACGGCCGCGGCCGCGGCCCGGCTGCTGATCGCGGACTGAGCGGCCCCGCGGTGTCCCGCCCCAAATCGCCTACGCTTCCCTCATGCAGGCGACCTCGTACACGTACGACCCCGAAACCCGCAGCGGCAGCGTGCTGCTGGACGACGGCACCCCGGTGCCCTTCGACGCCCCGGCGTTCGACGCGGGCGGCCTCCGGCTGCTGCGGCCGGGACAGCGCGTGCGTATCGAGGTGGAGGGCGAGGGCGACGCCCGCCGCATCACACTGATCACACTCGCCACACTCTGACCAGCACATACCACGGGCCGGGCTCCCTCGGGGAGCTCGGCCCGGTGCGTGGTGCGTGAATAGCCAGTGCCCGTCAGCGGGCAGTGGTCTTCTTGGCGGTGGTCTTGCGCGCCGTGGACTTCTTGGCCGGCGCGGTCTTCTTGGCCGCCGTCTTCTTCGCGGTGGTCTTCTTGGCGGTGGTCTTCTTGGCCGCCGCCTTCTTCGCCGTGGTCTTCTTCGCGGTCGTCTTCTTTGCCGCGGCCTTGGCCGGCGCGGCCTTCTTCGCAGGCGTGACCTTCTTCGCCGTGACCTTGCGTGCCGGCGCCTTCTTGGCGGCGGCCTTCTTGGTTGCGGCCTTCTTCGCGGCCGCTCCGACCTGGAGGCTCCCCTTGGGGGCCTTCTTGACGGCCACCTCGCCACCTCGGGGCAGCTTCTTGGTGCCGCTCACCAGGTCCTTGAACCCCTGTCCCGCACGGAAGCGCGGAACCGAGGTCTTCTTGACCCGCACACGCTCACCGGTCTGCGGGTTACGGGCGTACCGGGCCGGCCGGTCGACCTTCTCGAACGAGCCGAAGCCGGTGACAGAAATCCGCTCACCGGCGACGACAGCACGGACGATGGCGTCGAGTACCGCGTCGACGGCGTCGGCGGCCTGCTGACGCCCGCCGACCTTGTCGGCAATCGCTTCTACGAGCTGCGCCTTGTTCACGTCTTCCCCTTCGGAGACATCGCCGGAACGAAAGTGTTCAAGCTTTTTCGCACGTTAGGCAGATATATACCGCAAATCAAACACGAAACGGGCTAATCACCCTTGTGCCGCAACGAACTCGGCGTCATGGAGTTGGGGCTTGATGCTCAGACGTCTTCGGGGAAACGACCCGCGTCGAGGTCCGCCGTCAATCGCTCCAGACGCCTTGCCGCATCGGCGAGATCGTGTTTGGCCGCGGCCGTAATGACCAGCAGCTTCCGGGTCAGCGCCATCCGTACGCCCTCCGGGACTTGCAGTGCGCGCACCCTTGCGTGCGCTTCCTTCAGCCGGGCCGCGACCGCCTCGTAGAGCTCGAGTTGGCTGTCGCGGTCCATGCACCGATTGTGCCATCTGGGGCGAGTTGTCGCCTGCGCAGGGGGCAACTACCCTGCCGAGCCGCCTTTCCGGCACCTCCCCACAAGCACCGCCTTTCCCGTGGAAGCCGTCTCTACTCCCCTTTTCCGCGGGCGAGTTGACACCGTCCGCACGGCCCGTCCGGGCTCCGGCGGACCCCGGAGGGCCCCGGAAACGGGCATACAGATGTACCCCCAACCGTGATCGGTCGGGGGTACATCTGAGTACTGCGTGAGGGCCGGCGCCGCGGTCGGATGCGGTCGAGGGGCCGGTTCGGGAGCCGCTTCCGCCTCGGAGCGGCCTCTGCGGGGACCGGTGGGCCCGGTGGGCCTCAGACCTGGAGCGTCCGCGGCTTGTACGAGGGACGCTTCGCCTCGTACGCAGCGATGTCACCCTCGTTCTGCAGCGTGATGCTGATGTCGTCCAGGCCGTTCAGCAGCCGCCAGCGGGAGTTCTCATCCAGCTCGAAGGCGGCGGTGATGCCCTCGGCGCGCACCTCGCGGGCCTCGAGGTCGACGGTGATCTCCGCCGTCGGGTCCTGCTCGGTCAGCTCCCACAGGGCGTCCACGATCTTCTGCTCCAGAACCACCGTGAGCAGGCCGTTCTTGAGCGAATTGCCGCGGAAGATGTCGGCGAAGCGCGAGGAGATGACGGTCTTGAAGCCGTAGTTCTGCAGTGCCCAGACGGCGTGCTCGCGCGAGGATCCCGTACCGAAGTCTGAGCCGGCGACCAGCACGGTGGCACCCTGCCGCTCGGGGCGGTTGAGCACGAACTCGGGGTCCTTGCGCCAGGCCTCGAAGAGCCCATCCTCGAACCCGTCGCGGGTGACCTTCTTCAGCCAGTGGGCGGGGATGATCTGGTCGGTGTCGACGTTGCTGCGGCGCAGCGGGACGGCACGTCCGGTGTGCGTGGTGAATGCTTCCATGATTGCTCAGACTCCGGCGGTCGCGGGGGCGTCGGACAGGTCGGCGGGCGAGGCCAGGTGACCCAGGACGGCTGTGGCGGCAGCGACCTGGGGTGACACCAGGTGCGTACGCCCGCCCTTGCCCTGCCGGCCCTCGAAGTTGCGGTTGGAGGTGGACGCGGAGCGCTCGCCGGGGGCGAGTTGGTCGGGGTTCATACCGAGGCACATGGAGCAGCCCGCGTGCCGCCATTCGGCGCCGGCCTCCTTGAAGACCACGTCCAGGCCCTCCTCGACGGCCTGCAGACCGACCCGCGCGGAGCCGGGGACGACCAGCATCCGTACGCCGTCGGCGACTTTGCGACCCTCGACGATCGCGGCGGCCGCACGCAGGTCCTCGATACGGCCGTTGGTGCAGGAGCCTACGAAGACGGTGTCGACGTTGATGTCGCGCAGCGGCTGCCCGGCGGTCAACCCCATGTATTCCAGGGCCTTTTCGGCGGCCAGGCGCTCCGAAGCATCCTCGTACGAAGCGGGGTCGGGGACGTTCGCCGACAGGGGCGCGCCCTGGCCGGGGTTGGTACCCCAGGTGACGAACGGCGACAGAGAGTCGGCGTCGATGAAGACCTCGGCGTCGAAGACCGCGTCGTCGTCCGTCTTCAGGGTCTTCCAGTACTCGACGGCGGCGTCCCAGTCCTCGCCCTCGGGGGCGTGGGCGCGGCCCTTGATGTACTCGAAGGTGGTCTCGTCGGGGGCGATCATGCCCGCGCGCGCACCGGCCTCGATGGACATGTTGCAGATGGTCATGCGGGCCTCCATCGAGAGCTTCTCGATGGCGGAGCCGCGGTACTCCAGGATGTAGCCCTGGCCGCCGCCCGTACCGATCTTGGCGATGATCGCGAGGATCAGGTCCTTCGCGGTGACGCCCTCGGGCAGTTCGCCCTCGACCGTGATCGCCATGGTCTTCGGGCGGGCCAGCGGCAGGGTCTGGGTGGCCAGCACGTGCTCGACCTGCGAGGTGCCGATACCGAACGCCAGCGCACCGAAGGCGCCGTGGGTGGAGGTGTGCGAGTCACCGCAGACGACGGTCGTGCCGGGCTGGGTCAGGCCCAGCTGCGGGCCGACCACGTGGACGACACCCTGCTCGATGTCGCCGAGGGGGTGCAGCCGTACGCCGAATTCGGCGCAGTTCTTGCGCAGCGTCTCCAGCTGGGCGCGGGAGACGGGGTCCGCGATGGGCTTGTCGATGTCGAGGGTCGGGGTGTTGTGATCCTCGGTGGCGATGGTCAGGTCGAGCCTGCGCACCTGGCGACCGCCCTTACGGAGGCCGTCGAAGGCCTGGGGGCTGGTCACCTCGTGCAGCAGGTGCAGATCGATGAAGAGGAGGTCGGGCTCGCCCTCGGCGCGCCGGACGACATGGTCGTCCCAGACCTTCTCCGCGAGTGTCCTACCCATCGCTTTCCCTCCGGCCGGCGTTGCTGCCGACCCAACTAGAGATGTGAGCGCCTCCGCCCATGCCCCTCACAGGGCCCCCGCCGCTCGAGCGAAGTCGAGTGGGGGGTGGACTTCGGCCTGGGACCCGTCGGTCGCCGGGCCGCTGCCACTCCAGAGTCGCAAGTTCCCCGGAAAATTGAACTTGCGTTTCACAGAGTGAGACGCGAATATCGTTGCATGGACAACTCTAGCGGCGTCGGCGTTCTCGACAAGGCTGCTCTTGTTTTGAGCGCCCTGGAGTCCGGTCCGGCCACCCTCGCCGGGCTGGTCGCGGCGACAGGGCTCGCACGACCCACGGCACACCGCCTTGCCGTGGCACTGGAACACCACCGGATGGTGGCGAGGGACATGCAGGGCCGGTTCATCCTCGGCCCGCGCCTGGCCGAGCTGGCCGCGGCGGCGGGCGAGGACCGCCTGCTGGCCACGGCAGGACCGGTACTGACACATCTGCGTGACGTGACGGGCGAGAGCGCGCAGCTCTACCGCCGCCAGGGCGACATGCGCATCTGCGTGGCCGCCGCGGAGCGCCTCTCGGGCCTGCGGGACACGGTCCCGGTCGGCTCGACCCTCACGATGAAGGCCGGCTCGTCGGCCCAGATCCTGATGGCCTGGGAGGAGCCGGAGCGCCTGCACCGCGGCCTCCAGGGGGCCCGCTTCACGGCCACGGCCCTCTCGGGCGTACGCCGCAGGGGCTGGGCCCAGTCGATCGGCGAGCGCGAGCCGGGCGTGGCGTCGGTGTCGGCACCCGTCCGCGGGCCGTCCAACCGCGTGGTCGCCGCCGTCTCGGTATCCGGACCGATCGAGCGCCTGACCCGCCACCCGGGCCGTATGCACGCCCAGGCGGTCATCGATGCGGCCGCCCGCCTCTCCGAGGCCCTGCGCCGCTCCGGCTGACCCTGCACCACCACCAGTAACACCCGTCTCACCGGCACAGATCGGCGGGCCGCCTCAGCGCCGCGGCAGCCCGCGATCACTACGCCGCCCCCACCCGCCGCTGCCAAGTCGCCCGGCCGGTAAGGGATGCGGACAGTATGGGATGCCTAACGCCGTGAACGCCGATGGGCCCTCCGCCGAAGCGGAGGGCCCATCGCCCTGTGTACCCCCGACCGGATTCGAACCGGCGCTACCGCCTTGAGAGGGCGGCGTGCTAGGCCGCTACACAACGGGGGCGAGGATCTTACGTTTCCGCAGATCCGAGCTGGTCTACCTGGACTCGAACCAAGACTAACTGAACCAGAATCAGTCGTGCTGCCAATTACACCATAGACCAATGCGGTTTAGACCAGTTTGTACCCCCGACCGGATTCGAACCGGCGCTACCGCCTTGAGAGGGCGGCGTGCTAGGCCGCTACACAACGGGGGCCTTGGCGATCCCACCCGACGTATCGCCGGGTGTTGTCACCGCCGGATCAACGGGAGCTACCCGATTGATCATGCGGGATGGATCAGTACCCCCGACCGGATTCGAACCGGCGCTACTGCCTTGAGAGGGCAGCGTGCTAGGCCGCTACACAACGGGGGCTTTGCAGACGTCTCTGCAGAGACGGGCATCTGCGAGCTGGGGTACCAGGACTCGAACCTAGACTAACTGAACCAGAATCAGTCGTGCTGCCAATTACACCATACCCCACCAAAATTCAACCCCCGCCCGGGGGTTCATTCGGTGTGCGCTTCCCGTCCAGCCTCTCGGCCCGCTCGGGCGGCGCAGGAAGAACATTACCCGAAGGTGGACGGCGCTCCAAAACGGGTATCGGCCAGCAGTGCGGGGAGCTCCGCCAGGCTCGTGATCCGGTGCACGCCGGTCGGGGCCGGCCGGTCGACGCCGGTCCGGTCGAGCCAGATCCCCAGCATTCCGGCGTCGCGGGCGCCCCGGGCGTCGATCTCCGGCTGATCTCCCACGTAGGCGATCTCCGCGGGATCCAGCGCGAGTGCCGCGCACGCGGCGTGGAAGGCCTCGGCGGCCGGTTTGGAGACACCGAGCTCCACGGCGCAGAGCACGACCTCGAAGCGGTCGCGCACGCCGAGGGAGCGCAGCTTGCGTTCCTGGTGGACGGCGGCGGAGTTGGACAGGACGGCGTGCCGGTAGCTGCCGGCGAGCGCGTCCAGGGTGGGCACGGTGTCCGGGAAGAGCGACCACGCGGCCTCGTAGTGTCCGCGATGGCGCTCGAACCAGGCATCGGCCTCCGTGTCGTCCAGGTCAGCGTCGAGGAAGTCCCGCACACGGTCGCGCCGCTGAGTGTGGAAGTCGACCTCTCCCGCACCGAAACGCGCCCAGTGGTTTTCGGTGATCTCCTTCCACCGGGCCAGGGCGTGCTCCGCCGTGACGTACCGGGCGGGCAGCCCCTCGGCGAGCAGATGCGCGTGCATGCCGGCGGTGTCCGCGCCCGCGTAGTCGAAGATCGTGTCGTCGATGTCCCAGAGCACGGCTTGGATCGGCATGAGACGACCGTACCGGCGACCGTGGTCTCGGCTGGGGGTTCGGGGGTTATCCCCCGAGAAATGCAGTGTCGATGTCCCAGAGCACCGCTTGGATCGGCATGAGACGACCGTACCGGCGACCCCTTCTCGGCTGGGGGTTCGGGAGCCCGCGGCGGAGCCGCAGATGAATACAGCCCCCCGAAAAGTGCGGTGTCGATGTCCCAGAGCACGCCTGGATCGGCGTAGGAGGACGTACTCATCCGAGCCCCCTCGTCATGCCCGGCCGTGGGCCTCCTGGGAGCGTCGTGACAGGGAGTCGATGACTACCGCCAGGAGCAGGACGCCGCCGGTGATCATGAACTGGACGGCGGCCTGGACGCCCATGAGTGCCATGGCGGACGCGATCGACTGGATGACCAGCATGCCGAGCAGCGCGGACCAGGTTGTGCCGCGGCCGCCGAACAGGCTGGTGCCTCCGATGACGGCTGCCGCGATGGCGTTCATCAGCAGGATGCCGGAGCCGGACGTCTGGCTGGCCGAGGTGATCCGGGAGGCCAGGAACAGGCCGCCGATCGCGGCCATCGTCCCCGACACCATGAACACGGAGATCCGCACCAGCACGACGTTGATGCCGGCGCGGCGGGCCGCCTCGACGCCGCCGCCGAGCGCGAACACCTGTCGTCCGTACCGCGTGCGGCGCAGGAGGTAGTCCAGGCCGACGACGACGAGGAGGAAGATCAGCAGAGCGAGCGGCAGGCCCTGGAACTGGTTGAGGACATAGGCCGCCGCAAGGGCGATCACCGCGAGGGCGCCGGTGCGGAATCCGAGCCGGCCGAGCGACCGGGACTCCATGCCGCCGGCCCTGCGGCGCAGGCTGTCACGGTAGGCGGCGAGGAAGAACGCGGCCGTGCCGAGGACGGCCAAGCCGTAGGCCACGGCCGCGTCGGAGAAGTAGTGGCTGGTCAGCTTGGCGACCAGGCCCTGGTCGTCGATGCTGATCGTCCCGCTTTCGCCGAGGACGTAGAGCATCAGGCCGTTCCAGCCGAGCAGTCCCGCGAGGGTGACGACGAACGAGGGCACGCCGACCCTGGCGAAGAAGAACCCGTGGACGGCCCCGACCGTCGTGCCGCAGAGCACCGCGACGATGACCGCGAGCCACTCGGGCATGCCCTGATGGACGTTGAGCACGGCGAACATGGCTGCCGCGAGACCGCTGACCGAGCCGACCGACAGGTCGATCTCGCCGATCAGCAGCACGAAGACGATGCCCACGGCGATCAGGCCGGTGCCGACGATGTCCACGCTGAGGTTGGACAGGTTGCGTGGTGAGAGGAAGTTCTCGTTGAGGATCTCGAAGATGATCCAGATCAGGGCGAGTCCCAGTACGACGGGGAGCGAGCCGAGCTCTCCGTCGCGCAGCCGGCGCCGGAATTCGTCGACGGCGCGCCCGACGTCCCCTCTGCGCACGAGCAGGCGCCGGCCGGCCGCGGCGGGCGCCCGCGCCTCGGGTCCGCCTGCCGTTCTGCCGGGTTCCGTGTTTCGGAATGTCTCTTTCCGCATCACAGCCACGCCTCCCCCGTACGCCCCATGCGGGTCCTGCCGGCGTTGTCCGTGGCACCGGTGATCGAGGAGATGACCTGTTCCTGGGATGTGGTGTTCACATCGAAGAAGCCGTTGTTGCGGCCGAGGCGCAGCACCGCGACCCGGTCGGCGACGGCCTTGACGTCACCCATGTTGTGGCTGATGAGCAGCACACCGAGACCACGGTCGCGCAGGTGGTCGATGAGGTCGAGGACCTGGGAGGTCTGCTCGATGCCCAGGGAGGCGGTGGGCTCGTCGAGAAGGAGGAGCTTGGGTACGCCGAGCAGCGAGCGGGAGATCGCGACGGCCTGGCGCTGGCCGCCGGACAGCGAGGCCACGGGGAGGCGGATGTTGGGGATTCTGATCGACAGGGTGTGCAGCAGCTCGACGGCGCGGCGCTCCATCTCCACCTCGTCGAGGACGCCGACCCTGTGGATCTCCCTGCCGAGGAAGAGATTGCCGACGACGTCGAGGTTGTCGCACAGCGCGAGATCCTGGTACACGGTCGCGATGCCGAGTGCCTGGGCGTCGTGAGGGCGCCTGACCTGGACGATCCGGCCCTGCCACTCGATGACACCGCTGTCGGCGGGGCTGACACCCGCGATGACCTTGACGAGGGTCGACTTGCCTGCGCCGTTGTCACCCACCAGGGCGATGACCTCACCACCATGGATCTCCAGCTCGACATCGCAGAGCGCCTGGATGGCGCCGAAGCGCTTGGAGACGCCGCGCAACGCCAGCAGGGGTGGAGCCCGCACAGAAACCATCTCCTTCTTCCGGGCCCGGCCCCCACGGAGGCCGGAGACCGGCCCTATCCGGTCAGTCCGGCCTTGTCGCAGGCAGACCTGAACTTCGGGGTGCAGATCTGGTCGATCGTGTAGAGGCCGTCCTTGACCACGGTTTCCTTGATGTTGTCGACGGTCAGGGAGACCGGCGTGAGCAGGACGGCCGGAACCGCCTGCGCGGTAGGGCTGTTGACCGTCGTGTGCTCGGCGATGCCGTCGAGGTTTTCACCACGGGCCAGTGCTACGGCCATCTCGGCGCCGGCGGCGGCCTGCGGCTCGAAGGGCTTGTAGACGCTCATGTACTGCTCTCCGGTGACGATGCGCTGAACGCCTCCGAGTTCGGCGTCCTGGCCGGTGACCGGCGGCAGCGGGTTGATCTTGTTGGCCTTGAGGGCGGAGATGACGCCGGCGGCGAGGCCGTCGTTGGCGGAGTAGACGCCGTCGATGTTGTCGGCACCGAGGGTGGAGATGGCTCCGGACATGTTGGTGTGGGCGTGCTCCGACCTCCAGCCGGGGTTGTCGTACATCTTGGCGATCCTCACCCTGTCCTCGAGAACGGACAGCGCGCCCTTCTTGAACGCGGCGGCGTTGGGGTCGGTCGGGTCGCCGTTCATCATGACGATCCGGCTGCCGTCCGCCTTGTCGCCCAACGCGTCGAGGAGCCCCTCGCCCTGGAGCCTGCCGACCTCCTCGCCGTCGAAGGAGACATATCCCGAGATCGGGCCCTCGGCGAGGCGGTCGTAGGCTACGACCCGGACGTTCGCCTCGTCCGCCTTCCTGACCGCGGGCTGGAGCGCCTTGGCGTCGACGGCGGCGAGGACCATCACATCCACACCCCTGATGATCATGGAGTCCACCTGCTGCTGCTGGGTGGCCACGTCGCCCTTGCCGTTGGCGTGCTCGACCATGCACTCGGCGCAGAGTTCCCTGATCTTCTTCTCGAGCAGCGGCCTGTCGTCCTTCTCCCAGCGGGCGGTGGTGGCGTCGGGCAGCAGCAGGCCGATCTTCAGGGCGTCCTCCGCCCTGTCGGCGGAGCCGCCGTCGCCCCCTCCGCAGGCGGCAAGGGCCACGGCCATCGACAGCGCGGCGATGGCGGCGGCTTCCCGCACGTAGGTCTTCATCGGAGGGACCTCCCTTGTCCTTCCACGGGGAGAAGGCCTGGTCAGGGTCCTCGGGACGGCAGCAGGCCGAGGGGTTCCGCAGCCGGTCCTGTTCCGGTCTCCGTGCCCGGGGGCTCGTGGGGGGGCACAACGATCTCGCTCCACACCTGCTTGCCACCGCTGACCGGCACCGATCCCCAGCCCGCCGACATCGCCTCGACGAGGAGGAGTCCACGTCCGCCGGTCGCCTCCCAGTCCACGATCACCGGCTTGGCCGGCGCGCGCGGAGACGAGTCGCTCACGGCGACCCGCAGCCGGTCCGCGGCGAGCGTGAGGTCGAGGCGTACCGCGCCGTGGGTGTGCACCAGCGCGTTGGTGACCAGCTCGGAGACCACCAGCAGCACGACGTCGGCCTCCTCGGCGAGGTTCCAGGAGCGCATGGTGCGGGCGGTGAACCGGCGCGCGTGCATAACGGCGTCGGGGAGTCGCCATACGGTCCAGCCGACCCGGATCGGGCGGACCTTCAGACCGTCGTAGCGCATGAGCAGCAGTGCCACGTCGTCCTCTCGCCGACTGCGGTCGCCGAGGAGGTCGTCGGCAACGTGCCCGGCGTCGGAGGGGTCGGTGGAGGAGAGCACCTGCTGCAAGCGGCGTAGGCCTTCGTCCAGCGGCAGGCTCGAGGACTCGACCAGGCCGTCCGTCGCCATGACCAGGAGCGTGCCCGGGGTCAGTCCGGCCGCGGTCATGGGGTACTCCGCGTCCTCGACCACGCCCAGCGGAAGTCCGCCCTCGATGGCCATCTCCTCGGTGGTGCCGTCCGGGTTGCGCAGCAGCGGTGGCAGATGCCCGGCCCGGACGAACCAGGCGTTGCCCTCCTCGATGTCCAGGTCGACATAGCAGCAGGTGGCGAACAGATCGGTCTCCATGCCGACGAGCAGCCGGTTGGCGTGCGAGACGACGACGTCGGGCGGGTGGCCCTCCACGGCGTAGGCCCTGATCGCGGTACGGATCTGGCCCATGATCGTCGCGGCCGCGGCGCTGTGTCCCTGCACGTCCCCGATGACCAGCGCCACATGGCGGTCGGAGAGGGATATGACGTCGTACCAGTCACCGCCCACCTGCAGTCCTCTCCTGGCGGGCAGATAGCGGGCGACGGCGACGCAGCCGGGCAGCTCCGGAAGGCGGCGGGGCAGCAGGCTGCGCTGGAGCGTCGTGGCGAGTTCCTGCTCGGCGTCGTACGTCTGCGCGCGCATCAGGGCCTGTCCGACCAGCCCCGCGGTCGCGGTGAGCAGGGACCGTTCCTCGGGGACGAACTCGTGCGGCTCGTCCCAGCCGACGAGGCAGACACCGGCTATCCGGCCCTGGGCCAGGAGCGGCAGTACGGCGAGTCCGCCCGGGCCGACGCCCGCGAGACCGGGTTCGAGCTCGGTGCCCGCGTGCCAGAGGCTGGGACGGCCTTCCCGCAGTGCGGCCTGCAGCGTGGGCAGGGCCTGCAGCGGTGCGTCGGGCCACTCGGAACGCCATTCGGAACGCCAGATCTCGGGCCAGGCGCTCGGCTCCGGCGGGTCGAGGACGGTGACCACCAGTCTGTCGGCCGCCTCGAGCCCGGCGAGTGCCACGCGGTCGGCTCCCAGCGGCTCGCGCAGGGCGATGGCCACCACGCGGCTGACGTCCCGGACGGACAACGCGTTGGCGAGTGAGGCGGCCAGCCGCTGCACCCGGGAGACCTCGTCGGCGACGGGGCGCAGAATGGATGCGTCGGCGACCACGCCCAGCACCTGCTCCGGTACCCGGCCGGGTCCACGGTCGCCGCCGGCCGGCACCCGGCAGCTCAGGCGCAGCCAGCGAAGTTCGCCGTTGGCGCAGCGGATACGGAAGTCCAGTTCGCGCCCGCCGACGGCCTGACGCGGCTCGACGACGGACATGAGCGCGGGCAGGTCCTCCGGGACGGTTTGTGCGAGCAGGGTCTCCACCCTGCCGTCGAAGGCGTCGGGGGCGACGCCGACCAGCTCCAGGACGCGTGCGTCAGCATCGATGAGGCCCGAAGCCGGCGCCAGGGTGAAGGAGCCGACTCCCAGACGGTCCAGGGCCGGGCCCAGCAACGGGCGCCGTGTGGCGGGGCCGCCCGCCGGGCCGTCGCGGGGAGCCGGGCCGTCGGCGTCCGTGGTGCTCGTGCCTGCTCCCTCTGAATCTCCGCGGCCCGGGACTCCGCTTTGCCGGCCTTCACCACCGGGGGCTCGACCACCGGGGCGGCCAGACGTGCCCTGGCCGCCCGGGCCCGGGGCGATCGGTTCAGCGGCCGTTTCGAGCCCGGCGGCGACCTCTTCGGCGTACAGCTCCAGAAAGCTGCGCTGCTCGGGAGCGAAGCCCTCCGCGGTGTCGCCGACGACGAGCAGGCAGCCCAGCCGCGTGCCGTCGGTCGCCAGGGGCAGCACGCCCAGCGATACGCCGCTCGGCAGGGTCGGAGTCTCCGAGCCGTTCTCCGTTTCGCGGTACGTGTCGAGTTCGGCGGCGTCCCACCACATGGAGCGGCCTGCGCGGACGGCGTCGGCGGCGGGTGAGCGGCCGGACAGGGCGTAGCTCTCGGGCGGCCCGTACCCGGACGGGGCGCTCGCGGTCCTCCCGCTCCTTTCGGCGAGATCGAGCAGCCGCAGCTTGTCGTCCTTGCCGGCCAGTGCGTAGACAGCGCTCAGTGCGACCCCGGCGAAGACCAGGACCTGGTCCTTCATGCCCGGCCACGGCGCCGAAGGGCGCGGACCTGCCTCGGCTGCCCCGGCCAGGTCCGCCCTCGGCCTCGGGAGCCCGGAACCGGCACCGCCGTCATCGCGCATGTCGTCACCCGACCTCCCCTCCATGCCCAGCGCGGGGGCAGGCAGAGGCCCGGAGATAAGCGGACGGCCGTGATGCAGGCTTCGGACGAAGCCATGCCTGAATCGCGCCGCCTCGAGGCAAGGCGCCCACACCATCAGAATGGCACCCGGTGGGGCGGGCTGCGAGGGCAGGCGGGGTCGGGCTGGGCTTGGTGCCCGGCCCTAGCCCGCCTGCCCTCGCAGCCGGAGCGGCCGCCCTTCCGCCGGGGGACCGCCAACTGGTCGGCACAGCCCATGTCCCACGGCGCCCGTCGTCGTGGGTTGTGCCCACCCTCCCCCATTGCCTTAGAGGTCCTCAGAAAATGGGTGTCCGATCAGCTCGAGGCGCCTGGTGCGTGCGATCGCAAGGCGCCGGAAGACCCTCGATGGGGGCACCTCCCATGCCCTTAAGGCAATGGGGCAGGAGCTCTGGGGTGTTCCGGCAACGCGGCGTGGGGGCATCTCCTGGGGGCACCCCCAGCGTTAGCTGGGGGTGCCCCCAGCGTTAGCTGGGGGAGTGCGTGCCAGGCGCCTCGAGCCGGGCGCCCATTTTGTCAGCACCTCTAAGGGCATGGCAGGTACCCCCATCGCCCATACGGAACGATTGCCCACAACGGTGCGCTACGCCGTCAGCTTCTCCAGGGCCCGGTCCACGCGAGCCAGGGTCTTCTCGCGGCCCAGGACCTCGAGGGACTCGAAGAGGGGGAGGCCGACCGTGCGGCCGGTGACGGCGACGCGGACCGGGGCCTGGGCCTTGCCGAGCTTGAGGCCGTGCTCCTCGCCGGCGGCCAGGACGGCCGCCTTGAGGGCCTCCGCGTTCCAGTCGGCGGCGGCGAGCTTCTCGCGGGCCGTCTTCAGGAGCGCGTCGGAGCCCTCCTTCATCGCCTTGGTCCAGGACGCCTCGTCCTCCACCGGCTCCGGCAGGAAGAGGAAGTCGACGTTCTGCGTGATGTCCGAGAGGACGGTCAGGCGCGTCTGGGCGTGCGGGGCGATGGCCTCCCACGCCGCCTGGTCGAAGTCCTCGGGCGCCCAGGGGGCGCCCGGGGACTTCAGCCACGGGCCGCAGGCCTCGACGAAGGTCTTCGGGTCCAGCATCCGGATGTGGTCGGCGTTGATCGACTCGGCCTTCTTCAGGTCGAAGCGGGCCGGGTTCGGGTTCACATCCGCGATGTCGAAGGCCGCCACCATCTCGTCGAGCGAGAAGATGTCGCGGTCGGGGGCGAGCGACCAGCCAAGGAGGGACAGGTAGTTGAGCAGGCCCTCGGGCAGGAAGCCGCGCTCACGGTAGAGGTTCAGGGACGACTGCGGGTCGCGCTTGGAGAGCTTCTTGTTGCCCTCGCCCATCACGTACGGCAGGTGGCCGAAGGACGGGATCTCTTTGGCGATGCCCAGTTCGATCAGCGCCTTGTAGAGGGCGATCTGGCGGGGCGTGGAGGAGAGCAGGTCCTCGCCGCGCAGGACGTGGGTGATCTCCATCAGCGCGTCGTCGACCGGGTTGACGAGCGTGTAGAGGGGTGCCCCGTTGGCGCGGACGATGCCGTAGTCCGGAACGTTCTCAGGCGTGAACGTCAGCTCGCCGCGGACCAGGTCGGTGAAGGTGATCGGCTCGTCGGGCATGCGGAAGCGGACGATCGGCTCCCGGCCATCGGCCCGGTACGCCTCGGCCTGCTCGGCCGTCAGCACGCGGCAGTGGCCGTCGTAGCCGGACGGCTTCCCGGCGGCGCGGGCGGCCTCGCGGCGGGTGTCCAGCTCCTCCGTCGAGCAGTAGCAGTAGTACGCGTATCCGCCGTCGAGGAGCTTCTGCGCGACGTCCTTGTAGAGGTCCATACGCTGCGACTGGCGGTACGGCGCGTGGGGGCCGCCCACCTCCGGGCCCTCGTCCCAGTCGAGGCCCAGCCAGCGCAGCGAGTCGAGCAGCTGGTTGTAGGACTCCTCGGAGTCGCGGGCCGCGTCGGTGTCCTCGATGCGGAAGACCATGGTGCCGCCGGTGTGCCGGGCGAACGCCCAGTTGAACAGGGCGGTGCGGACCAGGCCCACATGGGGGTTGCCGGTCGGCGAGGGACAGAAACGTACGCGGACGGGTCCGTTAGCCACGCTTGATCACCTTGTTGGTGAGAGTGCCGATGCCTTCGATGGTGACGGCGACCTCGTCGCCGACACTGAGGGGGCCGACCCCTGCCGGGGTGCCCGTGAGGATCACGTCGCCGGGGAGCAGCGTCATGGCCTCGGAGATGTTCACGATCAGATCCTCGACGGAGTGGATCATCTCGCTCGTACGACCCAGCTGGCGCTGTTGACCGTTGACCGTGCACTGGATCGTGAGGTCGGACGGGTCGAGATCCGTCTCCACCCAGGGGCCGAGCGGGCAGGAGGTGTCGAAGCCCTTGGCCCGCGCCCACTGCTTCTCGCGCTTCTGGACGTCGCGGGCGGTGACGTCGTTGGCGCAGGTGTAGCCGAGGATGACGTCCTTGACGCGCTCGCGCGGGACCTCGCGGCACATGCGGCCGATGACCACGGCCAGTTCGGCCTCGTGGTGCAGGTCCTGCGAGAAGGAGGGGTAGGCGATCTCGTCGCCGGAACCGATCACCGAGGTGGACGGCTTGAAGAAGGCGAAGGGGGCCTCAGGCACCTCGTTGCCGAGCTCCTTGGCGTGTTCCGCGTAGTTGCGGCCGAAGGCCACGACCTTGTTCGGGAGCACGGGGGGCAGCAGCCGGACCCTTGTTCTTGAATCAGAAGGGGCCAGCGGGACCTTCGTACCGGAGAGCTCGAAGTCCGCGAACGGGATGCCCTTGATGATGTCGAGGACGAGCTCGTCCGGCTTGTCGCCCTCGACCGCGCCGAAGGCGACGTTCCCGTCGATGGAGAATCTGGCGATGCGCACGGGATCCTTGCGCCCCACTTTCCGCTGGCTGGAGTCTGACGCTCCAGGCTAACGCGGCGGGGGCGCGCTCCTCGCGCCATCAGGGCGCGGCCTGGCCGGTGCCGACCCCGGGCGGCACCACAACGATGAGCAGAGCCGGAGAAAAACGGTGAGCAGAGCCGGAGAAAGCGGCTCCTCCGCTACGCCGCCGAAGTCCGTTCCGGGATCTCCATGAGAATCGTGCGGCGCGGGTTGGCCGTCTGCGTCGGCAGGTCGACGGGGTGCTCCGGCAGCTCCGCCGCGGTCGTCATCTCGTCGGCGTCCTCGAGGTGCGCCAGCGTCGTCCGCCGCGGATTGGCTATGTTGCGGAACATCATCGTCGTCTTCATCTGTCGCTCGAGACCTTGTCCATACGGGCGCCGGCGGCGCCGGTTGTCGGATTCCCCATCCCTGTAAAGCGCCAGGTTAAACGTGCAATTCCCAGCCACAGCCGCGAACACCCCTTGATGTTCATGTGAGTTTGCTCACGAGCGAGTGGGCAAATGGGTTAATTCAGGCCATCAACTCACCGCGATGAAACGGACATTGCACCACTGAAGGCATCATTCCGCTCCCGATCATGCCGACTGGGACAGTCCGTAACGGCCAGGATCTCGCGGCAAACGCCCGTTATGTACGGGAACTCCTTCTACGCCACGTAACCCATCCGTCACAGCAGGTGACAGGGGCCGTCCCCTGCCCCTCGGGCCTTGTTGGAGATCCTGCACTGTGCTGAAATTCGCGGGACCGCCGCAGATTCAAACCGGCGCGCTGGGGGCGCAACGCAGCGCCGAGCGGCGGTGGAAAGGGGAAGCAGCGCCGGTCACTCACGACCACCATGGGGACTCACCGCCCCACGACGCCGACACCGTCCCGCTGTCACAGGGGGGACGCCTGGTCCAGAGGTTGCGACGCTAGTGCAGGGACGTTTCAAGAGGGATGGCAGCGCTGCGGCGGAGCAGGAGCCGCACGGCGGGACCGACCGCGGCTCCTCGCCCCAGCACGCCCAGAGCCCCGGCCCAGGGCCGTCCGGCGACGGCGGTGAACGCGGAGCCCGCACCGGTGCGCCGGCCGCGGGTCTGCCCGCGTCACAGCCGAAACCGAAGGCCCCGGTGGGCCCGGGCTCTCGCATAGCCCTGCGCAACTGGCGCATCTCCACACGCCTGGTCGCGCTCATGACCCTTCCGGTGGTCGCCGCGACCTCGCTCGGCGCACTGCGCATCAGCGAGTCCATGGACGACATCCAGCAGCTCGACAACATGAAGCTGCTGACGGAAATGACGAAGCAGGCGACCGATCTGGCGGCAGCGCTCCAGGACGAGCGCGACCAGTCGGCGGGCCCGCTCAGTCACGGCGGCGACACCTCGGACTTCTCGGTCAAGGGTCCGCGGGAGACGACGGACAACCAGATCAAGGCCTTCGTCCAGGCCACCCGCGACATCCAGGACGCCGAAGACGGGCAGAGCCTCGACGGCGTACGCGACCACGTCCTGCAGATCCAACGCGAGCTGGCCACGCTCAGGAGCATCCGCCAGGACGCCTACACCGACCGGACCAACTCCTCCCAGACCGTCGATGCCTACAGCCGCCTCATCGAGCAGCTGCTGTCGCTCTCGACGGACATGGCGCAGGCGACGAGCAACCCGGAGATGATCCAGCGCACCCGCGCCCTGGCCGCCTTCTCCAGCGCCAAGGAGTACGCCTCGGTACAGCGGGCGATCATCGCCGCCGCCCTGCCGGCGAACGACAGCCAGGTGGGCAAGCTCTCCGAGACCGACCGGCGTTACGCGTCCGCCGCCGCGGACAACGAGGAGTCCGAGCGCACGGTCTTCACCAACATCTACAACAGCTACGGCGGCAACGCCGCGGAGCTGACGAAGCCCATCGACAAGGGCAACCCCACCATCACGGCCGCCAACGCCTACGCCAAGGGAGCACTGCGCGAGGGCGGTCTGCGCCTGCAGGACAAGCGTTCCTACAAGGACTGGGTCGACGCGGACTCCGCCAAGATCGACCAGATGGCGAAGATCGAGCTCACCCTGCTCGACCAGATGGAGCAGAAGGCCCGTGAGCTGCGGAACGAGTCCGAGCGCGAGGCCTACCTCAGCGGTGCGGTGATCCTGCTGGTGCTGGGCATCTCGCTGGTCGGCGCGTTCGTCGTGGCGCGGTCCATGATCCGCTCGCTGCGACGGCTGCAGGACACCGCGACCAGGGTCGCCCAGGACCGCCTGCCCGAGCTGGTCAAGGAGCTCTCCGAGTCCGACCCGCAGGACGTGGACACCTCCGTCGAGTCAGTCGGTGTGCACTCGCGGGACGAGATCGGCCAGGTGGCCGCGGCCTTCGACGACGTGCACCGCGAAGCCGTCCGCCTCGCCGCCGAACAGGCGCTGCTGCGGGGCAACGTCAACGCGATGTTCACCAACCTGTCCCGCCGCTCGCAGGGTCTGATCCAGCGTCAGCTGTCGCTCATCTCCGAGCTGGAGTCGCGCGAAGCCGACCCGGACCAGCTGTCCTCGCTGTTCAAGCTCGACCACCTCGCGACCCGTATGCGCCGTAACGGTGAGAACCTGCTCGTTCTCGCCGGTGAAGAGCCCGGCCGCCGCTGGACGCGCCCCGTTCCGCTCGTCGACGTGCTGCGCGCCGCGGCCTCCGAGGTGGAGCAGTACGAGCGCATCGAGCTGGCCTCGGTGCCGGCCACCGAGGTCGCGGGCCGCGTCGTCAACGACCTCGTGCACCTGCTCGCCGAGCTCCTCGAGAACGCGACGTCGTTCTCGTCGCCCCAGACCAAGGTCAAGGTCACCGGTCACGCGCTGCCCGACGGCCGCGTACTGATCGAGATCCACGACACCGGCATCGGCCTCTCCCCCGAGGACCTCGCCGCGATCAACGAGCGGCTCGCCTCGCCGCCCACCGTGGACGTGTCGGTCTCCCGCCGCATGGGTCTGTTCGTGGTCGGCCGTCTGTCGCAGCGCCACGGCATCCGCATTCAGCTGCGTCCGTCCGACTCGGGTGGTACGACCGCGCTGGTCATGCTGCCCGTCGATGTCGCCCAGGGCGGCAAGAAGGCTCCGGGCAAGCCGGGCCCCGGCGGGTCCGGCGGTCCGGCGGCGGCTCAGGCCGCCGCGGGCGCTGCCGCCGCACGCCGCGGGGTCGGCGCCGGTGCCTCCGGGGCCCCGAACGCGGGCCGGCTGGGTGCCGGTCCGGCGCCTCGCGGGCAGGTCGGCGCCGGAGCGGGTCCCCGCGCGGCGCTGCCGTCGCGTGACCCGGAGCCCGGGCGCCCGGGCCCGCAGTCCGGGCCCGGAGGCGGCGGTCTTTTCGGCGGCCCGCAGGACGGCCCCTCGTCCCCATCGCAGCAGGGCCCGGGCAGGCCCGCCCCCGCCGGTGCCGGTGCCGGTGCCGGTGCGGGCATGCTCCGGCAGGGTCCGCCGCACAGCGGTCCCCGGGCGGCCCAGACACATGCCGAATCCGCCGACGACGGACGCACGCCCCAGCTGCCGCCGCGCGGCGGCCCGCGCGCCGAGCTGCCCGGCGGCAACCCCAAGCCCCGGGTCCCGAGCGCGCCGGCCTGGAGCAACGACACCGGTCAGCCGGCCGCGTCCCGCGCCTCGCTCGACACCCCCCGCGGGCACGAGGAGCCGGAGTCCACGGCGCCGATCCCTCGCGTGGACGGCCGTCAGGGCCCCGGCCCCGGTGCGCGCTACCCGAGCCCGGTCCCCGACGACCGCCAGGGCCCCGGCTCCACCGCGGAGTTCGCGCGCCCCGACTTCGACGGTCCGCGCCCCGGCAGCCAGCACCCTCAGGGCCCCGGCGCCAACGCGCCCGGCCACACCGGCCAGTTCGTCCGTCCGGACGTCTTCGGCGACCCGAACCCGTCCGGCACCGGCCAGTTCCCGGTGCAGGGCTACCAGACTCCCCAGCACGCAGCTCAGGACAGCGCCTCCACGGGGCAGTTCGAGCGGCCCGGCACCAACGGCGCAGAGCCGCGCGGCGGCCGGGAAGGCTTCGGCACCCGGGGCGGCCACAGCGCCCCGCGGCCGCCGGCCCCCCGCGCGGACCGCGTTCCGCAGCAGCCCTCGGGCCCCGTACGGGAGCCCGAAGCCCTGCCGCCGGCCGGCCCCGGTGACGGCCGGACGCCGCTGTACGACACGCTCGAGACCAACTGGTTCCGCGGCCAGCAGGGCGGCGGCGATCAGCCGACCGACCCGCAGCAGCGTCCGCCCCAGCCGCAGGCACCCGCTACTCCGGCCCCGCCCCGTCCGGCCCCCACGGCCGCCCCCCAGGCGGCCTCGGGCGGGCCCGCGACCACCGCTTGGCGGAGCACGCCGAACGACGAGCTCGTCCGGCAGGCCGAGCGGGTCCGCAAGCCCACCGCCGGCGGTGTCACCACCTCAGGACTGCCTCGCCGGGTACCGCGCGCGAACCTCGTCGCGGGCACGGCTCAGCAGCAACAGCACCAGACCGGTCCGCAGGTGTCGCGTGCGCCCGATGACGTACGCGGCCGGCTGACCAATCTCCGTCGGGGCATCCAGCAGGGTCGGCAGGCCGGTACCGGCCAGACCGGCAGCTTCCCCCGCCCCACTCACCAGCAGGAGCGTTAGTTGAGTCAGATGAGCCAGGCGGCACAGAACCTGAACTGGTTGATCACCAACTTCGTGGACAACACCCCCGGGGTGTCCCACACCGTCGTCGTCTCCGCCGACGGACTCCTTCTGGCGATGTCCGAAGGCTTCCCGCGCGACCGCGCCGACCAGCTGGCGGCCGTGGCCTCCGGCCTGACCTCGCTGACCGCGGGCGCGTCCCGCATCTTCGAGGGCGGCACCGTCAACCAGACGGTGGTCGAGATGGAGCGCGGTTTCCTGTTCCTCATGTCCGTCTCCGACGGCTCGTCGCTGGCGTGCCTGGCGCACCCCGAGTGCGACATCGGCCTCGTCGGTTACGAGATGGCCCTGCTGGTCGACCGCGCCGGTGCCGTGCTCACGCCGGACCTCCGCGCCGAACTGCAGGGCAGCCTGCTCCACTGACACTCCGATCCACCCCACCCACCGGCCCCACCGAACGTACGATCAAACCCCCACACGACGTACGAACACACCGTCCGGCCGCCAAACCCGCAATCCCCCCACCGGCTCTGTCAGACGGCACGCAAACCCCTTGCTGTCACCCGGAGGATCCATGACCCCGCCCACCGCCTCTCACGACCCGTACGGAGCCCATCACGCGCCGTACGGCGACGAAGGCGACCAGCCGCTGGTCCGTCCCTATGCGATGACCGGCGGGCGGACCAGGCCGCGGTATCAGCTCGCCATCGAGGCGCTGATCAGCACCACGGCCGACCCGGCCCAGCTGATGGGGCTGCTGCCCGAGCACCAGCGGATCTGCCACCTGTGCCGTGAGGTCAAGTCGGTGGCGGAGGTGTCGGCGCTGCTGTCGATGCCGCTCGGCGTGGCTCGGATCCTGGTCGCCGACCTGGCCGAGGCCGGACTCGTCGCCATCCATCAGCCCGGCGGCGACGAGAACAACGGCGGTGCGCCTGATGTGACACTGCTCGAAAGGGTGCTCAGTGGACTTCGCAAGCTCTGACGGAGCGCGGGCGACGACCTCCGCGAAGATCGTGGTGGCGGGCGGCTTCGGCGTCGGCAAGACCACGTTCGTCGGCGCGGTCTCGGAGATCAACCCGCTGCGCACCGAGGCCATGATGACGACCGCGTCCGCGGGCATCGACGACCTGACGCACACCGGCGACAAGACGACGACCACCGTCGCCATGGACTTCGGCCGTATCACCCTGGACCAGGACCTGATCCTCTACCTCTTCGGTACGCCGGGTCAGGACCGCTTCTGGTTCATGTGGGACGACCTCGTACGCGGCGCCATCGGCGCCGTCGTGCTGGTGGACACCCGCCGTCTCGCCGACTGCTTCCCGGCCGTCGACTACTTCGAGAACAGCGGCCTGCCCTTCGTCATCGCCCTCAACGGGTTCGACGGGCATCAGCCCTACACCCCCGACGAAGTGCGGGAAGCGCTGCAGATCGGCTCGGACTCCCCCATCATCACGACGGACGCCCGCCACCGTGCGGACGCAAAGAGCGCCCTGATCACGCTGGTGGAGCACGCACTCATGGCGCGCTTGAAGTAGAACGTCAAGTAGGCATCTCCATACGGCAGTTGCCGTAGTTGCGCTGGAGGGGCTTGTGTCGTTTGACACGGTCAGCCTTGGTGTTCATAACGTTTCGACAGAGAATTTCGGTGGCATCGACACGCGTCGCGGTCGCCTGGTCTCACTGTGCTCATATGGGCCCCGCCTTTTGGCGGGGCTCGCTCTTTATGACCGTTTTATCTAGGGCGTACCGCCCCTGGATCTTCCGCTTCCCACTGTTTGGAAGACCACCGCCTGACGTGCTGGAATGCGGCTGAACTGCCCAGTAGACGGGCCTGAGGACACACAGCGGCACAACGTACGTGCCGACGCCGAGAGGTTGTTGGTCGAGTGAGGCGAAGCAAGAGCAGTCCCGAGCCGTCGGCACGGGGCAACTTCACCCCGCCGCCGCGCGGAGCGGCGCCGCCCGCGTATGCATCCGGTGCCGAGCCGTCGGCGCCGGCGCCGAGCGGCAGCCGGCTCTCCCCGCGGAACTGGCGGGTGCCGACCCGGCTGAACGCGATCCTGCTCATACCCGTGCTGGTCGGCCTGGTCATGGGCGGCTTCCAGGTGAAGGGCTCGATCGACACCTGGCAGGAGGCCCAGGACGCCGAGAGCACGGCGCGCCTGGTGCGCGCCGCCCTGACGTACGCCGACCGCCTCATCGACGAGCGCGACATATCCGCCGAACCGATGCTGCGGGGCAAGCGCGACGATGAGGCCGTGACCAATGCGCAAGCGGCGACCGACGACGCGGCCGACAAGTTCGACGCCGCGGTCGAGGACATGCCGCAGCAGGCCGGCCTGCTCCGCCGCCTCGACACGTTCCGGAAGGTCGAACCCGGCCTCGAGGACCTGCGCAACGCCGCCTACACGAGCAAGCTCCCCGGTGCGAAGACCGAAGAGAGCTACACCGCGATCCAGCACCCGCTGACGGAGTTCGCCAACGAGCTCGGCCTGGGCACCGGCAACATCACCAGCTACGGCCGCACCGTCTACGCCATCACGCTCGCCAAGGGCACCGTCTCCCTCCAGCGCTCCCTCGGTATGCATCTGCTGGTCAAGCCCGGTCCCACCGCCACGAGCCTGGGCCAGCAGCGCGTCGCTCTCACCTCGTTCGCCTACCTCGAGCGCGTCGCCATCGACGAGTACAAGGGCGGTGGCACCCAGGCCGACCGCGCCAAGCTGGCGGACTTGCAGAAGGAGCTGGAGGCGGACGGCGAGAAGAAGGCCAAGGCGGCCGCCGCGGCCGCCAAGGCGAAGGGCGAGACCTATGTCCCGCCGCCGGACACCGAGACGATGGTCGGTGCTCTCGCCCAGCTGTCCACCACGCAGCCCAGCGCCCGGGTCGCCCTCGCCACGCAGGGCGTCACCGCCGAGAACTGGTGGGCGGTCAACACCGCGAGGTTCGACGCGTACACCACCATCGAGTCGGACCTCGCCGACAAGGCCGTGAACGAGGCCTCGTCGATCGCCGACGAAGCCAAGCGCGACGCGTTCATCACCGGAGCGGCCGTCGTGGTCGCCCTGCTCGCCGCGTTCCTCCTGGCCGGTCTGGTCGCGCGCCAGATGAGCCGCTCCATGCGCCGGCTGCGCAACGCCGCCTTCGGCGTCGCCGAGCAGCGTCTGCCGATGCTGGTCGACCAGCTCTCGCGCACCGACCCGGGGCGGGTCGACACGCGCGTCGAGCCCATCCCGATCACCAGCACGGACGAGATCGGCGAGGTCGCCCGCGCCTTCGACCAGGTGCACCGCGAGGCCGTCCGGCTCGCCTCCGAGCAGGCCCTGCTGCGTGGCAACATCAACGCGATCTTCACCAACCTCTCGCGCCGCAACCAGTCGCTGATCGAGGGCCAGCTGACCCTGATCACCGACCTGGAGAACAACGAGGCCGACCCGGACCAGTTGGAGAACCTCTTCCGCCTGGACCACCTCGCGACCCGTATGCGCCGCAACGGCGAGAACCTCCTCGTCCTCGCCGGCGAGGAGCCGGGCCGCCGCTGGGACCAGCCGGTGCCTCTCGTCGACGTGCTGCGCGCCGCATCCTCCGAGGTGGAGCAGTACGAGCGCATCGAGCTCTCCGGTGTCCCGGAGGCCGAGATCCACGGCCGCGCCGTGACCGACCTCGTGCACCTTCTCGCCGAGCTCCTCGAGAAC
This sequence comes from Streptomyces himalayensis subsp. himalayensis, assembly GCF_013778455.1. GTDB lineage: Bacteria > Actinomycetota > Actinomycetes > Streptomycetales > Streptomycetaceae > Streptomyces > Streptomyces himalayensis. The sequence continues at coordinate 592,610 of NZ_JACEHE010000001.1, read as the reverse complement.
GCCACCACGTTCTCGTCGCCGCAGACCAAGGTGCGTGTCACCGCGACCCGTCTCCCCGACGGCCGCGTGATGATCGAGATCCACGACAAGGGCATCGGCCTGACCGCCGAGGACTTCGCGGACATCAACCACAAGCTGGCCAACCCGCCGACCGTGGACGCCGCGATCTCGCAGCGCATGGGCCTGTTCGTGGTCGGCCGACTGTCCGACCGCCACGGCATCCGGGTCCAGCTTCGCCCCTCGGGCGAGCAGGCCGGTACGACCTCGCTGGTCATGCTGCCGGACGCGATCACCCATGGTGGCGGCGGCCAACAGCACGTTCCGGACTCGGAGTTCACGGTTTCGTCGATGATCCCGCGGCAGGAGGCCTATGAGGTCGCACCGCTGCGCACGGCGGCTGAGCTCGGCTTCGACGACAGCCGCTACGGCGAGGTCCCGGACGACATACGCGAGTTGGACCCCGTCGGCCGTTCGCTGATGCGCGAGGAGCGCCGTGCCGCTCTGGAGGCCCAGGCAGGGCCTCAGCAGGGCATCGGCGAGCCCCTTGTGTTCGGCGACGAGACCGGCCCGCAGCAGCCGTCGTACGACAGTTCCGCGTACGAGCAGCAGCGCCCGTACGACGACCCGCAGGTGGCGTACGACAACCAGCACGGCGCGTACGACGAGCAGCCGCAGAACGCGTACGACGAGCGGTACTTCCAGGGCTCCGGCGGCTACCAGGAGCCGGCCTATGCGGAGGCACCCCAGCCGGACCAGCAGGGTCCGGGCCAGGAGTCCTTCAACGGCTTCGGCGCCCGTCCCCGCCAGGGCGACTGGCAGCAGCAGACGGGGTACCAGGGTGCGTATCAGTCCGAGTACGCTCCGGAAACGGAATCTGCTCGGGCCGCTGACGGAAACCCGCAGGACCGCGTAGGCTTCGAGCGTCCGGGACCGACTTCGGGCGGCGGCCCCCAGCTGACCGACGCCGGCCTTCCGCGCCGCGGCTCGCCCGCGAGCAACAACGGAGGCTCCCCCACCGGCCCGCAGCAGTGGCAGCAGCCGGAGACCGGTCAGGACGGCCTGCAGCAGCGCCAGGAACGGGATCTGTCCGCGGGCAACGGCGGCGACGACGACTGGCGCTCGGCCAACGACGAGCGGTGGCAGCGCGCCGGGTCGCTCCGCAAGCCCAAGGCGGGCGGGGTCACCCCCTCAGGCCTGCCGCGGCGGGTGCCCCGCGCCAATCTGGTCGAGGGCACCGCTGAACAGACCCCGCAGGGCGGCCCCCAGGTCTCCCGCGCTCCCGAGGAGATCCGGGGCAGGTTGAGCAACCTGCGCCGGGGCGTCGAACGGGGACGCAATGCAGGTAGTGACACGAACGGCCAGGGCCTCGGTCCTGACAGCACCTACGACCAGGAGCGTTAGTGTGAGCCCGATGAGCCAGGCGGCACAGAACCTGAACTGGTTGATCACCAACTTCGTGGACAACACCCCCGGGGTGTCCCACACCGTGGTGGTCTCCGCCGACGGACTCCTTCTGGCGATGTCCGAAGGCTTCCCGCGCGACCGCGCCGACCAGCTGGCGGCCGTCGCCTCCGGCCTGACCTCCCTCACGGCCGGTGCCTCCCGCATCTTCGAGGGCGGCAGCGTGAACCAGACGGTTGTGGAGATGGAGCGGGGATTCCTCTTCATCATGTCCATCTCCGACGGCTCGTCGCTCGCGGTCCTTGCACACCCCGAAGCGGACATCGGCCTCATCGGGTACGAGATGGCGCTTCTCGTCGACCGTGCGGGCTCGGTCCTTACGCCCGATCTGCGCGCCGAGCTCCAGGGCAGCCTTCTCAACTAACAGACAGACAGTGCGGATTCGCGTCCCGTGGCCTTAAAGTTTCGGGACGCGACCCCACCGTAACGGGTGCCCGGCGCAGTCGGAGGAGGAAAAAGTGGCAACACCCCCAGACGGTTCGTCCTCGGCCAACTGGCCCTACGGCCATGGCCAGGGCGAGGGTGACGGTTCGGCGAACCGGTACAACTTCCCCTCTGCGCCGAGCCAGCGGCGTCAGCCGTACGTCCCCCAGCAGCCGCACCAGCCGGCTCCTGGACCGTCCCCGTACGACCAGCCGCAGGCGCCCCGCATCCAGCCCGTAGGGCCCCCGCGGCGCGCCCCCGAGCCGGCGCCGGGCGGGGCGTCGCACAACCCTCTGGTGCGCCCGTACGCGATGACGGGCGGGCGGACCAGGCCGCGGTACCAGCTCGCCATCGAGGCGCTGGTGCACACCACGGCGCAGCCGCACCAGATGCAGGGGCAGCTGCCCGAGCATCAGCGGATCTGCAACCTGTGCCGGGAGATCAAGTCAGTCGCTGAGATCTCGGCCCTTCTCACCATCCCCCTCGGCGTTGCCCGGATCCTCGTCGCCGACCTGGCGGAGGCCGGACTTGTCGCCATCCATCAGCCCGGCGGCGACGAGAACGCCGGCGGCCAGCCTGACGTGACACTGCTCGAAAGGGTGCTCAGTGGACTTCGCAAGCTCTAGCGGCGATGTAGCCCGCTCCACTACCTCCGCGAAGATCGTGGTGGCGGGCGGCTTCGGCGTGGGCAAGACCACGTTCGTCGGCGCGGTCTCGGAGATCAACCCGCTGCGTACCGAAGCCGTGATGACCTCGGCTTCCGCGGGCATCGACGACCTGACGCACACCGGGGACAAGACCACCACCACGGTGGCCATGGACTTCGGCCGTATCACCCTGGACCAGGACCTGATCCTCTACCTCTTCGGTACGCCGGGTCAGGACCGCTTCTGGTTCATGTGGGACGACCTCGTACGCGGCGCCATCGGCGCCGTCGTGCTGGTGGACACCCGCCGTCTCGCCGACTGCTTCCCCGCGGTCGACTACTTCGAGAACAGCGGCCTGCCCTTCGTCATCGCCCTCAACGGGTTCGACGGGCACCAGCCCTACAACCCCGACGAGGTCCGCGAGGCCCTCCAGATCGGCCCCGACACCCCGATCATCACGACGGACGCCCGCCACCGCGCAGACGCCAAGAGCGCCCTGATCACCCTGGTGGAGCACGCGTTGATGGCCCGCCTGCGCTAGGCGCTCCGCTGGGAAGTGCGGTGACGAGGCTGCGGGGCCGGTGGGGGCTGGTCGCGCAGTTCCCCGCGCCCCTTACGGGGCGCTCCCCCGCCGCCGCTGCGGGCAATCGTGCCGCTGGGGCGGCACGGGTGGGCGCAGCGGCACCCGGACGGCGGGCAGCCTGACTCGCTACGGCGCCCACGACGCACTTACAGCACACCAAAGGCCCGGCACCCGAATTGGGTGCCGGGCCTTGACGCTTACCCCGGCCGGCCAGAGGCCTAGCGCCAGCTGTGCGGCGCCCGGAACCCGGGCTCCCGCTCAAGCCGCCGCCACCCGGCCTTGCTCCGCCCCCGGTGAACGGAGGCCGCGGCGGGCAGCGCGGCGGCACGCGCCATGAGGATCGCCGTTATGGCCGCGAGCTCCTCGGGCTCGGCGTGCCCCTTCTCGACGCGCAGGAAGTTGCTCGGATCAGCGGCTGCAGCAGGAACGGTCATGAGTCTCAGTCTCCGTGAGAGAGGGTTCCGCAGGGTTACCGCGGAGGATCGGCGAGGTTGCCGTTCGCGGGATTACTGCGGCGGGTTGCCGTGCTTACGCGACGGCAGGTCGGCGTGCTTCGTGCGCAGCATCGCCAGGGACCGGATGAGCACCTCGCGGGTTTCGGCCGGGTCGATGACGTCGTCGACGAGACCGCGCTCAGCGGCGTAGTACGGGTGCATCAGCTCGGCCTTGTACTCCTTGACCATGCGCGCGCGCATCGCCTCGGGGTCGGCCGCGGCTGCGATCTGCCTGCGGAAGATGACGTTGGCGGCACCTTCGGCGCCCATCACCGCGATCTCGTTGGTCGGCCAGGCATACGTGAGGTCCGCACCGATCGACTGGCTGTCCATCACGATGTACGCACCTCCGTACGCCTTGCGCAGGATCAGCGAGATCCTCGGCACGGTGGCGTTGCAGTACGCGTACAGCAGCTTGGCGCCGTGCCGGATGATTCCACCGTGCTCCTGGTCCACACCGGGGAGAAAGCCGGGGACGTCCAAAAGGGTGACGATCGGGATGTTGAAGGCGTCGCACATCTGGACGAAGCGCGCGGCCTTCTCGCTCGCCTCGATGTCGAGCACACCGGCCAGCGACTGCGGCTGGTTGGCGACGATGCCGACCACCTGGCCGTCCAGGCGGGCGAGGGCGCAGATGATGTTGCGGGCCCAGCGCTCGTGGACCTCGAGGTAGTCGCCGTCGTCGACGAGCTCCTCGATCACCTTGGCCATGTCGTACGGACGGTTGCCGTCGGCCGGGACCAGGTCCAGGAGCACGTCGCTGCGGCGCTCGGCCGGGTCCTCGCACTCGGTGACCGGCGGGTTCTCGCGGTTGTTGGACGGCAGCAGCGACAGGAGGTACCGCACCTCGGCGATGCAGGTCTCCTCGTCGTCGTACGCGAAGTGGCAGACGCCGGAGGTCTCCGCGTGCACGTCAGCGCCGCCGAGGCCGTTCTGGGTGATCTCCTCGCCGGTCACGGCCTTGACGACGTCCGGTCCTGTGATGAACATCTGCGAGGTCTCGCGGACCATGAACACGAAGTCCGTCAGGGCGGGGCTGTAGGCCGCGCCGCCCGCGCACGGGCCGAGCATCACCGAGATCTGCGGGATGACCCCGGAGGCCTTGGTGTTGCGCTGGAAGATGCCGCCGTAGCCGGCGAGGGCGCTGACACCCTCCTGGATGCGGGCGCCGGCACCGTCGTTGAGGGACACCAGCGGCGCACCGGCCGCGATGGCCATGTCCATGATCTTGTGGATCTTCGTGGCGTGGGCCTCGCCCAGCGCCCCGCCGAAGATCCGGAAGTCGTGCGCGTAGACGAAGACCGTACGCCCCTCGACCGTGCCCCAGCCGGTGATCACACCGTCGGTGTGCGGCTTCTTGGCCTCCAGGCCGAAACCGGTCGCCCGGTGCCGGCGCAGCTGCTCGACCTCTCGGAACGAGCCCGGGTCGAGCAGCAGCTCGATCCGCTCACGCGCCGTCAGCTTGCCCTTTGCGTGCTGCGCCTCGGTGGCCTTGTCGCTGGGTCCGCGCAGCGCCTGCGTACGGATCGCGTGCAGCTCGGCCACGCGGCCGCGGGAGTCGGTCGGCTCAGCCGTCTCCACCGTCGCGTCACTCGCCGTGCCACTGTCTGCGGCACTCGTCGTGTCACCCGGCGTCTCGTCCAAAACGGTCATGTAGCGACCTTACGAAGCCCGCCAAGCAAAACGGGCCGTCGACTCCGTACAGTCTCCGACCCGTTTTCCTGGTGCCCCCTGACAGAACCCGAGATGGATGCAGCCGAACTGACTGCTCAGACGGCCATCTCGTTGTAGGGACTACACAAAGCCGTCACCCGAGAGCCACCTCACATTTATGCGCGGCACATGCCTTCCCTGGGGTGATTCCGAGCCGGAGCCTACGCCCGTTCGAGGGCATTTCGGCGGACGGGGTTCCGGCTCGGGACTCAGCAGCCGCCGCAGTTGTAATACGTGACGTCCCAGTGGTTGCCCTCGTCCGCGTAGAGGTTGCCGGCACCGGACTTCCACTGCGGGGCGCCGTCACCGCGCAGGCCTATGTAGGTGAAGGTGTTCTTGATGTAGTTCCCGACGCATGTGTACTTGCTGTAGTCGAGCTTGTAGCCGTTCCAGTGCGAGTACGTACCGCCGGCATGCCCGGTCTCGGTGCCGCCGGTGATGTTCAGCGCGCAGCCGCTGGCCGACTTCAGGGTCTGGGCGCCCTGCGCGGTCGCGAGGTTGAGCTGCTCGAAGGACGTACAGGTCGGGTTGTTGCGGTCGGAGCAGCCGCCGGACGACGACCAGGTGATGCCGGACGAGCGGAACATCGAGGTCGCGGTGGCGTGACTGATCTTCGTCACGGCGAAGGCGTCGGTGGCACCGGTGAGGACGCCGAAGCCGGGGGCGAAGAGGGCTCCCAGGATCAGAGCGAGTGCGCTGACGGCCGAGCGGAGTTTCATCGGGTTCCTTCCTGCTGATGACCGTTCTGATGACGTGCGTACTCGTGATGCGCGCGTACTCGTGACGCGCGCTCGTACTGCTGACGTGCGTTCAGTGCGACGGATGTGCAGGCAGAGCAGGGAGATCCTGCCCGAGGTCTACGCGCGTCCGCCAGTGGGCACCCAAAACAGCGAGAGAGGTTGCCGGAAAGGCCCGGGAACCGATGGAAAATCACCCTGGCAGAAAAGTTGAAAGTTGAACGGAATAGACCTATGGTCGGTGTCATTGAAGGTTAAACAGCTTCGGCGCAAGGCCGGGGCTCGTCCCCAGGGAGCCAGTCATGGGCATCTTCGGCCGTAAGAACACCGCTACCGACACCGCAGTCGCCGCCGCGCCCGCGCCCGCCGTCAACCCGGACCTCGCCGCTCTGACCGGCGACTACACGATCGACCCGTCGCACAGCACGCTGGGCTTCGTCGCACGCCACGCCATGGTCACCAACGTCAAGGGCTCGTTCCTGGACTTCACGGGCTCCCTGCACCTGGACGGCACGGACCCTGCCAAGTCCACCGCCTCCATCGACGTCACCATGGACAGCATCGACACAGGCTCCGCGGACCGTGACGCCCACCTGAAGAGCTCGGACTTCTTCAAGACGGAGGAGTTCCCGACGATGACGTTCCGCTCGACCAAGGCCGAGGCCCTGGGCGGCGACGACTACCGGATCACCGGGGACCTGACGATCCTCGGCACGACCAAGCCGCTGACGATCGACCTCGAGTTCAACGGCTCCGCGAAGGACCCCTTCGGCAACGAGCGCGTCGGCTTCGAGGGCAAGGCGGAGATCCTGCGCTCGGAGTGGGGCCTGACCTGGAACGCCGCGCTCGAGACGGGCGGCGTGCTGGTCTCCGACAAGATCAAGCTGAACTTCGACATCTCGGCGATCAAGAACGCCGAGTGAGACGGCCGGACGACGAGTCGGACGTACGGCTCGTTCACCGCGTACAACCACCGCGAGTGGAGCGTGACCTGGGGGGAGCACCCCGGCATGGGACCCCGGGAGCCACGGCGCCCCGGGTCAGTGCCGGAGTGCTCCCCCGAGCCGTCCCTCCAGCACCAGCAGCAGATCGCCGAGTTCCGTCGCGAGCCCGTGGCGGCGCTCCTCGCTGAGGCCGGCCAGCAGCGTGGCCTCGTAGGCGAGTTGCTCGGGCAGCAGCTCGTCGATGAGTTCGCGGCCCTGGTCGGTGAGCGTGAGATGGCTGACCCGGCGGTCGCGTTCGTCCGCGCGGCGCCCGACGAGGCCGCGCTCCTCGAGCGTCCGTACCCGCTTGGTGATCGCGGCCCCGGAGGCGAAGGTCTCCCGGGCCAGCTGCTTCGGCGTCAGCGACCGGTCCACGCGGCGCAGCGTTCCCAGGATGTCGAACTCCGGACGGCTGAGGCCCGCTCGGGTCAGCGGGGCGTCCGCGGCCTGCTGGAGCAGCGCGGAGCAGCGGTTGAGCCGCCCGATGAGCGCCATCGGGGCGGTGTCGAGCTCGGGGCGGACCTGCTGCCACTGCCGCAGCACCGTTGCCACGACGTCTTCCACGGTCTTTCCTTCCATTGCCGGGCCGGATCACGGGGCTGTACGCGCGGGGATCCCGCCTGACTCTACGCCGCCGGGTCAGCCCGGCCCGCCCGGCCCTCTCCTGCCGTAGCCGCAGGCTGGGGCTCGTACCGGCAGTCCGTCGTCGATGTCACAACTTTGCGGGCTGCCGCCCTCTCAGATATGAGCGTCCAAGGAGGGCGAATGTCCGAGAGTCCGGCACAAGAGCCGAGTCCGTCACGAGAGTCGAGTCCGTCACGGACGGGGGCCGGGAGTGGGCCCCTGCACACGGCCACGCGGCTCTTCGTCGACCACCGCGAGCTGCTGTTCTCCATCGTCTACAACATGCTCGCCAGCGTCGCCGACACCGAGGACGTCCTCCAGGAGACCTGGCTCTCGCTGACCGGCAGAGGGCGCAGGTCTCCGCTGGAGGAGATCGGGAACCCGCGCGCGTATCTCGTGCGGATCGCGGTGAACCATGCGCTGGCCCGGCAGGCGGTCATCCGCCGCCGGCGCGAGACGTACGTCGGGCCGTGGCTGCCGGAACCCCTGGTGGCCGGAAGCGCCGCCGTGGTCGACGCCGCCGGCGGGGAGAGCGGCGACGCCGCGGATCAGGCGCTGCGCACCGAGTCCGTCTCGATGGCGATGCTGGTGATCCTGGAGACGCTCACCCCGCTGGAGCGGGCCGTGTTCGTCCTGAACGAGGTCTTCGGCTATGCCCACACCGAGATCGCCGCGATCCTCGACCGCACCCCCTCGGCCGTACGCCAGCTCGCCCACCGGGCCCGAGAGCACGTGCACGCCCGTCGTCCGCGCTTCGAGGCGCACCCGCGGGTCCAGCAGGAGGCCGCCGAGCGGTTCGTCGCGGCCGCGCTCGGGGGCGACATGGGGGCGCTCATGGAGATCCTCGCGCCGGATGTGACGCTGTGGTCCGACGGCGGCGGCAAGAGGCGCTCGTCGGCGCTGCGGCCGGTCCACGGCCGCGAGAAGGTCGCGCGGCTGCTGGCCTCGTACAGCTCGCGCCGCCGCCCGGAGGGCATGGCCGTCGAGTACCGGCGCGTCAACGGCGATCCCTCCGCCGTGGTGTTCGCCGGCGACTCCCCCTACGCCGTGATGGTCATGGATCTGACCCCGGAGGGAGACCAGGTGTCCGGCGTCTACCTCGTCACCAATCCGGACAAGCTCTCCCGCGTCCCGAAGCACGGGGAACAAGTCCCGAAGCACGGCGAACAGGTCCCAGAGCACGGCGAACAGGGTCGGAGGCACGGGGAACAGGGGCAGGGAGGGCAGCCCTAGAAGCCGCCCCCGAAGTCCCCACCGCCGAAGCCTCCGTCTCCGAAGCCGCCGCCTCCGAACCCTCCGCCGAAGTCGCCGGATTCGAAGTCGGCGCCCGACACGTCGCCGCCTCCGTAGCCGGCGTCCGCGCCGAAGTCGCCGTATCCGGCGCCGTAGCTGGCGGCGTACGCGGGGCCGGCCATCAGGTTGCCGAGCAGAGTGCCTACGAGCAGGCCCGGCAGGAGGCCGCCGCCGAAGTAGCCGCCCGCCCAGGGGCCGTAGGCGGGGCCCGCCTCCCAGTACGGGCGGCGGCCGGCGTCGGTCTCGACCTCGCGGACCATCGGCTCCGCACCGTCCTTCAGACGTGTCGCGTCGGCGGCGCAGACCGGCACCTCGCGTTCGGCGCCGTCCTGCGGGGCCCACAGCATGTCCGTCACCGACGGGCCGTGGCGCGGGTCGAAGAAGCACGGAGGGCGCCGCTCCGGCAGCGGGCGGCCCTCGCGGCGGGCGGCCAGCCGGGCGAGCGCGAAGCGGCCGTCATCCAGCGCCTGGGTGACGCCTCGCACCTCCTCGGGGCGCTGGGCGGCGGCCATCAGGGACTTCGCCTTCTCGTAGGAGTCGAGGGCGCGTTCGTAGTCGGCGCGCATCGCGTCGTCCGCGCCGGGCTCGGCCGGGTGGAAGTCGAGCCGGTCGAGCTCCTCGCCGAAGGCGGTGATGTCCTCGTCGACGACGACGCTGAGCTTGTCGAGGGCCGCACGCTGCTCCTCCTCGCGCCTGCGACGGTTACGGCGGGCGATCACGTACGCACCGCTGCCGCCCGCGACGATCGCGGCGCCGACGCCGATCAGCGCGCCGGTCGAGACGCCGTCGCCGGTGTCGCCCCAGGACGCCGGTGCCGAGCCGCCCATGTTGCGCACGGCGTTGTCGACGAAGTCGTTGAGCTGGGTCGTGGCGTCCTCGCCCTGGACGCTCGTCACCAGGTTCTGGACGGCGTCTCGGGACAGGACGCGGCTGTCCGCGCGGGCGTCGAACCCGTCACCGAGCCGGATCGCGTACAGGCCGGTGATGCCCGTCTCGGTACGGAGGTTCTGGAAGAGGTTGTCCGTGGGGAAGCCCTCGGGCAGCACGGCGACGAAGACGGGCTTGTCGGCGTCCTTGATCTTCTTCGCCAGATCGTCGGCGGCGCCGGACGGCAGCAGGCCGGAGGCGTCCGGGTCGACGTAGACAGGGTTGTCGCGCAGGGCCTCCGCGACCGTGCCGACGTCCGTGGCCGCCTGGGCGGACGGTGCCGATACGGACAGCACCGCCAGGACAGCGGCCGCAAGGACGAGTGCCGGGCCCCGGAGTACTCGTATCAGTACGGCCTTCATACCTACGAAAGTACCGGAAATCCGGCAAATAAGGTCATCCCCCAGGCTGGGGCAGGTCCTGCCGGTGGGCGGGGGTGTGCTGCCGGGGCCGGGACGGGCCAGACCCCCCGCCGCTGAGGCGCGGCGGGGTGCGGTCCGTGCGGCAGCCCCGAGCCCGCCGCCTACTCCCCGCCTATTCCGAGGGGACCACTCCGGCCCGCAGCAGCCCGTACGTGTACGCGTCCTCCAGCGCCTGCCAGGACGCCGCGATGACGTTCTCGCCGACGCCGACCGTGGACCACTCGCCCTCGCCGTCGGAGGTGGAGATCAGCACGCGCGTCGTGGACTGCGTGCCGTGCTTGCCCTCCAGGATGCGGACCTTGTAGTCGACGAGCTCCATCTTGGCGAGCTGCGGGTGGATCCGCTCCAGGGCCACGCGCAGCGCGCGGTCGAGGGCGTTGACGGGGCCGTTGCCCTCGGCCGTGGCGACGATGCGCTCACCCTTTGCCCACAGCTTCACGGTGGCCTCGTTGGCGTGCGTGCCGTCGGGGCGGTCCTCGACGATGGCGCGCCAGGACTCGACGCGGAAGTAGCGGAGGGCGCGGCCCTCGGCCTCCTCCCTCAGCATCAGCTCGAAGGAGGCGTCGGCGGCCTCGTACGTGTAGCCCTGGAGCTCGCGCTCCTTGACCCGCTCGACGACGCGGCCCACGAGCTCGCGGTCGCCGCCCAGGTCGATGCCGAGCTCCTTGCCCTTGAGCTCGACGGAGGCGCGGCCTGCCATGTCGGAGACGAGCATCCGCATGGTGTTGCCGACCAGCTCGGGATCGATGTGCTGATACAGGTCCGGGTCGACCTTGATCGCGGAGGCGTGCAGGCCGGCCTTGTGGGCGAAGGCGGAGACACCGACGTACGGCTGGTGCGTGGAGGGCGTGAGGTTGACGACCTCGGCGATGGCGTGCGAGACGCGGGTCATCTCGGCGAGGGCGCCCTCGGGCAGAACCCTTTTGCCGTACTTGAGCTCCAGCGCGGCGACGACAGGGAAGAGGTTGGCGTTGCCGACGCGCTCGCCGTAGCCGTTGGCGGTGCACTGGACGTGCGTGGCACCGGCGTCCACGGCGGCCAGGGTGTTGGCGACCGCGCAGCCCGTGTCGTCCTGGGCGTGGATGCCGAGCCGGGCGCCGGTGTCGGCCAGCACGGTGGAGACGACGGCCTGGACCTGGGCGGGCAGCATGCCGCCGTTGGTGTCGCAGAGTACGACGACGTCGGCCCCGGCCTCGGAGGCGGCCCGGACGACGGCCTTCGCGTACTCGGGGTTGGCCTTGTACCCGTCGAAGAAGTGCTCGCAGTCGACGAAGACGCGGCGGCCCTGCTCGCGCAGATAGGAGACGGTGTCGCGGACCATCTCGAGGTTCTCGTCGAGCGTGGTGCGAAGGGCCAGCTCCACGTGCCGGTCGTGCGACTTGGCGACCAGCGTGATCACCGGAGCGCCGGAGTCGAGGAGCGCCTTGACCTGCGGGTCCTCGGCCGCCTTGGCGCCGGCGCGGCGGGTGGAGCCGAACGCGACGAGCTGGGCGTTCTTGAAGCCGATCTCCTGCTGGGCACGGGCGAAGAACTCGGTGTCCCGCGGGTTGGCCCCGGGCCAGCCGCCCTCGATGAAGCCGACGCCGAAGTCGTCCAGATGCCGGGCGATGGCCAGCTTGTCCGCGACCGTGAGGTTGATGCCCTCGCGCTGGGCGCCGTCGCGCAGCGTCGTGTCGAAGACGTGGAAGCTGTCGTCGAGGCGGGGCGCGGACGCGGACGCCGTGTCATGGGCGGACGCGGTGCCCTGCGGAGGCACCGTGCCCCCCGCCGAGGCGGTGCCCTGCGCGGCGGCGATGTCCTGTCCCGTGACCGTGCCCTGCGCCGACGTGGCGGCGGACGCGGCGTGGGAACTGTCGTCGGTGGCCTGACTGGTCATGGCTGACTGACTCCTGTCGGTGAGTGGCTCCGAAATCTCTGGCTCCACTTGCCCCCATCATCGCGCGGCGCTCGCTTCCGGCCGGGATGGGGTCCGGGAAACGAAAAAACCTCTCGCGGGTGCGAGAGGTCTGCGCGCGGGTCTGAGGCACGGTGTCCGCTGCCGCGAGGGTGTGTCGCGGGGTCAGCGGCCACTGCGGACCGGCGCGCTGATGCCAATAATCATGGCGAAAGCGAGCATGGTCGGCAGTCTGCCACATGCTTCGCCGAACGGGGCCCGGGGTCTCACGATGTGGGCGCCCCTTTTGTGCGGCGCCCACATCGTCTGTCCGCGGAAGCCGGGGGTTCAGCCGAGGCGGTGCATCCAGCCGTGCTTGTCCTCTGCGACGCCCCGCTGGATGTCCAGCAGCGCGCTGCGGAGCTTGAGGGTGACCTCGCCGGGCTCGCCGTCGCCCTGGGTCCACTCGCCGCTCTTGGACTTCACCGTGCCGACCGGCGTGATGACGGCGGCGGTGCCACAGGCGAAGACCTCGGTGAGCGTGCCGTTCGCGGTGTCCTCACGCCACTGGTCGATGGAGACGCGGCCTTCCTCGGACTCGTACCCGAGGTCACGGGCGACGGAGAGCAGGGAGTCCCGGGTGACGCCGGCCAGGAGGGAGCCGGTGAGCGCGGGGGTGATGAGCTTGTCGCCGTACACGAAGTACAGGTTCATGCCGCCCAGTTCCTCGACCCACTTGTGCTCCACGGCGTCGAGGTAGGCGACCTGGTCGCAGCCCTTCTCGGCGGCCTCAGCCTGCGCGAGCAGGGACGCGGCGTAGTTGCCGCCGGTCTTGGCGTCGCCCATGCCGCCGGGGACGGCGCGCACGCGGTCCTCGGACAGCCAGATGGAGACCGGCTTGACGCCGCCGGGGAAGTACGCGCCGGCGGGCGAGGCGATGACGAGGAAGAGGTACTCGTTGGCGGGCCGGACGCCCAGGCCGACCTCGGTCGCGATCATGAACGGGCGCAGGTAGAGCGACTCCTCGCCGCCGTGCGCGGGCACCCACGCCTTGTCCTGCTGGACCAGCACGTCGCACGCCTCGATGAACGTCTCGACGGGCAGCTCGGGCATCGCGAGCCGGCGCGCGGAGGCCTGGAAGCGCCGGGCGTTGGCCTCGGGGCGGAACGTGGCGACGGAGCCGTCGGGCTGGCGGTACGCCTTGAGACCCTCGAAGATCTCCTGGGCGTAGTGCAGGGTCATGTTCGCCGGATCGATCGACAGCGGCGCGTACGGAACGAGCTGGCCGTCGTGCCAGCCGCGGCCCTCCGTCCACTTGATCGTCACCATGTGGTCGGTGAAGTAGCGGCCGAACCCGGGGCTGGCGAGGATCGCCTCCCGCTCCTCGTCGGACAGCGGGTGGGCGGAGGGCTTGAGCTCGATCGTGGGCGTCGTCATGAGTGGTTGTCCTTCACCGTTGGTTGTGACGGACCGCGCTCACGCCAGTACTACCGGTACTTGGACGTCCGAGCTTCCCTGCACACCGCGGTCCCGCTTCTCGATTATCGCGCGAGGGGGAACGTGGTCGTACCGGGCGTGAATGCGGCCCAGGGGTCGATGGTGGCACCCGGTGGCCGCATAGGAGAAGCCGCCGGGCGCCCTCGGGCTCCGGCGGCTTCTCGTTGTTCGAGAGGTGAGTCCGCCGGATCAGCCGGCTACTCGTACGGCGAGCGCGTCGCCGATCTGGTCCGTCGTACGAGTGGTTTCGCCGCGTTCCGCGAGGTCGGCGGTGACGGCGTCCTCGATGCGGGCGGCCTCGGCCTCGTAGCCGAGGTGGCGCAGCAGGAGGGCGACGGACAGGACGGTGGCGGACGGGTCCGCCTTGCCCTGACCCGCGATGTCGGGCGCCGAGCCGTGCACAGGCTCGAACATCGACGGGAACTCGCCGGAGGGGTTGATGTTGCCCGAGGCGGCGACGCCGATGCCGCCGGAGATCGCCGCGGCGAGGTCGGTGATGATGTCGCCGAAGAGGTTGTCGGTGACGATCACGTCGAAGCGCTCGGGCTGCGTGACGAGGTAGATCGTCGCCGCGTCCACGTGCATGTACTCGGTGGTGACGTCGGGGAACTCCTCGCCCACCTTGTTGAAGATGTCCGTCCACAGGTGACCGGCGTGCACGAGCACGTTGTTCTTGTGGACGAGGGCCAGCTTCTTGCGGGGGCGCGCCTGGGCGCGGGCGTAGGCGTCGCGGACGACGCGCTCGATGCCGAAGGCGGTGTTGAGGGAGACCTCGGTGGCGACCGCGTGCGGGGTGCCCTTGCGGATCGTGCCGCCGTTGCCCGTGTACGGGCCCTCGGTGCCCTCGCGGACCACGACGAAGTCGATCTCCGGCTGGCCCGCCAGCGGCGTGCCGACACCCGGGAGCAGCTTCGAGGGACGCAGGTTGACGTGGTGGTCGAAGGCGAAGCGGAGCTTGAGCAGGAAGCCGCGCTCCAGGACGCCGGACGGGACCGAGGGGTCGCCGATCGCACCGAGCAGGATCGCGTCGTGCTGCTTCAGGGCGTCGAGGTCGGCGTCGGTGAGGGTCTCACCGGTGGCGTGGTAGCGCTTGGCACCGAAGTCGTACTCCTTGGTCTCGAGCTTCACGTCTTGCGGAAGCGCGGCGTTGAGGACCTTCAGACCCTGGGCCACGACCTCCTGGCCGATGCCGTCGCCGGGGATCACTGCGAGATTGATGCTTCGAGACATGTCGGCACCCTACTCCTCGTCCCATGCCTTGACACGTCGCGTCCAGAATCCGGACCGGTGGGTGCCGCGGCGCGTTTGTTTCGCCCCCTCCGCCCCTTCCCTTCCCGTCCCCCGGGGGCTTCGCCCCCAGACCCCCTTATCGGCCTTGACGGCCTCGTCCTCAAACGCCGGACGGGCTTTGTTAACCCTGGAGACTGGCCGCCGTTGGCCGTTGCTGGGAAGTTGTCCGCCATGGACACCCCCAACGTCGGCATCCCCGAGCAGCTCGCCCGGCGCATGAGCATGCCGGAGCAGCACGAGTATCTGCGGGCGAGACTCACGCGGCGGAGGGTGCTGACGGGCACCGCCGGGGCGGCGGGTGGGCTCGGTCTGCTGGCCGGGAGCTCAGGGGCGGCGTACGGCAGCCGCGCCGCCTCCGCCGCGCCGCTGGTGCGGTCCGCGACGGTCACGGTGGACGGCTCGCTGGTGGCGCCCTTCGGGCGGCATCTGGCCTTCGGCGCCGACCCGAAGACGCAGATGCGGATCTCGTGGCAGGTGCCGTTCGCGGTCCGGAACCCGTACGTACGCGTGGGGTTGAGGCCGTGGGAGCTCGGCCAGAAGATCGAGGCCGAGGTGCGGGATCTGCACACTCCGGCGCTGTCGGCGAAGCTTCCTGCGGTCGACCAGTACTACCTGCACGTTGCCCTGGACGGTCTGAAGCCCGGGACGACGTACTACTACGGCGTCGGCCACGACGGCTTCGACCCGGCGAGTGCCGAGCGGCTGGCCACGCTCGGTTCCTTCCGCACGGCGCCGGCGACGCCGGAGACGTTCGTGTTCACGGCCTTCGGCGACCAGGGCGTGAGCTATGACGCCCTGGCCAACGACCAGCTGATCCTGGGCCAGAACCCGTCGTTCCATCTGCACGCGGGCGACATCTGCTACGCGGACTCCACGGGGCACGGTGAGGACTCGGACACGTACGACGCGCGTGTGTGGGACCAGTTCCTCGCGCAGACGGAGTCGGTCGCGAAGTCGGTGCCCTGGATGGTGACCACCGGCAACCACGACATGGAGGCCTGGTACTCCCCCAACGGCTACGGCGGCCAGTCCGCCCGCTGGTCGCTCCCGGAGAACGGCTTCGACCCGAAGAGCGCCCCGGGCGTGTACTCCTTCGTCTACGGCAACGTCGGGGTCGTCGCGCTCGACGCGAACGACGTCTCGTACGAGATCCCCGCCAACAAGGGCTACACGGAGGGCAGGCAGACCGCCTGGCTGGACCGGCGCCTCGGGGAGCTGCGCGCGTCCCCGTCCGTGGACTTCATCGTGGTGTTCTTCCACCACTGCATGTACTCGACGTCCACGCACGCCTCGGACGGCGGGGTACGGGACGCGTGGCTGCCGCTGTTCACGAAGCACCAGGTCGATCTGGTGATCAACGGGCACAACCATGTGTACGAGCGGACCGACGCGATCAGGAACGGCGAGGTCGGGCGGCCCGTGCCGGTCGGTGCGTCGACCGATCCGACGCGCGACGGCATCGTGTACGTCACGGCGGGCGGCGCGGGCAAAGATCTGTACGGCTTCCCGGCTGGCGTCGAGGACAGCTACGAGGGGGCGGTGAAGGACCGCGACTCGGTCCTCACCTTCCACTGGACGAAGTCACGGCTGCCCGACCCGGACACCGTCGAGTGGTCCCGGGTGCGGTACACCGGCTTCTCGTTCCTCGCGGTGGAGGCGGTGGCCGGTGCGGACGCGCGGCTCAAGGTCTCCGCGCTCGCCGAGAGCGGCAAGCGCATCGACTACTTCGAGGTACTGCGCTCTCCCGGGGGCTAGCCCCCGGGCCCCCGTGCAGCACGGGCCAGTGACCAGGAAGGTCACTGATCAGCCGGCAGGGGTCAGTGACCTGTCTCGCCGCCGTTGTCCCTGCGGTCGAGGGCTCGCTGCAGGGCGGCGGCGGCGTTCTTGCGCTCGATTTCGCTCGTACGGGAGACGCGGCGGACTCGGCGGACAGGCGTCGCAGTGGCCATGGTGATCGACTCCTTGAGATCACACAGCTTCGGAGCAGCCCAACGGCTGCGCGGCTCGGAAGCGTGGGGGGATTGCGAAGCGCCGGAAAGGGCGGCGGGCCAAGAGCCGCAGGGGTTGCCTGCTCGGTGCTCGGGCTCGCGACCGCCATTCGCTGGATCGAGCGAGACGTTCGGCTCCTACAAAACTAAGGGAGGACCGCGCGCCTGTCTCCACAATTACTCGGACTTCCTACTATCTGAGACGGACCCCGCCCCTGAGGCATGCTCGTCGGCCACTGACCGGCGGTTTTCGGCCTCCGCACGGTCGCTCGCATGACGGCCGCGCGGCGGCCGTCAGTGGACCCTACGGCGTTCCGGCCCAGCTGCCACGAGGAGCCAACGTCGTCACAGGCACGCAGGCCCGCGTAGCTCCCTCACGAGATCAGCAGTCCGATGAATCAGTCCGACTCAGCGCTGCGCGATTCCTTGACAGCCCCTCAGGGCGCCTCCACTCTCACAGTCATCCGATGAATCCATTTGTGCGTGATGACAGGGAGGGTTACGCATGCCAGCCCAAGCACGCTTCCGCGCCATGATGTTGACGCTTTGCTCCGCGCTGCTCGCCACGGCCGCGACGGCTCTGCCGGCCAGCGCCGAGACCGCGTCATGGGAGGTCTCGGCGCACGACGGCCCAACGGCCGTGGTCGGACTGGACGCGGACGACGGGCGCCCCACCCTCGCGGTGAGACGCGACGGCCGGACCGTGATCGAGCCGTCGCCGGTCGGCCTGGTCACCGAAAACGTCGATCTCTCCGGCGGGTTGAGTCTCACCGGCCGCTCGGACCGCACGATCACCGAACGGTACGAGGCCGCGACGGGCAAGTCCCGCATACGCAACGTCAAGATGGCGGAGTCCCGCTTCAGCTTCCGCGGCACGGGCGGCGCTCGCCTCGACCTCGTCGTCCGCGCCGCCGCCGACGGCGTCGCCTACCGCTACGTCCTGCCGGACACCGGCACCACCGGCGATGTGCTGCGTGAGGCGTCAGCCTTCACGCTGCCCACCGGCTCGGATGCCGTGATCGGCCCCTACCGGCCGGACAACGAGCTGCGGTTCACCCGGTACGGGGCCGCCGCGGCGCCGACCGGCTCGTACATGATGCAGGCCCTGTTCAGGACGGCCGGCGGCTATGCGCTGGTCGCCGAGTCGGATCTCACCGGCAGCTACGCGGGCGCCCGCCTCACCCATGACGCCGGCTCCTCCACGTACCGCGTCGCCCTCTGGAACGACGAGCCCGTCGAGGTGTCGGGCGGCACACTCACCACCCCCTGGCGGGCGATCGTCACCGGCGATCTGGCGACGGTCACCGAGTCGACGTTCACCGACGATCTCGCGCCCGCGTCCCGGATCCGCGACACCTCGTGGGTCAGGCCGGGCCCCGCGCTGTGGACGTGGCTCGCGGGCGGCAAGGAAGCCGGGGTCAGCCTGGAGGCGCAGAGGAAGTACGTGGACTACGCGGCCGAACGCGGCTGGCCGTACGAGGTCGTGGACGCGGGCTGGTACTTCCTGCCCGACCAGTGGGACGTCATCGACCCGGACTGGCAGCGCACCAGCTGGATACCGGAGCTGGTCCGCTATGCCGCCGACCGCGGCGTCGGCATCCACGTCTGGCTGCACTACACCCTGCTCACCGACCCGGTCGAGCGCGAGAAGTGGCTGTCCACGCTGGAGAAGTGGGGAGTCGAGGGCGTCAAGATCGACTTCATGGACTCCGAGTCCCAGGACCGTATGCGCTGGTACGACGAGGTGCTCCAGTCCACCGCGGATCACCATCTGATGGTCAACTTCCATGGCTCGACGATCCCGAAGGGCATCCAGCGCACCTGGCCGCACGTCCTGACGTTCGAGGGCGTCGGCGGCGAGGAGAAGCGCACCAACACGGCCGAGCACCTGGCAGCCCTGCCCTTCACCCGCAACGTCATCGGCTCGATGGACTTCACGCCGGGCGCGTTCCACCGCCCCTACCGGCCGAACGTCGGCTCGGACGCCGGCGAGCTGGGCCTCTCGGTGCTCTACGAGTCCGGCATCCAGAACCTCGCCGGGACCCCGGAGTCGTACGACGCCCGTCCTGAGGCACGGCGCTATCTGGAGCAGATCCCCGCGGCCTGGGAGGAGACGCGGCTGCTCACCGGCGATCCCGGGGTCTCCGCGGTCCTGGCCAGGCGGGCGGCCGACGGCCGCTGGTTCATCGGCGGTACGTTCGCCGGCGCGGCCCACACCGTGGACGTGCCCATGCGCCTGGGCGCGGGCCGCTGGCTGGTGGAGACCGTGACGGACGGCCCGTCCGGCCTCGTCCGCGAACCCCATGTCGTCAGCGGCGGCGACACCCTCTCCGTGCCGGTCGTGACGGACGGCGGATTCGCGGCGATCGCCTGCCGGTGGTACGCGGGTCGTACGGCCTGCGACGACTGACGCGGGCCGGCACCGGAAAACGCCACCGCCCCCGCTGTCGAGCCGGAACTCGAGAGCGGGGGCGGTCGGCTGCCGGAGCGGTCGCCTGTGGTGTCGCACAGGCCCCCAGCCCAGGTCCCCAGTCCAGGTGCTCAGCCCAGGTGCTCAGCCCATGTGCGGGTACGGGTAGTCCGTCGGCGGGACCAGCGTCTCCTTGATGGCGCGGGTCAGCGTCCAGCGCATCAGGTTCTGCGGGGCGCCCGCCTTGTCGTTCGTGCCGGACGCGCGGCCGCCGCCGAAGGGCTGCTGGCCGACGACGGCGCCGGTCGACTTGTCGTTGATGTAGAAGTTCCCCGCGGCGTAGCGGAGCTTGTCCATCGTGTACGCGACGGCGGCGCGGTCCTTCGCGATGACCGAGCCCGTGAGCGCGTAGGCGGACACCGACTCCATCTGGGTCAGCATCTCCTCGTACTTGTCGTCCTCGTACACGTGGACGGCGAGGAACGGGCCGAAGTACTCGGTCGTGAAGACCTCGTTCTCCGGGTCGGTGCACTCCACGACGGTCGGGCGGACGAAGTAGCCGACCGAGTCGTCGTACGTGCCGCCGGCCACGATCGTGCAGGTGTCGTCGGCCTTGGCGCGGTCGATCGCCGCCTTGTTCTTGGCGAAGGCCCGCTCGTCGATGACGGCGCCGATGAAGTGCGACAGATCGGTGACGTCACCCATGGTGAGGCCGTCGACCTCGGCCGCGAACTCCTCCTTGAAACCGGAGTTCCAGATGGAGGCCGGGACGTACGCACGCGAGGTGGCGGAGCACTTCTGGCCCTGGTACTCGAAGGCGCCGCGGGTCAGCGCGGTCTTCAGGACAGCGCGGTCGGCGCTCGGGTGCGCGACCACGAAGTCCTTGCCGCCGGTCTCGCCGACGATGCGCGGGTACGAGCGGTACTTCTCGATGTTGTTGCCGACCGTCTTCCACAGGTACTGGAAGGTCTTGGTCGAGCCCGTGAAGTGGATGCCCGCGAGGTCGCGGTGCTCGAGCGCGACCTTGGAGACCTCGATGCCGTCGCCGGTGACGAGGTTGATGACGCCCTTGGGCAGCCCGGCCTCCTCCAGGAGCTGCATGAGCAGCACGGCGGCGTGGGTCTGGGTCGGGGAGGGCTTCCAGACGACGACATTGCCCATCAGCGCGGGGGCCGTCGGCAGGTTGCCCGCGATCGCCGAGAAGTTGAACGGCGTGATCGCGTAGACGAAGCCCTCCAGCGGCCGGTGGTCCAGGCGGTTCCACACACCCGGCGAGTTGGCCGGGGGCTGCTCGGCGAGCAGGTCACGGGCGTACTTGACGTTGAAGCGCCAGAAGTCGATCAGCTCGCACGGGGTGTCGATCTCGGCCTGCTGGGCGGTCTTCGACTGGCCGAGCATCGTGGAGGCGGCCAGCGTCTCGCGCCACGGGCCGGCCAGCAGGTCGGCGGCGCGCAGGATGATCGCGGCACGGTCGTCGAAGGACATGGCGCGCCAGGCCGGGGCGGCGGCCAGCGCGGCGTCGATCGCGTCCTGCGCGTCCGCTTGCGTGGCGTTGCGGTACGTGCCGAGGACGGCCTTGTGGTTGTGCGGCTGCACGACCTGGAAGGGCTCGCCGCCGCCCATACGCTTCTCGCCGCCGATGGTGCAGGGCAGGTCGATCGGGTTCTCGGCGAGCTCCTTGAGCTTCACCTCGAGCCGGGCGCGCTCGGGCGAACCGGGGGCGTAGCCGTGCACCGGCTCGTTGACGGGAGCGGGGACCTGGGTCACAGCGTCCATGAGTTCCGTTACTCCTTTTTGAGTGGTGGGTGGGATCTGCCCTGATCAGTTCTTGGTGATCATCGAGCGGACGAAGAAGAGCAGGTTGGCCGGCTTCTCCGCGAGGCGCCGCATGAAGTAGCCGTACCAGTCGGTGCCGTAGGCGGTGTAGACGCGCATCCGGTGGCCCTCGGCGGCGAGCCGCAGGTGCTCGTCGCTGCGGATCCCGTACAGCATCTGGAACTCGTACTCGTCCAGCTTGCGCCCTGCGCGGCGCGCGAGCTCCTGTGCGATGGAGATGATGCGCGGGTCGTGGGTCCCGATCATCGGGTAGCCCTCGCCCTCCATCAGGATCTTCAGGACCCGGACGTACGCCTTGTCGATCTCCGCCTTGTCCTGGAACGCGACGGAGGCGGGCTCCTTGTACGCGCCCTTCACCAGGCGGACGCGGCTGCCGGACGCCGCGAGGCGGCGGGCGTCGTCCTCGGTGCGGAACAGGTAGGACTGGATGACGCAGCCCGTGCCCGGGAAGTCCTTCCGCAGCTCCTCGTGGATGGCGAACATCGAGTCGAGGGTGGTGTGGTCCTCGGCGTCCAGAGTGACGGTGGTGCCGATCGCTGCGGCGGCCTCGACGACCGGGCGGACGTTGGCGAGCGCCAGCTCGTGGCCGCCTTCCAGCGCCTGGCCGAACATCGACAGCTTCACCGACATCTCGGCCCTGGTGCCGAGCCCGAGGTCCCTGAGGCGGTCGATCAGCTCCAGGTAAGCGTCGCGGGCGGCGGCGGCCTGCTCGCGCGTCGTGATGTCCTCGCCGACGACGTCGAGGGTGACCTCGAGGCCCTTGGCGGCGGCGTCCTGGACGACCGGGAGTACGTCGTCGACGGTCTCGCCGGCGATGAACCGGTCGACGACCTGTTTGGTGCCCGGGGCCGACGATACGAAGCGGCGCATCTTGTCGCTGCGCGAGGCGGCGAGGATCACGGGACCCAGCACGGGGCACCTCCACGGAAAGTTAAGAAAAGGCCGCATACCGGAAAGAGGGGCAATGAACCCCAACGTTCCAGGTACGGCACGGAGAACCACCGTGAAACCTAAGGATCCCTCCGATCGTCGGCCATCGACAGCTGTCACGCATCCGTGGCCGAGATCTCAGACAGATGTCTGAAACGTTCGCGAAATGCGCGAGAATGCCCGGATGAAGGGCGACTACCAGGAACTGGTCGATGAGATCTCGGCGCTGCTCGGCGCCCCCGCGACGCTCGAGAACCGGGACTTCGCCCTGATCGCCTTCGGCGCCCACGACAGCGACGACGACTCCGCGATGGACCCTGTCCGTACCCGCTCGATCCTCACGCGCCGCTCCACCCCGGCGGTCCGCTCCTGGTTCGAGGGGTTCGGCATCGCGCGGGCCACGGGTCCTGTGCGCATCCCGCCCGCCCCGGAGGCGGGCGTCCACCGCGGCCGCATCTGCCTTCCGGTGCGCCACCGGGGGGTCGTCCTGGGATACGTATGGCTGCTGGACGCCGAACCCGGCCCGGGCGTGGAGCAGTTGTCCGCCGCGATGGAGGTGGCGGCGCGCATCGGCGCGCTGCTCGCCGACGAGGTGCAGGCCGGTGCGGATCTGACCCGGGAGTTCCGTGCGGTGCTGACCGCCGAGCGCGGCTGGCAGCGCGACATGGCCGTGGCGGCACTGCGTACGGCGCTGGGGGAACGGGCCGAAGCCCTCCACGCGGTGGTGTGCGTGGCGCCCTGGCCCTCCGCCGACCCGGCCGAGGCCCCATCGGTCCGCTCGGTACCGGGTGCGACGGCCCTGTGCACGGTGCCGTGGGGAGCCAGGGGCACCTCCCCTGCACCGGGGGCAATGGCGGGCGGCCAGTGCATCGCTCTGCTGATGCGCCTTCGTTCGCCGGACATACTCGCCCCTGCCCTGACGGCCGCGTCCGGATTGCTCGGCAAGATTTCGAACGAAGGGGCAGGTGCCGCGGCCGGTGTTGCCGACGCCCGGCGCGGTCTCGGCGAGCTGGACGCCGCCTGGCGGGAGGCGTCGGCGGCGGCACGGGCGGCCCTGGCCGAGCCCCGGCTCGGGCCGGTCGCCACGTGGGCGTCCATCGGCCCGTACCGGCTGCTGACCGCGCTGCCGTCGGAGGCGGTGCACGATCCCGTCGTAGGTCCCCTGCTGGAGCCGTCCCACCGCGAACTGGCCCGCACCGCCGAGGTGTTCCTGGACTGCGCGGGCCAGGCCGGCCGCACGGCAGCCGAGCTGGGCATCCACCGGCAGACGCTCTACTACCGCCTGTCGCGGGTCGAGCAGCTCACGGGCCTCGACCTGGACGACGGCGAGGACCGGCTGCTGCTGCACATGGCGCTGAAGGCTTCGCGGCTCTAGCGCAAAAGGTGCCGCCCGCTCCCCACTTGAGCCACCCCCGTTAGTGAAAATGATTGTCATCGTGTTACGGTCTGCCCGTCTTGACCGCCCTTTTACCTCCTTACCGGGAAGGGTCCACCCAAGTGCGCCTGCCAGCCCGTCTCCTGCCCGCCGCCGCCCTCATCCCCACGGCCGCGCTGCTCACCGGATGCTTCGCCTCCCCCGGCTCCGGACAGGCGTCGGCGGACGGCGAGGACGGCGGCAAGCGCATACGCGTCGCGATGATGCTTCCGCCGCGCTCCGGCCTCTCCCCGCTCTCGGACGACGCGTTCAAGCTGTCCCGCTGGTCCACCGCGGAGACGCTGGTCACGCTCGACGAGGACGGGGACGCAGAGCCCGCCCTCGCCACCGAATGGAAGCAGTCGGGGAAGACGTGGACCTTCACCATCCGTGACGGCGTCACCTTCCACGACGGCACCAAGCTCACCGCGCAGTCCGTCGTGCGGTCGCTGACCGTGGCCGCCACCGCGTCGCCCAAGCCGCGCATCCTCGACGGCGTCGAGCTGACGGTGAAGGCCGAGGGCGACACTGTCGCCGTCACGACCGGCACCGAGGACCCGCTCGTACCGCAGCGGCTGAGCTCCCCTCAGCTGTCGATCCTGTCGGCGAAGGCGTACAAGGGGAAGACCGTCAACCCGGTCGGCGCCGGCACCGGGGCCTTCGAGCTCACGCAGGTCAACGGCACCGCGTCCGCGACTCTCGACCGGTACGACGGCTACTGGGGCGGCAAGGCCAAGGCGCCCGGCATCGACGTGAAGTTCGTGCCGGACGGCACCGCACGCGCCGCCGCCCTGCGCAGCGGCGAGGCCGACGTGGTCGAGGCCGTACCGGTCTCGCAGGCCGCGCTGATCGACCAGGATCTGATCACCGAGGTGCCGATGCCGCGCACCAACACCCTCTACCTCAACACGGAGAAGGGCGTCTTCGAGGACGCGGGGATGAGGGCGGCCGCGCGCGAGGCGATCGATGCGAAGACGATCGTCAAGGGCGTGTACGAGGGGCGGGCGGACGTCGCCGAGGGGCTGCTCGGACCCGCGCTGCCGTGGGCGGCCGACCTGCGCGACCAGAAGGTGCAGCGGGCCAAGGCGGATGACCCGGAGGGCGCCACGATCACCATCGGCACCTTCACCGACCGCGCCGAGCTGCCCGAGGTCGCCCAGACCCTGCAGCAGCAGCTCCAGAAGGCCGGGTTCAAGGTGAAGCTGGACGTCCGCGAGTACGCGAACATCGAATCCGACGCGCTGGCGGGCGAGTTCGACGCGTTCATCCTGTCGCGGGCGACCGTGCTCGACTCCGGTGACCCGGCCGCGTATTTCTACAGCGACTTCGCCACGGACGGTTCCTTCAACATCTCGCAGCTCGCCGATGCGGTCGTCGACAAGGCGCTGAAGAAGGCAGCGGACACGAAGGCGGGCGACGCACGCCGCCGGGCGATCATGGAGGCGGAGGCCTCGGTGCTGGCCACGGACGCCGCCGTACCGATGCTGCACGAGCGGGTGATCCAGGGTGATGCGGCGGGCGTCGTGGACGTAGCGCACGATCCGCGCGAGCGCGAGCTGATCACCGTCGACACGTACCGCAAGTGAAGGACGCACCGGACACGAGGGCCCGCGCGCGGAGCCGGGCCGGCGCACGTACCGCGTGGTCGGGTGTGCGGGCGCGGCTCGTCGCGTGGACCCGGCTGAGCGCGTGGGCCAGCGCAGGCGCGGGGCCGAAGGTGCGGGCCGGAATCACCCGTGTGGTCTGCCTCGGCCTCGTGATCGCCACGGTGGGGCTGCTGCCCTGGCTGTCCGGCAGGGACCCGGCGCTGACGGTGCTGCGGGCCCGGTCCGCCGAGCAGGAGGCCACGGCGGAGGCGCTGAACTCGATCCGCGCGGACCTCGGGCTGGACGCGGGCCCTCTTCGCCTGCTGGGTAGTTGGGCGGCCGGGTTGCTGCGCGGCGATCTCGGCACGTCATGGGTGTCGGGCACCGACGTGCTGCCGTCCGTGGTCGCCGGGCTGCAGGTCTCACTCGGCCTGATGGGCGCCTCGCTGGCGGTGGCGCTGCTGGTCGGGGCCGTGCTGGTGGCGCCCGTCCTGGTACGCGGCCGGGGCACGGCGGGCGCCTTCGCCGCGATGCTCGCCGCGATGCCCGAATTCCTGCTGGCGACCGTGGCGCTTGTCGTCTGCGGGGTCTGGCTCGGCTGGCTGCCGACGTCCGGCTGGCAGGGGCCTGCGTACATGGTGCTGCCCGCCGTCGCGCTCGGGGTGCCGGCCGGCGGGCTGCTCGGGCGGTTGGTCGCGGACGCGCTGCCCGCCGTGCTCGAGGAGCGCTGGGCGGAGCTGTGGCGCGGCTCGGGCGGGAGCCGCGCCCGGATTGCGGCGGCGGCGCTGCGGCGCGTACTGCCGCCGCTGGTCCCGCAGTTCGGGATGGTCGCCGTCGGTCTGACCGGTGGCGCGGTCGCCGTCGAGACCGTGTTCGCGGTGCCCGGCATCGGCCGTACGGCGCTCGGCGCGGCCAAGTCGCAGGATCTGCCACTCCTCCAGGGCGCGGTGCTGGCGCTGCTCGCGCTGGGCCTGGCGGCGGGGGCGGCGGCCACGCTGCTGCGGCGCCGGCTGCTCGGGCCCGCGCTGCGCGACGCGGGGCTCACGCTGCCCGCGGCACGGCCGGTGCGCGTGCACCCGGTGGTGCCGGTCGTCCTCGCGGCGGTCCTCGTGACGGCTGTCGGCTGGGGGCTGCTGCGCGACCCGTACACGGTGGACACGGCAGCCCGGCTGGCCTCGCCGTCCTGGGCGCATCCGCTGGGCACGGACGGTCTCGGGCGCGATGTGCTGGCGCGGCTGGGGCACGGTGCGGCCTCGACGGTCGGCACGGCGGCCGCCGTCTGCCTGGCCAGCTTTCTGCTGGCGCTGTGCCTCGGGTTTCTGCCGCTGTTCACCGCGGGTGCGTCGGACATCGCCAACGCCCTGCCGCCGGTGATCGTCGGCATCCTGGTCGCCGCGGTGCTCGGTCCCGGCACGGGCGGTGCCTCGCTGGCGGTCGCTCTCATCTCCTGGCCGCCGCTGGCCGCGCACGCGGCGGCGCTTGTCCAGGAGGTACGCGCCTCCGCGTTCCTCACCGCCCAGAAGGCGATCGGCGCGACCCCGGTGTGGATCCTCACCCGGCACGTCCTGCCCTCGGTGGCCGCTCCGGTGGCCCGCCACGCGGTCCTGCGCCTGCCCGGTATCGCGCTGGCCCTCGCCTCGCTCGGCTTCCTGGGACTCGGCGCGCAGCCGCCCGCCCCGGAGTGGGGCCTGCTGCTGGACGAGTCCCGCGCCTATGTGGAGCGCGCCCCGTGGGCGGCCCTGGCCCCGGCGGCCGCGCTGGCCGTGCTCGCGGGACTGGCGGTGTCGCTGGCGGCGTACGGGGGGTATGGGAGCGCCCGCCCGGGCCGGGCCCGCAACCCCCTGTTCCCGCGGTGGGCGGGAGTCCGCGGCTCCGGGGCCCACCGCGGCCTCACCACGCTTTCCCGAACGCGGAAGGAGACCTCCCTTGCACCCCGCTGATCCCCTGCTGTCGGTGCGCGACCTGCGGATCGCCATCGGGCCGGTTGATGCAGTACGTGGACTCTCCTTCGACGTGCGCGACGGCGAAGTCCTCGCGATCGTGGGCGAGTCGGGCGCTGGAAAGTCCCTGACCGCTCGCGCTCTGCTCGGCATGCTGCCGCGCGGGGCGACGGCGGCGGGAAGCGCCCGGCTGCGCGGCGAGACCGAGCTCGTCGGTGCGCGCCGCCAGGTGTACGCCGGGCTGTGGGGGCGTCGGATCGCGCTCGTCCCGCAGGACGCCCTGTCCGCGCTGTCGCCCGTCCACGCGGTCGGCGACCAACTCGCCGCCGCCGTGCGGTCCGTGCGCCGCGTCTCGCGCAAGGAGGCGCGGGCCAGGGCCGTCGCGGCGCTGGAGCAGGTCGGGATCGCGGACGCGGGGCGCAGGGCGCGTGCGTATCCTCACGAGTTCTCCGGGGGTATGCGCCAGCGTGCCGTCATCGCGATGGCCATGATCAACGAACCGGAGCTCGTGGTGGCCGACGAACCCACCACCGCCCTCGACCCCGGCACCCAGCGGCATGTACTCGAACTGCTGGCCCGGCGGCGCGAGGAGACGGGCGCGTCCCTCGTCCTGGTCACCCATGACCTCGCGGCCGTCGAGGAGCACGCCGACCGGATGCTGGTGATGTACGCGGGCAGGGCCGTCGAATCGGGTCCGGTGGACGAGGTGTTCGCCCGGCCCCGGGCCCCGTACACCGCCGGACTGCTCGCCTCCCTCCCCCCGGACCTCTCCCCGGCTCTGCCCTCGGCGGAACCGCTGCCGGGTCGTGCACGAGGCGGCCCGGTCGCCGGCCGCCGTCTCCCGTCGATCGCCGGAGCCCCGCCCACGCTCGCCGAACTGCTGCCCGGCTGCGCCTTCGCGCCGCGCTGCCCCCTGGCCAGGCGGGCCGAACCGGCCGAACCGGCCGAACCGGCCGAACCGGCCGAACCGGCCGAACTCGCCGACGACGACCGCTGTCGTACGGAGCTGCCCGAGCCGCAGCGCCTCGGCGACGGCGAACGCGAGGTGGCCTGCCACCGGTGGAGTGAACTGCCGGACCGCCCCGCCGAGTTGTTCCTGGAGAATGTGTGAGCCCCGCAAGCGCCCTGCTGGACGTGCGCGACCTGGTCGTCCGCTACGGATCGTTCGTCGCCGTCGACCATGTGTCGTTCGACTTGGCCGCCGGTGAAACCCTCGCCCTGGTCGGGCCCTCGGGCTGCGGCAAGTCGTCGACGGCCGCCGCCGTGCTGCAACTGCACCGGCCCGACGGCGGGGAGGTGTGGTTCGACGGCCGGGAGCTCACGGCCCTGGACGAGCGCGCCCTGCGGCCGCTGCGCCCGGCGATGCAGCCGGTGTTCCAGGACCCGTACGGATCCCTCAGCCCCCGGTGCCGTATCCGGGACGCCGTGGCGGAACCCCTGCGGGTCCAGGGCCGGTGGGACCGCATGGCCGGTCCCGCCCGGGTCGCCGAGCTGCTCGATCTGGTCGGGCTCGACCCGGCCTACGGCGACCGGCGGCCGCACGAGCTGTCCGGCGGCCAGTGCCAGCGCGCGGGCATCGCACGCGCGCTCGCGGGCGACCCCAGGCTGCTCGTCCTCGACGAACCGGTCTCGGCACTCGACCCGTCACTCCGCGCCGGCGTCCTGAACCTCCTCGCCGACCTGCAGGAACGCCTCGGCCTCGGCTATCTCTTCATCTGCCACGACATGGCCGTCGTACGGCACTTCTCCGACCGGGTCGTCGAGATGCGGGACGGGCGGATCGTCGACGAGCGCTGACGCCGTGCCCCCTACGCGTCAGCTGTGCTCCGTCCCCCGACCCGCCGGTGCCTTCGACGCCGCCTCGATCACCCGGCGCAGCCCCTCGGTGAGTTGTCCGGCGTCCGTTGCCGACTCCGGATCGAAGAGCCACTGCACCAGGAGGCCACAGAGGATCGTGTGGTACAAGCGGCCCTCCGAGTTCACGGTCTCGTCGTCGAGTTCGTCCTCGGGGCGGCCGCTGAACATCGGGACAAGACCCGACCGCCCGTACTGCAGCGCCTTCTTCACGATCTCGTGCGCCTCCGGCATGCGGTCGGCCTGAAGGATGAACTCGAGGTTGAGCATCCAGATGGCACGGGATTCGGGGAACGTGCGGATGACGTTGCCCCACATCTCCTGGAAGCGTTCCAGCGAGCCCGCGGGAGCCACGCCGTCGCCGGCCAGCGCCTCCTCGCCGAAGGAGTCGCCGACGTCCTCGACCAGCGCGATGAAGGCCTGCGCGAGCAGGGCGTCCTTCGATCCGTAGTGGTAGCCGATCGACCCCAGGTTGGTCCCGGACTCCTTGACGATGTCGCGCGCCGTCGTGCGCGAAAAGCCCTTCTCCAGCAGGCATCGCTTCGCGCCTTCGAGCAGATCCTCGCGGTGTCCCATGCGCCCCACCCTATCGCCGGTACAGACAACCGTCCTATACTCACGTCTTATACGAGCGTCCTAGACAGACGTATAAGACGTGCGTACAGTCCTGCCCATGACGAACCCGACGGGCACCGCCCCGGTCACCAACTCCCGCGCAGGGCGCCGCGAATGGACCGCTCTCACCGTCCTGATGCTTCCGCTGCTGCTGGTCTCCATGGACGTATCCGTCCTCTACTTCGCGGTCCCGGCGATCAGCGCCGACCTCGAGCCCAGCGGCACCCAACAGCTGTGGATCTTCGACATCTACGGCTTCGTCCTCGCCGGCCTGCTGATGACGATGGGCTCGCTCGGCGACCGCATCGGCCGGCGCAGGCTGCTACTGCTGGGCGCCGCGGCCTTCGGCGCGGCCTCACTTGTCGCCGCGTACGCCGACAGCGCCGAGACCCTGATCGCGGCCCGCGCGGTCCTCGGCATCGGCGGCGCGACCCTGATGCCGTCCACGATGGCGCTCGTCCGCACGATGTTCACCGACCCGGCCCAGCGCACGAAGGCCATCGGCATCTGGTCCGCCGTGATGACCGGGGGTGTCGCACTGGGTTCGGTGATGAGCGGCGTCCTCGTCGAGCACTTCTGGTGGGGCTCGGTCTTCCTGGTCAACCTGCCGGCGATGGCGCTCCTGCTGGTGACCGGCCCGATCCTGCTCCCGGAGTCCAGGAACCCCGAGCCCGGCCGCTTCGATCTGCTGAGCGTGCCGCTGTCGATGGCCGCCGTACTGCCGGTGATCTACGGGCTCAAGGAGATCCCGTCCGAGGGCTTCGAGCCGCTTTACGTCCTGTCCCTCGCCGTGGGCCTCGTCTTCACCGCCCTCTTCGTACGCCGCCAGCGCACCTCCGCGTCACCGATGATCTCTCCCGCGCTGTTCGGCGGGCAGGGCTTCGGCTCCGCCGTCGTCCTGAACCTGGTCGCCGCGTTCGGAATGATGGGTTCGGCGTACTTCACCACGCAGTATCTGCAGTCGGTGCTCGGCAAGAGCGCGATGGAGGCCGCGCTGTGGGCGCTGCTCCCCTCGGTCCTGATCGGCTTCGCCGCGCCCGTGGCCGCGCAGTTGGTGCAGCGCGGTGTGCACCGCGCCCATGTCGTCTCGGCGGGCTTCATGACCGCCGCGTGCGGATACGGCCTGCTGGCCCTCGCCGGTACGGACTCGCTGTGGCTGGTGCTCGCCGGGGCGGGCGTCCTCGCCTCCGGGATCGTCACCGTGATGTCCCAGCTGACCGATCTGGCGCTGGGCACCGCACCCGTCGAGAAGGCGGGCGCCGCCTCCTCACTCCTGGAGACCGGGCAGGAGTTCGGCGGCGCGCTCGGGATGGCCCTCCTGGGGTCCATCGGCACCGCGGTCTACCGTCATGGCGTCCCGGACGGCGCGCCCGCCGCGGCGCACGAGACGCTCGGCGGCGCGTTGGCCGTCGCGGTGCAGCTTCCCGGGCGGGCCGACGACGCCCTGGTTTCCGCGGCCCGGGAGGCCTTCACCAGTGGGATGCAGGCGGCGGCGGTTGCGGCGACTGTGCTTTTGCTTGGTGCGGCGGGCTTGGCGGCGGCTGTGCTTCGCCGGGTGCGGGTGCGGGATGGCGGGGCTCCGGCGCCCGAGGAGGAGACGGTGCCGGTGTGAGGCTGGTAGGCGATTGAATCCCCCACCCCGCCCCTTCCCGTACCCATGGGGCTCCGCCCCCTGGACCCCGTTGATCGGCGGCTGCGCCGCCTCGTCCTCAAGCGCCGGACGGGCTGAATTTTCGCGGGGTGGGGGAAGAAAACGGGGCCCCGGCCACCGCAAGGTGACCAGGGCCCCGAAACGCTCCGCGGCGAACCTCAGTCCACGAGGTTCACCGACCGCGACGACGTCGCACCGATCTCCTCGGCAACCTCGCTGAGCACCGACTGCGGCACCGTGTCGTCCACGGTGAGGACCGCCAGGGCCTCACCGCCGACATCGTGGCGGGACACCTGCATGCCCGCGATGTTGATGCCCGCCTCGCCGAGGATGCGGCCGACCGTGCCGACGACGCCCGGCCGGTCGGTGTAGCGCAGGACGACCATGTGCTCGGCGAGCGCCAGGTCCACGTCGTAGTCGCCGATCGCCACGATCTTCTGGAGGTGCTTGGGCCCGGCCAGCGTGCCGGAGACCGAGACCTCCTCGCCGCCCGAGAGGGTGCCGCGCACCGTCACGACGTTGCGGTGGTCGGGCGACTCGCTGCTCGTCGTCAGGCGGACCTCGACGCCGCGCTCCTGCGCGAACAGCGGCGCGTTGACGTACGACACGGTCTCGTCGACGACGTCCTCGAACACGCCCTTGAGCGCGCTGAGCTCGAGCACCTTGACGTCGTGCTGGGTGATCTCGCCGTACACCTCGACGTCCAGACGGGCAGCGACCTCGCCCGCGAGAGCGGTGAAGATGCGGCCGAGCTTCTCGGCCAGCGGCAGACCCGGCTTGACGTCCTCGGCGATCACGCCGCCCTGGACGTTGACCGCGTCCGGCACGAGCTCACCGGCGAGCGCGAGGCGAACCGATTTGGCGACCGCGATGCCCGCCTTCTCCTGCGCCTCGTCCGTCGAAGCGCCGAGGTGCGGGGTGCACACGACCTGGTCGAACTGGAACAGCGGGGAGTCCGTGCAGGGCTCCTTCGCGTAGACGTCGAGGCCGGCGCCGGCGACGCGGCCCTCCTTGAGCGCCGAGTACAGCGCCTCCTCGTCGACGATGCCGCCGCGCGCTGCGTTGACGATGCGGACCGACGGCTTGACCTTGTGCAGCGCCTCGTCACCGATCAGACCGACGGTCTCGGGCGTCTTCGGCAGGTGGACGGTGATGAAGTCCGAGACCTCGAGCAGCTCGTCGAGGGACAGGACCTTCACGCCCATCTGGGCGGCCCGCGCGGGCTGCACGTAGGGGTCGTACGCGACGATCTTCATGCCGAACGCGGACATGCGCTGGGCGACCAGCGCGCCGATGCGGCCCAGGCCGACGACACCGAGGGTCTTCTCGGCCAGCTCGACGCCCGTGTACTTGGAGCGCTTCCACTCGCCGTTCTTGAGGGCGCCGTTCGCCTGCGGGATGTTGCGGGCGGTGGCGACGAGCAGGCCGCAGGCGAGCTCGGCGGCGGTGACGATATTGGAGGTGGGGGCGTTGACGACCATCACGCCGGCCTTGGTGGCGGCGGAGACGTCGACGTTGTCGAGGCCGACGCCGGCTCGTGCGACGACCTTCAGCTTGTTCGCGGCGGCGATGGCCTCGGCATCGACCTTCGTCGCGGAACGGATCAGGATGGCGTCCACCTCGGCGATGGCCGGGAGCAGCTCGGCTCGGTCTGCTCCGTTGCAGTGCCGGATCTCGAAGTCCGGCCCCAGCGCGTCGACGGTGGCGGGCGACAGCTCTTCAGCGATGAGTACGACGGGTTTCGGAGACGCAGTGCTCACGTGAGTCCTCACAAGTCCCAATGCGGACGGCCGTCCCGACGGCCGCAGGCGGTGGAGGGGAGCGGCGCCGGGGAAGTGCGGGTGCGTTCCCGCGTGCCTGCACTTACTCGGAGTCGCTTAGCCGCGTGGAAGACGCACGACGCTGTGGGCCTGACGCGTTTCTGTGCAGTGTAGTGGCGGTTGCCGGGCGCCGTTTTCCACCTCGGCGGAAGGATCACTCATCCGTGGGTGGACGAGTTGGATACAGCCCTGGACGGGCCGCGAAGCGGGCGAAGAAACAGGGCCGCCCCGATGCGGAGCGGCCCTGTGCCGTGCGGGACTCAGTCCTCGTTGTCGACCCAGCTCATCAGCTTGCGCAGCTTCTTGCCGGTGGTCTCCAGGACGTGGTCGGAGTCGGCCTTCTTGTACTCGTTGTACTTCGGCAGACCGGACTCGTACTCCTTCATCCAGTTGTTGGCGAAGGTGCCGTCCTGGATCTCGCCCAGGACCTTCTTCATCTCGGCCTTGGTGGCGTCGGTGATGATGCGCGGGCCGGTGACGTAGTCGCCCCACTCGGCGGTCTCGGAGATGGACCAGCGCATCTTCTCCAGGCCGCCCTCGTACATGAGGTCCACGATCAGCTTGAGCTCGTGGAGGCACTCGAAGTACGCGATCTCCGGCTGGTAGCCGGCCTCGACCAGGGTCTCGAAGCCCGCCTTGACCAGCGCGGACGCGCCACCGCAGAGGACGGCCTGCTCACCGAACAGGTCGGTCTCGGTCTCCTCGGTGAAGGTCGTCTTGATGACGCCGGCGCGGGTGCCGCCGATGCCCTTGGCGTAGGAGAGGGCGAGCGCGAAGGCGTTGCCGGTGGCGTCCTGCTCGACGGCGGCGATGCAGGGAACGCCGCGGCCCTCCTCGTACTGGCGGCGGACCAGGTGGCCCGGGCCCTTCGGGGCGACCATGCAGACGTCGACGCCGGCCGGGGGCTGGATGAAGCCGAAGCGGATGTTGAAGCCGTGGCCGAAGAACAGCGCGTCGCCGTCCTTCAGGTTGTCCTTGATGGACTCCTCGTAGACCTTGGCCTGGATCGGGTCCGGGACCAGGATCATGATGACGTCGGCCTCGGCGGCGGCCTCGGCGGGGGTGACGACGCGCAGGCCCTGCTCCTCGGCCTTCGCCTTGGACTTGGAGCCCTCGTGCAGGCCGACACGGACGTCGACGCCGGAGTCGCGCAGGGACAGCGCGTGGGCGTGGCCCTGGCTTCCGTAGCCGATGACCGCGACCTTGCGGCCCTGGATGATGGACAGGTCGGCGTCGTCGTCGTAGAACAGCTCGGCCACTGGGTTTCTCCTAAGTGTGCTGATGTTGCGTCCCACCGTACGGCGGGAGGGGTGAGGAAAGTTTCGGGGTCTCGGCATACGGGCGGCCGGGGCGCGCCGACCGCCCGTTTCCGGTCGTATCTACGGCTCAGGCCGACCGGTCGAGAGCGCGCAACGATCTGTCGGTGATCGAACGGGAGCCGCGGCCGATGGCGATCGTGCCGGACTGGACGAGCTCCTTGATGCCGAAGGGCTCCAGCATCTTCAGCATCGCCTCCAGCTTGTCACTGGAACCGGTGGCCTCGATGGTGACCGCCTCGGGCGAGACGTCCACGGTCTTGGCGCGGAACAGCTGCACGATCTCGACGATCTGGGAGCGCGTCTCGTTGTCGGCGCGGACCTTCACCAGAACGAGTTCCCGCTGAACGGCCGAACCGGGTTCCAGCTCGACGATCTTCAGGACGTTGACGAGCTTGTTGAGCTGCTTGGTGACCTGTTCGAGCGGCAGGTCCTCGACGTTCACCACGATGGTGATGCGGGAGATGTCGGGGTGCTCGGTGACGCCGACCGCGAGCGAGTCGATGTTGAAACCTCGGCGGGAGAACAGCGCGGCGATCCGGGCGAGGATGCCGGGCTTGTTCTCGACCAGGACGGAGAGCGTGTGCTTGGACATGGGTCTCGTTCCTTTTCCTACGGCTCTCAGTCTTCTTCGTTGTCGCCGAAGTCGGGGCGGACGTTCCGGGCGGCCATGATCTCGTCGTTGGAGGTGCCGGCGGCGACCATCGGCCAGACCATCGCGTCCTCGTGGACGATGAAGTCCACCACGACGGGCCGGTCGTTGATCGAGTTGGCCTCCTCGATGACCTTGTCCAGGTCCTCGACGCGCTCGCAGCGGATCGCGTGGCAGCCCATTGCCTCGGACAGCTTCACGAAGTCCGGGACGCGGGTGCCCTTGGCCTCCGGGTTGGCCACTGCGTCCGGGCCACTGTGCAGCACCGTGTTGGAGTACCGCTGGTTGTAGAACAGGGTCTGCCACTGGCGGACCATGCCGAGCGCGCCGTTGTTGATGATCGCGACCTTGATCGGGATGTTGTTGAGCGCGCAGGTCGTCAGTTCCTGATTGGTCATCTGGAAGCAGCCGTCGCCGTCGATCGCCCAGACCGTGCGGTCCGGCTGTCCCGCCTTGGCGCCCATCGCGGCCGGGACCGCGTAGCCCATGGTTCCGGCGCCGCCGGAGTTGAGCCAGGTCGCCGGCTTGTCGTACTCGATGAAGTGCGCCGCCCACATCTGGTGCTGGCCGACGCCCGCGG
The DNA here is from genome assembly GCF_013778455.1 of Streptomyces himalayensis subsp. himalayensis. Taxonomy (GTDB): domain Bacteria; phylum Actinomycetota; class Actinomycetes; order Streptomycetales; family Streptomycetaceae; genus Streptomyces; species Streptomyces himalayensis. Next base: position 557,051 of record NZ_JACEHE010000001.1, on the reverse strand, counting down.
CGAAGATCGTGTCCTTCGGCGCCAGCTGCCCGATGCGCTCGATGACCTGCTGCGGGGAGAGCGAGCCGTTTTCCGGCTGGTCGTAGCCGAGGGGGTAGGTCTCGCGCCAGCGGTTGAGGTCCTTCCACCAGGCGCTGTAGTCGCCCTGGTGGCCCTCGCTGTGCTCCTTCTGCACGGCCTGGATCAGGTCGGCGATGACCTCGCGGGCGTCACCGACGATCGGCACGTCGGCGGCGCGGTTCTTGCCGATCTCGGCGGGGTCGATGTCGGCGTGGACGATCTTGGCGTACGGGGCGAAGCTGTCCAGCTTGCCGGTGACACGGTCGTCGAAGCGGGCTCCGAGGGCGACGATCAGGTCGGCCTTCTGCAGCGCGGTGACGGCGGTGACCGCACCGTGCATGCCCGGCATTCCCACGTGCAGCGGGTGGCTGTCGGGGAATGCGCCGAGCGCCATCAGTGTGGTGGTGACGGGCGCTCCCGTGAGTTCTGCGAGGACCTTCAGCTCGGCGGTCGCGCCGGCCTTCATGACGCCGCCGCCGACGTACAGGACGGGCCGCCTGGCCTGGGTGATCAGCTTGGCGGCCTCGCGGATCTGCTTGGCGTGCGGCTTGGTGACGGGCCGGTATCCGGGCAGGTCCATGGTCGGCGGCCAGGTGAAGGTGGTCTTCGCCTGGAGGACGTCCTTGGGGATGTCGACCAGGACCGGTCCCGGGCGACCGGTGGCGGCGATGTGGAACGCCTGCGCGATCGCCTGGGGGATGTCCTCCGCCTTGGTGACCAGGAAGCTGTGCTTGGTGATCGGCATGGTGATGCCGACGATGTCCGCCTCCTGGAAGGCGTCCGTACCGATCGCCTTGGACACGACCTGCCCGGTGATCGCGACCAGGGGCACGGAGTCCATGTGCGCGTCCGCGATCGGGGTGACCAGGTTGGTGGCGCCCGGCCCGGATGTCGCCATGCACACCCCGACCTTGCCGGTGGCCTGCGCGTAACCGGTGGCCGCGTGGCCGGCGCCCTGCTCGTGGCGGACCAGCACGTGGCGCACCCGCGTGGAGTCCATCAGGGGGTCGTACGCCGGCAGGATGGTGCCCCCGGGAATGCCGAATACCGTGTCGGCCCCGACCTCCTCGAGAGAACGGATGAGGGACTGCGCACCCGTCACGTGCTCGACAGGGGCGGACTGCTGCCCAGAGGAACGGGGCCGCGGCTGCGGATGGTGGGCCCCGGAGGCCTGCTCGGTCATCGGCATTCTCTTCTCGATGCTGAGGGTTTTTGCGAGGGTTGTGCAGGATGTGGCGGGTGTTGGTGCAACAAAAAACCCCTCGTGCCGGGAGGCAAGCGAGGGGAGCGCGTCGGGTGCGGGCGCTGGGTGACCGTGATCGTCCGGTGGTCCCAGCTTCAGCCGACGCGCTTTCCAAGTACGAGAATTCGGGTGCGCATGGCACTGACCCTCTCCCCGGGGCGCTGCGCCTGTCAAGTAGGTGGGACAGGAGTCTCATCATGTGAACGTGGTGGTGGTGCTCCCCCCGCGAATACGGGTTCGACCGGCCCGTGCGGTACGGGGAAGCGGCCTGCGGTCAGGGCGCGTCGCAGCCGGTACTCGTCCAGGGGGCCGGAGAAGGCCTTGCCCTGACCGTGCGTACAGCCCATCGCGCGTAGAGCGACGACCTGCTCGGGCAGGTCCACACCGTCCGCGACGGAGTGCAGCCCCAGGTCGGCTGCAATGCGGAGCAGCCCGCTGGTGATCTTGTGCAGCCGCGCGGACTCGACGACGCCCTCGACCAGGCCCCGGTCCAGCTTGAGTACGTCGACGGGGAGCCGGCGCAGTGCGGTGATCGCCGCGTAGCCGCTGCCGAAGGGGTCCAGGGCGATACGGACACCGAGCCGGCGCAGCACCGTCAGCCGGCGCTCGACCTCGTCCAGCGAGACCCGGGGGTCGCTGTCGGCGAGCTCGACGACCAGGGCGCCGGAGGCCAGCCCGTGCCGGGTGAGCAGCGCCTCGACGGAGCTCAGCGGCATGGTGCGGTCCAGCAGGCGGCGCGCGCTCATCCGGATGGTCACAGGCACGGCGAGTCCGGCGCTGCCGCGGTCGGCGGCCTGCTTGACGGCCTCCTCCAGCGTCCAGCGGCCGAGCTCCGCGGTGCGCTCACTGTCCTCGGCGCCGCGCAGGAACTCGTCGGGCGTGAAGAGGATGCCCTGGGCGGAGCGCCAGCGGGGCCCTGCGGTGACCGCGCTGATCCGGCCGGTGGCGAGGGAGACCACGGGCTGGTGGAGCAGCACGAACTCCCCGTCGTGCAGCGCGCTGCGCAGCCTGCCCGCGAGCTCCGTCCTGCGGACGACGTCGGTCTGCATCTGAGGCGCGTACAGCTCGACACGGTCCTTGCCCGCGGCCTTGGCGCGGTACATCGCAAGATCGGCGTTGCGCAGGAGCTCGCCCGCCGAGAGTCCCGGTTCGGCGAAGGCGACACCGATGGAGGCGGCGACCCGGACGTCACCGCCGTCGACGGCGTAGGGCTGGGAAAGGATCATTCTCAGCCGGTCGGCGAGCTCCAGTATGTGCTGTTCGCGTGCCGCGCGGTCGCGGGTGCCGTCGCCCACGATGAGGGCCGCGAACTCGTCACCGCCGAGGCGGGCGGCCGTGTCCCCTTTCCGTACGGCCTCCTGGAGCCGGCGCGCTGCCTGGACGAGGAGCTCGTCGCCGGCCTGGTGGCCGAGGCGGTCGTTGACGGCCTTGAAGCCGTCGAGGTCGATGAAGAGCACCGCGGTGCCGCGGTCGGAGCTGCGGCGGCCGCCGAGCGCGTGGCTGACGCGCTTGGTGAACAGGGCTCGGTTGGGCAGGTCGGTGAGCGGGTCGTGCTCGGCGTTGTGCTGCAACTGCGCCTGCAGGCGGACCCGTTCGGTCACGTCCCGGCTGTTCAGGATGAGGCCGCCGTGGTGGCGGTTGACCGTCGACTCCACGTTGAGCCAGTCGCCGGTGCCCGACTTGAAGCGGCACTCGATACGGGTCGTGGGCTCCTCGATCTGGCTGGCGGCGAGGAAACGGCGTACCTCGTGGACGACGCGGCCGAGGTCCTCGGGGTGGATGAGCGCGGCGAGCTCGGAGCCGACCAGCTCGTGGGCCTCACGGCCGTAGACACCCGCGGCGGCCGGGCTGACGTACCTCAGGACGCCGTTCGGTGCGGCGATCATGATGACGTCGCTGGAACCCTGCACCAGGGAGCGGAAGTGGTTCTCCTTCTGGGCCAGTTCATGGGTCAGCCTGAGGTTGTCGAGGAGCATGATGCCCTGGCGCACCACCAGCGCGAGGACGACCGTGCAGGCGGTGAAGAGCATGACGCGGTCGACGCTGCGGCCGTTGAGGACGTTGTAGAGGATGCCCAGCGTGCAGACGGTAGCGGCAAGATAGGGCGTGAGGGCGGCCAGCGAGCTCATGAGCGGTCGCGTGGCCGGATACCAGCCCTGTCCGTCGCCGTAGGGGTGTCCGTGGGCGTGGCCGTGCTCCACGCGTGCGTGGTCTTCCTCCTCCGGCTGCCCGGGCCGGCGTCCGGCCCAGGGGGCGTAGGCGAGGAGCAGGGATCCCGCGAACCAGCCGGCGTCCAGTATCTGACCGGAGCGGTAACTGTCGTGCAGCAGCGGCGAGGTGAACAGCGCATCGCACATCACCGTCAGGGCAAGTGCTCCTATGGCGGTGTTCACCGCGGCTCGGTTGGCCGAGGTGCGCCTGAAGTGCAGGGCGAGCACCATGCTGACCAGGGCGATGTCCAGCAGGGGGTAGGCGAGGGTGAACGCGGCCTGTGCCACGCCCCGCCCTTCGGACTGCGCGGTCTGCGCCAGCGCGAGGCTCCACGACAGCGTCAGCAGCGAGCCGCCGATGAGCCAGGCGTCCAGCACGAGGCAGAACCAGCCGGACCTGGTCACCGGGCGCTTGGCGAGCACCAGCAGCCCGACGATGGCCGGCGGCGCGAAGCACAGGAAGAACAGATCGGCATAACTCGGCGTCGGCATCGGGCTGTTGAGGACGACCTCGTACCAGCCCCAGACGCCGTTGCCGAGGGCCGACATCGCGGACGAGAGCGCGAACAACAGCCACGCCGGGCGGAAACGGCTGTGGCGGCTGCGAGCGAAGCGGAAGCACGAGACCGCGGCGGCGGCAGCGGCGGCGCTCAGGCCGAAGTCGCCCATGATCATCGCGAGGAGGTCCGAACCCCAGCCGAACGCGGATCCTGCGGTGTAGGCGGCGCACACCAGCACCAGCACGAGCTGCGGCTTGCGCATCCTCATCCGGCTGCCGGCGTCCGCCGGGAGCGGCAGGCGACCCTCGGCCGGGAGCAGCGCCCTGAGCGCTCCGCCCAGCACGGCGACGGGGGTCGGGCGCGAGCTCACCGGGTTGCTCCGGTCGCCGCCGCTGTCCTCCGCCCCCGCCCGCCCGGGTCCGGGTGGTGCCTGTGACCGCGCTGTCCGCGATCAGTGCGATCGGCGTGACCGCGGCTGCGTCTGTGGGTGTGTGTGGGGCAGGCGTGTGCCCGTCGCCCCCGCCGCGTCGGATCGTTGGTCCATAGGCCGTGCATCGCCCGTCGCCCCCCTCGCTGTCCGATCTCTCGCCCCCGCGCCGAACTCCGCCCGGCGCTACCCCTGTCGGGGACGATACACCAGTCTCGTCACTGAGCGACATAGCTCCTCTACGCTGCGTGACGGACCAGGTGGTGTCTGAACACACTATGAAGCCGACGCACTGCGGAGGGTGTCCAAAGCGGAACTATTGGCCGGTCGTGAGCACCACGTTGTCCAACGGCTCGCCCGCCGCGAAACGGTTCAGCTGTGCGACGAGAAGGCGTTTTGCGCGCGGCAGGAACGCAGACGTCGGACCACCCACATGGGGACTGATCAGCACACCGGGCGCCTTCCACAGCGGATGGCCGGGCGGCAGCGGCTCGGGGTCGGTCACATCGAGGGCCGCGCTGATCCGGCCGCTCTCCACCTCCGCGAGCAGGGCTTTGGTGTCGACGACGGCCCCGCGCGCGACGTTCACGAGCAGCGCCCCATTCTTCATGCTCGCCAGGAATCCGGCGTTCACCAGGCCCCTCGTCTCCGGCGTGAGCGGAGTCGTCAGGATCACCACGTCGGCGTGGGGCAGGAGTTGCGGCAGATCGGAGATGGGATGCACGGGACCGCGCTCCGAATCGCGGGCGGAGCGCGCGACGCGCGCCACCCGCGCACACTCAAACGGCACGAGCCGGTCCTCCACGGCGCTGCCGATGGCCCCGTATCCCATGATGAGGACCGACTTGTCGGCGAGCGCCGGACGGAAGCCGCTCTGCCAGGTCCCCGTCTGCTGCGCCCTGACGAAGTCCGGGATGCCGCGGAGCGAGGCCAGCGTGAGCGCCAGCGCCAGCTCGGCCGTACTGGCCTCGTGGACCCCGCGCGCATTGCACAGCCGCACCCCTGCAGGAAGCCGCGACGCGACACCGAGAACGTCGTCGACGCCGGCGGTCATCGTCTGGACGACCTGGACCGCCGGCATGGCCAGCATCGGCTCCGTCTTCACCGATGCAGGCCGCATGTACGGCACGGCGTAGAAGACACAGTCCCGCGGGTCCGCCGGGTAGTCGCGGCTGCCTGCTCCAGCATTGTCCCCGCGGCCCGGTCCTCCATCCCAGAAGCGGTAGTTGAAGGTCTCGGGCAGGCCTTCGATCTCGTCGGGAGGGATGGGGAGCCACACATCTGCAGTCATGGTCAGGAGGCTATGCGAAGACCCGGCAGGCGCAGAGGTTAGTTTGGGGAGCCTCTCGGAGAGGCAGTGGGAGGAATCGGCAGGTGGAGCGCAGGACGATCGGCGCGGCAGCGCTCGAAGTGGGCGCGATCGGACTCGGGTGCATGCCGATGAGCTGGGCGTACAGCGCCTCCCGGCAGCGCGGCGACGAGTCGCTGCGCACGGTGCACGCCGCCCTGGACCGGGGCTCGACGCTGCTGGACACCGCGGACATGTACGGCCCGTTCACCAACGAGCTGCTGGTCGGCCGGGTGCTCAAGGAGCGGCGCGGGGACGCGTTCGTGTCGACCAAGTGCGGGCTGCTGGTGGGCGAGCAGCACATCGTGGCCAACGGCCGCCCGGGCTACGTGAAGCGGGCCTGCGACGCCTCGCTGCGCCGGCTGCAGACGGACACCATCGACCTGTACCAGCTGCACCGCGCCGATCCCGAGGTGCCCGTCGAGGAGACCTGGGGCGCGATGGCCGAGCTCGTCACGGCCGGGAAGGTACGGGCGCTGGGGGTGTGCGCGGTAGGGGCCCGCGCGTCACGGCGCATGGGGTCCGGGCTGCATGACGGAACGATCCGGCTGCTGGAGCGCGTGCAGCAGGTCTTCCCGGTGAGCGCGGTGGAGGCCGAGCTGTCGGTGTGGTCCCCCGAGGCGCTGGACGCGCTGCTGCCGTGGTGCGAGGCGCGGGGCCTGGGTTTCCTGGCGGCGATGCCCCTGGGGAACGGCTTCCTCACGGGCACGCTGACGCCCGGCGAGGGCTTCGAACCGGACGACGTACGGGCCCGCCACCCCCGCTTCACGGCGGAGATGATGGCGGCGAATCAGCCGATCGTGGCGGGGCTGCGACGAATAGCGGAGCGGCATGGGGGTGGGGGCGGAGACGGGTCGGGGCACGCGGACGGGCGCGGGGGCGGACACGGTGAGGGACTCGGGGGCGGACACGGTGCGGGACTCGGGGGCGGGCGCCGGGTGACCACGGCTCAGGTGGCGCTGGCCTGGGTGCTTGCGCAGGGCCGGCATGTGGTGCCGGTGCCTGGCGCCAAGCACGAGCGGTGGGCCGTCGAGAACGCGGGTGCCGCCGGACTGCAGTTGACGCGGCAGGACCTCGGGGAGATCGCCGCGTTGTCGGCGGCGCGGGGGTCGTGGGACTGACCGTGTCCTCGGGGCGGCCGCGGGGCCGGATTCCGCTGGGCCAGGCCGGAAACTTGGTGCCTTCGGGAACTTCGGACACCTCAGCGGTGTAGACAGGGAAAGCCGCCGTGTCGATGTCGTGTCGTGTCGTGTCGTGTCGTGTCGTGTCGTGTCGTGTCGAAGGGATCCGATCATGGAACGTCGAGCCGTGACCGCCGTACTGGCCGCTGCCGCGCTCCTGCTGGCGGGTGGGTGCTCCTCCGGCGACGGGGATGGGTCGGACGACGGCAGGAGCTCGTCCCCGAGTACGTCGAAAGCGGTGTCCTCGCCCTCGGGCGCGGCGGACGAGGAGGTCCCGCCCGCCAAGGGGTCCGCGAAGGTCGTCCGCACGGTCACCGAGGATCTGAAGTCCCCGTGGGGCCTCGCCCCGCTGCCCGACGGCGACCTGCTGGTGTCGTCACGCGACGAGGGGACGATCACCCGCGTCGACGCGGACAGCGGCAAGAAGACGGAGGTCGGCTCGGTACCCGGCGTGGCCCCGGCCGGCGAGGGCGGCCTGATGGGTCTCGCCCTCTCCCCCGAGTACGCCTCGGACCACATGGTCTACGCGTACTTCACGACCGAGTCGGACAACCGTATCGCCCGCATGCTGTACGACGGGAAGAAACCGGCCGGCGAGCAGCTGGGCGCGCCCGACACGGTCTTCAAGGGCATCCCGAAGGGCTTCATCCACAACGGCGGCCGGATCGCGTTCGGCCCGGACAAGATGCTGTACGCCGGCACCGGCGAGACGGGGGACACCGGCCTGGCGCAGGACAAGGAGTCGCTGGGCGGCAAGATCCTCCGCCTCACGCCGGACGGCGAACCCGCGCCGGGCAATCCGTTCGGTGACGACTCACCCGTGTACTCGTACGGGCACCGCAATGTGCAGGGGTTCGCCTGGGATAAGGACAAACGCCTGTGGGCGTCCGAGTTCGGGCAGAACACCTGGGACGAGCTCAACCTGATCAAGCCCGGTGACAACTACGGCTGGCCCGAGGTGGAGGGCAAGGGCGGCGGGTCCCGCTTCCACGACCCGGTGGCCCAATGGACCACGACCGAGGCATCACCCAGCGGCATCGCGTACGCCGAGGGGTCGATCTGGATGGCCGGGCTGCAGGGCAAGCGGCTGTGGCGGATCCCCCTCGACGGCGCGGAGGTGTCGGCCGACCCGCAGGCGTTCCTCGAGGAAACGTACGGGCGGCTGCGCACGGTGGTGCCCGCCGGCGGAGACAAGCTGTGGCTCGTGACGAGTGAGACGGACACCCGGGGGACGCCGGAGGCCGGGGACGACCGGATCCTCGAGGTGGAGGTGAAGTAGGCGCCGGACGGTGCAGGACGGTAGGCGCCGGACGGTGCAGGACGGTAGGCGCCGGACGGTGCAGGACGTGCGTCAGTCCTGGTCGGACTCGGCGGATCCGCCCTCGACCGGTTCCTGGGCCGCCGGTGCAGGCGGTCGTACGACGACCTTGCCCGAAGCAAGGTCGATCGGGCCGCGCCCTGGATCGCCGTCCTCGGCGTCCTGACGGGTCAGTTCCAGCCGGTTCTGCTCATCCTGGGTGTGCTTGCGTCCCGGTGCGAAGAGCTCCTCAAAGGCGTTGAACATCTGCACCTCCCCGGACCGGGACTCCGGTCCTCGATACTCGTCGTCGATCAGCGACTGGCCGATGACCGCCACGGACTCCTCGTCTGCCGGCCGTCATCCGGCGGTCGTCTGCCGGCCGTCATCCGACGGCGAGCCGGTCCCCGGGCTCCTCGGGAAACAGCCGCAGCCGATGCGCCATCGCCGCAGCCTCGCCCCGGCCCGAGACGCCCAGCTTGGCCAGGATGTTGGAAACATGGACGCTGGCCGTCTTCGGGGAGATGAACAGCTCCTCGGCTATCTGGCGGTTCGTTCGGCCCAGGGCGACCAGGCGTAGGACGTCCCTCTCCCGGCTGGTCAGGCCCAGGGAATCGGCCGGGTCGGCAGGGGCGGGTGCCTCGGCACGGGTCAGTGTCAGGCGGGCGCGCTGGGCGAGCAGCGCCACCGACTCGGCGAGCGGGCGGGCGCCGAGGTGGTCGGCGACGGCCAGGGAGTTCCGTAGCAGTTCGGCGGCTTCGGCGCGGCCGTCCTCGCCCTCTCCGCGGACCAGGATGGCCTCGGCCAGCCGGTACCGGACGCGGGCGAGGTCGTAGGGGCGCTCCAGCGGACGGAACGCCTCGACGACCTCCGCCCAGACCTCGATGACGTCGCGACCCTCGGCGCGCCGCAACTCCGCGCGGACCCACTGTTCGTACGCGGACCACACCGGGACACCCGTGGTGAGCGACTTGGCGGTGGAGCGGATGCGGTCCAGGACCTCGGCGCGGCCGGCCTCGGCGACCGGGAGACCGCGGGCGTCGGCCTCGGTCGTGGCGGCCGCCAGCAGCAGCGGCCAGCCGTAGCGCTGGGTGCCGAGCGGGAAGCCCGCGGCGAGGACCCCGTCGAGCTCGGCGCGGGCGTCGAATATGCGGCCCTCGCCCGCGGCGACGCCGATCGCGATGCGGGAGAGCGGCAGGGACTGCTGCGGCATGGTGTCGTGCGTGCCGTAGTGGTCATGGGCGGCGGCCAGGTGGCGGGCCGCCTCGGCGATCTGACCACGGGCCAGGGCGAGATAGGCGAACCGTGTGGCACCCATGGCCCGGGACTTGGCACTCTGACCGGTGCGCTGCGCGCGTGTCGCGGCGTCGGCCGCCTCGTCCCACCGGCCGAGCGCGTACAGGGACTCCGAGAGGTTGCTCCACACCCACGCCTCGGAGTCCAGCACGCCGAGCCTGCGGCAGAGCTCGACACCCTCCTTCAGGATGTCGACGGCCTCCCGTGAGCGGCCGACTCCTTCCAGATGGGACGGCAGGTTCACATGGCAGCGGCCGATGAGGGCGGGGGCGCCGAGCTCGATGACCCGTTCCTTGACCGCGTACATCTCGGCGAGCCCGGCCTCCACATCGCCTGCGTCGACCATGAGGCCACCCCGGGTGAGCCGCGCGGTCATCTCGATGTCGCGGGCTCCGACCATGCGGGCGTACTCCACGGCGCGCTCCGCGGCCGTCAGGGCGTCCGGGCCCGGCTCGTGCAGCATGGACCAGCCCGCGACGTTGGCCAGGACATCGGCGTGCACCTCGGACGGCGGCAGCCCGCGCACCAGTTCCTGGGCGGTGGCGAGCTCCTTCCAGCCGTCGCCGCGGCCCTGGTTGCGCACCAGACTGGACCGCTGCACCCAGAACCAGGCGGCACGGAGAGGGTCGCTCTCCTCCTCGAGCAGCCGCAGCGCCCGCTTGGTGATCTTCAGGGCGCGCTCGCGCTCCCCGCACAGCCTGCCCGCGACGGCGGCCTCGGCCATCAGGTCCAGGTAGCGCAGCGGTGTGGTGGCCGGGTCGCAGCCGCAGGGAGGGTAGACCTCGGTGTAGTCGACGGGACGCAGCTCCGCGCGAACGTCCTCGGGGGCCGCGTCCCACAGCTCCATCGCCCGCTCCAGGAGCCGCAGCTGCTCGGAGTAGGCATGCCGGCGGCGGGCCTCGACGGAGGCGCGCAGCACGGCAGGCAGGGCCTTCGCCGCGTCGTGCGCGTGGTACCAGTAGCTGGCAAGACGGGTGGCGCGCTGATCGGCCGGGACGAGCGACGGGTCGGCCTCCAGGGCCTCGGCATAGCGCCGGTTGAGGCGGGAGCGCTCACCGGGCAGCAGATCGTCGCTGACGGCCTCGCGGACGAGGGAGTGCCGGAAGCGGTAGCCGTCGCCGTCGGGCGTGGCCAGCAGGAGGTTGGCGCCGACCGCGGCCCGCAGTGCCTCGATGAGGTCGTCCTCGGTGAGCCCCGCCACGGCCGCGAGCAGCGGATACTCGACGGTGGATCCGCCCTCGGCCGCGACACGTGCGACCCGCTGGGCGTGCTCGGGCAGCGCCTCGACGCGGACCAGCAGCAGATCGCGGAGGGAGTCGGTGAGTCCCGGGCTGCAGCCCTCGTGCGCGGCCACGGCGAGCTCCTCGACGAAGAAGGCGTTGCCGTCGGACCGTTCGAAGATGTCGTCGACCTGGGACGGCTCGGGCTCCTGGGCGAGGATTCCGGCGATCTGGCGGCCCACCTCGTCGCGGCTGAAGCGGGCCAGCTCGATGCGCCGGACACTGCGGAGCCGGTCGAGCTCGGCGAGCAGAGGACGCAGCGGGTGGCGGCGGTGGATGTCGTCCGCGCGGTAGGTGGCGATGACGACGAGGCGGCCGCTGCGCAGCGTACGGAAGAGGTAGGCGAGGAGGTGGCGGGTCGAGGCGTCGGCCCAGTGCAGGTCCTCCAGGACGACGACGATCGGGCGGTCCGCGGCGAGCCGCTCGAGCAGGCGCGCGGTGAGCTCGAAGAGGCGGGCCATGCCCTCCTCGTCGTGCCGGCCGTGGAGTCGGCGGGGTGCCTCACCCAGCTCGGGGAGAAGCCGCGCCAGTTCCTCCTCCTGTCCGCTGGCCGCGGCGGCCAGCTCGTCGGGCAGCTGTGTGCGCAGCGCGCGCAGCGCTGTGGAGAACGGCGCGAAGGGCAGGCCGTCGGCGCCTATTTCGACACAGCCGCCGACCGCCACGACGGCGCCCTCGATGCGGGCCCTGGCGGCGAACTCCTCGATGAGCCGGGTCTTGCCGACCCCGGCCTCACCGCCGACCAGCAACGCCTGAGGCTCGCCGGGCAGCTCGCCCGCGGCGCGCGGCGACGGGAAGGCGCTCCGGCCGGCGGCACGGGCGAGCGCATCGTTCAGTACGCCCAGTTCGTCGGTGCGGCCGACGAACACCGGGCTGACGGACCTGGTCTCCACATCGCCGAGCATCGCACAGGGGTCTGACACCGCGGCACTCGATATTCGCGAAGCGGGGCTCTGGGCCACCGCGTTGCCGGGAGCGGCGATCACCCCGGCGGCTTCCCCGCGCTCGGCGCCGTTCACGCCGTGGGGGCGTACTGCGACCGGCGTGGCTCCTGGCTCCCGCCGTGGGTGCCTCCCTGGGACCCCTGCGTATTCTGCGTACTCACCTGCCCTTCGCCTTCGTCGCGTGCAGAGCGGCGGGCGGCGCGGGCGGCCTTGCGGGCCTCACGCACCTCCCGCAGCAGCCGGCTGCGCTCGGCCTCGCGGATCAGCTCAGCGTGGCGTTCCTGGTGCATCTCGTACTCGAACATCCCGTACCCCTTGTGACGAGTCGGTTTCTCGGCGTCGCTCTCTGCGATGCCTCAACCTTCGTCGCCCAGGGGCCCCCGCCACATCGGGAGAGTGCCGCATCTTGCATGCCGAGGGGCCTTAGGCCCGTCGTGAGGGCTGCTTACGCAGCCGGACGACGGCCCCAAGGCCCTCAGGAAGTGCGGCCGATCAGACCGATCAGACCGATCAAGCCGATCAGACCGATCAGACCCCCGATCAGACCGATCAACCGATGAAAGGGCTCGGACCGATCAGGTGGACGGCATGGCGAGGATGAGGTCCGAGTACTTGGCGGCGGCCAGTAGCAGGCCGATGAAGCCGAGCGACACACCCGCCCATGCGACGGACTTGATCCAGGGCACCTGGACCCGGTCGGGGTTGCCGAACGCGGGCCGCACCAGCACCACGACGCCGACGATCAGGGCGGCGAGCGCGAAGAGGCCGGCGACCAGCGCGTTGACGTTCCAGGAGTCGGCGTAGATCTGCTTGATCTGCGTGGCGACGCTCGAACCCGACGCCACTTCCAGCTGGCCGTACAGGGAGTCGCGCGCCTGACCCACGGTGCCCACCCAGCTACCGGTGAGCGAGACCAGGCCGAGCGCGGCGGATACGACGGCGGCAGCGCCCTGGCCGACGCCGGTGGACGCCTTGGCGGCCGTCTCTTCGGCGGCCGGTCCGGCCTCCGAGTCCGCGCCCGTTTCCACGTCGGCGTCGGCGGCCTCCGGGGTGCTCTCCTCCGCTTCGGTCCCCGCGGTCTGCTCGTCGACCGTGTCGACCTCGTCCCCGGCCTTGTTTCCGGCTGCCTCAGCTGTCTTGGTACCCATGCTCCGCACCGTACGGACGGAGTCTGAGAACTCTCTTAATGATCGTTTAGCCCCGGCCCCGCCGTACGAAGTTCGAATGCGGGGGCTGTGGGTCCGCGAAGCGGCTCAGCGCGGCAGATAACCGCGCAGAAACGCCCTGACCCCCGCGGCGATCAGCGCGTCCCGCTCGTCGTCGGAGATCGGGAGCGCCCCGTGATACGTCCGGTCGGTGATCTCACCGGCGACCAACTGAAGGAAGTGGCCCGCCGCCTGCTCGGGATCCGGTGCGTCGAGGAGTCCCTCCTCCGCCAGCTCCCGGAAGCGCTCCGCCACCGCGACCAGGGCGCGCTGCGGCCCCGAGCTGCGCCACGCGTGCAGGAACTCCTGGGGGATGTGTCCGACTTCGGCACGCAGCTGGCGTACGACCGCGAAGTGGTCGGGGTACCGCTTCGCGGGCTCGGTCCAGGCCTGGGCGAAGACGACGAGGTCGGCCTCCAGGTCCGTGACCTTGTGGAGCCGGCGGTCGATGGCGTCCAGATGGGCCTGGACGACCTGCGCGGAGCCCTCCTCGACCACCACCCGGAAGAGTTCGGCCTTGCCGCCCGGGAAGTGGTTGTAGATCGTGCGGGTGGAGACGCCCGCCTCCTTGGCGATGGAGTCGATGCTGCTGCGGGTGTAGCCGTCACGCCCGAAGACCCGGCGCGCCCCCAGCACGATCGCCTGCCGCTTCTCCGCGAGCCCCTGTCCCACGTGTTCTGCCCCTTCCTGTCGGCCGCAACGGTATCCACTGCGCACGGTTTACAATGAGCGTTGTAATCAGTGCCATACACGTTGTACTTTACTTGGCATGACGAATCCCTCGAACTCCTCGCCCGGGTCGGCCACTTCGAGCTCCACGCACACCCCGCTCCGCGTCGCCGTCCTCACGGGCTCCACCCGCGAGGGCCGCTTCGGGCCCGTCGTCACCGACTGGTTCCTGCGGTTCGCCGAGCAGCGCGGCGATCTGGCGCTCGACGCGATCGATCTGGCCGAGCACCCGCTGCCGGACGTCACGGGCATCGAGCCCCCGGCCGACCCCGTCCTCGACGCGCTCACACCGCGGCTGGCCGCCGCCGACGCCTTCGTCGTCATCACGCCCGAGTACAACCACAGCTTCCCGGCGCCCCTGAAGAACGCCATCGACCTGCACTTCACCCAGTGGCAGGCCAAGCCGGTCGGCTTCGTGTCGTACGGAGGCCTCGGCGGTGGACTGCGGGCGGTCGAGCAACTGCGGCTGGTCTTCGCCGAATTGCACGCGGTCACCGTGCGGGACACGGTGAGCTTCCACATGGCGTGGGAGAACTTCGCGGAGGACGGAAGCCTGCTGCGGCCGGACATCCCCGAGGGCGCCGCCAAGGGGATGCTGGACCAGATCGGCTGGTGGGGGCGCACCCTGCGGGCCGGACGCGCCAACGCGCCCTACTCCGCGCGGTGAGCGCGACGCTGCCGACGAAGTCCGGCCCGCCCGCGTCCCCCGCCCTGTCCCGGCACGTCCTGGCCGTGGTGGGGGTCGTGGTCCTCGGCTCGTTCATGACAGTGCTCGACATGACCATCGTCAACGTCGCTCTGGGCCACTTGTCCCGCTCCTTCGACGCTCCCCTCTCCGTCATCCAGTGGCCGGTGACCGGATACTCGCTCGCGCTGGCGACCGTCATCCCCGTATCCGCATGGGCGGTCGGACGGTTCGGCGCCAAGCGGGTGTTCCTCACCGCGGTCGCGCTGTTCACCCTCGGCTCGGGCCTCACCGGGCTGGCCTGGAACGCCGGTTCACTGATCACCTTCCGGGTGCTGCAGGGACTCGGCGGCGGCATGATCATGCCGGTCGCGATGGCCGTCGTCCTGCGCGCCGCCCCACCGGAGCGCAAGGGCACGATGATGGGCATCCTCGGCATACCCGTGCTCATCGGCCCGATGACCGGCCCGGTCCTCGGGGGTGTACTCACGGACTCGCTCTCGTGGCGCTGGATCTTCTTCGTCAACGTGCCCGTGGGCGCGCTCACGCTGCTGCTCGGCGCCCGCGTCCTGCGCGGTCCCGCGGACGAGGGCCGGACCCGGAGGCCGTTGGACGTGCCGGGGCTGCTGATGCTGTCGCCCGGTCTCGCGGCCCTGCTGTACGGGCTGACGATGGGCGGCGAGCACGGCGGCTTCGGCGCCGCGGAGGTGATCGTCCCGGTCGTCGCGGGTGCGGTACTCGTGGCCGCCTTCTCCGCCCGGGCGCTGCGGACCAGGCATCCGTTGCTCGATCCCCGGCTCCTTGCCAGGCCCTCGTTCGGCCGGGCGGTGGCCGCCATGGTGCCGTTCTCGGCCGCGTACTTCGGCTCGATGGTCCTCGTACCGCTGTACTGGCAGCAGGAGCGCGGGCTCTCCGCCACCGAGGCCGGGCTTCTGATGGCGCCCCAGTTCCTGTTCAGCGGCACGGTGATGCAGATCTCCAGCCGGATCTCGGACCGGGTCGCGCCGCGCACGATCGTGGTGCCGGGCGTGCTGGTCGCCGTCGGGGGGTTCGCCGCCTTCGCCCTCCAGGCCGGGCCCGACACGCCGTACTGGCGCCTCGTCGCCTCACTCGCCCTCATGGGCACGGGCGTCGGCATGACGAACATGCCGGTCATGGCGTCGGCGACGCGCGGTCTCGCGGACGGCGAAGTCGCGGCGGGAAGCACGGCGCTGAACATCATCCTTCAGGTCGCGGCCGCTGTCGGCACGGCGCTGACGGCTCTGCTGCTGACGGCGACGGACGGCTTCCGTACGACGCTGGTATGCGGGGCGGGGCTGATGGCGCTGTCGCTGGCGGGGGCGGTGCGGCTGTCAGGACGTAGGCCCTGAGCTGCACAAAAACCCAGGGGAAGTTCGGTTTCCGTCGTCCGATCCACTGCTCCACGGCAAGGCTTCGGGTCGGCGGAACCGGCGGGGGACGTCTGCGTCACCACTACGCGCGCGTGCCGGCGTACTGCCTTCTCAGTAGCCGGGATTGTCGGCAGGCGCACGACGACGCGACAGGCCCGGCACGGACAGCCTGGGGAGGTCCCCGACACCAGATGTGGAGGCCTCCCTGCCGTGGCTACTTTCCTGTATCGACTGGGCCGTCTTGCCTTCCGATGGCGCTGGTACGTCGCCCTGTGGTGGGTGGCGATCCTGGTTGCCGTCGGCTTCAGCCCCGCCAAGGCTCCCACCGCCCCCGACGACGGTTTCTCGATGCCGGGCATCGAGTCCCAGAAGGCCTTCGACCTGCTGGAGCAGCGCTTCCCCGGATCCTCGGCCGACGGAGCGGTCGCCAGGATCGTCTTCATCGCCCCGGACGGCCAGAAAGTCACCGCGGCCGACAACAAGGCGGCCATCGACAAGACCGTGGACGAGGCGGCCGAGGGCTCACAGGTCGCCGGCGCGGTGAACCCCTTCCAGGCCAAGGCGGTGAGCAAGGACGCCTCCACCGCGTACTCGACCGTCACCTTCAAGGACAGGGCGGACGACCTCACCGACGCCAGTAAGACGACGCTCGAGGATGCCGTGCACCAGGCCCAGGAGGCGGGGCTGACGGTGGAGGTCGGCGGGGACGCGCTGGCGACCCAGCCGTCGGCGGGCGGAGCGGCCGAAGCGATCGGCATCGCCATCGCCGCCGTCGTCCTGCTGATCACCTTCGGCTCACTGGCCGCAGCAGGGCTGCCCCTGCTCACCGCCGTCCTCGGCGTCGGCGTCAGCATGGCCTCGATCCTCGCCCTGGGCAGCACCTTCGGGCTCTCGGAGACGACCGGCACCCTGGCCACCATGCTCGGCCTGGCCTGCGGCATCGACTACGCCCTCTTCGTCGTCTCCCGCTACCGCGAGGAACGCGCCAGGGGCCACGCACCCAGGGATGCGGCAGGCCTGGCCGCCGGCACCGCCGGGTCCGCCGTCGTCTTCGCCGGACTCACCGTCGTCATCGCCCTGGCGGGGCTGTCGGTGGTCGGCATCCCGATGCTCACCAAGATGGGCCTGGCCGCCGCCGGCGCCGTCGTCGTCGCCGTCCTCATCTCGCTCACCCTGGTCCCGGCCATCCTCGGCTTCTGGTCCAACGCCGTACTGTCACGCTCCGCCCGCAAGCGCGGCAAGATCGCGCAAACCGACGCACACAACGGCGGCAGCCGCTGGGCCCGGCTCGTGGTGCGGCATCCGATTCCGGTGCTCCTGCTCGGTGTCGTGGGCCTGGGCGCGATCGCCACACCGGTGATGGACCTTCAGCTCGGCATGCCCGGCGATGAGGCCAAGCCCACCTCCAGCACCGAACGCCGGGCCTACGACGCGCTCGCCGAGGGCTTCGGCCCTGGCTTCAACGGGCCCCTCACCATCGTCGTCGACGCCCGCGATGCCGAGAACCCGAAGACCGCCGTGTCCACGATCTCCAAGGAGATCGCCGCCACCGACGGCGTCGTCTCCGTCTCCCCGGCCCGCTTCAACCCCGACGGTGACACCGCGGTGTTCTCCGCCACCCCCTCGACGAGCCCCACCGACGAGAAGACCAAGGACCTCGTCCAGACCATCCGCGGCGAACGCCCCGGCGTCGAGTCCGAGTCGGGGGCGAGTTTCGAGGTCACCGGCACCACCGCGCTGAACATCGATGTCGCCCAGAAGGTCCAGGACGCCCTCATCCCCTACCTCGCCGTCGTCGTGGGCCTGGCCATCGTGCTCCTGCTGCTCGTCTTCCGGTCCCTGCTGGTGCCGCTGAAGGCAGCGCTCGGCTTCCTGCTGTCGGTCCTCGCCGCCCTCGGTTCCGTCATCGCGGTCTTCCAGCAGGGCCACGGAGCGGAACTCCTCGGTGTCGAGCAGACCGGCCCCATCATGAGCCTCATGCCGATCTTCCTGGTGGGCATCGTCTTCGGCCTCGCCATGGACTACGAGGTGTTCCTCGTCTCGCGGATGCGCGAGGCGTACGTCCACGGGGACCGGCCCGGCCAGGCCATCGTCACCGGGTTCCGCTACAGCGCGCGCGTCGTGGTCGCCGCCGCGCTGATCATGATGGCCGTCTTCTCCGGCTTCGTCGGCGCCCAGGAGTCCATGATCAAAATGATCGGCTTCGGACTGGCCATCGCTGTCCTCTTCGACGCCTTCATCGTCCGCATGGCCATCGTGCCAGCCGTCCTTGCCCTACTCGGCGACAAGGCCTGGTACCTGCCCCGCCGGCTCGACCGGCTCCTGCCCCACGTCGATGTAGAGGGCGAAACACTCGACCGGGACGTTCCCGCCCCCTCGGCCCTCGCCCCCGTCGGCCGGCCGGAACCGGAGCCCGTGCCCGTCCGCTGAGCCGCAGCGGGCCTTTCGACGGCGGGCGGCCGCCTCCCACCCCCAGGCGGCCGCCCGCACACCGGGGTTCGCCGAAGCGGTAGCGACCCCGCCGCGCCTGCCCCGTGGGGACTCGGCTGCGGCCGGGAGGTCCATGCTCAGTCGAGCTGATCGCCGATCGCCATCACCAGCACCCCGGCGATCAGCCCGACGAGCGCCCGCTTCGTGCGGCCGCGCGCACCGAGTACGGCGACCGTCGCGCAGATGACCGCGCCGATCGCGTACGCGAGGGCCGCGCTCGCCGGGGCTCCGCTGCTGAACCGTATGGCGGAGGCGCCCGTTCCGGCCAGCGTCAGTACCGCGCCGGAGGCGGTCGCTGCCCGGCGGGCGCGCCGGGCCTCCCGGGCGCGCTGTTCGGCGACGGTCTCCAGAGTCCCGTCTTCCGATTCCTCCTCGGACCCGACTCCGGCGTCGTCGCCGGTCCGGTCCGCTGGTTCGTCACCGGTCCGGTCTGGCTCGTCGCCGGTCCGGTCCGCTGGTTCGTCGCCGGTCCGGACGTCGGAGGGCGCCTTGATCAGGTCTTCGGCGTCGTCTGCCGCGCGGGCTAGGGCCTGTGTCGGAAGTGGCGTCGTCCGCCCGAAGGGCGGGCCGGGCGGCGTCTGGTGCGTGCTCTCGGCGTGCCGGGTGGAAGCCCTCGTACTGGACGTACTTGGGCTTTCGCCCGGTGCGGCGAGAGTGCGTGCCAGGCGTCGCCCGGCAGACGCCACTTCCGACACAGGCCCTAGTTGGGTGGTGCTCCCGTCAAGTTCCGCCATGGCCCGGCAGCGTACCCGGTGCGCGGAACCTGTGAATCCGGGGTCGGGGTCAAGACGGTGTCCATAGCGCGTACAGACGGCGAAGGGGCGGGGCACCGACCGGTGCACCGCCCCTTCATTCACGTACGAGAAGGCTCAGCCCTCGACGCCGAGCTTCTCCAGGATCAGCTCCTTGACGCGCGCCGCGTCGGCCTGGCCGCGCGTGGCCTTCATGACCGCGCCCACCAGGGCGCCGGCCGCGGCCACCTTGCCGCCGCGGATCTTGTCCGCGATGGCCGGGTTGCCGGCGATGGCCTCGTCGACGGCCGTACCGAGCGCGGAGTCGTCCGAGACGATCTTCAGGCCGCGCTTCTCGACGACCTCGTCGGGGCCGCCCTCACCGGCGAGCACGCCCTCGATGACCTGGCGGGCCAGCTTGTCGTTGAGGGAGCCCTCCTTGACCAGGGCGGCCACGCGGGCGAGCTGCTCGGGAGTGATCGGCAGCGCGGAAAGCTCCACGCCGTCCTCGTTGGCGCGGCGGGCCAGCTCGCCCATCCACCACTTGCGCGCGGAGGCGGCGTCGGCACCGGCCTCGATCGTGGCGACGATCGAGTCGATGGCACCGGCGTTGAGCATCGACTGCATGTCGTGAGCGGAGACACCCCACTCCTCACGCAGCCGGTTGCGGCGGACCAGCGGCAGCTCGGGCAGCGTGGCGCGCAGCTCCTCCACCCACTCGCGGGAGGGGGCGACCGGCACCAGGTCCGGCTCCGGGAAGTAGCGGTAGTCCTCCGCCTCCTCCTTCACGCGGCCCGAGGTCGTCGAGCCCGTGTCCTCGTGGAAGTGGCGGGTTTCCTGCACGATCGTGCCGCCGTTGCCGAGTACGGCCGCGTGCCGCTGGATCTCGAAGCGGACGGCACGCTCCACGGAGCGCAGCGAGTTGACGTTCTTCGTCTCGCTGCGGGTGCCGAACTTGTCGGCGCCCTTGGGCATCAGCGACAGGTTGACGTCGCAGCGCATCTGGCCCATCTCCATACGGGCCTCGGACACGCCCAGCGCCTTGATGAGCTCGCGCAGTTCGGCGACGTACGCCTTCGCGACCTCGGGAGCGCGCTCGCCCGCACCGACGATCGGCTTGGTGACGATCTCGATGAGCGGGATGCCCGCGCGGTTGTAGTCGAGGAGGGAGTGCACAGCGCCGTGGATACGACCCGTCGCGCCGCCGACATGGGTCGACTTGCCGGTGTCCTCCTCCATGTGGGCGCGCTCGATCTCCACGCGGAAGACCTCGCCGTCCTCGAGCTGGACGTCCAGATAGCCGTTGAAGGCGATCGGCTCGTCGTACTGCGAGGTCTGGAAGTTCTTCGGCATGTCCGGATAGAAGTAGTTCTTCCGGGCGAAGCGGCACCACTCGGCGATCTCGCAGTTCAGCGCGAGGCCGATCTTGATCGCGGACTCGACGCCGGTCGCGTTGACGACCGGGAGCGAGCCGGGCATGCCGAGGCAGACCGGGCAGGTCTGCGTGTTCGGGTCGGCGCCGAGCGACGTCGAACAGCCGCAGAACATCTTCGTCTTGGTGCCGAGTTCGACATGGACCTCGAGGCCCATGACCGGGTCGTACGACGCGAGTGCGTCCTCGTACGAGACCAGGTCGGTCGTGGTCGTGGCAGTCACGGTGAAACTTCCCTCTCAGCCCAGCAGGACGTCGTCGTCGCCCAGGCGCTTCAGCTCCCGGTAGAGGATCGCCAGGCCGGTGACGATGGCGGCGGCGGACACGGCCGCGTCGATGAGCCGCAGCGTGTCGTTCTCGAGGCGGGCCTTCTTGGCCTGCTTCGCGACACTGAGCGCGCCGAACGCGGTGGTGGCGATGGACAGGTACGTGCCGGACTTGGACTTCTTGAAGCCCTTGGCCTTGGACAGTGCAGTCACAGCGACGGTGCCTCCTCGAGCAGCGGGTGTCCCCAGCGTTCCACGAAGGCCGCCTCGACCGCCGCACCGACCTTGTACAGGCGGTCGTCCTTCATCGCGGGGGCGATGATCTGCAGGCCGACGGGCAGGCCGTCCTCCGGCGCGAGACCGCAGGGCAGCGACATGGCGGCGTTGCCGGCGAGGTTGACGGGGATCGTGCAGAGGTCCGCCAGGTACATCGCCAGCGGGTCGTCGGCGCGCTCCCCGATCGCGAAGGCGGTGG
The DNA here is from genome assembly GCF_013778455.1 of Streptomyces himalayensis subsp. himalayensis. Classification (GTDB taxonomy): domain Bacteria; phylum Actinomycetota; class Actinomycetes; order Streptomycetales; family Streptomycetaceae; genus Streptomyces; species Streptomyces himalayensis. Next base: position 535,864 of record NZ_JACEHE010000001.1, on the reverse strand, counting down.
TCGGTGTCGTGGGCGACACGATCACGTCGACCTGCTCGAAAGCCTTCTCGAAGTCGCGGCTGATCAGCGTCCGCACCTTCTGGGCGGAGCCGTAGTACGCGTCGTAGTAACCGGAGCTGAGCGCGTACGTGCCGAGCATGATGCGGCGCTTCACCTCGTCGCCGAAGCCGGCCTCGCGGGTGAGCGAGGTGACGTCCTCGGCGGAGCGCGTGCCGTCGTCACCGGTACGCAGGCCGTAGCGCAGGCCGTCGAACCGGGCGAGGTTCGACGAACACTCGGACGGCGCGATCAGGTAGTACGCCGACAGCGCCAGGTCGAAGGACGGGCAGTCCAGCTCGACGATCTCGGCGCCCAGCTCCTTGAGCAGCGACACGGACTCGTTGAAGCGCTCGACGACCCCGGCCTGGTAGCCCTCGCCGGCGAACTGCTTCACGACGCCGACGCGCATGCCCTCGACGGAGCCGTTGCGCGCGGCCTCGACGACCGGCGGGACCGGGGCGTCGATCGACGTCGAGTCGAGCGGGTCGTGCCCGGCGATCACCTCGTGCAGGAGGGCCGCGTCCAGGACCGTACGGGCGCAGGGGCCGCCCTGGTCGAGGGACGACGAGAACGCCACCATGCCGTAGCGGGACACGCCGCCGTAGGTCGGCTTGACGCCGACCGTGCCGGTGACGGCCGCGGGCTGGCGGATCGAGCCACCGGTGTCCGTGCCGATGGCGAGCGGCGCCTGGTAGGAGGCGAGCGCGGCGGCCGAACCGCCGCCCGAGCCGCCGGGGATCTTGGTGACGTCCCACGGGTTGCCCGTCGGCCCGTACGCGCTGTTCTCGGTCGAGGACCCCATGGCGAACTCGTCCATGTTGGTCTTGCCGATGATCACGACGTCCGCGGCCTTGAGCTTCTCGGTGACCGTGGCGTCGTACGGCGGGATCCAGCCCTCAAGGATCTTCGAGCCGACCGTGGTCGGGATGCCCACGGTGGTGAAGATGTCCTTCAACGCCAGCGGCACGCCGGCGAGCGGGCCGAGCTCCTCGCCGCGCTCCCGCTTCTCGTCGACGGCACGGGCCTGCGCGAGCGCCCCTTCGCGGTCGACGTGCAGGAAGGCGTGCACCTTCTCGTCGACGGCGTCGATCCGGGCGAGGTGGGCCTCGGTGACCTGGACGGCCGTGAGCTCGCCAGAGGCGATCTTCGCGGCCGTCTCGGCCGCGGTCAGCTTGATGATGGTGCTGTCCGTCATGGTGGTCCTAGTCCTCCCCCAGGATCTGTGGCACCTTGAAACGCTGCTGCTCCTGGGCAGGGGCACCGGAGAGCGCCTGCTCCGGGGTGAGCGAGGGACGGACCTCGTCCGCGCGCATGACGTTCGTCAGCGGCAGCGGGTGGGAGGTCGGCGGTACGTCTTGGTCGGCGACCTCGGAGACGCGGGCGACCGCGCCGATGATGTCGTCGAGCTGGCCTGCGAAGTGGTCGAGCTCTTCGGGCTTCAGCTCCAGACGCGCCAGCCGTGCGAGGTGGGCGACCTCCTCGCGCGTGATGCCAGGCATGCAGCGATCCTCTGGGGTGAGTGTGTGTGGTTTGGGCCAATCCTATGGGGCGGGGGCGGGTGACCGTGAAACGGTTTCCTGGCGGGGGCTGGCCTCTGGCCCTCTGCGGGGTTCTGGACGCCTGTGGGTCCGACCCGGCCCGCCGCCCCTCAGGCCCCTCACGGGGCGCGTGGCCCGGCGCGTGAGCGCTACGTGGGGACCGGGCCCGAAGGGTCCGAGGAACCCGCGGGTAGTGCCGCCGCAGGGCGCTGCCACCCCCGCGTACCCCGGGCGCGCAACCACGCCGTCGTCTCGTCGGCGGGCATGGCGGCCGCGACAAGCCACCCCTGCACGGCATCACACCCGAGATCCCGCAACCGCTCCCACGTCTCGTCGTCCTCGACCCCCTCAGCGACGACGAGCAGCCCGAGCGAGTGCGCGAGGTCGACGGTGCAGCGGACGATCTCTGCGTCCTGGGCGTCCACGGCGAGCCGGGCAACGAACGACCGGTCGATCTTGAGCTCACTCACCGGCAGCCGCCGCAGATGCACCAGCGACGAGTAACCGGTGCCGAAGTCGTCCAGCGACATCTTCACGCCGTGCCCGGTAAGACCCGCCAGCGTGTCGGCCGCCCGCTGCGGGTCCTCGAGGAGGACATGCTCGGTGATCTCCAGCTGCAGCGCCCCCGCGGGGACGCCGTGCCGCGCCAGCCGCGCGGCGACCGCGCCCGCGAAGCCGGGCGTGTGGACGTCGCGCGGCGACACATTGACGGCGACGGGCACGCGCAGCCCCTGGGCACGCCAGCGCGCCACCTGGGCGAGCGCCGTCTCCAGCACGTACTCCGTGAGGTGCGGCATCAGCCCGGACGACTCGGCGATCGCGATGAACTCGTCCGGCGGCACCTTGCCGCGCTCGGGATGCACCCACCGTACGAGCGCCTCGAGTCCGGCGACCTGGCCGTCGAAGCGGACCTTCGGCTGGTAGTGCAGCTCGACCTCGGAGGCGTCCAGCGCCCGCCGCAGGTCACCGAGCAGGCCGAGGCGGTCCGGGGTGTTGCAGTCGCGCTTGGACTCGTACACCTCGACGCCCGTACGGTCCCGCTTCGCCTGGTACATCGCGACGTCCGCCCGCCGCAACAGCCCCTCCGCGTCCAGCGCGTGGTCGGGGAACACGGCGAGGCCGGCGCTGGCCTCCAGGACGAGGGTGAGCCCGTCGAGGTCGAGCGGGGAGCCGAGGGCGGCGACGAGCGCCCGGGCGATCCGCGTGGCCGAGGTCGTGGAGTCGGCGACCGGCAGCAGTACGGCGAACTCGTCGCCGCCGAGTCGCGCGGCCTCGGCACCGCGGGGCAGGGCCGTCTGCAGCCGGTCGGCGATCTGCAGGAGCAGCCGGTCGCCTGCGAGATGACCGAGCGTGTCGTTCACCGATCGGAACCGGTCGAGGTCGATCAGCAGGAGAGCGGACCGCGCTCCGATGCGCTCCGCGTCGTCCAGCGCCGCCCAGGTGCGCTCAAGGAGCCACTGCCGGTTGGGCAGGCCGGTGAGCGGGTCGCGCAGCTGCTCCTCAGCCCGTGCGCGGGCGATCCACAGCGTGGAGTCGAGGGCGATGAGCGGGACCGCGAACAGCGGCAGAAGTACGGGCACGGCCATCGCGACGACGCAGATCAGCGGCGCGATGCCGAGCAGCGCGCCGGCGAGGATGCCGTGCCGGACCAGGGCGGTACGGGTGGCGGTCGGCAGTCCGCCGGTGAGCGGCGCGTGCACGTACCAGAGGAGGACGCGGGTGACGGAGAGATAGGCGGCCGCCACCAGGGCCACTTCCGGCACGGTGTAGAGGTCCCAGGTCTCAGGCGACCAAGGGCTCTCGGCCGTCGGCACCGTGCCGAACACCGCCATGACGAGGGCGCCCGCGCCGATGCCGATGATGTCGACGGCGCCGTGCAGCGCTCCCTGCCACCAGCGGTTTCTGCGCGCGATGCTGACGAGGACGACTACGGCGAGACTGATCATTCCGGCAGGGAGCCAGCCGTAGAGCAGCAGGACCGCAAGGGTCAGGGCCGCCCCGGAGCCCGCGCCGTTCCACCAGCGGCCCCGCCCGAACGCCACGAGATGCCCGACGACGAGGCCGGTGAGAACGGCAAGGGACCAGCCCGCGCTGCCGGTCGGGAAGAGGCCGCGACTGCCGGTGAATGCCCGGTAGAAGCCGGCGGCAAGCGCAAGTGAGGCCACCGCGACGACCGCGCCGGGCAGCAGTGCCCGTACACGGAGCCGGTCCTCGGTGCCTGCAGAGCCGCCCGGCCCGGGGACGTGACCGACCGTGACATGCCCGGGGCTGCGGCCGCTCTCCATGGGCTTTCCGCTGGGGCCGCTGGTGTCGGGGCCTCGCGGGGGCCGACGAACGGACCAACGGACGCCCGTTCGACCGGCACCCGGACCACGCCGTACGCGAAGGCGCGCACGCAGCCGTGAGTCCGGGGCGGCGCTATCGGTCGGTTCCATTCCCGTCCCTCTCACAGGCGGCGGTGCCCACGCCACACGGCTCGATGCCTGAGGCCTCCCTGGGCAACTCCAGCGGTAGCTGGGGAGGAAGCCGGGAGGCTGCCGACGGAACCGCGTCCGAAACCCTTCCCCGCGCTCGTGTGAAGAGCGGGGATGCCCCAACCGCAGCTGGGCACGGCAGGTGCACATCTCAACAGTAGGCCGCAGAAGGCTTCCACGGGCACCGGTCGACGACGGTTGCCCGAATGCGACCAGGCCACCCGTATGCATCTGATATGGGCTGAACGGGTGGCCTTGAGCCGCTACCCCTCGATGGGAAGCGCGACTTCCGCAGCCGCGTCCGGCCCTTGTTCCAGCAGGACCGCGAAGCCTTCCTCGTTCAGAACCGGAACCTTCACTTGCATTGCCTTGTCGTATTTGGAACCGGGGTTGTCACCCACAATGACGAATGAGGTTTTCTTCGAAACCGAACCGGTCACCTTTGCACCACGACTCTGCAGGGCCTCCTTCGCGCCATCCCGTGTGTGGTTCTGCAGAGTTCCCGTCACGACGACCGTGATGCCTTCCAGCGGACGCGGGCCCTGCTCCTCGCCGGCGCCCTCCTCCTCCATCCGGACCCCTGCTGCCCGCCACTTGCGCAGGATCTCGCGATGCCACTCCTCTTCGAACCACTGTTTGAGCGAAGCCGCGATGGTCGGCCCCACGCCCTCGACGGCGGCCAACTCCTCCTGCGATGCCTGTTCGATCCGGTCGATGGACCGGAACTCACGGGCCAGGGCCTCGGCGGCGACCGGTCCCACATGCCGGATGGACAGGCCCGTGATGATGCGGGCGAGCGGACGCTCTTTGGCGGCCGCGATGTTGTCCAGCATGGCCAGCGTGTTCCTCTTGGGCTCGCCCTTCTGGTTGGCGAAGAAGGTGACGATCTTCTCCTCGCCGGTCTTGGGATCGCGCTTGGGCAGGCCCGTGTCCTGGTCCAGGACATACGACTTGATGGGCAGCAGCTCCTCCACCTTCAGGTCGAAGAGGTCGCCCTCGTCCTTCAGGGGCGGTTCGGACGGTTCCAGCGGCCTGGTGAGCGCGGCCGCGGCGACATAGCCGAAATTCTCGATGTCCAGGCACTTGCGGCCGGCCAGATAGAACAGTCGTTCGCGCAACTGCGCAGGGCAGGACCGCCCGTTGGGGCAGCGCAGGTCGACGTCGCCCTCCTTCATGGGCCGCAGCTCCGAACCGCACTCCGGACACTCGGCGGGCATCTGGAACTCGCGCTCCGTACCGTCGCGCAGGTCGACGACCGGGCCGAGGATCTCCGGGATGACGTCACCGGCCTTGCGCAGCACCACCGTGTCGCCGATGAGTACGCCCTTGGCCTTGACCACGTCCTGGTTGTGCAGCGTCGCGAACTCGACCTCGGATCCGGCGACCACGACCGGCTCCACCACGGCGTACGGCGTCACGCGGCCGGTGCGGCCGACACCCACCCGGATGTCGACCAGTTTGGTGTTGACCTCCTCCGGTGGGTATTTCCAGGCGATCGCCCATCGCGGGGCGCGCGAGGTGGAGCCGAGCCGCCCCTGCAGCGGGATCTCGTCGAGCTTGACGACGACGCCGTCGATCTCGTGCTCCACGGAGTGGCGGTTGTCCCCGTAGTACCCGATGAACTCCCGGACCCCGTCGAGTCCTTCGACCACCTTGTTGTGCTTCGCCGTGGGCAGGCCCCACTCGCGCAGCAGGTCGTAGGCCTGGGACAGGCGGTCGATGCTGAAGCCCTCACGGGCGCCGATGCCGTGCACGACCATGTGCAGCGGGCGGGTGGCCGTGATCCGCGGGTCCTTCTGGCGCAGCGAACCCGCAGCGGCGTTGCGCGGGTTGGCGAAGGGCTTCTCACCGGCCTCCACCAGGCGGGCGTTGAGCTCCTCGAACTTCTCCATGGGGAAGTAGACCTCGCCCCGGATCTCCACGAGCGCCGGGATCAGGTCACCCTTGAGCCGGTCCGGAATCTCCGCGATCGTCCGCACGTTGGGGGTGATGTCCTCGCCCGTGCGGCCGTCACCGCGGGTCGCCGCGCGCGTGAGCCGCCCGTGCTCATACGTGAGGTTGACGGCGAGGCCGTCGACCTTGAGCTCGCAGAGGAAGTGGTAGGCCGAGGTGCCGACCTCCTTGGCGACCCGGTCGGCCCAGGCGGCGAGCTCCTCGTCGTCGAAGGCGTTGTCGAGGGAGAGCATGCGCTCGCGGTGCTGGACCGCCGTGAAATCCGTTGCGTACGCCCCCGCGACCTTCTGGGTCGGCGAGTCGGGGGTGCGCAGCTCGGGGTACTCGTCCTCGATCGCCTCCAGCGAGCGCAGCAGCTTGTCGAACTCCGCGTCGCTGATGACCGGCCGGTCCTTCACGTAGTACCGGAAGCGGTGCTCCTCGATCTGCTCAGCGAGCTGCGCGTGCTTCTCGCGCGCCTCCGCGGGCGCCGATGCGGGCTGTGCTTGCTGTTCGCCGGCCACCGTCTTGTCCTCCCGATTTCTTGTCCGGCCCGTCACTTGCTCGTGCCGCCACGTGCTCGTGCTGTCCTGGGTGCTGTCACTCGCTCGTGCCGTCACATGCTCGTACGCGCCGTCACTCAGGGTTGTCCGCGAGGGATCTCGCCGCCCGGACGCAGTGGCTCAGCGCCTTGCGTGCGTACTCCGGAGTCGCCCCCGCGAGTCCGCACGCCGGAGTGATCGCGACCGCCTCCCCCAGCAGCCCCGGATTCAGCCCCAGCCTGCGCCACAGCGTCCTGACACCCATGACGCTACCGGCAGGGTCTGACAATGGGCCGTCCGTGCCCGGCACGACGCCGGCGAGGAGCCTGGTGCCACCCTCCACGGCTTCCCCGATCGCGTCGTCGTCACGCTCGGTGAGCAGCGAGAAGTCGAGGGAGATCCCGGCCACGCCGGCCCGGCGGAGCAGCGCGAACGGCACGTCGGGCGCGCACGAGTGCACGACGACCGGACCGTCGCCGTGCACGCCGATGATGTCCCGCAGCGTGCTCTCCACGTGCTGCCGGTCGACGGCCCGGTGCGTGCGGTAGCCGCTGGCGGTCTTCACCTGGCCGCGCAGGACGGCGATGAGCGAGGGCTCGTCGAGCTGGAGCACGAGCTCGGCGCCGGGCACCCTGCGCCGGACGTCGGCGAGGTGCGCCCGCAGTCCCTCCGCCAGCGACTCGGCGAGGTCACGGCAGGCTCCCAGGTCGGACAGCGCCGCCTCGCCGTTCTTCAGCTCCAGCGCGGCCGCGAGCGTCCACGGCCCGACGGCTTGCACCTTCAGCGGCCCTTCGTAGCCCTGCGTGAACTCCTCGAGCGCGTCGAGGTCCTCCCGCAGCCAGGACCTGGCGCGCCGGGTGTCCCGCCCGGGCCGGTCCCCGATCCGCCAGCCGCTGGGCTCCACGCGCGCGTACAACTCGACGAGCATCCCCGCGGTCCGCCCGATCATGTCCGCGCCGGGTCCGCGGGCGGGCAGCTCCGGCAGATACGGCATGCCCTCACCGCCGCCGAAGATCCCGACGACGGTCTTGGCCGCCTCGCGGGTGTCGCTGCCCGGCATGGATCCGATGCCGGTCGCTGGACCGAGGCTGAACTTGCTGTTTTCGCTCACCGGGGAAGCGTACGAAATAGCCCCGGGCCGGTCAGCGGCCCGGCCGCACCGTCAGGTCGTTGACCTCGGCGTCGCGCGGGAGGTCGATGGCCATCAGGATCGTCGTGGCGACGGACTCCGGGCTGATCCAGTGGGCCGGGTCGTACTCCTTTCCCTCCTGCTGGTGGACCTTGGCCTGCATGGGGCTGGCCGTGCGGCCCGGGTAGACGGAGGTGACGCGGACGCCGTTCGCGTGCTCCTCGTGGCGCAGCGAGTCGGCCAGGGCCTTCAGGCCGTGCTTGGATGCGGCGTACGCGGACCAGTCGGCGTGGGCGTTCAGGCCCGCGCCCGAGTTCACGAACACCACGTGTCCCTGGGCGACCCGGAGTTGCGGCAGGAAGTGCCGGGTCAGTTCGGCGGGGGCGATCAGGTTGACGTTCAGCTGGCTGCGCCATGTCTTCGGGGTGAGCTCGCCGACGGGGCCGAGGTCGACGACGCCCGCGATGTGCAGCAGCGAGTCGATCCGGTCGGGCAGGGTCTGGTGCGAGAACGCCCACGACAGCCTGTCCGGGTCTGCGAGGTCGCCCACGAGGGTCCGCGCGCCGGGGTAGTCGGCGGCCAGCTCCTTGGCGCGGCCGGCGTCCCGCGCGAGCAGCACCAGGTCGTCCCCGCGCGCGTGGAGGCGCCGGGCGACGGCCGCGCCGATGCCGGAGCCGGCCCCGGTGATCACATGTGTAGCCATGTCTCACATGCTCGCATCACTGCATGCCCGGCGATTCACGGCGTGTCACCGAGTGCCGCGGCGATTCACCGCGTGTCACTGGGTGCCGAGCGACTCTTCGAGGTAGGCCAGCGCCCCCACCGGCTCCTCCGCGAAGAACACCAGCTCGTTGAGGGGCAGCGGCAGGAAGCCCTCGTCCTCCATCCGCTGGAACTGCTCCTTGAGCCCGTCGTAGAAACCCGCCGCGTTGAGCAGTACCACGGGCTTGGTGTGCAGGCCGTGCTTCTTGAGCTCCAGGATCTCGGTGGCCTCGTCCAGCGTCCCGGTCCCACCGACCATGATCACGATCGCGTCGGCCCTCTCCAGAAGCAGCGCTTTCCTCTCGGAGAGATCCTTCGCGATCACCATCTCGTCGGCACCCGCCCGCGTCTTGGACGACAGGAAGTCGACGGAGATGCCGACGAGCCGCCCGCCCGCCTCCTGCACACCGTCCGCGACGACCTTCATGAGCCCCACGTCGGAACCGCCCCACACCAGGGTGTGCCCTCCCTTTCCCAGCAGTTCGGCGAACTCCCGCGCGGGGCACGTGTAGCGGTCGTCGAGGTCGGCTGCGGAAAGGAAGACACAGATATTCATGCGCCTACCGTACGGGGGAAGAACTCCGGCCCGTCACGCGCTGTGCCTTACATGGCCGAAGGACACACCATCACTGTCGAGCAGGGCACGGAGCACGTGCGCGTGGTGCACGAGGGGAAGGTACTCGCGGAGAGCCGGCGCCCCGTCGTGCTGCGCGAAACCGGCTGTCCGGTGCGCTACTACCTGCCTCCGGAGGACGTCCGCACGCACCTGCTGACGCCCTCGGAGACCCACACGTACTGCCCGTTCAAGGGCACTGCGTCCTACTGGTCGGTGCCGGGCGCACCGGACCTGGTGTGGGCGTACCCGGACCCGAAGCCGGACGTGGCCGAGATCAAGGACCACCTCTGTTTCTACGAGGCCGAGGTGGTGGGGTAGAACCCTGTAGAACCGGGGTGACGCCACGGAGATCTTGGAGGGGACGGGCATGACGGGTATGGAACAGAGGCACGGCGGTGGTCAGGCCGCTCCGGGAGGCTTCGGCCCGCCGCCCCCGCCGTTCGAGCCCGCGGCCCCGGCTTCAGCGTCCCAGCCCGCGGCTCCGCCCGCTCCGTACCAGTCCGCAGTACCCGCCTCTCCTCCCCCAGCGGCACCGGTCCCGCCGACACCGGTCCCGCCGCCCTACCCGTCGGCGCCCGTGGCACCGCCGGACGGCCCCGAGTTCCTGGCCGCCGACGCCGACAACGGCGTGGCCGTCGGCCCCGAGGGCGTGCACTTCTCACAGGGCGTCTACGCGGCCGACTTCCCGTGGCCGCATCTGCAGACGGTCCAGTTCCAGTCCTACGGCGCCTACTTGTGCGTGGCGGCGGTACTCCTCGACGGCCGGATGTTCGAGTGCCGGGTGAAGGCGCGCCGTATGTCCGCGCTGCAGACGTGGTGCACCGAACTGGGCGGCGTACTGCACCACTATCTGTCCGCCAGGCAGCGCTGACACGTATGTGTCCACCAGGCAGCGCTGACACGGCCTCCGAAGGACACGCGGAAGGACACGCGCCCCTCGGACACGCGCCCCCGAGGACCGGCCTCCGGGTCGGGGGCGTCAGGCGACGGCCGTCAGGCGACGGCCGTCAGGCGACGGCCGTCGCGCGCGTGGTCGTAGCGATCGTCGCAGAGCCCACCACGCGCGTGCCGTCGTACAGCACGATCGCCTGGCCGGGGGCGACGCCGCGTACCGGCTCGTCGAAGGTGACCTGGAGCTCGTCGCCCACGACCTCGGCGGTCACGGGCGTCTCGCCGCCGTGGGCGCGCAGCTGCGCGGTGTACGTGCCAGGGCCCGCCGGGGCGACGCCGCACCAGCGGGGCTTGATCGCGGTGAGGCGCGAGACGTCGAGGGAGGCTGCCGGGCCGACCGTCACCGTGTTGTTCACCGGCGAGATGTCCAGCACGTAGCGCGGCTTGCCGTCGGGCGCCGGGGTGCCGATGCGCAGGCCCTTGCGCTGGCCGATCGTGAAGCCGTACGCCCCCTCGTGCGTGCCCAGCCTGGCGCCGGACTCGTCGACGATGTCGCCCTCGGCCTTACCCAGCCGCTGCGCGAGGAAGCCCTGGGTGTCGCCGTCCGCGATGAAGCAGATGTCGTGGCTGTCGGGCTTGCGTGCGACGGCGAGCCCGCGGCGCTCGGCCTCCGAGCGGATCTCGTCCTTGGTGGTGACCGTGTCGCCGAGCGGGAACAACGCGTGCGCAAGCTGCTTCTCGTCCAGGACTCCGAGGACGTACGACTGGTCCTTCGCCATGTCGGAGGCGCGGTGCAGCTCGCGGGTGCCGTCCTCGTTCAGGATCACCTTGGCGTAGTGACCGGTGCAGACCGCGTCGAAGCCCAGCGCGAGCGCCTTGTCGAGCAGCGCCGCGAACTTGATCTTCTCGTTGCAGCGCAGGCACGGGTTCGGGGTGCGTCCGGCCTCGTACTCGGCGACGAAGTCCTCGACGACGTCCTCACGGAACCGCTCGGCGAGGTCCCAGACGTAGAAGGGGATGCCGATGACGTCGGCGGCGCGGCGGGCGTCGCGTGAGTCCTCGATGGTGCAACAGCCCCGCGCGCCCGTGCGGAACGACTGCGGGTTCGCCGACAGGGCGAGATGCACTCCGGTCACGTCGTGCCCGGCCTCGGCGGCTCGGGCGGCGGCGACGGCGGAGTCCACGCCGCCGGACATGGCGGCGAGGACGCGGAGGGGGCGCTGCGGGTTCTCAGTCATAACGCTTCCAGGGTACGGGGCGGCGGGAACCGGAGGCCGCGTGTATCCGTTGACGATCACATGGGGGATCAGAAGAGCCCGGGAAGCCACCGGGCGGCGAAGGACACGGACCGGCACCTCGGGCGGCGCGCGCTGCTCATCGGCGGTGCGGCGGCCGCCGTGAGTGCGGCCGGGCTCGCGCGCGACGAGCTGGGGCGCGTGTGGTGGCGTATCCCGGGCGTGGCGAAGGACCGCAGGGAGGGCGAGGTCGACTTCCGGGGCGCGCAGTGGGTGGCGGCATCCTCGGCGAACCGGCGGCGGGCGGACCGTCCCGACGACTACGAGATCGACCGCGTGATCATCCATGTCGCACAGGGCAGTTACGCGACGGCGCTGAAGGTCTTCCGGGACCCGGGCCACGGGGCCGCCTCGCACTACGTGGTGCGCAAGGACGGACACATAGCCCAGATGATCCGCGAGCTGGACGTGGCGTTCCACGCGGGCAACCGGGCGTACAACGAGCGGAGCGTCGGCATCGAGCACGAGGGCTTCGTCGACCAGGAGTCGTCGTTCACGGATGCGATGTACCGCGCGTCGGCGCGGCTGACGGCCGGGATATGCGCGCGGTACGAGATACCGGTCGACCGGGAGCACATCATCGGGCACGTCGAGGTACCGGGCACGGACCACACGGACCCGGGGCCGCACTGGGACTGGGACCGTTACATACCCCTGGTGCGGGAGGCGCGTACGGCGAGCGCGTGAGCACTTCGGAGGGCCGGGCTTTCGGGGAGGGGCGCCTAGGGCCTGTGTCGGAAGTGGCGTCGTCCGCCCGAAGGGCGGGCCGGGCGGCGTCTGGTGCGTGCTCTCGGCGTGCCGGGTGGAAGCCCTCGTACTGGACGTACTTGGGCTTTCGCCCGGTGCGGCGAGTGGGGGTACCTCCCACGCCCTTGAGGCAGTGGGGGAGCGTGCCAGGCGTCGCCCGGCAGACGCCACTTCCGACACAGGCCCTAGGTCAGCCCTGCCGTGCGGGCCCGTTCCACCGCCGGGCCGATCGCCTGGGCCACCGCGTCGACGTCCGCCTTGGTCGACGTATGGCCGAGGGAGAAGCGGAGGGTGCCGCGGGCCAGGTCGGGGTCGGTGCCCGTGGCGAGCAGGACGTGGCTCGGCTGGGCCACGCCCGCTGTGCAGGCGGATCCCGTGGAGCACTCGATGCCCTGCGCGTCGAGCAGGAGAAGCAGCGAGTCGCCCTCGCATCCGGGGAACGTGAAGTGTGCGTTGGCGGGGAGCCGGTCGACGGGGTCGCCGCCGAGGATCGCGTCCGGAACGGCCTTGCGCACCGCGTCGATCAGTTCGTCGCGCAGTCCGCCGATCTCGCGGGCGAACCACTCGCGCTGCTCGGCGGCGAGCCGTCCGGCGACAGCGAACGCGGCGACGGCGGGCACGTCCAGGGTGCCCGAGCGCACGTGGCGCTCCTGACCACCGCCGTGCAGCACGGGCACGGGGCTGTACTCCCGGCCGAGCAGCAGCGCGCCGATGCCGTACGGACCGCCGATCTTGTGCCCGGACACGGTCATCGCGGCGAGCCCGGAGGCGCCGAAGTCGACGGGCACCTGCCCGAAGGCCTGGACGGCGTCGGCGTGCACCGGCACACCGAACTCGGCGGCGACGGCGGTGAGTTGACCGACCGGCATGACGGTGCCGATCTCGTTGTTGGCCCACATGACGCTCACGAGCGCCACGTCGTCGGGGTTGCGCTCGATCGCCTCGCGCAGCACCTCCGGGTGCACCCGGCCGTACGTGTCCACGGGCAGGTACTCCACCGTCGCGCCCTCGTGCTCACCGAGCCAGTGCACGGCGTCGAGGACGGCGTGGTGCTCGACGGGGCTGGCGAGGACGCGGGTTCGGGCGGGGTCGGCGCCGCGCCGGGCCCAGAACAGGCCCTTCACGGCGAGGTTGTCCGCCTCGGTGCCGCCCGACGTGAAGACGACCTCGCTGGGGCGTGCGCCCAGTGCCTCGGCGAGGGTTTCGCGGGCCTCCTCGACGGTGCGCCGGGCTCGGCGGCCGGCGGCGTGCAGTGAAGAGGCGTTGCCGGTGACGGTGAGCTGGGCTGTCATCGCCTCGATCGCCTCCGGAAGCATCGGAGTGGTCGCGGCGTGGTCGAGGTAGGCCATGGTGGTTTGATTCTACGAGGCCCGGGCGCGGGCCAGTCCGGCGCCGTGGGGGCACCCCCCTTCCGGGGTGCGGCTCCACTTATGGCGCCGGGGCTTCCGCTTCGCGCCGGGCGCCGGAACGGCCACCCACAGCGGCCATCAGAAGGACCAGGACACCGTGTTGTCCGCCGAGACGAAGGCTGCCAGGACGATCAGGTCGGCCAGGCCGAGGCCCAGGCCCAGCAGGGCGCGGCCACGGCGCGTGGTGCCGCGGCGGAGCGCCACCGCTGCCAGGGCGATCGCGACCGGCCCGAGGAAGAGGTTGAGGACGAGCAGGCCGATCAGCCCGAGGATGAACGAGGCGACGGCCATGCCGTCGGCGTCCCCCACCCCGGAGCGGCGCCGCTCCGGGCCCCGCCGCCCGGACCGGCCCGCCGACGATGCGGAAGGTGCTGAAGATGCCAAAGGCGCCAAAGAGGAGGTGGCGGTGAATTGCATGATTCCACTCCTGGAGGGAGCTGCGGACAGTTCCTGAGGGATCAGCGGTCAGTGGACAGTGGTCAGTGGTCGTGTCGCCGCCGGGCGTGCCGCTCGCGTACGGCGAAGACGGCCAGCCATACGCCGATCACCGCGGCGGCGGCCAGCGTGACGGGCAGAGGAGCGTGGGCCACGGTGCCCAGCGCGACGCCCAGCAGAAGCAGAGCTGCGACGAGGAACAGCATGGAATGCCTCTCGTGGAAGTTTCGGTGAACGCTTGTTGACACAACTGTTCACTGACTAGTGAGTCTAACGCCCCTTCTGGCTTCCCAATTCCAGAGAACAGTTGTTAACTGCATGGCATGAGTCACATCCCGGTCGGCATCCGGCAGACCCAGAAGCGGAAGACCCGACAGGCCCTGCTGGACGCGGCGCTGGAGCTGCTGGAGGGGCAGAGCCTGAGCAGCCTGGGCCTGCGCGAGGTCACCCGGGCCGTCGGTATCGCGCCGACCGCCTTCTACCGGCACTTCCGCAGCACCGCGGACCTGGGAGTGGCACTGGTCGAGGAGGCGCTCGGCAGCCTGCACGAGATGATCGGCACCACGCTCGCTGCGACCGGCGACAGCGACGAACGCATCGCCCGTACCGTCGACTTGATCGCCGTACATGTGGGGACGCACGCTGCGCATGTCCGATTCATCGCGCGCGAGAGACATGGCGGCGTACAGCCGGTCCGCGCCGCCATCGGGGAGCAACTGGACCGTTTCGCCGAGGAAGTGGCGGTCGAACTCGCCGCACACCCGGAGTCGAAGGGCTGGAGCGAGGACGACATGGTGATGCTGGCGCGCCTGTACGTCGACCACATGGTGATGACCGCGTCCGCGTTCCTCGATGCCGAACCGGGCAACGAGGAGCGCGTGGCCAGCCTCGCGCGCCGCCAGATGCGCCTGGTGAGCCTGGGCCGCCGCCACTGGCTGGACTGATCGGCACCCCATCGAAGGGCTCCGGAAAGCTGACGCCAAATGCCGGGAAATACGGGCACGGTGCGGTAGCCATTGAGCGACGCCACCAAGCAACACGGAGGAAGAGCCCCGACATGGACTCCACGCCCGACCCGCGCCCCCTGTTCCAGCGCGCCACCGAGCAGCTCGCTGCGCTGATCAGGACGGTCCGCCCCGAGCAGCTGGCGGCGCCGACGCGCTGTTCCGACTACGACGTACGCACTCTGCTCTCGCACATCGTCGGTGTCACCCGCCGTATCGGCGTCGTCGGCGAGGGCGGCGATCTACTGGCCGTTCCGGGCCTCGCAGAAGATGTGCCCGACGACGGCTGGGGCGTCGCGTACGAGGAGGCGCGGGCCCGTGGGATCGCCGCGTGGGCGGACAGCGCGCGACTGGACGCACAGGTGGAGATGCCATGGGGCCCGACCCCCGGACGGACGGCGCTCTCCGGCTTCGTCATGGAGTTGGTGACGCACGCCTGGGACCTGTGCGAGGGGCTGGGGAGGCCGCTCGGACTGGACCAGGAGCTGGCCGAGTTCGCACGCGCGTTTGCCCGGCAGGCACTGCCGGCCGACCGTCGCGGGGAGGGTGTTCCCTTCGAGGCGGTGCTCCCCGCCCCGGAGGGAGCGGACGCCTACGGGCAGCTGGCCGCGTGGCTCGGGCGGCGGCCGCTTGCCGACCGGTAGCTTCCGGCCACGTTGTACGTCAGGGCGCTCTGAATCGCGGCCGCGCCGACTCATTCGTCCCTGCGGAACCCCCGCGGAACCCCTGCGGAACGGGTGGGCACAGCGGTTAAGCCAGCGCGCCGCGCCGGCAGGGACGACTAGCTGAGCCTCGCCCGCGCCAGCTGCCGCGACTGCGCGACCAACCGGTCCGCGCTGTCCCAGACCTCGGCGTCCTCCTCGAGGAAGCCGCCCGCCAGGTTGCGCGTCCTGAGCGCGACCCGCAGCGGTCCGGGCGCCGGGCGGCACCGTACGTGCACGGTGAGCTCGATCGTCGGCACCCAGCCCTGGAGGCCCATGTCGAACGCGGTGGGCGGCAGGGCGTCCACGGCGAGCAGCAGCGAGAGCGGGTCGGCGTCCCGCCCGTCGGCGAGCCCGAACCACGCCCGCATCTCCCCCTTGCCGGACGGCTGGCCCAGCGCCCAGCCGAGCGTCGACGGGTCGAGCTTGAGCAGCAGCCGGTCGGCGATCGGGAAACTGCCCATCGGCGACGCCCCCTCCGGTGCGTCCTCCGCCCCGAAGCACTGCTCGATGGGCGGCATCCGCGGCGGCTCGGCCGTGGTGCGCACGTCGTCGGGGAGCCCGTCCAGGTCGCCGTACGAGGCGAGCACCCGGATGCGCTCGACCTCGTTACCCTCCTCGTCGTACTGCAGGAGCGACGCCTGCCCGGTCGAGAGGGTGCGGCCGGTGCGTGCGGCCTCCGTGCGGATGACGGCGGGGCCCGGACGGGAAGCGGTCAGATAGTGCGCCGAGATCGTGAACGGGTCGGTGTGCGGCAGGGCGTCCGCGAGCGCACGGCCCAGGACGGCGAGCAGATAGCCGCCGTTGACGGCGCCCGCGATCGTCCAGCCCTCGGAGAGGTCGGCCTCGTACACGCCCGGCTCGCGCGGCCTGACCGCGGTGTCCCGGTCGAACTCACTGTCCCCGATGGTGGCCTGGGTGGTCTGCGCTGCCTGTGCTCCTGCCATGGCGGCACCGTACAACAGAAAATTACTGAGCGGTAGCTTTGAATTCCGCGACCACTTCGTCAGGCTCCACGGCCGTGGACCTCCGGTTCCAGGCACGTGGTGCTCGCCAGTGGTACCGCATCGCGAGGAGCCGCAGGACGAACGCGGTCACCACGGCGATCCCGCTCGTGACGGCGGACAGTGCGTCGAACCGGATACACAGCGCGACCATCGTCGCGCCGACCATCGCGGGCACCGCGTACAGATCCCGGTCCCAGCGCACCAGCGACGGCACCTCGTTGGCGATGATGTCGCGCAGCACACCGCCGCCCACGGCCGTCGCGACGCCGAGGGCGGCCGAGGCGGTCAGCCCGAGCCCGTACTCGTAGGCCTTGGTGGTGCCGGTGACGCAGAAGAGCCCGAGGCCTGCGGCGTCGAAGACGTTCACCCCGGTCTGGATCCGCTCCACCTCGGGATGCAGGAAGAAGACGAGCGCCGCCGCGACCAGCGGCATGAGGAAGTACCCGAGATCGGTGAAGGCGGCCGGCGGGACCGCCCCGATGATCAGGTCGCGCAGCACCCCTCCGCCCAGCGCGGTGACCTCCGCGAGTACGGCGATACCGAAGACGTCGAAGTTCTTGCGTACGGCGAGGAGGGCGCCGGAGATGGCGAAGACGAAGATCCCGGCGAGGTCGAGCGAATGCTGGACAGAAGGGGTGAACAGTTCCTGGAGCACCAGACATTCTTACCTGTGCGCCGGGTATGCCGCGTCCTCGCAGGTCAGAGGCCGTCTCGGCGCAGGTACAGGTCCATCCCGGCGCAGGTACAGGTCCGTCCCGCCGGACGGGAGGGCGTCGCGTCGCCCGCTCCCGCCCGGCCACGGACCGCGAGCCCGGCCTACTCCTTGGCCGGCTTCTCCGCGGACGGCTCCGACTCCGACGGTTCCGGCTCGGACGGCTCCGACTCCGACGGTTCCGGCCCGGAGGGCTCTTCCTCGGCCGACCGCTCGGCCGACTGCTCGGCCGACGGCCCGGGAGACGCCTCCCCCGCAGACACCGTCTCCGTCCCCGTCTCCGTCCCCGTCCCCGCCGAAGCCGTGGCAGCATCGTCCGCCGACGGCTTGGCCGTCCTCTCCGCCGCCTCCGCCTCCGGATCCGGCTCCGACGCCGGCCCCGGAACCGATACCGCTCCCGGCTCCGCTCCGCCGACCGTCACGACCTCGATCGCGTCTGCGGCCGCCGACAGCAGAACCGTGTCCTGCGGTGCCTGATCCTCGGCGTTCTCGGGGTGGTGGCAGGCGACCCGCTGGCCCGGCTTCAGCTCGAGCAGCGGCGGCTCCTGCGTCTTGCAGATCTCCGTCGCCTTCCAGCAGCGGGTGTGGAACCGGCAGCCGCTCGGCGGCGAGATCGGCGACGGCACATCGCCCTTGAGCAGGATCCGCTCGCTCTTGGCCGCCCGGCGCCTGGGATCCGGGATCGGCACCGCCGACATCAGGGCCTTGGTGTACGGGTGCATGGGGGCCTTGTACAGCGAGTCCCGGTCGGCCAGCTCGACGATCTTGCCGAGGTACATCACCGCGATGCGGTCCGACACATGCCGGACGACCGACAGGTCGTGGGCGATGATCACATAGGTGAGGCCCAGTTCGGCCTGCAGATCGTCGAGCAGGTTCACCACCTGCGCCTGGATCGACACGTCCAGCGCGGAGACCGGCTCGTCCGCCACGACGAGCTTCGGCTTCAGGGCCAGCGCCCGCGCGATGCCGATGCGCTGCCGCTGACCGCCGGAGAACTCGTGGGGATAGCGGTTGTAGTGCTCGGGGCTCAGTCCCACGAGCTCCAGGAGGCGCTGCACCTCCTTCTTCACACCGCCCTCCGGCTCCACTCCCTGCAGACGGAACGGAGCCGAGACGATCGTGCCGATCGTGTGGCGGGGATTCAGCGAGCCGTACGGATCCTGGAAGATCATCTGCACGTCTCGGCGCAGCGGTCGCAGACCGCCGGTGCCGAGGTGCGTGATGTCCTTGCCGTCGAACTCGACCTTGCCGCCCGTCGGCTCGATCAGCCGGGTGATGAGCCGACCCATGGTCGACTTGCCACAGCCGGACTCGCCGACGACGCCGAGGGTCTCCCCCGTGCGTACGTCGAAGTCGATGCCGTCCACGGCCTTGACCGCCCCGACCTGCCGCTGCAACAGGCCCTTCTTGATGGGGAAGTGCTTGACCAGTCCCTCGACCTTGAGCAGCGGCTTCTCTGTCTCACTCACAGCTTCGGCGCAATCTCTTCGTTCCAGATCCGCGTGCGGTCCTCCTGCGACATGTGGCAGGCGGTGTAGTGCCTGCTGCCGATCTCACGCAGCTCGGGCCGCTCGGTGCGGGTTATCCCGCCCTTGGGCACGTCCGCGTAGGGGCAGCGCGGGTTGAAGGCACAGCCGGAGGGGACGTTGATGAGGCTCGGCGGCTGCCCACTGATCGGGATGAGCCGGTCCGTCTGCTCCCGGTCGATGCGCGGCATCGAGCCAAGGAGCCCCCAGGTGTAGGGGTGTCCGGGCTGGTAGAAGATGTCGTCCACCGGGCCGCGCTCCACGCAGCGTCCGCCGTACATCACCAGGATGTCGTCGGCGATCTCGGCGACCACGCCCAGGTCGTGGGTGATGATGATGACCGCGGAGCCGAACTCCTTCTGCAGATCCCTGATCAGATCCAGGATCTGCGCCTGCACGGTCACGTCGAGAGCGGTGGTCGGCTCGTCCGCGATCAGCAGTTCCGGGTTGTTGACCAGCGCCATCGCGATCATCGCGCGCTGCCGCATGCCACCGGAGAACTCGTGCGGGTAGGCATCGGCACGCTTGCCCGGCTCGGGGATGCCGACGCGGTCGAGCAGCTCGATCGCCCGCCTCCGGGCGGTCTTCTTGTCGACGTCGTGGTGGACCCGGTACGCCTCCACGATCTGGCTGCCCACCGTGTAGTACGGGTGCATCGCGGACAGCGGGTCCTGGAAGATCATCGCCATCTGACGGCCCCGGAGCCGGCGTACTTCGTCGGGGCTCGCGGAGACGAGTTCCTTGCCGTCGAGCCAGATCTCGCCGGACATCTGGACGTTCTTGCCACGGTTGCCGAGCCGGTGCAGGCCCATGACGGCCAGCGAGGTCACGGACTTGCCGGAGCCGGACTCGCCCACGATGCCGAGGGTCTTGCCCTTCTCCAGCTGGAAGGAGAGTCCGTCGACGGACTTGACCAGGCCGTCGTCGGTCGGGAAGTGCACCTTGAGGTCGCGTACTTCGAGGAACGCGGACGGGGCGGGGCCCGCTCCGGCGGCCACGGGCTCGCCCACGGCGGCCCCGGTCTTGGTCAGATCGGTCACGAGAGCCTCACCCGCGGGTCGACGGCGGCGTACAGAAGGTCCACCAGCAGATTGCACAGCACAACGAAGAAGGCCGCGAGCAGCGTCACTCCGAGGATGGGCGGCAGGTCGTTGTCGGTGATGGCCTGGACGGCGTACTGGCCGATGCCGGGCAGCGAGAACACCGACTCGGTGATCACCGCGCCGCCGAGCAGCAGACCGATGTCCATGCCGAAGACGGTGACGATGGGCGTGAGCGCGGCCCGCAGCCCGTGCTTGAGGACCACCTTGCGCTCCCGCAGGCCCTTGGCCCGCGCGGTGCGGATGAAGTCCTCGCTCATCGTCTCCAGCATGCCGGAGCGGGTGAGCCTGGCGTAGATCGCGGAATACAGCAGGGCCAGCGAACACCACGGGAGAATGAGGGTGTTGGCCCACTGCGAGGGATTCTCGGTCAGGGGCACATAGGTCCGGCCGAAGATGTCCAGCTGGTAGCTGAAGACCAGCAGGGCGAGCTGGCCGGTGAAGAACATGGGGAGCGAGACGCCGGCCAGGGCGACGCCCATCGCGGACCTGTCGAAGAACGAACCGGGCCTGAGCGCGGAGATCACACCCGCGGCGACTCCGGACACCAGCCAGATCACCGCGGCACCGGCGGCGAGCGAGGCCGTCACCGGCAGCCGGTCCACCAGCTGCGGCCAGACCTCGACGTGGTTCTTGAAGGAGTAGCCGAAGCAGGGCACCTCGCACTTGGCCGTGGTGGGGCCGATGTTGTAGGTGGCGCCCGAGACGATCCCCTTGATGAAGTCCCAGTACTGCTCGTAGACCGGCTTGTCGAGCCCGAGGTTTGCCTTGACGGCCGCGATGTCCGCGGGCGTGGGGTTCTTGCCGATGTACTGCTGGGCCAGCTGATCGGGCGTCTGTCCGGCCAGCCTCGGCAACAGGAAGAAGATGCCGAAGGTGACCGCGGTGACAACCAGCAGCAGGATCACTGCCGCGATTGTCCGGCGGAGGATGTACGAGATCACGGGGACCGGCGCTGGTGCCCGCGGGCCGCGAAGCCCGCGGGCACCAATGCCTTCACCTGCCTTCCAGGGCTACTTCTTCGCGCTGCTACTTCGTGGAACCGAGGTTGAGAGCGTCGTACTGACCGCTCCATGCGGCCGACGACACCACGTTGGTGGCGTTCGGCGAGCGGTACAGCAGGACCTTGAAGTAGGTCAGCGGGACGATGACGGCCTCATCCATGGTCTTCTTGTCGACCTCGGCGTAGGCGGCGTTGCGCGCAGCCTCGTCCGGGTTCTGGATGGCCTCGTCCAGCAGCTTGTTGACCTCGTCGTTGTCGAACTGCGAGAGGTTGGTGTTGCCGGACTCGCTGATGGCCTTGCCGTTGAGGATCTGGTTCAGGAAGCCGTAGCCGGTCGGCCAGTCGGCACCCCACTGCATCATGATGATGCCGATGTTCTGCTTCTCGGTGAACTTGGGGACACCGGCGTAGTCGGTGAAGTACTTGCCGGACGGGTACTGCTTCATCTCGGCGTTGATGCCGACCTTCTTCAGCGAGTCGATGATCGCCGTGGCCGCGTCGACCTCCTGCTGACGGTCGCTGCGCGCGGAGATGTAGGTCTTGAAGCCCTTCTCCTGACCGCAGGCCTTCAGGTGCTCCTGGGCCTTGGCCGCGTCACCCTTGTTGCCGTCGGTGGCGTAGGAGTCGAACTTCTCGTAGCCGATCACGTCCGGCGGCAGCACGGTCGAGGCGATGTCACCGCGGACCGGGCCGCCCTGGGCGGTCTGCACGGCCACCTTGTCGATGGCGTACTGAACGGCCTTGCGGCACTCGACGTTGTCGAACGGCTTGACCTTGGTGTTGATCGCCGCGTAGACGAGACGGCCACCGTAGGTGTTGTCGGTGTTGGCCTTCTCGTCCTTGCTGTTGAGCAGCTGGGCCTGGGTCTGGGTGTCCACACCGCGGCCCGCGAGGTCGACGGTGGTGGTGCCGGCCATCAGGTCCTTGTCGATCGTGGCCTGGCTGACCTTCAGGTTGACCACGATCTTGTCCGGGTACTGCTTGCGCAGCGGGTCGGTCTTGGCGCTCCACTCGGGGTTGCGCACGAGGGTGACCGACTTGCCCTCCTCGTAGCTCTGGAACTTGTACGAGCCGGAGGAGACGATCTTCTTGGTGTAGTCGACGCCTGTGTCCTTCGCCTTGGGCACCGGCGCGGTCTGCGGCGCGGTGACCAGGTAGTCGAAGTCCGTGAACGCCTGCTTGAGCTTGAAGACGACCGTGTACTTGTCCGGCGTCTCGATGGACGCCAGCCCCTTGTCGCTCTTGTCCTTGTAGGGGCCCTTGTACTTGTCGCCGCCGTCGAGGAACTGGGCGAAGTAGTTGGGGCCCAGGGAGAGGACGTCGCGGGCGAAGTTGGACCGCTCCACCGCGTACTTGACGTCGGCCGAGGTGACCTCGGTGCCGTCCTCGTACTTCACGCCCTGGCGGATCTTGTACGTCCAGGTCTTGCCGCCGTCCGAGGACTCACCCTTGGACTCGGCCAGGTCCGGAACGATCTCGTTGCCCTTCTCGCCCGGCGCGGGCTTGAAGGTCAGCAGAGGACGCGCGTAGAGGCGGCTGAAGTTGTACATGTACGCGTAGTACGTGTTGCCCGGGTCGAACGAGTCCGGGACGTCGGACATCGCGTAGGTGACGGTGCCACCCTTCTTGTCGGAGGCGTTGACGACCCCCGTGGTTGCGGCGTTCGCGGCGGCCTTGGTGCCGTTGCCGTCGGTGTCGTTGCCGTCTTCGGCCTTGCTGCAACCCGCGAGCAGCAGACTCGCACTGCTGATGGCCGCGAGTGCGGCCATTGCTGACCTTCGCATGATGGTCGGATTCCCCTTCGTAGTAGGAAACTTGGGTGGGACGCCACGCGGCTCGGAGCCGCCGTCGCAGACGTCAGCGGCTGCGGGGATCGAGGGCGTCCCGGAGGCCGTCACCGAGCAGGTTGAACGCGAGCACGGTGATGAAGATGGCGAGACCAGGGACGATCATGTACTGCGGGTCGACCTCGAAGAAGTCGACGGCCTGGTTGAGCATTCCTCCCCATGAGGCCTGCGGAGGCTGGATACCGACGCCCAGGAAGCTGAGCGAGGCTTCGAAGAGGATGTTTGTCGGGATGAGCAGCGTCGAGTAGACGATGATCGGCGCCACGAGGTTGGGCAGCAGCTCCTTGAAGAGGATGTACGGCCCTCGGGCTCCCATCCCCCGGGAGGCGTCGACGAACTCGCGTTCGCGCAGCGCGAGGGTCTGACCGCGGACGATGCGGCCCATGTACGGCCAGTTGAAGAAGCCGATGACGAAGATCAGCACCAGGATGTGCAGCGGCAGGCCTTCGAGGCCGAAGGCTCCGCCCTGGAGGGTCGCGGAGATGGCGATGGCGAAGAGCAGCAGCGGGAACGCCAGGAAGCTGTCCATGAGCCGGCTGATGACGCTGTCCACGCGGCCGCCGTAGTAGCCGGCGATCAGACCGAGCACGGTCCCGATGGCGTTGGACAGCAGTGTCGCGCCGAAGGCGACTACCAGCGAGACCCAGGAGCCCTCCAGGATGCGGGCCAGGATGTCCCGTCCGAACTTCGGCTCGACACCGAGCGGGTGGTCCCAGCTCATACCGCCGAAGTCCCCCTTGGGCAGCGTGGTGTTGGGGTCGATCAGGTCCTGGTTGAAGGCGTTCGGGTCGAGTCCGAGTAGCGACTGGAGCGGGCGTGACAGGGCGGCCACCAGGATCAGCAGCACGACCACGATGCCGCCGGCGACCGCCATCTTGTCCCGCTTGAAGCGAGTCCAGGCGATCTGCCCGAGGGACCGGCCCTCGATCTGTTTGGCCTCGATGCCTTCCAGCACGGCCTCGGGCCGGGCTTCGGCCTGCGATCCGGTGGTCTCGATCGGTGCCGTCACAGTGCGCTGCCCTTTCTCGCCGGCGGTGACCGGCCTTCACACGCCGCTGTCTACGGCTTGTTTCACGTGCTTCCTGGCGCAGCGACCCGGATGGCGTGCCTGGCTGCGCAGTTGTTGCTTCAACTCGAATTCACTCAAGGGTCGATGACCCATGTCTGACAGGGGAGTCTTCAGCGTGCCCACGATCAAGTGCCAGATCTGCTGGAGAAAGTATGCGCAACCGTGATGCTGTCCTGGAGATTCCGTTATCCGGACGCACGAGAACGCCCCTCGAACGCGGGTCAGTTGGGCCGAAAGGGTTCACGCGCGTAGATCTGCGCCACTTTCACCACCAGACGCCGTCAGAGCGGACATATCGGGTAGATGGTGGGGGGTCAGGCGTCCACAGGTCGGAACAGGCGGGCGGGGCCTCGCGGTTCGAGGGCAACCCGGAGATGGAGCCTGGACGGAACGGTTCAGTAGGTGACGCCCGGCGGCGGATAGCCGTATCCCGTGGCCGGCGCCGCGGGGGCGTGGGGCGCCTGGGCCTCGCGGTCGTAGAACGGCCGGGAGTTGGCGCGGAGCCACATCGCGACCGGGTCGTGGTCGTCGGACATCGCGACGGTCGAGACCGGCAGACCGTCCGGGACGGCCCCGATCGACTGCTGCATCATCGCCCGCACCGAGTCGACCGCCGGCGGGCTGGTGTCGTATACATCAAGGCCGATCGCCAAATAGGGCGCACCCAGAGCCGGTTGCACCCAGGCGCGGCGCAACGACCGCACCGCGGGTGTGCGGTGGGCGTTCTGGGTGAGCAGGGCGTAGAACTGCGGGATCGCGATGGCCGGTTCGGTGAGCCGGAGAGGGCCGGCGGGCTGCCGGTCGAGCCCGGTGGCGAGGCGCCGCAGGTCGAGCCAGGGGATGCCGACGCCGCCGCCCGGCGCATGCGGGTTCAGCCAGAGCCCGAAGTGGTCGGGGTAGAGCGCGCGAGCCGCGTCGAGGCCGCTCACGACCTCGGTGGCGCGGCTCCAGCCGCTGGCCGAGAGCTCCTGGGCGGAGGTGACGCAGGGCGCGTAGTTGAACCCCTCGACCTCCATGTTCCCGTACTGGGCGTCCGGGGATCCGGCCTGACCGTGCCAGAGCAGCATCCAGACCTGGCCGGTCGCCGGATCGGCGAGCGCACGCAGCAGCGCCTCGTACGCGTCGTAACGCCCGGGCGTCACCTGCCGCAGCATGTGCTCGACCTGCCCGACAGCAGTCGTGCCCGACGCACTCACCCTTGACCGCCCCTTCATGACGCTCTCTTACGGACCCGATGGGATCGCCGGATCGGCGCACAGACGCACATACGCCGACTGACACGGCCCGACCGGGTCATTCTGCATCTTCCGGGGCCGGCCCTCGGGCCCTGGCCGGAAACCCGCCCCCGCCCCGACATGAAACCAGGTTAGGCCGCGGTTCTGACAGCGGCTTGACGCACCGGATGCCGACCCGCACCGCTCATGTCCGACGGAACAGGGTGCCGGAAACAGCGGAACCCGGGGCCCCTCAGTGTTCGCGGCGGTAGAACGGCCGTACCTTTTCGCGCATCCAGTCGGCCACCGGGTCCTGGGCCACGTCCATGAGGACGAGGTTCACCGCCCAGGCGACGGGTACGCGGCCGAGGGCGCGGCCCAGCGCGTCCATCGGGACGTTACGGGCGCTTCCCTCCCACTCGGAGAGTTCCACGCCGACGAAGAGCACGGGGTCGCCGCCCTCGACGCTGGCGAGGCAGCGGCGAGCGGTGAGCACGATGCCGGTCTCCGCGAACTCAACGGACGCCGCGGACAGGAAGTCCACCGGATCGTTCTGCCAGTCGGGTTCGAAGAGGCGTACGCGGCCGCCGCTCGCGGGGCCGTCGAGGGGCGTGCGTCCCGCCCGGCACAGCTCGGCGACGGCAGGGGGCGGCAGCGGTATGTCGACCGTGCCGTCCGGGTTGACGGCCATGCCGAGACCGGGGGGCAGTCCGCGCGCGAAGTCGACGGCGGGTGCCACGGTGTAACTCATGTGGTCGCCCACGACCTGGCGGAACTGCTGCTCGGAGCTGAAGACGGGAACGTATGCCTGTCCGTCGATCTCCAGGGTGGGCAGATCCAGGGTGCGGCTGTCGGGGCCGCCGCCGCCCGGCAGGGGGATCCATATGGGGCTGCGGCCGAGCACCTCCACTATGCGGGCGCCCGCCGTGGGGACGCCGAGGGAGGCGGCGAGCACCTCTTCCAGCTCGTTGCCGGGCCACCCGCCGTGCGGATGGGGGTGCGCCTGCGCCGGGATGTCCATGTGCCTTCCACCTGCTCGGAACCTCTGGTTGCTGCGGTTCGCACCCTAACGCTGGGCGCTGGGCGGTCCCCCCACGTGCAGGGCACAGGCCCTACGCGACGCCCCGTACGTCGTGGGCTGTGCCCACCGGTTCCGCCTACCGGTTCCGCCCCAGGCGGAACGCGTGCCCACAACGGTGCCACAGGCTGTCGCTCAGCGGTCGAAATCGACCGCTCGCAGCAGATCCGCCGCCGACCGGTCCAGCAGTACCGCCGAGGAGCAGCCCGGGGGCAGCTCGCCCCGTTCCACCGAGCGGATCAGGCGTGTCACCGCCCTGCGGTGGCGCCCGAACGCGTACCGGGAGACCCCGCGGCCGCGCTCCCGCTGCCCGGCCAGTGCCGTGTCGGGCGTGACGTCGAGCACCAGCAGATGCAGGGTGCCGCCGCGGCGCCGGGCCTCGCGGCTCAGCCAGCGGCGCACCCAGGCCTGGGTTCCGCAGTCGTGCACGACGACGCTGGCACCGGAGCGCAGCGCACGGCGCAGCCCGGCGTAGTGCGCGAGGCGGACGAAGGGGCGGTAGAACGCGTACGGGAGACGGCGGGACACCCTGCCGTCCCAGCGGTCGCGGGTGTCCTGCGAGTCGATGCGCGCTCCGGCCACGGCCCGCCGCATCAGCGTCGACTTCCCGCTGCCCGGCAGTCCCGAGACGACGACGACGTCGCCCTCGGCGAACGAGAGGCGGCGCGGACCGCGGCCCGCCCGGTCGCGGAGGTCGCGTACGACGGCCTCGGGGAGACGGCCACGGTTCTTCGCGACCGTGGCGGCGGGCTGCTCCGGCAGCGCCACCCCGGTCGTGGTCGCGTATGCGCTCGTCCTGTGCACCGTGATCGTCCTCCCCGTCAGGTCACGTCACTCTGCCCTGACGAGTGTAAAGAGACAGTAATGCGAGACAAGCTCATTACCGGCTCGTTGCTCCCGGAACAATCCTGTTGCTCCCTTGGGACAGTGCCACGCGAGGCGTGCAATGATGGGCGCGCCAACTGCATACCGGCCGCTTGAATCCGCGCGGGAGAGCCCTCAGCCGTCCAGGTCCTGACAGGTCCTGACCTGGGGCGCCGAAGGAGCAAGTCCCTCCCTTGAATCTCTCAGGCCCCGATACCGCGCGGGCGAGGCACATCTGAAAAGCGGGCCGTCACAGCCGGGCAGTCGAGCACTGCCGTGGCGGACGGCTCCACCCACGGTGCAAGCCACGTGCCCCGGGCGCGTGGCGAACCTCTCAGGTTCCGATGACAGATGGGGAGGATCGACTCGACCTCGCCGTCATGCCCTGGGAGCACCCTCTATGAGCAATGCCCTCCGTAAGACCGCGCTCGATGCGCTGCACCGCACGCTCGGCGCGACCATGACCGACTTCGCGGGCTGGGACATGCCGCTGCGGTACGGCAGCGAGCGCGACGAGCACAACGCCGTACGCACCAGGGCCGGCCTCTTCGACCTCTCCCACATGGGCGAGATCACCGTCACAGGGCCGGACGCCGCGAACCTGCTGGACTACGCGCTGGTCGGCAACATCGGCGGCGTGGCGGTCGGCCGCGCCCGCTACACCATGATCTGCCGGGAGGACGGCGGCATCCTCGACGACCTGATCGTGTACCGGCTCGCCGAGCAGGAGTACATGATCGTCGCGAACGCCTCCAACGCGCAGGTGGTGCTGGACGCCGTCACCGAGCGGGCGGCCGGTTTCGACGCGGTCCTACGCGACGACCGTGACGCGTACGCGCTGATCGCCGTCCAGGGCCCCGAGTCCCCCGGCATCCTGAAGTCGCTGACCGACGCCGACCTGGACGGGCTGAAGTACTACGCCGGTCTGCCCGGCACCGTCGCCGGTGTCCCCGCGCTGATCGCCCGTACCGGCTACACGGGCGAGGACGGCTTCGAGCTGTTCGTGGCGCCCGAGCACGCGGAGAAGCTGTGGCAGGCGCTCACCGAGGCGGGCACCCCGGCCGGTCTCGTCCCGTGCGGTCTTTCGTGCCGCGACACGCTGCGCCTGGAGGCGGGCATGCCGCTGTACGGGCACGAGCTGTCCACGTCGCTGACCCCGTTCGACGCCGGTCTGGGACGAGTGGTCAAGTTTGACAAGACCGCCAACAACGGTGACTTCGTGGGGCGTGCCGCCCTGCTCGAAGCCGCCGAGCGGGCCGAGAAGAACCCGCCGCGCAAGCTCGTCGGGCTGATCGCCGAGGGCCGCCGGGTGCCGCGCGCCGGGTACGCGGTCGTCGCCGAGGGCAAGGTGATCGGCGAGGTCACCTCGGGCGCCCCGTCCCCCACGCTCGGCAAGCCGATCGCGATCGCATATGTCGACGCGGCCCACGCCGAGCCCGGCACCCCCGGTGTCGCCGTCGACATCCGCGGCAGCCACGAGCCGTACGAGGTCGTGGCGCTGCCGTTCTACAAGCGCCAGAAGTGACACAGTGCCCGACGGTCCGCGTCGGGCCGTCCGGTATCGCACCGGCCCGCACCGCACCGGCCGGGACCGCTTCGGCCGGGACCGCTTCGGATAGCAAAGACCACCCGTTCACCACCACTCCCCCGCGTACAGGAGAATTCAGGTCATGAGCAACCCCCAGCAGCTGCGCTACAGCAAAGAGCACGAGTGGGTGTCGGCAGCCGAGGACGGCGTCGCGACGGTCGGCATCACCGAGTACGCGGCGAACGCGCTCGGTGACGTCGTCTACGCCCAGCTCCCGGAGGTCGGCGACACGGTGAGCGCGGGCGAGACCTGCGGCGAGCTGGAGTCGACCAAGTCGGTCAGCGATCTGTACGCGCCCGTCTCCGGTGAGGTCACCGAGGTCAACGAGGACGTCGTCAACGACCCGTCGCTGGTGAACTCGGCCCCCTTCGAGGGCGGCTGGCTGTTCAAGGTACGCGTCTCGGAGGAGCCGGCCGACCTGCTCTCCGCCGACGAGTACGCCGACTTCTCCGGTAACTGAACCCGGCGCCAGGCCGTACCACGCCCACCGGCCGTACCGGGCCTGACCGGCCGCACCGGCCTGGTGGCCGTAACGGCCGACGAACCGAATTGACCGCCGCACCGAACGGGATCTCGATGTCGCTTCTGAACTCCTCCCTCCACGAGCTCGACCCGGACGTCGCCGCCGCCGTCGACGCCGAGCTCCACCGCCAGCAGTCCACGCTCGAGATGATCGCCTCGGAGAACTTCGCTCCGGTGGCGGTCATGGAGGCGCAGGGCTCGGTGCTGACCAACAAGTACGCCGAGGGCTACCCCGGCCGGCGCTACTACGGCGGCTGCGAGCACGTGGACGTCGTCGAGCAGATCGCCATCGACCGGATCAAGGCGCTGTTCGGCGCCGAGGCCGCGAACGTGCAGCCGCACTCGGGTGCGCAGGCGAACGCCGCGGCGATGTTCGCGCTGCTGCAGCCGGGCGACACGATCATGGGTCTGAACCTGGCGCACGGCGGACACCTGACCCATGGCATGAAGATCAACTTCTCCGGCAAGCTGTACAACGTGGTCGCGTACCACGTGGACGACACCGGTGTCGTGGACATGGCCGAGGTCGAGCGCCTCGCCAAGGAGTCGAAGCCGAAGCTGATCGTGGCGGGCTGGTCGGCGTACCCGCGTCAGCTGGACTTCGCCGCGTTCCGCCGGATCGCGGACGAGGTCGGCGCGTATCTGATGGTCGACATGGCGCACTTCGCCGGTCTCGTCGCGGCCGGGCTGCACCCCAACCCGGTCCCGCACGCCCATGTCGTGACCACGACCACCCACAAGACGCTGGGTGGCCCGCGCGGCGGTGTGATCCTTTCCACGCAGGAGCTCGCCAAGAAGATCAACTCGGCAGTCTTCCCCGGTCAGCAGGGCGGCCCGCTGGAGCACGTCATCGCGGCGAAGGCGGTCTCCTTCAAGGTGGCGGCGAGCGACGAGTTCAAGGAGCGCCAGCAGCGCACCCTCGAGGGCTCGAAGATCATCGCTGAGCGCCTGGTGCAGCCCGACGTCACCGAGGCCGGTGTCTCCGTCCTTTCCGGCGGCACGGATGTGCACCTGGTCCTGGTCGATCTGCGCAACAGCGAGCTCGACGGCCAGCAGGCCGAGGACCGCCTCCACGAGGTGGGCATCACGGTCAACCGGAACGCCGTTCCGAACGACCCGCGCCCGCCGATGGTGACGTCCGGCCTGCGGATCGGCACCCCGGCGCTGGCCACCCGCGGTTTCCAGGCCGATGACTTCCGCGAGGTCGCGGACGTCATCGCGGAGGCGCTGAAGCCGTCCTACGACGCCGAAGCCCTCAAGGCCCGGGTCGCCGCCCTCACCGCGAAGTACCCGCTCTACCCCGCCCTCGGCAAGTAGCCACCCGGCACACAGCCACAGGCCCCATGGGGCACCGCGCACACTGAACAGACCGGGTCCGGCAACGGACCGCACCAGCGCGGTGCCCCGCCCCATGTTTCACAGCAGTACCCCCAAGGAGTTTCCCAGTGGCCATCTCGGTCTTCGACCTCTTCTCGATCGGTATCGGCCCGTCGAGCTCCCACACCGTCGGGCCGATGCGGGCGGCCCGGATGTTCGCCCGCAGGCTGCGGAACGAGGACCTGCTCACGCAGACGGCCTCGATACGCGCCGAGCTGTACGGCTCCCTGGGCGCGACCGGCCACGGCCACGGCACCCCGAAGGCCGTCCTCCTCGGCCTGGAGGGTGAGTCCCCGCGCACCGTCGACGTGGAGACCGCCGACGAGCGGGTCGAGAAGATCAGGTCGGCCGGGCGGATCAGTCTGCTCGGCGAGCACGAGATCGCCTTCGACTTCGACGAGAACCTGGTCCTGCACCGCCGCAAGACGCTCCCGTACCACGCGAACGGCATGACCCTGTGGGCGTACGACGCCGAGGGCGAGTGCCTGCTGGAGAAGACGTACTACTCGGTAGGCGGCGGCTTCGTCGTCGACGAGGACGCGGTGGGGGCGGACCGCATCAAGCTAGACGACACGGTCCTGAAGTACCCCTTCCGCACGGGCGACGAGCTGCTGCGCCTCACCCGCGAAACGGGCCTGTCGATCTCCGCCCTGATGCTGGAGAACGAGAAGTCCTGGCGCACCGAGGAAGAGATCCGCGAGGGCCTGCTGGAGATCTGGCGGGTCATGCAGTCGTGCGTGGCGCGCGGCATGTCCCGCGAAGGCATCCTGCCCGGGGGCCTCAAGGTCCGCCGTCGCGCCGCCACCTCCGCGCGCCAGCTGCGCGCCGAGGGCGACCCGCTGGCCCACGCGATGGAGTGGATCACTCTGTACGCGATGGCCGTGAACGAGGAGAACGCCGCGGGCGGCCGGGTGGTCACCGCCCCGACGAACGGCGCCGCGGGCATCATCCCGGCGGTCCTGCACTACTACATGAACTTCGTGCCCGGCGCCGACGAGGACGGCATCGTCCGCTTCCTGCTCGCCGCCGGCGCGGTCGGCATGCTCTTCAAGGAGAACGCCTCCATCTCCGGCGCCGAGGTCGGCTGCCAGGGCGAGGTCGGCTCGGCCTGCTCGATGGCCGCCGGCGCGCTGGCCGAGGTCCTGGGCGGCTCCCCCGAACAGGTCGAGAACGCCGCCGAGATCGGCATGGAGCACAACCTCGGCCTCACCTGCGACCCGGTCGGCGGCCTCGTCCAGATCCCCTGCATCGAACGCAACGGCATGGCGGCGGTGAAGGCCGTCACCGCCGCGAAGATGGCGATGCGCGGCGACGGCTCCCACAAGGTGTCCCTCGACAAGGTCATCAAGACCATGAAGGACACGGGCGCCGACATGTCCGTCAAGTACAAGGAGACGGCGCGGGGCGGCCTGGCCGTGAACATCATCGAGTGCTGAGCGCCTGCTTCAGCGACCCGCACGACAAGAGAAGAGATCGGCGTCCACATGCCGGCGGCCTTTCTCCGTACCGCGCGCACCGCGTGAACAGAGGCCGGGCACACCCCTTGAGAGGGTGTGACCGGCCCGCCCGTGTCTGCCGTCTCAGGCGCTCTTGTTCAGGTGTGCCCAGAACTCGTCGAACGACAGCAGCTTGTCGCTGTTGGTGTCCTGGGCGGCTATGACGGCCTCCGCCACAGGCTCGGTGACGTGAAAGTCCCCCAGCTGCGCCATGACGCTCTTGTACTCGGCCGCAGTGATGAAGCCGTCGCCGTCCACGTCGAACCGCTCGAACGCCTTGCGTGCTTCCTCGATGTCCGCCACCGGATCCGCCCCTTCTTGGTGCCTACTGACGTCGGTCAGATTAACGGCATGGCCAAGTGCGCCGGTCAACGGCCCAGTTCTGCGCGGAGTGCGGCGAGCACCCAGGCGAACTCCTCGGTGTGCGCGGGCAGGGGCTCGCGGCCGTTCACGATGGCCGTCAGTTCGCGGTAGCGGGCGACCTTTAGCTGCGCGTTCGACTCGAGGCGTTCCAGTACGGCGGCAGGGTCTCCGTCGCCGAGCAGCTCCTGCAGCACCCGGGCCGCCTCCGGCGACTCGGGAGCGACGCCACGCGCGCGTGCGTCGCCCGCCAGCTCCACGAGCCGCTTGAAGAACCACAGGGAAGCGCCACTCGGAACGTCGGGACCGCGGTCCGCCGCGTTGAACTCGATCATCTGCCGCATCTGCCCCCGGAATTCGGGATCCTGCACCAGCTCGGCGAGCTCCACCCAGGCGTCCACCTGCTCGGGCGTGGGGTCGTCCGGCATGTCGGCGACGGTGTTGCGCATGCGTTCGCGGAGCGCCGGGTCGGCGGTGTCGAGGCCGGCGAACGTCTCCTCGACGAAGTCGTCGATGATGCGTCCCCGTTCGGCGGCCGAGAGCCGCGCCAGCTTGTTCATGAGTGTCATCTCCTCTGCGGTGGACCTGCGTTGTGCGACGGTCGACAGCACTGCCCTGGTCACCCGCAGCGCGCGGATCTGCGCGTCGAGCGCCGCCACATGGGTGGCCGCGACCTCCGCGACGGTGCGCTCGCCCGCCACCACCCTGCGTACGTCGTCCAGGCCGAGGTCCAGCTCGCGCAGGGTGCGGATCAGTTCGAGGCGGGCGAGGGACTCGGCGTCGTAGAGCCGGTAGCCGCCGTCCGAGCGGGTCACGGGTGGCAGGACTCCCTCGTCCGACCAGTAGCGGATGGTGCGCACCGACAGTCCGGTGCGACGGGAGAGCTGCCCGATGGTGAGCAGTCCGGTGCCGTCGTCGATCATGTGAAGGAGTCTGGGCCTTCCAGTGGGTGGAGACTCAAGCGGGCGCTAGGTCCTGTCGTCAAACTCCCGTCGTCCGCCCGAAGGGCGGGCCCCGCGGCGCCTGGTGCGTGCAGCTGCAAGGCGGAGGAGGGAGGCGACGCGGTGGGGGCACCTCCCACGCCCTTAAGGCAGTGGGGGAGCGTGCCAGGCGCCGCGGGGCTGGGGGCACCTCCCAGCGGTAGCTGGGGGAGGGAGTTTGACGACAGGGCCTAGGGCCGGGGACGAGGACGAGGTCACAGGGAGGGGCACGGGGATGAAGGACGCTCTGCGCGACATTCTGGACGCCGCGGCGCACGGGGAGTTTCCGCCGCCCGACGGCGCCACCACCGTCGTACCGCAGGAGAACCACCGCGACGCCGGAGTCATCGCCTTCACCGCGCACTCCGTGGTGTTCACGGACGAGGATCCGGAGTGGGTGCACGCCACACTGCGCGCACTCGACTGTGACGCCCTCGCCGCCACCATGAACCCGCGGTTCCTCGCGGCCTTCATGAACCGCACGGGGCGTACGACGGACACCATCGACCTGCTGACCGTCGCCCCCGCTCTGCCCGGCGTACCGGCAGTGGCGCTCCGGGAGATCGACGACCCGGACCACCCGCGGGTGGCGCGTGCCCGAAGGCGCCGCGGCGACGTGCGGGTGTGGGCGGCGGACGGGGGCGTGCTCGTGCTGGGCCGCGGTGTCGCGGGGCGCTGGGAGGCGGCGATCGAGGTGGACGAGGCGGTACGGCACCGGGGGCTCGGCCGGGAGCTCGCCACGGCGGCGCGGCATCTCGTGCCCGCGGACGCCGTGGTCTGGGCCCAGCAGGCGGCCGGGAACGCCCGCAGCGTGCGGGCCTTCCAGGCCGCGGGATACCGGCCCGTCGGGGCCGAGGCACTGTTTGTCGCCCTCTGAGACCGGGCGTTGCCCACCACGCCCATCGAGTTCGTCGTGCCCTCTGAGGTCGGCGCGGGCACACGGTCAGCGGAAGACGCCCGTGTGCCCCAGTGAGTACCGGCCCGGCTGCGGGTAGACGGCCAGGCCGTGCGGGCCGCCGCCGACGCGGATGCGGGCGATCTG
This sequence comes from Streptomyces himalayensis subsp. himalayensis, assembly GCF_013778455.1. Lineage (GTDB taxonomy): Bacteria > Actinomycetota > Actinomycetes > Streptomycetales > Streptomycetaceae > Streptomyces > Streptomyces himalayensis. The sequence continues at coordinate 501,562 of NZ_JACEHE010000001.1, read as the reverse complement.
CTGGCCGGTGCGTGTGTCGATGGCGTACACCTCGGAGTCGTACCGCCCGGACAGCCACAGCACATCGCCGTCCGCCGAGACGCCGCCCATGTCGGGGCTGCCGCCGTCGGGCAGCGTCCACTTCTTGGTGAGCTGGTTCCGGGTGAAGTCGAAGACGGAGATGGTGCCTTCGCCGCGGTTGGAGATGTACATCTCCTTCGAGTCGCGGCTGACGTACAGGCCGTGGGTGCCCTTGCCGGTGGGCATCAGCTTCGGCTCGGTGAACTTGTCGCCGTCGAGCACCCACATGCCGTCGGCCATCATGTCGGCGATGTAGAAGGTCTTGCCGTCCGGCGAGAGCTTCACGTCCTGCGGCATGGCCCCCGAGAAGGGCAGCTTCTGCTGGCCGATGACCTTCATCCGCGCGGTGTCGACCTTGAGCAGCTCGCCGGAGAACTCGCAGGAGACGACGAAGTACCGGCCGTCGAGCGAGAAGTCGGCGTGGTTGACGCCGTAGCAGCTGACCGGCACGGTCTTGACGGGCTTCATCGTGTGCGGGTCGCGGAAGACGAGCTCGCGGTCCAGCGAGGCCATGACCACGGCGTACTTCCCGTCGGGCGTGAAGTAGAGGTTGTACGGGTCGTGCACCTCGACGGGGTCGCCCGCCTTGCCGGTCTTCGGGTTGATGGGCGTGAGCGTGTGGCCGCGGTTGTTGTTGACCCACAGCGTCTTCAGGTCCCAGGAGGGCACGACGTGCTGGGGCTGGATGCCGACCGGGATCGTCTCGATCACCTGGTACGTCGCGGGGTCGATGACCGACACCGTGTTGGACTCGGTGTTGGGGACGTAGACGCGGGACGGGAAGTCCTTGACGACCGGCGAGAGTTTCCCGGGACGGTCGGCCGCATACACGTCCTCGGGGTCGAGTACGGGCGGCATGCCCGCCAGCCCCTGGATCGCCTTCGGTCTGGCGGGCACCTGGACGGGCGACTTGACGGTCGGACTGGCGGATGGAGTGGCTGCACCCTGTGTGCCGAGGTCCTGGTCCGCTTGGTCGAACGGCGGGGCGCCGCAGCCCGCGAGTGCGGCCAGCAGGGCGCCGGCGAGCAGTACACCGGCGCGCTTGGTGAGGGTCAGGTGCAGGGGCATCAGGTCAACAGCTCCGTGGTGGTCACCGCGCGCAGTCCGCGGCGGTCGAGAAGGTCGAGGAGGGCGGGCAGCGCGGCAACCGTGTCCGCGTACCCGAAGTGCAGGCTCACCACCGACCCGGGCCGCACCTGTCCGCCGACTGTGCGGACGACGGCCTCAGGACCCGGCGAGGTGAAGTCGAGTGAGTCGACGTCGTACGACAGGACGTGCGGGTAGCCCGCGTTGCGGGCGAGGCGTTCGACGAGCGGGGAGGCCTCCTTTGCCTGGGACGGCCGGAAGAAGCTGCCGATGGAGCCGGTGAGCCGGTGCAGCCGGTCCGCGCAGCCGTTGATCTCCGCGGCCGCCTCGGACTCGGACATGGCGTTGATGGCGCGGTGGTTGAGGGTGTGGTTGCCGATCTCGTGGCCGCCGTCGAGGACCCGGAGGGCGAGTTCCGGATGCTCGTCGAGCCATGTGCCGACGGCGAGGACGGTCATCCGGGCGCCCGCCCGCTCGGCCGCCTCGAGCAGCGCCACGGCGGTGGCGGGGTCGCCTTGGCCGTGGAAGGTGAGCGCCACCTCCGGGCGTCCGCGGGGACTGTGACTGATCTGGGCGGGGAGGCCGGGGAAGCGGCGAGGGCCGGGGACGTCGGCGGACGGCTCGGCAGGGGCCGGACGCGCTGAGGGCTCCCCCGGACGGGGTCCTGCGGAGCGTGCCGGGCCGCTCGTGGAACACCCGGCGGTCAGCGTGCCCGCGACGGCGAGCCCGGCGCCCGTACGCAGGGCTGAGCGGCGGTCGGCAGTGGTCACTCGCCCCATCTAAGGGGGACTTGCCGGGCTGAATAACGATTGACCCGATTCCAGGTGTCTGCGGGTCGCGGCTCACACCATTCGCCAACCGAAAAGCTCTTGCAGAATGGCTGATTCCGGTCGTGTTCAGCCGCTATTTACCAGGTGGGTGGCCAAGATCACCAAGGATTCATTCAGCATTTCTCCAGCATTGAGCACATATGCCCGAGTGGGGACCTTGGATCGATGACTGTTGTCTGACATAGTCGGGGACACGACCTCTCCATTGACCCGGGCCAAGGTCGTCAACCGCTGCCGTGGAGCCCACCCCACCGCATCCACGGCATTCCACAGAAGCCCCCAGCCGCCGCACAACGACGAACGGGGGCTTCTGTGCGTCAGCGGGTACGGGCAGGCCGTGTACGGGAAGGCCGTGCCGTGCGCCGGGTCAGGTCGTGTGCGTCAGGCGCGCATCTCGAACCACGTCGTCTTGCCGCGCGGCAGCAGATCCACACCCCAGCGGTCGGAGAGCTTGTCGACGAGGAAGAGCCCGCGGCCGCTGATGTCGAGCTCATGAACGGGCATCAGACACGGCAGCCCGCGCGAGGGGTCGCGGACCTCGATCCGGATCCAGCCGCGGCGGCGCTGCATGCGCAGCCCGAAGATGCGGGCACCCGTGTGGCGCACGGCGTTGCCGACGAGTTCAGAGACGAGAAGCACGACATCCTCGGTCAGCCTCGGGGTGAGTCCCCAGTGGCGGAGGACCACGACCTGGGCGAGCCGGCGCGCGCTGGCCGCGGACTCGGGGCGCGACGGCAGCGAAACCTCCGCCTCTGCCGGATTGCCGTACAAGTCCAGCGCCCTGAGCGCCTGTTCGTCCTCCACCGCCGGAGACCAGCGCGCCGCGGTCGCACCGGCCAGCCGTCGCGGCTGCTCGAAACCCTCCAGCCCCGCTGCCATGCCCCCATCATGGCCGCCCGGAGCGCTCCGCGGAGGGGTTCCGCAGGAATACGTGTACTGGAACCCTTTACTCCGGGCGGCCGGATGGGCATATGCCCATGGCAGTGAAGGTGCCGCCGAACACCGCCTGGCCTGCGGTGACTTCACGCCGACCAGTGATCGCGCGACGCCCCCGGGAAGGACTCCTCAAACCTTGTTCAAAGCTCGCAGAATCCGCTCCATCGAGCGACGGGCCGAGGCCGACGCCCTGACGCCGGCCCGCCCGACCCCGTGACCGCCGACTCAACTCCCAGTGTCCACAAACGAGTTCGACAGAGCGAGATCACAGATCACAGGAACTTCGCCTTGCCCGGCCCTTCCTCCACGAAGCTCCGCATGCCGCGCTCGCGGTCCTCGGTGGCGAACAGGCCCGAGAACCAGTTGCGTTCGATCGCGAGGCCCGTGTCGATATCCGTCTCCAGGCCCGCGTCGATGGACTCCTTGGCGGCGCGGAGCGCGATGGCCGGTCCCTGGACGAGCCTGGACGCCCAGGCGTGGGCCTGCTCGTAGACCTCGGCGGCCGGTACGACACGGTCGACCAGGCCAAGCGAGAGGGCCTCCTCCGCCGTCACCATACGGCCGGTGAAGATGAGGTCCTTGGCCTTGGAGGGGCCGATCAACCGGGACAACCGCTGGGTGCCGCCCGCGCCCGGGATCAGGCCGAGGAGGATCTCCGGCTGGCCGAGCTTGGCGTTGTCCGCGGCGATCCGGTAGTCCGCGCACAGCGCCAGCTCGCAGCCGCCGCCCAGCGCATAGCCGGTGACGGCGGCGACAACGGGCTTGGGGATACGGGCCACGGCGGTGAAGGAGTCCTGCAGGGCCCGGGAGCGTACGACCATCGCCGTATGGTCCATGGCCTGCATCTCCTTGATGTCCGCGCCCGCCGCGAACACCTTTTCGCCGCCGTAGAGAATCACGGCGCGTACGTCCTCGCGGCGTGTGGCCTCCTCGGCCAGCTCGCGGAGCCGGTCCTGGACGGCGATGTCCAGCGCGTTCATCGGGGGGCGGTCGAGGCGGATGGTGCCGACGCCTTCGGCGACTTCGAGATGCACAGTCATGCAAGGCACCGTAGCGGGGGGTCTGGGGGGTCGTCCCCCCAGGTGGGCACAGCACGGGCACTAAGGACAACGGGCCCGGTGCGATCAGTCACACACCGAGCCCGTCCGCCGTAGGAGTCCTACGACTTCCACTTCTCCCACGACATGTTCCAGCCGCTGAGCCCGTTGGCCGGGTCGACGATCCGGTCGTTGGAGTTCTTGACGACCACGACGTCACCGATCAGCGAGTGGTTGAAGAACCACGCGGCCGGCACGCCGCTGTCGTAGCCGCCGCGCACGTCGCGCAGGCCGATGCAGCCGTGGCTGGCGTTGTAGTTTCCGAAGGCCCCGCCGCCCCAGTAGTTGCCGTGGATGAAGGTGCCGGAGTCGGTCAGGCGCATGGCGTGCGGGACGTCCTTGATGTCGTACTCGCCGGCGTAGCCGACCGTCTCGCCGTTCATGCGGGTCACCGTGTACTTCTCACTGATGACCATCTGGCCGTTCCAGGTGTCGTAGCCCGGCTTGCCCGTGGTGACGGGGATGGTCTTGATGACCTTGCCGTCCTGCATGACCTTCATCTTCTTGGTCTTGACGTCGACGACGGAGACCTGGTCGCGGCCGATGGTGAAGGACACTGTCTTGGCCTGCTTGCCGTAGACGCCGGGCCGTCCCTCGACGCCGTCGAGGTTGAGCTGCACGGTGACCTTGGTGCCCTCCTTCCAGTACTTCTCCGGGCGGAAGTCCAGGCGGTCGTTGCCGAACCAGTGGCCCTCGACGGGCACGGAGGGCTCGGCCTTGATCTGTATCGCCCTCTCGACGTCCTCGGGGTTGGTCATCCCGCGCGTGAAGCGGATCGAGAAGGGCATGCCGACGCCGACCTTCGAGCCGTCCTCGGGCGTGAAGTAGCCGATGAAGGTGTTCTTCGGTACGAGGGTGGTGAAGGTGGCGTCCTTGGCCGACTGCCGGCCCTCGGAGTCCTCCGCCACCGCGTGGACCTTGTACTTGGTCGCGGAGGCGAGGTGGTGCGAGGGCGTCCACTCGGCGCCGTCGTCCGTGATCTCTCCCTCGACCGGACTGCCCTTGGAGTCCTCGACCTTGACCTCGGTGAGCTTGCCCTTGTCCGCGGTGACCTTGAGGGCGCCGGTCGTCTTGACATCGTCCGCGCCGTCCTTGGGGGATATCTTCACGACGGCCTGTGACGGTGCGGTCGCCTCCGCCGCCTTGTCCGAGCCCTTGCCCTTCTTGTCACCACTGCCTGAGCTCGAGCCGCCGCCCCCGCCGCACGCCGTGACGAGTATCAGCAACGCGCCCAGCACCAGGGCGAGAAGACCCGTGCCACCCGGCCGGTCCGTACGAGCCCGTCGCCCGGTGGCACTCCCCCGCCTCGGACCGCCGCTTCGCCCCTGGCGCAGCCCCGCACCAACCGGCGCCCCCGATATCGGTCGCCCGTTCAAGATGTGTTTCTCCCCTCGCATGGCCTGGTCAGGCCCGCCCCCCGCGCGTCCCGCGCACTGCGCAAATTAACCACACGGCTGACTTCGATGACTCCTTGCGATTGTCACCGTTCAGTTCCAACTTCAATCGTGTGGAGCCCTGGTGGCGGTGTCGACGGGCCGGCCGGCCTCGGAGGGGGAGTCAGTCCGCGGAGCCCGCCTTCCACTCGTCCCAGTCCATGTTCCAGCCGTTGAGGCCGTTGTCCGGAGCGACTTCCTTGTCGGCGGAGTTGACCACTTCGACGACGTCCCCGATGAGGCTCCGGTCGAAGAACCAGGCGGCCGGTGTGTCCTGGTTGCCGCCCTTCACATCGCGCAGCCCGATACATCCGTGGCTGACGTTCGCGACGCCGAAGGCGTTGTGGATCCAGTAGTTGCCGTGCAGGAAGGTGCCGGATGTGGTGAGCCGCATGGCGTGCGGCACGTCCGGGACGTCGTACTCACCGCCGAAACCGACCGTGCGGCTGTTCATCCGGGTCGTCTCGAGCATCTCGCTGACCACCATCTTCCCGTTGTACGTGGTGGTCTTGGGCGCACCCGCGGTAATCGGCATGGTGGCGATGAGCTCGCCGTCGCGGCGCACCTGCATGGTGTGCGCGGCGACGTCCACCCGGCTGACCTGGCTGCGGCCGATGGTGAACGAGAAGGTCTTGTCCTGCAGTCCGTAGACGCCCGGCGCGGCCTGCACGTCACGCAGCCGCAGATCGACGGTGACCTTGGTGCCCGGCCTCCAGTATCTCTCCGGACGGAAGTCCAGGCGGGTGTTGCCGAACCAGTGCGGGGCGATCTCGACGGCCGGTTCGGAGTGGATGCGCACGGCTCGTTCGACGGCCGCGCGGTTCTCGATCTCGCGGTTGAACTCCAGCGAGACGATCATGCCGGCGCCCACGGTGGAACGGTTCTCCGGGGTGACGTAACCGATGAACCGCTCATCGGGGACGACCGTCGTGAACGTGGTGTGCCGGGCGGAGCGGCGGCCCCTGCTGTCCAGTGCCACCGCATCCACCGTGTACTTGGCGGCCAGTTCCAGCTTCTTGACGTTCGGCCGCCAGGTCATGCCGTCCTGGGAGATGCGGCCCGGCACCGGGAAGTCCTGGGCGTCCTGGGACCTGACCACCTTCACGGACTCGAGCCGTCCGTCGGGCACCGACACCCGGATGGGTGCGTCGACGCTCACGCCCTTGCTGCCGTCGGCCGGCGAGATGCGGATCACGTCCTCGAGGGACAGTGGCTTGCCGGCGACCCCGTCCGGGGTGCAACCGGCCGCTCCTGCCAGCAGGCAGGCCCATGTCAGTACGGCAGCCAGGGCGGCGCCTGCGCGTCCAGCGCGCGTCACTTTCTGAATCACGCCCATCCCAACGACGGGCACCCTCCTCGGGAAACCGAGCGTTCCCCCTCCTGGGGAAACCCACCGTTCCCCCTCCTGGGGAAACGTGAGTGCGAGCCATGCTCTGGGCAGAACACTGGGAGGACGATCGCGTGGGGAGCCGCGCCCCTGAGAGCCGCAGGGGCGCTCCGGTGGCGAGAAGTCGGGCGCGCAGAGGCCGAAGGGCTGAGCACGGTCGGCTTCTCGACACCGCTGGAGCGACCCGGAGGCGAGCGAACCAGAAAGAGGGGCGACGCCGCAGGCCTTCTGTCGCGCCTCGTCTCACCGAGCCGCGGGAGGCTGACAGGTGTCGAGCGCAGCCGAGCAGGAGGCAGTCCAGGAGGGCCGGCGCACGGGCAACGGGACGCCCGAGCGCCCAGCCGCCGTGCTGTGGGGGTCCCCCCGCTCTGGGGGTACCTCCCAGGCCCTTCAAGGCACTGGGGGAGAGGTCGAGAGTGGCGGCGGCCGACGCAGCAAACCGGCACTGCCGGCCGTTCCGGCGTGGCCCGGAGCGCCGACCCCGCTCGGAGCACGCTTCCGGGTCGGCCCCGACGGGGTGGCGGGCACGAACTTCGCGCTCTGGGCGGGCGGTGCCGAGGCGGTCGAGCTGTGTCTCTTCGACGACGAGGGCCGCGAGACGCGCTGCCCACTGACCGAACTGACGCACGAGATCTGGCACGGCTTCGTGCCGGGTGTGATGCCGGGACAGCGGTACGGCTTCCGAGTGCACGGCCGCTGGGACCCGTGGACCGGCGCCCGCTGGAACCCGGCGAAGCTGCTCCTCGACCCGTACGCGCGCGCGGTGGACGGCGACTTCGGACTGCCACCGGAGGTGTACGGGCATGTGCGCGACTGGCCGGACCAGCGGATGGCGGACACGGTGCGCGACGAACGGGACTCGGCGCCGTACGTCCCGAAGGGCGTGGTCGTCCATGACGACGACCCCGACGACGAGTGGGTCGACGACCGCCGCCCGAAGACGCCCTGGGCGGACTCGGTCATCTACGAGCTGCACGTACGCGGTTTCACCAAGCTGCACCCGGACATACCCGAGGAACTTCGCGGCACCTACGCGGGCCTCGCGCACCCTGCGGCGATCGACCATCTCGTACGCCTCGGGGTGACGGCGGTCGAACTCCTGCCCGTGCACCAGTTCGCGCACGAGGACCATCTGCTGCGCAAGGGCCTGCGCAACTACTGGGGCTACAACTCCATCGGGTACTTCGCGCCGCACGCGGCGTACGCGGCGAGCGGCACCACCGGGCAGCAGGTCGGCGAGTTCCGACGGATGGTGCGGGCGCTGCACGCGGCCGGCATCGAGGTCATCCTCGACGTCGTCTACAACCACACGGCGGAGGCGGGCGAGCTGGGTCCGACGCTGTCCCTGAAGGGCATCGACAACCGCGGCTACTACCGCCTCCAGTCGGACGCACGGAGGTACGCCGACTACACGGGCTGCGGCAACACCCTGCATGTGGTCCAGCCGCAGGTGCTGAGGCTCATCACGGACTCGCTGCGCTACTGGGTGACCGAGATGGGCGTCGACGGCTTCCGCTTCGACCTCGCGGCGGCGCTGGCACGCGCCATGCACGATGTCGACATGCTGTCGCCGTTCCTCGCGGTGATCGCTCAGGACCCGGTGCTGCGGCGCGTGAAACTCATCGCGGAACCATGGGACGTAGGCTCTGGCGGCTACCAGGTGGGCTCCTTCCCGCCCCTGTGGACCGAGTGGAACGACCGCTACCGGGGTGCGGTGCGCGACTTCTGGCGGGGCGCACTGCCGGACGTACGCGACCTGGGCTACCGACTGTCGGGATCGAGCGACCTGTACGCGTGGGGCGGCCGCCGCCCTTACGCCTCCGTCAACTTCGTCACCGCCCACGACGGCTTCACGCTCCGTGACCTCGTGTCGTACGAACGCAAGCACAACGAGGCCAACGGCGAGGGCAACCGGGACGGTTCGGACGACAACCGGTCCTGGAACTGCGGCGCGGAGGGCGAGACGGACGACGAGCGCGTCAACGCCCTGCGCCGCCGCCAACTGCGCAACCTGCTGACCACGCTGCTGCTGTCCACAGGCGTGCCCATGCTGGTCGCGGGCGACGAACTGGGCCGTACGCAGCGCGGCAACAACAACGCGTACTGCCAGGACAACGAGATCAGCTGGGTCGACTGGTCGCACCTGGACGACCCGGGCTGGCGGGGCCTCTTCGAGCTGACGTCCCGTCTGATCGCACTGCGGCACGCGCATCCGGTTCTGCGGCGGCGCGCCTTCTTCTCCGGCCGCCCTCATTCGGCGGACGGCCTGCGCGACCTCGCGTGGTTCACGGCGCGCGGCACGGAGATGACGGAGCGGGACTGGTACGCGCCCGCTGCGACGCTGGGGATGTACCTGTCCGGCCGCGACATCCCGGGACGGGACGAGCGGGGTGCGCCGGTCGTCGACGACAGCTTCCTCGCGGTGCTGCACGCCGGGGACCGGCCGGTGAGTTTCATGCTGCCGGGGGCTCCGTGGGCGGAGCGGTACGAGGTTGTGGTCGACACGTCGCGGGAGGAACAGGCTGAGGGGCCTGGGGCGGTGCATCCCGCGGGGGTGGAGGTGACGGTGCCGGCTCGGGCGGTTCTGTTGTTGCGGGTTGTGCCCGCGTGAAATTCAGCCTCTCTGGGGGCACCTCCCAGCGGTAGCTTGGGGAGCTTGAGGAGCGCGGGTCTGGAGGCGGGGTCTGGGGGCGGAGCCCCCAGTTCCGGGAAGGGGCGGGACTGGGGAAGAGGCCCCGCAGGGCCCCACCCGCCTACATCCGGTCGTAGGACCACAGGACCACGCCAGCCCAGCCGAAACTCGGTGGGCACTGTCAGTGCCGAACCGTAGGCTCGCAAACGATGTCCACTTCACCTGCACCCACCACAGATCCCGCGGCCCCGGCGGCCCACAAGGCCCCGTCCCCGTCCGCCGTTCGGACACTGCTGCGCCTGTGGCCGTACGTACGCCCCGTACGAGCACGATGGTTCAGCGCGGCGGTGGTCGCGGTCGTGGCGTCGTGTCTGTCGCTCCTCTTCCCCGTCGTGCTGAAGTGGATCGTGGACGGCCCGGTCGCCGACCGCGACCCCGGTGGGGTGTGGCTGGGAGCGGGCCTGCTGCTGGGACTGGGCGTGGCCGAGGCCGTGCTGTTCGGGTTGCGGCGATGGCTGGTGGCGCGGCCGCTCGCCGGCGTCGAGGCGGCGATGCGCGCCGATCTGTACCGGCATCTGCAGCGGCTCCCGGTGGCCTTCCACGACCGCTGGGCGTCGGGCCAGTTGCTGTCCCGCGGCACGACCGACCTCATGGTCGTACGGATGTTCCTGGCCTTTCCATTGACCTTCCTGCTGGTCAACGGGGTGACGATTCTCGCCGGATTCGGGCTCCTCATCGCGCAGGACTGGACGCTCGGGCTCGTACTGCTCGCGCCGGCCGTACCGCTCATGGTGCTCTGCTACCGCTTCGAGGCGAAGTACGCCACCGCCGCACGCACGGCGCAGGACCAGGTGGGCGATCTGACCACCGTCGTCGAGGAGTCGGTTCTCGGGATCCGGATCATCAAGGGGTTCGGGAGGCACCGCAGTCAGGCCAGAGCCTTCCGCGAGCTCTCGGGGACGCTGCGGGGCACCGAACTCACCAAGGCGCGGCTCCTCGCCGGGATCCTGTGCCTCATCACGGTTCTGCCGGAGACGGCTCTCGGCGCCGCGCTCGTCCTCGGCACCGTGCAGGTCGCCGACGGTGACCTGTCGGCCGGCACGCTGGTGGCGTTCCTGTCCACCGCCCTCGCGCTCCGCTGGCCCATCGAGTCGATCGGTTTTCTGCTCGCCATGAGCCAGGAGGCGGCGACCGCCACGCGGCGGTATTTCGAGGTCATGGACGCGGTGGAGGAGCGGCCCGGTGCGGTCGGCGGTTCGGCTGTCGGTGTGAATGGCCCTGCGGCCGACGGCGGCGACAGGGATCACGACGGCGATGGCCAAGGCGATGGCGTCGGCAACGGCAACGGCAACGGCAACGGCAACGGTGGAATGCGGTTCGACGGGGTCGAGTTCCGGTACCCGGACGCCCCGGACGACTCCGTCCCCGTGCTCGAGCGGATCGATCTGCACGTCCGCCCCGGCGAGACCATGGCCCTCGTCGGCGCCACGGGCAGCGGCAAGACGACCCTGACGGCTCTTGTGCCGCGCCTGCACGAGCTCACCGGTGGGCGCATCACCCTGGACGGGCGGGACATCACCGCCATGGAGCGGGAGGAGCTGCGGACGCTGGTGTCCGTGGCCTTCGAGGAGCCGACGCTGTTCTCGGCGTCGGTGGCCGAGAACGTCTTCATGGGCGCGGACGGGCACGCCGAGCCCGAGCGGCTCGACCGGGCGCTCGGCATCGCCCAGGCCGGATTCGTCCGGCGGCTCCCGGACGGTGCCTCCACCCAGGTGGGCGAACAGGGCCTCAGCCTCTCCGGCGGTCAGCGGCAGCGGCTCGCACTGGCCCGCGCCGTCGTGGGCGAGCCCCGTTTCCTCGTACTCGACGATCCGCTGTCCGCCCTGGATGTGCACACGGAGGCGCTGGTGGAGGCGGCGCTGCGGGAGGTACTGGCCGAGAGCACCGCTCTCGTTGTGGCGCACCGCCCGTCGACCGTGCTGCTCGCCGACCGCGTGGCGCTGCTTTCGGGCGGACGAATCGCCGCGGTGGGTACGCATCAGGAGCTGCTGCGAACGAACGCCGAGTACCGGCACCTCATGTCCGGCGAAGACGGCCACGGCCAGGACGGGCACCCCCAGGACAGACACGGTCAGGACCGGCACCCCCAGGACAGGCACGGTCAGGACGGGCACGGCCAGCCCGGTCACCAACAGCGAGAACAGGGCGAACAGGGCGAACAGGGCGAACAAGGGGGCGACGCACCATGACCACCACCGCCGCAACTCAGAAACCGCCGACCACCCCGGATCCCGTCGACGAGCCCGGACTCCCCGCCAAGGGAGACCCGTTCGACAAGGACGACCTGCCCACGCCCAAGGGCGCGACCGGCGCCCTGCTGCGTTCGCTGCTCGCACCCCGGCGCCGCACCGTCTGGGCGGTCGCCCTGTGTCTGCTCCTCCAGCAGGCCGCGGTGCAGGCGGGCCCGCTGCTCGTCGCGTACGCCATCGACACCGCGGTGCCCGCGTTCCGGGCGCATCACTACGGGCCTCTGATCGCCGTCGCCGTCGGCTATCTGCTGGCGGCGGCCTGCTCCGGCGCCCTCCTGTACGCATTCGTACGGCTGTCCGCCCGCGTCAACCAGGACGTTCTCCTCGATCTGCGCGGCCGTATCTTCCGCCATGCGCAGGCCCTCAGCGTGGACTTCCACGACCGCTACACCTCCGGCCGCCTCATCTCCCGTGCGACCACGGACGTGGAGTCCCTGCGCGAGCTGCTCGCCGAGGGGCTGCAGGAGCTGATCAACGTCATCCTCGCCTCGGTCTACATCACCGCGATGCTGCTCTGGCTCGACCTCGGCATCGGCAGCGTGGCCGCGCTGTCCTTCGTGCCGCTGTACGTGCTGATCCAGCTGTACCGGCGGCGTGCGGCCCGCGTGTACGGGGAGCGGTCGTCGGCGATCGCCGCCGTGATCGTGAAGTTCGCGGAGACCATGAACGGCATCCGCCCGGTCCGCGCCTTCCGCCGCGAGCGGGCGAACGACAAGGACTTCGCGGTCCTCAACCACCGTCACCAGCGCGCCAACGGCGACGCGCTGCTGGAGATGGCGCGCTATGTCGTCGGCTCACGGCTCGTGGCGAACACAGCCGTGGCCGGGATGGTGCTGTGGGGCGCCTACCGCGTCGCGGCCGGGTCCCTGGAGCTGGGCGTGCTGGCCGCGGCCGTCCTGTTCATCCGGCGGCTCTACGACCCGATCGACCGGCTGGCGATGTTCCTCAACTCGTACGAGTCGGCGGCCGCCTCGCTCCGCAAGATCGCGGGCCTGCTGCACCAGGAGCCGTCCGTGCCGGAGCCGGAGTCGCCGCGCCCGCTGCCGGCCCTGGCAGGTGACCGGCCGGGCCGCGAGGTCGTCTTCGAGGGCGTCTCGTTCGGTTACCGCACGGGAGGCGAGGTTCTGCCCCGCTTCGATCTGAGCCTCCCGGCCGGGCAGACGGTCGCCGTCGTCGGCTCCACGGGCGCCGGCAAGTCGACGCTCGCCAAGCTGCTGGCCCGCTTCTACGACCCCTCGGCGGGCCGGGTCCTCCTCGACGGTGTCGACCTGCGCGACCTGTCGGTGCCCGAACTGCGGCGCGGTGTGGTGATGGTGACCCAGGAGGCGTTCCTGTTCTCCGGCACGGTGGCGGAGAACATCGCCATCGGCCGCCCCGACGCCACCCGCGAAGAGATCGAACAGGCCGCCAAGGCCATCGGCGCGCACGACTTCATCAGCGCCCTGCCCGACGGCTACGACACCGACGTACGCAAGAGGGGCGGCCGTATCTCGGCCGGTCAGCGCCAGTTGGTGGCCTTCGCCCGCGCCCTCCTCGCCGACCCCGCCGTGCTGATCCTGGACGAGGCGACCAGCTCCCTGGACATCCCCGGAGAACGCGCCGTGCAGCGCGCGATGCACACGGTGCTGAACGGCCGCACGGCGGTCGTGATCGCACACCGCCTGTCGACGGTGGAGATCGCCGACCGGGTGCTGGTCATGGAGCACGGCCGCATCGTGGAGGACGGCCCGCCCTCCGAACTCATCGCGGGGACAGGCCGGTTCGCGGATCTGCACCGGGCATGGCGCAACAGCCTCGTGTAGAGGCGGGGCTTGCACGGGCGGTGCGCACAGGCAGGGGGCGTGTGTTCGGCGGGGCTGACGGGTGGAAGAAGGGCAGGGGCGGATGATCGACGCGTACGAGGATCCCGGGACACCTGACTGTCGCAGCGGCGGCCGGTATCTGTGGTGGCTGGTCACCAGCCAGCGAGGCCGGGCCGCCGCGGGCGCCCTGCTGGGCAGCGTCTGGATGGTGCTCATGGCACTGACGCCGTACCTGCTGTCACGCGCGATCGACGACGGTCTGGAGCCGGGAGACCAGACCGCGCTGGCCGGCTGGGCCGCCGCCCTGCTGGGTCTCGGGGCGTTCAACGCCTGGGTGAGCATCATGCGGCACCGCACGATGACCAGACTCCGCATGGACGCCAACTTCCGCACGGTGAAGGTCGTCGTCGGGCAGGCGGTGCGGCTGGGTGCCGCGCTGCCGCGCCAGGTCAGGGCCGGGGAGGTGGTGACGATCGGCGTCAGCGACGTCCAGACGATCAGCCAGTCCCTGACCATCGTCGGCCCGGGCCTCGGCTCGGCCGTCGCGTACGTCGTCGTGGCCGTGATCCTGCTGTCGATCTCGCTGCCGCTCGCCGCAGTGGTACTGCTCGGGGTGCCGCTCACCGCCGCACTGGTCAGCCCGCTCATGGCGCGGCTGCAGGGCGCGGAGTCGAGGTACCGCGAGCGGCAGGGCAGGCTGACCGCGCGTATCGGCGACCTGGCGCAGGGCCTGCGGGTGCTCAACGGCCTGGGCGGAAAAGGGCTGTACGCCGGCAACTTCCGGCGCGACTCGCGGGAGCTGCAGGCGGAGGGGTACCGGGTCGGGGCGGTGACCAGCTGGATCCAGGCGCTCGGCATCGGCCTGCCGATGCTCTTCCTCGCCGTCGTGACCTGGCTGGCGGCGCGGCTTGCCGCGCAGGGCGCCATCACCGTGGGCGAGTTGGTGTCGGTCTATGGCTATGTCGCGGTCCTCGTGATGCCGGTGGCGTTCTTCATCGAGTGCGGCTACCAGGTCAGCCGGGCTCTGGTCGCCGCGCGGCGCGTCGTACGGTTTCTGGCGCTGGAACCCTCGGAACTCCTCGAGCCCGCGGAGCGCCTCGAGTCCGCGGAACGCCTCCAGCCCGTGGAACGCCTCCAGCCCGCGGAACGCCTCCAGCCCACGACCGGGTCCGCCGGGAGCGGTGCCCTGGACGCCCCCACGTGCCCGTCCGTGCTGCGCGATCCGGAGTCCGGCGTCGAGGTGGCACCGGGCAGGCTGACCGCGCTGGTCGGCGCGCGACCCGCGGAGTCCGCGGCCGTCGTCGACCGGCTCGGCCGGTACACGCAATCCGCGGCGACCTGGGGCGGGGTGCGCCTCGACGAGATCGCCCTGCCGCAGGTGCGCGAGCGGATCCTGGTCGCGGACAACGAGGCCGACCTGTTCGCGGGCACACTGCGCGTCCTGGTCTGCGGCCGATGGGGACCGGACGGCAAGGACGACGCGGCGATCGCCCGCGCCGTGCACGCTGCTGTGGCGGACGACATCGTCCTGGGCCTCTCGGACGGGCTCGACTCGGCCGTCGACGCAGGCGGCCGCAACCTCTCCGGAGGCCAGCGGCAGCGCGTACGCCTGGTCCGGGCACTGCTGGCCGATCCCGAGGTGCTGCTGGCGATCGAGCCCACCTCGGCGCTCGACGCGCACACCGAGGCCGCCGTCGCGGCCCGGCTGCGGGCCGTACGCTCCGGCCGCACGACCGTCGTCACGAGCACGTCGCCGCTGGTGCTGGACCGGGCGGACGCCGTGTACTACCTGGTCGACGGCAAGGTCGCCGCCGTCGGCTGCCACCGTGAACTCCTCAGCGAGGAGCCGGGATACCGCGCGCTCGTGGCCCGCGACACGGACGCAGAGGAGGCCGTTCGGTGACGGCGCGGAAAGGGACGGACGGGAAGATGTCGGCCCGGAAGACGACGGTCGGCAAGACGACGGCGCGCAAGACGACGGCGCGCAAGACGTCGGCCCACAAGACGACAGCGCGGAACAGGGCACGGGAGTCGGCACACGAATCGGCGACCGCGTCGGCACGGAAGTCGGCTCAGCTGCCCATCGCCGAACCCGCCGACGTACGCCGGGCAGCGGGCCGGCTGATCCGGGCGGACGGACGCGCCTTCGCCGCCGCGCTCGCCCTGAACGCCCTGGCCGCGGGCGCCGGCCTCGTCGGCCCCTGGCTGCTCGGACGCATCATCGACGAGGTCCGGGCAGGGGGCGACGTGAGCGTCGTGGACCGGCTGGCGCTCGCCATCCTGGTCTGCACGGTGGCGCAGCTGCTGCTGGCGCGCTCCGCCCGGTACGTGGGGCACCGGTTCGGCGAGCGGACCCTGGCACGCGTGCGTGAGGAGTTCGTCGACCGGGCACTCGCGCTGCCCGCCTCGACCGTGGAGCGCGCCGGTACGGGCGACCTGACGGCTCGTGGCACCGCCGATGTCGCCGCGGTGGGCACGACCCTGCGCGACGCGGGTCCCGAGCTGCTCATCTCCACGGCCCAGGCGCTGTTCATCCTCGGCGCCGTCTTCGCCGTCGACCCGCTGCTCGGCTGCTGCGGGATGCTCGGCCTGCTCGGTATCTGGTTCGCCATGCGCTGGTATCTGCGCCGGGCGCGCACCGCCTATCTCGCCGAGGGCACGGCCAATTCGGACGTCGCCGAGATCCTCGCCGCCACCGCATCCGGAGCCCGCACTGTTGAGGCGTTCGGGCTGCAGCGGCGGCGTGTCACCGCGAGCCGGGACGCGCTCGAGACGTCCCGGCGCAGACGGCTGCACACGCTGTTCCTGCGCACCGTGCTCTGGCCGATCGTGGAGGTCTCGTACACGGTCCCCGTGGTCGCCGTGCTGTTGATGGGCGGAGTGCTGCTCGAGCGGGGTGCGTTGAGCCTGGGTGCCGTCGTCGCCGCAGCGCTGTATCTGCGGCAGTTGGGCGAGCCGCTCGACACGATCCTGATGCGGGTCGAGCAGTTGCAGAGCAGCAGTGCGTCCTTCGCCCGCGTCGAAGGGCTGGCCCGGGCCCCGAGGCCGGCCCGGGCTCCGAGTCCGGCCCAGGCTCCAAGTCCGGCCCAGGCTCCAAGTCCGGCCCGGCGTCCGGAGGTGTCATCAGCCGGTTCCTCCACCCCGGCGACCCCGGCGACCCCCGTGGACGACCGGATCGACGTGACCGGTGTGCGCTACGCCTACCCCGGCGGAGGCGAGGTCCTGCGCGGGGTCGACCTGACCGTACGGCCCGGCGAGCGGCTGGCCGTCGTGGGGCCGTCCGGCGCGGGCAAGACCACCCTGAGCAGGCTGCTCGCGGGCATCGACGCGCCGCGCACCGGCACGGTGACGGTAGGGCGGGTGCCGATCGCCGACCTGGACCCCGAGCAGCTGCGACGGCAGGTCGTCCTCGTCACCCAGGAGCACCACGTGTTCCTCGGCACGGTCCGCGACAACCTGCTGATCGCCGAGCCCTCGGCCACCGACGAAGATCTGTGCGCAGCACTCGCCGCCGTCGGAGCCGACTGGGCGGATGAGCTGCCGCACGGCCTGGACACCGAGCTGGGGCCCGACGGGCATCGCACCGACGGCTCCCAGGCCCAGCAACTGGCCCTGGCGCGTGTCGTGCTGGCCGATCCGCACACACTCATCCTCGACGAGGCCACAGCGCTCCTCGACCCGACGACCGCACGCCACACGGAGCGTGCGCTGGCCGCCGTCCTCGAGGGCCGGACCGTCATCGCGATCGCGCACCGCCTGCACACGGCACACGACGCCGACCGGGTGGCCGTGATGGAGGAGGGCCGCCTGACCGAACTCGGCACGCACGACGGCCTCGTGGCGGCCGGTGGGGCGTACGCGGCACTGTGGCGCACCTGGCACGGTGAGTCGGCGGCTGTCGGCGACTGAATGAGCCGCGGCATCCAGCGCAGAAGGAATCAGTGTTCTGGCCGCCGAGCAGCAGCCCGCTGCACCGCCTGACGGGCGACGGCTCCACGCCCGTCCCCAGCTCGGACCACCGGATGGTGTGGCAGGACGTGTTTCTGGGCTGAGCCTGGTTCCGCGGCTGAGCAGTGAGTCGCAAGAGTCACCGCTCCCGGTCACCGGCAGGCCCCGAGCCGAACCGAGGTCTGCCGTGGGCGATCCTGGGATCAGTTGGCGATGAGCACGCCCAGCATCGCCGCCCAGCAGAGCGCCACCAGTACCGGCAGGAGCATCATGATGAGCCCTGTCGGAGACCTCCTGAGCCAGTCGTTGCCGTCCTCGGCCACCTCCCGGCCCACGATCCGCTGCCCGCCGTGCCACGCCATGTACTCCTCGAGCTCCATGGCGGCCCGCTTGCGGGCGTCGAGATAGCGGCGGCCGAAACGCAGCATCTGCGAGAAGGCGATGGAGGAGGCGAGCCCGATGATCGTGATGATCACGGCAAGACTGTGCGCCATGGACTCCACGGACCCGGACGCCGGCTTGTCCTGACTGACGGAGAACCCGAGCGCGGCGGCCAGACCGGCCGTGATGTAGAAGAAGTTGTTCAGCTTGTGCCAGTTGGTCGTGTCCTCGTGCTTGTAGAGGTCGATGGCGACCGTGTACTGCGCCTGGAGCATTGACTCCCGCGGCTTGCGCCACACCCACACCATCCGCTGCTTGCCGTCGGGCGGCGTCAGCCGTGTCAGCTCCTCGAAGCCGAGCTTGCGATGGAAGAGCGTCGATGCCGCGTTGTACGGCTCGGTGACGACCGCGGCGATCACCGGGGTGCCCTGCCACTGCTCGAGAACGTGGTGGTAGAGCCGGGAGGCGACTCCCGTGCGCGCCGAGGAGCGCGAAACGCAGATCTGTTTGATGACGAGGAAGGCGCCCAGCGTGGTCTTGATCCGGTGGTTGAGCCACTCGTCCGGTTCGATGCGCTGGTCGCTGTAGGCCAGCACGAAGCCGAGCACCTCGGTGCCCTTGACCGCGACCCAGAAGTGTTCGGCGGTGGTGAGCCTGGCGCGGTAGTGCTCGAGCGTGTAGTCGGAGACGAGGAAGCCCTCGTTCCCCGCACGCTCCGGGTTCCTGGCGTCCAGCCGCCAGGAGTCCGCCAACGCCAGGATGTCCGGTAAGTGCGCCTCGTCGGCTCGCACGATCTCGATCGCCTCGACCTGGTCCGTGAGCATGCGCCCCCCGTGGGTGATCTCGTGCCGCACTCGGGTTCCCCAACTTACCGTCTTTGCCAGTGCGTTGAAGCGCAGCTCCGGCACCTCCCGGGGCAGTGGCCGTTGATGCCCGTGATGGCCGCATGGCCCTACTCGACGACATCGTCATCGTCTGTGCGCTCGTACCGGAGCCCAAACGCGTGAAGAACGCTCATGAGCCGCCCACGACGACCGGCACGGCCGCGGAGTACTGGACGCTGCCGAAGGCGGAGACCTTGGCCAGGGCCCACCAGTCGCCGCTGCCGCCGGTCCGGCGGCGGTGGGTGACGGCGAAGTGGAGTTCCGTCGTGGCTGCCGGCGACACGGTGAACCCCT
The DNA here is from genome assembly GCF_013778455.1 of Streptomyces himalayensis subsp. himalayensis. GTDB lineage: Bacteria > Actinomycetota > Actinomycetes > Streptomycetales > Streptomycetaceae > Streptomyces > Streptomyces himalayensis. The sequence goes on along the minus strand of NZ_JACEHE010000001.1, from coordinate 482,483 downwards.
GGATTCGGGGCGTGATCGCGACCGCGTCGCCGGGTGTGCCCCACGTGCCGTACGGGCTGATGATGCGGGCTTCGCCGCGCACTTCGCTCAGCGCGTGGCCGGTCAGGCGCAGGACGAGGCGGTCCGGGGCCGGGTGCGAGAGGTCGATGTCGAACGGAGAGGCATGCGTGGTGCCGCCGACGGTGACGGGCAGCGCGTCCTCCAGGACCTGGCCGATGCCGTCGGGGATCCGGGCCGTCAGGAAGTACGTGCCCGGGGCCGCGTCCTTCTCCGGACGCACGGTGACGTCGAACTCCGCGAACTCGCCGGGCGCAAGGTCATACCGGAGCGGCGCGTGCGCTGCCACGGTGAGGCCTGCCGGGATGCACAGGGAAACGGTGCCACTGGCCGGGAGGGCGGAGGCGGCGACGGTGGTGCGTATGGTTTCCTCGCGTTTTGTGCTTCCCACGGGCTCGCCGGACTCCCCCGCCTCGCCGAACCGTTCCTCGCGCTCCAGGCGGAGGCTGACCGGGAGATAACCGATGGGTGCCGGGCCCGTGTTGTGCAGCCAGTAGCGGGTGAAGACCGGCTGGACGGGTTCGCGGGCCGGGCCACCGCCATCGGTGTCCTGGGTGGGCCGGTCGCGCCCCGCCAGGCCCGGGCGGGCCGCGATCGTCGCGACGTCTGCCGCCGCCAGGCCGATGCTGAGCGAGCCGTCGTCGTCGGCGGTCAGCGGTCGTACCGTGCGCTGTTCCAGGAGATCCGTGGCCTCGCCGGCGGTGAGTCCGCCATGGAGGCGAACCCGCGCCGTCACCGGCCGCCCCTCCGACTCGTACAGGCGCAGGACCAGGCCGTCGGTGGCGGGATCGGTGTCGCCGGGGAGCCCGGAGGCCATGGGATTGCCGCGCGGTTTGAGCGCCGAGAGCACGGCGTTGGCCGGTTCGACGGTCAGGAGCGAGGTGCGGGACGGGAGTTCGCCGTCGGAGGGGGCGGTGGGCACGGCGAGGAGGGGGTGGTTCGCCTCGCGTCCGGCGCGTACGAAGCCTGCCTGGCGCCAGTCGCCGGAGCCGCCGACGAGGCTGTACCGGAACTCGTGCGTCCAGTGCTGGAGGGCGAAGCTGCTGCCGTCGGGGGCGGTGCGGCGGGGGCCGTCCAGCCAGACGCCGCTGGGCCAGTCGGTGCAGGAACGCATGAGGGAGAGGTAGAGGGTTCCGTCGGCGGTGGCGACGGAACCGGGGGTGCCGTGGTTGATCAGGGCGACGGAGTAGTCGTCGGCCGGCTCGGCGGTGGTGGGCAGGTCGTCGGGTACGGGAACGTCGACGACCGCGTCCGAGAGGTCGGCGGCGAGCGTGTCGGCGTCCCGCACGATAAGGACCGGCAGGTCGCGCGGGCCGCGTAGGTCGGCGCCGGGGACCCAGGCTTCGCGGCGGGTACGGACGGCGGGTACGAAGACGCGGCCGTGGGCGGCGAGGGCCGCCCGGTAGGCGGCTTCGTCCGCTCCGGTCGCGGCCAGGACGCGTTCGGCGAAGGCGTTGTCAGTACCGGATGCGACTCTGATGTCGGGGAGGTTGGAGTCCGCGTCGAGCGAGCCGTGGCGCGGGCCGTCCGGGCGCGTGCAGGTGGCGGTCACGCCCTGGGCGACGAGTGCGGCGAGGAGGGGGCGTACATCATGGTCTTCGGGGGCGATCACTTCGGCTACGCCTATGGCGTGCGACAGCGTTCTGGCGTGGGCCGGATGGGCGGGCGGATCGGCTGGTGGGTGCGCGGACGCGTCAGCCGCTTGGTTCCCGGTTGGGTGCGCGGCTGGGTTCGCGGCCGGATGCAGGGCGATGCGTGCGGTCGTGGAGAGCCCGGCCCAGGTGTGGGCGGGGTTGTCGAGGGTCCACAGGTGCTCGGCGGTGTCGGACTCCGGGAAGCCGAAAGGCCGCCCGATCGCGGCGAATCCCACCTCGGAGACCGGCAGCGTCCCGGGCAGGTCGAGATCGAAGCGGACCCGCAGCAGCCGGTCCTCTCCGATGGAGCCGTCCACGCGGGTGCGCAAGTCGATGCGGGAGCTGCCCTGGAGGAGGGTGGCCGTCTGGGTGATCCGCAAGGTGTCCAGGTGTACTTCGGTGGTGATCCGCGCGCCGATGGCGGAGCGCTCGACGCGTACGGAGGTGGCGGACCGGGTGCCGGTGCCCGTGCCGGGCCCCTTGGGAAGCAGATGCCAGGGGCCCTCACCCCAGACGGGGTGGGTTGTGTACTCGTCCTGCAGGGTCAGTTCGGCGCCGAGACCGCCCGGGCGGAGCAGTTCGCGGCCGGTGCGCAGATCGGTGATGCGGCTCAGCGCACCGCCGCGGGCCGGGTCGGCCTCGACCCGGAAGCTCTCGTTCTCGATGCTCGTGGCCTCGGGTACGAGGGTCCAGCCGGCGGTGGCCCGTTCGGGTTCCGTGGCCCGTTCGGGTTCCGTGGACACCTCGGGCTCGACGAAGTGGTAGACGCGGTGGCCGAGCGAGGGCACGCCCTGGGCGAGGAAGGCGAGAGTGGAGCCGTCCGTGACCGAGGGCACGGGCAGCCCGGCCTCGTCACGGACTTCGGCGGCGCCTGCCGCATCGTCCACGGTGACCAGGCCGTCCCGTTCCCAGGAAAGAGTGTTCGTGACCAGCAGGGGTCGCCCGGGCGCGAGAGTGCCGCGCGTGTCGGTGCGGGCGGCGATCTGCCCCAGCGCGTCCGTCCGCACCTTGTCGCCGAGTTCGTAGGCCTCACGCCAGTTGTCGGCCAGATCGAGATAGACCTGGTCGGACTCGGTGCCCGTGACGGCGTCGTGGTGCGCGCCGTAGGCGAGGAGGCGCCAGGCCTTGTCGAGCGCCTCGCTGGGGAAGCGCTCGCCGAAGAGGCTTGCGAGGGTGGCGAGCCGTTCGCCGTCCAGTACGGCTGTCTCGGCGGCCCGTTGCGCCTGCTTGGTGTCGATGTACGAGACGTCCTTGCCGGTAAAAACCGGGTTCATGTCCCGGGTCTGCGGCGTGATCACCGACGTTGTACGGGAAGCAGCCCGGGAGGCCGTACGCGATGGGACTGGGGAAGCCGTACCCGAAGGGCCCAGGGTCAGGAAAGGCGCCGCCCTCGCCTCACTGCGCACGGCCGCGAAGAAGTCCCGCGGCAGACCCATAGTGAAGCGCGGCCAGACATAGCGCTTGGCCCACTCCCGGTGGATCTCGGTGCACCAGCGGGACGGCACGTTGTGGTCGTGGCCCACGGGCAGCATCACATTGCGGGTGGCGGCGACCTTCTTCAACTGGGCGTACTGCTCGTACGCGGCCACCATCGCGGCCTCGAGCGACTCGGTCCGGTGGATGGCCCAACCGGCCGTGTAGTGCGCGCCCATGTAGTGGGTGAGGACACCGCGGCCGCTGGGCGCGATCCACTCGAACTCGCTGGGGAACTGCATGCGGGCGATGTCCCCGGTGTGCCCGATCGGCCCGGAGTTGTGGAAGGGACCGCGTGCCCAGGCGCTGGAATCGAGTCCGGCGTCGGCCATGATCCCGGGGTGCGCCGGGTCGTGGCCGAACACGTCGAGCAGCCAGCCGGAGCGCGGATCACCGCCGAGTACGTCGCGCTGGTAGCCGATGCCGTAGACGGTGTTGCGGATCGTCGACTCGGGGTGGGTGAGGTTGGTGTTGGGCTCGTTGTAGCTGCCCCCGACCAGTTCGATCCGGTCGTCGCGCAGGAAGCGGCGCAGGTCGGCGCGGTCGCGTGGGAAGGCATCCCAGTGCGGCTTGAGATAGTCGATCTCCGCGAGCACGAAGCGGTAGTCGTCGTCGTGCCGCGCCGAGTCCAGATGGGCTCGTACGAGGTCGAAGGCGCTGCGCACATGGGGCGGGCGGAGGCGGTCCACCCAAGGCAGATCGGGGAGTTCGTGGCGTACTTCGGTGAAGCCCGCCTGGGTGTTCCACCAGACCGGGTCGTAGTGGAAGTGGGAGACCATCCACATGGTCCAGCCGGGGGCCTCGACGGTGACGGTTCCCTCGGCGGTGCGGCGGCAACTGCCGTCCACGGCTTCCGCGATCGCGGTCACCCGGTGCTCGGACCCGATGGCGGCGGGGGCGCCCAGGACGACACCGACCTCGACGACGGTCTCCCGGCCCGCGACGGGGAGCCGGACCATTGCGGGTTCCGGGGTACTCACCAGCGGCCCCTCGACGCGGACCCGCACGGAACCGCCCCCGAAGGCCGCGCCCTCGCCGCCGTCGCCGTTGTCGCCGTCGCCGTTGTCGCGGCGCACGGTGACCCGTACGACCTGGCGGGGGGAGTGTTCCGTACCGACGAAGAGATCGGTGGACCGGACCGCGCAGATCCGCATGTCGGCGTATGCCTTTCGGGTCAGGGTCAGCGACAGGTTCAGAAAATGGCTGCGAAGAGGGTGGGAAAGCACGGGCGACGCCGGAACGAGGGCCCGTGGAAGGGGAACGGGGCGAGGGCGCGCGGGACGGCCGTACGGCCCGTCCACCGGGCGGCGTACGCGACGGCCGCACCAGGGCGGACGCAAGCGCCTCAGCAAGGGTGGCTTCGCTGAACGCCTGGTACGACACCTGTGGTCAGCGCAGAACGCCTGCACGGCATCGGCCGGTCAGGGCGACACCACGGTCGTACGACGAGGTCGTCCGCTGCGACGCCGCGCTCGGCGAACCACCGGCCCGCGAAACTAACGGCCCGCGCATAGCCTCGTGCGCCACACAGCAGTGGAGCGGGTGCCGGTGCTGCGCACGGCGGGCGAGCCGTGACGTGAGCATCAGCTTGCTGGTGGGGTGGGTAATCGGTTGGGAGATCCCGGGACGGATCTCGGAGCGAATGCGATGACGGGCGTGACATCATCGCCTGGATTCGTTAGGAAATTAACTAATGAAGTAGGCTCCGTCAAGGGGACCGGCGTATCCCGCTCCCCGTTGAGCGTTTTCGCTGATCAACCCAGGATTCATTCGACCCCGCAGGTACCCGAGGCACCTTCCCGGCCGGGCACAGAACACAGGGGGAACCCATGACCAACGGTCATCGCGCCGCCACCGATCCGCGGCTGAGCGACAGCGCCGCAAGCGTCTTCGCCGTCCTGGCCGACGCGGGCCGCGCCACCCGGCCGCAGCTCGCGGAGCGCGCGGGGCTCTCCAAACCCACCGTCTCCACCGCCATGGCCGAGCTGGAGGCCGCCGGTCTCGCCACCCGCTTCGGCACCGCCAACGGTGGCACCGGCCGCTCGGCCGCGATCTACGGCCTCGGCCCGGCCGCCGGCGCCGTGCTCGCCATCGACCTGGCCCCCACGCGCACCCAGGTGCGGGGCTGCGCTCTGGACGGCTCCCTGCTCGCCGAGGGCGCGGACTCCCGGCCGAATGCCGCCGGTGCCGTACGTGGGGTCCTCGAAGCGCTGCCCCCAGGCGCCCCGTTGCGCGCCGTCGTCGTCGCGGTCGGCGACGTCACCGCGAAGGGCCGCGGCGGCACCGGTATGCGCCCCGCGACCGCCAAGGCCGGCCCCGCGTTCGATGCCATGGCCGTCGCACTGCCGCCTGGTGCTCCCGTCCATCTCGAGAACAACGTCAACTGCGCCGCGCTCGCCGAGCTGCACGAGGGCGCCGCCCGCGGCCGCCACACCTTCGGCTATCTGCAGATCGGCCTGGGCATCGGCCTCGGCATCGTCATCGGCGGCCAGGTGCTGCGCGGCGCGAACGGCGCGGCCGGAGAGGTGGCCCGGCTGCCGTACCCCTGGGACGAGGGCCGCGAACCGCGCCACGAAGGCCTGGAGGAGTACATCGGCGTGCGCTCCCTGCTGCGCCGGGCCGCCCAGGCCTGGCAGGACGGCGACGGGCCGTGCCCCCGTACCCCCGAGCGGCTCTTCGCCCTCGCGGAGGAGGGCCACGCCACAGCCTGCGCCGCGGTCGGCCGCCATGCCGCCGACGTGGGCCGGCTCGCCGCCGCCGTGGCCGCCGTGCTCGATCCGGGACTGATCGTGCTGGGCGGCGGCACGGGCGCGAATCCGCAGCTCCTGCGCGGTGTGCGGGCGGAGCTGGACCGGCTCAGCTGGCCCACCGAAGTGGTGTCCAGCATGCTCGGCAGCAACGGCACGGTGGTGGGCGCCACCCGCCTTGCCGTGGCCCGCGGAGTCCGGGCGGTGACCGACGGCGCCCCGGCCTGACCTCGGCCCGGCCCGGTCCGCGACCCATGGCACCCCGCCCTGAACTCAGCCCCACCGCGCCCGCCCCCCGCGCACCATGCCCCACGGCCACGGCGCTGCACGCCCCCAGCCCGCGCCTCGGCCGGCGCCGTAGCCCGTACCTCCCCGACGCCCTGGCCCTTTGTGGAAGCCGCGAGTCCGAACCGTGACCCTCGGCACTATGACAGGACATTGACGCCGCCCCGCCCCATCTGCCAGGGTCCCGGGCAAGCGCTTACCACAACCGGCGGGACTCCGGTTCGGGTGAGCTGTCCCGTACGAGGGCGTGCTCGTACCACCGCTGCGAGGCAGCGAGTGAACTGGGACCTTCAACCCACTCAAGCGGTGCGGCCGGGCGAGGCCGCGGCCCGCGGAAGCGCTCAATCGCAGTGACAGGAAACGGGGACCTGCGACTACCAGCGGCCGGCGCCGTGCTCGGTCCGCTACGACGAAAAGGGATCGAAGATGATCAGTGTGGTTGTGCGGCGCTCCCGCCGACTCGGCCGCGGCGGCATACGCCGCATGGTTCCCCTCGCTGCCGTGGCCACGGCAGGTGCCCTGCTGCTCTCCGCCTGCGGGTCGGGGTCCGACTCGGGCGGGACCTCCAAGTCGCTGACGTTCTGGATCTCCACGGTTCCGGGGCAGGACGCGGGCTGGAAGAAGATGGTGGCGCAGTACAAGAAGGAAGCCGGCGTCTCCGTCAAGCTCGTCAACATCCCCTACGACGGCTACACGACGAAGCTGCACAACGCCGCGCAGGCGAACTCGCTGCCCGACGTGGCGGCCGTGCCGGCGCTGGACCCGATCTGGTCGAACAAACTGATCGACCTCAGCTCCATCGCCAACAGCAAGAGCAACAAGATCAACGGGAACTTCGTCGCCAAGGACTCGTCCGGGAAGGTGCTGTCCATCCCCTCGGACATCACCGCGTCCGGCCTGTTCATCAACAAGTCGCTGTTCGAGAAGGCCGGCGTCTCCTTCCCGACGTCGCCCGAGAAGACCTGGACCTGGAAGGAATTCATCAAGGCGGCGGACGAGGTCCGGGAGAAGACCGACGCCAAGTACTCCCTGACGTTCGACCAGTCGCCGTCCCGGCTCCGCGCCATGGTGTACGAGCTCGGCGGGAAGTACGTCCACGCGGACGACTCCGGCAAGTTCTCGGCGGACGCCGCGACCAAGAAGGCCGTGAACTACTTCGTCGGGCTGAACGACGACAAGACCATGCCGAAGTCGGTGTGGACCAGCGGCGCCGACCCGTCGGCCATGTTCCAGAGCGGCGACGTGGTCGCCTACTGGTCCGGCGTGTGGCAGGTTGCCGCCTTCGCGGACAGCATCAAGAAGTTCGAGTGGGCGAGCGTCCCGACTCCCGCCGAGCCGGTGCAGGCCAGCGACGTCAACAGCGGCGGCATGGTGGTCGGGTTCAACAACAACGGCGACGCGGCCACCGCTGCGAACAAGTTCATCTCCTGGCTGTACGAGCCGGACCACTACCGCGAGCTGTGTGAGGCGTCCGGGTTCCTGCCCGTCGAGAGCGGTCTGAACCCGGAGTACCCCTTCGAGTCCGAGGCGGCGCAGGCGGCGTTCAAGCTCTACAACGAGTCGATCCCGCTCTACGACCCGATCTCCGGCTACTTCAACACCGCGCAGACGAACTGGGTGCTGAAGGGCAAGAGCCTCACCGAGGACCCGACCAAGACGGAGCTCGGCAAGGCGATCAACGGCCAGCAGTCGGCCGACAAGGCCCTGCAGAACATCGTGGACGGCTACAACCAGCAGGTCGGCGGCTGAGCGTAGGCCAGAGGCCGAGCGGCGGGGTCGAGACACCGCCGCCCGGCCCTGGGCGCCCACGTGATGCCGGGCTCATGGCGTGAGCCCACCGCAATCCAATCCACCAGCACGGAGTCAGGAAGATGACAAAACGCGCCTCGGACGTGTCCGCGAGCCCGCCCAGGAGACGCAGTAAGTACACTCTTGCGCCGCTCGTCCTCATCGCGGCCAATGTCGTGCTCTTCGCGCTGTTCTTCGTCTGGCCGGCGGTGATCGGGCTCGTCTACTCCTTCACGAACTACACGGGCGTAGGGGCGTTCCAGTTCGTCGGACTGGACAACTACCAGAACCTGGTCGGGGACTCCGCCTTCTACGACGCGCTGACCCGGACGCTGCTGTACACCGTGCTCTTCGTTCCGCTGAACTTCGTGTTCTCGCTGCTCATCGCCAACGTGCTGGTGAGCAAGCACGCCAAGGGCGTGTCGGTCGCCCGCGTCTTCTTCTTCATCCCGTGGCTGCTGTCGCCCATCGTCGTGGGTGTCCTGTGGCGGTGGCTGTTCGGTGAGAATTTCGGACTGGTCAACTACCTCATCGAGAAGCTCGGCGGAAGTGCCGTTCCGTGGCAGTCGAACGCGGACCTGTCGCTGATGGTGGTGGTGGTGGCGGCATCCTGGGCCTGGACGGGCTTCTCGATGCTGCTGTTCATCGCTGCGATCAAGAACGTACCGACGTCGTACTACGAGGCGGCCGCGCTCGACGGCGCCGGTCCGTGGCGCCAGTTCATCAGCATCACACTGCCGAGCATCGCGCCCACTTCCTTCATCGTCATCCTGCTCAACACGATCCACGCGATGAAGGAATATCCGCTGTTCGCCTCCCTCAACAACGGCGGACCCGGAACGTCGAACAACCTGCTTGTCCAGTACATCTACCAGACCGGCTTCAAATCGGGCCAGATCGGCTACGCGAGCGCCGCGTCGTTCGTGCTCATGCTCATCCTGATGGCCGTCGCGATCATCCAGCTGATCGTCAACCGGCGGGTGGAGAACCGATGACAACCACAGACATGCCGCGCCCGGTCGACGCCGAGCCCGGACGGGCTGTTCCCAAGAAGCGGCCCCGCAGCGCGGCCAGCGGTGGGCTTCGGCGCGCGGTGCCCGCGACGACACTCCTGTGGGTCCTGGCGGCCCTCTACGCGGTGCCGGTGCTGTGGTTCGTCCTCAGCTCCTTCAAACCGGCGGGAGACCTGTTCTCCCTTCCGCTGACGCTGTTTCCGCACGACCCCACGCTGTCGGGTTATGCGGAAGCGTGGCGTAGTGCCAACTTCTCCCAGTACTTCATCAACACAACCATCGTGTGTGTGATCGCGACGATCCTCACGGTGGGAGTCAGCTGCTGCACGGGGTACGCGCTGGCCAAGTACGACAACAAGTGGCTCAAGGTCTTCTTCGTCGGCATTCTGGCCACCACGATGCTGCCGTCCGAGGTCATGCTCGCCCCGCAGTTCCTGGTGGTCCGCGACCTCGGCCTCTACAACTCGCTCGCCGGCATCATCCTCCCGGCCGTGCTCACCGCGACCGGGTGCTTCATGTTCCGCCAGTTCTTCCTGACGGTTCCCGACGAGCTCATCGAGGCCGCCCGCATCGACGGCGCGCGTGAGCTGTCGATCTTCCTGAGGATCATGGTGCCGCTCTCCCGGCCCATCATGCTGACGCTCGCCATCCTGTCGTTCCAGTGGCGGTGGAACGACTACATCTGGCCGCTGCTGATGCTCAACGACCCCGAAAAGTTCACCGTGCAGATCGGCATCCAGAGCCTCGTCGGGGCGCAGAACATCAACTGGTCGGTGCTGCTCGGGGGATCGGTCATCTCCATGATTCCGCTGATCGTCGTCTTCCTGGTGTTCCAGCGTTACGTCATGAACGCCGACATCAACGCTGGACTGAAGGACTGACCTTGCCCACCCCGCTGGACCACGAGTTCGTCCGCGCGGCGGCCCGCGCCGCCGACCGGCTGGCCGCCCCGCTGGCGGCCGACCCAGACGAGGAACCCGCCGGTGTGCCGCACCGTGGTCTCGCGCGCCGGGTGAAGACCCTGGTCGCGGCATACCGTTCCCCGGACTCGGCACTGCACGGCAGCAGGCAGGCCGTCACCGCCGCGATGACCCACCTCCACGCCCTGCGGTCCGCGCAGACACCCACCGGCCTCTTCGCCGGCGGCGACAACGTGCAGTCACCGCCGGACTCCGCGTTCACCGTCAACGACGTGTGCGACGCGCACGTCCTCGCCGCCGGCGCGGGGCCCGAACTGCGCGAGGTCACGGCCGCGCTCGCCGAGATCGCCGGCGCCGCCTCCGGCAGTCTCCTGACCGGTGGGGTGCATACCCCCAACCACCGCTGGGAGCTGTGCGCGGCGCTGGCCCGGCTGCACCGGTCGTTCCCGGACGACCGGCTGCTCGACCGCGTCGAGGAGTGGCTCGCCGAGGGCGTCGACATCGACGCGGAGGGCCTGTACTCGGAACGGAGCGCCAACTACGCGGCCCACGTGTCCAACCCGTCGCTGCTGCTGCTGGCCGGCGTGCTCGGCCGCGCCGACCTGCTGGACGCCGTCGAACGCAATCTCGCCACGACCCTGGACCTCATCAGGCCGGACGGCACGGTGGAGACCGTCCACTCGCGACGGCAGGACCAGAACCACCCGTTCCCGCTGGCGCCCTATCTGCCGCACTACCGGCTGCTCGCGATCCGCACCGGCCGGGGCGACTTCAGCCGGGCGGCGCAACTGGCGGCCACCGGCGGCATCGACGACCCCGACCTGCTCGCCGAGACCCTCCTCACCCCGGACCTGTGCCGCGTCCTGCCGACACCGGCCGCGGAGACACTTCCGCGCGACCGGTACATCACCACCGCGCGCCTCGCCGCACGCGCCTCGGCCACCGCGCACACGGTGGTGTACGGCGGCTCCGACGTGCCCGAGCACCGGCGCATCCGCTCGGGCCTCGCCTGCAATCCCACCTTCCTGCGCCTGTTCGCCGGAGACGCCGTCCTCGACGCGGTCCGTCTCTCGCGGGGGTTCTTCGACCTGGGCCCGTTCCGCGCCGCCGACATGCAACAGCCCGCCGACAACCGGTACCGGCTCACCGAAACCCTCACGGCCGCCTACTACCAGCCGCTGCCGCCGGACCGGCGACGGGACGACGGCGCCTACCGGATGGCGGACGAGGGACGCTTCTCGGCCGCGATGGCCTTCCCGGACCGGCCTCGGGACGAGGTCTCACACACGACCCGCGTCGAGGTCGACCTGAGGGACGACGGTGCCGACCTGCGGATCGACCTCAGCGGACCACGGGTGCCCTGGGCCCTCGAACTGACCTTCCGGCCGGGTGGCGTGCCAGAGGGCGCCGTACCGATCGGCGATGGACGCTGGTGCCTGACGACCGGGCCGATGACCTACCGGGTCGGCGACGACGAGATCCGGGTCGAGGCCGGCGTCGAGGCAGGCGAACCGCTTGCCGGGCCGGACCGGAGCGACGTACTGCGCTACGACCCGGGTCAGGACTACACCGTGGTGGGCGGCACCGATGCCACGACCGGGAACCGCGTCTACCTTGGTGGACAAGGCCCGCACACACTGACCGTCGCACTGCGCGCCCGCCGGCCCGCACCTGTCGTGTGACCCCGACGACCCACGCCATGGCCATCTCAGGCATGAAGGGCTGATCCCCGTGCTGCTTCCGCACCAGCGCACCTCCCTGCACGACCAGCCCGACAGCCCCGAGGCGTACGACGCCGTGCTGGCACGCGTCGCCGCCGAGGCGCTGGACCGGATGGGCCCCGACGGCAACCTGGAACGCCCCGGCTGCACGGACGACATCGGCGACACCTCGCTCGGCATCTCCTCGCTGCTGGCGCTGGCGTGGCGGCGTACGGGAGACGAGCGGCTCCCCGAAGCCATCTCCCGCAGCGTGGACTTCCACCTGCGGGAACGGGTGTTCCGCACGGACAACCCCGGCTACCCGAACCTGCGCGTACGCAACTCCGGCGAGCCGTACGCCCGTTATGTCCTCGGCGACGGCAAGCATCCGATCGGCGACTGGCCGAGCACCGTGTGGGCGCTGCTCCAGACGGTGAACCTGCTGGACGTCGGCCAAGGTCTGCTGTCCGACTTGCAGTTGACGGCGCTCACCGAACTGGCCTGCGGCTACTGGCGCTGGCTCACCGAGGTCACGTTCTTCAACCCGCAGGACGCCACCAACCAGGCCATCGGCTGCGTTGTCGGCGGTCTCATGCTCGCCCGGCACCTCCCCCGCAAGGAGGCGGAGGCAGTGCGGGAGACGGCCATGCGCCTGTACACGGAGGAGATCCGCTCCCGCAGACTGCCCGACCGGGGCGCGCTGCTGCCCGCCGAGCACGGCGGCGCATATGACAACAACTACGGCCCGATCTCGCTGTCCTTCCTGGCCCAGGCCCATCTGGTCAGCGGCGAACCCGTGTTCGTCGAGGACGGCGACGACATCGCCCGCTACATCGACGCACGGCTGTCGTCCTGCGGCTACGACGTCGGCGGGCCGCGCTACAGCGAGCAGCACTCCGGTTTCGAAGCGGTCCTCGGTCTACGGCTCTTCAGCCGCCGTATCCGCGCCGACCTCGGCCGCTACCGCGGTGACACCCGGTGGGGCTACCACGCCGCGGGTCCGGAGGGCGCCGTGGACGGCCACTTCGCCTTCATGCTGGTCTGGCAGATCCAGGACACGACGCGCTGGTACCGGGCGCCGCGTACCGCTCCCGTCCGCCATCAGCTGCGCAGCGCCCGCGTCTCCGTCTCCTTCGACACCAAGCTGACGCCGTCACTGATCGAGACCGCCGGGACGCTGCTGCTGCCCGCGGCCGCCGACCGCCAGCACGGCATCGGACCGGCGGTACGGCTCCCCGGCGGACGCACCTTCCTGCTGACCCGCCCGATGGGCCAGGTACGCACACGCGACACATCGGCCCCCGGCCTCATGGCGAAGCTGGTCACCAAACCGGTGGTCAGCGCAGAGCAGGTCCTCGTCCACACGCAGTCGTTGTACGTGACCGACGGGACGTCCCTGTGGCTGACGGTCGCCCTGGACCTGGACCGGTCGGAGGGCGAGCCGTTTCTGCTGGCCGGTCTTCCGTACGCGACGGAGACCGACGGACGGCTGGCGAAACTGCTGGAGGTGGCGGGCCTCGACCTGTCCGAGCGCGCGCGGCGCCTCGCCATCGACGGCACCCTCCACGCGGGCGGCCTGGCGGTCACGGGCGCCGCCCGGATCGCCGTCACCACGCCCGACTGGCCTGGCACGGACGGCTCCGCCTACTTCAACTCCCCCGACACCATCGGCCTCACCCAGGAACAGGCGGCCTTCCGTCTGGCCGCCGACCCGCGCGGTTACGGCAACCCGGACGACGGCTGGCGCAACATCGTCGCGACCACCGCCCTCGAGGCGGAGCCCGCGCCGGGCGCCCCGGACGGGCTGACCGTCTTCGCCGTCCGCTACGGGCCCGCCCACGCCGATGAGCCGTTCACACCGGTCTTCGAGCGCACCGACGGGGGCCTGCTCGTCACCACCGAGGCGTTCACTGCGGTGATCGGCCCGCCCGAGGGGGATGCCACGGGCGAGCCGGTGCTGGAGCTGCGACAGCCAGGCTGAGGGCCTGAACAGCGGAACTGCACCGGTCGGGCCGACCACCCGACCGGTGCAGTCCACATCAACGGCGCTCCGAAGCCGTCACCGCATCAGAACCCCCGCCTCCTCCCCTGTCGCCTCCGAAGGCACCGCCACCAGCCCGAGCTCGGCGGGCGAGCCCAGCAGGCGATGGGAGGGAAGGATCCGCACGGTGTACCCGTAGGGCCCGGTACGGTCCAGCGAGAGCGGGCCCTCGTACACCCAGCGGCCCTCCAGGTCCGGGCCGCCCGCCGGCTTCAGCGGAACGACGGATCCGTCCGCGATGCGGTCCTCGGAGTCGACGCGGCCCGCCACGACCTGCACCTCGACGTCGTCCGGCTGCAGGTCGCCGAGGCGGACCCGGACCCGCACGCCCAGCGTCGAGCCGAGCTCCGCGGTCGAGGAGGCGGCCGAGACCTCGACATGGTCCACGGCCACGTGCCCCCAGGCACCGCGCACCCGGGACTTCCAGACCGCGAGCTCCCGTGCGGACTCCGGGTCCATCGAACGGTGGGCGCGCGCGGCCGGTGCGTACAGCCGCTCCACGTACTCCCGGACCATGCGCCCGGCCAGGACCTTCGGCCCGAGGTGGGTGAGCGTCTGGCGGACCATGTCGATCCAGCGGTCCGGCAGATCCTCCGGGCCGCGCTCGTAGAACCGGGGCGTGACCCGCTGCTCCAGCAGGTCGTAGAGCGCGCCCGCCTCGAGGTCGTCGCGCCGGTCGGGGTCCAGTCCCGAGCCGTCCGCGGTGGGGATGGCCCAGCCGAAGTCGGGCTTGAACCACTCGTCCCACCAGCCGTCGAGGACGGACAGGTTCAGACCGCCGTTCAGGGCGGCCTTCATACCGGAGGTGCCGCAGGCCTCCAGCGGGCGCAGCGGGTTGTTGAGCCAGACGTCGCAGCCGGGATAGAGCTTCGTCGCCATCGCCATCCCGTAGTCGGGCAGGAAGACGATGCGATGGCGCACGCGCGGATCGTCGGTGAAGCGCACGAGCTCCTGGATGAGCCGCTTGCCGCCGTCGTCCGCCGGGTGCGCCTTGCCCGCGATCACGATCTGGATCGGGCGCTCCGGGTGCAGCAGGAGCTCCCTGAGCCGGTCGCGGTCGCGCAGCATGAGCGTCAGGCGCTTGTACGAGGGAACGCGGCGCGCGAAGCCGATGGTGAGCACGTCCGGGTCGAGGACGCTGTCGATCCAGCCCAGCTCGGCCGCGCCGGCGCCGCGCTGCCGCCAGGAGGTGTACAGCCGCTTGCGCACCTCGGTGACCAGCTGGTCGCGCAGGACGCGCCGCAGGTCCCAGATGTCCTGGTCGGGGATGTCGGCGATGGTGTCCCAGCGCTCCGCGCCGCCCACCGACAGCGCCTCCTCGGCGCGCCGGCCGCCGGTCTGCCGGGCGCCGAGCCGGAAGACTTCGGGTGCGACCCAGGTCGGGGCGTGGACGCCGTTGGTGACGGAGGTGATGGGGACCTCTTCGGGGTCGAAGCCCGGCCAGAGCCCGGCGAACATCTCGCGGCTGACGCGCCCGTGCAGCAGCGACACGCCGTTCGCGCGCTGGCCGAGGCGCAGCCCCATGACCGCCATGTTGAAGAGGTTCGGCTCGCCGCCGGGGTAGGTCTCCATGCCGAGCCGCAGGATCCGCTCGACGTCGATGCCGGGCAGCTCGGCGTGGGGTCCGAAGTGGCGGGCGACGAGCTCGCGGTCGAACCGGTCGATGCCCGCGGGCACGGGTGTGTGCGTGGTGAAGACGGTGCCGGCGCGCACGGCCTCGAGGGCGGAGTCGAAGTCCAGGCCGGGGCCGTTCAGCCCCTGCCCTGCGAGCTCGTGGATGCGTTCGAGGCCGAGGAATCCGGCGTGCCCCTCGTTGGTGTGGAACACCTCGGGTTCCGGGTGCCCGGTCAGCCGGCAGTACGTCCGGACGGCCCGCACACCTCCTATGCCGAGGAGCATCTCCTGCAGCAGCCGGTGCTCGCTGCCGCCGCCGTACAGCCGGTCGGTCACGTCGCGCTCGCCGAGGTCGTTCTCCTCGACGTCGGAGTCGAGCATCAGCAGCGGTACGCGGCCGACCTGGGCCAGCCAGATGTGCGCGCGCAGCGACTTCCCACCGGGCAGGGCGATCTCGACCTGACTCGGTGTGCCGTCCTCCTCTCGCAGCAGTCTGACCGGCAGCTCGTTCGGGTCGAGGACGGGGTAGTGCTCCTGCTGCCAGCCGTCACGCGACAGGGTCTGCCGGAAGTATCCATGCCGGTAGAGGAGCCCGACCCCGATCAGCGGTACGCCGAGGTCGCTGGCCGCTTTCAGATGGTCGCCCGCGAGGATGCCGAGCCCTCCCGAGTACTGCGGCAGCGCGGCGGTGACGCCGAACTCGGGTGAGAAATAGGCGATGGCTGCGGGCAGTTCGGCGGACTGCTGCTGGTACCAGCGGTCGCCGGTCACATAGTCCTGCAGATCGGCGGCGACGGCGCCGAGCCGCTGCAGGAACTGCTGGTCCCGGGCGAGCTCGCTCAGGCGGTCGGACGGCACGCTGCCCAGCAGCCGCACCGGGTCGCCCAGCGAGTCGGCCCACCTCCCCGGGTCGACGGACTCGAAAAGATCACGCGTCTCCGCATGCCACGACCAGCGCAGATTCCGCGCGAGATCGCTGAGCGGACGGAGGGGTTCGGGGAGTACGGGACGTACGGTAAATCGACGGATGGCCTTCACGTGGCTCCTCTTTGGCGCCGGAAGGGCGCCGCTCTTGCGGAGGTGGTTGATCACCGTCGGGGTGCCTCAGTGATTACGGTACGGGGCCCTCAAGGGATGTCACGTGACTTCGACAGTAGCGGCGCGGCAGCTCCGTAACCACGGCGCACAATGTGCCCGCCGGTGCACAGGCTGTGTCCGGCGCCCTCCCTCACGCACGTCAGCCGCGCGGCCCGCACACGTGTCCGGAAATCGCCGCAACCTCCGCACCCTTCACGAGCCCCCCACGGACGATATGGCCGATTCCGCCCCCTCGGGTGGTCTTGTAGCGCTTCACACCACACGAGAGGCTGCCAAGTGGCGTCGGCGGGGGGGATCGACAGATCAGCACCAGCGGCTGAACTCTGCCCGACGCATGTCGAGTTGAGGAGGGGAACTCACGACATGGCACTGACGCGTACACAGCGTCTGCGCTGGGCAGGGGCTCTCACCGCGGTCACCACGGCCGCGGTGCTCTCGGCCGTAACCCTGCCGGCACAGGCCGCCCCCGCGGAGGGGCGCGTTCTGGGGGCCGGGGCACCCGGTTCCGTCAGCGGCAGCTACATCGTGACGCTCAAGGGGGGAACGAAGGCTCCGTCGGACGCCGGCAAGGCCATCCCATCGAAGTACGGGGCGAAAATCAGCCACACCTACAGCACGGCACTGAACGGGTACGCGGTGCGGGCGGACGCCGCGGAGGCCCGGCGCCTGGCGGCCGACCCGAAGGTCACCGCGGTCGTCCAGGACGCGAGGGTGACCGTGGACCACAACCAGAAGAACCCGCCGTCCTGGGGCCTCGACCGCATCGACCAGGACGACCTGCCGCTCGACAAGTCGTACACCTGGCCGGAGTCCGCGGGTCAGGGGGTGACGGTGTACGTCATCGACACCGGCATCCGCACCACGCACAAGGACTTCGGCGGCCGCGCGACCAGCGGCTGGGACTTCGTCGAGGACGACGCCGTCGCCCAGGACGGCAACGGCCACGGCACCCATGTGGCGGGCACCGTCGCGGGTACGACGTACGGCGTGGCGAAGAAGGCGAACGTCGTCGCCGTGCGCGTGCTCGACGACGCGGGCGGCGGCACGTTGGCGCAGGTCATCGCCGGGATCGACTGGGTGACCAAGAACGCCAGGAAGCCGGCGGTGGCCAACATGAGCCTGGGCGGTCCTGCCAGCCCCCAGCTGGACGCGGCGGTGCGCAACTCCATCGCGTCCGGCGTGACGTACACGGTCGCCGCAGGGAACGAAGGGCTCCCGGCGTTCCTCGACTCGCCCGCGCGGGTCCAGGAGGCCATCACGGTCGGCGCGACCGACAAGAAGGACGCCCGGGCGAGCTTCTCGAACTGGGGAGCGCGGCTGGACCTGTTCGCTCCCGGTGTGGACATCACATCGGCGTCGTACGCTGACGACACGGGCAGGGCGACCTTCTCCGGTACCTCCATGGCGGCGCCGCATGCCGCGGGCGCTGCCGCGCTCTATCTGGCCGACCACGCCTGGGCATCTCCGGCCGAGGTGAGCAAGGCTCTCGTCGACCGGGCCGTTTCGGGCAGGGTCACCGGCGCACTGCCCGGCTCGCCCAACAAGCTTCTCCAGGTCAACAACCCGTAGCAGCTGGGGGTACCTCTCAGGCCCTCCAGGCACTGGGGGAGGAAAAGCCCTCGAGAAAGGCGCGTTCATGGCACCGGCCCCGTCTCCGCGGCGGGGCCGGTGTTGTGTGCGCACCTACGCGCCAGTAGTTAACACTCCACCGGATTGCCCACCCGAGGACGAGGGAAAGGCTCATCCGGTACGCACAGAAACCTCTCGGACACCTCGCCGTCCGTCCCCCGTGTTAGACCTGCTTCACACCCTCGTATCGGCCCACCCCCCTCCTGACACCAGAACAGCGGTGGCGCCATCGGCGCCCCTCCGAATGAGTGAACGCGGACAGGAGCGGACATGCCCGCAACGCGCCAGTCGTCGACACCACAGATACAAAGGGCAAAGGGCATATCGCCCAAAACCCTCCATACAGACCCCCCAGGTGATCCCATGATCGGCCGCATCCCCGTCCTGGATGTCCGCCCCCTCGTCGACTGCGGTCGCAGGCCCGCGAAGGCGGTGACGGGCGAGGAGTTCCAGATCACCGCGACCGTCTTCCGCGAGGGCCATGACGCGGTGGCCGCCAATGTCGTGCTGCGCGATCCGGAGGGCCGGAGCGCACCGTGGACTCCGATGCGCGAGCTGGCCCCGGGCACCGACCGCTGGGGCGCGACGGTCAGGCCGGACAGCGAGGGCCGCTGGACGTATGCGGTGGAGGCCTGGAGCGATCCGATCAGCACCTGGCGCCACCACGCACGGATCAAGATCCCGGCGGGCCAGGACACGGAGCTGGTGCTCGAGGAGGGCGCCCAGCTGTACGAGCGGGCGGCCAAGGGAGTGCCCAAGGCCGATGGCGGCCGTGAGGCCGTGCTGGCCGCAGTGGACGCGCTGCGCGACACCGGACGCCCGGCCGCATCCCGGCTGGCCGCGGCACTGACACCCGACCTGGACGCGGTGCTCGCCCAGTACCCCCTGCGCGAGCTGGTGACGTCTTCGCAGCCCCTACCCCTGCAGGTGGAGCGGCAGAGGGCGCTGTTCGGCTCCTGGTACGAGTTCTTCCCGCGCTCTGAGGGCGCGGTCGTCGAGGAAGGGAAGCCGCCGGTCAGCGGCACCTTCAGGACCGCGGCAGAGCGGCTGCCGGCGATCGCGGCGATGGGCTTCGACGTGGTGTACCTGCCGCCCATCCACCCGATCGGCACAACGTTCCGCAAGGGACCCAACAACACCCTCTCGGCGGGTCGGCACGACGTCGGCGTGCCCTGGGCGATCGGCTCCCCCGACGGCGGGCACGACGCTATCCACCCGGACCTCGGCACCATCGAGGACTTCGACGCCTTCGTGCGTACGGCCAAGGAACTGCGGCTCGAGATCGCTCTCGACTTCGCGCTGCAGTGCTCCCCCGACCACCCGTGGGTCCAGAAGCACCCCGAGTGGTTCCACCACCGTTCAGACGGCACCATCGCGTACGCCGAGAACCCGCCGAAGAAGTACCAGGACATCTACCCGATCGCCTTCGACAGGGACATGAAGGGGCTGGTCGCGGAGACCCTGCGGGTGCTGCGGCACTGGATGGACCACGGGGTGCGGATCTTCCGCGTGGACAATCCGCACACCAAGCCGGTGGTGTTCTGGGAGGAGGTCATCGCGGAGATCAACCGGACCGACCCGGATGTGATCTTCCTGGCCGAGGCGTTCACCCGGCCCGCGATGATGCACACGCTCGCGGCGATCGGCTTCCAGCAGTCGTACACGTACTTCACTTGGCGCAACAGCAAGGAGGAGCTCACCGAGTACCTCACCGAGCTGTCAGGGGACGCCGCCTCTTATATGCGGCCCAACTTCTTCGTGAACACACCCGACATCCTGCACGCGTACCTCCAGAGGGGCGGCCGGCCCGCCTTCGAGGTGCGAGCCGTGCTGGCCGCGACGCTCTCGCCGACCTGGGGCGTCTACAGCGGCTACGAGCTGTGCGAGAACATCCCGGTGCGCGAGGGCAGCGAGGAGTATCTGAACTCCGAGAAGTACGAGCTTCGCCCGCGCGCCTGGAAGACCGCGGAGCGCACGGGGAACAGCATCGCGCCCCTGATCACCACGCTCAACCGGATCCGTCGCCTCAATCCGGCGCTCCAGCAGCTGCGTGACCTGCACTTTCACCACGCGGACCAGGACGCGGTCATCGCGTACTCAAAGCGCAGTGGTTCGAACACGATTCTGGTGGTCGCCAACCTGGACCCGCACCACACCCAGGAGGCGACGGTCTCGTTGGACATGCCGCTCCTAGGGCTGGACTGGCACGACACCGTTCCGGTACGCGACGAGCTCACCGGAACGACCTACCACTGGGGCAGGGCGAACTACGTGCGCCTGGAGCCGGGTCGAGCGCCCGCGCACGTCTTCACCGTCCTGCGACCGTCCTCACCGATCGGAGGGTCACCCACAACATGATCGTCAACGAACCCGTCGCGGACACCTTCGAGGACACACCCGCCCAGGAGCGGGACCCGGATTGGTTCAAGCGAGCCGTCTTCTACGAGGTGCTGGTCCGCTCGTTCCAGGACAGCAACGGCGACGGCGTCGGAGATCTGAAGGGCATCACCGCCAAGCTCGACTATCTGCAGTGGCTCGGCGTGGACTGCCTGTGGCTGCCGCCCTTCTTCAAGTCGCCGCTGCGTGACGGCGGCTACGACGTCTCCGACTACACCGCCGTCCTTCCCGAGTTCGGCGACCTCGCCGACTTCGTGGAGTTCGTGGACGCCGCACACCAGCGCGGCATGCGGGTGATCATCGACTTCGTCATGAACCACACCAGCGACCAGCACCCGTGGTTCCAGGAGTCCCGCGCCCACCCCGACGGCCCCTACGGCGACTACTACGTCTGGGCCGACGACGACAAGCAGTACCAGGACGCGCGGATCATCTTCGTCGACACCGAGGTGTCCAACTGGACCTTCGACCCGGTCCGCAAGCAGTACTTCTTCCACCGCTTCTTCGCCCACCAGCCGGACCTGAACTACGAGAACCCGGCCGTCCAGGAGGAGATCCTCGCCGCGCTGCGCTTCTGGCTCGACCTGGGCATCGACGGCTTCCGGCTCGACGCGGTGCCGTATCTGTACGCGGAAGAGGGCACCAACTGCGAGAACCTGCCGGCGACGCACGAGTTCCTCAAGCGGGTCCGCAAGGAGATCGACGCCCACTACCCGGACACGGTCCTGCTGGCCGAGGCCAACCAGTGGCCCGAGGACGTCGTCGACTATTTCGGCGACTACGCGACCGGCGGCGACGAGTGCCACATGGCGTTCCACTTCCCGGTGATGCCGCGCATCTTCATGGCGGTCCGCAGGGAGTCGCGCTACCCCGTATCGGAGATCCTGGCCAAGACGCCGGCGATCCCCACCAAGTGCCAGTGGGGCATCTTCCTGCGCAACCACGACGAGCTCACGCTCGAGATGGTCACGGACGAAGAGCGCGACTACATGTACGCGGAGTACGCCAAGGACCCGCGTATGCGCGCCAACATCGGCATCCGCCGCCGACTGGCGCCGCTGCTCGACAACGACCGCAACCAGATCGAGCTGTTCACGGCCCTGCTGCTGTCGCTGCCCGGCTCGCCGATCCTGTACTACGGCGACGAGATCGGCATGGGCGACAACATCTGGCTCGGCGACCGGGACGCGGTGCGCACACCGATGCAGTGGACACCCGACCGCAACGCGGGCTTCTCGTCCTGCGACCCCGGCCGGCTGTTCCTGCCGACGATCATGGACCCGGTCTACGGGTACCAGGTCACCAACGTCGAGGCGTCGATGTCGTCCCCGTCCTCGCTGCTGCACTGGACGCGCCGGATGATCGAGATCCGCAAGCAGAACATGGCGTTCGGGCTCGGCTCGTTCACCGAGCTGCCCTCGTCGAACCCCGCCGTGCTGGCCTTCCTGCGCGAGTACAAGGACGACCTCGTCCTCTGCGTGAACAACTTCTCGCGCTTCGCGCAGCCGACGGAGCTCGATCTGCAGGCGTTCGACGGACGGCATCCGGTGGAGCTGATCGGCGGGGTGCGGTTCCCGGCCATCGGTGAGCTGCCCTATCTGCTGACGCTCGCCGGTCACGGGTTTTACTGGTTCCGCCTGCGAAAGGACGGCTCTGCGTAGTTCCGGGCGGCGGGGCGGTTTCCACCGTCCCGCCCTGGGAACTGTGACCATCACCGAATCCGTACGGTGTCGCACCGGTCTGGTCGGTTGCTCCGGTCGAGTCCGTACGGACCATCCTCACCCGACACGTCCCGTACAGCCGCACAGCATGTGACGCATTCCGGGACACTTGACGCGCATTTCTGTGGGTGCCCGGGGAAAGGACGCGACGCCATGTCGGAAGCCGCCACCCGCAGGGGTACGACCTCCATCGCGCCTCCCGACCTGCTCGCGTCCCTCGATCCCCTGTTGCGGGAGTGGCTGCCGCGGCAGCGCTGGTTCGCCGGCAAAGGGAGGCCGGTCACCGGCTTCGCCCTGGTCTCCGCGACCGAGCTGCTGGAGCCGCCACTGGCATCCCCCGGTGTCATCCACCTCCTCGTCCAGGCGGAGCAGCACCATCAGCCCATACACATCGCCGGCACACCGGGACACAGCAGCGCGCCGCATGCCGACGACTGCTACCAGCTGCTGATCGGCGTCCGGAAGGCGCTGCCGCCGCATCTCGCACCCGCGCTGATCGGGCACGTGACGCACGGTCCGCTGGCCGGGCAGACCGTGTACGAGGGCCTGCACGATCCGGGCATCGCCGAGCTGCTGCTCGAGCGGCTGCGGCTGCCGGGGCGGCTCGGGGAGCTGCGGTTCGGGCGCGACACACGCGTGGACATCCCGTTCGGCCTGGTACCGCGTGCGCTGGGCGCGGAGCAGTCCAACACCTCACTGGTATACGGAGATACGTTCATCCTGAAACTTTTCCGTCGCGTGGTGCCGGGGGTGAACCCGGACCTGGAGCTGCCGCGGGCCCTGGCCCGGCAGGGCTGCGGGCGGGTACCCGCGCCGGTCGCCTGGTTCGAGTCGCACCAGCCCGGCGCGGCGGCCGAACCGCTCGTACTCGGCGTGCTGCAGCCCTACCTCAAGGGGTCCGCGGACGGCTGGGAGCTGGCTCTGCGCATGCTCGCCGAAGGCGCGGACTTCAGCGGCGAGGCGCGGGCGCTCGGCCGTGCGACCGCCGAGGTGCACCTCGCGCTCAGCCGCGCGCTGCCCACCGCGACGCTCGGCCACACCCAGGTGGAACAGATCGCCAAGGGGATGACCGAGCGCCTCGAAGCGGCGGCCCAGGCGGTGCCCGCCCTGCGCCCGTACGCCCCCGGGCTGCGCTCCGCCTTCGACGCGCTGGCGCAGCTGGGCGCCGAGGGCCGGACCTGGACCGCCCAGCGCGTCCACGGCGATCTGCACCTGGGGCAGTGTCTGCGCGCGCCCTCCGGCGGCTGGTCGATCATCGACTTCGAGGGCGAGCCGGCACGTCCGCTCGGCGAGCGGCGGATGCCGCAGCCGACGGTGCGGGACGTCGCCGGCATGCTCCGCTCCTTCGACTACGCCGCTCGTTCCCACCAGCCGTGGGCGCCCGACTGGGCCGACACCTGCCGGGCCGCGTACTGCAGGGGGTACGCGGAGGCGTCGGGCAGCGACCCGCGTACCGAGCCCGTGATACTGCGCGCCTACGAGACGGACAAGGCGGTGTACGAGGTCCTCTACGAGGCGCGGCACCGCCCCGACTGGCTGCCGGTTCCGCTGGCCGCGGTCCGCCGGCTCGCCGCCCCCGACCCAGCCCGTGACCCCGGCTCCGGCCTCTGACCCCCCACTCACCGACGGCCCCGATCGTCCACGATCGCCCGCGACCGACCCGATGCCTTCCGAGGAGGCCTCCCCCGTGACCCGCCCACCGTCCCGCAAGCCGTCCGACGAGTCCGACGCGCCGCCTGTGCCGCCCGCGCCGCGCTCAGCGGAACCGATCTCCGAGGCCGCGGGCGCCGGTTCCGGTGCCGCCGCGAAGGAGACGAAGAAGACTTCGGCGAAGCCGGCCGACCGCTCCTCGAAGAGCCCGTCGCAGAAGAGCACGTCGCAGAAGAGCACGTCCGGCAAGAGCTCTTCGGCGAGGGAGACCAAGGCGCAGCCGCGTCAGGCAGAGCCGGAAGCGGCAAGCCGGGGTAAGGCGGGTCCGGGCGAGGGGGCCTCGAAGAGGGCGGTGCCGGGAGCGGCGGCAACGAAGAAGGACGGTAAGAGCGAGACGGCAACGGGCAAGGCAGTGACAGGCAAGGCAGTGACGAGCAAGGCTGTTACGGGCAAGGCGGCTTCGGAGAAGACAGTGACTGGGAAGGCCGCGTCAGGCAAGGAACTCAAGGAACAGCAACGTCCCGAGACCGCTCTCAGCGAGGCGGCCCGGGAGTCAGCCGCCACTGGTTCGGCGGCCCGAGCGACAGCCGCATCCGGGGCGACAGCCCCCGCCGCGGCCGCTTCCGACGCGGCGGCCCTGGGGACGGCCGCCTCCGGGGCAGTGGCCCCAGGGACGGCCGCCTCGGGCGAAGCGGGCCGCGGGACAACCGCCTCCGCCGGGGCGATTCGGGCAACATCCGCCTCGCGCAAGGCGGCCCAGGAGAAGACCCCCACAGGCGCGGCCGGCGCCGGGAACCCCTCATCCGGCGAAGCGCCCCGGGAAACAGCAGTTCCTGGAGCGGCAGGCCGGGCCACGGCCGCCGCCAGCGGCGCAGCCCGCACGACACCCGCCTCGGGCAAGGCAGCAGCCCCAGGGAACCCCGCATCCGGCGAGGCTGCAGCCCGGGAGACAGCCACCGGCGCAGCGCCCCGGGCCACGGCCGCCGCCAGCGGCGCAGCCCACACGACACCCGCCTCGGGCACGGCGGCCCCGGAGACCGCCACCGGCATGGCGGCCCACCGGAACTCCGCATCCGGTGAGGCTGCCCGCGGAGTTGCCGCTTCCGCTTCTCACGAAGCGGCTTCAGGGGCCGGCTCCTCCGGCCAGGCAGGACGGGTGACCGGCGCCTCCAGCGCGGCGGCCGGGGCGACACCCCCCTCGGGCAACTCAGCCGAGGAGAGGGCCGTATCGGGCAGGGCGAACCCCGGGACACCCGCCTCCGGCGACCCGGCACAAGGCAACGCTGCCCCGGACGGCTCGGCCCGGGAAAACGCCGAATCCGGCAGGACCTCTGCCCAGAACGGCGCGTCCGGCAAGGGGGCCGGTTCCGGGAACAGGAACTCTCCTCCGGGCCGCCCCGGCGTGCGGCCTGCCGATCCCGTGCCGGCCGACGACCGGGAGCGGCTGCTGAACGGCACGCACCACGCCCCCCACTCGGTGCTCGGCGCCCACCCCGTGCGCGCCGGCGTCGTGTTCCGTGCGCTGCGGCCGTACGCGCAGTCGGTCTCCGTCGTCGCCAAGGGGCTGCGGGCGGAGCTGCACGACGACGGGGACGGCTTCTTCTCCGGTGTTCTGCCGCTGCGGGACGTTCCGGACTACAGGCTGCTCGTGGCGTACGAAGGCACAGAGGCCGAGACCCACGACCCGTACCGCTTCCTGCCCGCGCTCGGCGAGCTCGATCTGCATCTGATCGGTGAGGGCCGGCACGAGCAGCTGTGGAACGCGCTGGGTGCGCAGCCCATGGTGCACCAGGGCGTGACCGGCACCCGCTTCACGGTGTGGGCGCCGAACGCGCGCGGTGCCCGGGTGGTCGGAAACTTCAACTACTGGGACGGCACCGGTTTCCCGATGCGCTCGCTGGGCTCGTCCGGCGTATGGGAGCTGTTCGTGCCGTCGCTCGGCGAGGGGGAGCTGTACAAGTACGAGATCACCCGGCCTGACGGGTCGAAGACGATGCGCGCGGACCCGGTGGCCCGCCGCACAGAGGTGCCGCCCGCCAACGCCTCGGTGATCGACGAGTCGCACCACATCTGGCGGGACGACGAGTGGATGGCAAAGCGCGGCGCCCGGCCGGTGCACGAGTCGCCGTTCTCCGTGTACGAGGTGCATCTGCCGTCCTGGCGGCCGGGGCTCACCTACCGCCAGCTGGCCGAGCAACTCCCGGCGTACGTCAACGAACTGGGCTTCACGCACGTCGAGCTGATGCCCGTCGCCGAACACCCCTTCGGCGGCTCCTGGGGCTACCAGGTCACCGGGTTCTACGCCCCGACGGCCCGGATGGGCACCCCCGACGACTTCAAGTACCTGGTCGACGCGCTGCACCGGGCGGGCATCGGCGTGCTCATGGACTGGGTGCCGGCGCACTTCCCGCGCGACGACTGGGCGCTGGCCGAGTTCGACGGGCGTCCGCTGTACGAGCACGCTGACCCGTTGCGGGCCGCGCACCCCGACTGGGGCACGCTGGAGTTCGACTACGGCCGCAACGAGGTCCGCAACTTCCTGGTCGCGAACGCGGTGTACTGGTGCGAGGAGTTCCACATCGACGGGCTGCGGGTCGACGCCGTCGCCTCGATGCTCTACCTCGACTACTCGCGCGAGTACGGCCAGTGGACCCCGAACGAGTACGGCGGCCGGGAGAACCTGGACGCGGTGGCGTTCCTGCAGGAGATGAACGCGACGGTGTACCGGCGGGTGCCGGGAGTCGTCACCATCGCCGAGGAGTCCACGGCCTGGGACGGCGTCACCCGCGCCACGCACCACATCGGCCCCGGCGGCTTCGGCGGTCTCGGCTTCGGCCTGAAGTGGAACATGGGCTGGATGCACGACTCGCTGGGCTACATGTCCCATGAGCCCGTGCACCGCAAGTACCACCACAACGAGATGACGTTCTCGATGGTGTACGCCTACAGCGAGAACTACGTGCTGCCGATCTCGCACGACGAGGTGGTCCACGGCAAGGGCTCGCTGGTGTCGAAGATGCCGGGCGACTGGTGGCAGCAGCGCGCCAACCACCGCGCGTATCTGGGCTTCATGTGGGCCCACCCCGGCAAGCAACTCCTTTTCATGGGACAGGAGTTCGCGCAGGGCGCCGAGTGGTCGGAGAGCCGCGGCCCGGACTGGTGGCTGCTCGACCCGGCCTATGCGGCGGAGCCCGACCATCGCGGCGTACGGGACCTGGTGCGCGATCTCAACACCGTGTACGTGCGCGAGCCCGCCCTGTGGGAGCGGGACACCGACCCGGCCGGGTTCGCCTGGATCGAGGGCAACGCGGCGGAGGACAACGTGTTCGCGTTCCTGCGTCATGACGCGCAGGGCTCCCCGCTTCTTGTCGTCTCCAACTTCTCGCCCGTGGTGCGCCATGAGTACCGGGTGGGTGTTCCCGACGACGTTCCCGCGTGGCATGAGGTTCTCAACACGGATGCCGCGCGATATGGGGGCAGTGATGTGCGGAATCCGGATCCGGTCAAGCCGGAGCCGCAGGGGGCCCATGGGCGCCCTGCGAGCATCCGGCTGGCCCTGCCGCCGCTTGCCACGGTGTGGCTGCGGCCGGCCTGAGTTCGCCCCCTCCGCCCCTACCCGTCCCGTACCTGGGGGGCTTCGCCCCCCGGCCCACCCTTTTTCGGCCTGACGGCCTCGTCCTCAAACTCCCCCAGCTAACGCTGGGAGGTGCCCCCAGACGGGCTGAGTTCAAGCCCCTCTGGCAGCGGGGTGCTGTGAATGACCCCCAAGGCCTGGGTTGCCCTGGTCAGCGCCACGTACAGATCGCTCGTGCCGTAGCGCGACGGCTCGACGACCAGGACCGTGTCGAACTCCAGGCCCTTCGACTGGCGCGGGTCGAGCAGCACCACCGACCGGGTGAGGTCCGGTTCGGCTCCGGCCGTGATGCCGGGCAGGTGTGCGGCGAGTTCGCGGTGCAGGTCGCGGGGCGCGATGACCGCGAGGCGGCCCTCCGCGGGGGTCGTCTCGGCGACCGCCTTCGCGACCGTGCCTGCCAGATCGGCTCGCGTGGCGGCGCGCGCCCAGGGGCGGTTGCCCGTCGACCGCACCGAGCTCGGCGGTTCGAAGCCGGGGTGCTCGGCCCGGAGCACGGCGGCGGCCATGTCCATGATCTCCGAAGGCGTGCGGTAGTTCACGCCGAGCCGGTTGTGCTCCCAGCGGTCCTCGACGTAGGGCTCGAGGATCTTCTCCCACGAGCCGACGCCGGCCTCCTCCGCCGTCTGGGCAGGGTCGCCGACCAGCGTCATCGAGCGCGTCGGGCAGCGGCGCATCAGCAGCCGCCACGCCATGGGCGACAGCTCCTGCGCCTCGTCCACGATGATGTGGCCGAACGCCCAGGTGCGGTCGGCGGCGGCCCGCTCGGCGGCGCTGCGGTGGTCGGCCTCCTCGTGCCGCTCGGCCATCCGTTCGGCGTCGATGATGTCGTGCGCCGACAGCACCTCCGAGGCGTCGGGGTCACTGTCCTCCTTGTCCTCGAACTCGTACGTCCGCGAGGCGTACGAGACGTCCAGGACGCCCTGCGCGAAGGCGATCTGCTCGCGCCGCTCCCGATCCGCCGCGGCCTTCGCCACCCGGTCGTCCTCGCCGAGGAGTTCGGCGGCCTCGTCGAGGAGGGGCACGTCTGCGGGGGTCCACGCGCGCGTGGAACGCCGTCGGATCACCGCCGCGTCCTCGTCCGACAGATGCGTGGGGTCGGCCAGGAAGTCGGCGACGAGCTGCTGCGGGGTCAGCCGCGGCCACAGCTCGTCGATGGCCGCCCACACCTCGGGGTTCTCGGCGAGCTCGTCGCGGATCTGGGTGATGTCGCTCGCGTCGAGCAGGTTCGAGCCGTCGTACGGGTCGGTGCCGATGCGCTCGGCGACCATGTCGGTGAGCGTGTTGAGGATGTGGCCCTCGAAGTGCTCGCGGGCCACGTTGTGCGGCAGTCCGGTCTCGCGGGTGCGGTCGTGGGCCACCCGTACCAGGCCGTCGTCGAGCAGCAGGACGTCACGGTCGTGCTCGATGGCGCGCACCGGGTCGGGCAGTGCCTGCCGGTCCCGTACGACGGCGGCCAGGACGTCCACCATCTCCGCGCGGCCCTTGACCGCGGCCGCCTTCGGGGTGTCGGTGCCGGTGGCCCGTACGCCGGGATACAGCTCGCCCATCGTCGCGAGCAGCACGCCCGTCTCGCCGAGCGACGGCAGGACCTCGCCGATGTAGCCGAGGAACGCGGGGTTGGGGCCCACGATCAGCACGGCGCGCTTGGCGAGCAGTTCGCGGTGCTCGTAGAGGAGATACGCGGCCCTGTGCAGCGCCACCGCCGTCTTGCCGGTGCCGGGGCCGCCCTCGACGACGAGGACGCCGCGGTGCGGGGCGCGGATGATGCGGTCCTGTTCGGCCTGGATGGTCTGCACGATGTCGCCCATACGGCCGGTGCGCGCCGAGTTCAGGGCGGCGAGGAGCACCGCGTCACCGGTCGGGTCCTCGTGGCCGGTGCGCTCCTGGTCGTCGAGGTCGAGGATCTCGTCGTGCAGTTCGGTGACCGTCCGGCCCTTCGTGGTGATGTGCCGGCGGCGGCGCAGGCCCATCGGCGTATGGCCGGTGGCGAGATAAAAGGGCCGGGCGACCGGGGCGCGCCAGTCAATCAGAACCGGGGTGCGCTCGGCATTGTCCTCGCGGATTCCGACACGTCCGATGTGGTGGCTCGTTCCCTCGGTGAGATCGATGCGGCCGAAACAGAGCGAACCGTCCACCGCGTTGAGCGCGGCGAGCAGACCGGAGCGTTCGGCGACCAGCACATCCCGTTCGAGCCGCGCCTGCAGGCCGTTGCCGACCGGGGCCAGAGCGCCCGCCAGTTCGGCCTCGGTGCCGCCGCGCAGCGCGTCCACGCGCGCATAGAGGCCGTCGATGAATTCCTGCTCGCGCTGCAATTCCTCGTCTGTAAATCGCGCGTTTGACAATTCCGCTCCCGCCCGGATATACTGCCCTCAGTGAACTTCTCCGTGACTCAACTTCCGTGAAGTCACGAAGGATTGAATATACGTAAAGAAATGCCCCGACGCAATTGCGCCGGGGCATTTGTGTCGTTCGGCCATGGGCCGTCCGGGCTCAGAGGACGTCGGCCAGCTCCTCCAGAAGCCGCCTCTTCGGGCGCGCGCCCACCATCGACTTCACGGGCTCCCCGTCTCGGAAGAGCATGAGCGTCGGCGTCGACAGCACGCCGTACGCGATCGTCGTCCGAGGGTTCGCGTCCACGTCCAGCTGCACGATCTTCAGCCGGTCGCTCTCCTCGCGGGCGATGTCACTCAGCACCGGCGCGAGTTGCCGGCACGGGCCGCACCAGTCCGCCGTGAACTTGACCAGGACCGGTACGCCGGACCCGATCACCTCCGACTCGAAGTCCGCGTCGGTCACTTCGGCCACGCCTGTCGCCTTGATCATTCCGTCACCCTCCCAGCTCGCAGTGCGGCTCCGGACCGCCCGGAGCCTCCGCCTCGGCCGCCAGCTCGTCGCGCGCCCTCTCGGCCCGCTCGAGCTGCGCGCGGACCCTGTCCCGTACCGCCGCCAGTTCGCCGATCAACGCGTCCAGCTCGGCAAGCTTGCGGCGGTAGACGACGAGCGACGCCGGGCAGGAGTCGCCGGCCGGATGGCCTGCCCGCAGACACTCCACGAACGGCCTGGTCTCCTCCAGGTCGAACCCGAAGTCCTGCAGGGTCTTGATCTGCTGGAGCAGCCGCAGATCCCGCTCGTCGTACGTGCGGTACCCGTTGCCGCCTCGCCGCGCGGGCAGCAGCCCCCGTGACTCGTAGTAGCGCAGCGCCCGCGTGGTCGTCCCGGCCCGGGCTGCCAGTTCGCCGATTCGCATGCCGCGACCGTAGTCCTTGACGCCGACGTCAAGGCAACGGCCGCCATGCTCGACGTCGCGATGGGCGGCGCCTTCCCGGACGGGTCGCGAGACAGGAAAGCGCCGGGCGGGCTGGAGATTCCAGCCCGCCCGGCGCGTACTCAGCCCGTACGGCGACAGTTCAAAGCCCCTAGACGGAGCTACGCCTTGACCGGCTCCTGCGCCGCCTCGTTCCGCGGCGAGGGCACCTCGTCGCCGGACGCGTCGGCAGCCGACTCGTCCAGCAGCGTGCGCTCGTCGAACGGCAGCTCCCCCGCCAGCACCTGACCGACCCGATCCTTGTCGATCTCCTTGGTCCAGGTGCCGATCAGCACCGTGGCGACCGCGTTGCCCGCGAAGTTCGTCAGGGCGCGCGCCTCGCTCATGAAGCGGTCGATGCCGACGATCAGGCCGACGCCGTCCACCAGCGCGGGCTTGTGCGACTGCAGACCACCGGCCAGCGTGGCAAGCCCGGCCCCGCTGACACCCGCCGCGCCCTTCGAGGCGACGAGGAGGAAGAGCAGGAGCGGGATCTGCTCGCCGATCGACATCGGGGTGCCCAGGGCGTCGGCGATGTAGAGCGAGGCCATGGTCATGTAGATCATGGTGCCGTCGAGGTTGAAGGAGTAGCCGGTCGGGACGGTGATACCGACCACCGGCTTGCTGACGCCCATGTGCTCCATCTTCGCGATGAGCCGCGGGAGAGCGGACTCGGAGGACGAGGTGGACAGGATCAGCAGGAACTCACGGCCCAGGTACTTGAAGAACGTGAGGATGTTGAGGCCCGCGACGGCGCGCAGCAGCGCGGCGAGCACGATGAAGACGAAGAGGAAGCAGGTGACGTAGAAGCCCAGCATCAGCACGGCGAGGCTCTTGAGCGCGTCCAGTCCGGCCGACCCGGTGACAGCCGCGATCGCGCCGAAGGCACCGACCGGGGCTGCCCACATCACCATGGCGAGGATGCGGAAGACGAGCCGCTGGATGTGCTCGACACCGCGCAGGATCGGCTCGCCGACGGAACCCATCGCCTGCAGCGCGAAGCCGGCGAGCAGGGCGACGAGGAGGGTCTGCAGGACCTGGCCCTCGGTGAACGCGGAGACCATCGTGGTCGGAATGATCGAGAGCACGAACTCGACCGGCGGCAGGGCCTCGGCGGACACCTGCTCCTTCCCGGCCTCCTTGACCGCGTCGGTCACCGCCAGGCCCGTACCGGGGTCCAGGATGTTGCCGACGACCAGGCCGATGGCGAGGGCGACCAACGACATGACCAGGAAGTAGCCGAGCGCGTAACCGCCGACCTTGCCGACCTTGGCGGCCTTCCGCACCGAGCCGATGCCCAGCACGATCGTGCAGAAGATGATCGGCGAGATCATCATCTTGATCAGATTCACGAAGCCGGTGCCGATCGGCTTCAGCTCGACCGCGAAGTCGGGTGCGATCAGGCCCACGGCGATGCCGAGCGCCACCGCGATGATCACCGCGATGTAGAGATAGTGGGTGCGGTCCCGTCGGGTGGCGGGCTTCACCGGTGTTTCGGACACGGGTGCCTCCTTGACGACATTGTCGGCGTGCGTGGGTACGGCAATACATGCGGTACTCGGCGCGTTACGCGCAGTCCGTGCGGCTCACGTCCTGGCCTGATCGATGCGGTGACTATCTCCCAGGCTGTGAGAGCGGTCACCCTTACGTTCATTTAGTTCACGCACGGACCGGAGGCAGACTGACTGGCATGCGCTTCCCCCGCCCCCGCAGCCTGGCCGGCCAGCTCTTCGCGATGCAGGTCGTGCTCGTCGCCGTCGTGGTGGCCGGGTGCGCGCTGTTCACGTACATCAGCGACGGACGTCAGGCCGAGCAGGCCGCGCAACGCCAGGCGGGCGCGGCGGCGCGCGCGGTCGCGGTGGCGCCGTCCGTGCGGGAGGCGGTGGACGATCACGATCCGTCGAAGGTCCTCCAGCCTTACGCGACGGAGGTGCAGCGCAGCACCGGCGTCGACTTCGTCACGATCATGGACACGCACGGCATCCGCTGGACGCACCCCGACAAGGCCCAGATAGGACAGCACTTTCTCGGCCATATCGAGCCGGCGTTGCGCGGCAAGACCTTCTACGAGACCTACACGGGCACCCTGGGCCCGTCGGTGCGCGTGGTCACCCCGATTCACAAGGGCGAGCGGATCGTCGGGCTGGTCAGCGCGGGCATCACCGTCGACGAGATCAGCGCCCGGGTGCGCAGCCAGCTCACCGCGCTGTTCGGCGTCGCGGTGGGTGCTCTGGTGCTGGGCGGCATCGGCACGTATGTGGTCAACGCCCGGCTGCGGCGGCACACCCATGGCATGAACGCGACCGAACTCAGCCGTATGCACGCCTACCACGAGGCCGCTCTGCACGCCGTCCGCGAGGGGCTGCTGATGCTGGACGGGCAGCGGCGGATCGCGCTGATCAACGACGGCGGACGGGAGCTGCTCGGTGTGTCCGACGAGGACCACGTGATCGGCAGGAACGTCGCCGAGCTCGGCCTGCCCAGCCCGCTGACCGGCGCGCTGCTGGCCACCGAGCCGCGCGTGGACGAGGTGCATCTGACCGCGGACCGGGTCGTCGTCGTCAACACATCGCCGGTCTCCGGCGGGGAACGCCGCGGTACGGTCGTGACGCTCCGCGACCACACCGAGCTGCAGGCCGTGATGGGCGAGCTGGACTCCGAGCGGGGCTTCACTCAGGCCCTGCGCTCCCAGGCGCACGAGGCGGCGAACCGCCTGCACACCGTGGTTTCGCTGATCGAGCTGGGCCGGGCCGACGAGGCCGTCGAGTTCGCCACGGCCGAGCTGGAGCTGGCGCAGGCGCTCACCGACCAGGTCGTCGCCGCGGTCGGCGAGCCCGTGCTGGCGGCGCTCCTGCTCGGCAAGGCGGCCCAGGCGAACGAGCGGGGCGTCGAGTTGCTGGTGTCCGACGACAGCAGCATCGACGACGGCCTCCTCCCGGAGTCCCTGCCCGCCCGCGACCTGGTCACGATCCTCGGCAACCTCATCGACAACGCCGTCGACGCGGCCCAGGGCACCCTGCACGCGCGCGTGACCGTCACGGCGCGCGCGTGTGAAGCCGGCCTGATCCTGCGCGTATCGGACACCGGCCCAGGAGTGGATCCGGCCCACGCCGAAGCGGTGTTCCAACGCGGCTGGTCCACCAAGCCCGCGGGCCCGGGCGGCCGCGGCCTGGGCCTGGCGCTGGTCCGCCAGACGGTGCTACGAAACGGGGGCACGCTGACGGTGACGGAGTCGGCCGAGGGCGGCGCGGAATTCACGGCGAACCTGCCGCTGCCCACTGTTGCGGACAGCGGTTCAGCCGTTGTGCCCGCGATTCCCGCTCCCCTGGGTGAGACGGAAACCAGCTCAAGAGAAGCCGCAAACGGCGCGGCCCCCGGAGGAACAGAGTGAGCACTCCGCAGGAGGAGATCCGCGTACTGGTCGTCGAGGACGACCCCGTCGCGGCAGACGCCCACCGCCTCTACGTGGAGCGAGTCCCCGGCTTCACCGTGGCCGGAGTCGTCCACAGCGCTGCCGAGGCCCGCCGCGCCCTCGACCGCATGCACGTCGACCTGCTCCTGCTGGACCTCCACCTCCCGGACGGCCACGGTCTGCAGCTCGCCCGTACCCTGCGCGCGGCGGGCCATCACACCGACGTGATCGCGGTGACGTCGGCGCGGGATCTCGCGGTGGTGCGCGAGGGCGTCTCGCTGGGCGTCGTCCAGTACGTCCTGAAGCCGTTCACTTTCGCAACGCTGCGCGACCGGCTCGTACGCTACGCGGAGTTCCGTACGACGGCCGGCGAGGCCACCGGTCAGGACGAGGTGGACCGGGCGCTGGCGACCCTGCGGGCCCCCGGTCCTGCCGCCCTCCCCAAGGGCCTCAGCGGCCCGACACTGGAGCGGGTCTCCCGCACCCTGCGCGACTGCCCCGACGGTCTGACGGCCACGGCGGCGGCCGAGTCCGTGGGCATTTCCCGGATCACGGCACGCCGTTACCTGGAGCACCTGGTCACGACGGGGCAGGCGGCCAGGAGGCCGCTGTACGGTCAGGTCGGCCGACCGGAGTTCAACTACTGCTGGGTGAGCCAGGACTGACCTGGCATCAGGCACGACATCAGCTGTGTATGCGCGTTGTGCAGGGGGGCCCGGCGAGGACGCGTACAGAACAGGGGCGCCAGCCCCTTAGAAGACCGACTCCGCCTCATCCATCCGGTCCTTCGGCACCGTCTTCAGCTCGGTGACGGCCTCGGCGAGCGGCACCATGGCGATGTCCGTGCCGCGCAGCGCCGTCATATGGCCGAAGTCGCCGCTGTGCGCCGCCTCCACGGCGTGCCAGCCGAAGCGGGTGGCGAGGACCCTGTCGTACGCGGTGGGGACGCCGCCGCGCTGCACATGGCCGAGGATGACCGGCTTGGCCTCCTTGCCGAGGCGCCTCTCCAGCTCGAACGCGAGGGCGGTGCCGATGCCCTGGAAGCGCTCGTGGCCGTACTGGTCGATCGCGCCCTTGCCGTAGTCCATCGTGCCCCCGGCGGGGTGGGCGCCCTCGGCGACGCAGATCACGGCGAACCTCTTGCCGCGCGCGAAGCGTTCCTCGACCATCTTGACCAGGTCGGCGGGGTCGAAGGGCCGCTCGGGCAGGCAGATGCCGTGCGCGCCGCCCGCCATTCCGGACTCCAGCGCGATCCAGCCGGCGTGGCGGCCCATGACCTCGACGACCATGACGCGCTGGTGCGACTCGGCGGTGGTCTTGAGGCGGTCTATCGCCTCCGTGGCGACGCCGACCGCGGTGTCGAAGCCGAAGGTGCGGTCCGTGGAGGAGATGTCGTTGTCGATGGTCTTCGGCACGCCGACCACGGGGAGACCCGCGTCCGAGAGCATCCGGGCGGCGGTCAGCGTGCCTTCGCCGCCGATCGGGATGAGGGCGTCGATGCCGAACTCGCGGGCCATGTCGCGGGCGTTCTCGCAGGCCTCGCGGAGCCGGTCGCGCTCCAGGCGCGAGGAGCCGAGGATGGTGCCGCCGCGGGCCAGGATGCCGCTGACCGCGTTGAGGTCGAGAGTCCGGTAGCGCCCGTCGAGCAGGCCCGAGTAGCCGTCCTCGAAGCCGATGACCTCGTCTCCGTGGTGGGTGACGGCCCGGTGCACAATCGACCGGATCACTGCGTTCAGCCCCGGGCAGTCGCCGCCTGCGGTGAGAACTCCGATACGCATCGTGCTGTGTCTCCTGCTCGCCGGTGATACTTGTGAGCCATTTCGATTGTTCCACGCCCCCCGGCGCTCCGCGTCTTCCGCCGGTCGGCCCCCGTACCGGCCCCCGGACTCGGTCCGGAGGACCGTCTCCCGCCCCCATCAGGCCCTTCTCCCGGCGGGCGTCCTACCCACCCCCAAGGGTATTGTCAAGAGGGAACCGCCCACGACAGCGGGTATTTTCTGTCTGACTGGTCACGATCCGAGCGTCCCCCTCCGATGTGCACCACGAGTGCAGATGTGCACCACGAGTGCATACGAGTGCTTCCAGGGCGGCCACCAGCAGACAGCGACGAACACGACAAGTGACGACAGCGACGAAACGGAGAGCACACGTGACGCGCAGCGTGTACGTGACCGGGATCGACCGGGGCGACGGGCGCCAGGTCATCGAGCTGGGAGTCATGGAGCTCCTGACCCGCCAGGTCGACCGGGTCGGCGTCTTCCGGCCACTCGTCCACGACGGCCCGGACCGCCTCTTCGAACTGCTCCGCTCCCGCTACCGCCTGGCGCAGGATCCGGCGTCCGTCTACGGCCTCTCGTACGCGGAGGCCTCGGCGATCCAGGCCGAGCAGGGCACCGACGAGCTGGTCTCCCGGCTCGTCGACCGGTTCCACCGGGTCGCCCGGGACTTCGAGGTCGTCCTCGTCCTCGGCACCGACTTCGCCGACACCCAGCTCCCCGACGAGCTGGCCCTGAACGCCCGCCTGGCCAACGAGTTCGGCGCGTCCGTGCTGCCGGTCGTGGGCGGCAGGAAGCAGGCCGCGGAGT
Source organism: Streptomyces himalayensis subsp. himalayensis (assembly GCF_013778455.1). Taxonomy (GTDB): domain Bacteria; phylum Actinomycetota; class Actinomycetes; order Streptomycetales; family Streptomycetaceae; genus Streptomyces; species Streptomyces himalayensis. The sequence goes on along the minus strand of NZ_JACEHE010000001.1, from coordinate 445,781 downwards.
CGGTGCTCGCCGAGATCCGCAATGCCCACCGCGCGTACGAGGGCCTGGGCTGCGACGTCATCGCCATGATCGCCAACCGTGTGGCGCCGGAGGACCGCGAGGTCATCCAGCGGGGTGTGGACACGCGGCTGCCGGTGCCGTGCTACGTCCTGCCGGACGACGCCGCGCTGTCCGCCCCGACGGTCGCGCAGATCACCCACGCGCTGGGCGGCAAGGTGCTCCTGGGCGACGGCGCGGGCCTGTCCCGCGACGCGCTCGACTTCGTCTTCGGCGGCGCCATGCTGCCGAACTTCCTGAGCGCGCTGACGCCCGGCTGCATGGTCGTCACGCCCGGCGACCGCGCCGACCTCGTCGTGGGCGCGCTGGCCTCGCACAGCGCGGGAACGCCGCCGATCGCGGGCCTGCTGCTCACCCTGGGCGAGGAGCCCACACCGGAGGTCCTGGCCCTCGCCGACCGGCTGGCGCCCGGCACGCCGGTGATCTCGGTGACCGGAAACAGCTTCCCCACCGCGGCGGAACTGTTCTCGCTGGAAGGCAAGTTGAACGCCGCGACGCCCCGCAAGGCGGAGACGGCGCTCGGCCTCTTCGAGCGGTACGTGGACACGAGCGACCTGGTCAAGCGGGTCTCGGCGCCCAGCAGCAGCCGCGTCACGCCCATGATGTTCGAGCACAAGCTGCTGGAGCGGGCCCGCTCGGACCGGCGTCGCGTCGTACTGCCGGAGGGTACGGAGGAGCGTGTCCTGCACGCGGCCGAGGTGCTGCTGCGCCGCGGCGTCTGCGACCTGACGCTGCTCGGACCCGACGACATCATCCGCAAGAAGGCCGCCGACCTCGGCATCGACCTCTCCGGCGCGCAGATCCTCGACCCTCAGACCTCCGAGCTGCGCGAGCAGTTCGCCGCGGAGTACGCGGCGCTGCGCGCCCACAAGGGCGTCACCGTCGAGCTCGCGAGCGACGTCGTGGCGGACGTGAACTACTTCGGCACGCTGATGGTCCAGCAGGGCCTGGCCGACGGCATGGTGTCCGGTTCGGTGCACTCCACCGCGGCGACCATCCGCCCCGCCTTCGAGATCATCAAGACCAAGCCGGACGCCTCGATCGTGTCCTCGGTCTTCTTCATGTGCCTCGCCGACAAGGTCCTCGTCTACGGCGACTGCGCCGTGAACCCGGACCCGAACGCCGAGCAGCTCGCCGACATCGCCGTCCAGTCGGCCGCCACCGCCGCCCAGTTCGGTGTGGAGCCGCGGATCGCGATGCTGTCGTACTCGACCGGCACGTCGGGCTCGGGCGCGGACGTCGACAAGGTGCGCGAGGCCACCGAGCTGGTGCGCTCCCGCCGCCCCGACCTGATGATCGAGGGGCCCATCCAGTACGACGCGGCGGTCGAGCCTTCCGTGGCCGCCACCAAGCTGCCGGGTTCGGAGGTCGCGGGCCAGGCCAGCGTGCTGATCTTCCCGGACCTGAACACCGGCAACAACACCTACAAGGCCGTGCAGCGTTCGGCCGGCGCGATCGCCGTCGGCCCGGTGCTGCAGGGCCTGCGCAAGCCCGTGAACGACCTGTCCCGGGGGGCACTCGTCCAGGACATCGTGAACACGGTCGCCATCACGGCGATCCAGGCCCAGGGCCCCGGCAAGGCATGACCGGGAAAGGCCCGTCCCGGCACAGCGACAGCACGCCCTCCTCCGCACAAGAAAGCACCTCATCCGTGTCCGAGAACCGCGCGGCGACTCGCGTACTCGTCCTCAACTCCGGCTCCTCGTCGGTGAAGTACCAGCTCCTCGACATGAGCGACAGCTCACGGCTCGCCGTGGGCCTGGTCGAGCGGATCGGCGAGGAGACCTCGCGCCTGGTGCACACTCCCCCAGCTAACGCTGGGAGGGGCCCCCAGCTCACCGACGGCGGCGAGAAGCGCGAGCGCACCGCCCCGATCGCCGACCACGACGCGGCGCTCAAGGCGGTCGCCGAGGAGCTGGCGGCCGACGGGCTCGGTCTGGACTCCCCCGAGCTGGCCGTGATCGGTCACCGGGTGGTGCACGGCGGCAGGCACTTCACCGAGCCGACCGTGATCGACGACGCGGTGCTCGCCGAGATCGAGCGGCTGATCCCGGTGGCCCCGCTGCACAACCCGGCGAACCTCACCGGCATCCGCACCGCCCAGGCCCTGCGCCCGGACCTGCCGCAGGTCGCGGTCTTCGACACCGCCTTCCACACGACGATGCCGGAGTCCGCATCGCGCTATGCCATCGATGTGAAGACCGCCGACGAGCACCGCATCCGCCGCTACGGCTTCCACGGCACGTCGCACGCGTACGTCTCCCGCGAGACCGCGAAGCTCCTTGGCAAGGACCCGTCCGAGGTCAACGTGATCGTGCTGCACCTGGGCAACGGTGCGTCCGCGTCCGCGGTGCGCGGCGGGCGGTGCGTGGACACCTCCATGGGCCTGACGCCTTTGGAGGGGCTTGTGATGGGTACGCGCTCCGGTGACCTGGACCCGGCCGTCATCTTCCATCTGATGCGGGTCGGCGGAATGTCGGCCGACGAGATCGACGCACTGCTGAACAAGAAGAGCGGCCTGATCGGGCTGTGCGGCGACAATGACATGCGGGAGATCCGCCGCCGGGTCGACGAGGGCGACGAGCAGGCGCGGCTCGCCTTCGACATCTACATCCACCGGCTGAAGAAGTACATCGGCGCCTACTACGCGGTACTGGGCAGAGTGGACGCGGTGGCGTTCACCGCGGGTGTGGGCGAGAACGCGGCCCCCGTGCGGGAAGCCGCTGTCACGGGCCTGGAAGAGCTGGGCCTGGCGGTCGACAGTGAGCTGAACGCCACCAGGGCCGACGGGCCGCGGCTGATCTCGCCCGAGTACGCGCGCGTGGCGGTCGCCGTGGTGCCGACCGACGAGGAGCTGGAGATCGCACGCCAGAGCTACGCACTTGTCACACCCGCGAGGACTGAGAATGGCAACGCCTGAGCGCACATCCGCCCATTTGTATCTTCCGCCAGATGGAATATTCCGAAGCGAAACAAACCGATAGGATCGCCCCCATGCGCCGTTCGAAAATCGTCTGCACGCTGGGCCCCGCCGTCGACTCCCACGACAAACTCGTCGCGCTGATCGAAGCCGGCATGAACGTGGCCCGCTTCAACTTCAGCCACGGCTCGCACGCCGAGCACCAGGGGCGGTACGACCGCGTCCGCGCCGCCGCCAAGGAGACCGGCAAGGCCATCGGCGTCCTCGCCGACCTCCAAGGCCCCAAGATCCGCCTGGAGACCTTCGCCGAGGGCCCCGTCGAGCTGGTGCGCGGTGACGAGTTCACCATCACCACCGAGGACGTCCCGGGCGACAAGTCGATCTGCGGCACGACCTACAAGGGGCTGCCCGGCGACGTCTCCAAGGGCGACCCGATCCTGATCAACGACGGCAACGTCGAGCTCAAGGTCGTCGAGGTCGAGGGCGCCCGCGTCCGGACGGTCGTCATCGAGGGCGGCGTCATCTCCGACCACAAGGGCATCAACCTGCCCGGCGCCCACGTGAACGTCCCGGCGCTGTCCGAGAAGGACATCGACGACCTCCGCTTCGCGCTGCGCATGGGCTGCGACATGGTCGCGCTCTCCTTCGTCCGCGACGCCAACGACGTCAAGGACGTGCACCGGGTGATGGACGAGGAGGGCCGCCGGGTCCCCGTCATCGCCAAGGTGGAGAAGCCGCAGGCGGTCGAGAACATGGAAGACGTCGTGATGGCGTTCGACGCCGTGATGGTCGCCCGCGGCGACCTGGCCGTCGAGTACCCGCTCGAGAAGGTCCCCATGGTGCAGAAGCGCCTCATCGAGCTGTGCCGCCGCAACGCCAAGCCGGTGATCGTCGCGACCCAGATGATGGAGTCGATGATCACCAACTCCCGCCCCACGCGCGCCGAGGCGTCCGACGTCGCCAACGCGATCCTGGACGGCACGGACGCGGTCATGCTGTCGGCCGAGTCGTCGGTCGGCGCGTTCCCGATCGAGACCGTGAAGACGATGTCGAAGATCGTCGTAGCGGCCGAGCAGGAGCTGCTCTCGAAGGGCCTGCAGCCGCTGGTGCCCGGCAAGAAGCCGCGTACGCAGGGTGGTTCGGTGGCCCGCGCCGCGTGCGAGATCGCGGACTTCCTGGGCGGCAAGGCGCTGGTCGCCTTCACCAAGTCCGGTGACACCGCCCGCAGGCTGTGCCGCTACCGCGCCTCCCAGCCGATCATGGCCTTCACCACGGAGGAGTCCACCCGCAACCAGCTCGCGCTGAGCTGGGGCGTGGAGTCGTACGTCGTCCCGCACGTGGCCAACACGGACGCGATGGTCGACCTCGTCGACGCCGAGCTGCTCAAGCTCCAGCGCTACAACGAGGGCGACATCATGGTCATGACCGCCGGCTCGCCCCCCGGCGTCCCCGGCACCACCAACATGGTCCGGGTCCACCACCTGGGCAGCGGCACACGGACCTGATCCCGCACCGCACACCGCTGAGGGCGCCCCCTGTGGCAGGGGGCGCCCTCAGCTGTGTGCGGCTCCCGGACGGGTTCTGTTTATACGAGCTCGATTCGCCTCCGGAGCGCCATAGCCGGTGTCGAGCAGACGACCGTGCTCAGCCCTCCTTCGTCGGGCCTCCGCGCGGTCGCCTTCTCGACACCGTCGCGCTCCTTCGGCGCGACGGCTGCGGCCGGTGTCCGGTCAGTTCAGTTCGGTCGTGTACTGATGCAGTCCCGGTACGTGCAGGGTGCCGCCGAACTGGCCGGCCTGCACGACCTTCACCTTGGTGAAGTAGATCAGCGGGATGTTCAGCGGCGGCGGGTTCTCCGGGCTGAACGTGATCGGCACCAGGCCGAACAGGTTCCCAGAAATGCTCTCCGTGTACATGACCGTCTTGCCATCGCGGATCGTGGACGTCGAGCCCTTGGCCGCCTGCACGTGATAGGTCCTGCCGGCCCGGTCATCCTTGACCGTCTGGTGCAGGTCGCCGATGTCCGTGCCGTCGGAGATGACGTACTTCAGGACCTCCTTGACCGTGCCGTTGGCGGTCTTCACCTTGACGATGCCCTGGTAGTCGGCGCCCTTGAGCAGCAGCGAGCTGGCGTCCAGGTACCAGGGGTCGTCCGGCAGGGCCACGATCTTCTCGACGCCGCCCTCCTCGTCGGTGGCGGCCGGGCAGTCCTCCGCGTCCGTGGTGGGGCTGGGCGACGCGGTGGCCGCCTCCGTGACCTTCTCCGTGGTGTCCTCGGCCGCCTTGGACGCCGCGTCGGTCGTGTCCTTGACGGTGTCCTCGACCGTCCCGGTGACCTTGTCGACGGTGTCCTTGACGGTGTCGGACGCGTCGTCGCCGGACGTGTCCTGGCCCGCGGAGGCCGAAGGGGTCGGCGTGGGCGAGGCGCTCGCCGAGGGGTCGCTGCCGCCCTCGAAGACGTCCTTGATCGCGTCGCCGATGGAGTCCAGCAGATTGTCGCCGCTCGCGGACGCCGAGGGGGCCGGCGCAGCCGTGGACGTACCGCTGTCCGACGACTGGTCCGACGTGCTGGCGGAGGACGAGGACGCGGACGGCGCGGGCTCGGCCTCCTCGTCGGAACCTGAATCCGACGAAGAGGACCCCTCCTTGGACGCCGACGGCGTCGGCTCCGCCTTGTCATCGGACTCGGTGGCGCTCTCCGATGCGGAGGCGGAGGGCGACGGCGTGGCCGACGCGTCCTTGCCGTCCGCGGAGTCTTCCAGCGCCTCGACACAGCTCTGGTACTCGTCGACCGTCAGGTTCTTCGTCGACGGCTGGTCGTCAGCGCGGGCGAGCGTCGGCGTGAACCCCATGCCCATGAGGACAGCCGTCGGCATCGCCGCCATGGCTATCGCCTTGCCGGCCGGCATGTGGAACCTGGTGAACAGCGGCTTCTTGGGTGCCGCGTGGCGCGGCCCGGTTCTCACACGGGACTCGTCCACCTCAGTCCCGTGGGTCACCTCGTCAGCCGGCACTGTGCCTCCCGTTCGCCCCGGTGGCCGGGATCGTTCCTGACACGTCGTTCGACTTGCTCATGTCCAGGGCCGTGCTGTCCGGCACCCCGCCCTCCGGCGCGATCGTCGGCTCGACCCCCTGCCCGGAGGCGGGCGGCGCGCCCGGCGCCCAGGCGATGGCCATGGCACCGCCGATCAGCGCGAACAGGAACCCGATCACGAAGCCGCCGAGGTTGGACACCGGGATCGACACCAACGCCAGCAGAATCGCCGCGACACCCGCGAAGACCCGGACGTGCTTCTGGAACCACAGGCTTATGCCGAGCACGATCAGCAGCACACCGATGATCAGGGAGCCCGCACCCGCGGTGGTGGCCATCGCCAGCGTCACATGACCGAGCTGGAGGTTCGCGTACGGGAAGTAGGCGATGGGGAATCCACCGAACAGGATGAACAGGCCGGCCCAGAACGGTCGATCGCCACGCCAGGCGCGGAACCGCAGCCGCCAGTCGGTGAATCGGCCGCGCGTGGCCGGAGTGTCGGCGCTCATGGAAAACAGCTCCCTGGAACGGCGTTGCTGTGGGAAGTGAAGGCTGGATTAAGGGGTGTTGCCGCGCGTGAGGGCAGGCCCGAGCGGACGGGCGGGACAGCCGCAGACTCCCCCGCCCGCCACCGGAGTGCCTAGTAGCACTCCTTGACGCCCGTGGACAGCGACATCTTGAGACCGCTGAGCTTGAAGGTTCCGGCAGTGGTGGCCCACGCCGTCTGCTTCACGTCCTCCAGCACGACCTCGTCGGCCTGCTGGGCGAATCCGAAGGGGTTCGTCTTCTGCTGCTCGACTTCCCCCTTGGCTATGCCCGGGCCCTTGGTGGCGTCCTTGGCGGCGACACCGATGTCGATGTTCTTGAACGTCGCGTCGGCCTCGAGCTCGGCGACGTCGATGTACAGGTTCTGCGCCTTGACCGGCGTGCCGCCGTCACCGGCCGTCAGCTTCAGGCTGACGGAACCGAGCACCGGCACGTTCGGGGTGACCACGGACTGGCACATGCCAGTGATCGTCGCGGTCTTGAAGCCGGACACCGCAACCGGGTGCTTCACCTTCTCGCCCTTGAGCGTGTAGCCGTCCTCAAGGGCGCCGTACTGGGAGAAGCCCTCACCCACGAGCCGGTCGGTCGTCACCTTGAACGACTGGCCGGAGACGCTGAACGACGCTGCGAGCGCGCCCTGCGCCAGGCCGACACCTATGCACGCGGTGGCGGCCACGCTGGGCACCATCACCACCGCGAACCGCTTCCATCTGGTCCCGCCACGCACCTGGGACTCCATATTTCCTCCTTCTCGGACGTACATCTCCGGCCGTGCGCCAGGGCCCGACCTGGGATGGGAGAAGTGCTACGTCCTCGGGAAGGAGAGCGCCGCTTCGAGGCACTGTCGGCACCCGAATCACCGGCGATCACCCCCGAGCGACAACCACTGGTCGCGCCTGAACTCATCACGCACAACCTGCCGGACAGGCTCCGCCGGACGACGGAGACCCCCCTGTCCCGAGCCGGCGCCACTGCGCCGGCTGCTCGGTGGGGACCCAGAAAACCCTTTGCGCGACTGGCTGTCGGGCTGAAGGCAATGGACCGAGCGTGGCCGATCGTGGTGCATTCTCGGCGCCCGCACAAGGGGGTTCGTTACTCACTAGTAACGGAGGTATAACCGAACCAGTACCGGCGGGTATCGAATGGCGACAGAGGGTGCCACGTAAGGCGTTGACACTTCGGTGGATCATCGGGCAGAACCGGACAGAAACCGGGCCCCGACTTACTCGGAGTAACAGCGGCCGCGTTTACCAAGTTTTGGTAAAACGCGGCCACTCTGATCACACGTCAGCAAGTTCTTCGCTGGGACATCGCGGCCCCAGCGCTCAGTGGGGTCCCCACTGCTCTCGCGGTACCTCCCAGACCCTCAAGGCGCTGGGGGCGAAGCCGAGAGCTCGGGGGAAGGTCAGAACAACGCCCGCGCCAGCGCCCGCCGGGCCGTCGCCACGCGAGGATCGTCCGAACCGACGACCTCAAAGAGCTCGAGGAGCCGCAGCCGCACCGCGTCCCGGTCGTCACCCGCCGTGCGCTGCACCGTGTCGATGAGCCGGCCGAAGGCGTCCTCCACATGACCGCCGACCAGATCCAGGTCCGCCGCGGCGATCTGCGCCGTCACGTCGCCGGGCTTGTCGGCCGCGTCCTTGCGCACCTGCTGGGGATCCAGGTCCTGCACGCGCTTCAGCAGTTCGGCCTGGGCCAGGCCGAGCTTGGCCTCCGTGTTGCCCGGGTCGTCGGCGAGGACGTTCTTGTACGCCTGGACGGCACCGCCGAGGTCGCCCGCGTCCAGTGCCTGCACCGCGGCCTCGAGCAGTGCGTCGTACGGGCCCGCAGGCACCGGGGGCGCCGCCGCGGCCTCGCCGCCCTGCGCGTCCGCGTCGACCGTGAGACCGGTCAGACCGAAGCGCTCCTCGGAGACCTGGATCAGCTGGTCCAGGGTCCCCCGGATCTGCTCCTCGGGGGCCGCCCCCTGGAAGAGCGGCAGGGCCTGGCCGGCCACCACCGCGAAGACCGCCGGGATGCCCTGGATCCCGAACTGCTGCATAAGCATCTGGTTGGCGTCGACATCGACCTTGGCCAGCACGAAACGCCCGTTGTACTCCAGCGCCAGCCGCTCGAGGAGCGGACCGAGCTGCTTGCACGGCTGGCACCACTCGGCCCAGAAGTCGATGACGACCGGGACCTCGGTGGAGCGCTGCAGTACGTCGCGCTCGAAACCCGCCTCGTCGACATCGATGACGAGGCTCGCGGGGGACACGGCTCCGCCCCCGCCGTGCCGGACCGCTTCGGCGCGCGCCTGCTCCGCCTTCGCCTTGGCCTCCTGGGCCGCCTTCACCGCGGCGAGGTCGACGACGCCGCTCATGGACATGTTCCTAGGCTGCATGGCTACATCCTCCCCCTTTCGCGCGCGACTGTGAAAAGCGTTGGTGTTCTGCACTGCGCCGGGTCCCCACCTGGCGCGGGTGGTTGTCACTCTTTCGGTGCGAGATGCGCCGCGAGCGTCCTCGCGACGGATTTCGATACGAGTCGTAGCGTAACTGGGTGGCGAGGCGCCTGGGCGATGCCGCGGGGATCTCGTCCGGTGATCTGTCTCACTGCGCCGCGCGCACAGACGCGGCGGGTAGGGTCGCCCGCATGCCGAGCCGTACGCCCTCCGCTCCCCGCGCGGGCCGCCCGCGCAGCGCCGCGGCGGATGCCGCGATCCTGGAGGCGACGCGGGCCGCGCTGGTCGAACTGGGCTGGTCCAAGCTCACGTTGGGCGATGTCGCAAGCCGGGCGGGGGTTGCGAAGACGACGCTGTACCGGCGGTGGGCCGGCAAGAACGAGCTGGTCGTGGACGCGGTGGCGGTCCTCTTCGACGAGCTCGAACTGCCGGACCGCGGCAGCCTCGCCGCGGACATCGAGGGCGTGGTGCTCCAGTTCGCGGCCCTCCTGGACCGCCCCGAGGCGAAGACCGCGCTCATGGCGGTGGTGGCCGAGTCCACTCGCGACGAACCGCTGCGCGAACGCATCCGCACGTCGATCGTGGAGCGCCAGAAGCGCCTCGTACTGGAGGGCCGCAGCCGCGCCCAGGCACGCGGCGAACTCCCCCTCGAGCAGGACCCCGCAGCCGCCGCCCGCACGGCGGACCTCATCTTCGACGTGGTCGCGGGCGCGGTGGTCCACCGCACCCTGGTCAGCGCGGAGCCGGTGGACGAGGAATGGGCGACCAGGTTCACGCGCCTGCTGATCGGGGGGCTGGCGGGCGACTGACGACCGTCGTCAGAACCCAGGCGGCTCCGTGTACACGCCCCACTCGTCCCGAAGGGCGTCACAGATCTCCCCGAGCGTGGCCTCGGCCCGCACCGCCGCCAGCATGGGCTCAATCATGTTCTCCCCGCCTCGCGCGGCCGCGAGCATCGCTTCTAGCGAGGCCCGCACCCGCGCCTCGTCCCGCGCACCCTTGCGCCCCGCAAGAACCCGCACCTGCTCCCGCTCCACCTCGTGACTGACCCGCAGAATCTCCAGATCCCCGGTCACGGACCCCTCGTGGACGTTGACGCCGACGACCCTCTTGTCGCCCTTCTCCAGTGCCTGCTGGTACCGGAACGCGGACTCGGCGATCTCGCCGGTGAACCAGCCGTCCTCGATGCCGCGCAGGATGCCGGAGGTGACCGGACCGATGGGGTGCTGCCCATCGGGGTGGGCCAGCCGCCCCTTCTCCTTGATCTGCTCGAAGATCCGCTCGGCGTCCGCCTCGATACGGTCGGTGAGCTGCTCGACGTACCAGGAACCGCCCAGCGGGTCGGCCACGTTGGCGACGCCGGTCTCCTCCATGAGCACCTGCTGTGTGCGCAGCGCGATCTCCGCCGCCTGCTCGCTCGGCAGGGCGAGGGTCTCGTCGAGGGCGTTGGTGTGCAGGGAGTTGGTGCCGCCGAGGACCGCCGCGAGTGCCTCGACGGCCGTCCGCACGACGTTGTTGTACGGCTGCTGGGCGGTCAGCGAGACGCCCGCGGTCTGGGTGTGGAACCGCAGCCACTGCGCCTTCTCGGTCTTCGCCCCGTACACCTCCTTCAACCAGCGCGCCCAGATCCGGCGTGCCGCGCGGAACTTGGCGATCTCCTCGAAGAAGTCCACGTGCGCGTCGAAGAAGAAGGACAGGCCGGGCGCGAAGACGTCCACGTCCAGACCGCGGCTGAGCCCCAGCTCGACGTACCCGAAGCCGTCCGCAAGTGTGTACGCCAGCTCCTGCGCGGCCGTCGAGCCCGCCTCGCGGATGTGGTAGCCGGAGACGGAGAGCGGCTTGTACGCGGGGATGTTCCGCGCGCAGTACTCCATCAGGTCGCCGATCAGACGCAGATGCGGCTCCGGCTGGAAGAGCCACTCCTTCTGCGCGATGTACTCCTTGAAGATGTCCGTCTGGAGCGTGCCGTTGAGGACACCTGGGTCGACGCCCTGGCGCTCGGCGGCGACGAGGTACATGCAGAAGACGGGCACCGCGGGCCCGCTGATCGTCATCGACGTCGTCACATCGCCCAGCGGGATGTCCTTGAACAGGACCTCCATGTCGGCCGCCGAGTCGATCGCCACGCCGCAGTGGCCGACCTCGCCCAGGGAACGCGGATCGTCGGAGTCGCGGCCCATGAGGGTCGGCATGTCGAAGGCGACGGAGAGTCCGCCGCCGCCGTTCGCCAGGATCATCTTGTAGCGCTCGTTGGTCTGCTCGGCGTTGCCGAAGCCCGCGAACTGGCGGATCGTCCAGGTGCGGCCCCGGTAGCCGGTCGCATACAGGCCGCGAGTGAAGGGGTATTCACCGGGCCAGCCGATCCGCTCGAAGCCGTCGTACGTGTCCCCGGGCCGCGGCCCGTACACCGGCTCCACCGGGTCCCCGGAGAGCGTGGAGAAGTCGGCCTCGCGCTTGCGCGCGGCGTCGTAGCGGGCCTGCCAGCGGCGGCGGCCGTCCTCGATGGCGTCAGCGTCCATGCTACGAATTTACTAGGACGTCCTAGTAAATGTCGACGGCCCAGCCCCAGCCGATCCGACGGGGAACGCATCGGTGCAGGTCAGGCGCGCAAAGCCGCGAGATGTTCGGTGCGGACGTCAGCCGTCTGGCCCTGCACCACCAGGAAGAGTGCCCTCGCGCGACAGTCGCTGAGCCGGGCTGCTCAGCGCGACGGGGCGGCCACCGACCGCGACGATCGCCGCGGCGCGCCTCAGGTCGTACGCGTGGGTCTTCACCCGCCGCCGGGGCGGTCGCTCGACACCGCCACGCCCCGGTAGGGGCATATTGGTACAGCGGCGCCCCGGAGGCGAACCGAGCTCGAAAAAGGTGCCCGGCCGGTCAGGCCTTGGCGACCGCCGCGCCGTCCTCGGAGACCATCGCCTCCAGCTCGCGGGAGACCTTGCGCTCCACGAAGAAGGCGGCGGTCGGGATGGTGCCGGCGAGGAGCACCCACAGCTGCTTGGCGACCGGCCACTTGGCCTTGGACCCGAGGTCGAAGGCGAAGACGAGATAGACGACGTACAGCCAGCCGTGCGCGATGCCCACGACCTTGGTGAAGTCCGCGGCCCCGTCCATGTCCAGCACGTACTTGCCGATGGTGCCGAGGGTGAGGAGGACCAGCAGGACACCGGTGACGTAGGCCATGACGCGGTAGCGGGTCAGCACGCTTCGTTTCATGGACACGAGCGTAACCGGGCGCATGGGACGATCTTGCGGCGGCCTGCTCGTCTAGTCCTCGAAGTCGTGTGCCGCGACCCTGAGCGGCCGCAGCATGGCGAAGATCTCCGCGCACTCCTCCGCGTCGTACACGCCGAGGCCGAAGTCCATCTCCATCAGGTCGCGCGTGGCCGCTTCGACGACCTCACGGCCCTTGTCCGTGATGGAGGCGAGCGTGCCGCGGCCGTCGTTGGGGTTGGGCCGCTTGTCGACGAGACCGGACTTCACGAGGCGGTCCACGGTGTTGGTGACGGAGGTCGGGTGCACCATGAGGCGCTCGCCGATCTTCGACATCGGCAGCTCGCCGGACTTGGAGAAGGTGAGCAGCACCAGCGCCTCGTACCGCGCGAAGGTCAGGCCGTACGGCTTGACGACCGCGTCCACCTCGGCGAGCAGGATCTGGTGCGCGCGCATGATCGAGGTGATCGCGACCATGGACGGCACGGAACCCCACCGCTGCTTCCAGAGTTCGTCGGCGCGGGCGATGGGGTCAAAGGCAAGGCTGAGCGGCTTGGGCACGTACTTGACCTTACCGGCCGGTCATAACCCGGTCAGCCCTGTCTCGCGCTTCGGTAAGCACTGCGGCGGCGGCAGCCCCGCCGCACCGTTGCCGCCAGCCGCGCCGCTCGGCGCTGTCTCAGTTGCCCTTCATCGTCGATCTCAAGAGCCCCGACCAGAACGGTCAAACGGATCGAGAGCCGCCCGAACCCACCTGGGTCGCCCCTTCCGCAGCCCGGAGCGCACACCATTCAAGCGTTCATCGGTGTATTCGGCGGTGAACGACCGTTCCTAGACACTGAGTGGGACTGAGCCCTGTTGCCAGGACTGCTGCTCAGTGGCGCTGCCCCGAACGGTGTTGGGCAGGCTGGTTGCCCGCTTTCGCATCCCGCTCGGCGACGGCACTGTGGGTGCGCGGTCCGTTGCAGGCGGGCGGGGTTCCTCACGCCATCGGATGCCCGGTCGGGCCTGGACGGTCCGATGCCCGCACCCATCGCTCTGGTGGGTACGGGGCGGTGCCGTCCGTCGCCGGATCGGATGCCCTAGGGCGCGTCGCCCGATCGCGATGCTCGCGGCATCGTGCCGGGTCGTTTCACGGTGTGGGGTGGCCAGCGGTTTCTGCCAGTGCTGGGCACCCCACCTGCTGGTGTAGGCCGGGTCGACCGCGACGATGGCCACGTCCTGCTCGGCGGCCATGGACGCCAGCCGGGCCGTGAGCTTCGCGGTCGGGAAGCGGGAGATCAGGCGGCGGAACCGCTTGTTGCGGCCGTGCTTCTCCCTGGTCTTGTCCGCCGTGAAGTCGAGGTCCTCGACGGCGATCGCGGCCACACCGCAGCGACGGGCGTAGTGCAGCAGGCGGGTCAGCGCATGCCGGATCTGCGCGTCCCGGTGCGCGGCACCGCCCGACAGGTCGTAGAAGAAGCGCCGCGGCTCGCCGACCGGGTTGCCGTGGATGTCGAGGTGCCAGGCGGCCAGGTGGTCGTCGTTCATGTCGACCCCGACCGTGCCCCGGGCCAGGGCAGTCTGAAGGGGCAGGACGGGGACGGTGGCGCGCTGCCAGCTCGCGGTCACATACCAGCGTCCCCGTACTGGGTCGTGGTGGATGCGGTAGGCCACGGCGCGGTTGGCCGCGATCCGGTCGAGCCACTCCTCGCCCCGATGCTTGAACTGGACCACCGCGTCCAGCACGTACCGGCCGTGCGCCGCGTTCGCCAAGTTGGCGAGTTCTGCTGGGAGTTTGATGGAGAGCTGTCCGGTGCCGGTGATGCGGATGGTCTCGTTACCGAACCGCTTGCCGGACTCGCCGTCCGCGGCCAGGAATATCCGGGCCGCTTCCCACTGCGCCCGCCACGCCTCCCTGCTCAGCTCGGCGTCGTCCAGGTGGTGGCGGGTGTTGGCGAGTCGGCGGCCGCCGCGCACTACGCGCACCCGGCCCGCGTTCCAATCCGCCTCGACCGCCGCCAGCCGGTCTGTAAGTGCGTGGAGGCGGCGGGACTTGGCGTGCCATTCACCGCGCGACGCATAGCCGCGCAGCAGGCCCTCGCGCTTGCTGGCCTTGGCGCCCAGCGGCCGGGCCAGACGGGCCTCGATCTGCGCGATCTGCCCGCGCAGCCAGGCGATATATGCGGCCTGTCCGCGCCGGGCCAGCGCCCACTGGTCATGGGTTGCCTTGGTTATGCTGCCCGCCCAGCGCGATGACGACCAACTGGTCAGCTCCCGCTTGCGTACCGCCCACGATGCGGCGTCGTACTCCAGGCCCTGCCGACAGCGATCCGCGAGATCTCCTGCGGCCAGCGAGCCGAGGAAAGCGCCGACCTCACGCAGCACGGCCGCGTCCCTGTCCGTCACGCGCAGCCGGTCCCGGATGGCGACTCCCGTGGGCCCCGGCACCACAAACGACGCCGCCAACTCCCGCAAGCCGCCCACCCGTCTCCTCCACCCGCGGCCGAAGATCCCGTCACGGCACTCAACGAGCTGCTTACACAAAGGTCACCCGTTCGGCCCAGGAACGTCCGTTCCCTCACAGAAAAGGCCCCAGGACACGCACTGCGGCCGGAAAGACAGCCCCGATGCGCAGGCGATCGCTCAACCACGGGGCAGGAAGGCCCCCGCCTGGCACGGCCGGGGCTTCCGAGCAGCAGGAGCCGTCAGGCGGAAAGATGCCGCTCCACCGTCGCCACCTTGGAGGTGAGACCGTCCGTCACGCCGGGCCGGATGTCCGCCTTGAGGACGAGCGACACGCGCGGCGCACGCGCCTCGACCGCGGCGACGGCGCGTTTGACGACGTCCATGACCTCGTCCCACTCGCCCTCAATGGAGGTGAACATGGCGTCGGTGCGGTTCGGGAGCCCGGACTCGCGGACGACGCGCACGGCGTCGGCGACGTACTCCCCCACATCCTCGCCGACCCCGAGCGGGGTCACGGAGAAGGCGACGATCATGCGTTGACGATCCCTTCCTTGCGGGCGCGAGAGGCGATCACCGCGCTCTCGGCGGCCCGCTTCAGCTTGCGGTCGGCGAAGAAGCCACCGGTCGGCAGGACCGAGAGGACGAAGTACAGCGCGGCCGTGCCGAGACCCCACTTGGTGCGGTTCCAGGCGTCCAGCCAGAAGATCACGTAGAGGATGAACAGCACGCCGTGGATCATGCCCATCACCGGGACGGCGTTGAAGTCCGTGGTCCGCTTGAGCACCGAGCAGACGAGCAGCAGCAGAAACGAGACGGCCTCCGGTGCGGAGACCAGTCGGAGGCGGCGGAGTGCGGATGCGGTCTTGATGTCCACGGAGGTCACCTTCGGTGGGATGCGACGAGGGGCGTGAGCGCCCGGGCATGATGCCTTGACGTTGATCTTGTGAACGGAAGCACAAGCGGGCCCATTGTGGCATCCGGCAGGTACTAGGGGTCGCATCAGGGTGCGGATCGTCCGGTGGGCCCTGTCCGCGCCGGGCTTTATCCGGATACCGTCCCTCTCGTGGCAACGTTTCGACTCCAGGGCAGCAAGGTGCTCGCCGTCGACATGTCCGGCGACGCCGTCAAGGCGAAGAACGGCTCGATGGTCGCCTACGACGGCCAGATGGCGTTCAAGAAGATGACCGGAGGCGGCGAGGGCATCCGAGGCATGGTGACCCGTCGCCTGACGGGTGAGCAGATGACCGTGATGGAGGTGAAGGGCCACGGCACCTGCTGGTTCGCCGATCGCGCATCCGAGATCAATCTCGTCAGCCTGCAGGGCGACAAGCTCTACGTCGAGTCCAGCAACCTCCTGTGCACCGACGGCGGCCTGCGCACCGGCACCTCGTTCACCGGGCTGCGCGGCGCGTCCCAGGGCAACGGCCTTTTCACGACCACGGTCGAGGGCCACGGCCAGGCGGCGATCATGTCCGACGGCCCGGCGGTGGTGCTGCGTGTGAGCCCGCAGTACCCGCTCTCCGTCGACCCCGGCGCGTACATCGCGCACCAGGGGAACGTACGCCAGAGCTTCCAGTCGGGCGTGACCTTCCGCACCGTCATGGGTGAGGGAGGCGGCGAGGCCTTCCAGATCCGTTTCGAGGGCGACGGGCTCGTCTACGTACAGCCCAGTGAGCGCAACACGATCGCAGGGGACGTCTGACATGCCCTTTCGTGAGATCAACTCGAAGATGGTCGAGGCGACGGTCATGCCCGGCCAGCGGATGTTCAGCCAGCGCGGCGCGATGCTCGCCTACAAGGGCGACGTCTCCTTCACCCCGAACATCCAGGGCGGTCAGGGCGGCCTGATGTCGATGATCGGCCGGCGCGTCGCGAACGAGGCGACTCCGCTGATGACGGTCGAGGGCAGCGGCACCGTGCTGTTCGGTCATGGCGGCCACCACATCCAGGTGATCAATCTGACCGGCGACAGCCTGTACGTGGAGGCGGACCGGCTGCTCGCCTTCGACGGGACGCTCCAGCAGGGCACGATGTTCATGGGCTCCCAGGGCGGGGTCATGGGCATGGTGCGCGGCCAGGTGACGGGCCAGGGGCTCTTCACCACCACCCTCAAGGGCCACGGCGCGGTCGCCGTCATGGCGCACGGCGGCGTCATCGAGGTGCCGATCACACCCCAACGGCCGGTCCACGTGGACCCGCAGGCATACGTGGCCCACCATGGCGACGTGCGCAACAAGCTGTCCACGGCGCTCGGCTGGCGCGACATGGTGGGGCGCGGTTCCGGGGAGGCGTTCCAGCTGGAGCTCTCCGGCAGCGGCGCGGTGTACGTACAGGCCTCGGAGGAGAAGCTGTGAGCGCTTACGGGGCCCCGGGCCCGGTGATCCACGACCCCATGACGCTGCCGTCCGACGACAACGTCAACGCGTACACCTTCTGCGTGGAGCTCAAGGGCAGCCAGTGGTTCCTGCAGAAGGGCAAGATGATCGCCTACTACGGGTCGATCGACTTCAACGGCATCGGGCACGGCCGCCTGGACCGTCTCGTCCGTACGTCCTTCCACTCGCCGCTGCACGCGAGCGACTGGGTCGTCGCCGAGGGCCAGGGCAAGATGCTGCTCGCCGACCGGGCCTTCGACGTCAATTCGTACGACCTGGAAAACGGCAACCTGACCATTCGCTCAGGCAACCTCCTCGCTTTTCAGCCAACTCTCGCACTGAAGCAATCCATCGTGCCCGGCTTTCTGACACTGATCGGAACGGGCAAGTTCGTGGCCGCGTCCAACGGTCCCGTGGTGTTCATGGAGCCGCCCATCCGGGTCGACCCGCAGGCACTCGTCGGCTGGGCCGACTGCCCGTCGCCGTGTCACCACTACGACCACGGGTACATGACAGGCCTGATGGGCGGCCTACGTGCACTGACGGGGGTCGGTGGCGCCTCCGGCGAGGAGCACCAGTTCGAGTTCGTGGGGGCGGGCACGGTCCTGCTGCAGTCGACGGAAACCCTGATGGCGGATCAGGCGACGGGTGCCGTCCCGCACGAGGCAGGTGTGCCCGGCGGCCATGGGGTATCCGGTCACCAGGGACAGCACGGCCAGCAGCCAGGCGTACCGCGCCTTCCCGGACAGCTGGGCGATCTCCAGCGCCGCTTCGGCCTGTGAGCGGTACTCTGCGGAGTGTGACCTCGAACGCTTGCGCGCTGTCACACCCTCATAGTTCGTTCACTCTTCAACTTCCTTAGGTAGAATCGACTCATGGAGACCGAGACGGCCACGCGCTGGCTGACAGATGCCGAGCAGTGCACCTGGCGAACTCACCTGGAGGTCAACAGGCTGTTGACCTACCAGCTGGAGCGGGACCTGCAGCCGTTCGGCCTGACGATGAACGACTACGAGATCCTCGTCAATCTGTCGGAGTCCGAGGACCACCGCATGCGGATGAGCGACCTCGCCGCCGCGACCCTCCAGTCCAAGAGCCGCCTGTCGCACCAGATCACACGCATGGAGAACGCGCAGCTCGTGCGCCGCGAGAACTGCGAGTCCGACCGTCGCGGGCTGTACGCGGTGCTGACCGACCAGGGCATGGAGACCATGCGACGGGTGGCACCGCACCATGTCGCGTCGGTGCGCCGGCACTTCATCGATCTGCTGTCACCTGAGGCGCTCGAGGAGCTGCACAAGTCGCTGAGGCCGATTGCGGAACATTTGCGGGTGCAGCGGGGGAAGCCGTAGGCCCACGGCGTCGCCCTGGCCTGGGCAGCACGCGCGGATCCGTGCGTCGTGGGGTTGTGCCCGCCCTCCCCACTGCCTGAAGAGCGCGTGGGAGGTGCCCACGGTAGGGCGCGCTGCACTACTCGGCGGGTAGCCGGAGTTCGAAGAGTGCGCCTCCGCCAGGGGCGGCCCGAACCGTCAGCGCGCCGCCATGGCGTACCGCCACATCCCGGGCGATGGCCAGTCCCAGGCCCGCCCCGCCGTCGTCCCGGGACCGCGCGTCGTCAAGGCGTACGAATCGCTCGAAGATCCGCTCCCGCTCCGGCTCCGGCACCCCGTCCCCGTCGTCGGCGACCTCGACCACGGCCCAGCGGCCCCGCGCCCGCACGGTGACGCTGACCCCCGAGCGCGCGTGCCGCTGGGCGTTGTCGAGCAGATTTCCCAGCACGCGGGTCAGCTGGCCGCGCGACCCGGCCACCTCCACTGGCTCCAGGTCCGCCTCCGCACGAACACGGTCGGCCGTCCGCTGCGAGAGCTCCTCGCGTACCAGCGCAGCCAGGTCCAGCCGGGTCCCGCCGGGCCGCTCCCCGGCGTCCAGTCGGGCGAGCAGCAGCAGGTCGGCGGCGAGCTGCTGCAGGCGTACGGTGTCCGCGACCGCGCCGTCGACGTCCAGCAGCTCGGGGTGGGCGGCGCCGACTTCGAGCTGGGTCCGGAGTGAGGCGATGGGGCTGCGCAGTTCGTGCGAGGCGTCCGCGACGAACCGGCGCTGACGCTCCACTGAGGCCTCCAGCGCGGTGAGCGTCTCGTTGGTGGTCCGCGCCAGCCGTGCGATCTCGTCGTGCGTGTCCGGCTGCGGCACCCGCCGCGCAAGGTCCTCCGAGGCCGTGATGGCGGCCATCTCCCGGCGTATGTCCTCCACGGGCCGCAGGGCGCGCCGGGTCACCAGCCATGTCACGGCGGCCACGACGGCGAGCAGCAGCGGGAAGCCGATGAGCATGGCGGTCAACGCGGTGCGGACGGCGCTCTGCTCGGCGGAGAGGGGCGCGCCGGCGTACACGGTGAGGGTGCCCAGCCCGTCGACGTCCACCTGGACCGCGGCGAACCTGTAGTCCTCGGTCTCGCCGTCGACCGTCGCGGAGCCGTCGGTGAAGGTGGCCTCCTCGGAGATCTCACCGGCTTCGAGGGAGTCCTCGTCACCCTCTTCCTCGTCATCGTCCGAGGCCGCCACCGACTCCGGCCGCACGGCGCCGTGGCCCGTACCGCTGATGCGCTCCAGGTCCTCGCTGACGGCGCGCAGCCGCCCGTCCCGGTCGAAGACCTGCACGGGGTTGTCCCCCTCCAGGTCCAGCCGGTCGAACGGGGTGCGCCCGGCCAGATCGGCGGCGACCCTGCGCGCCGCCGACTCGGCCTCGCCGCCCGCCTGACCGGTCAGATTCGCGCGCAGCGAGAGCACGACGGCGGCCCCCGCGGCGACGAGGGCGGCGGCGACGACCAGCGTCGCACCGAGCGTGGCCCGCGCCCGTACGGACCCCAGGAGCCGCCTCACTGTGCGGCCTCCAGCCGGTATCCGGCGCCGCGCACGGTCCGGATGAGCCCGGCCCCCAGCTTGCGCCGCAGCGCGCTCACATACACCTCGACGATGTTCGGGTCGCCTTCGTACGCGAAGTCCCAGACGTGCTCGAGAATCTCGGCCTTGGACACGACCTCGCCCGCGCGCACCACCAGATGCTCCAGTACGGCGAACTCCTTTGCGGTGAGCGGAACTTCGTCGTCGCCGCGGAGCACGCGGCGGGCCGCCGTGTCGACCCGCAGCTCACCCAGCCGATGCACGGGCGAGCCGCCCGCCCGGCCGCGCCTGCGCAGCAGCGCCTTGATCCGGGCGACCAGCACGACGTACGAGAACGGCTTGGCGAGGTAGTCGTCGGCGCCGGTGTCGAGCCCCTCCGCTTCGTCGTACTCGCCGTCCTTCGCGGTCAGCATCAGGATCGGCACGTCGTGCCCGGCGGCGCGCAGGGCCGCGCACACGCGGTAGCCGTTCATGCCGGGCAGCATGATGTCGAGGACGACGAGGTCGTACGCGCCCTCGCCGGCCCTGTGCAGTCCCTCGAGCCCGTCGTGGACGACGTCCACGGCGTATCCCTCGGCGGTCAGGCCCTTGGCGAGCGACAGGGCCAGCCGCCGCTCGTCCTCAACGATCAGCAGCCTCATGGACACAGCCTCGCAAAGTGAACCTGAAGGCTCCTTCAGGTTCCTTCAGCGGGGCTTCAGCATCGCTCCGCCAGATTGGTCCTCGTCGCAACGAACGGCACGAAGCCGTACGACATCGGGAGGAACCATTATGAAGCGCACCATCGTCATCGCCGGCGCCGCCGCGGCCCTCATCGCGGGCGGCACGGTGACGGCCTTCGCCATCACGGGCGACGACGAGGCGCCGGCAGCTCGGTCGAGCGTGCAGATCAACGACGACGAGCGGGACGACGCCTCGGAGGATGCCGCGGACGACGGCACCGAGGCGAAGGCCGCGCGGGTGAGCGCCGTCGAGGCCATCGCCGCGGCGCTCGCGCACACGCCGGGTACAGCGGTCTCCGCCGACCTCGAGGACGAGGACAGGGCCCTGGTCTGGGACGTGGACGTGCTCACCAAGGGGAACGAGTGGCGCAGCGTCCAGGTCGACCCGGGTACCGCCAAGGTTCTCGGCTCGCATGTCGAGCACGAGGACGACGATGACGCTGCGCGGGTGCGGGCGGCGTTGAACGGGGCCTCGGTTTCTGCGGCGGAGGCCGCGGAGGCCCTTGCCGGGCGGGGGGTCGTCACATCCGTCGATGTGGACGACGACGGTACGGCGCGGGGGTGGGAGGTGGAGACGGTCGCCTCCGGCGGCGAGCGGGACTGGAATGTGGACCTGCGGTCCGGCGCGGTCACCGCGGACCGTCCGCAGGCGGACGACGACAGCGACGACGACTGACCGTCGCCGCCGAAGCTGCGCTGAGGCCGTACTCGACGCACCGTACGTCGTGGGTTGTGCCACGCGTGCCCACAACGGTCTACCCTGCGGCCGCCATCCGGCCGAAGGGGACGATGGGGTGCCCCCATGCCGCGAGAGGCCACCTTGTGGGGCACCCCCACAAAGAAGGGCGCCCAATAACCGCGAAGGGCGCCGTCAGGCCTTACGCCTCCGTAAGCCCCGCCACCAGCTCATCCGCAGCCGCGTACGGATCCAGCTCCCCCGCCACGATCCGCTCCGCCAGCGCGCTCAGGCGGCGGTCGCCGTGCAGGTCGCCGATGCGCTCCCGGAGTGCCGTGACCGCGATCGTCTCGACCTCCCCGGCGGCCCGGGCCAGCCGCCGCTCGGCCAGGACCCCCCGCTCCTCCATCCACGCCCGGTGCTTCTCGAGTGCCTCGACGACCTCTTCGATGCCCTCCCCGCGCGCCGCCACCGTCTTCACGATGGGCGGGCGCCAGTCACCGGGCGCTCGGGACTCCCCGAGCCCCAGCATGTGGTTCAGCTCGCGGGCGGTCGCGTCGGCCCCGTCCCGGTCGGCCTTGTTGACCACGTACACATCGCCGATCTCGAGGATGCCGGCCTTGGCGGCCTGGATCCCGTCGCCCATCCCGGGCGCGAGCAGCACCACCGACGTGTCCGCCTGCGAGGCGATCTCCACCTCCGACTGGCCGACCCCCACCGTCTCCACGAGGATCACGTCGCACCCGGCGGCGTCGAGCACCCGGATCGCCTGCGGTGCGGCCCACGCGAGCCCGCCCAGATGGCCGCGCGTGGCCATGGACCTGATGTAGACGCCGGGATCCGAGGCGTGCTCGGACATCCGCACCCGGTCGCCGAGCAGCGCGCCGCCGGAGAACGGGGACGACGGGTCGACGGCCAGCACGCCGACCCGCTTCCCGGCCTTGCGGTACGCGGTCACGAGCGCGGACGTGGAGGTGGACTTGCCGACGCCCGGCGACCCGGTGAGCCCCACGACGTATGCATGTCCCGTCAGCGGCGCCAGCGTCTCCATGACCTCCCTCAGCTGCGGGGACGCCCCCTCCACCAGGGAGATCAGCCGGGCCACGGCCCGCGGCCGCCCTTCCCTGGCCTGGGCCACCAGCGAGGCGACGTCCTGCATCACAGCTCCGTTCCGGGTCGTACCGACGAGACGAGACGTGTTCGAAGAGGGATCAGCTCTTGGGCACGCGCACGATCAGCGCGTCTCCCTGCCCGCCGCCACCGCACAGTGCGGCCGCACCCATGCCGCCGCCGCGCCGCTTCAGTTCGAGCGCGAGGTGGAGGACGAGACGGGCGCCGGACATCCCGATCGGGTGACCCAGGGCAATCGCGCCGCCGTTGACATTCACCTTTTCGGTAGACACCCCGAGGTCCTTCATTGACTGCACGGCGACGGCGGCGAAGGCCTCGTTGATCTCGATCAGGTCGAGGTCCTCGACCTCGAGGCCCTCCTTCTTCAGCGCGTGCTGAATGGCGTTCGAGGGCTGCGACTGCAGCGAGTTGTCAGGACCGGCCACGTTCCCGTGGGCGCCGATCTCGGCGATCCACTCCAGGCCCAGCTCCTCGGCCCTGGCCTTGCTCATCACCACGACCGCGGCCGCGCCGTCCGAGATCTGCGAGGCCGAGCCGGCCGTGATGGTGCCGTCCTTGGCGAACGCCGGGCGCAGCTTGGCCAGCGACTCGGCGGTCGTCTCGCCGCGGATCCCCTCGTCCTTGCTGAAGACGACGGGCTCGCCCTTGCGCTGCGGGATCTCCACGGGCGTGATCTCCGCCTCGAAGATGCCGTTCTTCTGGGCGGCGGCCGCACGCTGGTGCGACAGGGCGGAGAACTCGTCCTGCTCCGGGCGGGCGATACCCAGCCGGGTGTTGTGCTTCTCCGTGGACGCGCCCATGGCGATGCCCTCGAAGGAGTCGGTCAGACCGTCGTACGCCATCGCGTCGATCATCTCGACCGCGCCGTACTTGAAGCCCTCCCGGGACTTCGGCAGCAGATGCGGCGCGTTGGTCATGGACTCCTGGCCGCCCGCGACGATCACGTCGAACTCACCCGCACGAATGAGCTGGTCGGCGAGGGCGATGGCGTCGAGCCCGGAGAGACAGACCTTGTTGATCGTGAGCGCCGGGACGTTCATGGGGATGCCGGCCTTGACCGCGGCCTGGCGTGCCGGGATCTGCCCTGCCCCGGCCTGGAGCACCTGGCCCATGATCACGTACTGCACCTGGTCACCGCCGATGCCGGCCCGGTCCAGCGCGGCCTTGATGGCGAAGCCGCCCAGCTCCGCACCCGAGAAGGACTTCAGCGAGCCAAGGAGCCGCCCCATGGGCGTGCGCGCGCCCGCGACGATCACTGAGGTGGTGCCGTTCGTTCCAGACATGAGACAGATCCCCTTCCGGCAGCAGTGCCGAGGAGTGAACGAGGGTTTACTTGAATGTACTGACCAGTACCCACCCCGTCATCCGGCAGACGGTGTGATCGCGCGCACGTTGCGTAACCAACGCCTTAGCGCTGCACTGAATCCATGCTGACGCGAATCGACCACATCGGGATCGCCTGTTTCGACCTCGACAAGACTGTTGAGTTCTACCGTGCCACGTACGGCTTCGAGGTGTTCCACTCGGAGATCAACGAGGAGCAGGGCGTACGGGAGGCCATGCTCAAGATCAACGAGACCTCCGACGGCGGCGCCTCGTACCTCCAGCTCCTCGAGCCCACCCGCGAGGACTCCACGGTCGCCAAGTGGCTGGCCAAGAACGGCGAGGGCGTGCACCACATCGCCTTCGGCACCGCGGATGTCGACGCGGACGCCGCCGACATCAAGGACAAGGGCGTACGGGTCCTCTACGACGAGCCCCGCCGCGGCTCGATGGGCTCCCGCATCACGTTCCTGCACCCCAAGGACTGCCATGGAGTGCTCACCGAGCTGGTCACGTCCGCGGCCGCTGAGTCATCCGGGCACTGATCTCCGTACTGCATGTTCCGGGGGCGGCCCCCGGCCCCCCAACCAGAAAAAAGCAGCTCGGCCCGGCCAAGCGGATGAGCTGGGCCGGTAGGGTTGGAGCGGCTCCCCGCTCGCCGGGGGGTCGCGGGCCGGGGTCCAGGTTTCGGGGGGCGAGCGTCGGGGCAGCAGCCCATGCTCCGCCGTTGATCTGACACCATTCCCCGGGGGCCCCGTTCGGCGGGATGGACGGTGCTCGTTGGAGAGACTTGCGACCAGGGGACGGATGGGACCGCGCAGTGCGGGGCTACGAAAGCCAGGAGAGCGGGCGACGGCCTGAGGCCGATCATCTCTCTCGGTTCGAGGCCGAGATGGAGCGGCTGAAGACCGAGCGTGAGAAGGCCGTCCAGCACGCCGAGGATCTCGGCTACCAGGTGGAGGTGTTGCGCGCCAAGCTCCACGAGGCGCGCCGGAACCTGGCATCCCGTCCTGCCTACGACGCCGCCGACATCGGCTACCAGGCCGAGCAGCTCCTGCGTAACGCCCAGGTCCAGGCCGACCAGCTGCGTGCGGAGGCCGAGACCGCGCTGCGCGAGGCCCGCGCCCAGAACCAGCGCATCCTCCAGGAGCACGCCGAGCAGGCGGCCCGCCTCCAGGCGGAGCTGCACGCCGAGGCCGTGTCCCGCCGCCAGCAGCTCGACCAGGAGCTCGCCGAGCGCCGCGCGACCGTCGAGTCGCACGTCAACGAGAACGTGGCCTGGGCCGAGCAGCTGCGGGCCCGCACCGAGCAGCAGGCCCGCCGGCTGCTCGAGGAGTCGCGCGCCGAGGCCGAGCAGGCGCTCGCCGCCGCCCGCGCCGAGGCCCAGCGCCTCACCGAAGAGGCACGTCAGCGGCTGGGTAACGAGGCGGAATCCGCCCGTGCCGAAGCCGAAGCGATCCTGCGCCGCGCGCGTACCGACGCCGAGCGGCTGCTGAACGCGGCGTCGACGCAGGCCCAGGAGGCCACCGACCACGCGGAGCAGCTGCGCAGCTCCTCCGCGACCGAGTCCGAGGCGGCACGCCGCCAGGCGACGGAGCTGAGCCGCACCGCCGAGCAGCGCATGGCCGAGGCCGAGACCGCGCTGCGCGAGGCCCGCGGCGAGGCCGAGAAGGTCCTCGCGGAGGCGAAGGACGCCGCGGCCAAGGCCCTGACGAACGCCGAGTCGACGAACGAGCAGCGCACCCGCACCGCCAAGGAGCAGGTCGCCCGTCTGGTGAGCGAGGCCACGAAGGAGGCCGAGAGCACCAAGGCCGAGGCCGAGCAGGTCGTGGCGGACGCCAAGGCCGAGGCCGAGAAGCTGCTCGCCGAGGCCGCCGAGAAGGCCCGTTCGATCACGGCGGAGGAGACCGCGTCGCAGCTGTCCAAGGCCGCGCGTACGGCCGAGGACGTACTGAACAAGGCGTCCGAGGACGCCAAGGCGACCACGAAGGCCGCGACCGAGGAGGCCGAGCGGATCCGCCGCGAGGCGGAGGCCGAGTCGGACCGGCTGCGCGCCGAGGCGCACGACATCGCCGAGGAGCTCAAGGGCGCGGCGAAGGACGACACCAAGGAGTACCGCGCCAAGACGGTCGAGCTGCAGGAGGAGGCGCGCCGGCTGCGCGGCGAGGCCGAGCAGCTGCGCGCCGAGGCGGTCGCGGAGGGCGAGCGGATCCGCAGTGAGGCGCGGCGCGAGGCCATCCAGCAGATCGAGGAGGCCGCGAAGAGCGCCGAGGAGCTGCTGGCGAAGGCGAAGGCCGACGCCGACGAGCTGCGCAGCGCGGCGACGACCGACAGCGAGCGGGTGCGCACCGAGGCCATCGAGCGCGCCACCAGCTTGCGCCGGCAGGCCGAGGAGACCCTGGAGCGCACCCGTGCCGAGGCCGATCGGCACCGCGCGGAGGCCGCCGAGCAGGCCGAGGCCACCGCGGCCGAGGCGGAGCGGGCCGCGGGGGTTCTGCGCGAGGAGGCCGAGCGGGCCGTCGAGGCCCGGCGGGCCGAGGCGGCCGAGGAGCTGACCCGGCTGCACACGGAGGCCGAGGAGCGGCTCGCCGCAGCCGAACAGGCGCTCAGCGACGCGCGCGCGGATGCGGAGCGCATCCGCCGCGAGGCTGCCGAGGAGACGGACCGGCTGCGCACCGAGTCCGCCGAGCGCATCCGGACGCTCCAGGCGCAGGCCGAGACGGAGGCCGAGCGGCTCCGTAACGAGGCCGCCGCGGACGCCTCGCAATCCCGTGCCGAGGGCGAGGCCGTGGCGGTACGGCTGCGCAGCGAGGCCGCCGCCGAGGCGGAGCGGCTGAAGACGGAGGCCCAGGAGACGGCCGACCGCGTACGGGCGGAGGCCGCTGCCGCCGCAGAGCGCGTCGGCGCGGAGGCCGCCGAGGCGCTGGCCGCCGCTCAGGAGGAGGCCGCCCGGCGCCGCCGCGAGGCCGACGAGACCCTCGGCTCGGCCCGTCAGGAGGCCGACCAGGAGCGCGAGCGGGCCCGCGAGCAGAGCGAGGAGCTGCTGGCCTCCGCGCGCGCCCGTATCGAGGAGGCGCAGGCCGAGGCGGTCCGCCTCGTCGAAGAGGCCGACCGGCGGGCGACCGAGATGGTCGCGAACGCCGAGCAGACCGCCCAGCAGGTACGCGACTCCGTGGCCGGGCTGCACGAGCAGGCCCAGGAGGAGATCTCGGGCCTGCGCAGCGCCGCCGAGCACGCGGCGGAGCGCACACGTACGGAGGCGCAGGAGGAGGCGGACCGCGTCCGCGCCGACGCCTACGCCGAGCGGGAGCGCGCCGCCGAGGACGCCGCCCGGCTGCGGCGCGAGGCCGCGGACGAGACCGAGGCCGCCAAGTCCCTGGCCGAGCGCACCGTTTCGGAGGCGATCGCCGAGTCGGAGCGGCTGCGGTCCGAGGCCTCCGAGCACGCCCAGCGTCTTCGTACGGAGGCCTCCGAGACCATCGCGTCCGCCGAGCAGGACGCGGCGCGCGCCCGGGGCGAGGCCCGCGAGGACGCCAACCGCATCCGGTCCGACGCGGCGACGCAGGCGGACACGCTGATCGGCGAGGCCGTCAGCGAGGCGGAACGGCTGGCAACCGAGACGGCCGCGGAGGCCGAGCGGGTCCGCTCCGAGTCCGTCGCCAAGGCCGAGAAGCTCATGTCCGACGCGACCGGCGACGCCGAGCGGCTGCGTGCCGAAGCCGCCGAGACCGTGGCGTCCGCGCAGCAGCACGCCGAGCGGATGCGCAGCGAGGCGGCGCGCGTCAAGGCCGAGGCCGAGGCGGAGGCCGAGCGGGTCACGTCCGCCGCCCGGGACGAGGCCGAGCGGACCCTCGACGAGGCCCGCGGGGAAGCCAACAAGCGGCGCTCCGAGGCGGCCGAACAGGTCGACAAGCTCATCACGGAGGCCTCGGCGGAGGCCGAGAAGCTGACCGCGGAGGCGCAGCAGAACGCGCACAAGGCCACCGCGGACGCCGAGGCGCAGGCCGACACCATGGTCGGTGCCGCCCGCAACGAGGCCGAGCGGCTGGTCGCCGAGGCCACCATCGAGGGCAACACGCTGGTGGAGCAGGCCCGTACGGACGCGGACGAACTGCTCGTCGGGGCGCGCCGGGACGCGACCGCGATCCGGGAGCGCGCCGAGGAGCTGCGCGACCGCATCACCACGGAGATCGAGGAGCTGCACGAGCGCGCACGGCGTGAGTCCGCCGAGGCGATGAAGTCCGCCGGCGAGCGGTGCGACGCCCTGGTGAAGGCCGCCGAGGACCAGCTGGCCGAGGCCGAGGCCAAGGCCAAGGACCTGATGTCGGAGGCCAGTTCCGAGGCGAGCAAGGTACGGATCGCCGCGGTCAAGAAGGCCGAGGCGCTGCTCAAGGAGGCCGAGCAGAAGAAGGCCGAGCTGACGCGGGAGGCCGAGCGCATCAAGAGCGAGGCCGAGGCCGAGGCCGAGCGGATGGTCGAGGAGGGCAAGCGAGAGCTGGAGGTGCTGGTCCGCCGCCGCGAGGACATCAACGCCGAGATCTCCCGTGTCCAGGACGTCCTAGAGGCGTTGGAGTCCTTCGAGACCCCGTCGGCCGGCAGGGCCGGGGCGAACGGCGGCCCGGGCGCGGGTGGTGTCAAAGCGGGCGCTACGGTTGGGGCGCCACGATCGGGTGGTAAGCCGTCCGAGGGCTAGCCAGAACGGCACGTTCCATGCTTTGTAGGGAGCTTCGGTGCTCTTGCTGTGCAAGTGCTCCGGCCGTTAGCCACTCAAAAGGGGTGTCATTCTCCAGATCAAACGGGCATCTGCTCGATGACACGCCGTTTGGGCCCCTAGGATTCTCCCTATCACCTCACCGGTCTCATTCGACAGGAACCCCATGAGCGACACTTCCCCCTACGGCTTCGAGCTTGTGCGGCGTGGATACGACCGCGCTCAGGTGGACGAACGCATTTCCAAGCTCGTCTCCGACCGTGACAGTGCTCTGGCACGTATCACCGCCCTGGAGAAGCGCATCGAGGAACTCCACCTCGAGACGCAGAACGCCCAGGCGCAGGTGAACGACGCCGAGCCGTCGTACGCGGGTCTCGGCGCGCGCGTCGAGAAGATCCTGCGCCTCGCCGAGGAAGAGGCCAAGGATCTGCGCGAGGAGGCCAGGCGAGCGGCCGAGCAGCACCGCGAGCTCGCCGAGTCGGCGGCCCAGCAGGTGCGCAACGACGCAGAATCGTTCGCCGCGGACCGCAAGGCCAAGGCCGAGGACGAGGGCGTTCGGATCGTCGAGAAGGCCAAGGGCGAGGCGGCCACGCTGCGCGCCGAGGCGCAGAAGGACGCGCAGTCCAAGCGCGAGGAGGCGGACGCTCTCTTCGAGGAGACCCGTGCCAAGGCCGCGCAGGCGGCTGCCGACTTCGAGACGAACCTGGCGAAGCGTCGCGAGCAGTCCGAGCGCGACCTCGCGTCGCGTCAGGCGAAGGCGGAGAAGCGGCTCGCGGAGATCGAGCACCGTGCGGAGCAGCTGCGGCTCGAGGCCGAGAAGCTGCGGACGGACGCGGAGCGCCGTGCGCGGCAGACCGTGGAGACGGCGCAGCGCCAGGCCGAGGACATCGTCGCGGACGCGAACGCCAAGGCGGACCGGATCCGCTCGGAATCCGAGCGCGAGCTGGCGGCGCTCACGAACCGCCGCGACTCCATCAACGCGCAGCTGACGAACGTCCGCGAGATGCTCGCGACGCTGACGGGCGCGGCGGTGGCCGCGGCGGGCACGCCGACGGAGGACGAGCCGATCTCGCGGGGCGTCCCGGCCCAGCAGACCCGCTAGTTCCGCCGGCGCGGCTTCCGCTGACGCGGAGGTCCCGGATTTGGTACGTGCCCCGCACCGCAGTCAGCGGTGCGGGGCACGGTTGCGTTCGGTACGGTTTCGACGCGCCGTACGTCGTGGGTTGTGCCCACCCTCCCCCGAGCTCTCGGCTAAGACCGACCGGCAAATGGGGGGTGGGAGAAGGAGCGGGGCTGGGTGCGTGCAGCTGCAAGGCGGAGGAGGGAGGCAACGCGGAGCGTTGTTGACTGACGAGACCGCCGCAGATGTGCGTGCCCAGCCCCGCGACGCCGCCCCCCATTTGCCGGTCGGTCTAAAACAGGCGCCGCAAAGGCCAGCGCCATAGCGTTGTCGACATGATTGAGCTCGCCGGACTCACCAAGCGCTACGGCGAAAAGCTGGCCGTCAACAACCTCACCTTCACCGTGCGCCCAGGCATGGTCACCGGCTTTCTCGGACCGAACGGCGCCGGCAAGTCCACCACCATGCGCATGGTGCTCGGGCTCGACCGCCCCACCGCGGGCGACGTCCGCATCGACGGCATCCACTACGACCAGCTGAAGGACCCGCTGAAGTACATCGGCGCGCTGCTCGACGCGAATGCCGTGCACGGCGGCCGCAGCGCCTACAACCATCTGCTCTGTCTCGCGCAGAGCAACGGCATTCCCCGCAGCCGGGTGCGCGAGGTCCTCGACACCGTGGGCCTCACCGCCGTCGCGAGGAAGAAGGCCAAGGGGTTCTCGATGGGCATGGGCCAGCGCCTCGGCATCGCCGGCGCGCTGCTCGGCGACCCGCGGATCCTGATGTTCGACGAGCCGGTCAACGGCCTCGATCCCGAGGGCATCCACTGGATCCGCAACCTCATGAAGTCCCTGGCGGCCCAGGGCCGTACGGTCTTCGTCTCCTCGCACCTGATGAGCGAGATGGCGCTGACCGCGGACCACCTGGTCGTCATCGGTCAGGGCCGGCTCCTCGCGGACACCTCTATGGCCGACTTCATCCAACGGAATTCCCGCTCGTACGTACGACTCCGCTCGCCCCAGCGCGAGAGGCTGCTCGACGTGCTGAGCGGAGCCGGTATCAGCGCCATCGAGGTCGGCAACGGCGCGCTCGAGGTGGACGGCGGCAAACCCGAGCTGCTGGGTGAACTGGCCGCCCGGCACGGAATCGTCCTCCATGAGCTCAGCCCCCAGCAGGCCTCGCTCGAGGCGGCGTTCATGCGGCTCACCGCCGAGGCAGTGGAGTACCACGCGCATCCCGGGACGGGCGGTACGACGCCGTCACCACCGGAGCAGCAGCCCGGGCAGCCCGGATGGGGTGCCGGATGGCAGTCGCGGAAGGGGGGTTGACCATGGCCGGGATCCAGGTCCTGAGGTCGGAGTGGACCAAGATCCGGTCCGTGTCGTCCACGGTGTGGACACTCGGTCTCGCCGCCGTCGTCACGATCGCTCTGGGCGTGCTGATCAGCGCGCTGTCCAGGCGTGAGTTCGAGGGGCTGGGCGCCCGGGACCAGATCGCCTTCGATCCGACGTTCGTCAGCTTCGCCGGGATGAGCCTCGGTCAGCTGGCGATGATCGTCTTCGGCGTCCTCGTCGTCTCCAGCGAGTACAGCACCGGCATGATCCGTACGTCGCTCGCCGCCGTCCCCCAGCGCGGCACCTTCCTCTTCGGCAAGGTCGCCGTCGCCACGCTCCTGGCCTTCGTCGTCGGACTGGCCACCAGCTTCGTCGCCTTCTCCCTCGGGCAGGCGATGCTGGGCGAGCACGCGGCGTCGATCGGTGACCCGGGCGTCCTGCGGGCGGTCATCGGCGGCGGCCTCTACATGACGCTGATCGCGATGTTCTCGATGGGCGTCGCGGCGATGCTGCGGGGCCCGCTGCTGTCACTCGGCATTCTGATGCCGTTCTTCTTTCTGATCTCCAACATCCTGGGCAATGTCTCGGCGACGGAGAAAATCGGCCGGTATCTGCCGGACCAGGCGGGCAGCAAGATCATGCAGGTGGTCACGCCGTTCGGCGACGACACCCCCTACGGACCCTGGGGCGGGCTCGGGATCATGGTGCTGTGGGTGGGGGCGGCGCTGGCCGGCGGCTATGCGGTGATCAAGAAGAGGGACGCCTGACCGACTCCCCGTCCCCACCCGCCCTTTGCCGGTCACGTGGGTGGAACCGTCAGCGTCCCGTTATCCTCCTAACCCTTACGGGGGCGCGCGCCCCGATGTCGTGAACCTCTCGATGGGTGCGGAGAATGATCGAGGCAGTCGGCCTGACGAAGCGCTACGGCGACAAGACGGCCGTGCACAACCTTTCCTTCCAGGTGCGGCCAGGTGCCGTCACCGGCTTTCTCGGCCCCAACGGCTCGGGCAAGTCGACGACGATGCGGATGATCCTCGGTCTGGACGAGCCCACGTCGGGCCAGGTCACGATCGGCGGCTATCCGTACCGCAAACTCCCGAACGCCCCGCGTCAGGTCGGCGCGCTGCTCGACGCCAAGGCCGTGCACGGCGGCCGGAGCGCCCGCAACCATCTGCTGTGCCTGGCCCAGCTGTCGGGCATCCCGGACCGGCGGGTCGACGAGGTGCTGGGCGTCGTCGGTCTGCAGGACGTGGCGAAGAAGCGGTCGAAGGGCTTCTCGCTCGGTATGGGCCAGCGCCTCGGCATCGCGGCCGCACTGCTCGGCGACCCCCAGGTGCTGCTCTTCGACGAGCCCGTCAATGGTCTGGACCCCGAGGGCATCCTCTGGGTGCGCAATCTGATGAAGTCCCTGGCCGGCGAAGGCCGTACGGTGTTCGTCTCCTCGCATCTGATGAGCGAAATGGCGCTGACCGCCGACCACTTGATCGTGATCGGCCGTGGACAGCTGCTCGCCGACATGAGCGTCAAGGACTTCATCTCGCACAACTCCGCCGACTTCGCACGGGTGCGGACGCCCGACACCGAGCCGCAGCAGCGCGAGAAGCTGACGGCCGCGCTGACCGAGGCGGGCGGCCAGGTGCTGCCCGAGCAGGACGGCGCGCTGCGCGTGACCGGTCTGCCGCTGCCGCGCATCAGTGACCTGGCGCACGACGCGGACGTACGCCTGTGGGAACTCTCACCGCACCAGGCCTCGCTGGAGGAGGCGTACATGCGGATGACGCAGGGCGCCGTCGACTACCGCTCGACGATCGACCAGCGGGCCGGGCTGCAGCAGCAGCTGCCGCCGGGCGCGATGCCGCCGCCGCAGGCGATGCCCGTGCCGGGCCAGGGGCAGCCAGGCTGGTACGCACCGCCGCCGCCCCAGCAGGGCGGTCATCCCTTCGCCATGCCGCAGACACCGGCCGGTGCGCCGTACGCGTCCGGGCAGCCCGGTGGGCCGTACGCCGCCGGGCCGGCAGCCGGAACGAACCCGTACGCACAGCCGCCGGCACCCGCGGCCCCCGCCCCCGCCACCCCCGACACGACCCAGCGCGACAGCGAGGACCTCCGATGACGACGCCGCACCCGCAGCAGGCGAACCAGCAGGCGTACGCCCCCGCCCCGCCGGCACCGGGCGCCGCCCCGGCCGCCGACTGGCAGGGGGCACCGGGCGGTTCGTACACCTCGCCGATCCCCATCAAGGGCACGCATCTCGGCCATGCGATCAGCTCCGAGTGGACGAAGATCAAGTCTGTGCGCTCCACGATGTGGACGCTGGGTGTCTTCCTCTGCCTGGTCATCGGCATCGGACTGCTCGTCGCCTGGCAGACGAACGACATCGACTTCGTGGACGTGCCGTACACCCTCCCCGCCTTCTTCGGCCTGGTCCTCGGCCAGATCTGCCTGATCACGCTGGGTGTGCTGGCGATCTCCTCCGAGTACGGCACCGGCATGATCCGCACCACCTTCACGGCGTCGCCGCAGCGCCACCGGGTGCTGGCCGCGAAGATCCTGATCTACTTCGCGGTCGCCTTCGTCGTCTCCGCGGCGGCGATCGGGCTGGTGGGTCTGGTGACGGCGGCCATGCACGGCGGGCCTGAGGCGTCGCCCACGGATTCGGGCGGCACCGTCCTCAAGGGCGCCCTGTACGTGTCGCTGCTGGGCGTTCTGGCGCTCGCTGTCGGCTCGATGCTGCGCCACTCGGCGGGTGCGATCACCGCGATGCTGGGCCTCGTCCTGGTGCCCGCGATCCTGCCGGCGTTCCTCATGATCTCCCAGAGCACCCGCAAGATCGGCGAGAAGATGATGGACTACAACGCCCCCAACTCGCTGGCCAAGATCTTCCACCTCGACAGCGAGAGCGGTCACGGCAACGCGCAGCTGTGGCTGCTCGTCGGTGTCACGGCGGCCGCGCTCGTGGGCGCCTTCGCGCTGCTGGAGAAGCGCGACGTGTGACCGTGTGACCTGGGGCACCACACCTCCCAGGCCCTTAGACCGACCGGCACTGGGGGAGCCTCACGCCGGCCCTCAGCCCCTCAGAACCGGGGCGCGTTCCGGGACCGCTGCACCCGCGTGGTGCGGCGGTCCTTCGCGTTCCAGCAGGCCTTGTGCCAGTGGCGCCGGTCGTCCACGCCCGCGTAACCGGGCCAGGCCACGACATGCGGCATCCCCGAGGCGATCTCCTGGTCGCAGCCGGGGCAGCGGTACGTCTTCCCGGCCGCGCTCGCGCCGGCGACATGGCGCACGCACCACTCCTCGCCCTGCCAGCTCTCCGTGCTCTGGAAGCCGCCGTAGCGGCCGCTGCGGTCCTCGTCCACACCACCGCCGCCGGAGCCTCCACCCCTGCGGGACGACGCACGGTTTCGACGCGGGGACACGGGCACACCTCACGGGCTATACAGGGAACACGGGCCGTGTCCAGCCTACGCGTCACGCCCATGGGTAGGCGCATGCCACCAACTACCCCAAAGCCCCTCACATTCCACCGACAATCGGCCAATCTCCCTACGTGCCCGTGCCTTTGGCACGTGTCATACGTTGTTGCCGGTAAGGGGGATCGCCGCGTCGGCGCCAAGGAGGCATGAGTGCGATGCGCGTAGGAAGCTTTGTCCTGGCCGCCCAGTTCCCCGGCCAGGGCCAGGGAGAGGCGCTCCACCGAGCGGTGCGGACGGCAGAGGTGGCCGACGAGGCCGGCCTGGACTCGGTGTGGATCGCCGAGCACCACTTCGTGCCGTACGGGACGTGCCCCTCGGCGGTGACGCTCGCCGCCCTGCTGCTCGGCCGCACCCGCCGCATCCGCGTCGGCACGGCCGTGAGCGTGCTGCCCACGGCACATCCGGTGGCGCTCGGCGAACAGGCCGCGCTCCTGCATGTGACGTCGGGCGGCCGGTTCTCGCTGGGCGTGGGCCGCGGCGGACCCTGGGTCGACCTGGAGGTCTTCGGCGCGGGCCTGGAGGCGTACGAGAAGGGGTTCCCGGAGTCCCTCGATCTGCTGCTGCGCTGGCTGAGCGAGCCGCGCGTCGCAGGCACGGGCGAGCGGTTCTCCTTCCGTGAAGTCCCCGTCGTACCGCGGCCGGACGAGGCGATGACAGGATCTGCGCGGCCCGAGGTGCTCGTCGCCTGTACCTCCCCGGCGAGCGTGCGGCTCGCCGCCGAGCGCGGTCTGCCGATGCTCCTCGGCATGCACTGCGGCGACGAGGAAAAGGCCGAGATGGTCACCCTGTGGCGCTCGGCGGCACGCGACGCGGGCCGCACCCCGGAGGAGATCTCCGAAGCGGGCCATGTCTCGGCCGGGGTCGTCCAGATCGCGGACGGCCGGGCGGAGGCGGAGGAGGCGCTCCTGAAAGCGATGCCCGGATGGCTGCGGCAGGGCCTCGCCGCCCATGTCACGGTGGACGACCGCGTACGCAGCATGAGGGACCCCTTCGCGTACACGGAGCTGCTCTGCGGGCTGCACCCCGTGGGCACGCCACGGCAGTGCGCCGACGCCCTCGCGGCGAGCTCGGAGCGCACCGGCATCACGCGCTTCGCTCTGCTCGTGGAGGGCACGGGCGATCTGGCGGCGACAGAGGAGAACGTACGGAGGCTGGGGGCGGAGGTACTGCCCCAGGTGGCGTGACGCCGGAAGCCGGGGCGGGCACCCGGCCCGATGTGCGGGGAGCTGCCGCTCCGGTACCGCTTACACCTCCCGCGTACGGAGCGGCAGCAAGGAGCTTTAGCAGTCCCGCAGTTCGGGCGACTGGTTCAGCAACTGGGCCCGCACCGAAGTGAACCGGGCCAGCCTCTCGTCCACCTCGGGATCCAGTGGGAACACCGCCACACGGTGGCAGTTCTGGAACGCCAGGCGGACACCGAAGTGCCGCTGCAGTGCGCCGCGTATCGCGTCACTCGCGAGCGCACGCAGAAGCTGCCCACGTGCCTGCTCGTCCGGCGGAGGCGTCTGGTTGTCGGCGAACGCACCGCCGTCGACCTTCAGCTGGGCCACCAGGGAGCTGATCATGTCCCATGCGTAGGGCAGGGAGGTCCGGACGCAGTCGACGAAGGCGGCTTCGTCGACCTCGCCTCGCTCGGCCTGTTCAAGTAGGGCCGGTGAGACGTCGAGCGACATGGGTTCTCCTCTCGGACCCCCGGGAAGCGGGGGCTGACGGACAGGGCAGGAGTCCGCGATATCGAACACGCTGCGTGCCCGCCCCGCGACCTCCCGCTTCCACGGTAAACATCGGATCCTGACCGCACCAGGAGAATGCACGCACAACCGGCCATCGAAGAACAGGGTCAAAAGGGGCGACCGGGAGGGTCTTGACCGAGGGCCGCAGTGCACGAAAGGGACGAGAATCGCGTGGACCGCACCGCGTCGAGTAGCGTTGCCGACCATGCGTCTCGTCATTGCCCGCTGCTCCGTGGACTACGCGGGCCGGCTCACCGCCCATCTGCCGTCCGCTCCCCGCCTCATCCTGGTGAAGGCTGACGGCAGCGTCTCGATCCATGCGGACGACCGGGCCTACAAACCCCTCAACTGGATGTCGCCGCCCTGCACCCTGAAGGAGGGTTCCGGGGACGACGAGGGGACCTGGACCGTCGTGAACAAGGGCGGCGAGAAGCTCATCATCACGATGGAGGAGATACTCCACGACTCCTCGCACGAGCTGGGCGTGGACCCGGGGCTCATCAAGGACGGCGTGGAAGCACACCTCCAGGAGCTGCTCGCCGACCGGATAGAGACCCTCGGCGAGGGCTACACGCTCATCCGCCGCGAGTACCCGACGGCCATCGGCCCGGTCGACATCCTGTGCCGGGACGCCGACGGCGGCACGGTCGCGGTGGAGATCAAGCGGCGCGGCGAGATCGACGGTGTGGAACAGCTCACCCGTTATCTGGAGCTGCTCAACCGCGACCCGCATCTCGCGCCGGTCAAGGGCGTCTTCGCGGCGCAGGAGATCAAGCCGCAGGCGCGCGTGCTGGCCACCGACCGCGGCATCAGCTGCACCGTCCTCGACTACGACGCACTGCGCGGCATCGAGGACGACAAGCTGCGCCTGTTCTGACACACGGCGGTGTACGGCAAGGGGGCCGGGTCCGTTCGGGACCCGGCCCCCTTGCCGTACACCTGTCTACGTCGTTGTGCGTGGTCCGTACGACGGTGTTCGCCGCCGTACGCGCCTCAGATGACCGACGATGCGCTGCTCGTCCCCGACTCGCTCTCGGGCGGCGACGCCGGCTCACTGCTGACCACCGGGCTGCTCTCCGAGCTGCTCTCCTCGGGACTGCTCTCCACCGGGCTGCTCGGCGCGGGGCCACTGGCCGAGTCCGAGGTGTCCGGCGAGCTAGGGCCTGTGGTCGGAGGCTCGGACGACTCCGGAGGCGCAGAGGACTCGGGCGGCTCTGACGACTCGGGAGGCTGGGAGGACTCGGGCGGATCCGACGTCTCCGAAGGCGTCTTGCTCGGCGTCTTCGAGGGCGACTTCGACGGGGACTTGCTCGGCTCGTCCGGGTCCTTGGAGCCCGTCGGGTCGTCAGACGGCTCCGCACTCGAGGTCGGCGTCGGATCGTCCTCCGTGCCGACGATGCCGTCCTCGCCCGGGTCGACAGGACGCTTCGTCGAGTCGGTGTCGCCGCCGTCGTCCCCTTCCTCCGCCTCGTCGGCGCCGATGCCGCCGCCGTCCGAACCCTCGCTCACCGACGGGTTCACGCCGACCTTCTCGGAGGGCAGCTCTTCGTTGCCCGACGTGGCGCCGAGCGTCACCACGGTGCCGAGCACGGCGACGAGGAGAGCCCCCGCGCCCGCCGCCACCAGGTTGCGCCGGGCGCCGCTGAGAAGGGTGCGCCGGGCACCGGCGGGCTCGGCTCCGGCGCCGGGACGGGCGGAGTCGCGATGCGTGACGAGCGCGGTCTCTGCCGCCGGTTCGGCGAACGAGTACGCGGCCGGCACACCGCCGGGCGGCGACGCGGACTCCTCGTACCGCGCGTCGGGCACCTCTTCGCCCGCCGCCGTGCGCCCGCCGGGCGGCGTGGCGCCCGAGCGGTCGGCTACCAGCGCCAGGGCCCTGCGGCCCGCGACCGTGCCGCGCTTGTCGGCGAGCGCCCCGCGCAGCCCTATGGAGGCCTCCAGCTCGGCGCGGGCACGGTCCAGCCGGCCGCCGCAGAGCGCGAGAATCCCCAACTCGTGGTGGAAATAGGCCTGTTCGGCGACCTCTCCGGCGATCCTGGCCGCCTCGGAGCCGGACCGCAGCGCCCGCTCCCAGGCGCTCCAGTCGAGCCCGGCGGCGAACGCGGGCGCGGCGGCGCGGGCGAGCTGCACGGCCTCGCTCTGCTCCTCGGCGTCCGGGTCGGTGGCCGTCGTGAGAGGCACGAGCAGGCTCAGTGCCGCCAGTACGGCGTCAGCCTCGGCGCAGACCCGCTCCGGGGTGACCGAGGGGTGGCCGGCCCACCATGCGTAGTGCCGGGCGGCGGTGAGGACACGGTCGTCGGCGTCGGCGGTGTATCCGGCGCCCTCCAGCTGAGCGAGCACACCGGCCGCCAGCCGGTAGCGGGAACCGACCGGGGTGACGAGAGCGCACTCCACCAGCTCGGTGAGGGCCGCGTCGGCGTGGGTGTCGCCCACCAGTGCGGGCAGATGCGCCTGGTGCGGCACTTCGCCGCCGAGCGCGACGGCGAACCGCAGCGTGCCGCGGGCCGACTTGCTCAGCCGGGACGCGAGCAGCGCGGCGGGCGCGGCGCCTTCGGCGAGCGAGGGCAGCGGTACGTCGTGTCCGTCCTCGGCATCGAAGGGCGCGTCGACCGGCGCGTCGGCGTAGTAGCCGAACGCGTCGAAGGCGTTCGGGTCGGCGCGCAACACGTCGCGCTGGCGCAGCAGGGCCCCCGCCTGGACGAAGCGCAGCGGCAGGCCCTCGGACTCGAACCACAGGTCGCCGGCCCAGTTCGCCTCGTCCTCGGTGAGGACCCGGCCGACCGCGCGCTCCAGCAGTTGCAGGCCACCGCTGCGGCTCAGTCCGCCGAGGAACACCTCTTCGAGATGCGAGTGCGCCGAGGGTGAGGCGACATCGGGTGTGGCCGAGATGAGGAAGGCGCACTCGGGGGTCGCGTCGAGCAACTCGTCGAGCGCGCTGCCGCCGAATTCCAGGTCGTCCAGGACGACGACCGCGCCGATCTCCCGAACGTGTTCGAGGAGTTGGGCCTGCTCGGGCCGGTGGAGCGGCGCGCTGTAGACGGCCGCGAACAGGTCGCGCAGCAGGTCGCCCGCCGTGCGTCCGTAGCCGGAGAGCCGGACGACACCGTCCGGGGCGAGGTCCGCGCAGTCCTCGGCGACGGCCTCCAGCAGGGCCGTACGCCCCGATCCTGCGGGTCCGGTCAGCCGCACGGACCGGCCGCGCTCAAGGAGCCCGGTGAGCCGCTCGCGCTCCTCCTGGCGCTCGAGCAGCGGCAGTCTGGGCAGCGCGGGCCCGGGCGGCTCCGGCGGCAGGCTCGCGCGGCGCACCTCGGCGCGCTCGGCGGTCGTGAACTTCACGGGCCGCGGTGGCCGTTCTCCCGGCGGGCAGGGTTCGATCTCGCTGCCGTCGACGGGATTGACGGTGAGCAGGAAGTCGCCCGAGACGAGCTGCACGGTGCGGGCGAGCGCGGGTGCGTGCTGCCCGAAGTCGGGCGTCAGCGGATCGCGCGGCGGGCGCTTCGGCGCGGCACCTTCGCCGGTGCGGCCGTCCTGCCCGTGATCCTCGTCGGGTCCTTGGTTGTTCGTCGGGTCCATGGTCAAGCCCCCCAAAAGCGTCGTGTGCCGAGCCCCTCCCGGCCTTGTGCACACTGCGCTGTCGCTTCTGGTCCGGTGCCCGTCGGTGGGATCCGTGGTTCAGAACGGGCGACCGCACCCTAGACCTTCGCACAGTATGTACGAACAGCCGGGGTACTGCGCCGTCCGAGACGTCACAGTCTCGTGAGGATTGTGCGCGGCGCGCATGTCGCTGCATGTCACGTTCGCGCTGTTGGTGTCACCCGGTGAACTGGGGCATCACGGGCCGCCCTACCCCCATGGCCCCCGTCAGACGCGGGGCAGGGACTCGACCCCGATGCCGCCCTCGATGGCGAGGATGCGGTGCAGCCGGGTGGCCACGAGCAGCCGCTGCATCTGGGGCGGCACACCGCGGAGCACGAGCCGTCGCCCGCAGCGCCCGGCCCGCCGGTGCACGCCCATGATGACCCCGAGCCCGGTGGCATCCCAGGAATCCAGCTCTGACAGGTCCAGCACCAGATCGCCGACGCCGTCGTCGACTGCCGTGTGCAGGACCGTTCGGGCGTCCGCCGCGCTGCGGACGTCGAGGCGGCCCCCGACGACCAGCTCGGCGTGGTCGCCCCTGATGTGCATATGCGCTCCCCGGGAATCCTGAGTAGGTGATCTTGTGTGCGTTTGTCACTTGTCACTGCAACTGACTGCCGGTCGGGCAGAAGCGTTGCTGCTTGTAAGCGAACCGATACCGAATTCACTCGATGGGGCGACCCCGGAGGTGAGGGAACGTCAGCCCGTACGCGTGCGCCGTCAGTACCTGTAGAAGCCCTGCCCGCTCTTGCGGCCGATGTCACCGGCGTCAACCATCCGGCGCATCAGCTCCGGCGGAGCGAACTTCTCGTCCTGGGACTCGGTGTAGATGTTGCTCGTGGCGTGCAGCAGGATGTCGACGCCCGTCAGGTCGGCCGTCGCGAGCGGTCCCATGGCGTGGCCGAAGCCCAACTTGCAGGCAAGGTCGATGTCCTCCGCGGTCGCGACGCCCGATTCGTACAGCTTGGCCGCCTCGACGACGAGCGCCGAGATGAGGCGGGTGGTGACGAAGCCGGCGACGTCGCGGTTGACGACGATGCAGGTCTTGCCGACCGACTCGGCGAACTCCCGTGCGGTGGCGAGGGTTTCGTCGCTGGTCTTGTAGCCGCGGACGAGCTCGCAGAGCTGCATCATCGGCACCGGCGAGAAGAAGTGCGTGCCGACGACGCGCTCCGGGCGCTCGGTGACCGCCGCGATCTTGGTGATCGGGATGGCCGAGGTGTTCGAGGCCAGCACCGTGCGCTCACCCACGAGCTTGTCGAGGGTGCGGAAGATCTCGTGCTTGACCTCGAGCTTCTCGAAGACGGCCTCGACGACGATGTCGGCGTCCGCGGCCGCGTCCAGATCGGTGGTCGTGGTGATGCGGGCAAGCGCGGCCTCGGCGTCCTCGGCGGTCAGCCTGCCCTTGGCGACGAACTTGTCGTACGAGGCCTTGATGCCGTCCGTGCCACGGGTCAACGCCTCGTCGGTCACATCGCGCAGAACGACGTCCCAACCCGCCTGGGCTGAGACCTGGGCGATACCGGACCCCATGAGTCCGGCCCCGATGACGGCAAGCTTCCGTGCCACTGTGACGACTCCCCTGAACGGCTTACACACTGCTTATCTTCGACCCTTCGGCGGACATTAGCGCCCGTGGCGGCCCCTGTGGCGGTGAAGAGATGCGCGTCACGTCTCACATGACGGACATCACACCGGTACGGCTCATTCCTGGGCCCGTAGCGCACAGTTGAGGCCCTTCCGGCTCAGCAGCGCCTCTGTTTCGCCGAGCAGCAGGAGCACCTCGCGCGCCCACGCTTACCCCCGTCACGTCATGCCCTCCCCGGGGCAGACCCAGGCGGCAGCTGCCCCTGCCGCGGGTCGGGGCATGACCGTGGGCTCCACGGTGGTCACCGTGAGCATCGGCACATATGTCTGGAGGCCGGAGCGTCACTAGGCTGGCCACATGGTCAACCTGACACGCATCTACACGAGGACCGGCGACAAGGGCACGACGGCCCTCGGCGACATGAGCCGCACCGCCAAGACGGACCTGCGGATCGCGGCGTACGCGGACGCCAACGAGGCGAACGCCGTCATCGGCACGGCGATCGCCCTGGGCGGGCTCGAAGAGGAGATCGTCAAGGTCCTCGTCCGTGTACAGAACGACCTGTTCGACGTGGGCGCGGATCTGTCCACGCCGGTGGTGGAGGACCCCAAGTTCCCGCCGCTGCGGGTCGAGCAGTTCTACGTCGACCGTCTCGAGGCGGACTGTGACCGCTTCAACGAGCAGCTGGAGAAGCTGCGCAGCTTCATCCTCCCGGGGGGTACGCCGGGCGCGGCGCTGCTGCACCAGGCCTGCACGGTGGTCCGGCGGGCCGAGCGCTCCACGTGGGCGGCGCTGGAGGCACACGGCGAGACGATGAACCCGCTCACGGCGACCTACCTGAACCGGCTGTCGGATCTGCTGTTCATCCTGGCCCGGACGGCGAACAAGGAGGTCGGCGACGTGCTGTGGGTGCCGGGGGGCGAACGCTAGGGAGCCGGTCCGGGGCAGGGCGGGGAGCGTGCCGATCGGTCCAGGCGGCCGGGACGGGCGCCGCAAATGGTCCAGACCCTTGACCAATGGTCCAGACCTTTCTATTCTCGCCGCACTGCGGTGAGCGTGTCATTTCCGACAAGTCCTCGGTCCGCACGTGTCCCTGACCGTGCGCGCCGTCGATCACGCGCGCTCACGGGCGTCGCAGGCCTGGTTTCACCCTCCCCTTACGACCGGACCGCACCCCGAGGAGGCGCTGAATGCGCTTCAAGCACAGAGCCATGGCAGGCTTCGCAACCCTGCTGCTCCCGCTCGCCGCCCTCGCAGGACTGGCGAGCCCCACCGCGGCCGCCAACGACACGAAGGCCGAGGACACCGCCGCGATCGCAGGCCCCGCCGCCAAGGTCAAGCTTGGCTACTTCATCGAGTGGGGCGTCTACGGCCGCGACTACCACGTGAAGAACCTGGTCACCTCCGGCTCCGCCGGCAAGATCACGCACATCAACTACGCGTTCGGCAACGTCGTGGACGGCAAGTGCGCCATCGGCGACTCCTGGGCCGACTACGAGAAGCCCTACTCCGCCGAGCAGTCCGTGGACGGCGTCGCGGACTCCGAGGACCAGCCGCTCCGCGGCAACTTCAACCAGCTCCGCAAGCTCAAGGCCAAGTACCCGAACATCAAGGTGCTCTGGTCCTTCGGCGGCTGGACCTGGTCCGGCGGCTTCACCGAGGCAGCCAAGGACCCGGCCGCGTTCGCCGACTCCTGTTACGACCTGGTCGAGGACCCGCGCTGGGCCGATGTCTTCGACGGCATCGACATCGACTGGGAGTACCCGAACGCCTGCGGCCTGACCTGCGACACCAGTGGCGCGGCAGGGTACGGGAACGTGATGTCCGCGCTGCGTGCGAAGTTCGGCTCGAAGTACCTCGTCACGTCTGCCATCACCGCGGACGCCTCGGACGGCGGCAAGATCGACGCCGTCGACTACGGGGCCGCCTCACGGTACGTCAACTGGTACAACGTGATGACGTACGACTTCTTCGGCGCCTGGGCGGCGAACGGCCCGACGGCCCCGCACTCCCCGCTCACGTCGTACCCGGGCATCCCCGCCGAGGGCTTCAACTCGGCCGCAGCCATCGCCAAGTTGAAGGCCCAGGGCGTCCCGGCCTCCAAGCTGCTGCTCGGTATCGGCTTCTACGGCCGCGGCTGGACGGGCGTCACGCAGTCGGAGCCGGGCGGCACGGCGACCGGTCCCGCCGCGGGCACCTACGAGGCCGGCTTCGAGGACTACAAGGTCCTCAAGACCATCTGCCCGGCGACCGGCAGGGTCGGCGGCACGTCCTACGGGCACTGCGGCACGGACTGGTGGAGCTACGACACCCCGACCACCATCCGCTCCAAGATGGGCTGGGCCAAGGACCAGGGCCTCGGCGGCGCGTTCTTCTGGGAGTTCAGCGGCGACACCGCCAACGGCGAGCTGGTGGCCGCCATCAACAACGGCCTGAAGTAGTCACACAGCTCGGCGGACCGCCCACACAAACGAAGCCGGGGAGACAGGAACGCCCCCTGTCTCCCCGGCTTCTTCACGTGATTCGTTCCCGTGGTCAGGCCACGTTCACTCTCTGGCCCGGTGGCGCCGCCTCCAGCCATGCCAGGAAACCGGTGAGTGCGTCCTCGCTCATCGCCAGCTCGAGCCGCGTGCCGCGGTGCGTACAGGCCAGGACGATCGCGTCGGAGAGCAGCGCGAGCTCCTCCTCGCCCTCGGGGGCGCGGCGGCCGACCACCTCGATCGCCGAGCGCTCGAGGATACGGCGCGGGCGGGGAGCGTACGAGAAGATCCGGAACCACTCGACGCGGTCGCCGTTGTACCGGGCGATGCCGTATCCCCAGCCCTTGCCGGTGGGGGTCCCGCCGGCGGAGCCGGGGACGGTGTCGGCGCCGCCCGGGGCGCCTGTTTCCGGGGTGTTCCAGCGCAGGCTGCAGTCGAAGGTGCCACCGGAGCGCTGGATGAGCCGTCGGCGCAGCCCGAAGGCAAAGAGCCCCACCAACACCAGCGCCACGATCACGAGACCGCACACAACCAGAGCGAGGATCATCAGCACCGACCTCCTCGCCCCATCAGTAACGGCTCAACCAGATTGCACCCGCATTGCCTCAGCCGCGGCCCGGTCCGGAGTAGCTCTCCGGTCCCGGCCGCGGCTGAGTCACGTAACTCCGCGCGCCTGCTCAGCGCGCCGCCGCCGCACGAAGTCGGACCTCCGCGCGCCGCTCGGCGGAGGCGTTCGCCTCCGTCTGCGCACGCTCGAGCGCCCGCTCCGCGCGCTGGACGTC
Organism: Streptomyces himalayensis subsp. himalayensis; assembly: GCF_013778455.1. Taxonomy (GTDB): domain Bacteria; phylum Actinomycetota; class Actinomycetes; order Streptomycetales; family Streptomycetaceae; genus Streptomyces; species Streptomyces himalayensis. The sequence goes on along the minus strand of NZ_JACEHE010000001.1, from coordinate 401,141 downwards.
GATCTCGTCGGAGAGCTCGGCGATCTCGGCCAGCAGCGACAGCTTGTTGTCCGCGAACGAGATGAATCCGCCGTGCACCGCCGCCACGACGGTCCCGCCGTCGCTCGTACGGATCGTCACCGGGCCCGACTCCAGCACACCGAGCAGCGGCTGGTGACCGGGCATGACGCCGATGTCGCCGGACGTGGTGCGCGCGACGACCAGAGTGGCCTCGCCGGACCAGACCTGGCGGTCGGCAGCGACCAGCTCGACGTGCAGCTCAGCAGCCAAGGGTGGCTCCTCGGGTCACCACCCGGCGGTTCTGCCGGGTGTTGGGTCATAAGTCTAGTAGGGCTCCGGCCGTCAAGACGTCGGGGCCCGCCCCAGCCTCTCGGCCGGGGGTCCGGGGGTTGGCCCCCGGGCTATGCAGCGTAGGGCTCCGGCCGTCAAGACGTCGGGGCCCGCCCCAGCCTCTCGGCCGGGGGTCCGGGGTTGGCCCCCGGAGGGTGTAGCTGTGGGCGTGGCGAGGGGGACGGGACGCTGCCCGTCCCCCTCAGCGAGTCACACGACTCTGCCGAGTCACACCACTCTGCCGAGTCCTACGACTCGCTCGAGTGAGCGGACTCTCGAGTGAGCGGACTCAGGAGACGCCGAGCTCCTTCGCGTTCTTCTTGAGGTCCTCGATGCCACCGCACATGAAGAACGCCTGCTCCGGGAAGTGGTCGAACTCGCCGTCGCAGATCGCGTTGAACGCGGTGATCGACTCGTCGAGCGACACGTCCGAACCGTCGACGCCGGTGAACTGCTTGGCGACGTGCGTGTTCTGGGACAGGAAGCGCTCCACGCGACGGGCACGGTGGACAACGAGCTTGTCCTCCTCGCCCAGCTCGTCGATACCGAGGATCGCGATGATGTCCTGGAGGTCCTTGTACTTCTGCAGGATCGTCTTGACGCGCATGGCGGCGTCGTAGTGATCCTGCGCGATGTAGCGCGGGTCCAGGATGCGGGACGTGGAGTCCAGCGGGTCCACGGCCGGGTAGATGCCCTTCTCCGAGATCGGACGGGAGAGAACCGTCGTCGCGTCGAGGTGGGCGAAGGTGGTGGCCGGGGCCGGGTCGGTCAGGTCGTCCGCGGGGACGTAGATCGCCTGCATCGAGGTGATCGAGTGACCACGGGTCGAGGTGATGCGCTCCTGGAGGAGACCCATCTCGTCGGCCAGGTTCGGCTGGTAGCCCACCGCGGAGGGCATACGGCCGAGCAGGGTCGACACCTCGGAACCGGCCTGCGTGAAGCGGAAGATGTTGTCGATGAAGAACAGCACGTCCTGCTTCTGCACATCGCGGAAGTACTCCGCCATGGTCAGACCGGCGAGGGCCACGCGCAGACGGGTGCCCGGGGGCTCGTCCATCTGGCCGAAGACCAGCGCGGTTTTGTCGATGACGCCGGAGTCCGACATCTCCTCGATGAGGTCGTTGCCCTCACGGGTGCGCTCACCGACGCCCGCGAACACCGACACACCGTCGTGGTTGTTGGCGACGCGGTAGATCATCTCCTGGATCAGCACGGTCTTGCCGACACCGGCACCACCGAACAGACCGATCTTTCCACCCTTGACGTACGGGGTGAGCAGGTCGATGACCTTGACACCGGTCTCGAACATCTCGGTCTTGGACTCGAGCTGGTCGAAGGCCGGCGCCTTGCGGTGGATGGACCAGCGCTCGCCGTCGTAGGTCTCGTCGACGTTCAGGACCTCACCGATGGTGTTGAACACCTTGCCCTTGGTGAAGTCGCCGACCGGGACGCTGATGCCCGTGCCGGTGTCCACGACCGAGGCCTGGCGGACCAGACCGTCGGTGGGCTGCATCGAGATCGTGCGGACCAGGCCGTCACCGAGGTGCTGCGCGACCTCGAGCGTCAGGGTCTTCTTCTCGCCGGCGTTGGCCGGGTCGGCGACCTCGACGTGCAGCGCGTTGTAGATCTCCGGCATCGCGTCGACGGGGAACTCCACGTCGACGACCGGGCCGATGACCCGGGCGACGCGGCCCGTAGCCGTGGCCGTCTCAACAGTGGTCGTCATTACTTGTCACTCCCCGCGGTCGCGTCGGCCAGGGCTCCTGCGCCACCGACGATCTCGCTGATTTCCTGGGTGATTTCGGCCTGGCGGGCCGCGTTGGCAAGTCGGGAGAGCGTGTTGATGAGCTCACCCGCGTTGTCGGTGGCCGACTTCATCGCGCGCCGCGTGGCGGCGTGCTTGGAGGCGGCCGACTGCAGCAGCGCGTTGTAGATGCGGCTCTCGACGTACCGCGGCAGCAGGGCGTCGAGGACGTCCTCCGCCGACGGCTCGAACTCGAAGAGCGGGAGGATCTCGTGCTTGGCGGCGAGCTCCTCCTTGCCCTCCTCGAGGTTCTCGAGGCTGAGCGGCAGCAGGCGGTTGTCCACCGGCGTCTGCGTCAGCATCGAGACGAACTCGGTGAAGACGATGTGGAGCTCGTCCACGCCGCCGTCGGCCGTCTCCTGCTGGATCGCCTCGATCAGCGGGGCCGCGACCTTCTTGGCGTCCGCGTACGAGGGCTCGTCGGTGAAGCCGGTCCACGAGTCCGTGACCGGACGCTCACGGAACCCGTAGTAGGCGACACCCTTGCGGCCGACGATGTAGGTGTCGACCTCCTTGCCCTCGCCGCGCAGCCGCCCGGTGAGCTGCTCCGCCGCCTTGATGGCGTTGGAGTTGTAGCCGCCGGCCAGACCACGGTCGCTCGTGACGAGCAGGACCGCGGCACGCGTCGGCGTCTCGGCCTCGGTCGTCAGCGGGTGGTTGGTGTTCGACCCGGTCGCCACCGCCGTGACCGCGCGGGTGAGCTCGGTCGCGTACGGCGCGGAGGCCGCCACCTTGCGCTGCGCCTTGACGATGCGCGAGGCGGCGATCATCTCCATCGCCTTGGTGATCTTCTTGGTCGCGGTGACGGACCGGATGCGACGCTTGTAGACCCGGAGCTGCGCTCCCATGAGTCAGGTCCCTTCCGTCGTCACTTGGCGGCAGCGGCGGACGTGTCTTCGCCGAGCAGCTTGCCGTCCGAGGTCTCGAACTGCTTCTTGAACTCCGCGATCGCCTCGGCCACGGCCTGCAGGGTGTCGTCCGACATCTTGCCGCCCTCCTTGATGGAGGTCATGAGGCCCTGCTCCTTGCGGTGCAGGTAGTCGAGCATCTCGCGCTCGAAGCGGCGGATGTCCTCGACCGGCACGTCGTCCATCTTGCCGGTGGTGCCGGCCCAGACGGAGACGACCTGGTCCTCGGTGGCCATCGGCTGGTACTGCGCCTGCTTCAGCAGCTCGACCATGCGCTGACCACGGCCCAGCTGGGCCTTGGACGCGGCGTCCAGGTCGGAACCGAAGGCGGCGAACGCCTCCAGCTCACGGAACTGGGCGAGGTCCACGCGGAGACGGCCGGAGACCTGCTTCATAGCCTTGTGCTGGGCGGAGCCACCGACACGGGAGACCGAGATACCGACGTTCAGGGCCGGACGCTGACCGGCGTTGAACAGGTCGGACTCCAGGAAGCACTGGCCGTCGGTGATGGAGATGACGTTGGTCGGGATGAACGCCGACACGTCGTTCGCCTTGGTCTCGACGATCGGCAGACCGGTCATCGAGCCGGCGCCCATGTCGTCCGACAGCTTCGCGCAGCGCTCCAGCAGACGGGAGTGCAGGTAGAAGACGTCGCCCGGGTAGGCCTCACGGCCCGGCGGACGGCGCAGCAGGAGGGACACGGCGCGGTAGGCGTCGGCCTGCTTCGACAGGTCGTCGAAGATGATCAGGACGTGCTTGCCCTCGTACATCCACTGCTGGCCGATGGCCGAGCCGGTGTAGGGGGCGAGGTACTTGAAGCCGGCCGGGTCGGACGCCGGGGCCGCGACGATCGTCGTGTACTCGAGGGCACCGGCCTCCTCCAGCGCGCCGCGCACGGACGCGATGGTGGAGCCCTTCTGGCCGATGGCGACGTAGACGCAGCGGACCTGCTTCTTCGGGTCGCCCGAGCGCCAGTTGTCGCGCTGGTTGATGATCGTGTCGACGGCCAGGGCGGTCTTGCCGGTCTGGCGGTCGCCGATGATCAGCTGACGCTGGCCACGGCCGATCGGGGTCATTGCGTCGACGGCCTTGTAGCCGGTCTCCATCGGCTCGTGCACCGACTTGCGCTGCATGACCGTGGGGGCCTGCAGCTCGAGGGCGCGGCGGCCGGTGGTCTCGATCTCGCCGAGGCCGTCGATCGGGTTGCCGAGCGGGTCGACGACGCGGCCGAGGTAGCCCTCGCCGACGGCGACGGACAGGACCTCGCCGGTACGCGTGACCTGCTGACCCTCCTCGATGCCGCTGAACTCACCGAGGACGATGGCACCGATCTCGCGCTCCTCGAGGTTGAGGGCGAGGCCGAGGGTGCCGTCCTCGAACTTCAGCAGTTCGTTGGCCATGGCCGAGGGCAGGCCCTCGACCTTCGCGATGCCGTCGCCGGCAAGGGTGACCGTACCGACCTCCTCGCGCGAGGCCGCGTCCGGCTTGTACGACTGGACAAAGTTCTCCAGCGCGTCCCGGATCTCCTCCGGCCGGATCGTGAGCTCCGCCATCTGGGTTCCCTGCTCTCCTTGTTGGGCCCGAAGTTTCTTTGGGGGGCTCTGGGGGCTCCCCCCAGAAACTCTGCATTCTCTGCACGGCCCAACTCGGGCCGTAAAACACTGCTTGTTGAGTTGGTGGCGGCCGGTCAGCCGGCCATCCGGCGCTTCGCGTCTTCGAGACGGTCCGCGATGCTGCCGTTGATGATCTCGTCGCCCACCTGCACCTGGATCCCGCCGAGGACCTCCGGGTCCACGTCGAGGTTGAGATGCATCTGCCGGCCGTAGAGCTTCGCCAGGGCTGCGCCCAGACGCTGCTTCTGCCGGTCCGACAGCGGCACAGCCGAGGTGACGACGGCGACCAGGCGGTCCCGACGCGCCGCGGCGAGCTTGGAGAGGGACTCGAGTCCCGCTTCCAGGCTACGTCCCCGCGGCTTCGTCACAAGACGCTCGACCAACCGCTCGGTCACAGCCTCGGCACGGCCGCCCAGCAGGCTGCGCAGCAGCTCGCTCTTGGCGGTGGCGGTCGCGGCGCGATCCGTCAGCGCGGCGCGCAGCTCGGTGTTCGAGGAGACGATCCGGCCGAACCGGAACAGCTCGTCCTCGACGTTGTCGAGCGTGCCCGCCTTCTGCGCGGCGGTGAGGTCGGCGATGCTCGCCAGCTCCTCGAGCACGTCCACCAGGTCGCGCGACTGCGACCAGCGGGAGCGCACCATTCCGGACACCAGGTCGATGGTCTCGCCGCCGACCTGAGAACCCAGCAGGCGCCCCGCCAGCTCCGCCTTGGCGTCGCCGGGCTGCGCCGGGTCGGTGAGGACCCGACGCAGCGACACCTCGCGGTGGAGCAGCGCGGTGACCGCGGCCAGCTCGTCGGCCAGCCGGGCCGCGTCGACGGACGTGCTGTCCGTCAGCGCGTCGAGACGCTCACGTGCGGCGGCCAGGGCTTCGCGGCTCGCTCCGTGCGCAGTCATCGACTTGCCTCGGCCTTCTCCTCGAGCTCGTCGAGGAAGCGGTCGATGGTGCGGCTCTGCCGTGCGTGGTCGTCGAGGGACTCACCGACGAGCTTGCCGGCCAGGTCGGTGGCCAGTCGGCCGACGTCCTGGCGCAGCGTGAGCGCGGCGGCCTTGCGGTCGGCCTCGATCTGCGCGTGACCGGCGGCGATGATCTCCTCACGCTGCCGCTGACCCTCCGCGCGCATCTCGGCGATGAGCGTGGCGCCCTGCTCCTGTGCCTCCTGGCGCAGGCGCGCGGCCTCGTGCCGTGCCTCGGCGAGCTGAGCCTTGTACTGCTCGAGCACGCTCTGGGCCTCGGTCTGAGCGGCCTCGGCCTTCTCGATACCGCCCTCGATCGACTCGCGGCGCTCTTCCAGAACCTTGTTGATGTTCGGGAGGAGCTTCCAGGCGAGCAGACCGAAGACGATGACGAAGGCGATCAGGCCGATGACGAGCTCGGGAAGCGGCGGGACGAGGGGGTTCTGCGTCTCCTCAGCCGCGATATTGAGCAGTGGGCTCATCAGAGTGCCTTTCGTCTAGTGGTCTGGTCGTTGATCAGACGATCAGGTGCCGTAGACGAACGGCATGACCAGGCCGATGAGGGCGAGCGCCTCACAGAAGGCGAAGCCGAGAATCTGGTTCGCACGGATCAGACCGGCGGCCTCGGGCTGACGGGCCAGGGCCTGGGTGCCGTTACCGAAGATGATGCCGACGCCCACGCCGGGGCCGATCGCGGCGAGGCCGTAGCCGATGGAGCCGAGGGAGCCGGAGACGGCGGCGAGGGTCTCAGTGGCAGCCATGCTGATTCTTCCTTCTCTGTACGGACCGGCGGGGGTTGGCCACCGGACGATCTGGGGGGTTGTGCAGGGGCGGTTGGCTCAGTGGTGCTCGGCGAGCGCGCCCTGAATGAAGGTGCAGGTCAGGAGCACGAAGACGTACGCCTGCAGCGCCTGGATGAAGAGCTCGAAGGCCGTCATCACGATGACCATGATGAAAGACACACCGGCGTAGGCGATGCCGATGCCGTTCAGCAGGTACCAGCTGGCGATCGTGAAGAGCAGCAGCAGCGTGTGGCCCGCGAACATGTTCGCGAAGAGTCGGACGGCGTGCGTGAAGGGCCGGACGATCAGGTTCGAGAGGAACTCGATGAACATGGCCAGCGGGAGGACCGGGCCGAGCGACTTGTCGTAGCCGGTGAAGTTCTTGAAGGCGCCGACGAAGCCGTGCCGCTTGAAGGTCAGCGAGACCCACAGGACATAGACGATCAGGGCGAGAACCATCGGGTACGCGATGATCGACGTCACCGGGAACTGGGCGACCGGAATGATCGACCAGAGGTTCATCATCCAGATGAAGAAGAACAGCGAGACGACCAGCGGGACGTACTTCTCGCCTTCCTTCTTGCCGATGGTCTCGTAGACGACGCCGCGCCGGATGAAGTCGTAGCCGGCCTCGGCGACCATCTGAAGCTTGCCCGGGACAACCTTCGGCTTGCGGAACGCGGCCCAGAAGAAGCCGACGACGATGATCGAGCCGAGCAGCGCCAGCAGCATGGGCTTGTTGAAGTACAGGTTGCTGTCCGGGTTGCCCCACAGGGGCTCGAACAGGAACGAGTGCAGGCCGGGAGCCGGGAATCCACAACCGTCGAAGATGTGGCAGTCGGTCTCGAAGGCGAGCACCTGCGTCGGGTCAGCACTCACCGCGGGCTCCTTCAGCGTGGCGCATAGGTACGGCAACCTCGTTGTGTCGGCGCGGCGCGCAGCCGCGGTTCGGCACTGGACTGGTGTTACGGATGTGGGGGCGGCGGTCCGGCATCGAGCCTCGCGCTAGAGCAGGCGTCAGCTCAGATGCCCGCGCCCGCAGTGCCGCAGTTGGAACCGGACGATAGCAGGCTCTCAACCGCGTATTTATCCCGGCCCTACCCTTCACGACGACGGCCCCGTCTTTTCGGGCTTGCTGCCCGTCGAGGAGTCCGGTTCGACGTAGAGGATCTTGGACTTCATGTGCGCACGCGTCTGCGCCGCGATCCACACGAGGGTGGCCGCGAGGAGCGTGAAAGCGAAGGCCTTGGGGTGGAACAGGGTGGTGTTCTTGAACATCGCCAGGAAGACGAACAGCAGCAGGATCTGCGTCGCGTAGAGCAGGAGTCCCATCGCCTGGAACAGGTGCGGAAGCGATTTGGCAGTGCGCTGCAGAACGACCATCCCGATGCCCATGAACAGGATCACGACCAGCGTCGCGACGATCGCCCCGATGGCACCCTTCCCGCCGGCGACCACACCGCTGACGACGGCGGCAACAGCACCGACGGCAGCTGTGGGCACAACGGCCTGAAGAAGGATCCGGGCGTCATTGGACGGCATGGAGGCGACTCCGCTCGCGGGTGGGGGCAGGTGTCGTCATGGACGAGCTTAGGGGTCCCGGGCAAAGGGTGACTCTTGGGCCAATGGACCGTCGCACTACGGTCCTTCGGCTCTGTCCCCGGGTCTCGTGAACGGTATCACAATCTATTTGATGAGGTCTTTACCTTGGAAGTGTGCGGACCATCACACATGAGTGGGATCCCGCGCGTCTGTGCAGAAAGCCGAGTTGCTTGTCTGGTATTGAGCTGCTTTAGGGCGTGTACTGCGTCCCAGGTCAGCGCGACGTTTCCGCCTTGTGCCGGTCCAGGAAGCGGGAACGGGCGCCGATGGCCGTCGCTCCGTTGACCCCGTTGACCCCTGCGGCCACAGGCGTTCGCTGCTCCCCCGCGGCCCTGGCACCGGAGACTGCTTCGCCCTCAGCGGAATCCACGGCGACCCTCCCCGCTGTCACCGGCTGGCGGGCCGCTGTCTCGCCGGCTGCGGCTTCCGCTTCCGCGGCCGCTGCCAGGGCGTACGTGACAGAGGGCTCGGCGGCTGCCTGGGCCACGGCCGACCGGCGGTAGCGCGGAGGCACGAAGCGCTCAGCCCAGCGCGGGGCGCGCGGCGTGAAGCGGGGCAGCAGCAGGAGCACCAGGCCGACCGCGCTGAGTACCACTATGGTGAGCACGATCCACATGGACGCGGAGTTGACGGAGTAGGCCAGGGCGCCGAAGGCGATCAGTGCGGACCAGAAGTACATGATCAGGACGGCACGGCTGTGGGAGTGGCCGATCTCCAGGAGCCGGTGGTGCAGGTGGCCCCGGTCGGCCGCGAACGGCGACTGGCCGCGCCAAGTCCGTCGCACGATCGCCAGCACCAGGTCGGCGGCCGGGATCGCGATGATCGTCAGCGGCATCAGCAGCGGGATGTAGACCGGCACCGTCTGGTGCACGGCCGCCTTCTCGGATCCGGCGAACAGCGCCATCGCGTCCGGGTCCACCTGACCCGTGATGGAGATGGCGCCCGCGGCCAGCACGAGTCCGATGAGCATCGAGCCGGAGTCGCCCATGAAGATCCGGGCCGGATGCATGTTGTGCGGCAGGAAGCCGAGGCACATGCCCATGAGGATCGCGGCGAACAGCGTCGCGGGGGCGGCGGCCTCGAGGCCGTAGCCGTACCAGATGCGGTACGCGTACATGAAGAACGCCGCGGCCGCGATGCAGACCATGCCGGAGGCGAGGCCGTCGAGGCCGTCCACGAAGTTCACGGCGTTGATGGTGACGACGACCAGAGCGACGGTCAGCAGGGTGCCCTGCCACTGGGTCAGCGAGACGGAGCCGACGCCCGGGACGGGCAGCCACAGGATCGTCAGGCCCTGCATGACCATGACGCCCGCGGCGATCATCTGGCCGCCGAGCTTGATCAGCGCGTCGATCTCGAACTTGTCGTCGAGCACGCCGATGATCCAGATCAGCGCGGCGCCGGAGAGCAGCGCCCGTGGCTCGTTGGAGTTCTCGAAGACCGTGCTGAGGTTCGTCAGATGGCTGGCGACCAGCAGACCTGCGCAGAGCCCGAAGAACATCGCGATCCCGCCGAGCCGCGGCGTCGGTTCGCGGTGCACGTCACGGGCGCGGATCTCCGGCATCGCACCGGCCACGATGGCGAACTTTCGCACCGGGCCGGTCAGCAGGTAGGTCACCGCAGCCGTGATACAGAGCGTCAGCAGGTATTCACGCACAGGCTTCCCCACAGGTATCGCTGGCCATCACAGCCTCACACCCTAGCCTCGACGGCATATGGGGGAGGACCTTCGGGTAGCGAGAATGGTTGCATGAGTGACGGGGCACACGTGGCGCCTACCCGTCTTCAGCTCCGGTACGGCGGAAAAGCCTGCGTCAGTTCGCGCACCTCCTCGCGCGCCCGCCGGCTGTCGATCTCCTCCCGCAGCACCGCCGCGAGCAGCGCCCCTATCCGCACCATCTCCGCCTCGCCCATGCCCTGTGTGGTGACGGCGGCGGTGCCCAGGCGCAGCCCGCGGGCGTCGCCGTGGGGCAGCGCGCAGGTGTCCAGCACGATCCCGGCCGCAGCGAGGCGACCCCGCGCGGCGCGCCCCTCCAACCCGAGGGGGGCCGGATCCGCGCAGATGAGATGGGTGTCCGTACCGCCCGTGGTGACCGCGAGCCCCTCGGCCTCCAGCCCGTCGGCGAGCACGCGCGCGTTGGCGACGACCTGACGGGCGTACGCGGCGAACGCCGGGGTGGCCGCCTCGCCGAACGCGACGGCCTTCGCCGCAATGGTGTGCATCTGCGCGCCGCCCTGTGTGAAGGGGAACACGGCCCGGTCGATACGTTCCGCCAGCCCGGCTCCGCACAGGACCATGCCGCCGCGCGGGCCGCGCAGCACCTTGTGCGTGGTCGCGCAGACGACGTCCGCGTACGGCACGGGGCTGGGTGCGGCTCCCCCGGCCACGAGTCCCATGGGGTGGGCGGAATCGGCGATCAGAAAGGCCCCGACCTCGTCGGCGATGTCACGGAAGGCCGCGTAGTCGATGTGCCGCGGATACGAGATGGAGCCGCAGACGAGGGCCTTGGGCCGGTGCTTCCGGGCCAGCGCGTCCACCTGCTCGTAGTCGATGAGCCCCGATTCGGGATCGACGCCGTAGCCGACGAAGTCGAACCAGCGTCCGGAGAAGTTGGCGGGCGATCCGTGCGTGAGGTGTCCGCCGTACGGGAGGCCGAGGGCCAGTACGGTGTCGCCCGGCCGCAGCAGGGCCGCGTACGCGGCGAGCACCGCCGAGGAACCGGAGTGCGACTGGACGTTGGCGTGTTCGGCGCCGAAGAGCGCTGTCGCCCGCTCGATGGCGAGGCGCTCCGCGACGTCGACGAACTCGCAGCCGCCGTGGTGGCGGGCGCCGGGGTACCCCTCGGCGTACTTGTTGGCGAGCGGGGAGCCGAGCGCCGCGAGGACGGCGGGCGAGGTGAAGTTCTCGGCGGCGATGAGCTGGAGCGCCGAGCACTGGCGTGCCTGCTCCCCCAGGAGCACCTCGGCGAGCTCCGGGTCCTGACGCCGCAGCGCGTCGAAGTCGGGCCCCACGGGCCGCACGACGCCTGACACCCCTGATTCGGTCACCGACATGGCACGCTCCGGACCTGGACGGTGGGCTACGTCCAATGTAGGGCCGGGGACCTTGCCCCGCCCGCCCGTTCACCCGGGCGCGACGAGGGACGCGCCGCCACCGTTGCCGCCAACCACTGTGGGCAGGCGTTCCGCTGGGCTGGGGGCACCTCCCAGCGGTAGCTGGGGGAGGGTGGGCACAGCGGGGGGCGGCGTACGCCCACAGCGGGCGGAGGCGGCGGGCAGCGCTACATGCGGGCCGGCACGCCCGTCAGGGCGGTCACCACCGGCTCCAGCGCCTCATGGATCTCGTCCCCGATGGACCGGAAGAACGGCAACGGCGCCCCGTACGGGTCGTACACCTCGTCGGCCTCGACGCTCGGCGCCAGAAGCCACCCGCGTAGAGCCGCCGCAGCCCGCACCAGCGCCCGCGCACGCGCGACCACGCCCTCGTCCGGGTCGGGCAGCGTCGCGGGGTCTATGGCCTGCACGAGCCGCGTGAACTCCTTGAGCGTGAAGGTGCGCAGACCCGCCGAGTGCCCCATCGAGATGACCTGCGCCCGGTGGTCGCGGGTCGCGGTCAGCACGAGGTCGGCACGGATGACGTGGTCATCGAGGAGCTCGCGCCCCACGAACCCGCTGGCGTCCGCGCCGAACTCGGCGAGGACGGCCTCCGCGTTGGTCTCCATCGGGGCGCCCTCGTGGCCCCACGTGCCCGCGCTCTCCACGATCAGGCCGCCGATCAACCGGTCACCGAGCCGGTCCGCCAGGGCATGGCGGGTCAGCCGCTCGGTGATCGGCGAGCGGCACACGTTGCCGGTGCTGACGTGGAGGATGCGGAATGTGTCCCCGTCCCCGAAGACCCCCGTGCCTATGCCACGCCCCGCGTCAGGGGCTGTCAATTGGCCACCTCGAGGTCGGGTACGACCTTGCGGAGCTCGTCGGCGTCCAGCGCACCCGCACGCAGCAGCAACGGCACCTTGCCCGTCACGTCGACGATCGACGACGGCACGTTGCCGGGCGTCGGCCCGCCGTCCAGGTACACGGAGACGGAGTCGCCGAGCATCTCCTGCGCGGCGTCGCAGTCCTCGGGGGCGGGGTGACCGGTGAGGTTCGCCGACGACACGGCCATCGGGCCGACCTCCGTCAGCAGCTCGATGGCGACCGGGTGCAGCGGCATGCGCACGGCGACGGTGCCACGGGTGTCCCCCAGGTCCCACTGGAGCGACGGCTGGTGCTTGGCGACCAGCGTCAGCGCGCCCGGCCAGAAGGCGTCGACGAGCTCCCACGCCTGCTCGGAGAAGTCGGTGACGAGCCCGTGCAGCGTGTTCGGGGAGCCGATGAGAACGGGCGTGGGCATGTTGCGCCCGCGCCCCTTGGCCGCCAGCAGATCGGCGACCGCCTCGGAGCTGAACGCGTCGGCCCCGATGCCGTACACGGTGTCGGTGGGCAGCACGACCAGGTCGCCACGGCGGACGGCGGACGCGGCCTCACGCAGACCGGTGGTGCGGTCCGTAGCGTCGTTGGTGTCGTATCGCCGTGCCATTTAGCGAGCCTCCTCGTACACGAAGTACACGTACTGGATCTTGACCTGGATCAAAGCTGCGGCGCTCATGGCAGCGCCTTACGTGCGGTCGCAAAGCGCGGCCGGTTGTTGAGGTCGGGATGGTCGGCCGCGTCGGCCCAGCCCGCCTCCTCGTTGAAGATCCACGGCACCTGGCCACCCTGGGTGTCGGCGTGCTCGACGACGACGACGCCGCCGGGACGCAGCAGCCGGTGGGCGGTGCGCTCGAGACCGCGGATGGTGTCGAGCCCGTCCTCGCCGGAGAAGAGGGCGAGTTCGGGGTCGTGGTCACGGGCCTCGGGGGCGACGTACTCCCACTCCGTGAGCGGGATGTACGGCGGGTTGGAGATGACGAGGTCGACCTGGCCGTTGAGCTCGGGCAGCGCGGCGAGCGCGTCGCCCTGGTGGACGGTGACCCGGGAGCCCGCGGCGTTCTTACGGGTCCACACGAGGGCGTCATCGGAGAGCTCCACGGCGTGCACCCGGGACCGCGGCACCTCCTGCGCCATGGCGAGGGCGATCGCCCCGGAACCCGCGCACAGGTCCACGATCAGCGGCTCCACGACGTCCATCGCACGCACGGCGTCTATCGCCCAGCCGACGACGGACTCGGTCTCCGGCCGCGGCACGAAGACGCCGGGCCCCACCTGAAGCTCCAGATAGCGGAAGTACGCCCGCCCGGTGATGTGCTGGAGCGGCTCGCGGGCCTCCCGGCGCGCGATGGCCTCCCAGTAGCGGGCGTCGAAGTCCGCGTCCTTGACCGTGTGCAGCTCGCCCCGCTTCACGCCGTGCACAAAGGCGGCGAGCTCCTCCGCGTCGTTGCGCGGCGACGGCACGCCGGCGTCGGCCAGCCGCCGGGTGGCCTGGGCCACCTCCGCGAGCAGCACGCCGCGGGGGTTCGGGGGTCGCCCCCCCATGTGTTGCTGCACGCTGGTCCTCCGGGGCAGAGCGGTTGTCGAGTCTGGTCTACGAGTTGCGGTACGAGGGACGGCTTACGGGTTGCGTTGCACGGTCTGGGCTTACAGGGCCGGGCTGACGACGGTCTACGACGTGGCAGCGAGCTTCGCGGCCGAGTCCGCGTCGACGCAAGCCTGGATCACGGCGTCGAGTTCGCCGTCGAGCACCTGGTCCAAGTTGTACGCCTTGAAGCCGACGCGGTGGTCCGAGATGCGGTTCTCCGGGAAGTTGTACGTACGGATCTTCTCGGAGCGGTCGACGGTACGGACCTGGCTGCGACGGGCGTCCGCGGCCTCCTTCTCCGCCTCCTCCTGAGCCGCGGCGAGCAGCCTGGAGCGCAGGATACGCATGGCCTGCTCCTTGTTCTGCAGCTGACTCTTCTCGTTCTGGCAGGAGGCGACGACACCGGTCGGGATGTGGGTGATGCGGACCGCGGAGTCGGTCGTGTTCACGGACTGACCGCCAGGACCCGACGACCGGTAGACGTCGATGCGCAGGTCGTTCGGGTTGATCTCGACGTCGATCTCCTCCGCCTCGGGGGTCACGAGGACACCGGCCGCGGAGGTGTGGATACGGCCCTGCGACTCGGTCGCGGGCACGCGCTGCACGCGGTGCACCCCGCCCTCGTACTTGAGCCGGGCCCAGACGCCCTGGCCGGGCTCGGGCGTGGCGTTGCCCTTGGTCTTCACGGCGACCTGGACGTCCTTGTAGCCGCCGAGCTCGGACTCGGTGGCATCGATGATCTCGGTCTTCCAGCCGACGCGCTCGGCGTACCGCAGATACATGCGCAGCAGGTCACCGGCGAACAGCGCCGACTCGTCGCCGCCCGCGCCCGCCTTGATCTCGAGGATGACGTCCTTGTCGTCGCTGGGGTCGCGCGGGATCAGCAGCAGCCGCAGCTTCTCGGTGAGCTCCTCGCGCTGCTGCTCCAGGTCCTTGACCTCGGCGGCGAAGTCGGGGTCGTCGGCGACGAACTCGCGGGCGGTCTCGATGTCGTCGCCGGTCTGCTTCCAGGAGCGGTACGCGGCGACGATCGGGGTCAGCTCGGCGTAGCGCTTGTTGAGCTTGCGCGCGTTGGCCTGGTCGGCGTGGACCGACGGGTCGGCGAGCTGCTTCTCCAGATCGGCGTGTTCGCCGATGAGTTCCTCGACCGCCTCGAACATCTCCGGGCTCCTGATGTACGTACGAAAATGGGGTTGTCGCTGTCCCGGGAGAGACCCCGGACCAACCACCGAACGGACCGACCAAAAACGCCGGTCCCGGCGCGCCCCGAGAGGCGCGCCGAGGACCGGCGCAGGTGGCTCGCTACTTCTTGGAGCCGGCAGCCTTCTTGCCGAAGCGGGCCTCGAAGCGGGCCACACGGCCACCGGTGTCGAGGATCTTCTGCTTGCCCGTGTAGAACGGGTGGCACTCGGAGCAGACCTCGGCGCGGATGGTGCCGCTGCCGATCGTGCTACGGGTGGTGAACGACGCGCCACAGGTGCAGCTGACCTGCGTCTCGACGTACTCGGGGTGGATGTCGCGCTTCAAGGTGTCTCCTAGGTATCGGGAGGGCGCCGGGTCGCAGCCGCGGAATGCGGAAGCGTGAACCGGAGCCGACGTACCAGTCTGCCAGGACTGGCCGCATCCCCCAAAACCGGGGTGGGGCCGCATCTATTCCGGATCTGTTCCGAGGGCTTCCCGGGGCTTGTGTGCCGGCGCTCAGCCGCTGCTCACCACGGAGCCGGCCGAGCCCTTGTCGCCCGCGGAGTCCTTGACGGCGGAGGCCGGGATGGGCTTGTCCGCCTCGAGCGCGGCCCACACCTTCCGGTCCTGCTTCTCGAGCGGCAGGACGCGGTTGAGGTTCGCGGGGTCGTACTGGACGGGCAGCGTGATCATCTTCATGTCGCCGGCGCCGATGTTCTTCAGGCCGCTCGCGAACCCGGCGAGGCTCTTGACCGAGTCCAGGTCGGAGTCGGTGGTGACGGCGCTGGTGGCGGTGTCCGCGAGGTCGTAGAGCTTCTTCGGGCTGCTGAAGACACCGACCTCCTTGACCTGCCTGATCAGCGCCTTGATGAAGGCCTGCTGCAGCTGGATGCGGCCGAGGTCGCTGCCGTCGCCGACGCCGTGCCGGGTGCGGACGAGGCCGAGGGCCTGCTCACCGGTCAGGGTGTGCTTGCCGGCCTTCAGATGCAGATGGCTCTTGTCGTCGTCGATGGCCTGCTTGGTGGTGATGTCGACGCCGCCGAGCGTGTCGATGAGCTTCTTGAAGCCCGTGAAGTCGACCTCGATGTAGTGGTCCATACGGATGCCGGACATCGACTCGACGGTCTTGACGGCGCAGGCGGGGCCGCCGACCTGGTACGCCGTGTTGAACATCAGCTCCCGGCCGCCCGGGACCTTGTCACCCTTGCTGTCGGTGCAGGTGGGCCGGGTGACGAGGGTGTCGCGGGGTATGGAGACGACGCTCGCCTTCTTGTGGCCCTCGTAGACGTGCACGACCATCGCCGTGTCGGAGCGGGCGGTGCCCTCGTCCTTGCCGTACCGGGAGTTCTTGCCGGAGCGCGAGTCGGAGCCGAGGACGAGGATGTCCATCGAGCCGTTGTCGACGTTCTGCGGCCGCTCGGTGCCGAGCGCGGCGTTGATGTCGACGCCCTGGATGTTGCCGTTGAGCTTGACGTACACGTACCCGAGGCCGGTGCCGCCGAGGACCACCAGGCCCGCCGCCGCCCAGGCGGCGATGACGACAGCCCTGCTCCGCCCGGAGCGCGGCTTGCGCCGCCGCCCCTTCGCTCGGCGGCTTCGTGTCGGCTGCTGGGTGGCCGGCGTCATCTGGTCGGGCATGTGCTCCTCAGTCCTCGTTGGGTCGGATACCCCCCGCTTTCGGCGTCAGGCCCTGGCTCGTTCGGTTTGTCAGACGGGGAAACCGCATGCAGGGTTGCACAACGCACTGTGCCCACCGCGTACGGCGGTGGGCACAGTGCGTAGTCGGCGACGCCGGGTTGTCCGGCGTTCACCTGCGGTTTCAGCCGAAGATGTCGTACCGCTGGAAGCCGGTGCCGACGTTGATCCTTGTGGCGAAGATCTCGCTGGTGGCCTTGCCGGTGCCCGGGTAGAGGTACAGCGTTCCGCCGGGCGTACGGGCCAGGAAGTCGGCCTTGCCGTCGCCTGTCACGTCGCCCGGGGCGTCGAAGGCGTTGTAGCCGCTCCAGGTGCGCACCTTGATGCGGCTGGAGAACGCTCCGGTGCCGGCCTTGCCGGTGCCCTTGTACAGGTAGACGTACGAGTTGCTCTTGGAGCGCGCGATCAGGTCGGCCTTGCCGTCACCGGTGAAGTCGCCGTGGCCGCGCAGGGAGTTGTACTGGTTCCAGCCGGAGCCGACCTTGACGCGGGTCGAGAAGGTGCCGTTGCCCTTGCCCGGGTAGATCCACAGGTAGCCGCCGGAGTCGACCGACAGCAGGTCGGGCAGGGCGTCACCGGTGACGTCGCCGGGTGCCACGACGCGGGTGCGGGTCTTCCAGTTGTCGAAGATCCGGTTGGTGCCCCAGTTACCGGTGGACGGGATGTAGTGCGACCAGAACATGGCGCCGTCGGCGCTGCGCCGCATCACGAGGTCCTGGTACCCGTCCCGGTTGAGGTCGGTCTGCAGGACCAGGTTGACGCCGCTCCAGTTGCCCCAGGAGATGCGCGCGCCGAACGAGGTGCCCTTGGAGTCCTTCTCGAAGCCCTCGTCGTTGGAGTCCTGGCGCAGCCAGAGGTCGGCCCGGTGGTCACCGTTCAGGTTGGTGTCGTCGATGCGCGGGTAGGTGGCGCCGACATAGGTGCTCACCTTGCTGAACACGCTGTACGCGCCCTCGGCCACGCAGTCCTCGACGCCCCAGGACACCACACCGACGATGCGGTTGTTGACCACGAGCGGGCCGCCGGAGTCGCCGTTGCACGCCGATACGGTGCCCTCGTCGCTGCCGGTCGCGGGCTCGCCCGCGCACACCATGTGGCCCTTGACGAAGTGACTGCCGAAGGCGCCGGTGCAGGTGGTGTCGGACTGGACCGGCAGCGTGGCCGACTTCAGCGTCTCGGAGATGTCCTGGCTGGTGGAGCTGGTGCGGCCCCAGCCGTAGACCTTGGCCTGGGTGCCGGCGGCGTACGACGCGGTGTCACCCGACGTCGTGATCCGGATCGGCTTGGCCGTGATCGGGTTCGGCAGCGTCAGGACGGCGATGTCGTTGTCGATGGTCGTCGCGTTGTACGACGAGTGGTTCCACTGCCGCCATACGCCGGAGACGGTGCCGCCGTGCAGGTCGGTGTTGCCCGCGTCGTCCGTGGTCGGCAGCTGCGCCGTGTTGGTGACGATCGCGCCGTGGGCCTTCCAGTTGTAGCCCTTGACGCAGTGCGCGGCGGTGAGGATCTTCGTCGGCGCGACGACGGCGCCGCCGCAGAAGAAGCCGAGGTCGTCGCTCTCGTCGGCGGTGCCCTGGTCGTCGTAGTACCAGAGCTGGGCCATCCAGGGCGCCGTGGTGATGCTGGTGTCGGTGCCGCCGATGACCTTCGCGTCGACGGTTCCGGTGCTCGTACCCGAGCTGCTCGTGGTGCTCGAGCTGTACGACGACTGCGACGTCTTGCCGGCCGTGTCGTCACCGGCCACCGCGCCCGCGACCCGCTTCTCGAGCTCGCTGAGCGTCGGCGACGTCGTGGCGGGCTTGACGGTCGGCTGAGGCAGCGGCGTGGCCGCGTCGGCGGGCGACATCAGTACCGCGGCGGCGACAGCGGCGGCCAGCGCGGCGGCTGCTGTGGGTATCGCTATGCGTATGCGGCGTCTGTGCCGACCGCCCCCGGACATGCGGGTGTCCACTCAAGTCCCCCCTCAAAGGCATGAGTTCAGAGGCCGAAGCGCCCGAGACCGATGGCGGGCGGAGCGTGGAGATGCTTCGGCGAAGTGTGAGAGTGGCGTGATCGTACACCGGTTCCCACGCACAACAGAGGGCCGCCACCATCACATACGTAACGGTGGCGGCCCTTTTGCCCCTGCTTTAGCTGCGCGTCATCGGCCTAGCACGCGCGTTGCCGACGTCAGTCGTTGTTGCCCGGCGCCGGCGTCGTCTTCTGGATCTGCAGCAGGAACTCGGCGTTCGACTTCGTCTGCTTCATCTTGTCGAGCAGCAGCTCGATCGCCTGCTGCTGGTCGAGCGCGTGCAGCACCCGGCGCAGCTTCCAGACGATGTTGAGCTCCTCGCCGCTGAGCAGGATCTCTTCCTTACGGGTACCGGACGCGTCCACGTCCACCGCCGGGAAGATGCGCTTGTCGGCGAGCTTCCGGTCGAGCTTGAGCTCCATGTTGCCGGTGCCCTTGAACTCCTCGAAGATCACCTCGTCCATGCGCGAGCCGGTGTCGACCAGCGCGGTGGCCAGGATGGTCAGCGAGCCGCCGTCCTCGATGTTGCGCGCGGCACCGAAGAAGCGCTTCGGCGGGTACAGCGCGGTCGAGTCGACACCACCGGACAGGATGCGGCCGGAGGCCGGGGCGGCGAGGTTGTACGCACGGCCCAGACGCGTGATCGAGTCGAGCAGTACGACGACGTCGTGACCCAGCTCCACCAGGCGCTTCGCGCGCTCGATGGCGAGCTCGGCGACCGTGGTGTGGTCCTCGGCCGGGCGGTCGAAGGTCGAGGAGATGACCTCGCCCTTGACCGACCGCTGCATGTCGGTGACCTCTTCCGGACGCTCGTCGACGAGGACGACCATCAGGTGGCACTCGGGGTTGTTGTGCGTGATCGCGTTCGCGATCGCCTGCATGATCATGGTCTTGCCGGCCTTCGGCGGCGAGACGATCAGACCACGCTGGCCCTTGCCGATCGGCGCGACGAGGTCGACGATCCGGGTGGTCAGCACGCCCGGGTCGGTCTCCAGACGGAGCCGGTCCTGCGGGTACAGCGGCGTCAGCTTGTTGAACTCCGGCCGCCCGCGCCCGGATTCGGGCGCCATGCCGTTGACGGAGTCCAGGCGGACCAGCGCGTTGAACTTCTCACGGCGCTCGCCTTCCTTGGGCTGGCGCACGGCACCGGTGACGTGGTCACCCTTGCGCAGACCGTTCTTGCGGACCTGGGCGAGGGACACGTACACGTCGTTGGGACCCGGGAGGTAGCCCGACGTCCGGATGAACGCGTAGTTGTCGAGGATGTCCAGGATGCCCGCGACGGGGATCAGGACGTCGTCCTCGCCGATCTGCGGCTCCTGGACGTCGTCGCGGCCGCGACGGCCCCGGCGGTCGCGGTAGCGGCCGCGGCGGCCACGGCCGCGACCGTCGAAGTCGTCGTCGTCCTGCTGCTGCCGGTCCTGGCGGCCGCCGCCCGGCTGCTGGCGCTGCTGGCCACCGCCGCCCTGCTGCTCATCGCCCTTGCCCCGGCGGTCGCGGTCCCTGCCGCGCCCACGGTCACGGTCGCGGTCACGGCGGTCACGGCGGCCCTCCGCGCCGCCGTCCGCGGAACCGTCGCCCTGGCCGTCGCCCTTGGCGGTCTCGGTCTTGGGCTCGGTCTTCGGCTCGGCCACGGCAACGGCGGCCTGGGCCTCGGGGGCCCCGGCCTCGGCGGTGGCGCGACGCCGGCGGCGCTCCCCGGCGGGGGCGTCGTCGCTGGCGGGCTGGCCCGGGATCTCGATCTGCTGCTGGGCCACGGCCTTCGCGGCGGCCTTGTCGCCCTCGCCCTGTACGGCCTTCTCGGCCTTGTCACCGGCCGCGGACTCGTCGCCGGTACGGGCCTTGGAGGTGGCGCGGCGCTTCGGCTTGGTCTCGGTCGAGGCGGCAGCGCTCTTGGCGGGGGCGTCCGAAGCGGCCTGGGACCCACCCCCGGCCTGCGCCTCCTTGATGACCTCGATCAGCTGGCTCTTGCGCATACGCGCAGTGCCCCTGATGCCGAGGCCGGATGCGACCTGCTGCAGCTCGGCCAGCACCATGCCCTCAAGGCCGGTACCGCGGCGCCGCCGGGAGCCGGCACCGGAGGCAGGCGCAGCAGATGCGTCCGTGGCGGGCGCAGCAGCGGTTTCGACCGTGCTGTCGGCACTCACGCCCATCAGATCGGTGGTGTCGCTCACGAAGGGTCCTTCCCTGGAGCGGACGTCGGCCTGTCTGGCTCGGCGACCGGTTGTGCTGTCCGGCAGATGGTCCGTGCTTGGTGGACCGTACCGGGGCGGTTGTCCGCCTACGCGGCGGAGAGATATCTGGTGATTGGCGATGCCCGAAGCCGTCACGCGGCTCGGTCACGCCGGTTCCGGAGCGCCCCCAGCTGACTCCCCCGGCTGGCGCCGGAGGTGTCCCCAGGAGGTCCCCCGCTCTGCAGGCCGCTCAATGCACGGCACTCGGTGCCTGTGCATGAAACTGCTTGGGAGCCTCGCGGAGGAGTGTCTGTCCCGGACGGGGACACAAGGCACCTCGCCATGGTGGGGTCGGGTGCAGACTTGAGGTTAACACTACCGGATCCAACAATCATTCCCCCTCTCGCAATCCGGCAACCGTGTGTCAGGGCGCAAGCGGCAGCACACTCGCGCCGGCGGCGTCGAGGGCCAGCCGGTTGGCCGCCCAGCCCTCCCCCGCCAGTCGGGCGACCTTGTCGGCCGTCGCGCCGTCCGCCAGCGCCAGGACCGTGGGGCCGGCGCCGGAGATCACTGCGGGCACCCCGTCGGCCCGCAGCCGCTCCACCAGGGCGGCGCTCTCCGGCATGGCGGGGGCGCGGTACTCCTGGTGCAGCCGGTCCTCGGTGGCGGGCAGCAGCAGCTCGGGGCGCCTGGTCAGGGCCTCGACGAGCAGGGCCGCCCGGCCCGCGTTGGCCGCGGCGTCCACATGCGGGACGGTGCGCGGCAGCAGTCCGCGTGCGGTCTCGGTGAGCACCGGCTTTCCCGGTACGAAAACCACCGGAACGATGGAATCTGCGGGGTCCATTCTGATCGCGCGGGCCGCGCCGCCCTCCATCCAGGAGAGTGTGAACCCGCCGAGCAGGCACGCTGCGACGTTGTCGGGGTGCCCCTCGATCTCGGTGGCGAGCTCCAGCAGTGCGGCGTCGTCGAGCTTGGTGTCGCCGCCTATCGTCACGGCGCGCGCGGCGACGATGCCTGCGCAGATGGCGGCCGACGAGGAGCCGAGGCCGCGGCCGTGCGGGATGCGGTTGGCGCAGACGACCTCGAGGCCGCGCGGCTGTCCGCCCAGCAGGTCGAAGGCGGTACGCAGCGAGCGGACGAGCAGATGGCTCTCGTCGCGTGGGAGCGTCTCGCTGCCCTCACCTGCGATGTCGATGTTCAGGCCGGAATCGGCCACCCGGAGGACGACGTCGTCGAACAGCCCCAGCGACAGGCCGAAGGCGTCGAAGCCCGGACCGAGATTGGCGCTGGTGGCGGGGACGCGCACCCGGACGGCGGCGGCGCGGAACGCGGGACCGGCCATCGCTCGATGACTCTCCTTGAACTGCGGGGTTTGGCGAGATTTCGATGCACTGCAAGACGAACCGAACACCCGACGGCCGCGGAAGGCGGCGGCTCCGCGGCATGCGCGGCAGGGTGGGTTCGGTACAGCCTATCGAAGGAAGGTTCAGTGGCGACATAGGGCGCACAGGAGGCGCACGATGCGTGTCGAAAGCCCCCTGTGCACCCCCCGTGGGCAAATGCCCGGGTCGGAGGGGGTCCGGGTCCGGCCGCTGCCGGACCCGGCTGCGTCCCGCGGAGCCTGCCGCCCGGCTCCTGCAGGGTCCTACGCGAGGCCCAGGCGCTCCGCCGCAGCGGCCGCGTCGACCGGGACCGTGACCGGCTGCGGTGCGCCCGCGACGGCCCAGTCCGGGTCCTTGAGGCCGTTGCCGGTGACCGTGCAGACGATCGTCTGGCCCGGGTCGACCTTGCCCTGCTCGGCGGCCTTCAGCAGACCGGCGACGGACGCTGCCGACGCGGGCTCGACGAAGACGCCTTCCTGGGAGGCCAACAGCCGGTAGGCGCGCAGAATCTCACGGTCCGTCACCTCGTCGATGAGACCGCCCGATTCGTCCCGCGCGGCCAGCGCGAACTTCCAGGACGCGGGGTTGCCGATGCGAATCGCGGTCGCGATGGTCGACGGGTCCTTGACGACCTCGCCGCGCACGATCGGAGCGGAGCCGGAGGCCTGGAAACCCCACATTCGGGGGGTCTGCGAGGCGACCTTGTCCGCGGCGTATTCGGTGTAGCCCTTCCAGTACGCGGTGATGTTGCCCGCGTTGCCCACCGGCAGGACGTGTATGTCCGGCGCGTCGCCGAGCATGTCCACGATCTCGAACGCCGCGGTCTTCTGACCCTCGATACGCACCGGGTTGACCGAGTTGACCAGCGCCACCGGGTAGTTCTCGGACAGTCCGCGGGCCAGCGTCAGACAGTCGTCGAAGTTGCCGTCGACCTGCAGGATCTTCGCGCCGTGCACCAGCGCCTGGCCCATCTTGCCGAGCGCGATCTTGCCCTGCGGCACGAGGACGGCGCTGACCATGCCCGCGCGTACGGCATAGGCGGCGGCCGACGCCGACGTGTTGCCGGTGGAGGCGCAGATGACAGCCTGCGCGCCCTCCTCCTTGGCCTTGCTGATCGCCATGGTCATGCCGCGGTCCTTGAAGGACCCGGTCGGGTTCGCACCCTCGACCTTGAGGTGGACCTCGCAGCCCGTGCGCTCGGAGAGCACCTGCGCGGGCACGAGCGGCGTACCGCCCTCGCGGAGCGTCACGACCGGCGTGCTGTCGGAGACCGGCAGCCTGTCCCGGTACTCCTCGATGATTCCGCGCCACTGGTGGGTCATTGCTGGTTACTCTCCTTCAACCCGCATGATGCTGGCGACACCCCGCACGGTGTCGAGGTTGCGCAGCGCCTCGACGGTCCCGCTGAGGGAGGCGTCGGACGCACGGTGGGTGACGACGACGAGCGATGCCTCGCCGTCCTTGCCCTGCTGGCGCACCGTGTCGATGGATACGCCGTGCTCGGCGAAGACCGTCGCGACCTGGGCGAGTACGCCCGGCTTGTCGGCCACGTCGAGGCTGATGTGGTAGCGCGTGACGACGTCGCCCATGGGCGAGACCGGCAGCTGCGCGTACGCGGACTCGCCGGGCCCGGTCGACTCGGCGAGCTTGTTGCGGCAGACGGCGACGAGGTCGCCCAGCACCGCGGAGGCAGTCGGGGAACCACCGGCGCCAGGCCCGTAGAACATCAGCTGACCTGCGGCGTCGGCCTCGACGAAGACGGCGTTGTAGGCGCCGCGGACGGAGGCGAGGGGGTGGCTGAGCGGGATCATCGCGGGGTGCACGCGGGCGGTGACGGACTCGCCGTCGGCGGCCCGCTCGCAGATGGCGAGCAGCTTGATGGTGCAGCCCATCTGTTTCGCGGAGGCGAAGTCGGCGGCGGTGACCTCGGTCATGCCCTCGCGGTACACGTCGTCGAGGCGTACGCGCGAGTGGAAGGCGATGCCGGCGAGGATCGCGGCCTTCGCGGCGGCGTCGAAGCCCTCGACGTCGGCGGTCGGGTCGGCCTCCGCGTATCCGAGAGCCGTGGCCTCGTCGAGCGCCTCCTGATACCCGGCGCCGGTCGTGTCCATCTTGTCGAGGATGAAGTTGGTGGTGCCGTTGACGATGCCCATGACCCGGTTGATCTTGTCGCCGGCAAGGGACTCGCGCAGCGGCCGGATCAGGGGGATCGCGCCGGCGACTGCGGCTTCGTAGTAGAGGTCACGCCCGTGCTCCTCGGCCGCCGCGTGGAGAGCCGCCCCGTCCTGGGCGAGCAGCGCCTTGTTCGCGGAGACGACGGACGCGCCGTGCTCGAAGGCCGTGGTGATGAGGGAGCGTGCGGGCTCGATACCGCCGATGACCTCGACGACGACGTCGATGTCGCCCCGTTTGACGAGGGCGGTGGCGTCGGTCGTGATCAGGGACGGATCGATGCCCTCGCGGACCTTGGAGGGCCGGCGGACCGCCACGCCCGCCAGCTCCACGGGGGCCCCGACCCGCGCGGCGAGGTCCTCCGCGTGCGTCGTCATGATGCGTGCCACCTCTGAGCCGACAACCCCACAGCCCAGCAGCGCCACCTTCAGCGGACGCGTACGCATCATCCGACCTCGCTTCTCATACATCTACGGTTGGACCAGTCTCACCCAACGGACCGGATTTTCTGCCCCTCGTCCGGATCGTGAGACGTTTATTTCATTTTCCCGGGCCCGGAAATCAGGAGATCTTTCTCCGGCACTGGGCATGTCTGCGGCGTTCTGCCGCGCCCGGCGGGCGGCTGGCGGAAGGTATGCCGACCGGCGGGCGGCTGACGGGCGGCTGGCAGAAGGTGTTCCGACCGCTGGCCGCCCGGCGGGCAGCCGGGCGGAAGACAACGTTCCGACCGCTGGCCGCCCGGCGGTCACCCGGCCGCTCATCCGACGTCGAGCCGCAGCAGATCCTCCTCCGTCTCCCGGCGGACGATCACCCTGGCCTCGCCGTCGCGCACGGCGACGACGGGCGGGCGAAGTGCGTGGTTGTAGTTGCTCGCCATGGAACGGCAGTACGCACCGGTCGCCGGGACGGCGATCAGGTCGCCGGGCGCCAGGTCGGACGGCAGGAAGGCGTCGCGTACGACGATGTCACCGCTCTCGCAGTGCTTGCCGACGACGCGGACGAGCATGGGCTCGGCGTCAGAGGTCCTGGAGGCGAGGGAGACGCTGTACTCGGCGTCGTACAACGCGGTGCGGATGTTGTCCGACATGCCGCCGTCCACGGAGACGTACGTACGCAGCCCGTCGAGCGGCTTGATGGTGCCGACCTCGTAGAGCGTGAACGCGGTGGGTCCGACGATGGCGCGCCCGGGCTCGACTGAGATACGAGGAGTCCGGAGCCCGGCGGCCTCACACTCCCGGGTGACGATCTCACCGAGCGCCTTGGCGATCTCGTGCGGCTCGCGCGGGTCGTCGTCGGAGGTGTACGCGATGCCGAGGCCGCCGCCGAGGTCGATCTCGGGGAGCTCGACGCCGTGCTCGTCACGGATCTCCGCGAGAAGGGACACGACGCGCCGGGCGGCGACCTCGAACCCGGCCATGTCGAAGATCTGCGACCCGATGTGCGAGTGGATGCCGACGAGCTCGAGCCCGTCGAGCTTGAGGGCACGCCGCACGGCCTCGGCGGCCTGCCCGTCGGCGAGCGCGATACCGAACTTCTGGTCCTCGTGGGCGGTGGCGATGAACTCGTGCGTGTGCGCCTCGACCCCGACAGTCACCCGGATCAGCACGCGCTGCCG
Source organism: Streptomyces himalayensis subsp. himalayensis (assembly GCF_013778455.1). GTDB lineage: Bacteria > Actinomycetota > Actinomycetes > Streptomycetales > Streptomycetaceae > Streptomyces > Streptomyces himalayensis. The sequence goes on along the minus strand of NZ_JACEHE010000001.1, from coordinate 375,358 downwards.
CTTGCCCAGCTGCTCGGCGATGTGCGCGACGCGCACGATCTCCTGGAAGGAGTCCAGGACGATGTGCCCGACACCGACGGAGACGGCCTTCTCGATCTCCGCGGCGGACTTGTTGTTGCCGTGGAAGGCGATGCGCTCGGCGGGCATCCCGGCGGAGAGGGCGGTGGCGAGCTCGCCGCCGGAGCAGACGTCGAGGTTGAGGCCCTCTTCGTGCAGCCAGCGCACGATGGCGCGGGAGAGGAACGCCTTGCCCGCGTAGAAGACGTCGGCACCCTCCCCGAAGGCGGTACGCCAGGCCTGGGCCCGCGCCCGGAAGTCGTCCTCGTCGATGAAGTACGCGGGCGTACCGAACTCCTCGGCGAGCCGCGTCACGTCGATGCCGCCGACGCTGACGGCGCCCTCGGGGGTCCGGGTGACGGTCCGGGACCACACCTTGGGGTCGAGGGCGTTGATGTCGGCGGGCGGCGCGGTGTAGTGCCCCTCGGGCAGAACGTCGGCGTGGCGGGGGCCGGCGGGGTGTGCGGAACGGCTCATGTCTGTTCTTGCGCTCTCTCGTACGTCACGTGGTCGTGTCCCACGTGGTCAGACGTGTTCGGGTGCATCGATGCCGAGCAGGGACAGGCCGCCGGCCAGCACCGTCCCGGCGGCTTCGGCGAGCGCGAGCCGGGCGCGGTGGGCGGCCGAGGGTTTCTCGTCACCGACCGGCAGCACGCGCGTGGCGTCGTGAAACCGGAAGAAGGCGTCGGCGGTGGCGACGAGGTGCCGCGCGAGCCGGTCGGGGGCGCGGTGCCGGGCGGCGGTGACGAGGACTATGGGGTGGTCGGCGAGGGCGGTGAGGAGGTCCTGGGCTTCCGAGGACTCGCCGACTTCCGGGGACTCGCCGACTTCCGGGGACTGGCGGACTTCCGGGGACTGGCGGACTTCCGGGGACTGGCGGACTTCCGGGGACTGGCGGACTTCCGGGGACTGGCGGACTTCTGCGGACTCGCCCAGGTGACCGGGCTCGGGATGGAAGCCGAGCTGGTCGGCACCGCGTACGAGGGCCCGGGCGCGGGAGTGCGCGTACTGGACCCGGAAGAAGGGGTTGCTCTCGCGCTGGACGAGGTGGTCGGGGGTGAGGCGGGGGCGGTCGTGGGGGGCGGGGTGGAGGAGGGCCCAGCGGGTGGGGTCGGCGCCGAGGGGGATGGTGGGCGGTGGGGGTGCGGGGACGGGGCGGAGATTTACGGTGCCGTCCGCTCCGGTGCCGTCCGCTCCGCCGGGCGCGTCTTCGGTTCGGCCGGTCGGGTCTTCGGTTCGGCCGGTCGGGTCTTCGGTTCGGCCGGGCGGGTCTTCGGTTCGGCCGGGCGGAATGTGGACGGTCTCGGTGTGTCCGCCGAGGGCGGCGACGATGCGGGAGACGGCATCGGCGACGACTTCGGCCCGCGGCTCGTGCGCCGGGATACGCAGTTCGATCCGCTCGCCGTCGAGGGCGAGGCTGTGCCCGTACCGGAGCCCTTGCGCAAGAACATCACGTACGAGCGCGGCGTCGGCCCCGTCGAGGGTGAAGTTGAGGAACCCGGGCCCGGTGATCGCGACGTCGGCGATGCCGGGCGCGCTGTGCAGCCGGGCCCGCAAAACCTCGGCGACGTGCCGGGGCGGCGCGCCGGCGTCACGGGCGAGCTGCAGGGCGACGTTGCTGGCGTAGTCCCCGCTACCGCCCGGCTTGGGCCGCTCGATCACGACCCGTGCGGGCACGACCACGCTTAGCTCCCCGTCATCCACAGCACAGCGCACGGCGCGCAGCACGGTACGGGAGAGCTCGACGGGGGTCACGGGGACAAGCGTATGGGAGGAGGGGGGTGGGTAGGCGAGTCGGTTTCGGGGGTTCCGGAATGTGGACCGGCAGTCAGAGATCCGAATCAGGAGGGACCCGAGTGAGGAGGGATCCCGAATGAGGAGGGATCAGGCGCCGGCGTGCCCTACACGGCCCAACACGCTAGGCGCCGACCTGCCCAACACGGCCCAACACGCTAGGCGCCGGTGCGCCCCGCACGCTCTGTCGCAACACCGGAACCGGCCCCGGCCTCGCCCTCCGCGTCAGGGTCCCCACCACCCCCGACCTCGGCCTCTCCACCATCCCCACGCCGCTCGCGCTCGATCAACTGCCGAACGGTCTGAACGAGTTCGGCGGGCTCGAAGGGCTTGGCGAGGAAGGCGTCCACGCCGATGTCGAGCCCGTTCTCGACCTCGTACTGCGTACAGGCGCTGACGATCACAAGGGGCAGATCCCGCGTACGAGGCTCGGAACGCAGCCGGGCGGCGGTGCGGAGCCCATCGAGGCGGGGCATGACGACGTCGAGCGTGACGACGTCGGGGCGGACCTGCTGAACGACGTCAAGGCACTCGGCACCATCTGCCGCGGTCACGACCTCGAAGCCCTCCAGCTCGAGGTTGACCCTGATCAGCTGCCGGATGACCTTGTTGTCATCGACAACAAGCACCCGACCGGACACGCCTGGCACACATCGAGGGTAGGTCCGCCCAGGCGGCCGCGTCCGGGTTTTCCCTACTTCCGCCCCTTGCGGGGTAAGGCCGTACGTGTGGCCGAGACAACGCTCCGTGACGCAACAGCGGGGTATGGCCTCTGCAGAGATGTGTGGCCGCACTGATTTCTGAGGTGCTGATGGGACAAAGGTGACTCCTGAGCCCGCCGCCCGCGCCAGGCCGTCAAGCCCGCGGCTTCGAAGAAACCCCGCCGAAATACCTGTTCATGAGGAGCCCCCAAGAGCTGGTAGGGTTCTACCCGTCGCCGCCACACGCGACCGACACGCCCCCGTAGCTCAGGGGATAGAGCAACGGCCTCCGGAGCCGTGTGCGCAGGTTCGAATCCTGCCGGGGGCACTCGCCAGTCAGCCAGCAAGAATCAAGCTCTGACCAGGGCGAATGCCGACATGACAGAGCGGGAGTCAGTCTTACTGACTCTCGCTCTCTCTCGTTGCCTCTCGGGGTTCACGACACACCTCCGACACACGGAAGGTTGCCTCCACGGCATCAGGCCGAGCGGTCCCCGGGCGAGGCCGTCATCTGCCGGCAGGGGTAGGCCCACCCGGCGACAGGTAAGGCTGGGGGCAGGATCGTTCCACGGCCTCGCCGCTTTCCGCCGTTCACTGATGCGCGCCAGCTCCCGTCTCTCCGCCAAGGATTTCGACCCCACGGAACACATACGGCCCTGGGGTGATCGAATCCGCGGAGCTGAGGTTGCCGGAGAAATTCGACGCTTCCACTGCCATGGCGCCTCACGTACCTTGGGGACATCGATGAAAATGATGTCCGGGGGGTCGAGCGGCTTCCGACGTAGCCCCTAGATCCCGCGGTATCACCGCTATAGAGGGCAATGCGCCACCGCAGCGAGGAATACCGAAATGACTTCCCGTCAAAGTCAACCCGGATGGTCGTCCAGATCGGGGCCGAAAAATCGCCCGCAGCAGTCTCACATACTAGAGAGCCGGCAGAATCGCGAGGACGTGCGCGGCTTTCGGAGAAGAAATGCTTTCTGGCGGGCCCGTCACGGCCGGATCATATCCGGCACACTTGCCGGAATTGCCCGTAGGCTTGCTGTTCCCGCTTGGGGATTGCGGGTGGCTTATGTATTCATCACCGTCTGGTTCATGACCCTTCGCTGGCAGCTGCTGTTCGTCTTTGTTGTCGTCTACGCGGCGCTGGCCGTAGCACTGCCGGAAGTTCCGAAGGCCAAGGAGTTCGAAGATCCTTCCCCGGCCGCTCGGCCGAATCTCGCGGCTGCGGGCAAACCACTAGGCAGGGCAGACGCAGACCTCAAGGCATTCGTGCACTTCCTGTGGGAGCCGATGCTCACACCTATGCCCCTACTGCGTCGCCAGTGCCATGGATTCGTTTGCAGTGAACTCCGTTTTGACTTCAGACCGAGGATGAAAAGCGATATCCACTACTCCACACGCATGCCGTTCGGCCGCCTGCTGGTCTATCCCGACTGGCTGGTCTTCCTTACCGACTGGCGCACACCGCCACAGCGCGTTCCTCCGGCCGTGGGGCAGGGGGCTGGCCTACCTTGGCTCTACTACTTGCGGGACTACTGGCGTTGGATCATAGGCATGTCAATCATCGGGGAACTGGTGGTGCGCTGTGTCAGACAGGAGCGCGACCGCTATCGCCAGGCCTTTACCTGTCCCAACTCGATCGTCCTCCCTCTCGGTCGAGTCACCGGTGTACGGACGAAACGGACAAAACGCTGGCTGACCCAGCAGGTGATCATCCTGCAGACGGGCGAGGGAGAAGTCATGCTCGCCCCGTCCATCCTCGGCCTGGGACTCTCCTACCCCCGAATGTTGCGCAGTTGGTTCGGAGCGAACTGGGATCCCAAGCTGCTCCACGTGCTGCAAGAAGCCGCCGCCTGGAATGCAGGCCGGAAGTCCGGTTCTCCGCAGGTTCGGCCGCAGGACCCGAGGAACGCATCCCACGAACGATGATTCCCACATTCCGGAACTTCCCCAGCAGCGAGAGGTGACGCGTACCGCCCTCCCGTCGGCGAAGAAGGGGAAGCTCCGGGCGGAAGGGGGGCCGCGCCAATCAATAGTGAGTAGTACGCGCTGGGGCCGGGCAATGCCCGGCCCCAGCGCGTAGGCGGCCATTTGAGCCGCTAGGCGATGTCGCCTTCTTCCTCCAGTGCCTTTGTAATCTTCGCGTTGGCAGCTTCCTCGTGGCCGTCAATACAGCCGTGATACCGGCGATGAATCACCTCCGGGGAGTTGCCGACTCGGCGGGCCACTTCAGCGATTGGCACCCCAGCGTTCAGCCACCGTGTGATACACGCATGCCGCAGGTCGTACGGGCGTCCGGCCAACGGCGAGTCGATGCGCTCCGGCGGGAGCGCGTACTCCCGCGCTTCCTCCCACACCCGCCAGTAGGTGGATGAGCCGACCACTCCCCCGCGCTCGTTGCCGAAGACGCGTCCTTGGGCTGGCCGTGGCGCTCGCAGAGCACGGCGAGCACGTCGGCGCCGTCGGTGACGCCGTGCTCGGCCCAAGCGGCCGGCGGGGTGTCGGCGGCATGCTTGGGCCGGTCCAGGTCGATGACGACCAGACCGGAGGGGCCGGTGGCGATGCCGACGTTGAAGGCGGCGACGGACCACGCGGCGGTGATGCGGTCCGGGTCGGTGGTGGCGCGCGGCTCCCAGTCGGAGATGGCCGTGGCGATCGGCCTCCTCGACCTACCGCTGCCCGAACCCGCGCCTGAGGGGTGGGCCTGGGTGGAGGCCTACCGGCACTGGGTATCCCGAGCCACGTACCCCATGCCTCATCGTCTCTCCGCTACTGCCAGACGCGGACCAGATCTTCAGGCCCCCAGTGGGCCGCAAGCGGCAGACTGCCGACGACACCGCTACGGGACACCGCGACCAGCGGGGTGTCCCGCCCGGCACCGGGCACCGCGAGTACGTCCCGAGCCAGGGCGTCGTATTCGCGCCGGCCGAACGGCTGGGACTCCAGCCACTTGATGGAGCCGACGAAGTGCACCGCGCCCGCGACGGGTTCACGGTCGGTGCCGACCAGGTCGATCTCGGGGTTGTTCTGCCGGTTCCACCAGCCGCCGACCGCTTCAGTCTCCGGCCATCGCTCGTCGGGCAACAGCCGCAGGAGCGACTCGCGGATGAGCGGCTCGACCGCGCGCCCCCGCCAGGTGTTCCAGGACCGCTCGATGCGCTCCAGGGCAAGATCGCCCCGGCCGCGCTCGATGAGCGGGATACCCCGCTGCAGGAAGGCCAGCCAGAAACGGAGATACGGATCGGCGATGCGGTAGCGCTTGTTCTTGGTGTCGGCCCTTGCGGACAGCGGCAGGTCGGCCGCCAGAACCCGCTTGGCCTGCAGGGTGTTCAGCAGCGGGGACAGCGTGCCCGATGGCAGGGCACCTGTTCCCCCGGCCTGTGCAGCGATGGTGGAGAAGGTCCGCTCGCCGCTGCCCACCGCCTCCAGCACCGCCCGCGAGTGTGACGCCTCGGGGAACTCCCCCAGCAGCGACAGCTCGCCCGCCACCAGGAGCGGAGACAGCGGATTCGCCACGGCCTCGCGCAGGAAGTCCGCCCGGCCCATCCCGGGCCGCCACGACTGGACGATTTCCGGAAAGCCTCCCGTGATCAGCAGCGCGTCCACCGCGTCCGCTGCATCCAGCCCGGTCATGGTCTGCACATCGCCCAGGTGCAGTGGCCGTACAGTCATCTTCGCCGCCCGCCCGAAGAACGGGCGGCCATACAACTGCAGCGCCTCCATCACCGACATGTCGCTGCCGACCAGGATGAGCAGGACTGGCTTGGCGGACAGGTGACGGTCCCAGACGGTCTGCAGAGCCCCCTCGAACTCCGCGTCCTGCTCAACCAGCCACGGCACCTCGTCGATCACCGCGATGCTCGGGGCGTCGTCCGGAACCGCGACGGCCAGTGAGCGCAGCGCCTGATTCCAATCCGCGGCCTGCAGCCCGGCCACCAGCTCCGCTCCCGGCAGGGCGGACTGGGCGAGCGCCCCAGTGAAGTCCGCCCGCTCGGCCACGGCGTTGCGGCCCCGGGTCGCCTGGAAGACCACGTACGGAACCCGGGACCGGTCACAGAACTCCTGGACCAGGCGAGACTTCCCCACCCGGCGCCGCCCGGTCATGATCACTGCCTGCCCACGGGTGGCACCCGCGCCCTCGATCACCAGGCCCAGCTGTCGAGCCAGCAGATCCAGGTCAGCCACCCTCCCCTTGAATTCCATAGGCAGCCCCTCACAGCAGAACACAGTTTCGATATTACGTAGACTGAATCTTACTTAGATGGTAGTTCGCTTCCTGTGCCCCGCATGAAACCGTTGAACCCGTCGGGGGTATGGACAGGCGCGTCACACGATTCGGGGCCTTGGGCAGATGCGCCGACATCGGTCCAACCAGAGGATCCCGCAGGTCACAGGCGGTTCCGGCACGGCCAGCCCTTGCTTGCGGCTCCTGGCGGGACCCGAATCTGCGGTCTGTCGCCGCTGGCCTACCGATTCAGCCGGACAACCGTCTCGATCACCAGCTGCCCGCTCCCGCCCAGCGGTCCTCCCTCTGCCCATGCTCCGAGCGCCCCGCCGGGGGCACTCCGAATCAAGGCTCTGGACTGCAGAAATGCGGATCAGCGCCTTTCTCGTGCATGCCAAAACTGCGACGGCCACCTGCCTGATCGACCGACGCCTGGATGTGTCCGCGATACCGGATTCCTCATGGCATCCACTACCTCTCGGACCAGGTGAATGCATCAGGACCAGGTCGCAATGGCGCCCTCGGAGATCCTGCCGTGCAAGCAAGCAAGCGAGTGAGAGGGCGGTCTCTCTGCGGAGCTGACCCCAGCACGGGTTGGAGGATGAAGGGTAGGATGAGTAGCATGAGTGAGCCTACCGGCAAGTACTCGATCACTATGCCGCGCGACATCGCTGAGGCCGCCAAGGCCCGCAGCGGCCCCTCGGGGTTGTCTGCCTACGTGGCCGCCGCAGTGGCCCGCCAGATCGAGCGCGACAACCTCAACGAACTCATCCAGGTCGCCGAGGCTGAGCACGGCCCCGTCACGGACGAGGAGATCCAGGCTCTGCGCGACCAGCTCCACCAGGCCCGGCAGCAGCAGACACAAGGTGGGGCGAACGCCGCGTGACCCGCTCCCCCGCCGCCCCGGGCGGCACCCTTGTCCTCGCCAGGGAAGGGCTGGCCAAGGCCGTCCTGCGCGATCGCACCGTCACCGGCTGGCTCGCCCTCGCTCGCGCCGACGACCTGCGGGTGATCGCCTCCGCGGCCACCCTCGTGGAAGTGGTCCACCCGCGAATCAACCGTCCGGCCCTGGAGTGGACCCTCTCCCGCCTTGTTGTCGAACCGGTCAGCGAGCCCATCGCCCGGCACGCATCTGCCCTCCTCGCAGACGCCGGGCTGCACGGCCACAAGTACGCCATCGACGCCATGGTCAGCGCGACCGCTCTCGCCTCACCGGGCCCTGTCACGATCCTCACCTCCGACCCTGAAGACCTCACCACCCTGTGCGGTGGACGCGCCACCGTCGTCAAGGTTTGACCCCCAACACTTTTTCGCGGCGCGAGTCAGGGCCGGCGGTTGGCGCCCGCACCCGGCGCGCCGCCCGTCCAGCAGACCGGCGGCGGCCGGCACGAACGCGCCCGTGCGCACCCGAGGCCGCGTTCGAATATTCCGTGCCGTGCCGGTCGGTGGACGTGCAGACTCGCTCCATGGTGAACATGGGGGCGTTCCGGGATGCGGTCAGCGGCTGGGCGGCCGGCGGTCCCGGCGGAGCGGCGAGTGATCTGGCTGTGCGACTGGGGCTGCGTACTGCCGTGCTGCTGGAAGGACTGAGCGATCTCGCGGCCTTCGAGGCGCTGGCCGCACGGCGTGGCCCGGACCTGGCCGCCGAAGGGGTGTGCGTCGTGCCGATGGGCGGCGCGATGAGCGTCGGTCGTTACGCCAGTCTTCTCGGGCCGCCAGGTCTTGGCCTGCGCCTGAGGGGACTGTGCGACGAGGGCGAGCAGCGCTTCTACGACCGCGGCTGGGAGTGGGCCGGCGCGGGCCATCGGGGTTTCTTCGTGTGCGTGGCGGACCTGGAGGACGAGCTCATCCGCGCGCTCGGCACGGCGCGGGTCGAGGAGATCATCCAGGCCGAGGGCGACCTGCGTGCCTGGCAGACCTTCCTGCGCCAGCCCGCACACCATGGTCGGCCCCGGCAGCAGCAGTTGCGGCGCTTCCTCGGCACGAAGAAGGGCCGCAAGATCCGCTATGGCCGTCTCCTGGTGGAAGCCCTCGACCACGAACAGGTACCGGCCCCGATCGACGACCTCTTCGCGAGCCTGTAACGACGCACAAAAGCGAGGGCTACGGCCTCTTGTCCGTAGTCCCTCGCTGCACGTCAGCGTCCGGCCGTGAAGTGCACGAACGCAGGCCACTCCGAACGGGGGAAAGCGAGTTGGGCGTGGGCGGGGGCCTTGGAGTCTCGGACGTGGACGGTACCGGGCGCGACGGAGACCTCGACGCACTCGCCGCCCTCGTTGCCGCTGTAGCTGCTCTTGAACCAGGCGAGTCGCGCGGGTTCCGCAGTACTCATAGCTCTCCCAGCATCCTTTTGATCATGGCGAGGGACTCCGGCATCGTAAGGGCCTGCGCCCTGATGCTGCCGTACTGTGCGGCCAGGATACGAACGTCTTCCGGGTCCGTAACCAGTCGGCTGGAGTTCTGTGCCTCGGTGTATCCGAGCTGGGGTTTTCCCTTGGGTGTCAGCAGGATGAAGGAACCGCGCACGGGCGCGTGCCAGGCGCGGGTTCCGGCTCAGCCTTACCGCCGAGGCCTCGGACACGCTCCGTATCGAAGTGGCGGACCCGCGAGGCGACCGCCGGCCCCTGGCCCGTCGTACCGCCAGTCTCACGGACGAGACGGGCCGCGGGCTGATCCTCGTCGATTCGCTCGCCGCCCAATGGGGAAGTGCGCCATGGCCGCCTTCCGGCAAGGTCGTGTGGGCGGAGATCGCCCTCCGGGGAGGGTGAGGACGACCGTGGTCGCGCTGCGGCTTACTTCCAAGCGTCGGGCGTCGGCATCGCACAACAGAGACACGCCGCTTGTGAGGCAATTCACTAATAGTTGACTGGACTGGTGCGCATCGCGCACTTTAGTTTCCTTAGAGAACATACGAGCCTTATAGGCGTTTTTCGGAGCGCGGCGGATCGGTCGCGGAACAGGAACGGGTCAACCAGTGACCTGACGGACAGCAGCCCGTTCCAGACACGTCAGGGCCCATGAGGAAGGTGCGGCGTACTTCCGAGCGTCGGCATCGCCAGAGGGCGACTCGAGCCCGGAAGGTGGAAAAGTGAGCGAAGACGCCGTTTGGGTCAGAGGCGTGACCGGTATCCAACTGCACCACGTCACCGATCTCCAGGACGCTCGACGGTTTCTGGGCAACGCCGTCATGGCACTGCGCGCCGCCCATGTGAGAACCGGCGACACCGCGTTCTCCGGTCTCGCCGAGCAGCTCAAAGCCATGGTCGCCGAAACGCGCGACCTCGAGGGCAAGGCCCGGGAGAGCATGCATCAGCTGCACTCCACGGATCCCGAGCGGTTCGTGCGCTGCCGCGAGGGCGAAGAGCCTTGGCCGGACGAGTTGCAGGCGGGCTTTATCCCGCGCCACACCTGCCGGGACGAGTGCCTCTACCACGACCATGAGGTGCTGGACGGCATCCTGCAGTGCACCTGCGGCCGGCCCCCGTGCCGCGCGTGCGCGATCGCGGGCGCCCCAGGCACGGACGCTCCCTGACACGTACGTCGGAAACACTCTGACACGTACGTCGGGGGCACGCCCTGACGCGTACGTCGGGTCACGCCCTGACACGTACGCCGGATCGCGCTCTGACACGTGCGCCGGATCCCATTGGTCGCATCATCCGGACCAAGGTCGGCGGGGTCGTTGCCGCCCGGGCGGCGACGGCCCCGTCGGCCGGCTCCTGTCCCTGTCCGTCGGGGCTCCCACCCCGCTCCGTCAGACCGTGCTCCCAACCCGCTCCGTCAGACCGTGTACGAGCGGGCCCCGGTCCCGGCCAGCCGGCCGCCCTCCACGATGAGGTACTCCTGACGGATCGGGCGGTTGTCGAACCAGCACTCCAGGATCTCCCGGACGCCTGCCGCGTACCTGGCCTGCGCGGAGAGCGTCGAACCGGCTACGTGTGGGGTCATGCCCTCGTGCGGCATGGTGCGCCACGGGTGGTCATCCTCCGGCGGCTCCGGGTACCAGACGTCACCGGCGTAGCCCGCCAGATCGCCTCGCTCCAGAGCGCGTACCACGGCGTCCCGGTCGACGATCAGCGCGCGGGCCGTGTTGACGATGTAGGAGCCGCGCTTCATGGTCGCCAGCATCTCGTCGTTGAAGAGGTTCACCGTCTTTGCGTGCAGCGGCGCGTGGATGGAGAGCACGTCGACGGCGGCCGCCAGGGAGTGGACATCCTCATGCCAGGTCAGCCCTAGCTCCTTCTCGAGGTCCTGTGGCAACCTGTGCACGTCGTTGTAGTGCAGCTTCACGTCGAACGGCTTGAGCCGGCGGAGCACCGCCAGGCCGATGCGTCCGGCACCGAATACGCCGACGTCCATGCCCTCCACGTCGTAGTTCCGCGAGACGCTGTCGGCGACGTTCCACCCTCTTCGGGTGGTGACCCACTCGTGGGCGGGGAGGTAGTTGTGGATAAGGGCGAGAATGTACATGACTGCGTGCTCGGACACGCTGATGCTGTTGCTGTAGGTGATCTCCGCAACGGTGATGTCGTGCTCGATAGCACTTGGCAGGTCCACGTGGTCCGAACCGATCCCGGCTGTGATCGACAGCTTCAGGCGCTCCGCGCGCCGGATCCGGTCAGGGGTGAGATAGGCGGGCCAGAACGGCTGCGAGATCACCACGTCTGCGTCGGGGAGTTCGCGCTCCAGCACGGAGTCGGGTCCCTCCTTGTCGGAGGTGACGACCAGCGTATGGCCCCGGCTCTCCAGGAACGGGCGCAGACCGAGTTCGCCGGAGACGCAGCCGACCAATTCGCCCGGCTTGAAGTCGAGGCCCTGGGGCGTAGGCGTCGTCTGCCCGCCGGGATAGCTGCTGATGACGGGAATCTCGTCACGGGCATACCTGGGCGGGTAGCCGTCGACGGGGTCCGGATAAAGTACCGTGAGGATCTTTGCCATGGCCGTCCTCCATCGCCGAAGGCCGGCACGCAGCCGACAGTCCGGTAGCCGTGCATGCGCTCCGGCCGGCCTTCCTGTCGAGAGCCAAGTGCCCGGCTCGTCGCGCATCAAACGCGCCCTGGACCGGCTGAATCACCGCGCCGGAGCGGGTGAATCACCGCCCGGACCGGCCGAATTACCGCGCCGGAGCGGCTGAATAACCGCGTCGGCAACGCCCCGACCGCGCGGGGGAATTGAACGCACACGGTAAGCCTGGAAACGATCAATGTGCCCGTCGTGCACCACCTCTGCGCGGCACGCGGTGCACCATTCGCGTCCGCGGCGCCCGGTGGTGTCCACGTCGCACCCCGCCCATTTCGTACGGCGGCCCAGGGCGGCGCCCGGAGCACTTTCAACTCGCCTTGACACGCCGTCGTCTGAGGCGTTGCCTGGAATGAGAGGTTCTGCGGTATTCGTCGGCTCGACCAGATCCGCGCCCATGGCCGTGGGCCGCGGCGCGGCGGGGCGGAGACCACTCATGGCGACGTACGAATATTCTTGCAAACACTGCGGATCATTCGACGTAAAACTGCCGATGGGCACTGCACCCAGCGAGCAGGTCTGCCCGCGGTGTGCGAATTCGGCACGGCGTGTGTATTCGTCACCCGCGATCGCCTTCACGTCACCTGCCGTCGCGGGCCTGCGAGAGCTGGAGGAAAAGTCTCGGGAGAATCCCGCGGTGGTCACGCGGGTGCCTCCCAAGGATGCTGCGCCGAGGCCGGTCCATCCGGCGGTTGCCCGGCTCCCCCGGCCCTGAGCGGGGAGGCTCCCCGGCCCTGAGTGGGAAGTTCCCTGGCCCTTTTCAGCAGGAAACTCCCTGCCCGGCCCCGGACATGAGAGGGAAGTCGCGCAGGGCCGAATCGGCCGGATCTCGGTCGATACACCGGCCGGATCGGTCGGATCTGTCGGCACACCGGCGGGATCGGTCTGTGCCGGTCGGTCCGCCCTTCTGCGAAGGGCGTCGCGAAGGGCGTCGCGAAGGGCGTCGCGAAGGGCGTCGCGAAGGGCGTCGGAAAGGACATCGGGCGGCCTCAAACAGTCGCCTCCGGGCATGGCGCGGAATCGCGGATAACAGCTTTATCGAGCACAACAGCTTTCGGTCGCAGTGACCGGCCGGCGGGCGTATCGCTCGCGAGAGCGGAATAACGGGAGGTGTATCCCCTTGGCCAACGTCGGACTTCTCTTCGTTGGCGCGGTGCTGTTCCTGAACGGGTTGATGCTGCTGGGGAAGGTGGACAGCCGGTCAGCTGCCATATTCAACCTGTTCGTGGGCGGGCTTCAGGTCCTGACGCCCATATATCTCATCATCGCCGCGAATCAGGATCCCAGAAGAATTCTGCTGGCGTCGGGCATTTTCCTCTTCGGCTTCACATATCTGTATGTGGGAATCGGACTGCTCATGGGGCTCGACACGACAGGCGTGGGGTATTACTCACTGTTCGTGTCCATCGTGGCTCTGGGTTATTCCTTCGTCAGTTTCCGCTTGTTCGACGATGCGCCCTTCGGAGTCATATGGCTCTACTGGTCGTTCCTCTGGTTCCTCTTCTTCCTGGCGCTGGGACTGAAACGGGAGGCCCTGACGCCCTACGTCGGCTGGGTGACCGCAATCGAAGGCTGGGTGACCGGCGTCATACCGGCATTCCTGCTGCTGTCCGGTTACTGGGTCGCGGAGAACTACTACGAGATCGCGATCGCGCTGGGCGCGTTCGCCGTGCTGACCTTCGGCTCGCTGTGGTTCGTACTCCGCCGGAGGGGGCCGGGCAAGCCCGCGGAGGCGCAGTACGGCGCCCCTGGCTACCCGGCCGGCAGCCCCGGCTAGCGGCGTCGATTCAGAGCGCGGGAGGTGGTTGACGAGACGCAAGGAGGCGGCATGAGGGGACACCCGGGGTACCCCGAGTGCCACCCGGGGTACCCCGAGTGCCATGCCGCACCGCACCCGCTCACCGGTACAGAACACCTGAGGAATGAGTTCACATGCCTGAAGTAATCTTCAGCGTCGACCAGTCCAAGTCGATGCGCGACCAGGATGTACCTGGACACAACAGGTGGCACCCAGACGTCCCGGTCGTCGCGATGGTCCGCCCCGGGGACGAGTTCCGAGTCGAATGCCGGGAATGGACCGACGCGCAGATCGGCAACAACGACTCCGCCAACGACGTGCGCGATGTCGAACTGGATGCCACACACATGCTCAGCGGGCCCATAGGCGTCGAAGGCGCGGAGCCGGGCGACCTGCTTGTCGTAGACATTCTCGACCTCGGACCGGTACCGCAACAGGTCGGAGACGCACCGGGCCAGGGCTGGGGATATACGGGCGTCTTCGCCAAGGCCAACGGTGGAGGCTTCCTGACGGACTACTTCCCGGACGCCTACAAGGCGATATGGGACTTCCACGGGCAGGTGGCGACGTCCAGGCACCTACCCGGTGTCCGCTTCACCGGCATCACCCACCCCGGTCTCTTCGGCACCGCGCCCTCAGCGGAACTGCTGGAGAGGTGGAACAGGCGCGAGCAGGCCCTGATCGACACCGACCCCGACCGGGTCCCGGCTCTCGGACTCGCGCCCACCGCCAATGCCGCTCTCGTCGGCAAGGCGACCGGATCGGAGGCCGAAGCCATCGCCCGGGATGGAGCTCGCACCGTTCCCGCACGGGAGAACGGCGGCAACCACGACATCAAGAACTTCACTCGGGGATCCCGCGTCTTCTACCCCGTGCACGTCAAGGACGCCAAGCTGTCGGGCGGTGATCTGCACTTCAGCCAGGGAGACGGTGAGATCACCTTCTGCGGCGCCATCGAGATGGGCGGCTACATCGACTTCCACGTCGATCTGATCAAGGGCGGCATGGAGAAGTACGGCGTCAGCACCAACCCCATGTTCATGCCGGGAAACGTCGAGCCGCGGTACTCGGAGTTCCTCACCTTCATCGGGGTCTCCGTGGACCACGACACCGACACCAACTACTACCTGGACGCGACGGTCGCCTATCGCCGCGCCTGCCTCAACGGCGTCGAGTACCTGAAGAGGTTCGGCTACACGGGAGAGCAGGCCTACCTGCTCCTCGGCGCGGCCCCCATCGAGGGACGCATCAGCGGGATCGTCGACATCCCCAACGCCTGCTGCTCCCTCTACCTGCCCACCAGTATCTTCGACTTCGACCTCCGCCCCACCACGGAGGGACCCAAGACCGCGGACCGCGGTCAGTGCGCGGTGACCACCTGAGTCCGACCGGTGACCACCTGAGTGCGACCGGTGACCACCTGAGTCCGACCGGTCCTTTGGTCACTCGTCCCATGTTCCGTGTCCCCACCGGGGCACTTCGGATCAAGCTCCTGTACTGAGCCGGCCCAGATATGCGCTCCGCGCACTGGGCCGGCCTCCTTCTGTCTGCAGGCCGTTGTCAGTGGGCCGCGCTAGTCTGCGCGCAGATCCGACCGCTTACCCCGTTTCAGGAGGTATTCATGGCCTCGCGACTCAACCCGTACCTGATCTTCGCCGGAGACGCCCGGCAGGCGCTGGAGTTCTACAAGGAGGTCTTCGGCGGCACCCTGGCGCTCACCGCCTACGGACAGTTCGGCCAGCCGGACGCCCCGGACGCCCCGGACGCCGACAAGATCATGCACGGCATGCTGGAGACCCCGAGCGGCTTCACCCTGATGGGCGCCGACACCCCCGAGGGCGAGCACACGCCGGGCAACAACTTCTCGGTGAGCCTCAGCGGCGACGACGACGCCGAGCTGAGCGGCTACTGGGAGAAGCTGTCCGCCGACGGCACCGTGTCCGTCCCGCTGGAGAAGCAGATGTGGGGCGACACCTTCGGGATGTGCATCGACCGCTTCGGCGTCTCCTGGATGGTCAACATCGTCCAGCCGCCCAGTTGACCGGACCCACCTGACCGGACCCACCCGCGGGTGGCCCCGGCCAGATCCCACATTCCCGGTCCCGCCTACCTGACGCCGACACGTCGGCGGGACCGTTCGAGCCTTGCCGGGGCAACCTACAGGAGGGCCCACGCCTTAACGCGACGCGCAGGCCCTGATGAAGGCGTCGGCCAGTTCGGTGGGGCGGGTGAAGCAGCCCTCGTGGCTTCCGGGGGCCTCGATGACCAGCGGGTTCTTCAGGCGCTGCGGGAAGCGTTCGGCCCAGGCCCATTCACCCGGCAGTGAGACGTCCTCCGTGGACAGGACGTAACTGGTGGGTATGCCGAGCGCCTGAAACGCGGCCGTGTCCGGCTTCTCGGTGAACGTGCCGAGCGGTTGCGGAACGAGCAGGGAGTGGACCGTCCGCTGGGCCTCCTCTCCTGCGTCCTGCATGAAGGCCTGCTGCCAGACCTCCAGCGGCAGCAGCACGGTGTCGTTGCCGGAGGCGGCGGCAAGCGCGTGGAACATCTCCCCGTAGTGCGGCGGGCACGCGTCGATCAGCGACTCGCCGTCCTCCGGGACGAACGCGCTCCAGAAGACCAGCCGCCGCAGCCGGGACGCGAGCCGGGGCGCGGCGCCGGTCAGCACGTAGCCGCCCCAGCTGTGGCCGACCAGGGTGACGTCGGTCAGGCCCGCGTGCTCGACGTACTCGACGAGCCCGTTCACGGTGTCGGTGAGGGTCACGCCGCGCGGGTCGTCGTCGGGGCCGAGGCCTACCAGGGTGGGGGTGTGCACCTGGTGCCCGGCGGCCCGGAGCGCGGTGGCGACCGGGCGCCAGGCCCATCCGCCGTGCCAGGCTCCCGTGACGAGCACGAAGGTCTCACTCATGTCGATCTCCTTTGATCGCGTGCCTTGTAGCGCCGCTTGACCTTGCGGGCGAGCTTGCGCCGTTCGGCGCGGCCCGGCACCAAGCGGTGTGTCAAGCGGTGTGTTCGGAGCCGAGTCGGCGCGAGATGTCGGCGCGCAGCGCCTTCTTGTCGATCTTTCCGACCTTGGTGGCGACCAGTTCGGGGACCACCACCAACCGGTCCGGGAACTTGAAGCGCGCGACGCCCACGCGCTCCATCACCTCGTGCACGTCGGCGAGGGTCACGGTGCAGCCGGGTTCCGGTACGACGTACAGGCAGACACGCTCGCCCAGTTGGGCGTCCGGCATCGCCACCGCGGCCGCGCGGGCGACCCCGGGCGTCTGGTACGCGAGGTTCTCGATCTCCTCGGCAGAGATGTTCTCGCCGCCGCGGATGATCATGTCCTTGTCGCGGCCCTCGACGACGAGGTTGCCGTCGGGCCGCAGCCGCACGATGTCGCCGGTGCGGTACCAGCCGTCCTCGGTGAACGCGCGGGCGTTCTGCTCCTCGGCGCGGTAGTAGCCGCGCGGGGTGTACGGACCGCGGGTGAGCAGCACGCCTGGTGTCCCGTCGGGTACCGGCTCGCCGAGTTCGTCGACGACGAGGAGTTCGTCGTCCTCGCACATGGGGCGCCCCTGCGTCGTACAGATGACGTCCTCGGGGTCGTCCAGGCGCGTGTAGTTGAGCAGCCCCTCCGCCATGCCGAACACCTGCTGGAGCGTGCAGCCGAGTTCCGGGCGCACGCGGCGGGCGACATGGTCGGCCAGTCGCGAGCCGCCGACCTGCAGGACGCGCAGCGAGCCGAGATCGGCGCCGGGGTGGTCCTGCCGGTGCTCCAGCCAGCGCTGGGCGATGGCCGGGACCACGGCGGTCGCGGTGACGCCTTCGCGTTCGATGAGGGCGAACGCCTTGTCGGGGCTCGGGGAGCCGAGGACGGTACGGCCGCCGCACAGGAGCGCGCCGAGCAGACCCGGGCAGGCGAGCGGGAAGTTGTGCCCGAGGGGCAGCGCGGCGAAATACACCGTGTCCGGGCCGAAGCCGCAGACCTCGGCGCTGCGGCGGGCGTTGTAGAGGTAGTCGTCGTGGGTACGGGCGATCAGCTTGGGCAGCCCGGTGGTGCCGCCGGAGAGCAGGAAGACCGCGATCGAGCGGCTGTCGGGCCGGTACGCGTCCACGGCGGCCCTCGCTGCCTCGGCCTCTGCCGCTCCCTCCTCTGGTGGCGCGCACAGCTCCCGCAGGTCGACGGCCCCTTCGCCGATCTTGTCGCCGAGGACGAGGAGATGGCGGACGGTAGGCGACTCGTCGGCGACGGCGGCCGCCATCCCCTGGTGGTCGAAGTCCTTCAGGACGTCCGGGACCGCGATCCCCACCGCTTCGGAGTGCCCGACGAGATGGGAGATCTCGTGCCGGCGGTGACCGGGCAGGGCCATCACCGGGATGACGCCGAGCCTCAGACATGCGTACGTCAGGACCACGAACTCGAGGGTGCTGGGGAGCTGCACCACGAGCCGGTCGTCGGGGCGCAGTCCCAGTTCGGCGAGGCGGAGCGCGGTGGAGTCGGCTCGCTCGGCGAGTTGACGGTGTGTCAGCGTGCGGTCGCCGTCGACGAGGGCGACCGCATCGGGCGTGGCGTCCGCGACCGCCAGCAGCGCGTCGCCGAGGGTCTGCCCGGTCCAGTAGCCCTTGTCGGTGTAGAGCTCGGCGTACGCGTCGGGCCAGGGCACAGCGCCGTTGCTGCTAGGCCTGGGCATGATCGGTCTCCTTGTCGGTCTCCTGGCCGGGCTCCTCGCCGGCGGGCGCGGTGACGGCGCCGGCGGGCGCGGTGACGGCGCCGGCGGGCGCGGTGACGGCGCCGGCGGGCGCGGTGATGGCACCGGTGTGCTCGATGCCGGCACCGGTGTGCTCGATACCAGCACCGGTGCCGTGCACGGTGGCCGCGCCGGTGTGCACGATGACGGCGTCCAGTGCGATCAGGCCGTCGGCGGTGAGACGCAGCGGGTTGATCTCGATCTCGGCCACGTCCGGCGGACTCGCCGCGAGGGCGTCGGCGAGCGCGGCGGCGACCCGTCCGAACTCGGCGCGGTCGAGCACCGGTCCGCCCCGCCAGCCGTCGAGCAGCGCACGGGCGGCGAGCTCGTCCGGCATGGCCGCGGCCTCGGCCGGGGACAGCGGTGCGAGCCGGATCGCCACGTCGGCGAGCGCCTCGGCTGCGGTTCCGCCGAGCCCGGCCAGTACGACGGGCCCGAAGACGGGGTCGTGGCGGGCGCCGAGCACCAGGTCGACGCCGGTCGGGGCCATGGCCTCGACGAGGTAGCGACGGCCGCCCGGGGCGGTGGAGCCCGTCCCGTCGATGGCGTCGATCGCGTCCAGGGCCGCGTCCAGTTCCGCAGGGGTGCGGATCCCGAGCCGGACCCCGCCGATCTCCGTCTTGTGGAGGATCGCCGCGTCGAGCACCTTCACGGCGACCGACTGCCCGCCGACTGCCAGCCGTTCGAATGCGCGGTGTGCTTCCTCGCGGGTGTCGCACGCGACGCGTTCGGGGGTACGGATGCCGAGGGTGCCCAGGAACGTTTTGGCACCGTCCTCGTCGAGAGGGCTCCCGGGCACGCCCGTGGTCCCGGGATCGGTGGCCACTCTCGCCACGGCCACCCGCGCCCGCTGCCGCGCGTCGGTGACCAGGGCCCGTACCGCGTTGGCGGCCGACGTCGGTCCCGTGAGCGCGGGGATTCCCGCCTTGTGCAGCCGCGCCCGCTGCTCGGCGACATCCTCATGCGGGCCGCCGACGACGACCACCGCGGGCGAGTCGGCGCCGAGGCCCGCGTCCTGCGCGGCGGACGCCACGTCGACGCTGTCGGGCTCGGTCAGCGCGTAGACGGCCAGCAGATCCACCGCGGGGTCGGCCGCCGTCACGCCGAGCACCCTGGCGAAGGTCTCGCCGGGCCGACCCGTGTCGACCGGGTTGCGCTGATACGTCAGCGGTGGCAGCAGCCCACCGAGCGCGTCCTGGGTGGCCTCGGTCAGCTCCGGCATCCGGATGCCGTCCGCCGCCGACCGGTCCGCGAGCAGCAGGCCAGGACCGGCCTGGGCGGTCACGATGCCGAGTCCCGGGTCGGCGTGCGCGGGCAGTCGTACACGTGACAGGGCGGTGATCGCGTCGACCAGTTCCCGCTCGTCGTCGACGACCACGGCCCCTGCCTGCCGCAGCGCGGCCCGTGCCGTACGCCATGAGGTGGCCAGCGCACCCGTGTGCGACCGCGCGAAGTCACCGACGTCCGACCGCCCGACGACCAGCGCCACCACCGGCTTGGCGGCGACGAGCCGTCGTACGGCGGCCACCAGACGCGGCCCGTCCGGCACCGTCTCCAGGTGCAGGGCCACCGCGGCCGTACCCGCGTCCGCGATCAGGTGTTCCAGCACGTCGGCGGCGGTCACATCGAGCCCCGCGCCGATGCCCACACCCAGGCTGATGCCGTTCCCGGCATCCGCAAGGTCGAAGGCGAGCGCGTGATTGACGCCGCCGCTGGCCGCGACCACCGCGATGTCCCCGGCGGGAAGGTGCGCCGCGGCCGGGACGAAACTGGCCGTCAGTCCACGCTGAGGGGCGAAGAACCCCGAGGTGTTGGGCCCTAGGAGCCGGATTCCGGTCCGGTCGGCGACCTGGCGCAGGGCGTCCGCGTACTGCTCGCCCTCCGGGCCCGCCTCGCCGAAGCCGCCCGCGCAGACCAGCGCGGCCCGGCAACCGGCGGCGGCCGCCTCGGCCAGGGCGTCGGCGCAGCCGGCGGCGGGTACGCACAGGATGGCCAGGTCAAGCCGCCCGTCGGTGTGCGCGGCGGCCTCGGTGACCGAGGCGTAGACACCCTCGGCCGGTTCCGGGCGGCGCGCGTTGACCAGGGCGCGGGAGCCGGGGAAGGCGGCCAGCGAACGGGCCATGGCGGCGCCGAGCTTGCCGCTCTGGCGCGATGCGCCGATCACGACGACGCCCGAGGGCGCGAACATCGGTGTCAGATTCGTGGTCACGCCCGCGCCTCCCCTTCGCCCAGCGCGCCGGCTTCTTTGAGAGAGCGGGAGTCGCTCGGCGAACCGGATTCGCCCAGCGAACCGACATCACCCAGCGAACCGACATCACTCAGCGAACCGACCAGATCGGCACGGCCCGACAGCAGCAGCGTCTCTGCGCGGTCGTCGTCCATGCCGTCCTCCACGATCAGCGCGGGTATCCCGTGCACCAGCCGGGCCTGCTCCGCGAGCAGGGACCGGGTGAGCGGTGTGCCGCCGTGCACGGCGGCCAGCGCCGACGCGCCCTGATCCGCGACGGTCGCGACGGCTTCGGCCAGTCGCCCGTACGCCGCAGGCAGCTCCGCCTCCCCGTCCGGCGCGGCGAGCCACACACAGCCCGAATCCGCGGCCCTGAGCTCCTCGATGTCCGCCGTGCTCAACCGCCGCCCGGCGAACTCCCGCTCGCCCAGCCGCAGCGGCGTCTCGAGCGGGTCGCGGTCCTCGTGCCCGGCGCGCCAGTCGCGCTCCACCTGCCCGATGAACTCCGGGTCGCGGCGGGCGATCCGCTCCTTGCCGATGCTGCGCGACATGAAGTGGAAGGCGAACTGCGTCGGCTCGAACGCGTCGTGGTAGCGGCCGAAGTGCTCCCACCACGACAGGCTCGGGCGGGCGGAGCCCTGGATCTTCTCCACCGAGGGCCGCCGTGCCGCCTCGTACGCCTCCAGCGCGGACGGCAGGTCGTCGCGGTGTTCCAGCAGGCTGCCGGCGAGCGCGACGGCGTCCTCCATGGCCATCTTCGTCCCGGAGCCGACCGAGAAGTGCGCGGTGTGCGCGGCGTCGCCGAGCAGGGCGACGTTGCCGCTGGTCCAGCGGCGGGTGCGCCAGGTACGGAAGTTGCCCCAGCGGGAGTTGTTGACCAGCAGCTCGTGTCCGTCGATCTGCTCGGCGAACAGCTTCTCCAGATACCGCCTGCTCTTCTCGTCGCTCGGGCCCGGCGGCTGCGCGGTGTCGAACTCGTCGAGACCGGCGGACCGCCACGACTCCTCGTCCGTCTCCACGATGAAGGTGCTGACGTCGTCGCTGATCGGATAGCCGTGCACGGCGAACGTTCCGTGCGGGCCGTGTTCGTGGACGAAGGTCAGGCCGTCGAAGAGGTAGCTGGTTCCGAACCAGATGAACTTGGCGGTGGCGACCTCGACCTCGGGCACCAGTACGTCGGCGAGGCGGCCCCGGAAGGCGGAGTTCGCCCCGTCGGCGGCGACGATGAGGTCGTAGTCGGCCAACTGCCCGGGGTCGGACGGCACCTCGGAGCTGAACCGCAGGTCGACCCCGACCTCCGCCGCGCGCCGGTGCAGCAGCTGGAGCAGCGTCTTACGGGTGATGGCCGCCATGCCGTTGCCACCGCAGCGGATCCGCCGGCCCTTCAGCCGGATCTCGATGTCGTCCCAGTGCCGGCCGTGGTCCGCGAGGCCGGTCCGCAGCACCGGATCGGCCTCGTGGATTCCGGCCAGCGTCGCGTCGGAGAACACCACACCGAAGCCGAAGGTGTCCTCTGCCCGGTTCCGCTCGAAGACGGTGACTTCGACCGACGGATCGGCCTGCTTGATGAGCGTCGCGAAGAACAGCCCGCCGGGGCCGCCTCCCACGCAAGCGATCCGAGAAACCATGATGTACTGCCTCCGCGTCGAGTACAGCTCCGGACGCGTTTCCAGCGACCGCCACCCGGAGCTCAATTGTGTGTCGTATTGACTTACGCTCGTCAATGATTTGTTGCGGAAAGATTCCGCTCCTGCCCCGGGAGTCCCCGCTCCACGAGTGCCCGCCCCGGGAGCAGCAGCACCAGCGCGGTGGCGAGGGCGGCGGGCACGGCGAAGGCGTAGAAGTTCCACGCCGTGCTGACTCCGGCATCCAGCAGGAAGCCGCCGAACAGCGGACCGGTGATCGCGCCGAGCCGCCCCAGTCCCAGCGTGCACCCGAGGGCGGTGGCCCGGACCTCCACGGGGAAGTGCTGGGCCACATAGCCCAGGACCATGATCTGCGCGCCGATGGTGCCGAAGCCCGCCACCGCGACCAAGGCGTACATCAGAGGCGCGGCCGTCGCGAAAGCGAGCAGCGTGATGGAGACGGCGGCGGCCAGGAAGACGGCCATCGTCACCGGCTTCATGCCGAACCGGTCGCCCAGCGGGGAGATGAGGAGTGAGCCGACGACCGCGCCGAGGTTCATCACCAGCAGGAACAGCAGGGAGCCGGAGAGCGGGTAGCCGGCCGCGCGCATGATCTGCGGGAGCCAGGTGTTCAGGCCGTACACCAGCAGCAGTCCGAAGAAGCTGACCGCCGCGAAGAGGAGCGCGGGCCCGAGGTACTCCCGGCCGGCCAGCTGCATGAGCCCGGCCCGCTTCCGCTGCCCGAGGGCTTCGCCGTCCGGAGCAGGTCTGTCGTCCGATGCGGCACCGGGCGCCGGCACCTCGATGCCGAGCTTCGCCGCCGTCCTGGCCGCCTCCTCGTGCCGCCCCTTCGCCGTCAGGAAGGCCAGCGACTCCGGTACGTAGCGGGCCAGCAGCGGTACGAGCAGCAGCGGGGCAGCCCCCATGGCGTACATGAACCGGAATCCGAGCGCGGGCATGAGGGTCATGGCGAGCACGGCCGCGATGATCCCGCCGACCGCGTAACCGGAGAACATCATCGCGTTGTTGAGGCTGCGCCGCTTGGGGTCCGCGTACTCGGCGGTCAGCGCGACAGCGGTCGGCATGACCCCGCCGAGACCGATCCCGCCCAGCAACCGGAAGATCCCGAACCAGGTCGCGTCCGGCGCCAGCGCACAGCCGATCATCGTGGCGGAGAACCAGGCGACTCCGGTCAGCAGCACCCTGCGCCGCCCGACCGTGTCGGTGACGGCGCCCGCGATCAGCGCGCCGATCAGCATGCCGATGAGCGCGTAGCTGCCGATGGCGCCTGCCATGGCGGGCGTCAGGTTCCAGCTGTCGTACTGCAGCAGCGCCGGGACGGTGGCGCCGTAGACGATCAGGTCGTATCCGTCGAAGACGATCACCGCGAAGCACAGGCCGGTGACCAGGAACTCGGGACGGCGCCGGCGTGCGGCGCGCTCGGGGCGAACAGCGGGTTGAACAGTCTCTGGCGTCATTGCCGACTCCTGCAGCCTCGGCCGGCCTGGATGGCCGGAACGTCGGCAGTATGTGTCGTCTGAAACGCGACCGTCAATGAGATGACACCCAATTTTTCCAGTGCTGGCATGGTCATCCGGCACATCCGTCTCTTCCTCGCGACGGTCGGTCGTATGACATAGTCGTGTTCGTGAAGCCTCGCTCGATCGTCTTCGACCTGTTCGGCGACTACGTCCGCTACCGCGGCGGCGCCGCCCGGCTGCGCACCCTCAGCACGCTCATGGGCTGCTTCGGCGTCGGCGAGAGCACCGTGCGCGTGGTGCTCGCCCGGCTGCGCAAGGAGGGCTGGTTCGACGCGCGGCGTGAAGGCCGCGAGACCCTCTACGCGCTCAACGCCCGCAGCCTCCAGCTGCTCGACGAGGGCCGGTCACGCATCTTCGAGCCGGTACGGACCGACTGGGACCGCCACTGGTACATGGTCATCTACTCGGTGCCCGAGACCGAGCGCGGCGTGCGCGACCGCATCCGCAAGGAACTGGCGTGGCTGGGCTTCGGCCCGCTCGCGCCCTCCACCTATGTGTCCCCGCACGACCGGCTCCAGCAGGTCCGGGAGAAGTTCGCCGACGAGCCCGCCGTACGCCTCGACACCCTGCGCTGCCAGTCCGCCGGGCTGCCCGTCGACCGCGAGATGGCGGCCCGCAGCTGGGATCTGGACGCGCTCAACGACGACTACCGCGAGCTGCTGCGCACCTACCGCGTCCGGATGCCGTCCTACCGGGCCGGGCATCTGACACCCGAGGAAGCGCTGACAGAACGCATGCGGCTCACGTACGACTACCGCAAGTTCCCCTTCCGGGACCCCGATCTGCCGACCGAGCTGCTCCCGGCGGGCTGGGTGGGGCGCGACGCCCACGAGATGTTCATCGAGGCCCACGAACTCCTCGGTCCTCCGGCGAACGCGTTCTACGACGAGGTGGCGGGGGCCCGGCCTGCGGCTCGCTGAGCCGAGGCGGCCCTCCTGCCGGTCGGTCTCGGTAGCCCAACTCGGCCCAACTCGGCCTGCACGACCCACTTTTCTGTTATCGGCCGGGCTCGCTCGCGTCTCCTGTGCGTACGCGTCCGTAGTCACCGACCGTTAAGGAACCAAGCAAGTGACAGCCGTGACAGCACAGATCAGTCGCCGAGGCATGCTGAAGATCGCCGGTGCGGCCGCGGGTGCCGCCGGGATCGGGGTGGCCGCCGTGACGGCGGCAGTACCGGCATCGGCGGCCGGCGGAACGTTCGCGCACCCCGGGCTGCTGCACACCCAGGCCGACCTCGACCGTATGGCGGCCAAGGTGAAGGCAGGCGCCCGGCCCTACACCGTCGGCTTCGCGCGGCTCACCGCCAACCGGCACGCGCAGAGCGGCTGGCAGGCCAACCCCCAGGCGACCGTCTACCGCGGCGTGGGCTCGCCCCAGAACTACGCCACGCTCTACAACGACATCCACGCCGCGTACCAGAACGCCCTGCGCTGGCACGTCACCGGCGACACCGCGTACGCCGACACCGCCCGCGACATCCTCAACGCCTGGTCGGCCAAGCTGACCTCGCTCGAGGGCAGCGCCGACCGGTTCCTGGCCGCAGGTCTCTACGGCTACCAGTTCGCCAACGCCGCCGAGCTCGTACGCGACCACGACGGCTTCGAACTGGCCCGCTTCCAGAAGATGATGCTCGACGTCTTCCACCCGCTGAGCGACGACTTCCTCACGAACCACAACGGCGCCGTCATCTCCAACTACTGGGCCAACTGGGACCTGACGGCCATCGCCTGCGTCCTCGCCACCGGCATCCTGTGCGACGACCGCGCCATAGTCGACCGCGCCGTCGACTACTTCAAGCACGGCGAGGGCATGGGCTCGATTCTGAACGCCATCCCGGTGGTCCATGACGACGGCCTCGCCGAGTGGGCCGAGGCCGGCCGCGACCAGGGCCACGCCCTGCTGGGCGTCGGCCTGATGGGCACCATCTGCGAGATGGCCTGGAACCAGGGCATCGACCTGTACGGCTACGACGACAGCCGCTTCCTCAAGGGCGCCCAGTACGTGGCGAAGTGGAGCATGGGCGGGGAGGTGCCCTTCACCCCGTTCACCCGGAAGAAGGGCGCGATCAACGGCTGGTCGGGAACGGAGACCACGTCCGGGGTGGCGGCCGCCGACCCGGCCATGGTCCGGCCGATCTGGGCCATGATCGCCAACCACTACACCAAGCGCCGCCGGCTCTCCGCGACGTACCTGACCCGTATCGCCGCGCAGGCGGCCCCCGAGGGCGGCGGCGGTGACTACGGGCCCAACAGCGGCGGCTACGACCAGCTCGGCTTCGGCACGCTGGCCTTCACCCGGCCCAAGGCGGCCGCGGGCGAGACGACCGCATCCCCCTCGGCGTCCTCCTCGGCCTCCCCCTCGCCATCGTCGTCAGCCTCCACCGCCGTGTCCGGCTCGGGAGCCGGTTCCGCCACACCGACCTCCGGCGCCACCCCGCTCGGCGGGCGTGGCGACCTGGCCTCCACCGGCTCCTCCGACCTCGTGGCCTGGACAGCCGCCACCGGCGTCACCGCGCTCGCAGGTGGGCTGCTCCTGCTCCGGCGCCGGGGGCAGGCGCGCCGTGCCGCTGCCCCGGGAACGACGGGCGCTGACGGGACGTGACCGGGGTCATCGACAGTGACGGCTGACGCCAGGCGTGAGCCGTCACTCCCTGGACCGTCACGCCCTGGACCCACGCCCTGGACCGTCACTCCCTGGACCGTCACGCCGGGGTCGTCGCCTGCCCCGCTCCGGTGTCTCCGGTACGTGCACCCGGAAGCGCGGGCGCGTTTCGCTGCAACTTCCTTACCGCCAGGGCCAGTTGCAGGCGCAGCCGACCCTGAGGAGAGTGCACCTCCCAGCCGAGGATGTGCTCGGCCTGCGCCAGGCGCTCCTGCAGTGTCGAGTGGTGCACCGTCAGTTCACCCGCGGCGGCCCGCAGGCTCGGTGAGGAGGCCACGGCGTGGAGCGTCGCGGCGGCCCAGGGCGCCTCCGCGACCGCGCGTTCCACGGCGAGTACGTCGGGGATCGGCGGAGTGTCCGGGCCCACCGCGGCCGCGAGCAGGGTGAGAGCACCCAGTTCCTCGGCGTACACCGTGCGCGGCCCGGGATCCTGTGCCGTGCCCTCGGCGGTGAACCGGAGCGCGGTCCGGGCGGCCGCCCACGACTGCGGCAGCTCGGCCGGCTCCACGGCCGGTCCCACACCGGCCCTCCGCACCTCGGGCAGGGGCTGTCCGGCGGGTACGACCTCCGCACCACCCCCGTGGAGGACGACCGCTCGTACGGACTGCCCCTGCCTGAGCCCCAGTCGAGCCGCGGCATGCGTGCGTGCGGACAGCGGCGCGGACGCGTCCAGCACCACCTCGACCAGAGCGGGGTCGTGAGCGGGTACGGCAAGGGGTGCCCATCCGCGCGTCCGGTCCATGACCGCCCGTACGGCGTGTGCGGCCCGCTCCAGGATCATGGCGTGCACGCCGTCGGCCGGGCCGGGCCGCTCCAGCCAGAGAGCGGCCGAGGCCTTCGGGGGCGTGGCGGTGGTGGCGGTGGCGGGAGCGGTGGCGGGAGTGGTGGGGATGGTGGCGGCAGTGTCAGCAGTGCCCGTCGCTGGGGAGTCGCCGGAGTCTCCGGATCCGGAGCCGCTGGAGCCGAGGGAGCCGACCGTGTCCAGCGGTACCCATGGCCAGGCAGGGTCGACGGGCCCGACGGAGGTGTCACGCCGCCCGTCCTGATCGACCCGGACCCGTACGCCACGCCGCTCGTCGACCAGCCGCGCGGGGCAACCGGACAGGACGGCAGCCCCGCGCACGAGGGCCTCAAGGCCGACCCGGCCCTCCATCAGGCGGTCGAAGTACGTGATGACCTGCAACGCGGCACCCGCGTCCGGGTCGAGCGCCGCGAGCCGGCCTGCCAGCTCTTTCACGCACACCATCCTGCGACCGCGAAACCGCCCTGCCAAGCGCCGGGGTTCGAAGACACCGGGCCGGTCCGGGACCCGGGTCGGCGTCCGACGCCGACCCGGCACCCGGCGCGGAGCTGGACCGGCCGGTCCGGCCGGTCCCGCCGGGCCATCGCATCCCGCCGACGGCCCGGCGGCTCTGCTCAGGCGGACTGGCAGTCAGCCGGCCCCAGCGGTCGATCGAACGGGGTCGTGAGCGGCATGGGTACGCCGACCAGCTCCAGCGGTCGACCACCCAGTCGTCAGGCCGCACGCGCACGCTGGCCAGCCCAAGCCGTCGACCACCGGGTCGTCGGGCCGCACGGGCAGGCCAGCCAACCCCAGCCGCCAGGCCGCACCGGACGGTTCGGGTCGCCGGCGGCATGCGTACGCCGACCCGCCCCAGCGGTCGACCACCCAGTCGTCAGGCCGCACGCGCACGCAGGCCGACCCCAGCCGTCGACCACCCAGTCGTCAGGCCGCACGCGCACGCAGGCCGACCCCAGCCGTCGACCACCCAGTCGTCAGGCCGCACGCGCACGCAGGCCGACCCCAGCCGCCAGGCCGCGCAGGGCGGCCTCGCGGCCCAGCCGGTCACGCGCCCAGCAGTCGCCGCAGCCAGCGCAGTCGGGTGGCCCGGCACTCCTGGGACAGCGGTGCCTGGGGGGCGAAGCCGTCGAAGCCGTGGAAGCCGCCCGGCCAGACGTGGAGTTCTGCGCGGGCGCCCGCCTGCCACAGGCGGCCCGCGTACGCGATGTCCTCGTCGCGGAACGTCTCCGCCGAGCCCACGTCGATGAAGGCCGGGGGCAGCCCGGACAGGTCGGTCGCGCGGGCGGGGGCGGCGTACTGCGAGACGTCCGGTCCGCCGCGCGCCTCGCCGAGCAGTGCGCCCCAGCCCGACTCGTTGGCCGTGCGGTCCCAGACACCGCGCCCGGCCATCTGGCGGGCGGACACCGAGTCGTTGCGGTCGTCCAGCATCGGGCACATCAGCATCTGCCCGATCAGCTCCGGCCCGCCGCGGTCCCGGGCCAGCAGGGCGACGGCCGCGGAGAGTCCCCCACCGGCGCTGCCGCCCGCGACCAGCATGCGTTCGGGGTCGATGCCGAGCTCCTTGGCGTTCTCGGCCGTCCACACCAGGCCCGCGTAGCAGTCCTCGACGCCTGCCGGATACGGGTTCTCCGGCGCGAGCCGGTACTCCACCGACACCACGACCAGGCCCAGCTCCTCGGCCCAGTCGAGCGCCTCGGTCACACCCAGCCGGTTGTCGCCGAGGATCATGCCGCCGCCGTGGATGTGGTACACGGCCGGGAGCGGTCCGCTCGCGCCCGTCGGCCTGCAGATCAGCAGCGAGATGTCCGGCGCCCCCTCGGGTCCGGGCACCGCCCGCTCCTCGATCTGGAAGGCTCCGTTCCTGGTCAGCTCCTCGTCCGGGACCTGGAACGCGGACGAGCCCTCCCGCATCGAGGGGATCATCTCGGGTGCGAAACCCGGCGGAATCTGCCCACCGAGCACTTCCAGCGCGGCCGCCAGCTCCGGGTCGAAGGGCGGCGGCGGGTACACCGGCTCGGTGTCTGCGGGTGATGCGTCCACCGGTGTTGCGGCTACCGGTGACGCGGAGGCCGTCGGCTCAGCGGTCATGGGAACTCCTCGCGTCACGGCCACGGCGGTGGCCAGGGCGTTCATGATGCACGGCGAGGGAACGGCCTGCGTACGCGCCGTTCGGCGGGAATCACCCGCCGAACGGCGGGGCAGTCCGCATCGCAGGTGCCACAGCGCCGCATCGCAGGTGCCACAGCGCCGCATCGCAGGTGCCACAGCCCCGCCTCGCAGGTGGCACAGCCCCGCATCGCAGGTGCCACAGCCCCGCCTCGCAGATTCCACAGCGCCGCATCGCAGGTGGCACAGCGCCGCATCGCTTGTGCCGCGTCACCGGTGCCGCACTGCCGGCGGTGCGCTCCTGGCGCCCTGCAGGCGGCACGAGGGGCCGCAACGCGGGCGGCGGCCAGAACCACGCCGCCAGGCCGCACAAGGCCCCGACCGCCACCGCTCACCGCACCGCCGCAGCCGGCGGCCTCTCCCGTACGGCACCGTAGGCGAGGAAGTACGCCGGCACCCTGTTCAGCCACCGCGAGGTGGTGAGTAGCTCGGTCAGCCGCTGGGCCCGCCTGGGGTTGCCGAAGGGCGGGCGGCCCGCGAGCAGCGGTTCGATGACCCGGGCGTGGGCGGTCCGCTGCAGGGCCTGCGTCGCGGCCGTGGTCGGCCAGCGGCGGCGCTGCACGGCCCGTACGTCATGCAGGCCGACCGTACCCGCGTGCAGCGGCTCGACGAGATACCGCGCGGCGGCCACGGCGTCCTCGACGGCGAGGTTGATGCCGATGCCGAAGACCGGTGACATCGCGTGTGCCGCGTCGCCGATGCACAGCAGCCCCGGCCGGTGCCAGCGCCTGAGGCGGTCGAGGCGTACGTCGAGGAGCTTCACGTCGTCCCAGGACCGCAGCGCGTGCACGCGGTCCGCGAGCCAGGGGACGGCGGCCGTGAACTCGGCCATGAACGTCTCGAGGCCGGCCGCGCGCCGCAGGCCGTCGGTTCCCTTGGGGATCAGCACGGCGCACTGCCAGTAGTCCCCGCGGTCGATCATGGCGGTGAGGAACCGGTCGCCGACGCCTCCCACGAGCCCGTGCGGGTCGTCGTCCCGCCGCGGCAGCCGGAGCCACCAGGCGTCCATCGGGCAGGTGAACTGCCGCAGGCCCAGTTCGGGCAGCGAGCGGGCCAGCGAGCCCCGGCCGTCGCAGGCGACCGTGAGGGCAGCGCGCACCTCGCCGGTACGGCCGTCGGACGTGCGATACCGCACCCCCGTGACCCGGCCGCCCTCCACCATGAAGTCCGTCGCCTCGGTGCTCATCCGTACGGAGAAGGACGGCTCGCGGCGGGCCTCGTCCACAAGAAGGTCGAGGAGGTCCCACTGCGGCACCATCGCGATGTAGTTGTACTTGCCCCGCAGCGCGCCGATGTTCCCGACGGTGACCAGGGACCGGTCCTGGCCGATCGGCAGCTGGACGGTGGTGACGCGCCGCTGCGGCAGCCGCGCGAACCGTTCGGCCAGGCCCAGGTCGTCCAGCAGGGCCAGCGTCGACGGGTGCACGGTGTCGCCGCGGAAGTCGCGCAGGAAGTCGCCGTGCTTCTCCAGGACGGTGACCTCCACGCCGGTCCGGGCCAGCAGCAGGCCGAGGACCATCCCGGCGGGCCCGCCGCCCACCACGCAGCACGCGGTCCGTTCCATCGCGCCCCTCCCTTCCCTTTGGGCGAGAATCGCAGAGGCGACCACATTGGGGCATATACCCCCAAGATCTGCCAGGATCCGCTGATCCGCCACGTGGTCGCGACTGTCGCGACGCGACTCCGGGAGGCCACATGAGCAGCATGACTCCGGGAGGCCACATGAGCAGCATGACTCCGGGAGGCCACATGAGCAGCATGACTCCGGGAGGCCACATGAGCAGTACGAGGAGGCCACGATGAGCAGCACGATGAGCCGGCAGCCGGTCCTTCTGCCCTATGCCGACCCGGCCTTCGTGGCCGACCCCTTCCCGCTGTACCGCCAGCTGCAGGAGGAGGGACCGGTGCGGCGCGCGGTCATCGCCGGCGGCCTGGAGGCCTGGCTCGTCACGCGCTACGAGGACGGCCTCGCCGCCCTGTCCGACCCGCGGCTGAGCAGCGATGCCCGCGACGCGTCCGACCCCCGGCTCCTGCAGCAGCTGCCCGCGTCGCAGCGCGAGTCCATGATGCGCACCATGCTCCGCGCCGACCCGCCCGACCACACCCGCCTGCGCCGCCTGGTCTCGAAGGCGTTCACGGCGCGCAGGGTGGCCGAGCTGCGACCCCGTATCCAGGACATCGCGGACCGGCTGCTCGACGCCGTCGTGCCGTCCGGCCGCGCCGACCTCGTCGCGGACTTCGCGCTGCCGCTCCCGGTCACCGTGATCAGCGAGCTGCTCGGTGTGCCGGTGACGGACCGGTACGACTTCCAGCGGTGGACCGACGACATGATCCTCAGGGGCGCCGAGCCGCCGGACCCGGCTGTCGTGGACGCGGCGTGGCAGAAGATGCGCGCGTATCTGACGAAGCTTCTGGAGGCCAAGCGAGCCGAGCCCGGGGACGATCTGCTCAGCGCGCTGATCACCGCCCGGGACGAGGAGCAGCGGCTCGACGAGGACGAGCTGATCGCCATGGCGTTCCTGCTGCTGGTGGCCGGATACATCACCACGGTCAACCTGATCAGCGGCGGCATCGCCGCACTGCTCGCCCACCCCGACCAGCTGCAGATGCTGCGGGAAGACCCGGGACTGCTGCCGGACGCCATCGAGGAGTTCCTCCGCTACGACGGGCCGGTCAACCCCGGCATCGCCCGCTTCGCGCGCGAGGACGTCGAGATCTCGGGCGTGACGATTCCGCGCGGCGCGACCGTGCTCATCGCCACCGCCATCGCCGACCGCGACCCGGCGCGCTTCCCCGACCCCGACCGTCTGGACATCACCCGGCAGGACAACGCGCACCTGGCCTTCGGACACGGCATCCACTACTGCCTGGGGGCGCCGCTGGCCCGGTTGGAGGGCCAGATCGCCATCGGCACCGCCCTGCGCAGGCTCCCCGGCCTCGCCCTGGCCGTACCGCCGGGCGAGCTGCGGTGGAAGCCCAGCGGCCTGCGCGGGCCCGAGCGTCTTCCCGTCACCTTCACGCCCGGGCCGGCCCCGGGCTCCACCCCGGACGGTCCGGAAGAACCCGCCGCTCCGGCCTGATGCATGGGCCCCGCGACGTGGGGAACTCTCTGACGGCACCGCGAGGACGGAACCGACGAGCCATCCGGAGGTGTCGCTGCCGTGACCGCCCGGTCCCGTACCACCGTCGTCGTGATCACCCGCAACCGGCGGGACCAGCTGCTGCACACCCTCGACCGGCTGGCCGGGCTGCCGGAGCGGCCGCCGGTGATCGTGACGGACAACGCGTCGACCGACGGCACCGCCGACGCCGTGGCCCGGCTCCACCCCGATGTGACCGTTCTGCGCCCGGAGCGGAACCTCGGCGCGCTGGGGCGCAACGTCGGTGTACGCCACGCCCGGACGCCGTACGTGGCGTTCAGCGACGACGACTCCTGGTGGGAGCCCGGTGCGCTGACGGCGGCCGAGCGGCTGCTGGACTCCCATCCCCGGCTCGGGCTGATCGCGGCCCGTGTCCGGGTGGGTCCCGAAGGCGAGTCCGACCCACTGAACGAGATGCTGGCCGGGTCCCCGCTGGGCCGTGCCGCCGATCTGCCGGGGACGCAGGTGCTGGGGTTCCTTGCGTGCGCGGCGGTCGCGCGGCGCGAAGCGTTCCTGGATGCGGGCGGCTACCACCCGGTGCTGTTCTTCGCCGGTGAGGAGACGTGCCTCGCATACGACCTGGCCGCGTGCGGGTGGGGGGTGTGCCACTGCCCCGACGTGGTGGCCGTGCACCGGCCGATCGGCGGGGTGCGGGCCGGGCGGCCGGCCGTTCAGCGCCGCAACGCCGTGCTCACCGCGTGGTTGCGCCGTCCCCTGCCCGTCGCCCTGCGCCACACGCGCCTGCTCGCCGCCGAGGCGCGGACGGATCCGGAGGCCCGGAAGGCGCTGCGGGAGATGTTCGCGCGGCTCCCGGCCGCGCTGCGCGCCCGCCGACCGCTGCCTGCCCCGGTGGAGGCCGCGGCCTGCCGCCTCGAAGGCCCCGGCCCGACAGCTCCCGGCCTGCAAGGAGCCGTACGGTGACCGATCCGCGCGTCACGACCGATCCCCGCGTCACGGCCGATCCCCGTGTCACGGCCGATCCCAGCGTCACGGCGGATCCTCATGTCACGGCCGATCCTCGCGTCACCGTCGTGGTGATCACCCACAACCGCCGCGACGAGCTCCTGCGGACCCTGGACGAGCTGGCGCGGCTGCCGGAGCGGCCGCCCGTGATCGTGACCGACAACGCGTCGACGGACGGCACCGCCGACGCCGTGGCCCGGCTCCACCCGGGGGTCACGCTCTTGACGCCGGGCCGGAACCTGGGAGCCGCGGGCCGCAATCCGGCGGTTCGGCGGGCCCGTACGCCCTACGTGGCCTTCTGCGACGACGACTCCTGGTGGGAGTCGGGCTCGCTCGCCCACGCCGCGGATCTGCTCGACCGGCACGAGCGCCTTGCCGCCGTCACGGCACGGATCGTCGTCGAGCCCGGGGGCAGGGAGGACCCGATCGTCGCCGAGCTGCGGGACTCTCCGATCGAGGGCCCGGCGTGGCTGCCCGGCCCCGCACTGGGGTCGTTCCTGGCGGCGGCGACCGTCCTGCGCAAGGACGCGTTCCTGTCCGCGGGCGGCTTCAGTGAACGGCTGTGGCTGGGCGGCGAGGAGGAACTCCTCGCCACGGATCTGGCGGCGCAGGGCTGGTGGCTGGCCTACGTGCCGGAGCTGACCGCCCATCACGCGCCCTCCCGTGCCAGGGACTCCACGCTGCGCCGCATCCACGGCCTCCGCAACACGCTGTGGTTCTGCTGGCTGCGCCGGCCAGCCCGCCCCGCACTGCGCAGGACCCTGTTCCTGGCCCGCACCGTCCCGCACGACCGGGCGTCGCTGCGCGCCTTCGCCGAGGCGCTCGCGGGACTGCCCTGGGTCCTGCGGGAGCGCCGCGTGGTACCGGCCGCGGTGGAGGCCCGTCTGAAACTGCTGGACCAGACCCAGCGCCGCTCCACGGCGCGGCGGTATGTGGGCTGACGCGGGGCGCCGCGACCGCACCTACGGCTCGTCTCGCCGCGGCGGGTGAAAGGTTGGAGCATGGGGGTGAACGAGCGAAGGAGGCCGTCATGAAGTCCGGAGCCTCGGAGTACGACCCCTGGCTGTACTCGCACACCCCGTCCCAGGCCGAGGGCGAGCGCGACGAACCGTCCGAGCGCGGTGCCATGGAGCAGCACCCGGACGTGCCCAGGACCGAGCCGTCCCAGGCGGAGGGCGAGCGAGGGAACGAAACCCCGGCCAAGTGACCGGCAAGCCGGGGGCACGGCCGCCCCGGCGGGCGCCGGGCCACCGCCCCGGCGGCGGTTGGCAGAGAGGACGCGGACGGCCGTGCCCGTCCGCGTCCTCTGCGCGGAGAGTTCCGGGGTTCCGGACGTCCGGGCCTTAGCGGACCGGACGTCCGGGGCTTCGCGGAGTTCCGTTCCGCGAACGTCCTCCGTTACTCAGCGTAAGCGTTACTCAATGTAAGCGCCGCCGGGGGCGGGGGCGCCGCAGACCCGTACCACGTCCTGACGGTGTGCCGGTAGCCCGATCGAGCGAAACCCCTACAAGCGGCGAAACCGCCGGTACCTCGCGGATCATCATCGGAAGTCAGCGGATCCACATGCGTGGCCGCCGTGCGCCGACCGACCCCCACGCCCCGCGGGAGGCACCGATGCAGCAGAGCGACGACGTACGCCGCCGCAACCTCAGCCGCCTGTTGATCAAACAGCGGTCCCTGCTCACGCCTCAGGACGTCGGGCTGCCACAGCAGGCAACGCGTCACCGCAGGGGCCTCGAGCAGGAGCAGGTGGCGTTCCTGTCGGGGACCACGCTCCGCTGGTACAGCGCGCTCGAGAACGGCGAGCTGAGCGAGGTCGACCCCGGGCTCCTGTCCGACGTCGCGACCGCCCTGCGCCTCAGCCCGGAGGAGCGCACCGATCTGTTCTGCCTGGCCGCGCGCGTGGTGCCCCCGAGCCTCAGCCACCGCAGGCCCGTACCCGACGCCTGCCATCTCGCCGCGCTCGAAGCCGCCGAACCCAACCCGGCGGTCCTGACCGACCACGCCTGGAACGTCCTTGCGGCCAACGAGGCCGTGGCCGACTGGTTCCAGGACCCGGGCACGATCGAGCCGGACGACCGCAACGCCCTGCTCTGGCTGTTCACCGGCACGGCCGCCGCGCGCATCGCGGACATCGCCGACGCCCGCCGTCTCGCCATCGCCCGGCTGCAGATCGTCTACACGATGTGCCGCGGTGAGGCCGCGCTGGACGCCCTCGTCTCGCGCGTCGTGCGGCATCCGGTCGCGGAACGGCTCTGGCGCGACGAACGGGCCAGCCTGGGCCCGGGTTTCTCGCTGCGCAGGGTCCGCCACCCCGAGCACGGGGAGAGCCCCGTCCTCATCACCTCCACGGATCTGCCGGGCGGTCTGCGGCTCATCGTCTGCCTGCCGCGGCGCCAACCGCGCCCGGCGACCCCCGCCCCGACCGTCCCCGCCCCCCTCGACGCCGGGATCTGATCAGCCGACGCCCGGATCCGACGCCGGGTCGGACGCCCGACTTCGACACCGGGACGACCCCCGCGTCCGACGCCCGGCCCGGCTCCCGCGTCCGACGCCCGACCCCCGGGGTCCGACGCCCGCCCGACCCCCCGGTCCGACGCCCGGGCCCGACGCCCGGGTCCGACGCCCGGACGTGTCCCCCGGCTCCGGTTCACCGCGGCCGCCGCACACGTCCCGGCGGCCGCGGTGAACCGGATCGGCGGCCGGCACGTACTGGAGGCGGGTCGTACTCACGTGGCCCCCGCGCGGTTGACGCCGTGTCGGACGACTGACGACGGACGACGACTTGGGGGCCGCGGATGAGGCACGTACGGCGGAGGGTCCACCGGATCGCGCGGGTGGCGGCCGCCTGCGGGCTGGTCTGCGGTGGCGTGATGGTGTCGACCGCCATGGCGGGCGAGAGCTCCGGGCGGACGACGGCCGCGCCGGGTGGCGCCTCCGAGGCCCGGCCGGGGCCCTCCGACGGCTCCCGGGCGTCGGACGCCCCAGGGCTGTCCGACGCCTCCGCGCTGGGCGCCCGTATGGTCTCGCGGCTCGGCACGTCCCGTACCGCGGGCAGTTGGATCGGTTCCGACGGGCGGCCGGTCGTGGCCGTGACCGACGCGGAGGCGGCGGCCGAGGTGCGGCGGGCGGGAGCGCGCGCCAAGGTCGTGCACCACAGCATGAACCGGCTTCGCTCGGCGACCGAGACGCTGAGCGCGACGCCCAGGGTGCCCGGCACCGCGTGGTCCGTCGACTACGCGTCCAACAAGGTCGTGGTGCACGCCGACAGGACCGTCTCGGCGGACGACTGGTCCCGTCTGTCCGGTGTCGCGGAGGGCATCGGCGGCTTCGTGGAAATGGAACGGACCGGCGGCGCCTTCACCACCAGGGTGAACGGTGCCGCGCCGATCTTCGCCGGGAACGGCCGCTGCTCCGCGGGCTTCAACGTGACGGACGGCCCGGACGACTTCATCCTCACGGCCGGGCACTGCGGCCCCGTGGGCACCACCTGGTTCCAGGACAGCCAGGGCAGCACGCAGGTCGGTACGACCGTCGCCGGCAGCTTTCCCGGCAGCGACTTCTCGCTCGTGCGGTACGAGAACGGCGGGAGCGGCACCAGCGGCGGGGCCGGTGTCGTGGACATCGGCGGAGGCCAGGGGGTACGTATCGTCGGCGCGGCCGATCCCGTCGTCGGCCAGCAGGTGTTCCGCAGCGGCAGCACGACGGGGCTGCACTCCGGGACGGTGACCGCGCTGAACGCGACCGTGAACTACCCCGAGGGCACGGTCACCGGTCTCATCGAGACCGACGTCTGCGCCGAGCCAGGGGACAGCGGCGGCCCGCTGATCGCACAGGGTCTCGCGCTCGGCGTGACGTCCGGAGGCAACGGCGACTGCAGCGCCGGGGGCACCACCTTCTTCCAGCCCGCCCTCAAGGCGCTGGACGCGCTCGGGGTGCGGCTGGCCGACCCCCGGACCGGTAGCCCAGGCGACGGCTCGGCGGCCGCCCGCGAGGACGGAGGGAACAGCGGTACGGGTTCCGAGGTGGCCGTCCCCGCACCCCCCACCCCGTCGTCGGAAGGCATCACAGGGGTGCCGCCTGCCGTGCCGGGCTCACCGGGGGCACAGGGAGCGGCAAGCGGAATGAGCACGCTGAGCCAGATCGTGAACTTCCGGACACTGGCACCCGGGTTGACGGTCATCGTGGTCAGCCTGCTCGGGCTGGTGGTCACTCACTGGACCCGCAGCCGCCAAGATCGCCGTCGCCTGCGCGCCTACTACTCCGGGAGCTGGGGCTGAGCCACCGCGGAGGTCCCGGCATACCTCCTCCGCGACGTCACGGCGGTTCCGCGGGAAACACGCCGGCTACGCCCTTCGACGCATCAGCGCCCGGGATACCCGGCAGCGCCTTGTGCGGCCGTTCTCACGCTGCGTAAAGTCCCGGCAGCCTCCGAAAGTCCCGGAATTCCCCTCAACTGGCCCGAAGGTGAGTGAGACGTGCAGCAGCTCTCCGAACTGAGCCGCCGGACCGGTGTCCCCGTCCGCACGCTGCGGTCCTATCTGCGGATGGAGTTCCTGCCGGCTCTGCCGGAGTACGACGAGTCGCATGTGCGCAGGGTCGCCCTGGTAAGGACACTGCTGGACGTCGGCGGGCTGTCGTACGCGGCGATCCGTCAGATCGTGCAGCTCATCGACACCTCGCGGCCGCCGCTGCACGAACTGCTCGGCGCCGTCCAGTACGCCCTGCCGGCGCGCGGTTCCGTCTCGCACGACCAGGAGTGGGAGCGGGCCAGGGACCGGGCGTCGCGGCTCGCCGAGCAGCGCGGCTGGCGGGTGAACCCGGAGAACCCGGCCTGGCACACGCTCACCCAGGTGCTGGTGGCATGCGAGTGGCTTGAACAACAGGATCTGCTGCGGCTGTTGGAGAGCTACGCGGAGGCCCTGGAGCGCGTCGTCGCGGTCGAGGTGCAACTGCTGCGCGACCAGCCCGACGCGGAGAGCGCCGCAACGAGCATGGTGTCGGGGACGGTTCTCGGAGATGTCGCGCTGTCCGCGCTGCGGCGACTTCTTCACGAACATTTCTCGGGCACCCATGAGGATTTCCCCGACGCCCGTGAACGCTTTTCCGTCACCCAGGGACACCGCTCCTCCCCGGCGCAGCCCGCACCGGTCCTGTCCACCGCGGAACCATCACGCGTTTGCGTGGACGGCGAGCGCCCCCACAACAGGCGCCCCGGCGGCTGACTTTCCGTCAACAGGCGGGAATGCCCCTCCGACGCAGGCGACCGGAGAGGGCTGGCGAGCAGCGGAGAACACGCGCACTTTCAGACAACACCGACCTGGCCTTCCACCGCCCTCACGAGAGCTTCACAGTGACACCTGTCACGCACCCGGAATGAACAAGTCGGCTGGAATACCTTTTAGTTGAAGCCGAGACCAAGCAGCGCCATGGGCAACGT
This sequence comes from Streptomyces himalayensis subsp. himalayensis, assembly GCF_013778455.1. Taxonomy (GTDB): domain Bacteria; phylum Actinomycetota; class Actinomycetes; order Streptomycetales; family Streptomycetaceae; genus Streptomyces; species Streptomyces himalayensis. Next base: position 336,460 of record NZ_JACEHE010000001.1, on the reverse strand, counting down.
GTCGCGGCTTGACACCCCGTTGGGCACAAGGCATGCTCAACCCGATCTCGGGAGCCCCTTCCTCTTGACAGCGCGGTCTGGATACGGAAGGAGCGGCTGAGGCACCGACGGGGGGTTAGGAAACGTGCACCAGGCATTGCCGCAGGAACCAGAGGGAATAGGTCTGGATTCTGAGGGCGCGCAGCTGGCTGCGGAATTTCTGGCGCTGGAAGCCGAAATGCTCGACGCATATCAGCGAATCCTCGCCGAGCGAAAGAACCCCTTGGGCGTGAATCCGACCGCCTGGGTCACCTGTCGCGAACAAGCCCGGCACATCATCGCGGAATGCGCACACACCCTGCGGCACGGAACCGAGGCCCCGCTCAATCCGCAGCTCACCAGGAAAACCCGCAGACTCGGCGGAGCACGGCTCTCCCAGGGAATCCCCCCGGTCTACTCGGTCCGCGCCGGATCCCTGTTCTTCCAGATCGCCATGGACCACCTGGGCCGCGTCTTCGCGGACCGTCCCGGCTCCGAGCAGTACCTGATGAAGGTGCTGCCGACGCTCCAGACGGCGATCACGCGGCGCCTGGAGGAAGGTTCCAGCGGCTATGACCTCTTTCTGCTCGACGTCGTGCGCGACGCGGCGCAGCAGGGCCGGCACGGAATGGCCCGGGAGATCCACGACCGCATCGGCAGCGCGGCCAGTCTCGCCCTGCGCCAGCTCGAACTCTTCGAACTCACCCAGAACGTCTCGTCGTCGACGGACGCCCGGCTCGGCAGCCTGAAGCAGGCGATCCTGGAGACCCTCTACACCACGCGCGACATCGTTACGGAGCTGCGGACCAGGGCGGACACCACCGGCTCCCTCCAGGTGGCGCTCTCCGCGTTCGTCACGGCCATGGCGATCGACGAGCCCGAGGTCGAGATCCACGTGGAGGACCCGGACGACCTGCTGCCGCGCACCGTCAGCGACGACCTCTTCATCATTCTCCGCGAGTGTCTGCGGAACGCCCTCGCCCACGCCTCCGCCTCCCGCGTCACCCTCGACGTCCGGGTCGGCCCCGGGTGCGTACGGGCATCCGTGCGGGACGACGGCGTCGGCTTCTCACCCGGGCACCGGCGGGGCAACGGCATCGCCTCACTGACCGAACGCACCCAGCTGCTGGGCGGCAGCCTCACCATCGACAGCGCACCCGGGAGGGGCACCGCCGTCGAGTTGACCGTCCCGATCGACGAGGAGGAGCATGCAGACGACGGACGAGGCCCGGCCGGGGACGGATGAGCCGATCCGCATCATCGCCGTGGACGATCACTCGCTGCTGCGCAGCGCCCTGTGCCAGCTGATCGACGCGGAAGAGGACCTGCGGGTCGTGGCCGACGTGGACACGTCCGAGGGCCTGGGCGACCTGGTGGAGCGGACCGGCGCCCATGTCGTGCTGCTGGACGTGGAGATGCCGGACCATCATGCGCCGAGCGTCGTGAGCGAGTTGGCCGAGCGTTTCCCGCAGCTGCACGTGCTGATGCTGACGATGTACAACGACCCTGCCCTCGTGACGGAGCTCCTGGCCCGCGGCGCCCGCGGCTATCTCCACAAGAGCATTCCGCGCGAGTCACTGCTGTCCGCGATCCGCAACACCACGGGACGCGATCCGCACGTCACCATCGCGGTGCCGCGCAGTGGAATTCCGGAGTCCGGCTTCGCCGAACCGCAGCAGACACTCTCACCCCGTGAGCGGGAGGTGCTCACACATGCCGCCGCGGCCCTGAGCAATCGCCAGATCGCCACTCGGCTGCGTATTACCGAAGGAACAGTGAAGCGGCATCTGCGGAACATATTCGAGAAACTCGGCGCGGTCTCCCGTATCGACGCGGTCAACAAGGCAGTCGACGCACAGCTGATCAGAAGACCGTAGGCGGCGGCCGCGCGGCCCGTGTTCGCAATATCGGGCCGGGACGGGGTCGTGTTGCGGTTGCATGCCACGCATACACCTTAGGGAGCATACGGCCTGCCCCTAGTGTCTCGTGATCCTGTTTGCGTCAGTTCGCGTTGTTGTTGACGAGTTTCTTCACGTTGGTCTGGACGAGCCGAACCTTGGCGAGAACCTCGTCGGCGGTCGCGGTCCAGGTGAAGGGTTTTGCCTTCTGGTTCCAGGAGTTGATGTAGTCGCGGATCTGCTTGACCAGGACGTTGACGCTGGAGAACGTCCCGCGACGGATCGACTGCCTCGTCAGGATGCCGAACCAGATCTCGATTTGGTTCAACCAGGAGGAGCCGACGGGAGTGAAGTGGAAGTGGATATGCGGGTTCTTCGACAGCCACGCCTTCACCTCCGGCGTGGTGTGCGTGGACAGGTTGTCCAAGACGACGTGAATCTCCTTGCCCGCGTGTGGTTTTACAGCCTTCTTCAAGAAGGCGAGGAAGGTCGCGCCGTTCCGGTTCGGCTTGCACTCGCCGATGACTTCCCCGGTGCCGACGTCGAGGGCGGCGAACAGGTTCGTCGTGCCATGCCGCACATAGTCGTGGGTGCGCTTCTCGGTGGCCGCGAACGCCAAGGGCAGCACCGGCTGGGTCCGGTCCAGCGCCTGCACCTGCGTCTTCTCATCGATCGACAGCACCACCGCGCCGCCTGGCGGGTCGAGGTAGAGACCGATCACGTCGGCGACCTTCTCCGCGAACCCCGGGTCCTTCGAAAGCTTGAAGGTGCCCGACCGGTGCGGCTTGAGATTCTCCTCCCGCCAGATCCGCGCAATGTAGTGCCAGGACACGGTGACGCCCTCGGTCCGCTTCAGGTACTTGGCCAACTCGCGTGTGGACCAGTGCGAAAGACCAGTGCCCTCCGGCGGCGTCATACGCGTCAGCGCAATCACCCGGGCCCGTACCCGTGCCGGCACTTGTTCCCGGGCCCCGCCAGGCCGGTCGCCTTCCAGCCCGGCCAGGCCGTGCTCGGCATAACGGCGCTTCCAGCGGTCTACCGTCGGCAGCGACACTCCAAGCAGCTCGGCAATGTCCTTGCGTCGACGCCCCTCACCCGACCACAGCACGATCCGGCCCCGCGTGGCTATATCCGCAGGCACGTCCCGACTGCTCACCAACTCCCGCAGCTCGGCGGCCTGTTCCATAGAGAGCTCCATACCAAGAGAACGAGACACACAAGATCAAGTAACGCTGACAGGATCACGAGACACTAGGTGAGTCTGTCACGCCGGAGATATGCGAATTAGATTCGACGGTATGCCGACTCTGACGCCTGCGAATCCTGCGAGAACCGCACCATCCGCACCGTCCGCGACACCCTCCAGACCCGCGAAGACCTCCGTAATCCGGGGGAACCTGCGCCTTCTGGCGCTGTGCGTTCAGGAATCGCGGTATGCCGTGCAGGTCGTTTTCCTGCTGCGCTTCCTGGTGGGCGGAACGGTCGGCGCGACGTCGTATCCTTCAATTCCGCCGACCCTTTTTCTCGGTGCCGCCGTATGGTTCTGCGCCGTCGCGTTCACCTATCTCTACAACGGTGTCACGGACATCCGGGAGGACCGCGCAAACGGCTCCGGGCGCCCCATCGCCCGCGGCGCCCTGCCCGTCCCGTTCGCGCGCCGTACCGCCTGGGTGCTGGCCGCGCTCGCCCTGGCCGGCGGTGCCGCCCTCGGGCCCGTGATGCTCATGGTCACGCTGTGCATGCTGCTGCTCGGTCATGCCTATTCCGCGCCCAGGTTCTCCCTCAAGAGCCGTACCCCCGACACGATCGTGGTGGTCGTCGCGAGCGGCGCCCTCACCTACGCCGGAGGGGCCCTCTGCGGTGATGCCGTCCTCACCTCCGAGCTGCTCGCCTTCTCCGCCGCCATGTGCCTGTGGATGGGCATGGTCGGCGCGGTCGCCAAGGACTTCTCGGACGCCGCCGGCGACGCCAGGCACGGCCGCCGCAACTGGACGGTGCTGTTCGGCCGCGCCGTCACCGCCTGCATCGTCTCGCTGAGCGCCGTCAGCATCGGCGCCGCGCTGCTCGCGAGCGCCGTCGTGCTCGCCGCGCCCGGGCTCCTGGCTCCCGCCGCCGTGGTCCTCTGCGGGGCGCTGGCGCTGTCCGCCGCGGCACTCACCGCTCGGCGCGACGACTCCCGGTCCCGTCGCAGGCTGCCGTACCGGATCTTCATGATCACGCAGTACACGGCGCACGCCGTCACCTTCGCTCAGCCGATCGCTTGAACAGAAACGGGGGACTCACGATGAGCGACACCCGGACGCAGTTCCGAATACCGGGCGCCACCGGCTCGTCGAGCCGGCAGCCGCACGCATCCGCCGCGCCCGCGGCACCGGCACCCGCCGCGCCCTCGACACCGTGGGCCGGCGCCGAGACCGTCGGCTTCCGGATCCTCGGCCCGCTCGAGGCCGTCGGCGCCGGCACGACGCACCGGCCGCGCGGACCCAAGGTGCGCAAACTGCTCGCCCTGCTGGCCGTGCGGGCGCACGACATCGTCGAAGTGGACACACTCGTCGACGAGTTGTGGGACGGCGATCCCCCGTCCACCGCCGTCAGCACCGTCCGTACGCACATCTACCACCTGCGCCAGGAGCTGGAGCGGGAGCTGGGCGCGGGCGCCGTCCGGGACGTCATCACCACGGAGGCCACCGGCTACTCGCTGCGCACCGCGCCCGGCCGGCTGGACCTGGAGAACTTCACCCGGCTGTACGGCCAGGGGCGCGCCGAACTGCGGGCCGGGCGCCATGAGGCGGCACTGGAGGTGCTGGACGCCGCGCTGGGTCTGTGGCGCGGCCGCACCCTCGCGGACGTCGCCCAGGGGCGGGTGCTGGCCGGGCACGCGGCCCGCATCGAGGAACTGCGGGTACGGACACAGGAGTTGCGCATCGAGGCCGCGATGGGCCTCGGCCGGCACCGTGAACTCGTGCCCGAGCTGCGCCGCCTGGTCGCCGTCGACCCGCTGAACGAATGGCTCCACGCGCGCCTCATCGACGCCCTGCACCGGAGCGGGCGCCGGGGCGACGCGCTGCGCGCCTTCCATGACGTACGGGCCGTGCTGGCCGAGGAGCTGGGCCTGGAGCCCTCCGAGGACCTGCGGCAGCTTCAGCACCACATCCTGGCGGGCGGGTCGGCGGCGTGAGCAGCACGTGGAGCGGCGCATCGGGCGCCAACTGGAGCAGCGCGTCGGGCTCCGCCTTGAGCAGCGCGTCGGGCTCCGCCAGGAGCAGCGCGTCGGGCTCCGCCAGGAGCAGCGCGTCGGGCTCCGCCTGGAGCAGCGCGTCGGGTTCCACCCGGAGCAGCGCTCCGAGCAGCGCATCGGGCAGCGCTTTGAGCAGGGGTTCGAGCGGGGCTTCGAGCAGCGCTGCGGCGGCCGTTCGGGGCGCTGCTCCGGCGGCCGTTCGGGGCGCTGCTCCGGGCTTCGGGCCGCAGCAGGGCCGGGAGCGGGCCCCGGCCGGAACCGTACGCATCCGGATCTGGACGGTGCCGATCGCGGCCGCGGCCTCCGCGGTGCCCTACGAGGAGGCGTACGCCGTCCTGGACTCAGTCGAGCGCGAGCGGCTGGCCCGCTTGCGGCGGGCCGGGGACCGGCTGCGCTATCTGGCGGTCCACCACGTGTACCGGGGCGTGCTCGGGCAGCGGCTCGGGGTCGCTCCGGCCGATGTGGGGTTTCGCCGGTACTGCGCGCGGTGCGGCGACGAGGGGCACGGCAAGCCGGTGCCCTTCGCCCCTGACGGGGCCTCGCTCTCGGCGAGCCTGTCGCACTCGGGGGCGTATGCGCTCATCGCCGTCTGCGACTCGTCGGCGGTGCCCGTCGGTGTGGATATCGAGCGTGTGCGGCCGCACATGGACTGGAGCCGTATCCCGTGCGTCGAGGGCGGCCGCAACACCCATGGGTTCGAACAGTGGACGCGGGCAGAGGCGCTGGTGAAGGCGGCGGGGACCGGGCTGAGCCGTCATCCGCCGCGGTACACCGGCCATGTCTTCGGCACCTGGCGCGCGGCGCGGGTGCCGGGCTCCGGGCACGAGTGGTTCGTGCGCAGCGTGCGGTCGCCCGAGGGGTACGCGGCGTCGGTCGCGAGCGGGAGTGCGGACGCGCGGGTGACGGTGGTGGGGTGGCGGCCGTAGCTCCGGAGCGAGCACAGAGGGGCGGTCCCGGAAAGCTGTTCCGGGACCGCCCCTCTTCCTCGTCCTGCCCGGCCCTACCGGAGGAGTACGCAGCTGGGGCTGGCCACGTGGAGCGGCGGGGCCGCGGGGGTCAGCCGGCCCGTGGCCGGATCGAGGCGGAAGGCGCTGACCGACTGGCCCGCCTGGTTCGCGGTGTACACGAACCGGTCCGAGGCGTCGAGCGCGACGTCGCGGGGCCATCGGGTTCCGGGGGCCTTCGCGGTGACCGGCTGCGACTCGAGCAGGGTCAGCGTACGGCCGGCGTTCTCCACGCGGAACGACTCGACGGTGTCGAGGCCGCGGTCGGCGGTGATCAGGAGTCCGCCGTCGCGCGTGAGATGGACGGCGGAGGGGGCGTTGCGCGGGTCGATGCCGGGCGGCGCGACGGAGGCGTGCGAGACGGGCCTCACGCGGCCCGTCACCGGGTCGTACGTCAGGACGGTGACCGTGTGACCGAGCTCGTTGGTGACGTACGCGAGGCGGCCGCTCGGGTGGAACACCAGATGGCGGGGCCCGATGCCCTCGCCGAGCCTGGTCCGGCTGCTCGGGGTCAGCCGTCCGGTGCGGGTGTCGAAGTCGTAGACGTGGATGTGGTCGTCGCCCTTGTCCGGGACGAGGACGCGGCGGCCCGCGGGGTCGAACGCGATCATGTGCGGGTGAGGGCCGCGCTGTTCGTCCGGGTGGGGGCCGTGCCCCCGGTGGCGCAGGACCTGGACAGCGTCGTCCAGCGAGCCGTCCGGGTGCACGGGCAGGACGGCGACGTGGCCCGAGTCGTAGTTCGTGGTGAGCAGGAAGCGGCCGCCGGGGTGCACCGCGAGGTGCACGGGCGCGGCGCCGTGGCTGGAGCGGGGTCGGCCGAGGGGGTGCAGCTCGTCGCCGTCGATCCGGTAGGCGTGGATCGCGCCGGTGGCTCCCTCGGGCAGCTGGCTGACGGCGTAGAGGCGGCGGCGGTCGGGCGAGAGGGTGAGGAAGGAGGGGTTCTCGATCCCCCTTCTCCACCCGCTGACTTCGAGCTCTCCCCCGTTCCCGACACGCGCGATCCCGATGCCGGCCAGCCCCGGCAGACCGTACTCACCGATCGTGAACCCCCCGATATAGGCGCGCCGCGCCCGCGGCCGCGGTGCATCACCGGCGACGGCGGTGGCCCCGGCCCATCCGGTCCCGGCGAGGGCGGCGGCGCCCGCGAGGGCGAGAACGCGGCGGCGGGTGGGGGCGGCGGGACCGGTGCTGGGGCCGAGGGCCCAGCGGGCCGTTGCGCTACGGGAGTTCATACGTCGGCTCCGAAGACGAGACCGGGGGCGAGGGCGACGGTGGCGGCTGCTGCCGCCAGGGCGAGCAGGATCTGCCAGACGGTGCGCAGGGTCCTGATGCGGTGGCTGCGGCGGGCCGTGGCGAGTAGCGCGGTCGCGGCCGCCCAGGCGGGAAGGGCCAGACGCAGGGTCACCTCGCCGGTGAACAGGAGTCCGGCGCGCGGGCTGATGCACTCCGAGGCCGAGCACACGGCGGGCTGCGCGGACGTGGACCATGCCGTGGCCGCGCTGAGGACGGCCAGGGGGACGACGGCGGCCAAGGCCGTCAGCCAGACGTACGGAGAGAGTCCGGTACGGCGCCGGGCGCGCCGCCGGGTCACGGCGAGCGCCGCTAGCGCGGGCACCCAGCCGACCGTGACGCCGAACAGCCCGGCGTGTGACGCCTCGGCGAGCGCGGCCCACGCCGTGTCCGCCCCGACGGGACGCCTGAGCAGCGCCAACACGCCCGTGGCGGTGGCGAGTCCGGCCGCCGTATGCGCCCAGGTCCGAGCGAAGGAAGGGGCACCCGCCCATGCGACGAACACACCGGCCAGCGAGACCAGCACCACGGGCGGACCCGCGGTCACCCCCCAGGACAGCGGGAAACCGGGCACCCCTCCACCGAGGGGCGCCGACCAGCCGCCCCAGTCCCCGAAAAGCGCGACAAACACCGCGGTGACTCCGGCGGCGACGACACCGGCGAGAGCGAGACGGCCGGGGTCGGGGGCGTCGGCGTGACGGCCGGGGTCGGGGGCATCGGGCCGGCCGTCGGGGTTTGGCGCATCGAGCCGGCGGCCGGGGTCCGGGGCACCGGGCCGGCGGCCGGGGTCCGGGGCACCGGGCCGGCCGCCGGGGTCCGAGACACCGGACCGACCGCCGGGATCCGAGACACCGGACCGACCGCCGGGATCCGAGACACCGGACCGACCGCCGGGATCCGAGACACCAGGCCGGCTGCCGGGGCCCGAGGCACCAGGCCGGCCGTCGCGGTCGGCCTCGCCGAGCCGGTCGGCCTCGCCGAGCCGGTCGGCTTCGGCGAGCCGGGCATGACCGTGGTGCGCCGCGCCCCGGATTGCCGTCGGCGGGGGGGTGACGGGTCCGGGGCGCGGCGCGTCCGGGGGGACGGCCGGGCGGGAGGGCTCGGCCGTCCCGGCCTTGCGGGCAGTGGGGCCCGCCCCGTCCGCGGCGGAATCCGGATCCTGGGCTGCCGGACGGCCGTCAGCGGAGGTCCGCAGCGGGCTCCGGGCCCCGGGTCCGGGCTCCGGAGTCCCCTCCGGGGAGCCGGAGCGCCCGCTGAGGGGCGCTCCGGCGGGGCGGGCCGTGGTCATCGGACGGCCTCGGCCCGGGGGGTGGCGGGCTCCGGGGCCGGCGGCGGAGGCGGCGTCTCGGAGGACTCGCGGAAGCCGTACCTCGCCCACCAGCGGGCCAGCGGCGCCGGCGCCCACCAGGCCCGCTCGCCGAGCAGCGCCATGGTCGCGGGCACGAGCAGCCCTCGTACGATCGTCGCGTCGACGAGCACCGCGATGACCAGACCGACACCGATCATCTTCATGAAGAGGATGGACGAGGTCATGAAGCCGCCGACCACGACCACCAGAAGAAGCGCGGCACTGGTGATGATCTTCGCGGTGCGCTGGACGCCGAGGGCCACCGACTCGACCGGGTCACCGCTCGCCTCCCACTCCTCGCGGACGCGCGAGAGCAGGAACACCTCGTAGTCCATGGCGAGGCCGAACGCGATCGCGACCACGAGCACGGGGAAGTTGGCGTCCACCGCACCGATCGGCTCGAAGCCGAGCAGCCCCGAGAGATGACCGTCCTGGAAGATCCACTTGATCGCGCCGAAGGCGGCGAGCAGGGACAGCAGGTTCAGCACCACCGACTTCAGCGGCAGCAGCAGCGAACCGAACGCCAGGAACAGCACCAGGAAGGAGACGACCGCCACGAACAGCGCCATCCACGGCAGCCGTTCGCCGATCATGCCGACGATGTCCACGCGGGACGCGGGCATGCCGGTGACCAGCGTCTCGGCTCCCTGGGGCGGCGACGTGGCGCGGACCTCGCCGACCATGTCCTCCGCCGCGCTCGACATGGGGTCGGGCGTGTAGCGGAGGGTGACGCGCGCGGCGTCGCCCGCGAAGCCCGTCGGCGTCGCCGACGCGATGCCGTCGACGTCTGCCAGCCGCTCGGCGTACGAGGCCACTTCGGCACGGTCGGCCGGACCGTCGAAGCGGACGACGGACGTCATGATCTGGCCGGGGTTGGTGTCGAAGTCGGACGCCAGGGTCTTGCTGACGACCTTGGCGTCGGCGTCCGAGGGCAGCACCCACTCGCCGGGCCGCGCCCAGTTGACGCCGAGCAGCGGCGCGCCGAGGCCGACCAGAACGGCGACGATCGCCAACGACGACACCAGCGGCTTGCGCATGACCGCGTGCGCGGTGCGGTACCAGCGGCCCTCGGTCTCGGGCCTGGCGGCGCGCCGCCTGCCGCGCGGCAGCGGGATCCGCCACTTGTCGATGCGGTGCCCGGTGTAGCGCAGCAGCGCGGGCAGCAGCGTCAGCGAGCCGACGACCGCGAAGGCGACGACCGCCACGGCCGCGTACCCCATGGACGACAGGAAGCGGGACGGGAAGAAGACCAGGCCCGCGAAGGAGATCGCCACGGCGAGCCCGGAGAACGCGACCGTACGGCCCGCCGTCGCCGTCGCGCGGTGCACCGCGGTGTCCACGTCCGCGCCCGCGTGGAGCTCCTCGCGGAAGCGGTTGACCAGGAACAGCGCGTAGTCGATGGCCAGTCCGAGGCCGAGGATCGTGATGACGTTGATGACCGTGCTGGAGATCTCGGTGACCATCGTCAGGACCCGCAGCACCACGAACGAGCCGAGGGCCACGAACGTGCCCACGGCGAGCGGCAGCAGCGCGGCGATCGCGCTGCGGAAGATCAGCACCAGGAGCACGAGCAGGACCGGCACCGAGAGCATCTCGGCGCGAGCGATGTCCGATCCGGTCAGGGAGTTGACCTGCTCCGTCATCGCGGCGACACCGCCGTAGCGCACGGTGACGCCGTCGGCCGCGAAGTCGTCCTTGATCTTCGCCAGCGCCTCGACCTGCTCCTGGTCGTTGTCGCTGGTGAACTGCACGGTGGCGTACGTCTGCTGGCGGTCCTTCGACACGTATGCGCTCTTGTCCTGCGGGCCGGGGTGCCAGTAGGAGTCGAGCCGTTCGATGCCGGCGCGCGGGACGCCGTCGAGGACGGTGCGGACCGCGTCGCCGAACTCGTCGACGGTGCGGCCCTTTTCCTTCGACTCGTACAGGACGATCAGGTCGTTGGACTCGCGCCCCAGCGGGCCGTCGAGGACCTTGTCGGCCCTGACGGATTCGCTGGCTGGGTCGTCGAAGCCCGCACCGCCGGTGAACGAGCCGAAGACCCCGGTGCCCCAGACGCCGGCGAACAGCGTGAACACGACCGCTGCGATGACGACCCATTTCCGGCGCCGCGCGGTGATTTTTCCGATAGCGGCAAACACTTATGTCTCCCTGGCTGATGTGGCTTGCTGTGCGTGCTGTGGCTTTCCGGCCGCGCGGGATTTCCCGCGGGCTCAACGGCTCTACGGCATTGCGGCGTTACGGCATTGCTGCCTCACGGCTTTACGGCAAGGCTTTCAGAGCGCGGAACGCGGCGATATCCGCGCTTGGAGGGATGCGCCATACCTCTTTCGGGACATTTACTCCGCCCCGGATTTCGCGGCCCGCGCCCGGACGCCCGCGCAAGCGGCGGCCCCGGATGTCGCAGTGGACGCGGCGGCCCCGGACGTGGCAGCGGACACGTCGGCACCAGACGCGGCAGCGGACAAGTCCGCTCCGGACGCGGCGGCGGACACAGCGACCGCGGACCTGGCGGTACGGCGCTGCGCCACCGCCGCGACACCCGCCACCGCGACGGACAGCGCGAGCCCGATCGCGACGGAGTACACCGGGTCGTCGCTGACGGCTCCGCCGAAGTAGCCGACGCCCACCGAGTACGCGGCCCAGACCGTCTCGGCGAGCGCGGCTCCGATCGCGAACCTGCCGGCGGGGTAGCGCGCCGCACCGGCCGCGAGGCCGCCAAGCAGCCGCCCGCTGGGCAGGAAACGGACCCCGACGACGAACGGGATGCCGCCGCGCTGCACCCGGGCGGCGGCCCACTCGAACAGCTCGCCCTGGCGTCCCCGCCCGGCGATCCGGCGCCGCACGCGGCCGCCTGCGGACCAGCCGAAGCGATGGATCATCACATCGCCGAGAAGGGCGCTGCCGGCCACCGACAGCAGCACCAGGGTGATCGACATCTCGCCGCGTGCGGCGAGCATGCCGCCGGTGACGAGCAGCACGGCGTTGGGCAGCAGCGGCGGCAGCGTCGTGATCGCGAGGATCGCGTACGCCCAGCAGGCCGTACCTGCGAGATGGGTCGACAGTCCCGAGGTGATGTCGACCCATGACATGAGCCTGGCTATGTCCACGGTCTTCTCCCGGTCCTTCAGGCGCCTTCCGTACCAGTGCCAGGCGGAAGGGCTCTCGGTCAGTCGGCCACTCGTCTGTCGAGGGGCTCTCGGTCAGTCGGCCCACTCGCCTGTCGAGGGGCTCAACGGTCGGTCCGTCCATGCCTCTTTGGAGACATCCGTCGGGTCGTTGGTGAGTCGTGATCCCAGGTCAGAGGCCCACTAGCGTCGCCAGGGCGACGGGCGTCCGGCCCCTGCACTCTCACAGTAACCTACGCTATCGATAGTTTCACTATCACTATGGAGGCAGCGCGCCGCCGCTGCAGGACCGACGACGCAGGTGGGCCATGACCGATGTGACGCTGTTCTTCCGTGAGTTCGCCCGGACCCGCCGGGACACGGGCGCCATCGCGCCCAGCAGCCCGCTGCTGGCGAGAGCGCTGACCCGCTATGTGATCCCCAGCCCGGGCCACTCACGGGCGGTGCTCGAGGTCGGCCCCGGCACCGGCGCCGTCACCCGCCACATCCGGGCCTCGCTGGGACCGCTGGACACCCTCGACCTCGTCGAGGCGAACCCCCGGTTCGCCGCGCTGCTGCACCGCGACTACGGCGACGACCCGCGCATACGGCTGCTGACGGGGCTGGTCCAGGAGCACGAACTCGGCGCCTACGACACGATCGTGTGCGGACTGCCGTTCGCGAACTTCGATGCCGCGACGGTCGAGGACATCTTCGGACGGCTGCTCGGCGCGCTGCGGCCGGGCGGCACGCTGTCGTTCTTCGCGTACGCCGGAGTGCCGCCGCTGCGCAGGGCGTTCACGACGGGCGCGGCGCGCGAGCAGACCCTCGCGGTGCAGGCCGTACTGGGCCGCGCACTGGAGCGGCACCGCTTCCGCAGCGAGACGGTGCTGGGCAATCTGCCGCCGGCCCGCGTGCACCATCTGGCGCCGGTGGCACCGCTGTTGGCGTACGCGGGGTGAGGGGTGCTCACCAAATGGGGCACCAAATGGGCGCCCGCGGGCTACGCCGAGTGCGGCCTCTTCTGAACACGGCCGGAGACGTCCTCCTGGGCGATCCGGCGCAGCGCGGACATCGCCGCGTCCCCCAGCACGGTGCCGAGGACGACACCTTCGACCTTGCCGTCGGTGCTGGGCACATCGGCGAGCGCGCCCAGCTCCGCGATCGCCAGCTTCCCCGCCGCATCCGCGTAGGTGTCGAGCAGCGCCAGCAGGTCATCCCGCTGGAGGTCGCGGTAGGTCACCACGATCTGGACCAGCGCCTTCCAGCCCGGGTTCTCCGGCTTGGCCGCCCAGCCGTGGCGGCGCACCAGTTCGCGCACCTCGTGCTCGGCGCGCTCCCAGTCCTCCTCGGTGCCGCGTTCGACCGCGGACTTGGTGACCGCGGACTGGGCGACGCCGAGCATTCCGTGGACCGTGCGGCGGGGCGAGTCGACCTCGGCGAGCACCTCCCGGGCGGCGGCGATGGACAGCCCGCCGACCTCCAGCATGGCGCGGATCAGCTTGAGCCTGCGGACGTGCGACTCCGCGTACCGCACCTGGTTCGGGCTGGTGCGCTCGCCCGGGGGCAACAGGCCCTCGCGCGTGTAGTACTTGATCGTAGGAACCGGAACTCCGGTACGCCGCGCCAGCTCTCCGATACGCATTCCAAGATGATACTGCGTTTCCCCTGGCGGGAGACCCGGCCATCCACCCCGCGGCAAATCGGACTCGGTGGCCCCGGAAATCCCGGCGGCTTTTATCGCGATTGAATCCCCGCACGATCGGGCTTCCATACACGACTGCGACGCTGATTCTGCACCGAAAACCCTCCTCTTCACCAGAAGCCTTCGAGGGGAAACCTGCCAAAGGAAACAGGTATGACCACACAAGTGGCTCCGGAGATTCCTTCGGCGCCTGCTGAACTCAAGTTCGGGCGCACCGTCGACCGCTCCCTGGTCCACCGGGCCGCGGTCTCGGAGGTCTTCGTCACCGACATCCAGCCGCTGGCCGCGAAGAAGGTCCGCACGGCGGTCCAACTCCCGCTCACCCACGGCTACTACAGCGACCATGTGCAGCGGCCTGCCGTCTATGACGCGCTGCTGCTGCTGGAGTCGGGCCGGCAGGCCGCGATCGCCGGGTCGCACGCGCACATCGGGCTGTCCCAGGGCACCACGATGATCGTCGACACCTTCCGGCTGGACCTGCACGGTCTGAAGGAGCTCATGATCGGCCCGGAGCCCGGGCGGCTGCGCATCGACACCGACTACATCGGCAACCCCACCCGCCGCGGCCGCTACCGCAAGGGGAAGGTCGCCCAGCGCTACTTCATCGAGGACACGCATGTCGGGGAGCACGAGATGGACGTGCTCTTCCTCAACGAGCACGAGAACGACGTGCTGCGGCATGCCCAGCGCGGCACCCCGGCCCCGCTGACCTCGGACTTCTCCGACCACGGCCCCGGCGCCGACGCCGGCCGGCAGGTCGCGCCCGAGCTGGTGGGACGCGGCAACCCCCTGAACGTCGTCCTGTCCCGCGCCGGCACCACGGACCGGTCGGTGACCGCCGATGTCACCCCGCGGTTCGACAACCGCGCGCTGTTCGACCACGTCTACGACCATCTGCCGGCGATGACGCTCGTCGAGGCGGCCCGGCAGCTGTCCCTGCTCGCGGTCGGCGAACCGGGCACCACGTACGCCCTCGGCTTCGAGGCCCGCTTCTCGCGGTTCGCGGAGCTCGACGAGGTCGTACGCGCCGAGGCGCCCCTGGTGCGGCCGGGAGGCGGCCGGGGCGAGATACCGGTGCGCTTTCTGCAGGGCGACGCGGAGATCGCGCAGGTGACCGTCACCGTGGTCTCGGGGAGCGAGCTGTGAGCCCGCGGACCGGCCACCGGCCGGCGATCTGGACCGACTTCGGCGGTGTGCTGACCCCGCCCATCTCGCACACGATGGGCACCTTCTGCGCGGCACAGGGCCTCGATCCGCAGGTGCTCCAGCAGGCCCTGGTGAAGGTCACGGCCCGCTATGGCACGACCGACATCATGGAGCCGATCGACACTCCCCTCGTCAGCGAGGAGGAGTGGCTCGGGCAGGTCTCCGACGTGCTCGCGGCCGACCACAAAGTCACCGGCGTCCGGCTGACGACGCTCGCGGACGCGTGGTTCGACGGCCGCGAGACCAACCACGCCTGGGTCGCGGCGCTGCGCGGGGCCCGGGAACGCGGCGCGTTCGTCGGGATGCTCTCCAACATGGTGCCGACGTGGGACGCGCACTGGCGCCGCATGGTCGATCCTGCGGAGCTGTTCGAGGACATCCTGCTCTCCTTCGAGGTGGGCCACCGCAAGCCCTCGCCCGGAATGTTCGCGCTCGCCGCGGAACGGGCCGGGGTGCCCGCGAGCAGCTGTGTGCTCGTCGACGACCTCGCACACAACTGCGAGGGCGCCGAGGCCGCCGGCTGGCGGGCCGTCCACTTCACCGACACCACCGCGGCGGCAGAGCAGCTCGATGCGCTCCTGTCGGCCGACCTCCACGTCACTGTCCCCGTCACCGTCCCAAGGAGCTGAGTCCGTGAGCCGATCCGTGCTCGTCACCGGCGGAAACCGGGGCATCGGCCTCGCGACCGCCCGCGCCCTCGCCGAACAGGGCGACAAGGTCGCCGTCACCTATCGCACCGGCGAGCCGCCCGAGGGGCTGTTCGGGGTGCAGTGCGATGTGACGGACCCCGAGTCCGTGCGCCGCGCGGTCGAGGAGGCCCGCATCCAGCACGGCCCCATCCAGGTGCTGGTCTCCAACGCGGGCATCACGCGTGACCAGTTGCTGGTCGGCATGGAGGACGACGACTTCCGAACCGTCATCGAGACGAACCTGCTGTCCGCGGTGACGGTCGCCCGGGAGGTCGTGCCCGACATGCTCAAGGCCCGCTGGGGACGGGTCGTCTTCATGTCCTCGATGAGCGCGATGGCGGGCGCCCCGGGCCAGACCAACTACGCCGCGTCCAAGGCCGGTCTCATCGGCTTCGGCCGCTCGCTGGCCCGTGAGGTGGGCAAGCGCAACGTCACGGTCAACATCGTCTCGCCGGGCCTGATCGAGACCGACATGGTCAAGGACGTCACGGACGCACGGCGCGAGCACGTGCTCAGCCAGACATCGCTCTTCCGGGCCGGCCGGCCGGAGGAGGTCGCGAGCGTCGTGAAGTTCCTGGTGAGCGAGGAGGCCTCGTACGTGACCGCCGGGATCATCCCGGTCACGGGCGGCCTCGGCGTGGGCCACTGACCGGCCCCTCACCGGCCCCCTTCCCACCCCTTCGTACGAAAGGAAACGCATGTCCAACGACACCGTGCTGGAGATCGCCCACCAGATGGGCAAGATCTTCAACGACCTCGACGAGAAGGTCGCCCTGGAGCTGGTGGCCCCCGACTTCGTCGACTACGAGGCCCCGCCCGGCACCCCCGGTGGCCCCCACGGCTACCTGGGCACCGCCCGCTGGATGAACTCCGTGTTCTCGGAGGCCGGCTGGGACCACATCGACTCGTTCGCGGACGGCGACAAGGCCGTGATCCGGGTGCGCTTCACCGGCATCCACACCGGGAACTTCCTCGGCTTCGAGGGCACCGGCAACAAGGTCGACGTCGAGCACATCCACATCTACCGCGTCGGTGACGACGGCCTCGTCCACGAGCACTGGGCGTGCCGCCAGGACCTGTTCCTGCTGGCGCAGATCGGTGCCGTCGAGCTGAAGCTGCCGCCCACGGGCACGCAGGCGTAACACGCGCTCCCTGGCAGGCCGCCGGACCCCGACCGGGTCCGGCGGCCATGTCCGTATGCCCGTTTGCAGGTCCGCATGTCCGTGTGCAGGCGGTCCGTGTGCAGGCATGTCCGTATGCAGGCATGTCCGTATGCAGGCATGTCCGTATGCAGGAAGGAAGCAAGGAACGATGCTGCATCCATCCGGGGAAGAGCCCCGGGACCGCCCCCGGCCGAAGGGCACCGCCTGGGCGCTGATCGCGACCTCGCTGCCCATGTTCATGGTGGCCGTGGACAACCTGGTGGTGACCAATGCGCTCACCGTCATCGCCGACGACCTGAACACCCGGCAGTCCGGCCTGCAATGGGTGGTCAACGGCTACATCCTGGCCTTCGCAGGGCTGCTGCTCGCCGGGGCCGCGCTGGGCGACCGGATCGGCCGGCGGCGCGTGTTCGTCTGGGGCATCGGCCTGTTCACGGTCGCCTCCGCGGCGTGCGCCCTCGCGGACTCGGCGGGCGCGCTGGTGGCCGCCCGGGTCGTGCAGGGCGCCGGGGCCGCGGCGGTGCTGCCCGTGTCACTGACCCTCGCCGTCGCCTCCGTGGACGCCGGGCGCCGGCCCCTCGCGGTCGGCGTGTGGGGCGGCGTCAACGGCCTCGGCATCGCGCTCGGCCCGATGGCCGGCGGCCTCGTCACCCAGGGCCTGGACTGGCACTGGATCTTCTGGATCAACGTGCCCGTCGGCATCGTCGCGCTGCCGCTCGCGCTGTGGGCGATCCGCGAGTCCAAGGGGGCGCCGCGGCCGCTCGACATACCGGGCATCGTGCTCGTGACCGGGGCGGTCGTCGCCGCGGTGTGGGGCATCGTGCAGGCGGCCGACGGCGGCTGGGCGGCGGCTCGGCCCCTGGCCGGACTGGCGGCCTCGGCGGCGCTGTTCGCGGCGTTCGCCGTCTGGCAGCGCCGCACCCCGACGCCGCTCGCCCCGCTTCATCTGTACCGCGTGCGTCCGTTCATGCTCAGCAACGCGCTGGCCCTGGCCATGTACTTCGGCGTGTTCGGGTCGATCTTCTTCCTCGCCCAGTTCATGCAGGGGCCGATGGGCTACTCGCCGTTCGAGGCCGGGCTGCGCACGCTGCCGTGGACGGCGGCGCCCATGGTGGTCGTACCGCTGGCCAGCGCGCTGACGGGCCGGGTCGGCGGCGGTCTGCTCCAGGCGACCGGCTGCCTGCTGCAGGCGGTCGCGCTGGTCTGGCTGGCGCTGATCTCCCGGCCCGGACTGGCCTACGGGGAGATGGTCGGGGCGATGGTCCTGGCCGGTGTCGGCATGGGCCTCGTCTTCGCGGCCAATCCGGCGACGGTGATCGGCTCGGTCGCCGGGCACGAGCACAATCTCGCGTCCGGCGTGAACAACACGGTCCGCGAGTTCGGCGGTGCGCTCGGCATCGCCGTGCTCACGGCCGTGTACAGCCACGGCGGCCTCCGCAGCGCGGTGCTGACGGGGGCCGCCGTGGTCTTCGCGGGTACGTTCGCGGGGCTCGCTATCGACCGGGCGCCAGCACGGCCCGGGTCCGTGCCAGCACCTTCTGCGTCCCGCAGCGCACCGTCAGATCGACCCGAACCGTCCCGTCTTCCCTGACCTCGCCCACGACACCGTCGACGGTCAGCTCCACGCCGTCGGCGGTGTCGGGCACCAGGACGGGGCGGGTGAAGCGGGTCCCGTACTCGATGACGGCGGCCCGCTCGCCCGCCCAGTCGGAGACGGCGGTCGAGGCCAGCCCCATGCTGAGCATCCCGTGCGCGATGACGCCGGGCAGCCCCACCTCGGCGGCCTGCCGGTCGGACCAGTGGATGGGGTTGTGGTCGCCGGACGCGGCCGCATAACGCACGAGATCGGCTCGGGTGATACGGAACGTGCGCGTCGGCATCGCCGCGCCGACGTCGAGCTGCGCCATCACTGTGTGTTCTCCTTCCGGGAGACGAGGGTGGATGTCGTCGTGCACACGAGGGCACCGCCGTCGGCCTCACGGATGTGCCCGCGCAGGGTCACGACGTCGTTGCCGTCGACGCTGTCGGCGGCCACGACCTCGACGGTCACGGTCAGCCGGTCGCCGACGCGTATCGGGCGGCGCGCCTCGAACCGCTGGTCCCGGTGCACGACCCGCGAGAAGTCGAACCCGAAATCGGGATCGTCGACCACCTGCTTCTCAGCATGCATGGACAGCACGATGGGAAAGGTGGGCGGCGCGACATCCCCGCCTCCGGCAGGCGCCCGAACGGCACCGGCGAATTCCCGAACTTTCTCGCGCCCGACTTCGTAAGGCGCGGTAGGCGGATAAGTACGGCCGGTGTAGGCCGGATTGAGCATGAGGACTCCTTCGGAAAGCGTTGCACCAATGCGGGCCCAAAAAAGGGCAGCGGCACCCGCGGGGAGACTCGCGGGCGCCGCTGCGACAGAGGGGCGGACGTCAGGACGTCACCGAGGCCGACGCACCACCAACGCCGCCGCATTCCCGTCCCGCCCGACGGACGTGACAAGCGCCGTCCGGGGGCCGACGGCCTCCTCGGCCTCCCAGAGGCCGAGAAGGGCGGCGAGCTGCATGGCCCCGCTCGCGCTGTACG
Organism: Streptomyces himalayensis subsp. himalayensis; assembly: GCF_013778455.1. Lineage (GTDB taxonomy): Bacteria > Actinomycetota > Actinomycetes > Streptomycetales > Streptomycetaceae > Streptomyces > Streptomyces himalayensis. The sequence goes on along the minus strand of NZ_JACEHE010000001.1, from coordinate 317,223 downwards.
TCTCACCGAGCACATCGGCGACCCGCACGGCCCGAGGCAGCCCGCCGCCCAGCGCGGCCCGCACGCCGCGCTCCTCGATCCGCTCCAGACCACGGTGGTGGACGGCGCCGAGGGAAACGTCGTCCACCTCCTCCGGGCGGACTCCACTGCGGTCCAGAGCGCGCGAAACGGCGTCGGCCAGCCCGTCGGCGTACTGCCGCGGGTCCGGCGTGAAACGCACCTCGCACGCGAGGATCTCGGCCAGCACTCCCCCGGCAGGCGCCTCCTTCTGCACGGTGAACACCGCGGCGCCCTCACCGAGCGCCGCGCCCTCGCGCAGTACGCCGGTACGGTGCCAGGCCCACGCCGCCGGGGCGCTCAGCTCCTCCGCACCGCCGACCAGCAGCCGCTCGGCACGGCCCAGCGAGAGCGCGAGCCGGGCGTGCCGGAAGGCCAGCAGCGAGGCGGTCTGCCCGCCGGCGACGGTCGCGTTCAGGCCGCGCAGCCCGTTGCGGATGGCGATCTGGCCGGAGGTGCTGTTCATGACGGTGTTCGGGAACCGGCCCGGGTTCACCAGATACGGCTTCTCGAGCGTCAGCGTGTCGTACAGCAGGGTGCTGTGCGTCGAAACGGAGCCGGTGTTGGTGGCCAGCACCACTCCGGTACGGCCGCCTTCGCGCTCCGTACCCTCCAGCCCTTCGAGCACCTCCTTGCAGGCCACCAGGCCGAAGGACGTGAGCCGGTCCAGGTACTTGGTGCCCTTGCGGCCCAGATGGTCCTGGACCCTGAAGCCCTGCACGGCGCGGACCGGGCGCGGCGGGTACGCGTCCGCGTCGTCGCCGACCGGATCGCCGTAGGACTCGCCGACCGGATCGCCGTAGGAGACGGCCGACTTGCTCCGCAGGGCTTCGGCGAGCGGGGCCAGGCCGTGGCCTGCGGAGGAGACGACGCCCGCCCCGGTGACGTACAGCGGTTCGACCGTGGCCGTGGTGGCGGCGGCCGGGGCGGCGGTAGCGGTCGTCACGAGACCCTCCCCAGGATGGTGATGACGTTGTTCCCGCCGAACGCGAAGCCATGGTTCTGCACGATGTCCAGGCGTGCCGCGCGGCCGGTGCCCGGCACGCAGTCGACGCCCTCGCCGAGTTCCGGGTCGGGCTCGGTGACATTGGCGGTGGGCGGCAGGAAGTCCTGCTCCAGCGCCTTGCAGCAGGCGATCGCGCCGAAGCCGGATGCCGCGCCCATGGTGTGGCCGAGCATCGACTTGATGGAGCTGATCGGCGGGATCCGGTCGCCGAAGACCTCGCGGGCGGCGGCGACCTCGGTGGAGTCGTTGGTGGGTGTGCCGGTGCCGTGCGCGCAGATGTAGTCGATCTGCGACGGGTCGACGCCGGCCGCCTCGTGCGCGGCCCGGATGCACGCGGCGATGCTGGCGGCATCGGGGTGCACCATGTGGGCGGCGTCGCAGTTGGCCGCGTATCCGAGGATCTCGGCATAGATACGGGCGCCGCGCTCCCGTGCGCTGTCGTAGGTCTCCAGGACCAGCACCGCGCCGCCCTCTCCGGTGACGATGCCGGAGCGGTCGGCTGCGAAGGGCCGCGGCACGTCCTCGGCCATGGCACCGAGCGCGTAGAAACCGGCGTGCGTGAGCCGGTTCACGGCGTCGGCGCCACCCGCCAGCATCACGTCGGCCTCGCCGCTGCGCACCAGGTCGTAGGCGTAGCCGAGTGCGTAGTTGGAGGCGGAGCAGGCGGTTGGGATGGTCTGCGTCTCGCCGGTGAGGCGCAGTTCCGCGCTGACCGCGTTGGCGATACGTGACGCCGGGGTCTGTCCGGCGAGCTCGCCGTCGAGCGACTCGAGGCCGCCTGCCACCCACTGCTCGGCCAGGGCCTGGACGACCGCGGACTCACCGCTGGTGGTGCCCATGATCGCGCCGGCCTGCGCGGTCTCGAGGCGGCCTTCGTCGATGCCGGCGTCCGCGACGGCGAGCCGGGCGGCCGCTGCCGCCAGCAGACCGCTGCGGCCCCACTGCCCGGGGTCCAGCCGCTTGAGGTGGTCGGTGGGCTCGAAGTCCAGGACCTCGCCTGCCTTGCGGCGCGGGAAGCCGCTCGCGTCGAAGCTCTCGATCGGCGCGGTGCCGCTCGCGCCCGCCCGTACGGCGGACGCGAACACGTCGGCTCCGATGCCGACGGGCGACACCGCCCCCAGGCCGGTGATGACGACGCGGCGGCCGGCCGCCGCGTCGTTCACGGACTGCACGGGCTCAGCCATGCGCACTCTCCCCGGCGTGCTGCACGACGGCGTCGACCAGCAGACGCAGGTTCACCAGCTCGCCGAGCTCGGTCTTCGGAATGGTCACGCCCAATTCCTTCTCTATTCGGGAGACGACCGTGATGAGCGAGAGCGAGTCGCTGTCGTAGTCGTCGATGAAATGCCCGTTGTCGGTCAGCTCACCGTCCTCCAGCTCGAGTTCCTCGACGACGATCCGGCCCACCTGCTCGTGGTAGTCGGCCGCCGTTGCCACGGTCTGCTGAGTCATGCGTTTTCCTCTCATCGCCTTCTGGCCGGACGAAAGGAACGTAGGGGGCCGGGAGTTGGCCCGACAAGGGACGACCCACCAAAGAGACAGCGCATTCCCCGAAAGTGACAGAAGACCCCGATGCTGCCGCGCAACGAAAATCGATCGGCCTTTTATCTGCCCTCTACGGAGTTTCCAAACACCCCTGCCAGCATCGCTGTTGCTCGAATTCACGGGAGACAGAAGAGGTCGATGGCCGATATGAGCGGACCGCGATTGGCATTGGTATTCCCCGGGCAGGGCGCGCAGCAGCCCGGAATGGGGCGGCCCTGGGCCGGGCGTCCCGGCTGGTTCCTGGCCGAGCGTGCGAGCGAGGTGTCCGGGCGCGACGTGGTGGAGCTGCTGCTGCGCGCCGATGAGGAGTATCTGCGTCGCACCGACAACGCCCAGCTGGCGACGTTCGTACTCGAGATGGTGATCCTGACCGAGCTGCGCCAGGCGCTGCCGGCCGCGGGCCGTCCCGCCGTGTGCGCGGGTCACAGCCTCGGCGAGTACGCGGCCCTGGTGGCCGCCGGGGTCATCGGGTTCGACGACGGCGTACGGCTGGTCGCGGCGCGCGGCGAGGCGATGCGGAAGGCGTGCGCGGCCGAGCCGGGCACCATGGCGGTCGTGCTCGGGCTGTCCGCCGGGGAGCTGGAGCGGGCCGCGGCCGGAGTACGCGAGGAGGGCGGCCGGGTCTGGGTGGCGAACCTCAACTCGCCCCAGCAGACCGTTGTTTCGGGCGATTCGGAGTCCGTGGCGCGTTGCTCGGCCGCGGCCGAGGAGCTGGGCGCGACCCGTGTCGTGTCCATCCCTGTGGGCGGCGCCTTCCACACCCCGCTGATGGCTCCCGCGGCCGCGTCCTTCGCGAAGACTCTGAAGAAGGCCGAGTTCCTGCACGGCTTCGCGCCGGTCGTGGCGAACGTCGACGCCCGCGCCCACCGGGGCTCGGACGACTGGGCGACGCTGCTCGAGCGCCAGCTGACCGGCCCGGTGCGCTGGACGGACTCGGTGCGCACGATGGCCGAGACGCTGCACTGCGACATGTTCGTGGAGATCGGTCCTGGCCGGACGCTCACCGGCCTCGCCCGCAAGATCGCCCCTCAGGTCACCCGGCTGACGGTGAGCGAGCCGGGCCAGCTGCCCGCGGTGCCGGCCACCCTCACGCGGAGCGTGGCATGAGCGGGGCGAACGGCCGTCAGAACGACGAGTGGGACGCGGTCGTCATCGGCTCGGGCATCGGCGGCCTGGTCTGCGCCGCGTATCTCGCGGTGGGCGGCAAGCGGGTGCTGGTCGTGGAGCAGGCGGGCATCGCGGGCGGCAACAGCCATGTGTTCCGCAGGCGCCGCGCCTACGAGTTCGACGTCGGAGTCCACTATCTCGGCGACTGCGGCCCCGGCGGGCTGCTCCCCGCCATCCTGGACGGCCTCGGCCTCGCCGGACGGCTGACGTACCGGGAGATGGACCGGGACGGCTTCGACCGGATCGTGATCCCCGGCGCCACGCTCGACATGCCGGCGGACTGGGCGGCGTACCGCAAGCGTCTGCAGGAGGCGTGCCCCGAGGACGCCGCCGGGATCGACACGTTCCTCGACGTCGTGGCCGGGCTCGGCGCCGAGCGGCGCGACGCGATCATCGCCGCCGAGGACGTGCCGATGCCCGAACTCCCGCGCCACGCCCCGCAGTCGGTGGCCTGGGGCCGCCGCACTCTGAAGGAGCTGTTCGACCACTGCGGACTCTCCGCCCGTGCCCGGACGCTGCTCGCCGCCCAGTCGCCCAACTACGGCATGGCCCCGGACGAGGCGACGGTCGCCCTGCACGCCACGGTGACCGACCACTACGTCCGGGGCGCCTACTACCCGGAGGGCGGCGGCCAGATGCTCGCGGCCGGCCTGCTCGAGGTGGTACGCGCGTACGGGGGTGCCCTGCGGACATACAGCAGGGTGACCCGGATCCTGGTCGACGGCGGCCGTACACAGGGCGTCGAGTTCTCCGACGGCAGCCGGGCCACGGCGCCCGTCGTGGTCTCCAACGCCGACTACCGGCGCACCATGCTCGGCCTGGTCGGCGCGGAGAAGCTGCCGCGGCGCCTGGCCGCCAAGACCCGGGACGCGCGCATGGCGCTGCCCTGGGCGGCGGTGTACGTCGCCCTGGACCGGGACATCGGGCACCACGCCAACCTGTGGTGGTACCGGGGCGACGACATCGAGCGGTTCTACGACGGACTGCGCGCCGGCACCACGAGGGGCGGCGGCGACTTCCTCTTCGCGTCCTTCGCCTCCGGCAAGGACCCGGTCACCCGCCGCATCTGCCCGCCCGGCCACTCCAACTTCCAGCTGATGACGCTCTGCCCGCCCGGATTCGAGAGCTGGGGGGTGAGTACGGGTCCCGCCGACGGTGAGAAGTACCGCCGCGACGCTTCGTACCAGCAGGAGAAGGCGCGGCTGACCGAGGCCGTGCTCGATACGGCCGAGGAGGCGCTCGGCCCGTTCCGGGACCACATCACGCATCTGGAGACGGCGACCCCGCTCACCCACGAGCGGTACACGCTGTCCAGCGGCGGCACGCCCTTCGGCATGGCGCACTGGGGCGCCGCCGGGGCCCGGCCCGACACGGCGACGTTCGTCGAGGGCCTGTACATCGCCGGTGCCGACACCCGTTACGGCAACGGCATCACGGGCTCGGCGGTCAGCGGCATCGCCTGCGCGGGCCGGATCCTCGACCGGCGCCTGATGCACGAGGTGCACACCGGGGCGGTCCTCGGCGATCCGTCACTGCTGCCGGAACGCCACACGGACTGGGATCCGCTGGCCGTGTCGCGCGGAGACGACCTCCGGCTCTGATCCGGAAGAGGAGACACGCATGGGAGCAGGACCGGTATGCGGCTGAGTGCGGCCGAGCGGCGGGAGAGCGTGGTGCTGGCAGCCGTGGCGGAGTTTGCGCGGGGCGGTTTCCACGGCACGTCGACGGAGGCGATCGCCCGCCGGGTCGGCGTCTCGCAGCCGTATCTGTTCCGGCTGTTCCCCACCAAGCACGCCCTGTTCGAAGCGGCCGCCGAGCGATCGTTCCGCCGGATGGCTGAGGCGTTCGCGCATGCCGCCGAAGGTCTGAGCGGTGCGGAGGCGCTGACGGCGATGGCGGACGCGCGCGCACGGTTGCTGCACGACCCGGACATCCCGCTGATGCAGCTCCAGGCCATCGCCGCGGCGGCGTCCACGGACCGTCCCGCCTTCACGGAGCGGGTCCGCCGCGACTGGCTGGACCTCTGGGACCTGGTACGCGCCCGCACCGGCGCCACGCCCGAAGAGCTCACGGCGTTCTTCGCCTGCGGCGTGCTGACCGACACGAGGGTGGCCCTCGGGGTCGCGCCGCCATGAGGGCGCCGGCGCACCGCCGTGCGGGGTGCGCCCCAACCGGGGCACAGGCCATACGCGACGCACCCGCCGTCGTGCGTTGTGCCCACCCGTTCGGCGCGGCCCCGACGCACCCACCGGCAGGTGGCGCCCCCCACCGGCCGGAGGCATCACGCAGACGTGCGCCGACGTGAAGCCGTCTTCTTGGCCGACGCCCCGGCGCCTGCTCCGGCCTTGGCCTTGGTTCCCGACTTCGAGGCGGCGGCGCTCTTCTTCGTCGCCGACGAACTCGACGCCGTCGTCTTCGAGGTGCTCGCCTTCTTCGCCGCCGTCTTCTTCCCCGCCGCGGCCTTCTTCGTGGCCGTCGACTTCTTGCCGCCGACCTCCTTGGGGGCGGCAGGCACGGATCGCCGCGCCCTGCGGGCGGGCAGCGGCTTCACCTCGGCCTCGCCCTCTCCGCCGCCTCCGGCGGCCTCCTCACCACGCGCGGCCTGGGCGGCGCGGACGGAGTTCTCCAGGGCCGCCATGAGGTCGATGACCTTGCCCGCCCGCTCCTCCGCCACGGGCACATGCTCGAGCGGGGCGCCGGAGATCTTGGAGGCGATGAGCTCCTCGACGGCCTCGCGGTAGTCGTCGTGCAGCGTGTCCAGGTCGACCTCGCCCAGCGTGTCCATGAGCGCGTCGGCGAGGTCCAGCTCCGCGTCGCGCACCGTCACATGCGTGGTGGGTGCGGCGTCGTCGGCGGCGCGGATCTCGTCCGGCCACAGCAGCCCGTGCATGGCGATCGCGTCGCCGACGACGCGCAGCATGCCGAGCCGCTCCCGGCCTCTGAGCGCGAACTTGGCGATGGCGACTCTCTGGCTGCGCTTGAGCGCCTCGCGCAGCAGCGTGTACGGCTTGGCCGCGGGCACGCCGTTCGCGACGAGGTAGTACGCCGCGTCCATCTGGAGGGGGTCGATGCGCTCGGCCGGGATGAAGGCGACGATCTCGATCGTCTTGGCCGTCGGGATCGGCAGCGAGGCGAGGTCCTCCTCGGTGATCGGGATGATCGTCCCATCCGCATCCTCGTACCCCTTGCCGATCTCGCCCTGGGTCACCTCCTTGTCCTCCAGTTCGCACACCTTGCGGTAGCGGATCCGTCCGCCGTCCTCGGTGTGGATCTGGCGGAAGGCGACGGAGTGGCTCTCGGTGGCGTTCACGAGCTTGATCGGAATGCTGACCAGCCCGAAGGAGATGGCTCCGTTCCAAATCGATCGCACGTTAAGCACCCTTTGAGTCGGTTTCATTGCATTTCATGCGATTCTCATCGTATGACGCCCATCACGGAGGTGGAGGGGCGGCGCCTGGCGCTCAGCAACCTGGACAAGGTCCTGTATCCGTCGAGCGGCTTCACCAAGGGCGAGCTGCTGCACTACTACGCGACCACGGCCCACGCCATGCTCGGCCATCTCGTCAACCGGCCGCTGTCGTTCCTGCGGTTCCCCGACGGACCCGACGGCCAGCAGTTCTTCGCCAAGAACGTGCCACCGGGTACGCCCGACTGGGTCAGGACCGCCGATGTGCCCCACACGGACGGCACCGCGCGGCAGATCGTGGTCCAGGACCTGGCCACGCTGATGTGGGCGGCGAACCTCGTCACCGAGTTCCACACCCCGCAGTGGCAGTGCGACGCGCCGGGCGTCGCCGACCGTCTCGTGCTCGATCTCGACCCAGGGGAGCCCGCGACCGTCGTGGAGTGCTGCCGGGTCGCGCTCTGGCTGCGCGAGCGCCTGGCCGCCGACGGGATCGAGGCGTACGCGAAGACGTCCGGGGCCAAGGGGCTGCATCTGCTCGCGCACCTGGAGCCGACGCCGTCCGAGCAGGTCACGGCGTACGCGAAGCAGCTCGCCGTACAGGCCGAGCGGGAGTTTCCGGAGCTGGTCACGCACCGCATGAAGCGGAGTCTGCGGCCCGGCAAGGTCTTCGTCGACTTCAGCCAGAACGCGGCCGCGAAGACCACCGCGACGCCGTACACCCTGCGGGCCCGGGCCGAACCGACCGTGTCCGCGCCCGTCACCTGGGACGAGGTCGCGGACTGCACGGATCCCGCGCAGCTCGTGTACCTGGCCACGGACATCGCCCCGCGCCTGGAGCGGTACGGGGATCTGCTGGACCCGCTGCTCGACCTCGACCACGCGAGGCCGCTGCCGTGACGCCCCGCACGACGCCCAGGTCGCGTTCGGCCGCCGTGACCCCGCCGGTTCGGGTGGCACTTGCCGAGTCGGTCACGGCGCTGCCGGAGGGCGCGGGGTGGGCGTACGAACCGAAGTTCGACGGCCACCGACTCGTCGTCTTCCGCACCGGTGGCGGGGTGACCCTCCAGGCACGCTCCGGGCGCATCGTCACCAGCGCGTTCCCTGATCTGGTGGAGGCGGCGGAGCGGCTGCCGGCGGGCACGGTGCTGGACGGGGAAGTGGTGGTCTGGTCGGAGGGCTGCGTCGACTTCGCGGCGGTCCAGCGGCGGGCGGCCGCCACACGCGCGCGTGCCGCCGTGCTGGCGCGCACGCAGCCCGCCTCGTACGCGGCCTTCGACCTCCTGGCCGAGGGCGCCGACGACCTGCGCCCGGCACCGTACGCACGGCGGCGCGAGCGGCTCGTACGGATACTGGAGCCGCTGGGGCCGCCCCTGCAGCCCGTACCGGTGACGACGGACCGGGCGACGGCGCTCACCTGGTACGAGTCGCTGGTGGACTGCGGCGTGGAGGGGCTGGTGATCAAGCGGCTCGACCAGGGCTACCGGGGCGGCACGCGCGCGTGGCTGAAACTGCGGCACAGCGATACGCGCGATGCGGTGGTCGTCGGGTTCACCGGGCCCCGGACGCGCCCGGGGGCACTGGTCCTGGCACTGCCCGGGGACGGGGTGCCGGTCGTCTCGTCGCCGCTGTCGGCGGGGGTGAGGAACGCTGCGGCGGCCGCCCTGCCGGAGCCGGTGGGCGAGGGCACGGCGGCGGCGACGGGGATCGGCGATGTGACGTACCGGGCGCTGCCGGCGGAGCCGCAGGTGACGGTGGAGGTGCGGCAGGAGACGACGCGGCATGCGGTGGCGGTGGTGGCGGTGGAACGGTTCCGCTGACGGCGCGGGGCCGCGGGTGGGCTCGTCCTCAAGCGCCGGACGGGCTGACATTTCAGCCCGTCCGGCGCCTGAGGACGAGGCGGCGGAGCCGCCGACAGCGGGGTCCGGGGCGGCAGCCCCGGCGGGGTCCAGGGGCCGGCCCCTGCCACGCGGCGGAGCCGCAAATCGATACAGCGGGAAGGGGCGGGGTGGGGGGAACTCACACACGAACCCACGTGTGCCGGTCCCGAGCCACCGCATGCAGCGCCTCCACATCCGCAGGCTTCAGAACCCCACCCGTGCGCCCCAGCCCGGCCAAATCCGTGTCCTGCAGAACACGAACCTCCCGCGGCACCCCCGCGATCTCGATATCCGCCGGCCCGGCCACCGCCAGAACGGCCCGCACCTCGGCGGCGAGCGCGAACGAGGCGCGACTCGCATCGCTGCGCGCCAGCCGCAGCAGCGGCCGCGGCTCCCCCCGCCCCACCACGACCACGGGATCGGCGACCCGCAGCCGCTGCTTGCGCGCGTACACCGTGTGCAGCGCGAAGATTCCGCCGGGCCCGATCACCAGGTGGTGGATGCGGTCCCCGCCGGGCAGCGGAATCGAGTGGAGGGTGCGCCAGCCCGCACCCTCGAGGCCGTCCAGCACCTCCCCCACGGCCTCTTCCGCGGCAAGCGCCCGGCGCCGCGGATCGGGGCGCAGCCGCCGCGCGGGCGCGGGATCGCGGTCGAGGGATATCAGCAGGGCCTCGCCGGGGCGGTTCGGGGCGAGGTCGTCGTCCGGGTGGAGGGTGAGGCGGGCGAGGTCGGCGGACGTCGGCAGGGGCGGCGGACCGACGCTGACCGGGCCGGTCAGAAAGGGGCCGAGTACGCCGAGCACGTCGTCCCTCCGGTCCTCGCTCAGCAGGGTGACCCGGGCCGCCTCACGGTCGTACCAGGCGATGTTCCTGCCGTCCGGGAGAAGGACGTGGAGCCGCTCCCGGCCGTGCGCCCGGATCGGTACGACGCGCAGTCCGCTCATGGCCATCACCCCATGACCATGGGAACAGGCGGGGCGCTCCAGGGGCAAGAAGCCGGAGCAGGGGCCGGAGTGCGGTGCGTGCCCGACTCGCCCCCGCCGAGCGGCGCCGACGATCTGCCGGACGACGGCCGGGACCCCGATGGCGCAGCGTGACCTGCGCGGATGAAGGGCCGCTCCTACTGTGGCGATTGATCGGCGATGACGGGCGACCGATGATCTCTGCCCCGATTCCCCCTACCCCTGGAGGCCCCATGTCCCCGCGGTCCACCGCCGCCCGGCTCGCCGTAGTCGCCGCCGCAGCAGCACTCTCAGCCCTCGCCGTCGGCACGCCCGCCCACGCCGCAAACGGCGACAACGACGCGGACGAGGCATACGGGACGTACCAGGGCCGGGTCACCGCCCGCACCGGGCTCCTGCTCCGCGACTCCCCGACCCGAGGCGGCCGCGTCCTGCGCAGCGAGCCCTACGGGGCGATCGTCTCGATCTTCTGCAAGACGGCGGGCGACCGGGTCGACGGCAACAACCGCTGGTACCTCCTCACCGACGGGACCTGGGCGTGGGGCTCGGCCCGCTACATCGACAACATCGGGAAGGCTCCACGCTGGTGCTGAGACGGCACACCGCACACGACACCCGCCGGAAGAACCGGCACACGGCAGCCTCCCGCCAGGGAACCAGAAGCCTCCCGCCAATGAACCACCGGAACAGCCCGATTATCACGACATAACGGGACATCAGGCGCACCGCTTGCTACGTTCCCGCCATGACCGGACCGACAGCGGACACCGCCGCCCCCACCGCGGTTCCCGCTGTCCGCCTCCCCCGGCGCCGCGGCACCGAACTCGCCCTGCTCGGCCTCGCCGTCCTGCTGCCCGTGTACGGCTACTGCGCCGTCGGGCTCGCCAAGAGCGGTTCCGTCCCCCCCGGCGCCGTCGGTTACGGCGCCGGGCTCGGTGCGCTCGCGCTCCTCGCCCATCTCGCGGTCCGCTTCCGGGCCCCGTACGCCGATCCGCTGCTGCTGCCGATCGCCGTCCTGCTCAACGGCATCGGCCTGGTCCTGATCTACCGCCTCGACCTGGAGACCCCGGCCGACCGGGCCGCCCCGACCCAACTGGTCTGGTCGACGCTGGGCGTGGGCCTGTTCATCGGGGTCGTGGTCGTTCTGCGTGACCACAGGGTGCTGCAGCGCTATGCGTATCTGTCGGTGGCCGGCGCGCTGGTCCTGCTGATGGCGCCGATCTTCTTCCCCGCGGTGAACGGAGCGAAGATCTGGATCCGGCTCGGCGGGTTCTCCATCCAGCCGGGCGAGTTCGCGAAGGTCCTGCTCGCCGTGTTCTTCGCCAGCTATCTGGCCGCCAACCGCAACGCCCTCGCGTACACGGGCCGCCGTATCTGGAAGCTGCAGCTGCCCACCGGGCGAGTGCTCGGACCGATCGTCGCGATCTGGCTGTTCAGCGTCGGAGTGCTCGTCCTGGAGCGGGACTTGGGCACCTCGCTGCTGTTCTTCGGGCTCTTCGTGATCCTGCTGTACGTCGCCACGGGCCGCACCGGCTGGGTCGCGGTGGGTCTGCTGCTCGCGGCGCTCGGCGCGTTCGCCGTGGGCAGTCTCGAACCGCATGTGCACAGCCGGATCGAGGACTGGCTGCATCCCTTCGCCTCCATCGACGCCGGCCAGGGCCCCGGCCAGCTCGCGCAGTCGCTGTTCGCGTTCTCCGCGGGCGGGATGCTCGGCACCGGTCTCGGGCTCGGCCACTCGATCCTGATCGGTTTCGCCGCGAAGTCGGACTTCATCCTGGCCACGGCGGGCGAGGAGCTGGGGCTCACCGGCCTGTCCGCGATCATCCTGCTCTACGGGCTGCTGGTGGAGCGCGGCTTCCGGGCAGGGCTCGCCCTGCGCGAGCCCTTCGGCCGGCTGCTGTCCATGGGCCTCGCCTCGATCGTGGCGCTCCAGGTGTTCGTGATCGCGGGCGGTGTGACGGGGCTGATCCCGCTCACCGGTATGGCCATGCCGTTCCTGGCACAGGGCGGCTCGTCGCTCGTCACCAACTGGATCATCGTGGCGCTGCTCATCCGTATCAGCGACTCGGCACGCAGTCAGTACGACGGGACGGCACCGCCGTGACGAGCTGCATCCGCCGTGCGGCGATCGTGTGTGCCCTGCTGCTGGTCGCGCTGCTGGTGAACGCCACCCGCATCCAGGTCTTCCAAGCCGGGTCCTACGACGACAATCCCGCCAACCGCCGCCAGGCGATCGCCCGTTACTCCCAGGCGCGCGGCGACATCCTCGTCGGCGGGGCACCCGTCACGTCGTCCGAGGACACCGGCGAGCAGCTCCGCTTCGAACGCCGGTACCGAGACGGCCCGTTGTACGCACCGGTGACCGGCTTCGCCTCGCAGGCGTACGGCACGTCGCTCCTTGAGAACACCGAGGACGAGATCCTCGCCGGCACCGATCCGCTGCTCGGACCGGTCCCGGGGTGGAACGACCTCACGCGCGACCGCAGTCCGGGCGGCCGGGTCGTCACGACGATCAACGCGGCGGCCCAGCAGGCCGCGTTCCAGGGGCTCGGCACCAGGAAGGGCGCGGTCGCAGCGATCGAGCCGGCCACCGGGCGGATCCTGGCGCTGGTGTCGACGCCGTCGTACGACCCGGGCCGGCTCTCGGGCAATGACGCCTCGGTCAAGGAGGCCTGGACGCAGCTGAACGCCGACCCGGAGAAGCCGCTGCTGAACCGGGCCATCCACCAGACCTATCCGCCCGGCTCGACGTTCAAGGTGGTCACCGCGGCGGCGGCACTGGAGGAGGGCGCGGTGGGGGATGTGGACAGGCCGACCGACTCCCCCGATCCGTACAGGCTGCCGGGCAGCGAGGCGCAGCTGAGCAACGAGGTGAACGGCTGCGAGGACGCGTCGGTGCGGTACGCCTTCGAGTGGTCGTGCAACACGGTCTTCGCCAAGCTCGGGGTGGAGACCGGGCTCGACGCCATGGCGGGAATGGCGCAGCGGCTGGGCTTCAACGAAGGCCGGCTGACGATCCCACTCCCGGTCTCGGCGAGCAACTTCGACACGAGGATGGACGACGCGCAGCTGGCCCTGTCCTCCGTCGGCCAGTTCGACACGCGGGCGACGCCGCTGCAGATGGCGATGGTGGCGGCGGCGGTCGCGAACGGCGGCTCCGTCAAGTCGCCCCGCCTGGTGGACAGGACGACCACCGACGGCGGCGCCACGGTGCGGACGGCGGGTGTGCGGACCCTGCGTCAGGCGATGTCGCAGTCCACCGCGATGCGGCTGCGCGAGCTCATGACGGGCGCGGTCGAGGAGGGCACGGGCAAGAACGCGGCGATCCCGGGCGCAACGGTCGGCGGTAAGACAGGCACCGCCCAGCACGGCGTCGGCAACACCGGGACCCCGTACGCCTGGTTCATCTCCTGGGCGCAGGCCGACGGTGCCCTGGAGCCCGCCGTGGCGGTCGCCGTCGTCGTCGAGGACGCGGCGGCCGACAGGGCGGACATCAGCGGCGGCGGAAGCGCGGCACCGATCGCGAAGGCGGTGATGAAGGCGGCCCTGAACCTTCCGGCGGCGCCGCGCTCGGACCCCCGTCGCGACGCATCGGCAAAGCCCTCGCCGGCCAGCCCACCAGGCAACCGCTGGCCGGCCCGCCGCCAATGAGGGCTGAGGCCGCGAACGCTGGTTCCTCGCTCGCCCCTGGACCCGATCCTCAAGCGCCGGACGGGCTGGATTTCCAGCCCGTCCGGCGCTTGAGGACGAGCCCGTCAGGGCGATCGGGGGGTCTGGGGGCGAAGCCCCCAGTTCGGGAAGGGGCGGGGTGGGGAAAAGTCAGCTGGACCGACCAGCGCCGTGCAGACGCCAGGCGCTTACCCCGGCGCCGGCGCCGAAGCGGCCGGCTGCTGGTCCGGGCGCTGGACGATAGCGGCAGGCAACGCGACGTACGCCGTCGTGCCCGGCCCCTGGGAGCGGCGGAGCTCGACCTGGGCGCCGAGGCGGGCGGCGAGTCGGCCGACGACGTAGTGGCCGAGGGTGCCGCCTGCCCGGGCGGCGGAGCCCGCGGGCGTGATCAGGAACGACTCGCGGCCGGACAGCCGCGCGTTCGCGCGGGCCAGCTGCTCGTCGCTCATGCCGATGCCGTGGTCGACGATCGCCAGGCAGTACTCGCCCGTGTCCCGCCAGCCGTAGATCTCCACGGGCTGCGCGGGCGGGCTGAACACCAGGGCGTTCTCGACGAGTTCGGCAAGCAGGTGGGAGACCTCGGCGACGGCGTGGCCGCGGACGCGGGACTGCTCCAGGTCCGGGACCTGCACCCGCTGGTACTGCTCGACCTCGGCGACCGCCGACTGCACCACCTCCGTCATGGTGACCGTGCCCGGCCAGGACCGGGGCGGGGTCTCCGCGCCGGCCAGTACGAGCAGCGACTCGGCGTTGCGGCGCATACGGGTGGCGAGATGGTCGAGCTCGAAGAGCTCGGCGAGCGCGTCGGGGTCCAGTTCCTGGCTCTCCAGGGTGGTGATCAGGCCGAGCTGGCGGCCGAGCAGCGCCTGGTTGCGGCGGCCGAGGCTGGCCAGCGACTCGGTGGTGTTGCGGCGCAGCACGGCCTGCTCGCCCGCCAGACCCACCGCCGTGCGCTCGACGTTGCGCAGGGCGGCCGCGAGCCGGGTGATCTCGCGTGCGCTCCCGGGCGCCTCGTCGCCGCCCTCCTTCGGCTCAGGGGCGACCGGCTCATCGAGATCGCCGGTGTCGTCGGGGCCGGCCTCCTGGATCCGCCGCACGGCCGCGGGCAGCCGGCTGCGGGCGACCGCGTCGGCCTGGTCGGCGAGGGCGCTCAGGGGACGGGTGATGGAGCGGGCAGCCAGGACGGCGAGGGCGGTGGCCACGGCGAGGATCAGCGCGCCGAGCGCGAGGAACCCACCGAGCTGCTGTGTGGCGGTGGACCCGGCGTCGGCGGCGTGGGCGCGTACGTCCTCGCCGACCTTCCGCTGTACGCCGTGCAGATCGTCGACGAGGGTCGTCATCGTGCTCCACCACACGGACGGGTCGACGGAAAGCGTCGAGCCGTCGGCGCCGCCTTCGGCCCGCTTCTCGTAGGCCGTCGCGCGGCGCGCGGCCGCCGTGTCGAACGCGGCATCGAGCTCGGATTCCTGGGCGGGCGTGGCGAGTCCGGCGTACTGGTCCAGGGCCGCGAGGCGGGTCGCGCGAATCTCGGTGAAGGCGAGGTATTCGCCGGCACGGAAGCGTCCGGCGGCGAAGACGCCGTTGAGGGAACCGCGTTCGAGGGCGACGGCCTCGGTGGCGCGGGCCAGCGCCTGGAGCGCCTGGATGCCGTCGGTGATGCGGTGGTCGCCCGCGGGCATGCGCGTGGACTGGGCGCCGATGAGCGCGGTGACCGCCTCGGTGTAGAAGGCGAGGGTGCGGGTGCGGTCTGCGGAACCGGCGTCGACCTCGTCACGCGTGATGCCGAGGCTGTCCAGCGGCGTCAGGGCGTCCTCGAGGGCGGTGGTGGCCGCGCTGGGGCGATCACCGCTCTGCTCGTGGAGCACCGCTTCCACTTCGGTGAGGACGTCGTCGGTACGCGCGCGCTGCACGTCGACGTCGTCGCGGTACTTCCCGGCCCCGCCCAAAAGACCGTTGGTGAGGCCGCGTTCGCGCTGCAGCTCGCGCACCAGGTCCTGGGCCCGCACCAGCAGACCGACCTGGTCGACGGTGTCACGGGCGGCGGACCAGTCGGCCGCCCGGTCGGCGACGCCGAGCCCCGTGAGGGAGAGCAGCAGACAGGTCGGCACGGCGAGTACGACGGCGACGCGGCCGCGGATGCTGCGCCAGCCCGGGAGCTGACGGAGCCGACGGCCGGGGCCCGCGCCGGAGCCGGAACGGGCGCCGGATGGACTGCCGACGCCCGGGCCTTTTTCCGCGCCGGCGAGGGAGGGTGCGAGTCGGAGGAGCCGGGCGGTGGTCGTCCGCCCGGCGGGCATCTGCCTGTGGTGGGATGTGTTCCCCGTCATGCCGCGCGACGCTAGGGCCTGCCCGGCGAGGGTGCGGTTTCCCGGCCGTAAGACGTCCGTGCACAAGTGCTCACCCGTGACCGGGAGTTGAGGTGAGAAGACGCTCGACCGAGGTGTGGTCATCCGAACGGCGGCCGTGGAGCGACTGCGGGACGGTCACCCTCTTGAAAACCGCTCGCGGAATCCTCCGCTCGGTGCTTGGCTGAGGGCTATGGCCCTGACGTTCGCGTACGAACTCGCCCAGGTGAACATCGCCAGGCTCAAGGCACCTCTGGATTCCCCCCAGTTGAAGGACTTCGTCGACGCTCTCGACCCGGTCAACGCGGTGGCCGAGGCCTCGGACGGTTTCGTCTGGCGGCTGCAGAGCGATTCGGGCAACGCCACGGACATCCCCTTCTTCGGCGACGAGTGGCTGATCGTCAACATGACCGTGTGGCGGGACACGAACGCCCTGACCGCCTTCATGTACCAGGGACAGCACCGCGAACTGATGAGCCGCCGCCGAGAGTTCTTCGAGCGGCTCCAGGAGGCGGTCACCGCGCTGTGGTGGGTCCCGGCAGGTCACCGCCCGACGGTCGCGGAAGCCGAGGAACGCCTGCTGCATCTGCGGGAGCACGGCCCTACGGCGTACTCCTTCACTCTGCGGACGTCTTTCCCACCGCAAGGGGCAGCGGCGATTCCGCCGAAGGAGATGAAGGAGACAACGGCGAGCTGAGCCGTCGCGAGGGCGGCAAGGTCGACGAGCGGTGCCCTGCGGCCTAGGGGCCGTGTATGCCGGGGTGGCTGTTCAGACCTGCGGCTCCTGGGGCTCAGGACGTGTGCCCGGCGGTCGGCGGTTGATAGCGGTGAGGTCGATGTCGATGGGGAACGGGACGGCCAGCCTGAGCTTGTCGTGATGGATGCCCGTGGGCACGTACGCCCTGGCGGCGGGATCAAGCTCGTAGACGTAGACCACGGGAAGCCCGCCGTTCTCCTCGACTCGCCAGAAGTGTGGGATGCCTGCGGCGGCGTACTTGCGCGGCTTGGTCTCGCGGTCACGCGCCACCGAGTCCTCGGACACGACTTCGACGGCGAGGATGACATCCTCGGGAAGGAGCCGTGTGTCCTTGGGCCCGGTGTCAGCCTCGGCGCGGACCACCAGGACGTCCGGCTCCGGACGGTTGTGGCGGTCGAGTGTGACGGTGAACTCCCGGAAGACATCGAACTCGTCCGGCACCTGGTCGAGCAGAGCGCTGTCCAGCATCCGAATCGTGCGCATGTGGAACGAGGTCTGCGGACTCACGAAGACAAGACTCCCGTCGATCAACTCCGTGTGCGGAGGAAGGTTGGGAAGCTCGTCGAGGTCGTCCGCCGCCCAGCCACCCTGCGGCGGACGGACCCACTCGTAGTCCTCGTCCACTCCGTAGTCGCGTGCGGCGCTCATGATCGCTCCCATGTGCCGGAGTCTGCCTGGCACAGCCAGCGTACCCACGGGAATGCGCCGATTCGCCCGTCGATCGAGTGATCAACCGCTGATGCGTTGACCCTCCTCGATCGCCTCTGTGACCTCCGTGACCCGCTCCCGCTCCTCCGCCGCGAAGCGCTCCGCGTCCAGTTTCTCCGCGATCTCCTCGTCCTGCGCCATCAGCAGATCGAGGTTCGAGTCGCCCATCTCGAACACGCCCATGTCGACGTAGGCCTCCTGCAGGCGCTTGCCCCACAGACCGATGTCCTTGACGCACGGGACGATGCGGCTGAAGAGCAGCTTGCGGAAGAGATGCAGGAACTCCGACTGCTCGCTGTAGCTCTCCGCCTCCGCCTTGGGGATGCCGAAGTTCTCCAGGACCTCCACCCCGCGCAGCCGGTCGCGCATCAGGTAGCAGCCCTCGATGACGAACTCCTCGCGTTCGCGCAGTTCGGCGTCGGTGAGCTGCTTGTAGTAGTCGCGCAGCGCCATCCGCCCGAAGGCCACGTGCCGGGCCTCGTCCTGCATGACGTAGGCGAGGATCTGCTTGGGCAGCGGCTTGTCGGTGGTGTCGCGGATCATGCCGAACGCGGCCAGCGCGAGTCCCTCGATCAGCACCTGCATGCCGAGGTACGGCATGTCCCAGCGGGAGTCGCGCAGCGTGTCGCCGAGCAGCGCCTGCAGGTTGTCGTTGATCGGGTAGAGCATGCCGATCTTCTCGTGCAGGAACCGGCCGTAGATCTCGGCGTGCCGGGCCTCGTCCATGGTCTGCGTCGCGGAGTAGAACTTCGCGTCCATGTCGGGGGCGGACTCGACGATGCGGGCGGCGCAGACCATGGCGCCCTGCTCGCCGTGCAGGAACTGGCTGAAGTTCCACGACGCGTAGTGCCGGCGCAGCTCGCCCTTGTCCTTGTCGGTCATCTTCGCCCAGTGGGAGGTCCCGTAGAGGGTCATCGCCTCGTCGGGGGTGCCCAGCGGGTCGTGCGGGTCGACCTCCAGGTCCCAGTCGATCCGCTTCTGGCCGTCCCACTGCTTGTCCTTGCCCTTCTGGTAGAGGGCGAGCAGCCGGTCGCGTCCGTCGTCGTACTCCCAGCTGAGGCGGGCGGAACCGGTGGACGGGATCTCCCAGTGCGGCTTGCCGGGATCGCTGGTGTAGAGCGGATGCGTCGACATAGACAGCAGGCTCACACCTCGCTGTGACCCGGTCAACAAGTAGACGCCCAGTCAACAAGTCGTGCACAAGGGATTGACGACGTTGCTGACAGCCAGTCTCATAAGACGCGACCGCCGGTAACAGCCGCGCCCCAGCGCGGAAAACCCTTACGACGAGGTGAGGACAGCCATGACGACGGCGACGGAGGCCGATGCGCTGCGCGACGCGCTCGGCATGCTCAAGGACCGGGAGCAGGTGGCGAAGCGGCTGCTCGAGTCGTCCGCCAAGCACTCCTTCGACCCGGACAAGGAGCTCGACTGGGACGCGCCCTTCGAGGAGGGCAAGTGGTTCTGGCCGCCGGAGCTGGTGTCGCTGTACGACACTCCGCTGTGGAAGCGGATGAGCGAGGAGCAGCGGATCCTGCTCTCCCAGCACGAGGCCGCGGCGCTCGCCTCGCTCGGCATCTGGTTCGAGATCATCCTGATGCAGCTGCTCGTACGGCACATCTACGACAAGGCGGCGACGAGCGCGCACGTGCGGTACGCCCTCACCGAGATCGAGGACGAGTGCCGGCACTCGAAGATGTTCGCGCGCCTGATCAGCCGCGGCGGCACCCCCCACTACCCGGTGAGCCGCGTGCACAACAACCTCGGCCGGGTGTTCAAGACCATCTCGACCACCCCCGGTTCCTTCACGGCCACCCTGCTCGGCGAGGAGATCCTCGACTGGATGCAGCGGCTGACCTTCCCCGACGAGCGCATCCAGCCGCTGATCCGCGGGGTCACGCGCATCCACGTCGTGGAGGAGGCGCGCCATGTGCGTTACGCACGCGAAGAGTTGCGCCGCCAGATGATGACGGCGCGGGGATGGTCGAAGGAGTTCACCCGGCTCACCTCGGGTGAGTTCGCACGCGTCTTCTCGGTCGCCTTCATCAACCCCGAGGTGTACACCAACGTCGGCCTCGACAAGCGCCAGGCCGTGGCCCAGGTCAGGGCCAGCGGGCACCGGCGCGAGGTGATGCAGACCGGAGCCAGGCGACTCACGGACTTCCTGGACGACATCGGGGTGCTGCGGGGCGTAGGGCGGCAGCTGTGGAAGTCCTCGGGGCTGCTGGCCTGAGCCCCGGCCACGACACGGGGCGCGGGACGCGCGCTGTGGCGGTCGTCGGGGCTGCTGGGCTGACCGTTGGCCGGCCACCGGCGGACGTTAGGCTTCCCGCCATGACCTCGCCAGCCGGCACCCGTGCGTATCGACGGCTCAGCGTGGAGGAGCGGCGCAGCCAGCTTATCGACGCCGCGCTGTCCCTCTTCGCGCACCGCGCGCCCGAGGACGTCTCGCTCGACGACGTCGCGGAGGCGGCCGGGGTGTCGCGCCCGCTCGTCTACCGCTACTTCCCCGGCGGCAAACAGCAGTTGTACGAGGCGGCGCTGCGGTCGGCCGCGGACGCCCTCGAGCAGTGTTTCGACGAGCCTCCGGAGGGACCGCTGGCGGAGCGGCTGTGCCGCGCGCTGGACCGCTATCTCGCCTTCGTCAACGAGCACGACGCCGGGTTCAGCGCCCTGCTGCAGGGCGGCAGCGTCGTGGAGACCTCGCGTACGACCGCCATCGTCGACGGCGTGCGCAGGGCCGCCGCCGAACAGGTCCTGTCCCACCTCGGGGCGGCCGAGCCGGGCCCGCGGCTGCGGATGACCGTACGGGTGTGGATCACCGCCGTCGAGGCGGCCTCGCTGATCTGGCTGGACGAAAACAAGCAGCCGCCGCTGGAGGAGCTTCGAGACTGGCTCGTCGAACACTTCATCGCGGTGCTCACGGTGACCGCGGGGCGGGACCCGGGGACCGCCGAGGTGCTGCGGTACGTGGTGGCGCGGGAGGCCGCGGACGGCCCGGGTTTGTGACACTGGTGCCGTGAAGAGCGAGAACACCCCCTTCGTGGGCGGGCCGCTGGACGGCCGCGTCCTGCCGGTGCTGCTCGGGATCACCGGCCATCCCCCGAAGGTGTACCGGGTGCCGGTGCCGGACGCCGCCGGCGGCCCGCCGACCGTGCTCGTCTACCGCCGGGTCCCGGTGGCCCCCGCCGGCCGCGCACTGTCGCTGCACCGCGGGTGGCGGTACGAGTTCGACCCGGAGGGGAAGGCCGGCCGGGGGCTTCGGTGGCCCTGGACGAAGTCCGGTCGGGACTGAGGGGCGGCTGAAGGGCCGGTTGCTGCGGGACCTGTTGGAGCAACGAGGTTCAACGGAGGTGAACCGCCCGGCCCGCCCCAGCACGTTTTCGTCCTGCGGGAAAGCACGCTCACGGGGCCCCTCTGGACGAGGACCGAAGGGGTGACCGATTTGATCCGTATTGCTCAGTTGTAGGGTATTTCCTTCTTCGCCTGGTTGCATGCTCACCGTGGGTGGACGTCCCACCCGGCAAGCGGAGGTGATGACGTGTCAGGCGAACTTCTGCGGCTGGTCTGCACCGGGGCGACGACGGCGGCGCTGGTGCTCGGGAGCAGCGGCGCGGGGACCGGTTTCGCCGGTCCCGCCGCCGCTTCTTCGGCGGTCACCTCACCCGGGCCCGGCGAGCGTTCCGTCTCCCAGCTGCTGAAAGGCCTTCAGCGTCTCTACCACGACGCCGAGAAGGCCACGGAGACGTACAACGCGACCGAGGAGAAACTGAAACGGCAGCGTGCCGAGTTCACCAGGCTGAGCACCCAGCTGGCCAGGGCACGTCTCGACCTCTACGACAGCCGCGAGGCCGCAGGACGGCTGGCCCGGCAGCAGTACCAGGGCAGCAGCGACATCTCCCCGTACGTACAGCTGCTCCTCGCCCGCGATCCGCAGCACGCGCTCGACCAGGGACATGTGATCCAGAGGGTGGCGAAGGAACGTGCCGCCACCGTGGACCGGCTGGTCAGCGGCGAGAAACAGGCCGACGCACTGGCGACCCGGGCGCGCGGCGCGCTGGACCGGCAACTCACGCTCGCCGAGCAGCAGAAGAAGGACCGCGACTCGGTACGGAAGCGGCTCAAGGCGGTCGAGAAGCTGATCGCCTCGCTGAAGGCCGAGCAGCTCGCCCGGTTGCGGCGGGCCGAGGAGGCCGAGGCGGCCAGGGCTCAGCAGCAGTTCCTCGCGGCCGGGGCGCTGAGTGGTTCGCGGACGCCGTCCAAGGGCGGGGACGCGGCGCTGCGGTACGCCGTACGGCAGATCGGGAAGCCGTATCAGTGGGGGGCGGAGGGGCCCTCGTCGTTCGACTGCTCGGGGCTGACCTCGCAGGCGTGGGCCCACGCGGGGCGGACCATCCCGCGGACCAGCCAGGAGCAGTGGGCCCAGTTGCCGCGGGTGCCCCTGCGGAGCCTCCGGCCCGGGGACCTCGTGATCTACTTCCGCGAGGCCACCCATGTGGCGATCTACCTCGGCAACGGCCTGGTCGTCCAGGCCCCGCGCCCCGGCGCGAAGGTGAAGGTCTCCCCGATCGCGGCGAACCCCGTACTGGGGGCCGTCCGGCCGGACCCGGGTGGGAAGGCGCTGGCCCGGACGTCGTACGTGCAGCCGGCGCTGCCGCGGGGGGCTACGGCGGGGGCGGACACCGGGTATGGGGCGGCGGGGGCGCCGGGGCGGGGGTGAGGCCCGCGCTCCGGCGGGCCTCCGACGCGGTGACGTCCTCCGCCCTCGCGTACGGCCTCAGCGCACCTGCCAGTGGGCCAGCCCGGTACCCGGGAAGGCACACCCCGGGTACTGGAAGAACCCGCGCAGGCTAGGCCCGCGCCACCTCCGCGAGGTACGCCTCCGTCTTCGCCGGCTCGTAGAAGAAGTTCTCGAAGTCCGCCGGGTCGTTGAACCCGTTGGCGAACCGATCAGCCACCGGCTGAAGCTGACCGGCGGCACCGAGAAGGTTCAGCACATGCTCCGGCGGCACGCCCAGCATGGCGTTCGTCCACTTCGTCACGTGCTGCGCAGTCTCCCAGTACCGGTCGAACGCCCCCTGCATCCACTCCTCGTCGAACGGCTTGTCCCCGTGCTCGAGGATCGAGGCGAGATACGACGCCGCACACTTGGACGCGGAGTTGGAGCCCTGACCCGTGATCGGGTCGTTGGCAACGACGACGTCGGCCACACCCAGGACCGCCCCGCCGCCCGGCAGGCGGCCGATGGGGTTGCGCACGGTCGGCACGTACCGCCCGGACAGCGTGCCGCCCGCATCCGTCAGCTCGACCTTGGTGGCCCGCGCGTACTCCCAGGGCGTGAACTTCTCCATGAGCTCCAGCGTCAGCGACAGGTGCTCGGACGGGTCCTTGACGCCCTGGAAGACGTCCAGCGGGCCGCCGGGGATGCCCTCCCAGAAGAGGATGTCGGCGCGGCCGGACGTGGTGAGGGTCGGCATGACGAAGAGCTCGCCGACACCCGGCACCAGGTTGCAGCGGACCGCGTCGAACTCCGGGTGCTCCGGGCGCGGGCCGAGCCCGTGGACGTAGGCGACGGCGAGGGCGCGCTGCGGCTCGGCGTACGGGGAGCGCGAGGCGTCCCGGCCGAACATGGACACGACCTCGCCCTTGCCCGCCGAGACGAGCACGAGGTCGTACGTGCGGGAGAAGTAGTCCAGGTCGGACACGGCCGCGCCGTGGATGACGAGCTGGCCGCCGCGCTGCGCGAACGTCTCCATCCAGCCGGCCATCTTCACGCGCTGGTCGACGGACTGGGCGTACCCGTCGAGCTTGCCGACCCAGTCGATGGCGCGCTGCGACGGGCCCGGGTCGAAGGAGCCGGGGGCGGCGACGGAGACGCCGAGGCCCTCGATCTTCGGGGCCTGCGGCTCCCAGAAGTTCAGCTGCAGGTCGCGCTCGTGCTGGAGCGCGGTGTGGAACATGCACTGCGTGGACATGACCCGGCCGGACCGGATCTCGTCCGCCGTACGGTTGGACATCAGGGTGACCTCGTACCCGTGCGACTGGAGTCCGAGGGCGATCTGGAGCCCGGACTGGCCGGCTCCGACGACGAGTATCTTCCGCATGGCGGGGGTTCTTCTTCCTACTGGTGTGAACTGGCCGGTTCGTAGCGGCGTGAACTGGCCGGACCTGCCGGGGACAGGGTGGGAGTCAGGGTCCTGCAGGTGGTGGTCCTGCGGGAGGCTGCTGGTGGTGGTCCTGCGGGTGGCTGCTGGTGGTGGTCCTGCGAGTGATGGCGCTCCCGGCGGCTCGGCTCGGGGGCCGAGGTTCATTCGGGTGTGACGTCCAGCGCGTGGCCGACCAGCGCCAGCAGCGTCTCGACCACGGATATCCGCTGTCTCGCGTCCATGATCAGAACCGGTATGTGCGGCGGCACCGTCAGGGCCTCTCGTACGTCCTCGGGCTCGAACTTCTCGGTGCCGTCGAAGTGGTTGACGGCCACGATGTACGGCAGTCCGCAGCTCTCGAAGTAGTCGAGGGCCGGGAAGCAGTCCGGCAGGCGCCGGGTGTCGGCGAGGACCACCGCGCCGATCGCCCCGCGCACCAGGTCGTCCCACATGAACCAGAAGCGCTGCTGGCCCGGCGTACCGAAGAGGTAGAGCACGAGGTCGTCGTCGAGCGTGATGCGGCCGAAGTCCATGGCGACCGTGGTCGTGGTCTTCTCCGGGGTCGCGACCAGGTCGTCGGTCCCCTCGCTGGCCTGCGTCATCAGCGCCTCCGTCTGGAGGGGCTGGATCTCCGAGACGGCGGTGACCAGCGTGGTCTTGCCGACGCCGAAGCCACCCGCGACCACGATCTTCGTGGCGATGGGGGCGCGCGTCCGGTCGGTCTGCCAGGCCTGCAGTCGCTCCTCGGGGTCCTCCAGTCTTGCGGAGGGGAGCAGTTCAGAGACGGCGGAGTCCACCCAGCACCCTTTCCAGCAGCGCGCGGTTCGGCTGTCCCGGACCGTGGCCGGTTCCGTACACGCGGATCTTTCCCTGGTCCGCGAGGTCGCTCAGGAGTACGCGGACCACGCCGAGCGGCATCTTCAGCAGCGCGGCTATCTCGGCCACCGTGCGCATCCGGCGGCAGAGCTCGACGATGGCCCGCATCTCCGGCATGACGCGCGTGGACAACGAGCCGTTGGTCAGCTCAAGGCGCTCCTCGGGCGCCTCGAGCGCGGCCACGAACGTCTCGACGAGCAGCACGTGCCCGAAGCGTGTGCGGCCACCGGTGAGCGAGTACGGGCGTACTCGGGCCGGTTTGCGGTCGCCGCCCCTGGTCGGCAGCTTCGACGGTTTCGACGTGGTCACTTGGCGCTCTCCATCGGCTTGCTCCCTATCGGCTCGCTCTGCATCGACCGGCGCAGCTCACTGCGGAGTTCGGGGGTGAGCACATGCCCGGCACGGCCGACGAAGAGCGCCATGTGGTACGCGACGACGCTCATGTCGCAGTCCGGGTTGGCGTGTACGCCGAGCAGGGACCCGTCGCTGATGGACATGACGAAGAGGCTGCCCT
The DNA here is from genome assembly GCF_013778455.1 of Streptomyces himalayensis subsp. himalayensis. GTDB lineage: Bacteria > Actinomycetota > Actinomycetes > Streptomycetales > Streptomycetaceae > Streptomyces > Streptomyces himalayensis. The sequence goes on along the minus strand of NZ_JACEHE010000001.1, from coordinate 292,189 downwards.
CGTCCATCGCGACCATGGTCTGCTTGACGTTGCCGAAGCCCATGACCTTGGCCGCGCCGATGGTGAGGCTGCCGACCCCGGACACGATGGCGGCGAGGTCCGCGCCGGCCCCCCGGGGTCCCTCCGGCCTGGCGACCGGCTGCTCGGCATGGCGTCCGGGATCGGAGGAGAGCAGCAGCAGCCCGTCGGAGGACACGACGGCGACGGACAGCAGGCCGGGCACCTCCTCGACGAGGTTGGTGAGCAGCCAGTGCAGATTGCGTGCCTCGCGGCTCAGCCCCTGCCGGCTCGGGGCTCCGTCCGTACGGTCACTGGTGGGCGTGTTGGGAGTACTGGGCGTATGCGTGGGCGCAGTCAACTGCTTGCCTCCTCGACTGTCTCCCCCTTGGCTTCGTCGGTACGTGCGATGGATCCCGGCTGCGCCACCTCGGGCGCCGGATGCGCCGCCTGGGGCGCCTCGGCCGTCGGCCCGGGCGACCAGGCCGCGCGCTCGGGCGACCGGGCCGCCCGCTCCAGCGACTCGGCCGCCGGTTCCGGCTGCCAGACCGCCCGCTCCCGCGGCTCGGCCATCGGCTCCGGCAACTCGGCCGCCGACTCCGACGACCAGGCCGTCTGCTCCCGCAACTCGGTCAGCCGTTCCCGGGAGTCAGCCGTCCACGCGGGCGCGTCCGACGTCCGCTCCCTCGACTCGGCCGTCGGCGCTGGTGACTCGGCCATCGGCTCCGGCTGCCAGACCGTCCGTTCCGGCGACTCAGCTGTCCCTGTCGGTGCCTCCGGCGAACGGCCCCTCGCCTTCGGCGACTGGGCCCCCTCGCCGGCGATCTCGGCCTCGACGTCGCGCCTGCCGGCCCGCGATCCCTGCTGGAAGCCGCCGAGCCGGCGGCGCAGCGCTTCGGCGTCCACGGAGCCCGTGCGTGGCTTGGGCACGGACGGGGCCTGCGCGACCCTGGGCGTCCGCTTGGGCAACCCCTTGTCGGTGACCCGGTCCCAGGTGGGCGGCTGGAGGCCGGCCCGCGGCCCGTCCTCGGGCGACACGTGGGCGGCCCCCGGCTGGTCCGCGGGCGGCTGGCCGCCGTCACCCGGCTCCTCGCCTTCGTCGGCGGCCCGCTCGTGCGTGTCAGGGTCGTCGACGGCACGCTCGTAGGCGTCGTCGGCGCCGGCGGCCCGTCCGTATGCGTCGGCGTCGTCACCTTCGCCGCGGCCCCGCTCTGCCGTTTCCCCGGCCTCGCGCAACGACTGCTCCGCGGCGGAGATGAGCGGATCCCGCCCCGCGCGCCCCAGCAGCACGTTCGAGTTGGCCTCGGCCTCCGAGCCGGGCAGCGCCACGGAGGGCGCGCCCCCGACCACGGGGGCGGCAGCGGGCGTCGAGATCCCGGGCGCGGCGGCGAGCAGGGGCTTGGGCAGCACGACGACCGCCGTGATGCCTCCGTGCTTCTGCTCCCGCAGCTGCACCCGCAGCCCGTGCCGCGCGGCCAGCCGTGCCACCACGTAGAGGCCGAGCCCGAGCTCGTCCTCGCTCTCCTGGTCGTGGCCGCCATCCGGGTCGAACGTGGACAGCCGGGCGTTGACCTCCTGCAGCCGTTCACCGGTCATGCCGATGCCCTCGTCCTGGACGGAGAGCATCACCTCGCCGTTCTCCAGGAGCCAGCCGGAGACCTCGACGGAGGCGTCGGGCGGCGAGAACGACGTGGCGTTCTCGAGCAGTTCGGCGATGAGGTGGCTGAGATCGTCCGCGGCGAAGCCGGCCACATGGGCGTGCGGCGGAAGAGAGGAGATGCGGACGCGCTCGTACCGCTCGATCTCGCTGACCGCGGCGCGCACGACGTCGACGAGCGGCACAGGCCCCATGTTGTGGTGACCGTGCTCGGCGCCCGCGAGGACCAGCAGGTTCTCGCTGTGGCGGCGCATGACGGTCGCCAGGTGGTCCAGCTTGAAGAGCGTGGAGAGCCGCTCGGGGTCCTGCTCCCGCTCCTCCAGCCGCTCGATGATCCCGAGCTGCCGTTCTACGAGCCCGAGCGTGCGCAGCGACAGATTGACGAAGGTCGAGTGGACGCTGTGCCGCATCCGCTCCAGGCCCGCCTTGGCGTCGGCGAGCTGGGCGCGCAGGGCCTCACGCTCGTCGGCCATGGTCGCGCGCTGGCCGACGAGGTGCTTGCGGTCGGCCTCGAACGTGGCGAGGCGCTCGTGGAGGCCTACCGCGTGTGTGTGCAGCGCGTTGACGGAGCGTACGACCTGCGCGAACTCGTCGTTCCGGCCCGTGAACCGGATCGGTTGCTCCGCGGCCGGGTCACCCGCGACGCGGGCCGAGCCGATACGTAGGACGGCGAGCGGGCGGGTGAGCGTACGGGCCATGGCCATGGAGACGCCGACCGCGACCAGCAGGCAGACGCCGACCAGCGCGATACGGATCTCCAGCGCGGTCACGTCGTCGTCACGGAGCTGAGCCAGGTCCTTGGTGCGCTGGGCGTTCAGGGACGCCTCGACGCCGCGCATGAGGTCGATACGGGCGGAGATGGCCGCGTCGAGTTTCCTGCTGCTGTAGCGGAGGTCCCCGGCGGACAGCTTCGGCTGGTCGGTGAGACGGGCCAGGTATTTCTCCGCGGCGGTGACATCGGGTCCGGTGACCGTGGAGTCGTACGAGGTGCGGTCGGCGGCCGGGGCGGAGTCCTGAAAGTCGGCGAGGGCGGCCTGCTCCCGGACGCGGGCCTGCTGGGCTGCCGCGCTGAGCTCGCCCCGGGCCTTGGTGGCGGCGGCCGGCTCGCGGGTGACGGTGGTGGGCAGTCCGGTGGCCGGGTCGATCGTGGTGGTGGTCGTGGCCGTGCGGGGCACGGCGTAGGCGGCGAGCAGCAGACCGCGGGCGGCTGCCGCCTGCTCCACGGCGTTGTCCAGATAGACCAGGGCGTGCGATCCGGCGCCCGCGCGAGGCGGCAGCTGATCGGCGAGGTCCTCGGCGAGCGCGTGCAGTTCGGCGATGACCTCGGAGTACGCCACATGGGCTTCGAGCGCGGTGCTCGTGCCGGTGAGCGCCGCTCTCCGTACGGCCGCGATGTCCTTGATGTCGCGGAGCAGCGCGGCGGGGGCGTCGGTGCGCAGTTCGTCGGCCTGCCGGTCGACGCGGGCACTGCGCTGCTCGGAGAGGCCCTTGCCCTTCGGGCGGCCGCCGGCGATGTAGGAGATGACCTCGTCGCGCTCGTCGGCCAGGGAGTGGGCGAGGGTGAGCGCCTGCTGGGTGCGTTCGGCGTCCGTCACGAGTCGCTGCGAGTCCTGCAGCTGCCCGGAGGCCGCGATGACGGCGGGCGCGCCCGCTCCGGCGATCGCGGCGGCGACGACGGCGACGGCGACGATGAGGCGGTTACGCACGCGGGCGGGGCGGCGGCGGTCCACCGCAGCCGTGACGGGCGCGCCGGAGGCGCTGGGCGTTCCCGCGGGCCCGGACCCACCACGGCTCGGCCCGCCGGGGGAGCCGGCGGCGCCGCCCCCCGGGGCCTGCGCGGCGGAGACGCCCGACGCTGCTGCCACGGCCTCCGTGTTCACCGCGTTCACCGCGCCAGGTGCACCGAGAGGGGTACCGGGCGTGCGGGCGGCCCCGGGCGTACCGGCGGCAGCACCGGCAGCGCCAGGGGCACCGGCAGCGCCTGGTGTACCGACGGCAGTGCCGCTCGCGACCGCATCACCGGTAGCGGTCGCAGAGCCGGGCGCGACGGCGGCACCACCGAACGCGTCGGCACCGGCCCCCGCTGCGCCGGGCCCGCCCGCGGCGTACGACGTGCGAAGGGCATCAGCCGTGATGCCGGCGCCAGTTGTGTCTGTGGTTTCCGGCGCTGCCGGCGCCGGGTCGGCGGAGCCACGCGCAGCGCCAAGCGCACCGGGCGTCCCCGCCACGGCCGGCGTCGCCGCCACGGCCGGCGTACCCGCGCCCGGGGCGCCCTCCACCGTGCCCGGCCCGGTCGCCGCGCCGGGCACGGAGGCCCCGGAGGCACCCCCGTCGAACGCCGTCTGCCCGCCCTTGCGTCGCCGAGGCCGCATCTTCTGCACCGGTGCTCGCATTCCTGACTCGTCCAACCCTGGGCCCGGGTGACGGTCCGTCAACGCGAGCGCCTCCTCGTACGGCTCCAGACCATCCCAGCGCCGATGAGCAGCGACCGCCCATCGCCTTGCCCGCCACCCGAAGGAGTGAACATCGGCGGGGAGTTGGTGGGCAAGTTCCGACGGCACGCGCACAACCCGTGCACGCAGCCAGGGGTGGACGTCTTCTCCGGCCTTTGGCAGGATGCCCCGCCACAGCCAAGGCGGAGTGGACCATTCCGGCCGAAATCAGGCGGCTGAGCTGGTAGAACGCGGCATGTTCCGGACGTTCACCGGGAGTTGTGGATCCTGTGAAGGCCTCGTGCAGACTGGCCGGATGCGTATCGAACTCGCAACGGCCCCAGGTACCCCTGCCCGACCCAATGAGGACTATGCATCGGTGGCGGTTCCGGCCTCAGGGCAGGGTGGTTCGCTCGTCCTGCTCGACGGCGTGACACCCCCGCCGGATGGGACGGGCTGCGTGCACTCCGTTCCCTGGTTCACGGCGCGACTCGGCGGTGCACTTAGCGAACTGTCCGTTTCGCGAAGAGATTTTGCGCTGCAGGAGATACTTTCCGAGGCAATCCGGCGCACCGCCGGAGCCCACCGGGAAACCTGTGACCTTTCTCACCCGCGGACGCCGCAGGCGACCGTTGTGGTGGCGCGCTGGGACGCCGAGCAGTTCGAGTACCTGGTGCTCTCCGACTCCGCCCTGCTCATCGAAGGCCGGGACGGCACGGTCCGCGCCGTCCTGGACGACCGCCTGTCGCGGCTGCCGCGCTCCTCGCTCGCCTCGGCCGCGGTCGCCGACGCGACGGTACGCAACAAGGAGGGCGGCTTCTTCACCGCGGCCGCCGACCCTTCCGTATCCGCACATGCGGTGACCGGAGCGCTGCCGCGGTCGCGGGTACGAGCGGTGGCCGCGCTCACGGACGGGGCCACGCGCTGGGTGGAGAAGTTCCGGGAGGGCGACTGGAACGACTGCTTCGCGTTCGTCCGCAAGGAGGGCCCTCAGGCGCTCATCGACCGGGTCCGCGCCCTGGAGACGGCGGACACGGAGCGGCGGTTCCTGGGCCGCGGCAAGAGACACGACGACGCGGCGGTGGTGTACGCCGAGCTGTGAGCCCCGTGGGGCGGGGGTCCGCGGACGCCAGGTGCGCCCGTATGGATGATCGCTAGTGCCCCGGCAGGCACGTTTGCCCGTCAAGGAGCGGCGTCCGGTGCGTGCCGGGCGTCGCGACGGAGCGAACGTTGCCTGTTGGACACTAGCCCTCGGCGCCCGCGTTCAGCTGGTGGAGGAGGCGGGCCAGCTCCGCCACCTCCTTGCGGTCCCAGTTCGCGAGCTGGCGGACGTAGCGGGCGCGGCGGGCGTCCCGGACCGTGCGGAAGCGGACGCGGCCCTCGTCGGTGAGGTGCACGAGCCAGGCGCGCCCGTCGGCGGGGTCGGGCTCGCGGGCGACGAGCCCGAGTTCCTCGAGCGCGCGCAGCTGCCGGCTCATGGTGGCCTTTCCGACGCCGATGTACGCGGCGAGTTCAGTGGCCCGCTGCTGCCCGCATTCCTCAAGCCGTACGAGGAGGCCGTACGCGGCGGGTTCGAGCTCCGGGTGGACCTCGCGGGCCATCTCGCCGGACGATGCCCGGGCGCGGCGCAGAAAGAGCGTCAACTCGCGTTCCAGCGAGAGGAATTCGCGGTCCACGCCTTTTTCCGGCGCTTCGGATTCGGTCGCGCGTGCCGCGTCCTTTCCGGCGTCGTTCCCGTCCTCGTGCACGTCAGCACCCATGCCCCGGTTTCCCCGACTCTGAAAGTTTCCGTCTGTGCGCGGCCATTGCCGCAGCTCGGCCAGTATTTCGCAGGATTAGACCAACGGCAGACGCCAGGCCCTCTTCCCTCGCCGATGTCTACGTGCGTAGAGTCCCTTCCCGTCACGCAATCTGGCATGTGCACGCCATCGCCGAGTCGACGAGGCCTTGGGCGAGGACGGGCGGGGCTCTGTCGCCCTGACGGCGTGCAGGCACAGCGGCACCTTCCCCCACCTTTGAGCTCCACCGAGCTCACCGAGGCCTTCGGAGGCACGTATGCCCGTGCACAGATCCACGCACCGCCCCCACCCCTCGCGCCGCCCGGGCCTCTCGGCGGCCGGAATCCTGCTCGCGGCACTCTCCTTGCTGCTCACGCTGCCGTTCGCGGCGCAGGCGGCCGGCACCGGTGGCACCGCCGCCGCGGACGTCCCGGCGCGGGGCTCGGCCTACATGGGCATGGGCGTCGTCGAGCACGACGGCCAGGGCGGGCTGCCCCCGGACACCCGCGCCGTCCAGACGGAGGGCGTCGATGTCAGCAGCCACCAGGGCAACGTCGCCTGGTCGACACTCTGGAGCAGCGGTGTGAAGTGGGCCTACGTCAAGGCCACGGAAGGCACGTACTACAAGAACACCTACTTCACGCAGCAGTACAACGGCTCGTACAACGTCGGGATGATCCGCGGTTCGTACCACTTCGCGACCCCCGACACGACGAGCGGCGCCACCCAGGCCAACTACTTCGTGGACAACGGCGGCGGCTGGTCCAGGGACGGCAAGACGCTCCCGGGCGCGCTGGACATCGAGTGGAACCCTTACGGGGCGGACTGCTACGGCAAGACGCAGAGCGGCATGGTCAGCTGGATCAAGAGCTTCCTGGACCAGTACAAGGCGCGCACGGGGCGGGACGCGGTGATCTACACCTCCACGAGCTGGTGGACGCTGTGCACGGGCAACTACAGCGGTTTCGCGTCGACCAACCCGCTGTGGATCGCCCGCTACAACACGACGGTCGGCACACTGCCTGCCGGGTGGAGCTACTACACGATGTGGCAGTACACGTCGACGGGCCCGACGGTCGGCGACCACAACAAGTTCAACGGGGCCCTTGACCGGGTGCAGGCACTGGCCAACGGCTGATCTGTACGTACGCGGGCTGATCGCTGCGTAAGCCGAGTGCGTACGCGCGTGCCCGGGACCCACGGGGGGTCCCGGGCCTTTGCCTTCCGGTCACGTCCGTCACTCCGCGACCGAAACCTTGTTCATCCGGACTTGCCGGACTGCCGGGTCACGCGGCGACCGGAAACTCCGTCAGGCCGCGAGCGGCACCTCCGCCGGCGAGCCGTTCGTCGCCGGCGACAGCACCAGCTCCAGCACCTGGCGGACGTCCGTGACCGCGTGGACCTCGAGCTTCTCCAGGACCTCGGCCGGTACGTCGTCCAGGTCGGGCTCGTTCCGCTTCGGGATGACGACCGTCGTGATCCCGGCCCGGTGGGCGGCCAGCAGCTTCTGCTTTACGCCGCCGATGGGCAGGACCCGTCCGGTCAGCGACACCTCGCCGGTCATCGCCACGTCCGTACGGACCAGGCGGCCGCTGAGCAGCGACGCGAGGGCCGTCGTCATGGTGATGCCCGCGCTCGGGCCGTCCTTCGGCACCGCGCCCGCCGGGAAGTGGATGTGCACGCCCCGGTCCTTCAGATCGCCGACCGGCAGTTCCAGTTCGGCGCCGTGCGAGCGGAGGAAGGAGAGCGCGATCTGCGCGGACTCCTTCATGACGTCACCGAGCTGGCCGGTGAGGGTCAGTCCGGCCGCGCCCGTCTCCGGGTCGGCGAGGGACGCCTCGACGTAGAGCACGTCGCCGCCCGCACCCGTGACCGCAAGCCCGGTGGCGACACCGGGGACGGCCGTGCGCCGCTCGGCCGGGTCCTGCGCGGACTCGGGCACGTGGTGAGGCCGCCCGATCAGCCCGCGGAGGTCGTCCTCCGTGACCGTGAACGGCAGCTCACGCTCCCCGAGTTCGTGCTGGGCCGCGACCTTCCGCAGCAGCCGGGCGATGGAGCGCTCGAGGTTCCGGACGCCCGCCTCGCGCGTGTACTCACCGGCGAGCTTGCGCAGCGCGCCCTCATCGATGGTGACCTCGTCCTCGCTGAGCCCGCCCCGCTCCAGCTGGCGCGGCAGCAGGTGGTCACGGGCGATGACGACCTTCTCGTCCTCGGTGTAGCCGTCGAGCCGGACGAGCTCCATACGGTCGAGCAGCGCCTCCGGGATTGCCTCCAGGACGTTGGCGGTGGCGAGGAAGACGACGTCGCTCAGGTCGAGCTCCACCTCCAGGTAGTGGTCCCGGAAGGTGTGGTTCTGCGCCGGGTCCAGGACTTCGAGCAGGGCGGCCGCGGGATCGCCCCGGAAGTCGGAGCCGACCTTGTCGATCTCATCGAGCAGGACGACCGGGTTCACGGACCCGGCCTCCTTGATGGCGCGGACGATACGGCCGGGCAGGGCGCCCACGTACGTACGCCGGTGACCGCGGATCTCGGCCTCGTCGCGTACGCCGCCGAGCGCGACCCGCACGAACTTCCGCCCCATCGCGTGGGCGACGCTTTCACCGAGGCTGGTCTTTCCGACACCGGGCGGGCCGACGAGCGCGAGAACGGCACCCCCGCGCCGCCCGCCGACCACGCCCAGGCCCCGGTCGGCGCGCCGCTTTCGCACCGCCAGGTATTCGGTGATCCGCTCCTTGACGTCCTCCAGGCCCGCGTGCTCGGCGTCGAGCACGGCCTTGGCGCCCTGGATGTCGTACTGGTCCTCGGTCCGCTCGTGCCACGGGAGTTCCAGGACGGTGTCGAGCCAGGTGCGGATCCAGGAGCCCTCGGGCGACTGGTCGCTCGACCGCTCGAGCTTGTCGACCTCCTTGAGCGCGGCCTCGCGGACCTTCTCGGGGAGGTCGGCGGCCTCGACGCGGGAACGGTAGTCGTCCGATTCGTCATCCCCCTCCCCGCCGTTGAGCTCGCGCAGCTCCTTGCGTACGGCCTCGAGCTGGCGTCGCAGCAGGAACTCGCGCTGCTGCTTGTCGACGCCCTCCTGGACGTCCTTGGCGATGGACTCGGCCACGTCCTGCTCGGCGAGGTGCTCGCGCAGCTGCTCGGTGGCGAGCTTCAGGCGCGCGACCGGGTCGGTGGTCTCCAGGAGCTCCACCTTCTGGGCGGTGGTCAGGAACGGCGAGTAGCCGGAGTTGTCCGCGGGCGCCGACACGTCGTCGATCTGCGTCACGCGGTCCACGATCTGCCACGCGCCACGCTTGTTCAGCCAGCTCGTGGCGAGCGCCTTGTACTCCTTCACGAGCTCGGAGACCGCGCCGGGCAGCGGGTCCGGCACGGTCTCGTCGACCTGCAGGCCCTCGACCCACAGCGCCGCACCCGGCCCGGTCGTCCCGGCGCCGATCTGCACGCGTCCGCGACCGCGGATCAGCGCACCCGGATCACCGCCGGAGAGCCGCCCGACCTGCTCGACGGTGCCGAGCACACCGGTCGCGGCGTACGTCCCGTCGATGCGTGGAACAAGCAGCACCTTCGGCTTGCTGTCACCACTGGACCGCGCGGCCGCCTGAGCGGCCTCCACCGCGGCTCGTACGTCGGCATCGGTGAGGTCCAGAGGAACCACCATCCCGGGCAGCACGACCTCGTCGTCGAGCGGCAGAACGGGCAGGGTGAGCGGTGTGGACGTCGAAGCCATGATCTCCCCTTCGGCAGTCAAGTTGAGCTGTACAGGCTCAATGCACGTGAGCCCGGAGATGTTCCCGGCACACTGTTCGCTGTGAGCGATCAACGAGGCCGCCCTGGTCACGGGCGTATGTAAGGTGCGGACTGATTTGCGCTCGTTACGCGATGACGGGTGCCGTCGCTACGCGCACGGGGAGGAACGATGGACATCGTCCAGGCATGGGTCGACGGGTGGGTCGTCTCACGGGGAGCGGCGGAGCCGGTGGAACAGCCATGGGGCTGGACGATCGACGTCGGACTGCGGCACCAGGCGACCCGCCACGTCCTGCCGGCCGCAGACGAGCCCACCGTCCGCAAACTCACCGAGGAGGTGGGCGCCCCGGGCGTCTGGCTGAAGCTCTTCGAGGCACCGGAGACGGTCGCGCCCTGGCTCGCGCCCGGCTGGACCGTCGACGCCCCGGCCTTCCTCATGACCGGCCGCCTGCGCCCGGCCACCGCACCGGTCCCGGACGGCTACCGGCTGCGGACCTGGAACCGCGGCGGCGTCAGCCAGGTCCTCGTCGTGACGGACGACGGCGGTTTCGCGGCCCGCGGCCAGATCGCCCCGACCGGCCAGACGGCGGTCCTCGACCGCATCGAGACGGACCCGACCCACCGCCGCCGGGGACTCGGCCGCCTGGTGATGCGTACGCTCACGAACATCGCGGTGGTCCAGGGCGCCACGACCGGGGTTCTGGGGGCGACGGTGGAGGGACGGTGCTGTACGAGTCACTGGGGTGGCGGGTGCACGCGCCGCTGACGGGAGTCTTCTTCAGCCCTGCCGGCTGAGGTCAACACGGACCGCCGTAGCCACGACACCGTTCTTGCAACTCCAAGAGCCCCACACAACAGACGCCGGCTTCCGGGTTGCCGGTGACAGGAGGGCAGGCTCCTCATGACGTCGCCATCGCGGCACGACGCTGAACGCGCCGCCACGACCGTGCGCGGGCATCGCCTCTCCTACCTCGACTTCGGCGGTCCAGTTAATTCCCGAGACATGCAGGGCCGGTCACCGTCACGATGCCCGGATGGACCGGCAGACGATCAGCGCACTCGCCCACGGCGACCATCCGATAGCGGCACCCCTGAGCGATGCCTCCGTGGCACGGCTTCTGGAACGGGCGCTCCCGCGCGCGGCCGGGCGTCTGCTCGACCTCGGCTGCGGCTCAGGCGAGTGGCTGCTGCGGGCCCTTGACGGGCGGCCCGGGCTGCGGGCAGACGGTGTCGATCTCGCCGCCGCGTCCCTGGAGAGCGCCCGGGCGGCCGCCGAGCGGGACGGCATCGGTGACCGGCTCACCCTCCACCGCCAGGACGCGACGGAGTTCACCGCCTCCCACGCGTACGACCTGGTCCTCAGCGTCGGCGCCGCCCACGCCTTCGGCGGACTGGTGCCCACCCTCCGGGCCGCCCGCGGACATCTCGCCCCGGGCGGCAGCGTCCTCGTCGGGGACGGCTTCTGGGAGCGGGAGCCGGACCGGGCGACGCTCGACGCCGGTTTCGCCGCCGACGAGTTCGCCGACCTCGCCACAACCGTCGACCGAGTCGTGGCGGACGGCTGGCTCCCGGTGTACGGGCACGTCAGCACCCTCGAGGAGTGGGACGACTACGAGTGGTCCTGGACCGGGACCCTTACCCGCTGGGCCCTGGACCACCCCGACGACCCCGGTCACGACGACGCTCTGAAGGCCGCGAACACCCACCGCGAGGCATGGTTGCGCGGCTACCGCGGCACCCTCGGCTTCGTGACGCTCGTGCTGCGCAGGGCCGCGGACGCATGAGGCCGCTGGCGACGGCTCAGGCGGCGGCCCTGCACCACGTACGGGTCGCGGCCCGCGCACGCCACGCGAACGCGGTGGCGCGGATCGCCGCCGCCACCGGTATGGCAGCAACCATCCCCTCCGCCATGCCCTCCGTCATGGAAGCAACCACCGCCTCAGCCGCCGCAGTCCACACCGACTCACGCATCACCTCCGCCACCGTGGGCACCGCCACCCACCTCGAGCACCACGTCGAGGAACTCACCTCCCTCGTACGTGACCACGCGCGCGTGACGCTCAATTTCCACCCCGACCGGCTGCTCGCAGACGGCCGCACCGTGGCCGAGTCGCTCTGTTCGGACGGGCGTTACCGCAGCCAGTACGAGACGGGCCTGTCCAACGGCAGCCGCACCGCGTATCCCGGCGGGGACCGGGACGGATGGGAGGAGCGGCTGTTCGGCGGGGCGTATCACGCGCCGGGCGTCACCGCCGGCGACCGGCCCAGGTACGGCGGGCTCAACCTGATGAAGCACCCCGATGGTGCGTGCCCGCGCTACGGCTCCTGCCATGTGCGACTCCGCTCCGCCGTGCACAGCCGCGCCACCTACTGCTTCGGCGACAGCCACGTCGGCCCGGACGACATCGGCACCATCGACGCCTTCGCACCGGTACTCGCCGGGCTGTGCGAGACGGCACGGGACACCGGCCGGATCCTGGGTGTCACCGGCGCCGACCCGGTGGCGGTCCTGCACGAACTGCCGGGCCCTGACCGCCCCGTACGGAACGGTCGGGCGCTGGACGAGTACATCGAGGTGCAGGTCCACGGCCCCGTCGACCTGCACCTCGATGCGGAAGCCCTGGTTCTGGATCCTTCCTTCCGCGGTACACGGACCGGGGCGCTGCTGTTGGAGGCCGCGGCGCACCACAGGATCGCGGTCGAGTGGCACGAGGGCTTCCGTCTGCGGGCGGAGGACCTGGACGACGAGTTCCGCGGACCGGTCATGCGCCCGCTCGCCCTCCGCGTCTGCACCGAGTTCGCAGGTCCGGACGGACTGCTGGACGCACAGGTCCTGGGACGCGCCGCGGCCTCCGTCGTCACCACGCCGCGGAAATGGGCGGAGTGGGGCACACAGGACGAAGTGCTGCAGTACGTCAAGCAGCTGTGGCACTGCCTGGTGTGGTTCGGCGAGCCCGACCGGTGACCCACACCGCCGGGTGGACGGGTCGCAAAGAAGTGGCCGTCCAGGGGCGGCCCGACCAGGATGGGAACCATGCCCACGTCGTACAACACCTCTGTCACGGAAGGCCCCGTGGTCCTGGACCGACGGTCCGGACCCCACGGCGAGGTGGTCCTCCGTCGCCACGGTGACCTGCTGCAGATCATCGCCAACGGCTGCTTTCTCATGGACACATCGGACGGCCGCTCCGAGCGCCGCCTCGTGGACGCGGCGCTGAACGCGTTGCACGGCCGCCCCGCGCCGACCGTCCTCATCGGCGGCCTCGGCGTCGGCTTCTCGCTCGCCCATGCGGCACAGAACCCGCGCTGGAAGCGCATCGTGGTCGTCGAGCGGGAGCAGGCGGTCATCGACTGGCACCGCGCGGGCCCTCTGTCGCAGGTCTCCGCCGAGGCACTGGCCGATCCCCGTACGGAGATCGTGCATGCCGACCTCGTCACATTCGTACACGAGTCGGAAGAGACGTACGACGCACTGTGCCTGGACATCGACAACGGCCCCGGCTGGACCGTGACCGAGGACAACGAGGGCCTCTACTCCCCTGCCGGGCTGGCGGCATGCCGCGAGCGGCTCACGCCGGGCGGCGTGCTTGCGGTGTGGTCCGCCCAGCCGTCGTCACTTTTCGAAGAATCCTTGCGGAATGCCCAGTTCCAAGGGGTCCGTACCGAAGAGGTCCCTGTTGCCCGGGGCGTTCCGGACGTAGTCCATCTTGCAACCAGGGCTGAATAGCCGAGGCACGGTCACTGCCCGTACGCTGCTGACCGACGTGCAGATCATTCACGCGTCAACCGCAGTAATGGGATCACCCCACGGATTCCGGAAAGCACAGTCAGGGGCGGGGCGATGGAGCAGACGACACAGACCTCCCACAACGGCACCGCGGCGGCCACGCCGGGTGCCCAGCGCCGGGTGCTGGTGGTCGAGGACGACCCGACGATCGTCGAAGCCATCTCCGCGCGGCTGCGAGCCGAGGGATTCCTCGTGCAAACAGCGGGCGACGGACCGGCCGCCGTCGACACGGCCGAGGCATGGCAGCCCGATCTGCTGATTCTCGACGTCATGCTGCCCGGCTTCGACGGCCTCGAGGTGTGCCGCCGGGTGCAGGCACAGCGGCCGGTCCCGGTGCTGATGCTGACCGCTCGTGACGACGAGACCGACATGCTGGTCGGGCTCGGCGTCGGCGCGGACGACTACATGACCAAGCCGTTCTCGATGCGCGAGCTGGCCGCCCGGGTGCACGTCCTGCTGCGCCGCGTGGAGCGGGCCGCGCTCGCCGCGACCACCCCGCGCAGCGGCATACTGCGCCTCGGCGAGCTGGAGATCGACCACGCCCAGCGCAGGGTGCGGGTGCGCAGCGAGGACGTCCATCTGACGCCCACCGAGTTCGACCTTCTGGTGTGCCTCGCGAACACACCGCGTGCCGTGCTCTCCCGCGAGCAGCTGCTGGCGGAGGTGTGGGACTGGGCGGACGCCTCCGGCACCCGGACCGTCGACAGCCACATCAAGGCGCTGCGGCGCAAGATCGGCGCCGAGCGGATCCGCACGGTCCACGGCGTCGGGTACGCACTGGAGACGCCCACGCCATGAGCGCGTCGGCGGGGCTGCCGGGGGCGGGCCGGGGCGCGGGCAGGGACCCGGACCGGCCCGGAGAATCCTCGCGCCCGTACGAGGAGCCCTCGCACCCGCACGCGGAGCCCTGGCGCCGGCCGGCTCGACCAGCGCGCCGTGGCGCAGACCCCGGGGGCTCGCTGCGGCCGTTCTCGATCAAGACGAAGCTCGGCACCCTGGTCGTCGTCTCGGTCTTCATCACCACCGGCCTGCTGATGGTCGCGCTGCGCACGAAGACGGAGTTCCGCTTCATCACGGTCTTCTCGGTGATAGCGACCCTGCTGATCACCCAGTTCGTGGCGCACTCCCTCACCGCCCCGCTCGACGAGATGAACACCGTGGCCCGGGCCATCTCGCACGGCGACTACACACGGCGCGTGAGCGGCGCCGACCGGCGTGACGAGCTCGGCGACCTGGCCTCGACGATCAACCGCATGGCCGACGACCTGGAGGCCCAGGACCAGCAGCGCAAGGAGCTCGTCGCCAACGTCTCGCACGAACTGCGCACCCCCATCGCGGCCCTGCGCGCGGTCCTGGAGAACGTCGTCGACGGCGTATCGGCCGCCGACCCCGAGACGATGCGCACGGCCCTGAAGCAGACCGAGCGCCTGGGCCGCCTCGTCGAGACGCTGCTGGACCTGTCGCGGCTGGACAACGGCGTCGTACCGCTGAAGGCGCGCCGCTTCGAGGTGTGGCCTTACCTGTCGGGTGTGCTGAAGGAGGCCAACATGATCGCCTCGCAGCGCGCGGGCATCGCCTCCGGCTCCGGCAGCCATTCCCGTACGGACGTCCATCTGCACCTGGACGTGTCGCCGCCCGAGCTGACGGCGCACGCGGACCCGGAGCGGATCCACCAGGTCGTGGCCAACCTGATCGACAACGCGGTCAAGCACAGCCCGCCGCACGGCCGGGTGACACTGCGGGCGCGGCGCGGCCCGTATCCGGAGTCGCTGGACCTGGAGGTGCTGGACGAGGGTCCGGGCATCCCGCGGTCGGAGTGGCACCGGGTCTTCGAGCGGTTCAACCGCGGCAGGTACTCCCACGCGGCCTCGAAGGGGCCGGGCAGCGACGGCGGTACGGGCCTGGGCCTGGCGATCGCCCGCTGGGCCGTGGACCTGCACGGGGGCTCGATCGGCGTGGCCGAATCCACGCGCGGCTGCCGGATCCAGGTCACACTTCCGGGTCTGCCCCATCCGCAAAGTTGACGTAAAGTTCGAGTAGGCGGGGTCCCGAGGGGGCTCGACCGTGTGTCGGCGTACCCGCATAGGGGCACGTCCGTACGTCGGCGTACCCGCACACAGCGAAACCACGCTTGTTTCCCGCCATTTCAAGCGCCGAAACACGGTTTTCGATGTGACTTACACGACGGATCACCGGCCCGGCCTGCACCTCTCGGCGATGGAGGCGTAGCCTTTATTCCCGCTGTCCATCACCTTGTGAAGCGGAAGAGGGCGGTTGCCGCCGTGTCGCCACAGTCCCCCAGTAACTCGAGCATCTCCACCGAGACCGACCAAGCCGGGAAGAACCCAGCTGCCGCGTTCGGTGCCAACGAGTGGCTCGTCGACGAGATCTATCAGCAGTACCTCCAGGACCCGAATTCGGTAGACCGCGCCTGGTGGGACTTCTTCGCCGACTACAAGCCGGGTGGCGGCGCCGCCACCACGGCGAAGCCGGACGGTGCTGCTGTCGCGGGGGCCCCGGGCATCACCGCCGAGGCCCCTGCCGCGCCGAGCGCTCCCGCAGCCGCTCCGGCGCCCGCGGCCCCGGCAGCTCCGAGCGCCGCCGCACCGGCCGCCGCTCCCGCGGCGCCCAAGCCCGCTGCCGCTCCGGCCCCGGCCCCGGCCCCCGCGGCGAAGCCCGCCGCCGCTCCCGCTGCCAAGCCGGCGGCGGCGAAGCCCGCCGCCAAGGCCGCGCCCGCCGAGGCGCCCGCAGCTGCCGAGTACGTGACGCTGCGCGGCCCCTCCGCCGCCGTCGCGAAGAACATGAACGCGTCACTGGAGCTGCCGACGGCCACGTCCGTCCGCGCGGTCCCGGTGAAGCTGCTCTTCGACAACCGCATCGTCATCAACAACCACCTCAAGCGCGCCCGGGGCGGGAAGATCTCCTTCACCCACCTCATCGGGTACGCCATGGTGCAGGCCATCAAGGCCATGCCGTCGATGAACTGGCACTACGCGGAGAAGGACGGCAAGCCGACCCTCGTCAAGCCGCCGCACGTCAACTTCGGCCTCGCCATCGACCTGGTGAAGCCCAACGGCGACCGCCAGCTGGTCGTCGCGGGCATCAAGAAGGCCGAGACGCTGAACTTCTTCGAGTTCTGGCAGGCCTACGAGGACATCGTCCGCCGCGCCCGTGACGGCAAGCTGACGATGGACGACTTCACCGGCGTCACGGTCTCCCTGACCAACCCGGGCGGCCTCGGCACCGTGCACTCGGTCCCGCGTCTGATGCCGGGCCAGTCGGTGATCATGGGCGTCGGCTCGATGGACTACCCGGCCGAGTTCCAGGGCACGTCCCAGGACACGCTCAACAAGCTGGGCATCTCCAAGGTCATGACCCTGACCTCGACGTACGACCACCGCGTCATCCAGGGTGCGGCCTCCGGCGAGTTCCTGCGGATCGTCGCCAACTTCCTCCTCGGTGAGAACGGCTTCTACGACGAGATCTTCGAGGCGCTGCGCATCCCCTACGAGCCGGTCCGCTGGTTCAAGGACATCGACGCATCCCACGACGACGACGTCACGAAGGCCGCCCGCGTCTTCGAGCTGATCCACTCCTACCGGGTCCGCGGCCACCTCATGGCCGACACCGACCCGCTGGAGTACCGCCAGCGCAAGCACCCCGACCTGGACATCACCGAGCACGGGCTCACCCTGTGGGACCTGGAGCGCGAGTTCGCCGTCGGAGGCTTCGCCGGCAAGGCGATGATGACGCTGCGCGACGTCCTCGGCGTCCTGCGCGACTCGTACTGCCGCACCACCGGCATCGAGTACATGCACATCCAGGACCCCAAGCAGCGCAAGTGGATCCAGGACCGCGTGGAGCGCGGCCACACCAAGCCGGAGCGCGAGGAGCAGCTGCGCATCCTGCGACGGCTGAACGCCGCCGAGGCGTTCGAGACCTTCCTGCAGACGAAGTACGTCGGCCAGAAGCGCTTCTCGCTCGAGGGCGGCGAGTCGGTCATCCCGCTGCTCGACGCGGTCATCGACAGCGCTGCGGAGTCGCGTCTCGACGAGGTCGTCATCGGCATGGCCCACCGCGGCCGCCTGAACGTCCTGGCGAACATCGTCGGCAAGTCGTACGCGCAGATCTTCCGCGAGTTCGAGGGCAACCTCGACCCGAAGTCGATGCACGGCTCCGGCGACGTGAAGTACCACCTGGGCGCCGAGGGCACCTTCACCGGCCTGGACGGCGAGCAGATCAAGGTCTCGCTGACCGCCAACCCCTCGCACCTCGAGGCGGTCGACCCTGTCGTCGAGGGTGTCGCGCGCGCCAAGCAGGACATCATCGGCAAGGGCGGCTCGGACTTCACGGTCCTGCCGGTCGCCCTGCACGGTGACGCGGCCTTCGCGGGCCAGGGCGTCGTGGCCGAGACCCTGAACATGTCGCAGCTGCGCGGCTACCGCACCGGCGGCACGGTCCACATCGTCATCAACAACCAGGTCGGCTTCACGGCCGCGCCGGAGTCCTCGCGCTCGTCGATGTACTCCACCGACGTGGCCCGCATGATCGAGGCGCCGATCTTCCACGTGAACGGCGACGACCCGGAGGCCGTGGTCCGCGTGGCCCGTCTGGCCTTCGAGTTCCGCCAGGCGTTCAACAAGGACGTCGTCATCGACCTCATCTGCTACCGCCGCCGCGGTCACAACGAGGCCGACAACCCGTCCTTCACGCAGCCGCTGATGTACGACCTGATCGACAAGAAGCGCTCGGTGCGCAAGCTCTACACCGAGTCCCTCATCGGTCGCGGCGACATCACGCTGGAAGAGGCCGAGCAGGCGCTGCAGGACTACCAGGGCCAGCTGGAGAAGGTCTTCACGGAGGTCCGCGAGGCCACCTCGCAGCCCGCCGAGGCCCAGGTCCCGGACGCGAGGGCCGAGTTCCCGGTGGCCGTGACCACCGCGATCTCCCAGGAGATCGTGAAGCGGATCGCCGAGTCCCAGGTCAACATCCCCGAGCGGATCACCGTCCACCCGCGTCTGATGCCGCAGCTGCAGCGTCGCGCGACCATGGTCGAGGACGGCACGATCGACTGGGCGATGGGCGAGACCCTGGCGTTCGGCTCGCTGCTGCTCGAGGGCACCCCGGTCCGGCTGTCCGGCCAGGACTCCCGCCGCGGCACGTTCGGCCAGCGCCACGCGGTGCTGGTGGACCGCGAGACGGGCGAGGACTACACCCCGCTGCTGTACCTCTCGGACGACCAGGCGCGCTTCAACGTCTACGACTCGCTCCTGTCCGAGTACGCGGCGATGGGCTTCGAGTACGGCTACTCGCTGGCCCGCCCCGAGGCGCTCGTCCTCTGGGAGGCGCAGTTCGGTGACTTCGTCAACGGCGCGCAGACGGTCGTGGACGAGTTCATCTCGTCGGCCGAGCAGAAGTGGGGCCAGACGTCCGGCGTCACCCTGCTCCTGCCCCACGGCTACGAGGGCCAGGGCCCGGACCACTCCTCGGCCCGCCCGGAGCGCTTCCTGCAGCTCTGCGCCCAGAACAACATGACGGTCGCGATGCCGACCCTCCCGTCGAACTACTTCCACCTCCTGCGGTGGCAGGTGCACAACCCGCACCACAAGCCGCTGGTCGTCTTCACGCCGAAGTCGATGCTGCGCCTCAAGGCGGCGGCCTCGAAGACGGAGGAGTTCACCACGGGCGGCTTCCGTCCCGTCATCGCCGACGCGACGGTCGACCCGACCGCGGTCCGCAAGGTCGTCTTCTGCGCCGGCAAGGTCTACTACGACCTGGAGGCGGCGCGCGCCAAGCGCGGCGCCACGGACACGGCGATCATCCGCCTCGAGCGCCTGTACCCGCTGCCGGGTGCCGAGCTCCAGGCCGAGATCGCCAAGTACCCGAACGCCGAGAAGTACCTGTGGGCCCAGGAGGAGCCGGCCAACCAGGGTGCCTGGCCGTTCATCGCGCTCAACCTGATCGACCACCTGGACCTGGCGGTCGGCGAGGACATCCCGGCCCGCGAGCGCCTGCGCCGCATCTCGCGCCCGCACGGGTCGTCGCCGGCAGTGGGCTCCGCCAAGCGGCACCAGGCCGAGCAGGAGCAGCTGGTGCAGGAGGTCTTCGAGGCCTGAGCCTCGGAGCCTTCTCATAGGTGACCGACCGGAGGGCCCGGCCCCGAGTTCCTGGACTCGGTGCCGGGCCCTCCGGCGTCTGGACACAGGCGCACCCCATACCCTGTGAGAGAGAACCCATCCGCATCAGGAGCACGACTTGTACTTCACCGACCGCGGCATCGAGGAACTGGAGAAGCGGCGCGGCGAGGAGGAGATCACCTTCGAGTGGCTCGCCGAGCAGCTGCGTACGTTCGTCGATCTGAACCCCGACTTCGAGGTCCCGGTCGAGCGGCTGGCCACGTGGCTGGCGCGGCTGGACGACGAGGACGACGAGTAGCTTCCGCTTGCTGCGGGCGTCGGCAGGTGCTCAGTCCCGCGCGGCCATCCGGTCGTACGCGAGTCCGAGCGCCCCGTTGATGAGGAGCAGCGACCCCGCGACGACCCACCCCGCGCTGCGGTGGCGTACGCCCCAGAGGGCGAGTGGCAGGCCCGTCGCCAGCTGGGCCGCGGAGAGTGCGCGGGCATTCGGGCCGCGGAGCCAGGGGCCCAGGCGGGTGCCGGCCACCACGTCGAACTCGTCGCGGACGGCGTCGCGCCACCCTGGCCATTCGATGTGCTGGACGTCCGGCCGGCTGCGGGCGACCTCTCTCAGGCGGTGGGCAGGCTCGCCGGGGACGAGTCCGGCGGGAAGCGTCAGCCCCGCGCGCGTGAGGACCGTGATCAGGCCGAGCATGCGGGCGCGCGCGTCGGCGTCCGTGTCCGTCCTGGTCAGTTCGACCAGGGACTGCACGTCCAGCACCGGGTCCAGGCCGAGCCGGGCCGCGAAGGTGCGCATCGCCTCGTCCTGGCCGAGCGGCGTGCCGTTCGCCAGCCATTCGTAGCCGACCGTGCGGCGGAATCCCGAGGCGAGGGTGTAGCCGCTGCGGTCGTCGTCCCACCACAGGGCGAGTGCCGGCCAGGGCGCCCCTACGGCGAGCGCTGCGGCCCAGCCGCCGAGTACCCGGTCGACCGGCTCCCCGCCGTGAAGCCATGGTGTGCCCTCCGGAACGAGCACGCTCCACTCCGGCCCCGCATGGGCGAGCAGCATCCGCTCCCGCAGCAGCTGCGCTCCCGGCGCCACCGCGTCGGGTACGGCCCGGCACAGCAGCAGCGCCCCGGCGGCGCCGGCGTGCGCGAGTTCGCTGTCGGAGGCGGCGGAGGTGTCGTGCGACATACCCCCACGCTAGGGCACATAACGACCAATCGGCGTACAGGAACGTGCCGGGCCCAGGCCGCGGAAGAGTGGGTTCGCCAGAACGGGTGTCTTGTGTCTTGACTTCCCGTAGCCGCGATATATCGTGTGTGTGAGAAGACGCGATATGGCGCGTCGTCCCCTACGTCAGCCCACGGCGCCTCGGCCGCGGGGCGGCGTCGCTCCGCCCGAGGAGGCCGGTCCCATGCCCGAGTGGTCCGTCGCAGAGCCCAAGAAGCTCACGTTCAACGCCCCGGTGACGGCACTGCACGTGCGCATCGTCAACGGCACGGTGAACGTGGTGGGCACCGACGAAGCCGTACTGAACCGCGAGGGGGGCACACGGCTCGAGGTGTCCGAGATAGAGGGCCCTCCCCTGGTCGTCACCCAGGCCGACGGCACGCTCACCGTGGCGTACGAGGACCTGCCGTGGAAGGGCTTCCTCAAGTGGCTCGACCGCAAGGGCTGGCGGCGCAGCGCGGTGGTGTCGCTGGCCGTTCCGACGGGGACGCGCGTCGAGGTGGGCGTCGTCGGAGCCGGAGCGGTCGTCTCCGGAATCGAAGGGTGCACGGAGGTCAAGGGCGTCACCGGTGACACCACACTGCTCGGGCTCGCGGGGAGCACCCGGGCGGACACCGTCTCGGGCAGCGTCGAAGCCCAGGCCGTCAGGGGCGATCTCCGCTTCAACTCCGTGTCCGGCGACCTGACGGTCGTCGAGGGCGCGGGTTCGTGCGTACGAGCCGACTCTGTGAGCGGTTCCATGATCGTGGACCTCGACCCCACCGACCAGCCCACGGATGTCAGCCTCACGAGCGTGTCCGGCGAGATCGCGATCCGCCTGCCGCATCCGGCGGACGCGGAGGTGGAGGCGAACACGGCGAGCGGGACGGTGTCGAACGCCTTCGAGGACCTGCGGGTCAGCGGCCAGTGGGGCGCCAAGAGGATCACCGGCCGGCTGGGCGCGGGCAACGGAAAGCTGAAGGCGACGACGGTGTCGGGCTCGATCGCGTTGCTGCGCAGGCCACCTGCCGAGGACGAACCGGCCGAGGGGCCCCTGGACGCCCCACCCTCTGACGCCCCGTCCCCTGAGGGGCCGTCCCCGACCGTTGACGGCCCGTCCGGCGGCTTCGCCGACAGCTCCACCGACGTCCCGACCGACAAGAAGGTGCTCTGACATGCCTCCCGTCTTCGCCCACGGGCGACTGCGCCTGTATCTGCTGAAGCTGCTGGACGAGGCACCTCGGCACGGCTATGAGGTGATCCGCCTCCTGGAGGAGCGCTTCCAGGGTCTGTACGCGCCTTCGGCGGGCACGGTGTACCCGCGCCTGGCGAAGCTGGAGGCCGAAGGCCTGGTCACGCACACCACGGAGGGCGGCCGGAAGGTCTACGCGATTACGGACGCGGGACGGGACGAACTGGCCGACCGCAGCGGCGAGCTGGCCGATCTGGAGCTGGAGATCCGCGAATCGGTGGCGGAGCTCGCCGCCGAGATCCGCGCCGATGTGAGCGGGGCGGCGGGCGACTTGCGACGCGACATACGGGCGGCGGCGCAGGAGGCCCGCAGCAAGTCACGTGCCGGCGCAGGTGGCAAGGGGTTCCCGGAGGCGTCGGACTTCTTCGACGGGGCCTGGGGCGACACGGAGGCGTGGCGCCAGGCCAAGGAGGAGTTCAAGCGCGCCAAGCAGGAGTGGAAGGAGCAGGCTCGGCGCGCGAAGGACGAGAGTCGCCGGGCCCGCGAGGAGGCTCAGCGGGCACGCCGCCAGGCCAAGGAGGCCCAGGAGAAGGCGCACGCCCAGGCGACGGAGGAGTTCCAGCGCGTCGCCCAGCGCATCCAGGACCAGGTGCAGGACCACTTCGCGCGGGGTGACTGGCCGACAGGGGTGCGGGAGAGTCTCGCCGAACTGGCCAAGGAGTTCGGCGACTTCGGCAAGTACGTCGGGAAGGAGTCCGGCAAGGGCTTCGGCGCCGCGGGCCGCGCAGGCGCCTCGGAGTCACGGCCGGGAGTTCCGGAGCCCGACTTCCTGGGCGAGCAGGAGGGCTTCCCCGCCGACTTCGAGCCGGGCTGGGCCCATGAGGCCTCGACCGGCAATCCGGCACGCGACCTGGACCGCATCCTGGACCGCTTCCGCGACGACATCCGCGACGCGGCCCGGGACCACGGCGTGACGGAGGAGCAACTCCGCGAGGCCCGCCGTCACTTGTCGACGGCGGCGGCACATATCGGAGCGGTGCTGCGGACGCCGCGGATGTGACATGACGGCCGGCCACTCCTCGGGGGAGTTGCCGGCCGCCTCACCTCATGCCGCCGCAGGCCCGGCGGGCAGCAGCCGGTATCCGGGCCGACATCGGCCCACGCCTCAGCCGGTATCCGGGCCGACATCGGCCGCCCGCACGCCGGTATCCGGGCCGACTTCGGTCCGGCCTCAGCCCGCCTTCGCCTCTCCCCCTCCGCCCAGCACCCGCTCCACCGCCCCGTAGGTCACCCCATGTTCGGCGAGCACCTCGGCGGCGATGCCGGGACGGGCGGTCAGGGCGAGCAGGATGTGTTCGTCACCGATGGAGCGGTCGCCGCGGCCGAGCGCGATGCGCAGGGACTTCTCCAGCGTGCTCTTGGCCTCCGGGCCGAAGGGGCGGCGGCCCGTCCGCCGGCCCCGGCCCCTCCGGCTCGTGTCGTCGTCCAGCGCACCCACCCCGTGGACTTCCTCCACCCGGGACACGATCTCGGTCACGTCGATGCCCAGCCCTGCAAGCGCGTCCGTGTCGGCCTGCGACAACCCGCCGCGCCGTCGCGCCTCGGCCAGCGAACGCTCGACGGACTCCCGGCGACCGGTGACACCCAACGAGGCGAGCGCGAACGACGCACGGCTCCCCTCGCGGTCGAGCAGGGCGAGCAACATGTGCTCCTCGCCGACGGAGCCCGCATCCAGCCGCTCGGCATGCTCAACCGCGCCGGTCACCACAGCGCGGGCATGCTTCGTAAACCGCTCGAACATCAGCGCCTCCCGTACTTCTTGTGCACGGCCTGCCTGCTTACGCCGAGCTCCGCGGCGATCTCCTGCCACGACCAGCCCTGATTGCGCGCGCTGCGCACCTGAACCGCTTCGAGCTGCTCCAGCAGCCGCCGCAACGCGGCGACGGCCCGCAGCCCGACGCGCGGATCGCGATCACCTGCACGCTCGGCGAGATCCGTTGCTTCGGTCATGCCGTCAACTTACGTTGACAAGCCCTTCCTGTCAACCATCATTGACAGGAAGGGCTGAGCACCGGGCTGAGCACCGCCCCAAGAAACGAGAGAAACCAGCCGCTCACACAGTGAGGACGATCTTCCCGAACTGCCCGCCGGACTCCATCCGCTCGAAGCCCTCCCTCGCCCGGTCCAGCGGCAGCACCTCGTCGATCACGGGCCGCACCCCCGTCGCCGCGCAGAACGCGAGCAGATCCTCCAGCTCGTCCTTGGTGCCCATCGTGGAGCCGACGACCTTGAGTTCCAGGAAGAAGATGCGGGTGAGTTCCGCGTGCGAGGGGCGGTCGCCGCTCGTTGCGCCGGAGATGACCAGTGTGCCGCCCGGCCGCAGCGACTTGACGGAGTGCGACCAGGTGGCCGCTCCCACCGTCTCGATGACGGCGTCCACCCGCTCCGGCAGCCGCGCACCCGACTCGACCGCCTCCACGGCCCCCAGCTCCAGGGCGCGCTTGCGCTTGGCCTCGTCCCGGCTGGTGGCGAAGACCCGCAGCCCCGCAGCCTTGCCGAGCACGATCGCCGCCGTGGCGACCCCGCCGCCGGCGCCCTGCACGAGGACCGAGTCCCCGGGGCGTACACCGGCGTTGGTGAAGAGCATCCGGTACGCGGTGAGCCATGCGGTCGGCAGACAGGCGGCCTCCTCGAAGGAGAGCTCCTTCGGCTTCGGAAGCACGTTCCACGTGGGCACCGTGACCTGTTCGGCGAAGGTGCCCTGGTACTTCTCGGTGAGGATGGTCCGGGGCTCCTTCGGCCCGACTCCGTGGCCCGTCTGGCCGATGACGGAGTGCAGGACGACCTCGTTCCCGTCCTCGTCGATCCCGGCGGCATCGCAGCCGAGGATCATCGGCAGCTTGTCCTCACTCAGACCCACCCCGCGCAGCGACCACAGGTCGTGGTGGTTGAGGGAGGCGGCCTTGACGTTCACGGTGGTCCAGCCGGGCCGGGCCTCGGGAGCGGGGCGCTCCCCCAACTCAAGGCCGGTGAGAGGCTGGTCACGGTCAATACGGGCGGCGTAGGCAGCGAACATGACCTTGACGATAGGGGGGAGCAGGGCGGGGCGAAACGGCATGCGGGTGTGACACACCGCGCACCGAGCGCCTGCGGCGGGCCTCTGGCATCTGCACAGGCCGTTTTGACGCACCGTGCGTCGTGGGTTGTGCCCACCCTCCCCCAAGCTCTCGGCTTCTCCCCCAGCTAACGCTGGGAGGTGCCCCCCAGAGCAGGGGGGACCCCCATCGCCCCAGGCGGACGCATGCCCACAACGGTCATCCCCCCACGCCCGAAGGCGCGGACGGGCAGCCGGAATGCCCAACCGCACGGGTGGGTGGACGGGAAAACAAACCGGCCCCGCCCGGGGAAGGCCGAAGGCCGACCCGGGCGGAGCCGCAATTCACGCTCAGCGCAGAGCACTCGCCTAGCGGCGAGCAACACCTTCAGCCCGAGCTGCCGCGGCCACCGCCGCAGTCACCGCCGGAGCAACCCGCTCATCGAACGGCGACGGAATCACGTAGTCCGCCGCGAGGTCGTCCCCGACGACCCCCGCCAGCGCCTCCGCGGCCGCGATCTTCATGCCCTCGGTGATCCGGGAGGCCCGCACCTGCAGGGCGCCCGCGAAGATGCCCGGGAACGCGAGCACGTTGTTGATCTGATTCGGGAAGTCGGACCGTCCGGTCGCGACCACGGCCGCGTACTTGTGGGCGATGTCCGGGTGCACCTCTGGGTTCGGGTTCGCCATGGCGAACACGAATGCGCCCTCGGCCATCGACGCCACCGCCGGCTCCGGCACCGTACCGCCGGAGACGCCGATGAAGACGTCGGCGCCGGACAGGGCGGCCTCGAGGGAACCGCTGATCCCCGCCTTGTTGGTGATCTCGGCGAGCTCCCGCTTGACCGGCGTGAGGTCGTCGCGGTCGGCGCTGACGATGCCCTTGCGGTCGGCGACCGCGACATCCCCGATACCGGCCTCCAGCAGCATCTTCGCGATGGCGACGCCCGCCGCCCCCGCACCCGAGATCACCGCACGCAGATCACCCAGCGTCCGGCCGGTCAGCTTCGCCGCGTTCCGCAGGGCTGCGAGCGTGACGACGGCCGTGCCGTGCTGGTCGTCATGGAAGACCGGAATGTCGAGCCGCTCCTGGAGCCTGTGCTCGATCTCGAAGCAGCGCGGCGCCGAGATGTCCTCCAGATTGACGCCGCCGAACGAGGGGGCGAGCCGCACCACGGTGTCGACGATCTCGTCCGTGTCCGTCGTCGCCAGAGCGATCGGCACCGCGTCCACGCCGCCGAACTGCTTGAAAAGGATCGCCTTGCCCTCCATCACCGGAAGGGAGGCCTCCGGGCCGATGTCTCCGAGCCCGAGCACGGCCGTCCCGTCCGTCACGACGGCGACGACGTTCGACTTCCACGTGTAGTCGTGGACGAGGTCCGGCTGCTCGGCGATGGCGCTGCACACCTTGGCGACGCCGGGCGTGTACGCGAGGGACAGGTCGTCCTTGTCACGGACCGGCACCGTGGCCTGCACGGCCATCTTGCCGCCGCGGTGCAGCGCGAACGCCGGGTCGAACGAATCGAGGGGCTCACCCTCGCCCTCCTGACCCGTACTGCTGTCGCTGCGAGGATTGACGATCTCCGCTGCCACTTTGTTTTACCCCTTAAGGCTTCATTGGTTGAGGGTGTCCACTCCTGATTGAGGGGTGGGCGGGCACCACGTACGCCCCGATTTGACCGATACGTACGGGGTACATACGCGACGGGCGCGCCGCACACGCGCCCTGGGCCCCGGATGAGGGGTGTAAAGAACCTTCTTACCCGACGGACCCCACCGCCGACGAGTCCATATCGTTGCGGTGACATGACTCATAGCCGGTTTTCTGGACAAGTCGGTGACAGCTCCGTGTACGGCACAGGCGCGTCGTCGGGAATCGCTCACATGCTGAGATGTGCCGAAGATCCTCCGGCCGGAGGGAGGCAATCCCGTAGAAGGTCCGGCCGTGATGTGCCGACCTGACGGGATTCGGGGGTCACCCGTTATCCGATTTTGACATGGCCGACGTCCTGAAGGGGCTAGTCCGAATGGCAAGATGCCGTAATCACACGTGGTCGCGACACTCGATGGTGTGTGCCCGTCGACCGATCGGCATCGCCCTCACCCGGAGGAAACCAACCATGACCGCAAGCTTCACCCGCCGTACGACCGCCGCGAGCTCCGCGAAGTCCCGGATCGCCGCGGTCGGCGCAGTCGCGGTCGCCGGTGCGCTGCTGCTCACAGGCTGTGGTGACCAGACCAAGGACGACGGCCCGAGCACCAACGAGACGACCAGCGCCCCGCTGGCCGACAAGCTCCCCAAGGAGATCCGGGACAAGGGCGAAATCAAGGTCGGCTCGGACATCGCGTACGCGCCGGTCGAGTTCAAGGACGACTCCGGCAAGACGGTCGGCATCGACCCGGACATCGCTGCCGCGATGGGCAAGCAGCTCGGCGTGACGTTCAAGTTCGAGAACGGCACCTTCGACACCCTCATCGGCGGCCTCGCCTCGAAGCGCTACGACATCGCCATGTCGGCCATGACCGACACCAAGGACCGCCAGGAGGGCGTCGACGCCGACACCGGCAAGAAGGTCGGCGCCGGCGTCGACTTCGTCGACTACTTCACCGCGGGTGTCTCGCTCTACACCAACAAGGGCGACGACCAGGGAATCAAGACCTGGGACGACCTGTGCGGCAAGACGATGGCCGTGCAGCGCAACACCTTCTCCCACGACCTCGCCAAGGACCAGGCGAAGAAGTGTGAGAAGGACGGCGAGAAGACCCTGAAGATCGAGGACTTCGCCACCAACCCCGAGGCCGAGACCCGCATGCGCTCCAAGGGCGCCGACGTCGTCTCCGCCGACTTCCCGATCGCCGCGTACTCCGTGAAGAACGCCGGCGGCGGCAAGTACTTCGAGATCGTCGGCGACCAGGTCGAGGCGGGCCCGTACGGCATCGCCGTCGCCAAGGACAACACCGAGCTGCGCGACGCGCTGCAGGCCGCACTCAACGCGATCATCGAGAACGGCGAGTACAAGAAGATCATCGAGAAGTGGGGCGTCGAGGACGGCGCGGTCACCGAGGCCAAGATCAACGGTGGCTCCTGACCCCCGGTCCGGTCCACTCGGCTCTGAAAGGCTCCACCCGTGACTGTTGACGTCAACAAGACGGACGGTCCCGCCGACGCGACACCCCCTGCCGGGCCGGAGGCCATCAAGGCCATTCCGGTCCGGCACTTCGGGCGCTACGTGTCCGCGGCCATCGCACTCGCCCTCTTCGGCTCGATCGTCTACGCCTTCGCGCAAGGCAAGATCAACTGGGGCGCGATCCCCGACTACTTCTTCGACGACCGCATCATCGACGGCGTCGTGAACACCCTCCTGCTCACCGTGCTGTCCATGGTGATCGGCATCGCGGGCGGCATCCTGCTCGCCGTGATGCGTCTGTCGAAGAACCCGGTGACCTCGTCGATCGCGTGGTTCTACATCTGGTTCTTCCGCGGCACGCCGGTCCTGGTCCAGCTCTTCGTCTGGTTCAACCTCGGCCTGGTCTTCGAGTACATCAACCTCGGCCCTGTCTACAAGGACTACTGGTCCTCGTTCATGACGCCGCTGTTGACGGCGCTGCTCGGCCTGGGACTCAACGAGGCCGCGTACATGGCCGAGATCTGCCGCGCCGGTCTGCTCTCCGTGGACGAGGGCCAGACAGAGGCCTCGCACGCGCTGGGCATGAGCCACCCCAAGACGCTGCGCCGGATCGTGATCCCGCAGGCGATGCGCGTGATCGTGCCGCCGACGGGCAACGAGGTCATCAACATGCTGAAGACGACCTCGCTCGTCTCGGCGGTGCAGTTCCTCGACCTGTTCAAGGCGGCCCAGGACATCGGTCAGAACGCGGGCTCCACGGTGGAGATGTACTTCCTCGCCGCCGCCTGGTACCTGATCATGACGTCGCTCCTGAGCGTCGGGCAGTACTACATCGAGCGGTACTACGCCCGCGGTTCGAGCCGTACCCTGCCCCCGACGCCGCTCCAGCGCCTCAAGGCCGCCGTCCTGCCCGCGCGCCGCCCGAAGGGAGTCACGGCATGAAGCAGTCCTCCCACGCCATGGTGAAGGCCGAGGGCGTCCACAAGTCCTTCGGTCACGTCGAGGTCCTCAAGGGCATCGACCTCGAGGTGAAGACCGGCGAGGTGTTCTGCCTCATCGGCCCGTCCGGCTCCGGCAAGTCGACGTTCCTGAGGTGCATCAACCACCTGGAGAAGATCAACGCCGGCCGGCTCTACGTCGACGGCGACCTGGTCGGCTACCGCCAGCAGGGCGACAAGCTCTACGAGCTGCGCGACCGCGAGGTCGCCATGAAGCGCCGGAACATCGGCATGGTCTTCCAGCGCTTCAACCTGTTCCCGCACATGACGGCCGTGGAGAACGTCATGGAGGCGCCGGTCCAGGTCAAGGGCACGAGCAAGGCTCAGGCCAAGGAGCAGGCGATGCAGCTCCTGGACCGCGTCGGCCTCGCCGACAAGGCCGGAAACTACCCGTCGCAGCTCTCCGGCGGCCAGCAGCAGCGCGTGGCCATCGCCCGCGCGCTGGCCATGGACCCGAAGCTGATGCTCTTCGACGAGCCCACGTCGGCGCTCGACCCGGAGCTCGTCGGCGACGTCCTCGACGTCATGCGCGACCTCGCCGAGTCCGGCATGACGATGGTCGTCGTCACGCACGAGATGGGCTTCGCGCGCGAGGTCGGCGACAGCCTCGTCTTCATGGACGGCGGCGTGGTCGTCGAGTCCGGCAACCCGCGCGACGTCCTGACGAACCCGCAGCACGAGCGGACGCAGTCGTTCCTGTCCAAGGTGCTGTAACGGTACGTACGACAAGGGGCGGTACGGGATCCTCGTACCGCCCCTTTCGCGTATCGGGGGCTACGGCAGCGACTCACGCAGAAGAGGCGGTACGAATTTTCGTACCGCCTCAACTGGGGTTGCCGCGTCGGCACCGGCCGTGGTCTCCGTCATCCGAGCCCCTCCCCGGCGTAATACCCTCGAATCGTGCGCAGCCGTTACTCGTGCCCGCCTGAAGACAGACCGCGCCCGTAAGGACTCAAGTGGAACTCGCCTATTACTCGGACTACGCCGTGCGCCTGGTCAACAGCGAGGAGCCCGGTCGCAACAAGGACTCGCTGACCTCTGTGGAGGCCGTCCGGGCCCTCTTCGGCGTCAATGCGTCCGCGGCCCGGCGCGCCACGGACGCCGATGTGACGCGCTTCCGCTCCGTACGGGCCCGGCTGCGGGCGGTCTTCGAGGCGGCGGACAGCGGCGACGAGACGCTGGCCGTCGACCTGCTGAACTCGCTGCTGCTCGAGTTCCCGGTCAGCCCGCAGATCTCGGGGCACACTGCGTCTGATGAAAGGAGGGGCCGGGACGACGACGGCCGCCCCCTGTGGCACATGCACCTCGCGGACCATCCGTCCAACGCGACCGCCGGCTATGCGGCGATCGCCGCGATGGGGCTCGCCTTCCACCTCACGTCGTACGGCGTCGACCGCCTCGGCCTGTGCGAGGCAGCGCCGTGCCGCAACGCCTATCTCGACACGTCCACGAACCGCTCACGGCGGTACTGCTCGGACCGCTGCGCGACCCGGGCCAATGTGGCGGCCTACCGCGCCCGCAAGCGCTTGGAGGCGGACCGGTCCGAGAGCACCGGCCGCAGTGCGGAGAAAGCCCACGAGATCAGCGCGGGGACGGACCGCTGACCCTCGCCCTCGTCCCGGCTGCGCGGCCGGAAGCGCGCCCGCACCGTCGCGAGGACGAGCTCGTCGGGCACGGCCCCATAGACCGTGCTGTCCCCGCCCGGCGAGTACGGGTTGTCGCCGAGCACCCACCAGCCGTCGTCGCTGCGCTCGACCACGCGCTTGACGACCAGCAGGTCCTGCTGGAACGGGTGCCGCAGGATCACCACGGCGCCCGGCCGGACCCGGGCGCCGTACCGGACCAGCATCCAGTCCCCCGGGTTGAGTGTGGGCACCATCGACGGCCCGTCCACCTCGATCAGTTGGAACGGCACGCGTGCCTCCCGCCCCTCCGCTGCCGTCTCAGGCATCAGAAAACCTCCGGTTCCGCTCGGCCTACGTTCCGGTTGCGTTCCGGTTCCATCCTTCACCAGTCCCAGTCTGGCCCCGGACTTTTGTCCTAAGCCCATGGGGGCACTCGCGAAAACCCGTCTTCCACGGAGTAATGTCCCACCTGAGAAGACGATCACCTTAGGAAGGACAGCATCCATGCTTTCCCGCCTGTTTGCCCCCAAGCTGAAGGCCAGTGCGCACTGCGACCTGCCCTGCGGTGTGTACGACCCGGCCCAGGCCCGCATCGAGGCGGAGTCGGTCAAGGCCGTCCAGGAGAAGATGGCGGCCAACGACGACCCGCATTTCCAGGCCCGCGCCACCGTCATCAAGGAGCAGCGCGCCGAGCTCGCCAAGCACCACGTCTCGGTGCTGTGGAGCGACTACTTCAAGCCCCCGCACTTCGAGAAGTACCCGGAGCTGCACCAGCTGGTCAACGACGCCCTGAAGGCCCTCTCGGCCGCCAAGGCGTCGACGGACCCGGCCACCGGGCAGAAGGCGCTCGACTACATCGCCCAGATCGACAAGATCTTCTGGGAGACCAAGAAGGCCTGATCTTCGATCATGCTGCTTGACCTGCGATTTCTTTGGTCGCCTGGTCTTTCTGCCCGCACCCGGTCCGCAGGCCGCCGAGCATGGCGTCCATGACGGTCCGGGTGCGGTCTTCTTCGCCCGGCCACAGGGCGGCGTAGATCCGCAACGTGATGACTGCGGACGCGGACGCGTGTTCGGGGGCAGCTTGACCTGCTTGACGCTCGCTCAGCAACTCGCCTGTGGACAAGCCTGATCCGGGCAGCGTGACGATCGCCGCGCGGATATCCGGCGGCATCACGCCCGCCATGGCGCTGCCGGTCCTGGCTGCCCGCCGAGCCGACCGCCTGACCGCCCTGAGCGCCGAACTGGATCCGCATGGACGGCACCCGGCACCGCGGCGGAGCCGGGTACTGTCGGCGTTCACGCCGCCGCGCCGGAACACGTTGAGGAACCATGCCGAACAGCCAAGTGATCCGCTGGACCTATGCCTTCATCGACCGGCCCGCTGAGCGGTTCGGCCCGGCCTGTGCGTTCTGGACCGCCGTCACCGGCACGCGTCTGTCCGAATTCCGCGGTGAGCGCGACGAGTTCGTGACTCTCCTGGCGGACGGCGCCGACGCGTGCCTGAAGGCGCAGGGGGTCGATGAGGGGCCCGGCGGTGCGCATCTCGATCTGGTCGTCGAGGACGTCGCGGGCCTGGTGAAGGACGCGGTGCGCCTCGGTGCCTCGGTGGTCGCCGAGCACGAGGGCTGGGCGGTGCTGCGGTCTCCCGGCGGTCAGTTGTTCTGCGCGGTTCTGTTCCACGGCGAGCGCGTGCGGCCGCCCGTGGTCGCCGGTCCCGACGGGTCGTACAGCCGTCTCGACCAGGTGTGCATCGACCTGGCGCCGAGCGCGTACGACGCCGAGGTGGCGTTCTGGGCCGCTCTCACCGGATGGGAGTCGCGCCCGGGCTCCCTGCCGGAGTTCCACGTGGTCAGACCGGGCCCGGAACTGCCCGTCCGCATCCTGCTGCAGCGACTCGGCTCCGACCGGCCGGCCTCCGCGCATCTCGACCTCGCCTGCTCCGACATCGAGGCGACCCGCGCCTGGCACGAGGAGAACGGTGCCACGCTCGTGGGCCAGGGCACGCACTGGACCGTGATGCGGGATCCGGCCGGCGGGATCTACTGCCTGACGGGGCGTGCCCCGGAGACCGGCGGCCTGCCCGGATAGGGTCCCGGCCTACGCGCGGTCCGCGGCCTCACGCGTCCTGCGCGTCGGCCGTCCACGGCTCGACCCTGACGACGGCGTCCACCGGGACAGGGCCGTAGATGTGCGGAAACTCCTCGGCGCCGGGCTCTGGGGCCTCGTAGCGCACGGGTGCCGTGAGGCGGTCGCTGTCGATGACCAGGAGGACGAGTTCGTCGGGGCCGGTGTACGCCCCGTACAGGAAGGAAGCCACACTCGGGAGCTGGTGGCGCAGCGAGCAGTGGATGAAGCCCTCTTCGCCGAGCGTGCGGCCGCGCGTGGAGATTTCGTACGCGCCGGTCCGCTGGGCGGCGTCCCACAGGGCGCGTTCGGTGAGGTGCACGAGTTCGGGCATGGCAGCACGCTAGAGCAGCCGGGCTGCCCGGGCCAGCAGATATCGCGTCTCCAGGATGGCCGTCTCCAGGAGCGCCTGGCAGGTGGCCGCCGGGATGGTCAGCGCCCTGCTCGCCGCCGTCGCGTCCCGCCGCGGGGGCGCGCGGGGCTGGGGCTAACCCTGTCGGCCGTCCGGGGGACTGTCCTTGCGGACGGCCTGGCAGGTGGCCGCCGGGATGGTCAGCGCCCTGCTCGCCGCCGTCGCGTCCCGCCGCGGGGGCGCGCGGGGCTGGGGCTATCCCTGTCGGCCGTCCGGGGGACTGTCCTTCCGGACGTCCTGGTCGCCGCGCGGGCCGACACGGCCACCCCGCATGCCGCCGCCCGCGGCTCCGGCCTGGTCGTCCAGGCCCTCCATGTCGGGCCGGCCCCGGTCCTCTGTACGGCCCGCCGCGTCCGTACTACGGCCTTCCGCTGCCGCCCTGCCCGCTGCCGGGCGCGCGCCCACGGCCGTAATGCTGCCCGTGGCTGGGGGCCAGGCCGTTCGCGGGTGCTCCCGGTACGACCGCCGGGCCCCTGCGCCGTGGGCCGCATCCACTGGCTCCTCGTAGGCCGAGCAGTCGGGATTGCGGCACGGTCCCGGACCCCACACGGGGACGAACGCGCCCAGAATCTTGCGCCTGTGAATGACCGTGCCGACGGGCTGTCCGCAGACGGGGCAGACGTACTCCTCGCTCCGCGGGCGGCGGCCGGACCGGCGCCCTTCGATGCCCATGCCTCCACCATAGGGCGGTCCGCGCGGCCCGGCCCCCGGGAAGCAGTCACAGCTTTCTGCTGCACGTCCGTACGAGTGCGCCGTTGTCGAAAACCCGCACCGAGTCGAGGCCGAACTCGTCCACGGCGAGCCCGCAAGGGTCGCGCCCCCGCACAGCAAGATGCCGAACCCGCTGTCCTCCCGATTCAGCTCATGGATCTTGCCCACCACGTCGTCCGCCACGATCTGCACGCTCGGATGCGGCGACCGGGTGAGGGTGGGTGAGGCGACGTACTCGCGCATGTGCCCGTACGGGCTGGTGATCTTGGCGTCCAGAGCGAGGCCGTAGCCGGCCCGGCCCTGAATGACGGTGTCGAAGCAACCCGGCGACCGTCGGCGAAGACCGCGGAGGGCGGCACTCGTGGACGCCGCCGTGGAGGTACTGGCGCGCGAGGGTGCGCGGGCTCACCTTCCTCGCAGTGAGCAGCGAGCCGGGAGTGCCCACGGGCACCGCCTCAGCTCACCGCAGGCGTCGTCCCCGGCTCGCGCCACATCGGCCACATCTGCGGGCCGTCCGGCAGGTCGACCTGGCGCCCGGTGAAGGCGAAGCCCAGCCGCTCGTACAGGCGGCGGCTGCGCGCGCTGCTCGCCTCCAGATAGGCGGGGAGCCCCTCGCGGTCGCAGCGGTCGAGCACGGACTCGATGAGCGCCGTGCCGAGCCCTTCACCCTGGCGCTCGGGCGTCACGGCTATCAGCAGCAAGTACTCGTGGGCCCGTCCGGTCGGGTGGACGGCTCCGGTCAGCCTGCCGACCAGCTCGACCCGTTCGTTGTCCGGGTCGACGGCCTCCCGCATCTGCGCGGGACCGTCATCCTCGGCCTCGTGATCCCCGGATACGCCACCCTCGTGATCCCCGGGTTCGCCGGCGGGCACGGAGAGCCACAGCGCGGCGGCCTGGCCGTCCTCCGTGAGGTCCACGCGCCCCTCGCTCAGCACGAGGTCGAGAAAGGCTCCCATCAGCTTGTGGTGGGTGCGGCGGCGGTGGTCCGCGTCGGGAAAGACCCATCTGCTGACCGGGTCGTCCTGGAACGCCTCGTCCAACAGCCGGGTGACGGCCTCACGGTCGCTTTCGACGGCCCTCCGGATCGCCACGCCCATGCCCCTGCCCGCCCTTCGTCTCGTCCCCACGCGAGTCACTCCGGCCCATCGGAGCAACCCTCAACCCGCCTCTGCACAACGGCGGTTGCAGCCTAGGCGATGACGTTCGTACGCATGGACGGGACCCGCACACCGGCCGGATCACACTCCGGAGCCCGTACACAGGGCCTGCCGACGCGGGACGTCACCGCCAGCGGCCGATCTCCACGTTCTCCAGGACCCCCAGGGCGTCGGGCACCAGCACGGCCGCCGAGTAGTACGTCGTGACCAGGTAGGAGATGATCGCCTGCTCGCTGATGCCCATGAACCGCACGGAGAGGCTGGGCTCGATCTCGTCCGGGATGCCCGGCTGGTGCAGGCCGATGACGCCCTGCTCGGCCTCTCCCGTACGCATGCAGATGATCGAGGTGGTCCTGGCCTCGGTCACCGGGATCTTGTTGCAGGGGAAGATCGGCACACCGCGCCAGGTGGGGATCCGGTTGCCGCCGATGTCGATGCTCTCGGGCACCAGGCCGCGCTTGTTGCACTCGCGGCCGAACGCCGCGATCGCGCGCGGGTGGGCGAGGAACAGCTTGGATCCGCGCCTGCGGCTGAGCAGTTCGTCCATGTCGTCCGGGCTGGGCACGCCGTCGTGCGGCTGCAGCCGCTGGTCGTACTCGCAGTTGTGCAGCAGCCCGAACTCCCGGTGGTTGACGAGCTCGTGCTCCTGGCGCTCCTTCAGCGCCTCGACGGTGAGCCGCAACTGCTGTTCCGTCTGGTTCATCGGCTGGTTGTAGAGGTCGGCCACGCGCGTGTGGATGCGCAGAACGGTCTGGGCGACGCTCAGTTCGTACTCCCGAGGCGCCGGCTCGTAGTCGACATACGTGCCGGGCAGCACCGCCTCGCCCACATGTCCGGCGGAGAGGTCGATGGGCGCCTCTCCATGGGGGCACCTCCCAGGTTCTTAAGGCACTGGGGGATTGTTGGTGCGCTGCCGCGGCAGCGAGCGGAGCCGCCGCAGGTGCTCGCGCAACGACTCGGTGCGCTCGGCGACCTGCTCGAGGTCCTGGTGCGACAGGGTGAGCACGGTGCAGGCCGTCACCGCGCGGGCGGTGTACTCCCACATCGCGTCGGCGTCGATGAGCGCCTGCTCCCCGAAGTACGCCCCGTCGGCGAGGACTCCGAGGACGGCGTCATCGCCCTAGGGGCCGGTGCCGATCTTCTCGATCCTGCCGTGTGCCAGCAGGAACACTTCGTCGGCCTGGCTGCCGAACGACGCGAGCACCTCTCCCGGGGCGAACTCCCGCTGCCGGCAGCGCCGGGCGAGCTCGGCGAGGCCCTCCTGGTCCTCGTACGCCCGCAGGACGGGCAGTTCGCCGAGCTCGGCGGGGATGACCTGCACGCTGTCACCGGTCTTCACGAACGTCACCCGGCCGTCGCCGACGGAATAGCTCAGGCGGCGGTTCACGCGGTACGTACCGCCCTGCACATTCACCCACGGCAGCATGCGCAGCAGCCAGCGTGAGCTGATCTCCTGCATCTGAGGCGCGGACTTGGTGGTGGTGGCCAGGTTCCGCGCGGCCGCCGCGCCGAGACTCTGCTGCGACCTGCTCTGCTCCCCGCGGACCTCTTCGCCTACCGACATGACTGTGCCCTCCCGATGGTGCGCCGACCTGCACTGCCTGCACACACGAGACTTTCATCACGCAGCGTATCGATACCAATACACAAAAGAGCGGGAATGGATCATCGTGAACGCGGGCACATCACCCGCACACGCAGGGCCCCTCAGCGCCTCAGGGGCCGGGAGGTACCCCCACCGCAAAGGAGGCGGCATGGCCCCACCCATGCCCGCGAGCACGTTTCTGGACGCCCTCAGAGACGAGGGCCTGACCGTCGTCGAGGTCGGCGACTGGCGTGACCACAACCGCAACCACAAGGGCCCCTGGGGACCGGTGCACGGCGTGATGATCCACCACACCGTCACCTCGGGCAGCGAGCGCACCGTCCGCATCTGCCGCGAGGGCTACGCCGGTCTGCCGGGTCCGCTGTGCCACGGCGTCATCACCAAGGACGGCCGGATCCACCTCGTCGGCTACGGACGTGCCAACCACGCGGGACTGGGCGACGACGACGTACTGCGCGCCGTCATCGCCGAGAAGACCCTCCCGTCGGACAACGAGGCGAACACCGACGGCAACCGGCACTTCTACGGTTTCGAGTGCGAGAACCTCGGCGACGGCGAGGACCCGTGGCCCGAGGCGCAGCTGGAAGCCATCGAGAAGGCGGCGGCCGCGATCTGCCGCCACCACGGCTGGACGGAGCGCTCGGTCATCGGCCACCTCGAATGGCAGCCGGGCAAGTCGGATCCGCGCGGCTTCACGATGAACGCGATGCGGGAGCGCATCCGCGACCGCCTGAAGTGACCCCTACGGGCGAGCGGCCGCCGGCGGGCACAGCGCCTCGGGCGGCCGCGCGACGGACGCCCGGGCCCCGACGCGCTCTTCGCGGCGACCGACCGACAATGGACCGGTGACCAGCCCTGACAGCGCCGCAGCACTCGGCCCCGCAACAGGCAGCCCGGCCGCAGTCGGCCCCGCCGCCCTGCGGCCGCGGCTGCCGTCTCCGTTGCAGACGGTCGAGGACGAGCGATTCGCGCGCCGCGGGCTGCGGCTGCTGCTCAAGCGGGACGATCTGATCCACCCGGACCTGATCGGCAACAAGTGGCGCAAGCTGGAGCCGAACCTCCGGGCGGCCGCGGGCCGGACGATCGTGACATTCGGCGGCGCGTACTCCCATCACCTCCGTGCCACCGCCGCCGCGGGCCGGCTGCTGGGTCTGCCCACGATCGGCGTGGTACGGGGGCACGAACTGGCCGGCCAGCCCCTCAACCCGTCGCTGTCCCGGTGCGCGGCCGACGGCATGCGTCTGCGTTTCATCGACAGATCGACGTACCGGCGCAAGAGTGAACCGGACGTCCTGGCCACGATCCTGCGTGACGTCGGGGTCGCCTATGTCGTCCCCGAGGGAGGAAGCAACTCCCGCGCCGTGCAGAGCTGCACAGCGCTCGGCCAGGAGCTGCGCGGCCACGCAGACGTCGTCGTCGTCGCCTGCGGCACCGGCGGCACCATAGCCGGACTGGCAGCCGGACTCGGCCCCGGACAGCGCGCACTGGGCATACCCGTACTCAAGGGCGGCTTCCTGACCGACGAGATACGGGCGCTGCAGGAACAGGCCTTCGGCGGCCGGCGCGGCGACTGGTCCCTCGACGACCGTTTCCACTTCGGCGGTTACGCCCGCACCACCCCGGAACTCGAAGCGTTCGCCAGGGACTTCGAGGACCGGCACGGTCTGCCCGTCGAACGTCTCTATGTCGCCAAGATGCTGTACGGACTTGTCACCCTCGCCGAAGAGGGGGCCTTCGCGCGGGGAACCACGGTGGCCGCCGTCATCACGGGACGCCCGTTCCCCTGAGTCCCCCGGACGTTCACCGAGCAGCCGCAAACAGAGCGCGAACAGTGCGTAACCGAACGGCAACGCTACGAAAACAGCCGGCTGCGCCCGCAGATCGCGATCGGAACTGCTGGTCAGGCACGGCCCTCCGCTTCCCCACAGCTTTCCTCACGGGCGTCGTAACCTTGCCAGCATGAACGAGCGCCTGCACGTCGCAGAGCTGCCGCGCCCCGAGCCGTCAGCGCTGCCCCTGCGTACCCTCGAGCCTGGTGAAAGCCGGCGCTGGTGCTTTGCGGACGGGGTGCTCGTCTGAAGTGGATCAGGACGGTTCGACCGTCCAGGGCCTGGGTACGTCAAACCGGCGCGCGCTCTTCCCAATTGGGCCCGCAGACCCCTAGCCACTGTGCGTACTCATGGGCTTACTATGAGTGACAGCAGGGGAGGAGGTCCTCGGGACAGGGAACTTGGAGGCGCGATAGCGTCACCGCTGAACCATGTATCGCGTTACTCCGGGGGGCCGCCCTCGGCCCCCGGAAAGCTCGGAATCACCTTGGAGGTGAGGGTGTCCCAGATCGCAGGCGAGCCCGCGACCCAGGACTTCGTGGAAGTCCGGCTGCCGGCTGCGGGTGCCTACCTGTCGGTGCTGCGGACGGCCACGGCCGGCCTCGCGGCGCGCTTGGACTTCACCCTGGACGAGATCGAGGACCTCCGCATCGCGGTCGACGAGGCCTGCGCGATCCTGCTGCAGCAGGCCGTTCCCGGCTCCGTGCTCAGCTGCGTCTTCCGGCTCGTGGACGACTCGCTCGAGGTGACGGTCTCGGCTCCCACCACCGACGGCAGGGCACCCGAGCGCGACACCTTCGCCTGGACGGTGCTGTCGGCCCTGGCCGGGAAGGTCGATTCCTCGGTCGCCGACGACAAGACCGTTGCGATCAGCCTCTACAAACAGCGCGGCGCGGGACCCGGGCCGGCGTGAGGGACGGGGACGGACCGGTGCGGGACGAAGAGCGCGGGATCCGGGGACTTCCGGGCGAGAACACCGGCAGCCGGGGCAGGAAGCCCCCCGAGGGGCGTGCGGTTCCGGCGGAGCCGACGCGCGCTCCGGGGGCCGGCATCCCCGAGCAGCAGGCGCGGCCGCATCCCGAGGACGACTCCTTCGCCGACGGCACACCGACCGACGACTCCTCGGCGGTGGACGCCGCGGCGGATGCGTCGCAGCGGGCAGAGGCCGTCGGCGAGGACGAGCGCGAGGCGCTCTCCGGCCGGGACGGCGAGACGGGGGTACCTCCCGGCGGCCGCTGGGGGAGGGCGGGATACATGAGCGAGCACGTGCACGAGGCCGAGCAGGGAGCGCAGCGCGCACCGCACATCCAGCACGATCCGCAGGACCGCAGCGGTGCGCGGGTGATGTTCGTAGAGCTGCGCAAGCTCCCGGAGGGATCGCCCGAGTACGCGGAACTGCGCAACCAGCTGGTCCGCATGCACCTGCCGCTCGTCGAGCACCTCGCCCGCCGCTTCCGCAACCGCGGCGAACCGCTGGACGACCTCACCCAGGTCGCCACGATCGGCCTCATCAAGTCCGTGGACCGCTTCGACCCGGAGCGCGGCGTGGAGTTCTCCACGTATGCGACCCCCACGGTCGTCGGCGAGATCAAGCGGCACTTCCGCGACAAGGGATGGGCGGTACGGGTCCCGCGGCGGCTGCAGGAGCTGCGGCTGTCGCTGACCACGGCCACCGCCGAGCTCTCCCAGCTGCACGGCCGCTCCCCCACGGTGCACGAGCTCGCCGAGAAACTGGCGATCTCCGAGGAGGAGGTCCTGGAGGGCCTGGAGTCCGCCAATGCGTACTCCACGCTGTCGCTGGACGTCCCGGACACGGACGACGAGTCCCCCGCCGTCGCGGACACGCTGGGCGCGGAGGACGAGGCGCTGGAGGGCGTCGAGTACCGCGAGTCGCTCAAGCCGCTCCTGGAGGACCTGCCGCCCCGCGAGAAGCGGATCCTGCTGCTGCGCTTCTTCGGCAACATGACCCAGTCGCAGATCGCGCAGGAGGTCGGCATCTCCCAGATGCACGTGTCGCGACTGCTGGCCCGCACGCTGGCTCAGCTGCGGGAGAAGCTGCTCGTGGAGGAGTAGCTCTCGTCGAGGAGTAGCTCTCATTGAGGAGTAGCTGCTCGTGAAGGATCAAGCGAGGAGGCCGCCGGTGGTAGGGCGGGTCCGCGGGGACCGTTCCCGGAACGCCCCGACCGACGTTTCGCCTACTTCTTCGGCCCCGGCGGCTGCGTCGGCTCCTCGCCGCCGCCGGGCCCCCGGATGCCGAGCGCCCGGGTGGTCGCCGGGTTCACCAGCAGGACCAAGGCGGTCACCGCCACGACGCCCAGGGCGATCCCGGCGGGGATCGCCAGGCTGTCGGCCTGCAGCAGCGTCCATGCCACCGGCAGCGCCATGATCTGCGTGATGATCGCCGGCCCCCGGCTCCAACTGCGCTGCTGCAGCAGGCCGCGCGCCGCGAGCAGGGGCAGCAGCGCAAGGACGATGAGCGTGACCCCGCCGGTCGCAGCTTGCGAGACGCTGTCCGCGTCACCCGTGAACCCCCTGAAGAGCAGATACACACCCGCGGCGACGAGCGCCACACCCTCCAGCGCGGCAAGGACCGCCGCGGCGGTCAGCCGTCCGGGGCGGGGCCCTGCCTCGGTGACGTCGGGAATGGGAGTCTGTCCTGAGCTCACCCCAGCAGACTAGCCTCGGCCGCAGACGGCCGGGACCTCGGTACCCGGACACCGGTCTGGGTTTAGTACCACCCGGTAGGTACTCTCTTTCGCATGCGTGCACTCCTCGTGGTCAATCCGGCGGCAACCACCACCAGTGCACGGACACGTGATGTGCTGATCCACGCACTCGCGAGCGAGATGAAGCTCGAGGCGGTCACCACGGAGTACCGCGGGCACGCCCGGGACGTCGGCCGGCAGGCCGCGGAGAGCACGGACGTCGACCTGGTCGTCGCGCTCGGCGGGGACGGCACAGTCAACGAGGTCGTCAACGGCCTGCTGCACCACGGCCCTGATCCGGACCGCCTCCCCCGCCTCGCCGTCGTCCCCGGCGGATCCACCAACGTCTTCGCGCGCGCCCTGGGCCTGCCGAACGACGCCGTGGAGGCCACCGGCGCCCTGCTCGACGCGCTGCGCGAGGGCAGTGAGCGCACGGTCGGTCTGGGCCTCGCGGCGGGCACGCCCGGCACGGCGGACGAGGCCGTCCCCGGTCGCTGGTTCACGTTCTGTGCGGGGCTCGGGTTCGACGCGAGCGTGATCGGCAGGGTCGAGCAGCAGCGAGAGCGCGGCAGGCGTTCCACGCACGCCCTTTACCTGCGCCAGGTGGTACGCCAGTTCCTCGACGAGCCGCACCGCCGGCACGGCGTGATCACTCTGGAACGGCCGGGTGAGGATCCGGTGGCCGATCTCGTGCTGTCGATAGTCTGCAACACCTCTCCGTGGACATTCCTGGGCAACCGCCCGGTCTACGCATCCCCCAGAGCTTCGTTCGACACCGGACTGGACGTGCTCGGACTGAGCAAGCTGTCAACCGGCGCGGTCGCCCGGTATGCCACGCAATTGCTCACTTCGTCCCCCGAGCGCGGCCCCAAGGGCAAGCACGCGGTCTCGCTGCACGACCTGACGGACTTCACCTTGCATTCGAAGGTGCCGCTGCCCCTTCAGATGGACGGCGACCACCTGGGACTGCGGACGAGCGTGACGTTCACAGGCGTACGCCGTGCACTGCGTGTGATTGTGTGAGCGGAAGGGCCTAAAGTCCTTTCACTCGAACGTTTAGGCACCGATCCACCCCATGGAAGTACGGCTGTGACCTAGTCGACACCGAGGAATCAAAAAAAACTTCTCGCAGGGGGTTGTATCCGCCGCCGAGGTTTGCGAATCTCTACATGGCGCTCGAGACGGCCGCAACACAGGCCCCAGTAGAGAGCCCGAACCCCTCCTCAATCCACAGGACCACGCCGGGAACCTGGCGGTAGGCCCTTCACTTGTTGAGGGATTCGTGAAAGCGTTCACATTCACAAGCAACTTTGACGTAATACCAAGAGAGGTAGCAGCCATGGACTGGCGTCACAACGCCGT
Organism: Streptomyces himalayensis subsp. himalayensis; assembly: GCF_013778455.1. Classification (GTDB taxonomy): domain Bacteria; phylum Actinomycetota; class Actinomycetes; order Streptomycetales; family Streptomycetaceae; genus Streptomyces; species Streptomyces himalayensis. The sequence goes on along the minus strand of NZ_JACEHE010000001.1, from coordinate 249,516 downwards.
TTGCCGCGAGGAAGACCCCGAGCTGTTCTTCCCCATCGGCAACACCGGTCCTGCGCTGCTGCAGATCGAGGAAGCCAAGGCCGTCTGCCGTCGCTGCCCTGTTGTTGAGCAGTGTCTGCAGTGGGCGCTCGAGTCCGGCCAGGACTCCGGTGTCTGGGGTGGCCTCAGCGAGGACGAGCGTCGCGCTATGAAGCGCCGCGCCGCCCGCAACCGGGCGCGCCAGGCCAGCGCCTGACGCCCACGCCCCATACGAGCCTCGGCCCGGCGGCGCGTACAGCGAGTACGCAACTCCCGCCCCCGAGCCGCAGCGCGCAGTATCTTTTGCTCCCCCAGGCCCAGCCCGGGTGGTGCCCCGAAGCAGCGTGAAGTGAGCCCCGGACCGATTCGGTCCGGGGCTCACTTCTGTGTTGACCCGCCTGCCGTTGCCGGCGTGGGCTGCTCCCGGCCCGAGCCGGCTACTTCTCGGCGTGGGCTGCTCGGTTCGGCGCCGCACGGCTGCTTCTCGCGCGGACCGGGATGTCCAGGATCACCTGAGTGCCGCCCTCGGGGGCCGGGACCATGTCGAAGGTCCCGCCCAGCTCGCCCTCGACCAGGGTGCGGACGATCTGCAGACCCAGGTTTCCGGACCGCTGCGGATCGAAGCCCTCGGGCAGGCCGACTCCGTTGTCCTGGACGGTGATGAGCAGCCGGGACTCGCGTGTGGTGCCGCCGCGTACCGCCGTGACCTCGACCGTGCCCAGGTCGCCCGGGCGGAAGCCGTGCTCCAGGGCGTTCTGCAGGATCTCCGTGAGGACCATGGACAGCGGAGTTGCGACCTCGGCGTCGAGGATCCCGAAGCGGCCGGTGCGGCGGCCGGTGACCTTGCCGGGTGAGATCTCCGCGACCATCGCCAGCACACGGTCGGCGATCTCGTCGAACTCCACGCGCTCGTCCAGGTTCTGGGACAGCGTCTCGTGGACGATGGCGATGGAGCCGACGCGGCGTACGGCCTCTTCGAGGGCCTCGCGGCCCTTGTCGGAGTCGATACGGCGAGCCTGCAGGCGCAGCAGGGCGGCGACGGTCTGAAGGTTGTTCTTCACCCGGTGGTGGATCTCCCGGATGGTCGCGTCCTTGGTGATCAACTCGCGTTCGCGGCGGCGCAGTTCGGTGACGTCGCGCAGCAGGACGAGCGAACCGATGCGGGTGCCCTTGGGCTTGAGCGGGATCGCCCGGACCTGGATGACGCCGTCGTCGCCCTCGATCTCGAACTCGCGGGGCGCCCAGCCGCTGGCGACCTTCGACAGGGCCTCGTCCACGGGCCCGCGGGACGGGGCGAGTTCGGCGGTGGTCATGCCGAGGTGGTGGCCGACGAGGTCGACGGCGAGGCCGAGGCGGTGGTACGCGGAGAGGGCGTTCGGCGATGCGTACTGGACGATGCCGTCCGCGTCGAGCCGGATGAGTCCGTCGCCGACGCGCGGCGAGGCGTCCATGTCGACCTGCTGGTCGGGGAACGGGAAGGACCCGGCGGCGATCATCTGGGCCAGGTCGGATGCGCTCTGGAGGTACGTGAGTTCGAGGCGAGAGGGGGTGCGAACGGTGAGCAGATTGGTGTTGCGGGCGATGACGCCGAGGACGCGGCCCTCACGGCGTACGGGGATCGACTCGACTCGTACCGGCACCTCCTCGCGCCACTCCGGGTCGCCCTCGCGCACGATGCGGCCCTCGTCGAGCGCGACGTCCAGCAGAGGGCGGCGGCCGCGCGGGACGAGGTGGCCGACCATGTCGTCCTGGTAGGAGGTGGGGCCGGTGTTGGGCCGCATCTGGGCGACGGACACATAGCGCGTGCCGTCCCGGGTGGGCACCCACAGGACGAGGTCGGCGAAGGAGAGGTCGGAGAGCAGCTGCCACTCCGAGACCAGCAGATGCAGCCACTCGAGATCCGTGTCGGAGAGGGCTGTGTGCTGGCGTACGAGCTCGTTCATGGAGGGCACGTCTGCGAGCGTACCTGGCGGATCGGGTGCCCTGGACACACGCCCGGCGCAGCTCACAGCACCTGGAGACAGCACCTGGAAACACCCGCGGGCCGCGGCGCTGGAAGGGACCCTCAACCCTCCCGGCACCGCAGCCCGGAGCAATACCGGCCGGCGGGTGTGCGGTCCCGGACGGCCGAGGGATGAGGAGCCGGAGCAGTCAGGGCAGAGAGCCCGGTTCCTCGGTCCGCCTTCCTGTGCGGGGAGGGCGGAGGTTCAATCCGAATTCTGGACTAGACCACAATCGGATGTCCATGCGTTGGGGAATGTCAGTTGCTGTTGTTTTCCCGAACATGCGGCGCAGGCCGCTCCGACACTCCCACAGACTTCACGGATGCGGGAGCCGGCCGGTTCACGCGGACCTGTTTCAGCGGGTCTCGGTCACCTTCGCCAGGGCGCGCGGCGCGTCCGGGTCCTGACCGCGGGCGATCGTCACCTCGTAGGCGAGCAGCTGGAGGGGGATGATCTCCAGGATCGGCTGGACCTCCTCGGCGACGCCCTCGGTCGGCAGGACGAACCCCGCCGACGCCTGCTCGACCTGGGCCTTCGGGCCGATCACGACGAGGTCGGCGCCGCGTCCGCGCAGCCGGTCGAGGACGGGCTGGAGGGCCTCGCCGCCCTTGCCGTCGGTCACCACCGCGATGACCGGGGAGATGTTGTCGACCATGGCGAGGGGGCCGTGGAGGAGGTCGGCTCCGGAGTACGACAGGGCCGGGATGTAGCTCGTCTCCATCAGCTTGAGCGCGGCTTCCTTCGCCGTCGGATAGCCGTAGCCGCGGGATGTGATCACCATGCGCTCGGCGAAACGGTAGCGGGAGGCGAGCGCCTTGACCTCGTCGTGGCGCGCCAGCAGCTTGTCGGCGAGGTCGGGCAGCGGCTTGGCCGCCGAGCCGTCGCCGCCGTGCAGGCCTTCCACGAAGAGGTAGAGGGCGAGGAGGGAGGCCGTGTAGGTCTTGGTCGCGGGGAGCGCCTTCTCCGGGCCGGCCATGATGTCGATGTGGTACTCGGAGACGGCCGCCAGCGGCGAGTCCGGGTTGTTGGTGACCGCGAGTGTGATGGCACCGGCATCGCGGGCGGCCTTCGTGGAGGCCACGAGGTCCGGGGAGCCGCCGGACTGGCTGACGGTGATGACCAGGACATCGGTCAGGTCCGGGCGTGCGCCGTACGCGGTCGTCGTGGACATGGAGGTCAGGCCGCAGGGGATGCCGAGCCGGATCTCCAGCAGGTACTTGGCGTACAGCGCGGCGTTGTCCGAGGTGCCGCGGGCGGTGAGCAGGACGAAGCGGGGCTTCTTCGCTGCGACCTGTTCGGCGACCGCGCGGATCTTCGGGGCGCCGGACTCGAGGATGCGGCGCAGCACGGCGGGCTGCTCGGCCATCTCGCGGGACATGATCCGGCCCGGCTGCTCGCTCTGCGGGCCGGGGGTGGTGGCGGTCATGCGGGGCCTCCGGTCGGTGGTGCGTGGCCTTTGTCCATGGATTGGTCTATACCACTCCATGGTACCAGGGGTGGGCGGGGGGCGCCCGCGCTGGCCTGCCGCCCTGCCCAGCCGGGGCCCCAGCGGGGGCAGCGTCCGTCAGCCTGGCTGCGCCCGCCGGCAGCTGTGCACAGGCGGTACGCGACGCACCGTACGTCGTGGGTTGTGCCCACCCGTTCCGCCCCAGCGGAACGACTGCCCACAACGGGACCATCCGCCCCGGCACAGCGGAACCGGCCACCGGCTGCAGATGCGTACGCTCACACTCCCGCGATGACCTCCGCCGCCGCCCGCCCGCACACCCGGGCCGCTCCATGCGTGGCGATGTGGAGGGCGCCCCGCGGTGGGGACTGGGGGACGCCCATTTCGACCACGATGGTGTCGGGGCGGGCGGCCAGCAGGGTGTCGAGGGTGGACGACATCCACGGATGCCGGTGCTCGTCGCGGACGACGGCGACGATGCGGCGGTCGCCCGCGGCGCTGAGTACCCCTTCGGCGGCGCCCGGAGCGGACCAGTTGCCCGTCTCCGTACCGGGCACGAGCCGTGCCAGTTCGGCGGCCAGGCCCCACGGCGTCTCGTCACCGACCGCGATGTTCGCGGCGGGGGTGAGCGCGGCGACATAGGGGGCCGAGGTGACCGGGGTGTACGCGCCGGACCGGGTCAGTGTGAGCGCGCGGCGGGCCGCGATCAGCCCGATGTCCCCGGCGGCGCGGGAGCCCGCCTCCGTCCACCGCGCCAGCTCGCGCACACGCGCGGCCGCGTCGGCGAGGCGTTCCTCTGGCAGCTCCCCCGCACGTACCGCATCGACGAGTGCGTCGCGCAGCCGCAGCACTGTGTCGTCGTCCGCGAGGCCGCCGCCCACGCAGATGGCGTCGGCGCCGGCGGCGATGGCGAGGACGCTGCCGCGCTCGATGCCGTAGGCCGCGGCGATGGCCTGCATCTCGATGCCGTCGGTGACGATGAGCCCGTCGTAGCCGAGCTCCTCGCGCAGCAGGCCGGTGAGGATGCGGCGGGAGAGGGTCGCGGGACACTCGGGATCCAGGGCCGGTACGAGGATGTGGGCGCTCATCACCGCGCGCGTGCCCGCAGCGATCGCGGCCCGGAACGGGGCGAGTTCGCGGGCGTGCAGGGTTTCGAGGTCGGCGTCGATGCGGGGCACCGCGTGGTGCGAGTCGACCGCGGTGTCGCCGTGCCCCGGGAAGTGCTTGGTGCAGGCGGCGACCCCGGCGGACTGCAGCCCCTCGACGTACGCGGCGGTGTGCCGGGCCGTGAGGGCCGCGTCGGCGCCGAAGGAACGTACGCCGATGACGGGGTTGGCGGGGTTGGAGTTGATGTCGGCGGACGGCGCCCAGTTGAGGTTGACGCCGCAGGCGGCGAGGCGGCGGCCGAGCTCGGCGGCCACGTCACGGGTCAGATGGACGTCGTCCACCGCGCCGAGGGCGTGGTTGCCGGGGAACGAGGAGCCGGTGCGCACCTCGAGCCGGGTGACGTCGCCGCCCTCCTCGTCTATGGCGACGAGGAGGTCGTCCCGCTCGGCGCGCAGCTGGGCGGTGAGCGCGGCGAGCTGCTCGGGCGAGGCGATGTTGCGGCCGAACAGGCCGACCGAGGCCAGGCCTTCGCCGAGCCTGCGCAGCAGCCAGTCGGGGGCGCTGGTGCCGGTGAAGCCGGGCTGGAGGACGGTGAGCGCGTCGCGGGTCAAGGTGTCCGTGCCGCGGGCGAGTGTCGTCATGGCGGAGTTATCCCTTTACTGCGCCGGAGGTCAGGCCCGCGGCCATCTTCTTCTGGACGATCATGAAGAAGACGACGACCGGGATGGCGATGAGCGTGGAGGCGGCCATCAGCGCGCCGTAGTCGGTGCCGCGCGAGGTGGTGAAGTTCATCAGCCACACGTTCAGCGTGTACTTGTCGTTGTCCTGGAGCACGACGTACGCCAGCAGGTACTCGTTCCACGCGTTGATGAGCGCGAAGATCGAGGCGGCCGCGAGACCGGGGGCGAGCAGCGGGAAGATCACGCGCCAGAAGGCGCCCATCCGGCTGCAGCCGTCCACCATCGCGGACTCCTCCAGCTCCTTGGGGATGTTGATCACGAAGCCGCGGATCATCCAGGTCGCGAAGGGCAGCGTGGAGACCAGGTAGACGACGATGACGCCCCAGTACTCGTTGAGTCCTCCGAGCTCGTTGAGCTGGAGGTAGAGGGGGATGAGGAGCGCGGTGGGCGGCAGCAGCTGCACCGCCAGCAGCACGATCATGAAGGCCTTGCGGCCCACGAACCGGAAGCGGCCGATAGCGAAGGCGGCGATCGTCGACATGACCATCGCGCCGACCACCGCGGTGACACAGATGATCAGACTCGACTGGATCGCCGTGCCGAAGTTCGGCATGTCGATCGCTCGTCGGAAGTTGTCGAACGTGATCGAGCTGGGCCAGAGCGTCTGGTCGTAGCTGCGGATCTCGTGGTTCGGCCGCAGAGCGCTGATCACCAGCCAGTAGACCGGGAAGGCCATCACCACGAAGGCGACGAGGCCGACGAGGTTGTAGACGTGCCGGCTCCGCTTCCTGCGGTCGGGGCGGTATGTGGTGTTCCGGCTCGGGCGGGTGGGGGCGGTGGCGCTCACTCGACCTCTCCGATCTTGAGGAGCTGGCGCAGGTAGTACACGGCCACGCCGGACAGCAGCAGGACCGTGATGAGTCCGATGGCAGCGCCCTGGCTCAAGGAGTTGGACTCGAACGCCTTCTCATAGGAGTAGAGGCCGAGCAGGTTGTACTCCGGCTCCGGCTTGTTGGCGCGCATCAGGAAGATCTGGCCGAAGCAGTTGAAGTCCCAGATCACCGAGAGCGTGGTGACCATCTGGAAGACGGGCTTGATGACCGGCCAGGTGACGAAGCGGAAGACGCCGGCGGCACCGGCCCCGTCGAGGGCCGCCGCCTCCTCCAGTTCCTTGGGGACCTGGGTGAGCGCGGCGTACAGCGTGATGGCGACGAACGGGATCGCTCCCCAGACGACGACCGCGCCGATCATCAGGAAGCCCTGCTTGGGGTCGAGCCACCAGTTGTGGCCGCGGAAGTCGAGGCCCAGGTACTTGGTCAGCACCATGTTGACCACGCCGTAGTCGGAGTCCGCGAACCAGCGGAAGATCGAGGTGGCCACGAGCAGCGGCAGGGACCAGGCCGCGACGAGGGCGCCGGTGAGGGCGAGCCGTACCCAGTTCGTCATGCGCTGCATGGCCTGGGCGAGGAAGAGCCCGATCCCCATGGTGGCCACGACGCAGGCCACCATGAACAGCAGGGTGCGCCAGACGACGTCCCAGAACTCGCCGTCCCCGAGGATGTTGGTGAACTGCTCGAAGCCCACCCAGGGTGCGGGGTCCCCGGTCCACAGTTCGCGTCGGCCGACGTCCTGGAAGGACATGATCACGGTCTTGATCAGTGGCCAGACGAACACGGCGGCGATCGCGACGAAGGCGGGGGCTATCAGCAGATAGGGAAGGAAGGCTCCGGCCTTTCGCTTCCTTCGTGTACCGGCGCCTACCGGGCTCGGCGTCGCGGCGTCGGGGCCGGGCGCCCCGGCCGCGGGCCGTTCCTCGGGCTGCCGAAGGCCGGGAACCGGGGGCTCGGCTGCTTTCATGTCGGCGGCACTCACTGTGCTGGCCTTCCGTTCGAACCGATAACCGGGGTGCCGGGGGCGGCGGGATCCGTGGTGGATCCGCCGCCCCCGACAGGGCGATCAGGAGGTCACGAGGCCGGGGAGGAGGCCTCGCCCAGAGGTCAGGAGGCCTCGTTGATCAGCTCGTCGATCTCCGCGTCCGCTGCCTTGGTGGCGTCCTCGACCGACGTGCCCTTGAGGATGTCGAGCAGCATCAGCTCGAGCGTCTCCTTCTTCTCGACCGCGGCCCAGCCCGGCGCGATGGGCGTGAACCAGGCGTCCGGCACGGCGTTGGCGATCGGCGCCGTCTCCGGCTTGGACTTCAGCGGCTCCAGCTGCTTGGTGTTGTTCGGCAGGATGTTCTTGGCCGCGAGGGCCTCCTCCGACTTCTCGTTGGTGAAGAGGGAGATCCATTCCTCCGCAAGGTCCTGGTTCTCGGACTTGGAGATGGTGGCCAGGTCGGAGCCGCCGATGAAGGACGGAAGCGCCTTGCCGTTCGGGCCGGGCATGCCCGCGGTGGCGATCTTGTCCTTCAGCTTGGGATTGCCGTTCGCGTTGCCGTCGATGACGCTGCCGGCCTCCCAGCCGTTGCCGTAGAGCAGCGCCGCCTTCTCGTTGGCCATGACGTTGGCGTGGTCCTGCTCGTCCTTCGTCTGGTCACCGTTGTTGTACTTCTTGACCAGGTCGATGAAGTGCTGGATGCCCTGCTGGGCCTCCGGCGAGGAGAGTGTGGCCTTCCACTTCTTGGCGGACTCGTCGTACTCGGCGATCTTGCCGCCGTACGCGGCGACGTACGACATCGCGGCGTACCAGTAACGGCCCGGCAGGTAGAGGGAGGAGAACGCCTTGTCCTTCTTGCCGTACTTCGACTGGACCTTGTCGAGCGCCTCGGTCAGGTCGGTCTCGGTCTCGGGGAGGGTGTCCTTGCCGGTCGCGGCCTTGAACATGTCCTTGTTGTAGATGGCCACGCGCGCACCGGCGTAGTACGGCACGCAGTAGAGCTTGCCCTCGTAGGAACAGGTGTCCTTGAGGCCGCCGATCCAGGTGTCGGAGTTCTCGTACTTCTCGGGGTCGATCTCGCCGAGAGCGCCGTTGAGGATGTACGTCATGGTCTCGGTGTTGCCGAGCTCGACCACGTCCGGGAACTTGTCGCCGGCCAGGGCCGCGTCGAGCTTCTTGGTCTTGTCCGCCCACTGCTGGTACTGGACGTTGACCTTGACGCCCGGGTACGTCTTGTTGAACGCGCTGTTGGCCTGCTTGACCAGCTCGGGCCAGGTGCTCTGGGCGTCCGTCATGAGCCAGACGGTCAGCTCGCCCTTGCGGTCCTTCGGGTCCTCAGCGGTGTCACTGCCGGAACCGCCACAGGCCGCGACTGAGGCCATCATCGTCGCTGCGCCAATCGCAGCTATCAGCTTGCGCTTCACGCCACCCTCCTCAGGGCTGCAAGAGTCTCCCCCCATCACCGCCCGGGACTGCGCCGTACAAGAAAGGGCCGTACGAGAAAGGTGCGCAGGAACGACTGCCCGTGGGGCTGGGACTGGTCTTTAATGGTGTAGACCAGTAGGTGGAGCTTGGCCTAGACCTTTTAGAGGTGTCAAGGGTGTATAAGGAGGGCTCTCGGCTCCGTTATCGGACCGACACCCGAGGGAGCGCGGCTGCTGCGGGCCAGGCCGTGCCACGATTGAGCCGCAACAGACGGAGGCGCCGGTGACGGCGACAAAAGCAGCACAGGAGCCGGGAAGGCGGACGATGGGCAGCCAGGCGGGCGGTACGGGGACCGAGGTGGGCACGTCCGCGTCGGCGGTGACGGCGAACGCGGGCAGGACCGCGCGCGTGCCGAAGTACTACCGCCTCAAGAAGCACTTGCTCGACATGACCGAGACGATGCCGCCCGGCACTCCGGTACCGCCCGAGCGCACCCTCGCCACCGAGTTCGACACCTCGCGCACGACCGTCCGCCAGGCTCTTCAGGAGCTGGTCGTCGAGGGACGGCTCGAACGTATCCAGGGCAAGGGCACGTTCGTCGCCAAGCCGAAGGTCTCACAGGCCCTCCAACTCACCTCGTACACCGAGGACATGCGGGCCCAGGGCCTCGAACCCACCTCGCAGCTCCTCGACATCGGCTACATCACCGCCGATGACACCCTCGCCGGGCTGCTCGGCATAAGCCCGGGCGGGCGGGTGCTGCGCATCGAGCGGCTGCGGCTGGCGAGCGGCGAGCCGATGGCGATCGAGACGACCCATCTGTCCGCCAAGCGCTTTCCTGCCCTCCGGCGGAGCCTCGTCAAGTACACCTCGCTCTACACGGCGCTCGCCGAGGTGTACGACGTGCGTCTCGCGGAGGCCGAGGAGACCATCGAGACCTCGCTGGCGACCCCGCGCGAGGCCGGCCTGCTCGGCACCGACGTGGGGCTGCCGATGCTGATGCTGTCGCGCCACTCCCTGGACGGCGAGGGGAAGCCGGTGGAGTGGGTGCGGTCGGTGTACCGGGGGGACCGGTACAAGTTCGTGGCGCGACTCAAGCGGCCTGCGGACTAGGACTGCGCAGGCCGCCGCGTCGGCTGGGGGTCCGGGGCCCGCGGCGAAGCCGCTGATATCGCAGCCCCCGGGACAACACAGCGTGGCGCGACTCAAGCGGCCCGTCGAGTAAAGGGGCGCGCCCGTGGAGTAAGCAGTACGTCTCAGGCCCGCGGAGTAAGCGAGCACGTCCCGCGGTGTAGCGCAGCTCACATTCCTGCTCTACGGTCCTCCCCGTTGTGTCGTATGGACGGGAGGACGACCCGGTGCGTACCGCAGCCCCTTCAACGAGTCCCCGCACAAGCCCGCGAACCATCATCATCTGGACGCTCGTGGCGCTGGTGGGCGCCTCGGGCTGGACCGTGCTCGCGCTCTCCCGGGGCGAGGAGGTGTCGGCCGCCTGGATGGTGGCCGCGGCCCTCGGCTCGTACGCCATCGCGTACCGCTTCTACTCGAAGTTCATCGCGAACCGCGTGCTGAAGGTCGACAAGACCCGCGCCACGCCCGCGGAGCGGCTGGACAACGGCATCGACTTCCATCCGACCGACCGCCGTGTGCTGCTCGGCCACCACTTCGCGGCGATCGCCGGCGCCGGACCGCTCGTCGGTCCCGTACTGGCCGCGCAGATGGGCTATCTGCCCGGCACGATCTGGATCATCGTCGGGGTGATCTTCGCGGGTGCCGTGCAGGACATGGTGGTGCTGTTCTTCTCGACGCGGCGGGACGGGCGCTCGCTCGGGCAGATGGCGCGCGAGGAGATCGGGCCGTTCGGCGGCGCGGCGGCGCTCCTCGCCGCCTTCGCCATCATGATCATCTTGCTCGGGGTACTGGCGCTGGTCGTCGTCAACGCCCTCGCCCAGTCCCCGTGGGGCACCTTCTCCATCGCGATGACGATTCCGATCGCGCTTCTGATGGGCTTCTATCTGCGACTGATCCGGCCGGGGCGGGTCACCGAGGTCTCCCTGATCGGTGTGGCGCTGCTGCTGTTCGCGATCGTCGCCGGCCGCTGGGTCGCCGAGTCCTCGCTCGCCGACACCTTCACGCTCGAGCCGTCGACGCTGGTGATCTGGATGGTGGCGTACGGCTTCGTCGCCTCGGTCCTGCCCGTGTGGATGCTGCTCGCACCCCGCGACTACCTCTCCACCTTCATGAAGATCGGCACGATCGGGCTGCTCGCGCTGGGTGTCGTCATCGCGCTGCCGACGCTCAAGATGGACGCGGTCACGGACTTCGCGTCGCGCGGCGACGGGCCGGTGTTCGCGGGCTCCCTGTTCCCGTTCGTCTTCATCACCATCGCATGCGGGGCGCTGTCCGGTTTCCACGCCCTCATCTCGTCCGGTACGACGCCGAAGATGATCCAGAAGGAGACGCAGGTCCGGATGATCGGCTACGGCTCCATGCTGATGGAGTCGTCCGTTGCGGTCATGGCGCTGATCGCGGCCAGCATCATCGACCCGGGCCTGTACTTCGCAATGAACGCGCCGGCGGGCGTCATCGGGGACAGCGTGCAGTCCGCGTCGCAGGCAGTCGCGAACTTCGGCTACTCCATCTCCCCGAAGGAGCTGGCGGACGCCGCGAAGAACGTCGAGGAGGCGACGCTGCTGTCGCGGACCGGCGGAGCGCCCACGCTCGCCGTCGGTGTCTCCGAGATCTTCTCGCAGGTCACCGGGGGCGGCCTGCGGGCGTTCTGGTACCACTTCGCGATCATGTTCGAGGCGCTGTTCATCCTGACCGCGCTGGACGCGGGCACGCGCGTGGGCCGGTTCATGCTTCAGGACATGCTGGGCAACGTCTACAAGCCGTTCCGGAACGTCAGTTGGAAGCCGGGACTCGTGCTGACAAGTGCCGCCGTGGTCGGGCTGTGGGGCTACTTCCTCTGGGTCGGCGTGCACGAGCCGCTCGGCGGGATCAACCAGCTGTTCCCGATCTTCGGCATCGCCAACCAGCTGCTCGCGGCCGTGGCACTCGCCGTCTGCACGACCCTGCTGGTCAAGTCCGGACGCCTCAAGTGGGCGTGGATCACCGGTATTCCGCTCGCCTGGGACGCGACGGTCACGCTGACCGCGAGCTGGCAGAAGGTGTTCTCCAGCGACCCGCGCGTGGGCTTCTTCCAGCAGCGCGCGAACTACCAGGACGGCATCGACGCGGGCAAGGTCCTGCCGCCCGCCAAGAACATGGACGACATGCACACCATCGTCACCAACTCGACGGTGGACGGCGTCCTGTCGGCGGTCCTGGCCGTCCTCATCGTCGTCGTGATCGTGGACGCGGCACGGATCTGCGTCAGGCACCTGCGCAACCCGGAGGCGAGCCGGCTGAGCGAGACGCCGTACGTCGAATCGAAGCTGGTCGCCCCGGCCGGGCTGATCCCGACCCAGGAGGAGAAGGCCGAGCTGGCCGCCGCGAGCCGCGACGGGGAGGTGACACAGGCATCGTGACCGTACTGCTGAGAGGGCTGCGCTGGGTGCGGTGGTACGTGCGCGAGCTGACCGGTGAGTCCGCGTACGAGCGGTATGTCGCCCACGTCAGAAGGGACCATCCCACCGCATCCGTGCCGTCCCGGCGGGATTTCGAGCGGATGCTAACGAACCGGCAGGAGTCGGACCCCCGGCACGGGTTCCGCTGCTGCTGACTGCTCGGGAGCCCGGCTCCCTGCTCCGGAGGGCACCTCCGAACACTGGCGTCCGCTATCCGGACAGGGGTTCCATAACGCGGAACCGTCCCATAGATTTCCCCCGCATTGACAAGTGATCAGCGATCGTCGGGGTCAGCGAGGGGACGGGAGCCGCCGTATGCCACAAGAACCTGAAGAGAGAGGACCGGTCGTCACACCGGTGAGGGTGGTGATAGCCCTCTGCCTGTTCGCGCCGTTCGTCGCGATGCTCTGGGTGGGCTCCTACGCCAAGATCGAGCCGACCCTCATCGGCGTCCCGTTCTTCTACTGGTACCAGATGGCCTGGGTCGTCATCTCCACCGTGCTGACCATGGTCGCGTACCGGCTGTGGCAGAAGGACCAGGCCGGCCGTAAGGCCTCCCGCGAGGGGGGTGCGTCCCAGTGAACGACGGCGTGAACGGCGTGGCACTCGCCGTCTTCATCCTCTTCTTCGTGGCCGTCACGGTCATGGGCTTCCTGGCCTCGCGCTGGCGCAGGGCCGCGAACGAGAACAGCCTCGACGAGTGGGGCCTCGGCGGCCGGTCGTTCGGCACCTGGGTCACCTGGTTCCTGCTCGGCGGCGACCTCTACACGGCGTACACCTTCGTGGCGGTCCCGGCGGCGATCTACGCGGCGGGCGCGGCCGGCTTCTTCGCCGTGCCGTACACGATCCTCATCTACCCGCTGATGTTCGTGTTCCTGCCGCGTCTGTGGTCGGTTTCGCACAAGCACGGGTACGTCACCACCTCGGACTTCGTCCGCGGACGCTTCGGCTCCAAGGGCCTGTCGCTGGCCGTCGCGGTCACCGGCATCCTCGCCACGATGCCGTACATCGCGCTCCAGCTGGTCGGCATCCAGGCGGTTCTCGACGTGATGGGCGTGGGCGGCGGTGAGAACACGCACTGGTTCATCAAGGACCTGCCGCTGCTGATCGCCTTCGGTGTGCTGGCCGCGTACACCTACTCGTCCGGTCTGCGGGCGCCGGCGCTGATCGCCTTCGTGAAGGACGCGCTGATCTACATCGTCATCGCGGTCGCGATCATCTACATCCCGATCAAGCTGGGCGGCTTCGACGACATCTTCGCCAAGGCGGGCGACGCCTTCGCGCAGATCAACCCGGCGACCGAGAAGCCGCGCGGCGCGTTGGCCCCGGCCGATCCCTCGCAGTGGACCTACGCCACGCTGGCGCTGGGCTCGGCGCTCGCCCTGTTCATGTACCCGCACTCGGTGACGGCCGTGCTGTCCAGCCGCAGCCGTGACGTCATCCGCCGCAACTCCACGATCCTGCCGCTGTACTCGCTGATGCTAGGTCTGCTGGGTCTGCTGGGCTTCATGGCGATCGCGGCCGGAATCAAGGTGCAGAACGGTCAGCTGGCGATCCCGCAGCTCTTCGAGGACATGTTCCCCGACTGGTTCACGGGCGTGGCCTTCGCCGCCATCGGCATCGGCGCGCTCGTCCCGGCCGCGATCATGTCGATCGCCGCGGCCAACCTCTTCACGCGGAACATCTACAAGGACTTCCTGAAGCCCGACGCCACGCCCGAACAGGAGACCAAGGTCTCCAAGATGGTGTCGCTGCTGGTCAAGGTGGGCGCGCTGGTCTTCGTCCTCGGCATGGACAAGACGGTCGCGATCAACTTCCAGCTCCTCGGCGGCATCTGGATCCTGCAGACCTTCCCTGCCCTGGTGTTCGGCCTGTTCACGCGCTGGTTCCACCGCTGGGCTCTGCTCGCGGGCTGGGCGGTCGGCATGGTGTACGGGACGGTGGCCGCGTACGGCGTGGCGTCCCCGACCCAGAAGCACTTCGGCGGTTCGTCCGCGGAGATCCCCGGCATCGGCGAGATCGGCTACATCGGCTTGACGGCCTTCGTGCTGAACCTGGTGGTGACGGTGGTCCTCACCTTCGTGCTGCGCGCGGTGAAGGCGCCGGACGGGGTCGACGAAACGTCTCCGGAGGACTACACGGTGGACGCGGGCGACAAGGGTGTCCAGGTCGAGCTGCCGCCGGCGACGGCGGGGGCCGCGCACTGAGCCCTTGCGCATGACTCGCACGTGATGCGGGCCGCCGCTCCCTAGCCGGGGAGTGGCGGCCCGTCGCCGTGGGTCAGCGCACCCAGTCCTTGAGCTGTTCGGTCTCCAGGACGATGTTGTCCAGCGGCGCAGGCAGAGCGACGGTCTTGCCGAACGGCACCGTGTGGGCGTTCTCGTACCGGACGCCGTCCGGCTCGCTGAAGACCGTGACCTCGCAACTGTCCCGGTCGATCAGGAGGTAGACGGGGATGCGGGTCTGGGCGTAGGCGCGCGGCTTCTCCACCCGGTCACGCTGGTCGGTGTCCGCGTCGTACGAGGTGACCTCGACGGCCATCAGCACGGGCGAGGGATCGGCCCACTCGCCCTGGCCGACGAAGGCGTCACTGGGCGCGAGCGAGGCGTCCGGGCGAGCGCGGCCAAGCCGGTACTCCTGCACCTTCAGCCCCTGCTCGGGATGGAGCCACAAGTCAGGCCGGTGCTGGATGCAGATGCGCGACAGCCACTGAATGATCCGTCCGTGGTCCCCGTCGGGCACAGCCCTGCTCCTGACCCTGCCGTCGATGAGTTCGATGCGCATCCGCTGGGACTTGGCGGCGAGTATGCGCGTGCCCTCGTCGAATTCATCGGGGTGGATGTGGAACTTGTCAGTGATCTCAAGGTGTTCGGCCGACAGTGTCATGGGGACCTCCTTCCTGACGTCCTTCGACGATAGCGGAGCGCACCGACAGCCGCTGCCTGTTCACGCGCGACTCACTACATGTGGGGGTACACCCGATGGTCCACCCCCACATGTATGCTCATGCTCGCTGTCGCCGCAGGGGAATCCGGTGCAAGTCCGGAACTGTCCCGCAACGGTGTACTGGTGCGCGTTCGTGTACCCGTAAGTCCGAGGACCTGCCGACGGCGCGCCCGGTCCGTCCGTTCCGGGTGCCGACGACGTCCGGGCCTCGCGGAGTGGGCCGGTGGAAGCGGCCCGCGCTGCCCTGCGTGTGTGCCCGTGCGCCCGCTTCCCTCCCCGAGGCCCCGAGCCAGCGAGGGAGAGCTCCACGTGACCATCGCGCCAGCCGATCCGGTTTCAGTCCGCCAGGCAGAGGCCGAGCCCGCGTCGGGAGGACCCGGTGCCGCACTGCTGCGCACCCTGACCGACCTCACCGCCGATCTCCCCGACGCCGACCCCGGCCGGGTCGCCGCCGCCGCGCTGCGCGGCCGGTCCGCAGCCGCGGACGAGACCGAGCTGCGCGAACTGGCCACCGAGGCCTCCGCCGGGCTGATCTCGGAGGACCCGGCGTACTCGAAGCTGGCGGCGCGGCTGCTGACGATCAGCATCGCCGAGGAGGCCGCGTCGCAGGGCGTCAGGTCCTTCTCCGAGTCGCTCGCGGTCGGGCATCGGGAGGGTCTGATCGCGCACCGCACGGCGCAGTTCGGGCGCCTGCACGCGGCCCGGCTTGACGCGCTGGTGGACGCCTCGATCGCCGAGGGCACCGACGACCGCTTCGGCTACTTCGGGCTGCGCACGCTGCACAGCCGCTATCTGCTGCGGCACCCGATCACCCGGCGCGTCATCGAGACGCCGCAGCACTTCATGCTGCGGGTCGCCGCCGGGGTCGCGGAGGACGACACTCCGCGGTCGGTGGACGAAGTGGCAGCCCTGTACCGCCTGATGAGCCGCCTCGACTACCTGCCCTCATCGCCCACGCTCTTCAACTCCGGTACGCGGCACCCGCAGATGTCCTCCTGCTATCTGCTGGACTCGCCGCTGGACGAGCTCGACTCGATCTACGAGCGGTACCAGCAGGTGGCCCGCCTCTCGAAGCACGCGGGCGGCATCGGCCTCTCGTACTCCCGTATCCGCTCCCGCGGTTCGCTGATCCGCGGCACGAACGGGCACTCCAACGGCATCGTGCCGTTCCTGAAGACCCTCGACGCCTCGGTCGCCGCGGTGAACCAGGGCGGCCGGCGCAAGGGCGCGGCCGCGGTCTATCTGGAGACCTGGCACTCCGACATCGAGGAGTTCCTGGAGCTGCGCGACAACACCGGTGAGGACGCCCGGCGCACCCACAACCTCAACCTCGCGCACTGGATCCCGGACGAGTTCATGCGCCGGGTCGACGCCGACGGGCAGTGGTCCCTGTTCTCCCCCGCCGACGTACCCGAGCTGGTCGACCTGTGGGGCGACGAGTTCGACGCGGCGTACCGCAAGGCGGAGGCGGACGGCCTGGCGAAGAAGACCATCCCGGCCCGCGACCTGTACGGCCGCATGATGCGCACCCTCGCGCAGACCGGCAACGGCTGGATGACGTTCAAGGACGCCGCCAACCGCACCGCCAACCAGACGGCGGAGCCGGGCCACACGGTCCACTCCTCCAACCTGTGCACCGAGATCCTCGAGGTCACGAACGACGGCGAGACTGCCGTCTGCAACCTGGGTTCCGTCAACCTGGGCGCGTTCGTGGTCGACGGCGACATCGACTGGGACCGGCTGGACGCGACGGTCCGTACGGCCGTGACGTTCCTCGACCGCGTCGTCGACATCAACTACTACCCGACCGAGCAGGCCGGCCGCTCCAACGCCAAGTGGCGCCCCGTGGGACTGGGCGCGATGGGCCTGCAGGACGTGTTCTTCAAGTTGCGGCTGCCGTTCGACTCGGACGAGGCGAAGGCGCTGTCCACGCGGATCGCCGAGCGGATCATGCTCGCAGCGTACGAGGCGTCGGCCGACCTCGCCGAGCGCAACGGTCCGCTGCCCGCCTGGGAGAAGACCCGCACGGCCCGTGGCGTCCTGCACCCCGACCATTACGGCGTGCAGCTGACCTGGCCGGAGCGGTGGGCGGCGCTGCGAGAGCGCATCGCCGAGACGGGCATGCGCAACTCCCTGCTCCTCGCGATCGCGCCGACCGCCACGATCGCCTCGATCGCGGGCGTCTACGAGTGCATCGAGCCGCAGGTCTCCAACCTCTTCAAGCGCGAGACGCTCAGCGGTGAGTTCCTGCAGGTCAACTCGTATCTGGTGAACGACCTCAAGCGGCTCGGCGTGTGGGACGCCCGCACCCGCGAGGCCCTGCGCGACTCGGGCGGCTCGGTGCAGGACTTCACCTGGATCCCCGAGGACGTACGCGCCCTGTACCGCACGGCGTGGGAGATCCCGCAGCGCGGCCTGATCGACATGGCGGCCGCCCGGACCCCGTTCCTGGACCAGTCTCAGTCCCTGAACCTCTTCTTGGAGACGCCGACCATCGGCAAGCTCTCCTCGATGTACGCGTACGCCTGGAAGTCGGGCCTGAAGACGACGTACTACCTGCGCTCACGCCCGGCGACGCGCATCGCCCGCGCGGCCCAGGCGCAGACCCCCGTCCCCGTACAGCAGACAACCCCGGAAGACGCCGTCGCCTGCTCCCTTGAGAACCCCGAGTCCTGCGAGGCCTGCCAGTAATGCCGACCCCGACCACCCCGACCACCTCGACCACCGAGAAGAACCTCCTCGACCCGGGCTTCGAGCTGACTCTCCGTCCGATGCGCTACCCGGACTTCTACGAGCGCTACCGGGACGCCATCAAGAACACCTGGACCGTGGAGGAGGTCGACCTCCACTCGGACGTCGCGGACCTCGCGAAGCTCACGCCGGGCGAGCAGCACCTGATCGGCCGCCTGGTCGCGTTCTTCGCGACGGGCGACTCGATCGTGGCGAACAACCTGGTGCTGACGCTCTACAAGCACATCAATTCCCCCGAGGCCCGCCTGTACCTCAGCAGGCAGCTCTTCGAGGAAGCGGTCCACGTCCAGTTCTACTTGACGCTCCTCGACACATACCTGCCCGACCCGGAGGACCGCGCCGCCGCCTTCGCGGCCGTCGAGAACATCCCCTCCATCCGCGAGAAGGCCGGGTTCTGCTTCAAGTGGATGGACTCGGTCGAGAAGATGGACCGCCTGGAGTCGAAGGCGGACCGCCGCCGCTTCCTGCTGAACCTGATCTGCTTCGCGGCATGCATCGAGGGGCTGTTCTTCTACGGCGCCTTCGCGTACGTGTACTGGTTCCGCTCCCGCGGCCTGCTGCACGGCCTGGCCACCGGAACCAACTGGGTCTTTCGAGATGAAACGATGCACATGAGCTTCGCCTTCGACGTCGTGGACACCGTGCGCAAGGAGGAGCCGGACCTCTTCGACGACGAACTGCAGCAGCAGGTCATCGACATGCTGAAGGAGGCCGTTGAGGCGGAGCTACAGTTCGCCCGCGATCTGTGCGGTGACGGCCTGCCGGGCATGAACACGGAATCGATGCGGCAGTATCTGGAGTGCGTTGCGGACCAGCGGCTGCAGCGGCTCGGCTTCGCTCCTGTGTACGGGTCCGAGAACCCCTTCTCCTTCATGGAACTCCAGGGCGTCCAGGAGCTGACGAACTTCTTCGAGCGCCGCCCGTCGGCGTACCAGGTGGCGGTGGAGGGCTCGGTCTCGTTCGACGACGACTTCTAGACCGCTTCGGGCCGCGTGGCGCCTTTCGGGCCGCATGCCCCTAATGCAGGTGCCGCCCGGCAGGCCGCATGCCCCTCCAGGCCGCGTGGCCTTTCAGGCCGCGCGCCCGAAGTCGTGCCGGCGGGTCCGCTCCCCACGGGGGAGGAGCGGACCGCCGGCAGCGTCGTCTGCGGCCTCCGCGGCACGCAACTGCCGGTCGATGCGGCGCTCGTGGGCGTGACCAACGAGCGCCGGTGCGGCGAGGAGGAGGAAGAGGGACAGGACGGTCAGGTAGTCCAGGAATGCGTTCATGTCGCTACTGTCGCGCGCGCCGGGTGACGGCGTCAGTGGCAGAACAGCCACCAACCCTCGAATTACTGCCACGGGTGCGGCACACTGGCAGACATGCTGCTGTGTCTTCCCGGGGGACAACCCCCGGACCCCCCGGCCGGAAAAGCAGCTCGGACCGGCCAACCTGAGCGTCCAGGCGAGGTGAGTCGTGCTGAAGAACGTGGCCGCAGTGCTGCTCGACGGTGTGCACCCCTTTGAGCTCGGTGTGGTGTGCGAGGTGTTCGGCCTCGACCGCAGCGACGAAGGGCTGCCGGTGTACGACTTCGCGGTGGCCTCCGCGGAAGGCCCGGTGCTGAGTACGCACGCCGGGTTCTCCGTGCTGACGCAGCACGGCATCGACCGGCTCGAGGAGGCCGACCTCATCGCCGTACCCGCCGGCGAGTCGTATGTGAACCGCACCTACCCCGAGGAGCTGCTCGCCGCCCTGCGCCGCGCCACGGAGCGCGGCGCGCGTGTCCTGTCCGTCTGTTCCGGCGTCTTCGTGCTCGGCGCGGCGGGCCTGCTGGACGGCCGCCGCTGTGCCGTCCACTGGCGGCACGCCGCCGAACTGGCCGTGCGTCACCCACGGACCCGTGTCGAACCCGATGTGCTCTACGTCGACGAGGGCACCGTGATCACCTCGGCGGGCACCGCCGCCGGCATCGACGCGTGCCTGCACATCATCCGCGAGGAGCACGGCGTGGAGGTCGCCAACGCCATCGCCCGGCGCATGGTGGTCCCGCCGCACCGCGACGGCGGCCAGGCCCAGTATGTCGAGCGGCCGCTGCCCCACAGTCCGTGCGACACCGTCGGCGGCGTACTGGCGTGGATGGAGGAGCACCTCGACGAGGAGATCACCGTGGAGGGGCTGGCGGCGCGGGCGCATATGTCGCAGCGGACGTTCGCCCGCCGCTTCCAGCAGGAGACCGGCACCACGCCATACCGGTGGCTGCTGCGGCAACGCGTCCTCCTCGCCCAGGAGTTGCTGGAGCGTTCGGACGAGACGGTGGACGCGATCGCCGGGCGTGCCGGTTTCGGCAATGCGGCGGCGATGCGTCATCAGTTCCTGCGGGCGCTGGGGACGACCCCGAACGCGTACCGGCGCACGTTCAGGGGCCCGAAGGCCGCCTGAACGTGCGCCCGCCCACCACCTCTGCGGCTCTCCGGACAGCTTTGCGCTGGTCCCGGAAGGGCCTACAGGTCGTAGCGCCCGGACGCCGAACAGAAGTCGACGCAGCCACGCATCAGCTGGCGTAGATCGGCGGCGTAACGGTAGATCGACGTACGCTCCTCGACGGGCACCATGAGCATGTCGAGGAATTGGGGCATCTCCGCCTCGTTTCGGAGGAAGGAGTCGGTGTAGCCGCGTATTCGTTCATGAATCTGCCGGAGAGCTTTCTCGCGTGTGAGATTCTGCTGTCGCTCCAGAACGATCACCAGGTTGTGCTGATCGCCTGCGGCCTCTTCTTTCGCGAGGGACTGCACATCCTGGGTGATGTTGATGACCCGCGTGGCGCTGTGACGCATCGCCTCGAGGGGAGGGCTCTCCAGGAACTCGGGCTGCACCTCGTAGCCGCCGACCCTCTCAGCGGCATCCATCTCCAGCAGCCCCCCTCCCGTCACATCGCGAAGCGTGAGGTATTCCTCGACATCCAGGGTGCGGCTTTCGCGACGATGCTCGGAGCGTGTGCGGTAGGAAGCGAACCAGTCCACCCAGTTCTTCCTTGTACGCCTGATGAACTGAGGCGACATCCCCTCGCACCAGCGCCTCCATATATCGGTGAAAGCGTTGATGTGGGGATCGGTCGACACGGAGGCCAGAGGTTGGGGTGAGGGGCTGGCGACCGCGGTCAGCGACGCGAAGAACCGTTCCGCGCGGCCCGGCTCCTGAACGAAAGCCGGGTCGTCGGGAAGGTCGCTCCAAATCGCCCACCAGGAAACCCAGTCGCTGACCAGTTCCAGACCCTCGCGAGGGGCGTCGGGGTAGTTCAGGCAGGCGAACAGAGACATGCCATAACGGTCATGGCGCCGTAGTGCCGCTTCTCCGGAAACCAACCCCATCCGCTGGACCCACTCACGATTATGGGCGGCCACGCGGTCGCCTTCGTGACTGATCCTGTACGGGAAAGGCAGATCGAACGGCCAGAACCGGAGCTCTTCCTGGAACGCCCTCGGCCCCGGCAAGGTCACCGCAGAGAATTCAACGGAGCCATCCAGCCGGGAAACCGGGGTAATTGCCTCGCTTTTCATGGCGTGTTCCTTATCTGCCCGCCACAAACGGGCGTAACAGCTGTGCCCGCCCCGCCGGCACCCGGCGCAACGGCGCTCGGTTCGGCCCCCTGGGCGGTACCGTCCGTCAGCCCGTCGGCGAGGCGGAGTGCGTTCTGTGCCCTGTACAGCTCGCCGCGCATCCGCTTCCGGGCCGCCCCCCTGCCATGGGCCACGTCGCGGTCGTGTCGTCGGTGGTCCATCCAGGCCCTGGTGCTCTCCTGGAGCCCCGGCCGGTACGGATCTATTTGCCGCGGAAACTCCGACTCGATCACCGGGAGAGAAAGTGCCGGTGAAACCGGAGTGTGTGTCCGTAACGTGCTGTGCGAGAAGGCGTGCATGAGCAAACTCCTCTCAGCCACCAGTGACGCGGCACCCTCCCCCTCGGAGCGCGCGTCAACGCGTACCCCCGCGTCACATTCCATTGAGCACTACAACTGACCATTCAGGGAACGGATTTGCTTCATTCACCACCCCACGGTGACAAGAACATCACACAGCACGTCCGACTCCTGTTCGCTTGAGATAGATATCGATCACTCTGGGCCGGAACGTGACCGCATACGAGAGGCTCGGACGGCACCCGGGGCGCGGCCATGACCGGACACGCCCGCATACGCGATCGGCGCCTGCCGGGAGATCCCGGACAGGCGCCGATCAGGATCCCGGGCGCATCAACAGCACCTGGAATCCCATGAGTTGGGGCGGAGTGGGTCAGTCGTTCGGGACGACCGGGTAGCGCGGCGTGCCTTCCGCCATCTGCCGCAGAGCATCCTTGCGGTCCCGCTTGGAGAGCCGGTCGATGTACAGGTACCCGTACAGATGATCCGTCTCGTGCTGCAGGCAGCGCGCGAAGTAGCCGGTGCCGCGCACCTTGATGGGGTTGCCCTTCTCGTCCTGGCCCGTCACCACCGCGTAGTCGGGGCGGGCCAGCGAAGCGTAGGCCGTCGGGACGGAGAGGCAGCCCTCGTTGGAGTCGTCGAGGCGGCGCTGGTCGGCCGGCAGCTCCTGGAGGACGGGGTTGCAGACGACGCCCACATGGCGCACGCCCTCGTCGTCCCCGCAGTCATAGACGAAGACCTTCAGATCGACGCCGATCTGGTTGGCGGCGAGACCCACACCCTCGGCGGTGCGCTGGCTCGCGAACATGTCGTCGACGAGCTGCGCGAGCTTGTCGTCGAACTCGGTGACGTCCTTGCACTCCTTGTGCAGCACCGGGTTGCCGACGACCGTGATCGGCCGGGACGTCCCGCGCTCGCGGTAGGCCGTCTCACGGGCCTCGCAGTCCTCGGTGTCGATGACGAAACCCTCGTCGTCCACGGGGAGAACCGCCGAGCTCCCTGCCCGCTCCTGCTCAGTGTCCTGCTGCGCCATCTCCGCCGTACGCCTTCCATGGAAACCTTCGAATGTGGTGCTGGTACAGCCTACGGGGAGGAATCAGCGGCGAGGAATCAGAGGAATCAGCAGACTTCTTCGAGATCCCGCCAGTCCCGGGAGTCTGGGCTGTCGGCCACCCAGCCGTCCAGCAGCCCGCGCACCAGGGAGGCGGGCGCGGCTATGCCGCACTCCCGTTCGGGCACCCACAGCTGTCCGTCGGTGCGGTGGCCCAGCGGCCCGGGGTGGCCCGGCTCGCTGTGGTCGTGCGGGTCGAGGTGGTCGCCGTCGCCCTCGTCGCTCGGCATCCGGCTCTCCGAGCACATGCGGCACAGCAGCCGTACGGACGAGGACCAGTCCTCGGCGGCGAAGCCCGCGTCGGCCGCGAGCCGCTCCAGGGCGTCCCGGTCGTCCTCGGTGTCGGCCTCCAGGAGCACGACCCAGGTGGGCACGGGCGACGGGGCCCACAGCTCGATCTCGTCGAAGACGGGGTACGAGTGGCCGGTGGACGTGGTGCGCTCGCCGTGCGGGACGCCGTCGTGCAGCACGACCTCGCCCCAGCGGCGGCCCGAGGACGGCAGCGGGACGGAGAGCACCTCGATCCGCGCCGGGTCGAGCCTGCGGCCCCAAACGACCTCCGCCTCGCCCTCCGGCGAGAGCCGCACGGCCGCGCTGCCCAGCTCCATGCCGGTGGGCTGGCCGCCCGCCGCCGCACCTCCGGGGACCCGCAGCCCGTACGCCTGCCATGCCCGCCGCGCCAGCGGCCAGTCCTGCAGGGCGGTCGCCGCGATGCCGACGTTCCACCAGTCGGGGGCTCCCGTGTCCCGGTCCAGCAGGGCCACCGCGCGCAGCCCCGCGGCGCGCGCCTGTTCCCAGTCGTGCCGGAACTTGTGGAGAAGGGCGAGGTTGAACCAGGACTCGGACAGCCACGGCTCCAGGTCCGCCGCGCGTGTCAGCAGCGCGCCCGCGTCCTCGTACCGGCCGTCCCCGATGAGCGTGAACGCCCGGTCGGTGGCCTGCCGCCATGAGGCGGAGGGCCGATGCCGTCCCTTGCCGAAGATCCTCACGATTCCCGCCTGCAAGTGTGGAGAAGACAGTGCAGCCTCGGTCCTGCCCCTGTTCTTCGCATCCAACCACGTACGGTCGGACGGCCGCTCATTACCCATCGGTTACCCGGCCCAGGGCATGGTCAGACGGCCCTCTGCCACAGGACCGAGGTCCCCCGCGACAGCACCCGGGTGAGCGATTCCACCACCTCCGGCGCGTAGTCGTGGCCGGTGGCCAGCCGCAGCCGCTCCAGCGCGGTGAGCGGCCCTCCGGGCCCCTCTTCGCGCACCAGTTCGTCGTACGCGTTGGCTGCCCGCACGATGCGGGCCGGCAGGGGCTGATCGCGGTACGGATCGGCCTGCCGCTCCACGACGACGGCGACCTCGGCGGGTACCCCTGTCTGGCGCACCACGGCACCGCCGAGCAGGGCGATGCGTCGCTGCTCCTCGGCGGGCAGGGCCGCGGTGGCCCCGGCCGCGACGGGGTCGACGAGGGACAGCTGCCCGATGTCGTGCATCAGGGCCGCGTACTCGAGGACGGTGAGGTCCGGTTCCGACAGGCCCAGCTCGCGGCCGACCGCCCGGCTGAGCGCGGCGACGCGGCGGGCATGGCCCGGCGGGGTGTATCCGGCGATCTCGGTGGCCCGGGCGAGGGATGCGATGGTCTGCCGATAGGTGGTACGCACTGCGGCGTAGCGGCGGTAGGCGAGTTGGGTGAGCAGCAGCGGCAGCGAGAAGACGGGCAGCGCCCACAGCCCGGCGACCGTGACCGCCAGCGACATCACCGCTCCCGTCGCGCAGACAGCGGAGCCGATGCCGAGCATGGCGCGCAGTTCGTCCCGCAGCAGGGGCCCGAACGGCCAGCCGGTGCGGGCGTGCGCCATGGCCGCGGCGAGCACGGCGTCGCAGAGCGCACTGAGCGCGAGGACGCCGACGACCCACAGCGCGTGGTACGGCCCGCTGCCCACCCACTCCTGCAGTTTCCCCGCGTTGTACAGCGGCTGGCAGCAGACGGCGGCGAATGCCACCGTCAGCACGCGCCGCGCCATGTGGTCGAGCGAGGGCCCGCGGCCCGCCG
Source organism: Streptomyces himalayensis subsp. himalayensis (assembly GCF_013778455.1). Classification (GTDB taxonomy): domain Bacteria; phylum Actinomycetota; class Actinomycetes; order Streptomycetales; family Streptomycetaceae; genus Streptomyces; species Streptomyces himalayensis. Next base: position 224,643 of record NZ_JACEHE010000001.1, on the reverse strand, counting down.
CCACATGCGGTACGCAGCCGACGAGCCCGGCCGCGACGGCGACGGTGACCACCTGGTGGACGCCGTGGTGCGTGGGCTGCCCCGCGTTGTCACCGAGCAGCGCGTACGCCAGCGCCGCGGCGGTCGCGAGCGGCGCGGGCTCCCGGTCGACGGCCGCCCCACCACCACTCCACCGCGCCAGCTCCCCGACGACGATGAGCACGCCGAACGCCAGAGCGGTCCCGCGCTCCTCGAGCCCGCACCAGAGGGTCCAGGCGAGGGCGCCGAGGGTGAGCAGGGCGGCGAAAGTGTGGACGAGGACGGGGATACGGGCCGCGAAACGGCGGCCGTCGCCCGACGTGGAGCGGTGGGAGCCTCGAGCCGAGGGGCGACGCGAGGCCTCCCCCGGCACGAAGCGGCGGGCCGGCTCCGGCGCGAAGCTCCGCGAAGCCCCCGGCACAAAGCGAGGCGGCACAGCGGTCGCGTCACGGCGCGAAGCCCCCCGCGCCAAGCCAGGCGGCACGTCCGACGCCTCACCGCGCGAAGCCCCCCGCACCAAGCCAGGCCGCTCATCCGACGCCCCACCACGCGAAGCCCCCCGCACCAAGCCAGGCCGCTCATCCGACGCCCCACCGCGCGAAGCCCCCCGCACCAAGCCAGGCCGCTCATCCGACGCCCCACCACGCGAACCCCCCCGCACCAAGCCAGGCCGCTCATCCGACGCCCCACCACGCGACCCCCCCCGCACCAAGCCAGGCCGCTCATCCGACGCCCCACCACGCGAAGCCCCCCGCACCAAGCCAGGCGGCACGTCCGACGCCCCACCGCGCGATGACTCCGGCGAAGAGCGACGCAAGATCCGTGCCGCCAAGCGGCGCAGAGCCCCCGGCGCGGAGCGGCGCGGGATGCCCGCCGCGGAGCGGCGCGAGGCCCGGGTCGCTGAGCGGCGTGGGGCCCCCGGGTCCGGGCCCCCGTGCCCGGTCACGACGCCTTGTCCGCGCGGACAGGTGCCGGTCGAGCGGCGGGCACCGCCCCGTGGGGGCCGGGCTCGTCCGCCGTGACCGCCGGGTGCCAGCCGTGGCGCTCGAGGGCGCGCACCAGGGCCCGTACCATCTGCGGGTCGAACTGGGCCCCGGCGCACCGTTTCAGTTCCTCCACCGCGACCGCCACCGGCCGTGCCCTCCGGTACGACCGTGTCGACGTCATCGCGTCGAAGGCGTCGGCGACGGCCACCACCCGCGCGCACTCGGGGATCTGGTGGCCCACGAGCCCGTACGGGTAACCGCTGCCGTCCAGCCGCTCGTGGTGGTGGAGGATCGCGGTCCGCGCCTCCCCCAGGAACCCGATGCCGCGCACCATCTCGTGGCCGTACTCCGGATGCAGTTCGATGATGCGCCGCTCCTGCGGGGTCAGCGGACCGTCCTTCCTCAACAGCCGTGTCGGTACGCCGAGTTTGCCCACGTCGTGCAGGATGCCGGCGAACCGCAGCACCTCCACCCGCTCGTCGTCCATGCCCAGTTCCCGCGCGATCATCATCGACGCCTGTCCGACGCGCTCGCTGTGCCCGCGCGTGTACTCGTCCTTGATGTCGACCGCCTGCACGAGTGCACGGATGGTGGCCCGATGGGCGTTGCGCTCGTGGTGGTACTGCGCGAAGACCCAGCAGGAGACGTACATCGGCAGCAGCACGAGCAGCGCGGCGAGCGGGCCGTACGGGCTGCGCCACAGCACGGCCATCATCAGCCCGGCGAGCCCGTGCACCCCGACGGGCGCGAGCGAGCGCAGGAGCAGCCCCCGCCCCGCGGCGGACACCGCCGCCACTCCCCTCCGCCGGAAGGGCACGGGAGGCACTCCCCTCGCCGCCGCAAGGATGCCGCTGTCCAGGTACGACAGGACGCAGCAGAAGGCGAGCACGGCGGCCCCGACGGGGACGAGGACGTACGGGAAGTCGGCGGCGGTCACGGCGCCGAGCCCGCCCAGCGGCGCCTGCACCGTGGCGGCCGCCCAGGCACTCAGGGCGAGTTGGGCGGCGCGCCAGACCCGGCGTACCCCCTGGGGCCGCTGTTCGACGGGGGCGAGGAGCCCGCCGGGCACGGCGACCAGCGCGGCGGCCGCGGGCGGCAGCAGGAACGCTCCGGCAAGCAGCACCGGGAAGAAGGTGCCCATGCCCTCGGGAGCCCGGCGCCCGGCGATCCGGAACCGCGGCGCCTGCTCGCACCCGGCGTAGAGCAGGGCGAGCAGCGCCACCGCGAGCCAGGGGGTACGCGGTGTCAGAGCGGGAACCGCACAGGCGACGGCGGCCACGGTGACGCAGGCGATGAAGACGCGGGCGCACGGTGGAACCGACCGCATGGCGCTCCCCTCGCGTGGCCCGGGCCGTACGGCCGGGCAAAGCCCGTCAAGGCTCCGGAGAATAGAGCGGCGCGAGCGGCACGGGGGCGGCAATGGGTGATTCCCATGGCGCCGCGGCCACGGATTAGCACATTCGGGTGACGACATTGCATACAGAGCGCCGCCAAGCCTGCGTACAGAACGCCACCAGGCCGCGGCGCAATGCCGCGGCCTGGTGGGTATGCGTGCGGGGAGGTCTCAGCCCTCTTGGGCGCCCGCCGGCAGGTCCGAGATCGTCACGTCGTGATCGGGAACGGCCTGGCCGGACCGGATCAGCTCGATGCGTCCCATGACCTTCGCCCGCAGCCCGGCGGGCACGTCGTCATGGCCGCAGCAGCGCTTGACCAGCTTCTTCACGGCCTGCTCGAGCCCGTACTTCTCCAGGCACGGCGAGCACTCCTCGAAGTGGTGCTCGAACTTGCTGCAGTCGGTGTCCGGCATCTCATGGTCCAGGTACTCATAGAGATGGTCGAGTACCTCACTGCAGTCAGTCTCGTGCGGCTTTCCGCAGCTCATGAGCCCGACCCTTTCGCTTCGTCCGACTCTCCGGCGCCGGCCGGGACGAGCCCGCGGTCGCGGGCGTAGTCCTCCAGCATGCCCCGCAGCTGGCGGCGGCCGCGGTGAAGCCGCGACATCACAGTACCGATGGGTGTACCCATGATGTCCGCGATCTCCTTGTACGCAAAGCCCTCAACGTCCGCCAGATACACGGCGATACGGAACTCTTCGGGGATCGCCTGCAGCGCCGCCTTCACGTCCGAGTCGGGCAGGTGATCGAGCGCCTGCGACTCGGCGGAGCGCAGCCCCGTCGACATGTGCGACTCGGCGCGCGCCAGCTGCCAGTCCTCGATCTCCTCGGCGGCACTGCGCTGCGGCTCGCGCTGCTTCTTGCGGTAGCTGTTGATGAACGTGTTCGTGAGGATGCGGTACAGCCACGCCTTGAGGTTCGTGCCCTCGCGGAACTGGTGGAACGAGCCGTACGCCTTGGCATACGTCTCCTGCACCAGGTCCTCGGCATCTGCGGGGTTGCGCGTCATGCGCAGCGCGGCCGAGTACATCTGGTCGAGGAACTCCAGGGCATCCCGCTCGAAGCGCGCGTTACGCTCGGCAGCCGTCTCCGCGCCCTCGGGCTGATCCGCCTGGCCGTTGTCGGTCCCTGCGTCGGTCCCAGCGACCGGACCCACCTCCTCCAGCGATGTGGCGGAGCCGCGTCCGACCCCACTCGAATCGGAGGATAGACGACGATCCGGTCCGCCCGCCGCCCGAATGGGGGCGTTCTTGACCGCGGTCAGCACCGTCCAGTCCAGGTCAGCGGCGCTGCTGCGGTTCGGGCAGATGGTCGAACCCATGCGGCGGACTTCCTCTCCTACGAACTACGAACGGTCCGGTACCGGCTGTCGGTACCGTCTGTCCGCCACAACAGTGGTTCGGGGCTCGAACATTCCCGGCAGGCAACAATGGCGTCATTCGAGTGACACAAGCCACTCGGCGACACCGTCGGTGATGATCTCCAGGGCCTCGTCCTGGCCGAGCGCTGCCTTCTTCGGCACGGCGAACCCGTGATCGCCGTGCGGCACCTCGACGAGCTCGTAGTCCCCCTTCGGGAACTCCTCCGGCCTCCCGAAGGGATCGTTGCCGCCCTGGACGACGAGTGTGGGCACGCCGGAGCCGAGCAGCTCCTCGGCGCGGGACTTCTCCGGCTTGCCGGGCGGGTGCAGCGGAAAGCTGAGGGCGAGCACGGCGTGGGCGCCCAGCTCGACGGCCGTACGGCAGGCGACGCGGGCCCCGGCGCTGCGGCCGCCGGAGACGACGGGCAGCCCGGGCTTCTCAAGCGCCGGCCACACCCCCCGCCATCCGACGTCCAACGTCTTCGGCGCGGGCGCCACCTTCTTCCCGGCCACCCGCCAGGGCTGCTCGACGAGCGCGACGGTCACCCCGCGCGCAGGCAGCACCCCGGCGAGCGCCTGGAGATCCCGCGCCTCGGTCCCCCCACCGGCCCCATGCCCGAGAGCAAGCACGATCCGCGCCTTCGGCTCAGCGGGATACCAGGCGATGCGGGCCGCCCCAGCATCGGTCTCGACGTTCTCAGTACGCGTCACAGCCCCATACTGCCGCGCTACCGCTGCGGGCACTGCTGTGGGCTGTGCCCGCGACGAAGGGCGCGCTGGCCCATGAGGGTGAGCCCTCAGAACAGGGTGCCCACCTCGGGGGCATCCAGCTCCTTCAACAGCTCGGGCCCGTTGTTCCGCACATCACTGACCGCCGTGGAAACGGGATACGCCCGCATCAGCCCCTCGGGAGGCGGGGCAAGCAGGCCCCGCAGATCCTCAGGATCCGTGCGAGACGGATCCAGCCACGCATCCCACCGATCAGCCGGAAGCATCAACGGCATCCGAGGATGGATCTGGGCCAACGACCCCGGCCCCTCCGCCGGGGCGACCGCGAGCGGCCCGGTCTCCGCCTCCGTCGTGATCACGGCACACGTCACCCACCACGCCCGCTGATGATCGTCCGGCAGCGTCCGGTCGCGCCAGAACTCGTACAGCCCAGCCATCGCGAAGACGGACCCGTCCGCGGGCGTCACGAAATACGGCTGCTTCCGCGGCCGCTTCTTCTTGCCCTGGACCTCGAGATCGCGCTCGGCGGACCCGGTCACCCACTCGTAATAGCCGTCGGCGGGGATGATGCAGCGCCGGGAGGAGAAGGCGCGCCGGTACGACGGCTTCTCGTGCACCGTCTCCGCACGCGCGTTGATCATCCGCGCCCTGCCCTCGGGTGATTTGGCCCACGACGGTACGAGTCCCCAGGTGAGCGTCCGCAGCTGGCGAACCGGTCGTGGGCTGTCGGCGTCCTTCAGAGGACGGTCGAGTACCGCGTAGACGTCCTTGGTGGGAGCCACGTTGTAGTCGGGCTCCAGCGTCTCCTTGGCGTCCCACTTCTCGATCTCAAAGATTCCTGCGAGATCCTCGGGCCTACGACTCGATGCATACCGTCCGCACATACGTGCCACACTGCCAGCCCGACCCGTCTCCCACCACCACCCTTCCAGGGTGCTTCGCGCCCGAGAGGAGCCCGCCCCAGACATGGAGAGCGCAACGACCACCGCGAGTGCATCACTCGCCTCCCTCTGGGACCGCGTCTTCGGCACCCAGCCGGACCCCGACCAGTGGGTGGTGCTCGCCACCGCGGCCGTCGCGCTCGCCGTGGTCGTGCCGTACCGCCCGTGGCGGCTCGCCCGCAACGCGATCACCATCGCCCACGAGGGCGGTCACGGCCTGGTCGCTCTCCTCACCGGCCGCCGCCTGGACGGCATACGTCTGCACTCCGACACCAGCGGCCTCACTGTCAGCCGCGGCAGGCCCACCGGGCTGGGCATGATCCTCACCGCGGCCTCCGGGTACACCGCTCCCCCGCTGCTCGGCCTCGGTGGCGCTGCACTGCTTGCCGCGGACCACATCACGGCCCTGCTGTGGCTCGCCACCGCCCTGCTCGTCGCGATGCTGGTGATGATCCGCAACGCGTACGGCGCCCTGACGCTGATCGTCACCGGCGGTGCGTTCCTGCTCGTCTCCTGGCTCACGGGTCCGCAGGTGCAGGCGGCCTTCGCGTACGTCGTGGTGTGGTTCCTGCTCCTCGGCGGCGTACGGCCCGCCTTCGAACTGCAGGCGAAGCGGCGGAGGGGCAGTGCCGGCGACTCGGACGCGGACCAGTTGTCGCGGCTCACGCACGTTCCGGCGGGGATGTGGCTCTTCCTCTTCCATGCCGTGTCGCTCTGCGCGCTCATCGGCGGCGGCCGGTGGCTGCTCGACGTATGAGCCGGTCAGGGGACCCGGTATGAGCCGGTCAGAGCAACCCGTTGGGCCGAGCGGACCGATGTTCGACGAGAATGCGCACCCAGCCGCATATCAGCGCACTGTTTCGCATGGGTTTCGCCACATTTGATCAAGATCTCCGGACATGGCCAACCACTAAAGTGAGGGGCATGACCGAGAACCCAGCGCACATCGACCTCTGGCCCGCCCCGCACGCGAGCGCGGCCGTCGACGCGACGGTCCACGTGCCCGGATCCAAGTCGGTCACGAACCGGGCCCTCGTCCTGGCCTCCCTGGCCGCCGAGCCCGGCTGGCTGCGGCGTCCGCTGCGCTCCCGCGACACGCTGCTGATGGCGGGCGGTCTGCGCGCCATGGGTGTCGGCATCGAGGAGACGGTGTCCTCCAGCTCCACCGTCGCCGGCGGCCCCGCCGCGTCGGGCGAGGCCTGGCGCGTCATCCCCTCGGGGCTCCAGGGGCCGGCCACGGTCGACGTCGGCAACGCCGGCACCGTGATGCGCTTCCTGCCGCCGGTCGCGGCGCTCGCGGACGGTCCCGTGCGGTTCGACGGCGACCCCCGCTCGTACGAGCGTCCGCTGAACGGCGTGATCGACGCCCTCCGCGTCCTCGGTGCGCGGATCGACGACGACGGCCGCGGTGCCCTGCCGATGACCGTCTTCGGCGGCGGAGCGCTGGACGGCGGTCCGGTCGAGGTCGACGCCTCCTCGTCGTCGCAGTTCGTGAGCGCCCTGCTGCTCTCCGCCCCGCGCTTCAACCAGGGCGTCGAGGTCCGCCACATCGGCTCGGCCCTGCCCTCGATGCCGCACATCCGGATGACCGTCGACATGCTCCGCAACGCCGGAGCCCAGGTGGACACGCCGGAGTCTGGCGGCGAACCGAACGTCTGGCGGGTCACTCCGGGCGCCGTGCTCGGTGTGGATCTCACAATCGAGCCGGACCTGTCGAACGCCCAGCCGTTCCTGGCCGCGGCCCTGGTCACCGGCGGCCGTGTCGTCATCCCGGACTGGCCCGAGCGCACCACCCAGCCCGGCGACCGGCTGCGCCAGCTCTTCACCGAGATGGGCGGCTCCTGCGAGCTGACCGATCAGGGCCTGGTGTTCACCGGCTCCGGCTCGATCCACGGCATCGACGCCGACCTGAGCGAGGTCGGCGAGCTCACCCCCGGCATCGCGGCCGTGGCGGCCCTCGCCGACTCCCCGTCGACCCTGCGCGGCGTCGCCCATCTGCGTCTGCACGAGACGGACCGGCTCGCGGCCCTCACCAAGGAGATCAACGAGCTGGGCGGCGACGTCACCGAGACCGCGGACGGGCTCCACATCCGCCCGCGCCCGCTGCACGGCGGCGTCTTCCATACGTACGACGACCACCGCATGGCCACCGCGGGCGCCGTCATCGGCCTCGCCGTGGAAGGCGTGGAGATCGAGAACGTCGCGACGACGGCGAAGACCCTGCCGGACTTTCCCGACATGTGGGCCGGAATGCTCGGGAACTGACGGGCGGGATTCCGAGCCATGCGCCGCTACGGCAAGCACACCGACGAGGACGACGTCCGGGTCCGCCCCAACCGCAAGGGCAACCGGCCCCGTACGAGCATCCGCCCGAAGCACGAGGACGCCGCGGAGGGCATGGTCCTCACCGTCGACCGGGGGCGGCTGACCTGCCTCGTCGAGGACCGCGTCGTCCTCGCGATGAAGGCCCGCGAGCTCGGCCGCAAGGCCGCCGTCGTAGGCGACCGGGTCCACCTGGTCGGCGATCTGTCCGGCCAGAAGGACACCCTCGCCCGCATCGTGCGGATCTCCGAGCGCACCTCGGTCCTGCGGCGCACGGCCGACGACGACGATCCGTACGAGCGCGTGGTCGTCGCCAACGCCGACCAGCTCGCCATCGTCACCGCACTCGCCGACCCCGAGCCGCGGCCGCGCCTGATCGACCGCTGTCTGGTCGCGGCGTACGACGGGGGGCTCGAACCGCTGCTCGTCCTCACCAAGTCCGACCTCGCCCCGCCGGACAAGCTGCTCGAGATGTACGGCGCCTTCGGTGTCCGGTATGTCGTCACCAGCCGTGGCGAGCTGGAGGACGGCAGCGCCGCGGAGCGCGTGCACGAGCATCTCGACGGAAAGATCACCGCGTTCGTCGGCCACTCCGGTGTGGGCAAGACGACGCTGGTCAACGCGCTGGTCTCGGAGGACCGCCGACGGACCACCGGGCTCGTCAACGCGGTGACGGGCCGCGGCCGGCACACCACCACATCAGCCCTGGCCCTGCCCCTGCTCGGCGCCGGGGACGGCGCGGGCGACGGCTGGGTGATAGACACTCCGGGCGTACGGTCCTTCGGCCTCGCCCATGTCGACCCGTCCCGGGTCATCCACGCCTTCCCGGACCTGGAGCCCGGCACGGAGGGCTGCCCGCGCGCCTGCAGCCACGACGAGCAGGACTGCGCGCTCGACGAATGGGTGGCCGAGGGCCATGCTGATCCGGCACGGCTGTACTCGCTGCGCCGGCTGCTGGCGACCCGGGAGCGCCGCGAAGGCGACTGAACGTCACGACCGACGTCCCGAGTTCGCCGGCCGACCTCCCGGTGTTTGCGCCGGGACCGCAACGGTAAGTGCATAATCGCACCAAGCTGGATCCAAGCCAGACGAAGCGGTCACGGAACGGTCATCTGACGCGATCACCTGACGCGGGAGGCGGATACATGGCGTTGGCATGGCTGCTGGTCATCGTGGCCGGTCTGTTGGAGACGGGCTTCGCGGTCTGCCTCAAGCTCTCGCACGGCTTCACCAGACTCTGGCCCACGATCGCCTTCGCCTGCTTCGCGCTCGGCAGCTTCGGACTGCTGACGCTCGCCCTGCGACGCCTCGACATCGGTCCGGCGTACGCGGTGTGGACGGGGATCGGCGCGTCGGGCACCGCGATCTACGGCATGGTCTTCCTCGGCGACCTGGTCTCGACGATGAAGATCGTCTCGATCACGTTGGTCATCGTCGGCGTGATCGGGCTCCAGCTCTCGGGGTCGGCTCACTGACACTGGTGGCGGTCGTACTGACACTGCGGGTGGTCGTACTGACACTGCGGGTGGTCGTACTGACTGCATGCGGTCGCGCTGACACTTTGGGTGGTCGTACTGACCGCGGGCGGTCGCGCTGACACTGTGGGCGATCGCCCGCAGAAAGATCACAACCGCAGCGCACCGCTGCCCAACGCCTCCCGCACCAGCTGCCCGACCGCGCCCTCCCCCACAGGGGCAACCACGCACGACAAAGCCAGCCGCACGGCAACCTCGCACGCCCCCGCCACCTCCACCGCCTCGTACCTCGAGGTACCCGCCGGGGCCAGGTAGGCCATAGCCCGGTCCCGGACAAGCCCGACCACGTCGGAGGGCGACGGCAACGGCCCGTCCGCCCGCCGCTGCGCCGGCACAGCGGACGACGACGGCACGGCGGAAAGCGTCAGCGACGGCAGCCGCTCACTCCAGCACCCGGTCAGCACAGCCCGCACCAGCACGTTCCCGCGCGCCGCCACGACGGTCCACTCGGCAGCGGCAGCGAGCCGTTCCCGCGGTTCGACATGGCTCACCAGGGCGCGGTCGACACCCGACAGATACGCGTCGGCCTCACGGCGCACCAGCGCGCGGGCGAGCCCGTCCTTGCTTCCGAACTCGTTGTACAGAGTCTGCCGCGAGACCCCGGCCACGGCCGCGACGTCGACCATCCGCACCCCGGACCACGGACGTCGCGCCAGCGCCATGTAGGCCGCGTCCAACAAGGATTCCCGCGCTGCAGGCATCATCGCCTCCCCGGCCGAGCGGCTCCCGTGTCAGGGTTGACGCGCCCACGAGCACTGTCAAGGGTTCGTACGTGACTGCCCGTAATGGACGGGAACCGGTGCAGTCCTTGCTCCCAGAGGCCATGTGGCCGCATCCGCGAGGAGATCGATACTGTTCGCCCATGCCCGACTATCACGATGACCTGCGTCTCGCCCACGTCCTCGCGGACGCCGCCGACGCGGCGACGATGGACCGGTTCAAGGCCCTCGACCTCAAGGTGGAGACCAAACCGGACATGACGCCGGTGAGCGAGGCCGACAAGGCGGCCGAGGAGCTCATCCGCGGCCACCTCGGGCGGGCGCGCCCGCGCGACGCGATCCTCGGCGAGGAGTACGGCATCGAGGGCACGGGCCCGCGCCGCTGGGTGATCGACCCGATCGACGGCACCAAGAACTACGTACGCGGTGTGCCGGTCTGGGCGACGCTCATCTCGCTGATGGAGGCGGGCGAGGGCGGCTTCCAGCCGGTGGTCGGCGTGGTGTCGGCGCCTGCGCTGGGCCGCCGCTGGTGGGCGGCGAAGGGGCACGGCGCGTTCACGGGGCGCAGCCTGACGTCCGCGAGCCGACTGCACGTCTCGCGCGTGTCGCGGCTGGCCGACGCATCTTTCGCGTACTCGAGCCTGAGCGGCTGGGAGGAGCAGGGTCGGCTAGACGGCTTCCTGGATCTCACGCGGGCGGTGTGGCGCACCCGCGGCTACGGCGACTTCTGGCCGTACATGATGGTCGCCGAGGGCTCTGTCGACATCTGCGCGGAGCCGGAGCTGTCCCTGTGGGACATGGCGGCCAACGCGATCATCGTGACGGAGGCAGGCGGCACGTTCACCGGCCTTGACGGGCGTCCTGGCCCGCACAGCGGGAACGCGGCCGCGTCGAACGGCCCGCTCCACGAGGAGCTGCTGGGCTATCTGAACCAGCGGTACTGACGTCACCAGCGGTACTGACGTCGGCGGGTACGGCGCGTAACCAGGCGCGCCAGGTGCCCGTACGCGCCCCTTGATGAGTTCCCGCTTCGCTGCAACCCTGGGAGTCCCCCCACTTGTGAACTTGTGAACGGTTCAACAGGTGCTCTGCTCGGGGCACCGGGGGCTCGGAAGCGGAACCGCAGGAGGTGGCTCCATCCCATGCTCGTCCGTGACGCCATGAGCACGTTGGTCCTCATCATCGGCCCCGACCACACCCTCCGCCAGGCAGCCCAGCTGATGTCGGCACGCCGTGTCGGCGCGGCCGTCGTCCTCGACCCCGACACGAGCGGGCTCGGCATACTGACCGAGCGCGACATCCTGAACTCAGTCGGTCTCGGCCAGGACCCGGACCGCGAGAAGGCCGGCACCCACACCACCAACAACGTCGTCTTCGCGGCCCCGACATGGACTCTCGAGGATGCCGCGGACGCCATGACGCACGGCGGCTTCCGGCATCTGGTCGTGCTCGACGACCGCGGCCACGAGCCGGTCGGCATCGTCTCGGTACGCGACATCATCCGCTGCTGGGCACCGAGCCGGCGGCATACGACGTCGCTGGCGGGCTGATCGCGACGGCGCCCGTACGGATCACATCCGCACGGGCGCCGGAGAGGGCCGGACCCCGGGAAGGGTCCGGCCCTCAGTGGTTCGACAGGTCAGACGAGGTCGAACCGGTCGAGGTTCATGACCTTGTCCCACGCCCCGACGAAGTCCTTCACGAACTTCTCCTTCGCGTCGTCGCTCGCGTAGACCTCCGCGAGCGCGCGCAGCTCGGAGTTCGAGCCGAAGACCAGGTCGGCACGGGTGCCGGTCCACTTGACCTCGCCCGTGTCGGCGTCACGGCCCTCGAACGTGGTCTGGTCCGCGGACGTCGACTTCCACTCCGTGCCCAGGTCGAGCAGGTTGACGAAGAAGTCGTTGGTCAGCTTGCCCGGGGTCTCGGTGAAGACGCCGTGCTTCGACCCGTTGCTGTTCGCGCCCAGGACGCGGAGGCCACCGACGAGGACCGTCAGCTCGGGGGCGCTCAGGGTGAGCAGGTTCGCCCTGTCGAGCAGCAGGTACTCGGCCGGGAGGCGGTTGCCCTTGCCGAGGTGGTTGCGGAAACCGTCGGCGGTGGGCTCCAGCGCGGCGAAGGACTCCGCGTCGGTGTGCTCCTCGGTCGCGTCGACGCGGCCCGGGGTGAAGGGCACCTCGACGTCGAAGCCGGCGTCCTTGGCGGCCTTCTCCACGGCGGCGACACCGCCGAGCACGATCAGGTCGGCCAGGGAGACCTTCTTGGCACCGGAGTCGAACTCCGACTTGATCCCCTCGAGGACACGCAGCACCTGTGCCAGCTGGTCGGGCTCGTTGACCTCCCAGCCGCTCTGCGGCTCCAGGCGGATGCGGGCGCCATTGGCGCCGCCGCGCTTGTCACTGCCGCGGAACGTCGAGGCCGACGCCCACGCGGTGGACACCAGCTGCGAGACGGTCAGCCCCGAGTCGAGGAGCTTGGCCTTGAGGGCCGCGATGTCCTCGGCGTCGATGGCCTCGCCCTCGGCCTCCGGCAGCGGGTCCTGCCACAGCAGGGTCTCCTCCGGGACCTCCGGGCCGAGGTACAGCGACTTCGGGCCCATGTCGCGGTGGGTCAGCTTGTACCAGGCCCGGGCGAAGGCGTCCGCGAACTCGTCGGGGTTCTCGTAGAAGCGACGGGAGATCGGCTCGTAGATCGGGTCGAAGCGCAGCGCCAGGTCCGTGGTGAGCATCTGCGGGCGGTGCTTCTTCGACGAGTCGTGCGCGTCGGGGACGATCTCCGGGGCGTCCTTCGCCACCCACTGGTGGGCGCCGGCCGGGCTCTGGGTGAGCTCGTACTCGTACTCGAAGAGGTTCTTGAAGAACCCGTTGCTCCACTGGGTCGGCGTGGCGGTCCAGGTGACCTCCAGGCCGGACGTGATGGCGTCCGCGCCCTTGCCGGTGCCGAAGGAGTTCTTCCAGCCGAGGCCCTGCTCCTCCATCGTGGCGGCCTCGGGGTCGTTGCCGACGTGGTCCGCCGGGCCCGCGCCGTGGGTCTTGCCGAAGGTGTGACCGCCCGCGATCAGGGCGACCGTCTCCTCGTCGTTCATCGCCATCCGGCGGAACGTCTCACGGATGTCGCGGGCCGCGGCGATCGGGTCCGGGTTGCCGTTCGGGCCCTCCGGGTTGACGTAGATGAGGCCCATCTGGACGGCGCCGAGCGGGTTCTCCAGCTCGCGGTCGCCGGTGTAGCGCTGGTCGTCGAGCCAGGTGGTCTCGGGGCCCCAGTAGACGTCCTCGTCGGCCTCCCAGACGTCGGCGCGGCCGCCGCCGAAGCCGAAGGTCTCGAAGCCCATCTGCTCCAGCGCGACGTTACCCGTGAGGATCATGAGGTCGGCCCAGGAGATGGACTGGCCGTACTTCTTCTTGACCGGCCACAGCAGGCGGCGGGCCTTGTCGAGGTTGCCGTTGTCCGGCCAGCTGTTCAGCGGCGCGAAGCGCTGCTGACCACGGCCGCCACCGCCGCGACCGTCGCTGATGCGGTAGGTGCCGGCGCTGTGCCAGGCCATCCGGATCATCAGCGGGCCGTAGTTGCCGAAGTCGGCGGGCCACCAGTCCTGCGAGGTGGTCAGCACCTCGGCGATGTCCTGTTTCACGGCCGCCAGGTCAAGGGCCTGGAACGCCTCGGCGTAGTCGAACTCCTCGCCGAGCGGGTTCGCGACGACCGGGTCCTTGGCCAGGATCTTCAGGTTGAGCCGTTCCGGCCACCACTGGCGGTTACCGCCGCCCTGAGTCGGGTGCGGGGCGCGCCCGTGCGCGACCGGGCAGCGACCTGCCTCCTCCGGCTTGTCGTCAGTGACGATCGCGTCGTGGTTCTGAGTCATGGGAATCCTTCCGGACTAGGCGGATCACGGTGATCAGGAACTGCGGGGGGAGATGTGGCCTACGCGATCGCGCACCCCGGAGGCGGTCGCGTCGACGCCGAGGTGTTCACCGTCCCGGACGGTCTCGTGCAGCGGGACGCGGGCGGCCTTCACCCGGGGACCGGCACCGCGCGGCTCCGCGGCGGTGGTCGGAATGCGGGGTTCGGTCATGGTGCCCACGTCACTTCTGCCTGTTCCTGTCGCTTGGCCAAAGCCGAGCTCGATCCTACGATAGACAATGTCTAAGTCAAGTAATCTTCCAAAGTCACACCCGTTCGGAATCTGGTCCCCCTGCTGTTAGGCTGGTTTTCATGAGTGACCTGTTGGAACGACTGCGCGGACGCGGATGGCGAATGACCGCGCAGCGGCGTGTCGTGGCCGAGGTCCTCGACGGCGAACACGTCCACCTGACGGCCGACGAGGTGCATGCCCGGGCCGTTGCCAAGCTGCCCGAGATCTCCCGGGCGACGGTGTACAACACGCTGGGCGAGCTCGTATCACTCGGCGAAGTGATCGAGGTCAGCACGGACAAGCGCGCGAAGCGGTACGACCCGAACGCGCACCGACCGCATCAGCACCTGGTCTGCGGCCAGTGCGGCGCCATCCGCGACGTCCACCCGAGCGGCAACCCGCTCGCCGACCTCCCCGACACCGAGCGCTTCGGCTTCACGATCTCGGACGTCGAGGTCACGTACCGAGGCGTCTGCCCGAACTGCGCGGGCGCCTGACACACACTCCTGGAAGCCCCGGCACCGAAAGGCGCCGGGGCTTCTTGCGCTGCCACCCGCAGCACCCCAACCCACATCGGCGCACCCTCTTCCAGATCCTGACGGTCCGTCATATCGTCGACGGCGCTCACACATCCCCACTCCGCAAGGAGAAGACCCGTGGGAGAGCCGCACCCGAACCCCACAGCCACCCAGGCCCCCAAACTCAGGGCCACCGCCCTCACCCGCACCTTCGGCCGGAGCCCGAGAGCGGTCCACGCTCTCGGGCCCGTGGACCTCGACATCGCCCCCGGCGAGTTCGCCTGCATCGTCGGCCCCTCCGGCTGCGGAAAGTCAACCCTCCTCCGCATAGCCGCGGGCCTCCTCCGCCCCACCACGGGCGAGCTGCAGATCCGCACCGCATCCCCCCGTCCCGCCGCGATGATCTTCCAGGACTACGGCATCTACGACTGGAAGACGGTCCTGGCCAACGTCCGCTTCGGCCTCGACATCCAGCGCGTCCCGCGCCGCGAGGCGAACGCCCGTGCACACGACTGGCTGGTCCGCATGGGCCTCGCCGACTTCGTGGGCGCCTATCCCGCCACACTCTCCGGCGGTATGCGACAGCGCGTGGCGATCGCCCGTGCGCTCGCCGTCGAGCCCGAGATCCTCCTGATGGACGAGCCGTTCGCCGCGCTGGACGCCCAGCTGCGCACGATCCTCCAGGACGAGCTCCTCGACCTCACGGGGACCACCAGGACCACCACCCTCTTCATCACCCACAGCCTGGAAGAGGCGATCGTCCTCGGCGACCGGGTCCTCGTCATGTCGGCCCGTCCGGGCCGGATCATCGCCGAGCGCCGCCCGCCCTTCGGCCGCCCGCGCTCCGGCGACGTCCGCTCGGCCCCGGAGTTCACCGCGCTCAAGAGCGAGCTGTGGGAGTTGCTGCGCGGCGAGGTCCGCAGGGAGGCGGTGCCGGCATGAGCATTCACCCCGCACCCGCACACGTACGCAAGGAACGCGCCGGCGACGAGGCGGTACTGGTCCGCCGCCCCGGCCCGCAGGAGCTGAACCCCGTACGCACCCACCGCAGGCGCCGCGCCCTGGAACTCTCCCTGGCGGTCGCCGTGCCCCTCGTCCTGGTCCTGCTGTGGCAGCTGGCCGCGGTACAGGCCTGGATCGACGACCGCGTCTACCCGGCGCCCAGCACGATCCTCGCGGACGGCTGGGAGCGGGCCGCGGACGGCGATCTCTGGCCGGACGTATGGGCCACGCTCAAGCGCGTGCTCGCCGGATACGCGATCGGCACGCTGGCCGGTTACGCGCTCGGCCTGCTCATGGGCTCGCTCTCCCTCGTACGGGCCGCCCTGGAACCCCTCCTCGACGCCCTGTACGTCGTCCCCAAGCTGGCCCTGCTGCCGATCTTCCTGAACATGTTCGGCCTGGGTGAGGGCCCGCAGGTCGCGCTGGTCGCGGCCACGGTCTTCTTCTTCGTCTGGATCTCGACGATGGCGGCCGTGCTCGCCGTCCCGGAGGGACACCGCGACGCCGGGCAGGTCTTCGGCGCCTCGCCGTGGCAGATGTTCCGCCACGTACTCCTGCCCGCGTCACTTCCCGCGGTGCTGGTCGGCGCCCGGATCGCTGCGGGTGTCGCGGTTCTCGTGATCGTCGCGTCGGAGCAGATCGCCGCGACGAACGGCCTGGGCCATCTGATCTTCGATTCACGTGCGCTCTTCCAGAACGACGTGATGTTCGTCGGCATCGTCTGTGTCGCCGTGCTGGGCGTCGTCTTCTCCGAGGTCGTACGACTCGTCGGCCGGCTGCTCACTCCGTGGGCCCCGCGCGACCGGGGGCGGGGCCAGTCATGACACGTCGGACGCTTTCGAAACTGCCGTACGGAGGGTTGATGCACACCCGTACTGTCGCGACCGCCCTGCTCGTCGCCGGGGCCCTGCTCGCCTCGGCGGGCTGTGCGAAGAACGACGGCTCGAGCACCGGGGCTGCCACAAAGCCCCGCGCCGTCAAGGCGGTGTCCGGCTGCGGCGAGGGCAGCTGGACGGACCCTGCCGACCTGTCCGCGGACCGGGAGCCCGCCCGCTGCGACAAGGGCGCGCCCGCCCCGCAGCCGCTCGCGAAGAAACGCAAACTGACGATCGCCACCGGCACCCTGAGCGCCGAGTACGTGGCACCGCTGACCGTGGCCCTGGAGAAGGGCGAGTTCGCGAAGGAGAACCTGGACGTCGAGCTCAAGGTGCTGCCGACCCCGGACGCCCTGCCACTCCTTGCGAAGGGCGACATCGACGCACAGTGGGCGGCGCCCGAGGCCGCGGTGATGAACGGCATCAACGGCGGGTTCGACATCAAGTGGGTGGCCGGGAACTTCTCGCCGGACCCGGAATCGAAGAGCGGCCTCTGGGTGCGGCTCAAGGAGAACGAGAGCGCGGAGCACGTCCCGATGGCGGGCCGCAAGCTCGGCACCATGATCGGCAAGGGCTCGGTCATCGCGTACCCGATGAACAAGGCGCTGAAGAAGCACGGCGGCGGCCTCGACAAGATCCAGTTCCAGCAGCTGGGCTCGGCCGACGTCCTGACAGCCCTCCAGAACGGCGGCGTCGACTCGGCCTGGCTGCTCGACCCGGTGTGGCGCAAGGTCGACGGCGACGACCGCTACGCGTTCCTGGGCGGCCAGCCGCCCGGCGAGCCGCTCGGCGGCATGCTGTTCGGGCCGGAACTGCTGAACGAGGACGTGAACGCGGGCGTGGCCCTGCTGCGCGCCTACATCCGCACGGTGAACACCTACTTCGCCGGCGACTACAAATCGGACAAGTCCTTCGTCGCCGAGCTGGCGAAGCTCCTGAAGACGGACGAGGCCGTCCTGGAGTCCACCCCGTCGCTGCGCATGGACTGGGAGATCCGCTCGGGCACGACGGACCGGCTCCAGGCCGCGTACACCGCGGCGGGCGTCTCCGAGGGTGATCCGGTGCCGGAGGAGAAGGCGGTGAACCGCGCCCTGTACGAGGAGGCGGTCGGCCACAAACCGTAGGCGCAAACCGTAGGCGGCCACTCACTGCACGGCCACGAAAGCCGGAAGGCCCGGATCCTGTGGATCCGGGCCTTCCGTTTCAGTAGCGGGGACAGGATTTGAACCTGCGACCTCTGGGTTATGAGCCCAGCGAGCTACCGAGCTGCTCCACCCCGCGTCGGTGAACCCCACATTACGCGAGCCCGACGCGCGAGAGCAAATCGCTTTCACGGCGGGCGGGGGGCGGTGGCCGACGGAGCCGTGTCCGGTGCCCTGAGCAGACCTAAGCAGAGAGCTCCTGCCGAAGTGCGTCCCGCAACCGCGCAGCCCTCTCCGCGACCTCCCCCGGCCCCAGCGCGACCGCCCGGTCGCACCACTGCTGCCCCTCCACCAGTTCACCCCGACGCGCGTAGAGCAGCGCGAGCCGGAGCGCCGCACGCCCGTGCCCGGCGTCGGCCGCCCGTGTCCACCACAGCGCGGCCTCCGGCTCGCTGCCCTCGCGGGCGAGCAGCAGCCCGAGGTTGAATGCGCCGTTCCGGCTGCCGGCCTCGGCCGCCTCCCGGTACCAGCGCGCCGCCTCGACCACGTCGCCGCGAGCGGCGGCAAGCATGCCGACCCGGACCTGGGCGCGCCGGTGCCCCTGCTCGGCGGCCCGCTCGTACCACTCCTCGCACTCGGTCTTCTCCGTCGCGGGCTCACCGAGTTCGTGGGCCTTCGCCGGCGGGCGCCGTGCGTCCAGGAGGCTCGCGAGCCGGTACGCCGCCTCCGCGCTGCCGCCGCCCGCCGCGCACCGCAGATGCCGCTCGGCGGCCCGCTCGTCGCCTTCCCGCAGACGGCCGATGCCGGCCTGGAGGGCGGCCTCGGTGTGCCCGGCCGCGGCGGCCCGCTCGTACCACTGCTGCGCGCCCGCCTCCTGGCCGCGGCCCGCACAGAGGATGCCGAGATTGAACGCGGCGTCCACGCTGCCCGCCTCGGCGGCCTTGGAGAACCACGGTTCGGCGCCGGCCGCGTCGCCCCCCTGCAGCAGCAGTACGGCGAGCGCGTTGGCGGCCTCACGGTGGCCGGCGTAGGCGGCGCGCCGGTACCACTGCTCGGCCTGTGCGGTGCGGCCCTGGCCGGCGCAGAGCAGGCCGAGGTTGTAGGCGCCGTTGACGTCGCCCGCGTCCATGGCC
This sequence comes from Streptomyces himalayensis subsp. himalayensis, assembly GCF_013778455.1. Classification (GTDB taxonomy): domain Bacteria; phylum Actinomycetota; class Actinomycetes; order Streptomycetales; family Streptomycetaceae; genus Streptomyces; species Streptomyces himalayensis. The sequence goes on along the minus strand of NZ_JACEHE010000001.1, from coordinate 205,843 downwards.
GCCCGGTACCAGCGCTCGGCGGTCTGGGGCTCGCCGCGCTCGGCGTGCAGGGCGCCCAGCGCGTTGGCGGCGTTGCCGTCGCCTTCGTGGGCGGCCTTGAGCCACCACACCGCGGCGTTCTCCTCGTCCCCGGCGTCGCGCAGCAGAAAGCCGAGCGCGCACGCGGCACGCGCTTCGCCGTCCTTGGCGGACGTCAGATACCAGCGCCCTGCCTCCTTCAGCTCCCCCCGCTTCTCGAGGATCGCGCCGAGCTGGAGCGCTGCGCGCCGGTGCCCACGGGCTGCCGCCTGCCGGTACCACTGCTCGGCCTCCCGGGCGAGCGTCAGCGCGGGCGGACCGTCCCCGTCCGGCCTGACGCCATCACCCTCCGGCCTGACGCTGCCCCTATCCACCTTGACGCCGTTCCCTGACGACCTGACGCCGCCCCTTTCCGGCCTGCCGTTCCCTTCCGGCAGGCCTCCGTCCCCGTCCGGCGCGGCGTCGGACGCAGTTGCCTGCGACTTGTCGGCCGTGCGTCGCCGCTGCGCCGGGACCGTGCCCGCGTGCCCGTGGACCGTGCCCACGCGGGCGCCGTCGCCGTGCTCCTGTGCCGCGCGCCGGTCGAGCGTCCGGGCCAGCCGGTATGCGGCCTCGCGGTGGCCACGGTCGGCGGCGGCCCGCATCCAGGTTTCCGCCTCCGAGTCGCTGCGGTGCTCGAGGAGATCTGCGAGGGCGTACGCGCCGAGGGCATGGCCCTGTTCGGCGGACTGACGCAGCCAGTACTCCGCCGCCGGCTCGTCGCCGCGCTCGCGGTGGTAACGGCCGAGCGCGTGTGCGGCTGCCGCGGAGCCCGCGACGGCGGCGATACGCCACCATCCGGCCGCCTCGTCGGCGTAGCCGCGCTGGTGCAGAAGGACGCCCAGGTTGTTGGCGGCCGCACGGTCACCGGCCGCGGTGGCCGCGCGCAGCTGGGGCTCGGCCCCGTCGAGGTCGCCGCGGCGCAGCAGCATGGCCCCGAGGACGCTCATCGCCTCGACGTCGCCGCTCGCGGCGGCGAGCCGCCTGCGTGCCTCTTCCGCGGCCGCACCGGTCTCGTCCCGGTCGGCCGCATGCACAAACCGCCCCGTCTCGTACAGAGTTGCCTTGTCCCCCATAACGTCCATCGTCGCACCACCTGCAACCTGGGTACACCTGGTATACCGCAGCCATTGAGGTCACTTCAGCGTTTTGTCGACATGCCCACAGAGAGACAAGTGAAACACAGAATCCCCAACTCCCACCGCCTGGAGCAGTCTTCGTACAAGCGTCAGTCGTCAACAGCTCTCACGGGTGAACTCACGGACGGAACCGGGGCGGCAAGCGACGGAACCGGGGCGGCGAGCGAGGGAACCAAGTCGGCGAACGCAGACATGCCGAAGGCCCGGATCCTGAATGGATCCGGGCCTTCGATACTTCAGTAGCGGGGACAGGATTTGAACCTGCGACCTCTGGGTTATGAGCCCAGCGAGCTACCGAGCTGCTCCACCCCGCGCCGTGTTCTGGAACAGTATCACGACGCGAGACGGAGCCGCCCTGGTCAGGTCGTGCTGTCGCTGCTCTGGCCGCCGCCGGCCGCCTCGTTACTGCTGCTGTCCTGGCTGCTGCTCTGGTCGCCCGAGGTCTCACCGGACTTGTCGCCCGACGTGTCCCCCGGCTTGTCAGCGGTCCTGGACTGAGCATCCTCCGCCCGCTTCAGCGCGTCCTCGAGGTCCTTCTGCGCCTGGCCGTACGCCTCCCAGTCGCCCTTCTTGAGGGCTTCCTGTCCGGCCTCGAAGGCCTTCTGCGCATCGTCGAGCGCCTCCTGCACCGTCGGGTTCTCCGATGTCGGCGGCTCGGCCGGCTGTTCCTCGGCTGGTGGCTGCGTGGCTCCCTCGGCCCCGAAGACCTTGTTGAGCGCCTGGTCGAGCGTGTCCTCGAAGGCGGTCTTGCCTCCGTACGACACCGCGACCTTCTTCAGCAGCGGATACTCGGCGTTGCTGCCCTGCACATAGATCGGTTCGACGTACAGGAATCCGTTGCCCATGGGCACCGCGAGCAGATTGCCGAAGATCATGTTCGACTTCGACGTCTCCGCGTTCCGCGTGAACTCCTGGACCGCGGGGATCGAGCTCAACTTGCTCTGCCACTGCACCGGTCCGTCGACCTCGGACTCGCCGGTGATCCTGAGCAGCCGCAATGTGCCGTACTGGTCGCTGTTCGCATCGGCGTCCACCGCCATGTACGCGGCCAGGTTCGGCCGTCCGCTCGGGGTGAAGGTGGTCGTCAGCGAGAACCTCTGCTGGTCGTCGCCGGGCATCTTCAGCGACAGGTAGTACGGCGGTACGGCGACGCGGTCGCCGCTCGTCGGGTCGTTCGGTACCTGCCACACGTCACTCGCGTTGTAGAACTGGTCGGCGTTGGTGACGTGGTAGACGCCCAGCTGCTCGCGCTGCACCTTGAACAGGTCCTGCGGGTACCGCAGATGCTGCTTCAGCTCGGCCGGGATGTCGGCCTTCGCCTTCACCGTGCCCGGGAACGCGTTCTTCCACGTCTTCAGGACCGGGTCCTTCTCGTCCCACGTGTAGAGGGTGACTGTGCCGTCGTAGGCGTCGACGGTCGCCTTCACCGAGTTGCGGATGTAGTTGACCTGGTTCTGCTGGGCGACCAGCGTGCGCTGGCTGTCGTCGTCCGTGAGCGCGTCCGTGGTGGTGGTGCCGAGCGTCGTGCGCGATGCGTACGGATAGCCGTTCGTGGTGGTGTACGCGTCGACGACCCACACGACCCGCTTGCCGATGACGGTCGGGTAGGCGTCACCGTCGATGGTCAGCCAGGGCGCGACCGCCTCGACGCGCTCCTTGGGCGTGCGGTTGTAGAGGATCTCCGATCCCTCGCCGATGGCACCGGAGTAAAGCATCTGCGGCTCGCTGAAGGCGGCCGCGTAAGCGGCGCGGTTCAGCGGGTTCGACAGGTCAATGCCGCCCTTGCCCTGGTACTGGTACGTCTTCTGGCCGCCCGCCTCCTCGTAGTCGAGCTCCTTCTGGGGCCCGCCCACGATCGAGTACTGGGTGGTCTTCTCGCCGAAGTAGATCCGCTGCTCGTAGCCCTTGTTGAAGGTGCCGGAGGTGGGCAGGCCCTGCTCGGTGAAGGCCGGGGAGCCGTCGGAACCCTGCTGGATCTCGGTGCCCTTGGCCGCGATGGCGCCGTACCCGTGCGTGTAGATGAAGTGCTGGTTGATCCAGTTCTTCTTGTCGACGCGGTCGAGGTTCAGCTCACGCAGACCGATGATCGTGTCCTGGCCGTTGTACCGGTCGATGTCCAGCGTGGTCGGGAACTGGTAGTACTTCCGCTCCTGTTCCAGCTGCTGGAACGTCGGCGAGACCACGTTCGGGTCGTTCAGCCGGTAGCTAGCGACCGAATCGGCCTGATCGCGCTGCTCCTTGGCGTTGCCGTTGTCGCCCGTGCCCGAGATCCCGTCGATCTTCACGCCGTCGATGCCGTACGCCTTGCGCGTTGCCTCGATGTTCTTCTCGATGTACGGGATCTCCTTGGCCTGCTCGTTCGGCTTGACCTGGAACTGCTGCACGATCGCCGGGTACAGCCCGCCGATGAGGATCGCGGAGAGCACCAGCAGACCGAAGCCGATCAACGGAAGCTGCCAGGTGCGCCGCCACAGCGTGGCGAAGAACAGCAGCGCGCAGATCACGGCGATGCAGAACAGGATCGTCTTGGCCGGCAGGTACGCGTTGGCGTCGACGTACCTGAGGCCCGTCCAGTTGTCCGTGGCCTTGAAGTCGCTGGACTTCACCGCCAGGCTGTACCGGTCGAGCCAGTAGGCCACGGCCTTCAGCGCGACGAAGAGGCCGAGCAGCACCGACAGATGGCCGGTGGCGGCGGCCGTTGCGCGCGCGCCCGGGCTGGTGATGCGCAGCCCGCCGTACAGATAGTGGGTGAGGGCGGCGGCGATCAGCGACAGCACCGCGGCGGCGAAGCCGAAGCCCAGCAGGAAGCGGTACCAGGGCAGGTCGAACGCGTAGAACGACACATCGAGGTTGAACTGCGGGTCCTTCTGGCCGAAGGGCACGCCGTTGACCCACATCAGCCAGATACGCCACTGCCCGGCCGCGGAGGCGCCCGCGATCAGCCCGACCAGCGCGGCGACCGAGAGCAGGACCCACTTCTTGTACGGGGCGATGCCCATGCGGTAGCGGTCGAGGTTCTGCTGCTCCATCGACATGGCGCTCAGCGGCGGCCGCAGCCGGTGTGCCAGCCATACGTTGACGCCGACGGCCAGGGCCATCAGCAGCCCGAAGACGAAGAACAGCCCGATCTTGGTCCACAGGGTGGTCGTGAAGACGGACGAGTATTTCACCGACCGGTACCAGAGCCAGTCCGTCCAGAACCCTGCGAACATGACGAACGCCATGGCCAAGGCGGCCAGCACGCCCAGTGTCATCAGCAGAGTCCGGACACGCCGGGACGGTCGGCCTACTCTCATCCGCGGCCCTGTCGGGCCTCCGCCGCGGTCCGGCATCTGGAAAGCCAAGGTGCGCACCTCGAAGTCGCTGTCGGTCTCTCGGCCCCGCGATCGCCGGGCCACACCTATGCAACTTACTGATGCTTTACTCAGTTCCCGGTTCCGGGGTGGAACGAGGCAGGATTGTGACCATGTCCAACACCGCCTCCTCAGGCACCCCCATGGCGGCCGGTCCGCTCACCCGTGCCGTTCTCGAGATCGACGAGTACGTCGCAGGGCTCGGCTGGGACCAGCCGGCCCGGCTGTTCGCGCTCGTCGACACCGCTCAGCTGCGCTCCCAGGAGCCGGGGCTCGCGGAGCGCCTCGGCCTCACCGATGACGCGTCCACCGGCGCCTTCACCCCCATCGAGCAGGACGAACTTCCGGCGGACAGTCCGTTGGACGAGTTCCTCGGCACGATCGCATGGCCCGACGCCGTGGTGGGCTGTGCGCTCTCCGTGGAGCGGCTGATGCTTCCGTCGTCCGCGGAGGCCTCCGTACCGGACAGCCTGGACGGGGCACAGCTCGCGAAGTGGGTCGCCGAGCATCCGGAGCGCCAGGAGGTGCGGATGACCGTCGCGGTGCTGCGCGACGGGGAGCGCGAGTCGGCGCTGCGGCTGCGCGAGAAGGACTCGTCGACCGAGGTGCTCACGGGCTCCGACCTGGTGCCGGGCCTCGCCGACGCGCTGGTCGCGACCTTCGAGGAGTAGGCGAGGAGCAGTCCTCGTTCCGGCTCCCGTGCGCTACCCCTTGGTGGTGCACCGGGGCAGGTCGGCCGTCTTGCCCTCCCGGATGTCCTCGAGTGAGTTCAGCGCATCGTCGATGGTGTTGACCTTGACGAGCGTGAGCCCCTCGGGGACCTCCTTGGCGGCCGCCGCGCAGTTGTCCTTGGGGGTCAGGAAGTACTGCGCGCCCTTGTCGCGGGCGCCGACCGTCTTCATTTCGATCCCGCCGATCGGGCCTACCTTGCCGCTGTCGTCGATGGTGCCGGTGCCTGCGACGAACTTGCCGCCGGTGAGACTGTCCGGCGTGAGCTTGTCGACGATGCCGAGGGCGAACATCAGACCGGCGCTCGGGCCGCCCACATCGGCGAGCTTGATGTCGATGGTGAACGGAAACGTGTGATCGGTTCCGGCCTGGATGCCGACGATCGCGCGGTCACCGTCGTCCGCCTTCTTTGTGGTGATCGTGATCTTCTGGGTGCGGGTCGCCTCCTTGCCCTCCTTCTCGGCAGCGGCCTGCTCCTTGGCGGGGACGACGGTGAAGACGACGTTCTCGCCGGGCTTGTGCTTGGTGACGAGGTCCGCGACGTCCTGCGGCTCCTTGACACTCGTGCCGTCCACGGCCTTGATGACGTCGCCCGCGTGGAGCTTGCCGACGGCCGGACTGTTCTTGAGCACCGACTCGACGATCACCCACGACCTCACGGGGACATCCAGCTCCTTCAGGGCGGCGACCTTGGCGCTCTCCTGGGACTGGCTGAACTCCTCGGCGTTCTCCTGGGTCGACTGCTCCTCGGTCTTGCCGTCCGGGTAGAGGGTCTCGTGCGGAACCATCTTGCTGTCGTGTGCCAGCCAGCCGTAGACGGCCTGGACCAGGTTCATGTTGTAGTCGGCGCTGGTGACCCTGACCGTCGTCATGTTGAGGTGGCCGGTCGTCGGGTAGGTCTTGTGGCCGGAAATCTGCAGCACCGGCTCGCCGTCGTGATCGCCGAGCGTGTTCACCGTGGGGCCCGGCGTCATCTCCGAGTAGGGCACTTGGATGAGCACGCCTGCGCAGAGCAGCGCGATCAGCATCAGAGTGGAGGCGAGCATCGTCGCAGTGCGGCGTGGCATGGAACGACAGTACGGGACGGGTCTGTCAGTGCACTGCCCGGGCCGTCCGTACGTGGCCCGGGGACGGGTCTGTCAGTGCACTGCCCGGGCCGTCCGTACGTGGCCCGGGGACGGGTCAGGCCGCGTCGGTGCCGTGGGACCTCTCCATCGCCTCGCGGAAGCGCTCATAGCCGGCGAGCTCCGGGCCGTCCCCCGCTCCGCGGTGCCTGGTGGCCCAGCTGCCCCACACGCCCGCGCCGATCGCGGCCACAAGCGGAATCAGCAACCACGCGAGCGCCGCCATGCCGTCCTCCCAACCCCACAAGCGACCGCAACTGACTGATCAGCAGATTAACCATCCGCACCGTCAACGCTCACGGCAGGGGTGCGGTTACGCAACTGGAATGTTTTTCGGCAAGTAGGCACGTCGGCCTGGCGCCTGGCACCCAACCGTCGACGACGGCGCTACGCGCCCACCCATTCCTCTGTCCCGTCCGAGAACTTCTGATGCTTCCAGATCGGAACTTCGTGCTTCAGATCGTCGATCAACTTGCGGCACGCCTCGAAGGCCTCCGCCCGGTGCGGGCAGGACACGGCGACGACCACCGCGATGTCGCCCACCCGCAGGTCGCCGACGCGATGGACGGCGGCGAGCGCACGTACCGGGTACTCGGCGACGACCTTCTCCGCGATGCGGCGCATCTCCGCCTCGGCGGTCGGATGGGAGGAGTATCCGAGCGCGTCCACGTCGGAGCCGCCGTCGTGGTTGCGGACCGTCCCGACGAACAGCGCGGTGCCACCCGCGGCATCGTCACCGGCGGCCCGGAAGACCTCGTCGACAGAAAGCGGACTGTCACGAAGCGCAAGAAGCCGGATGGGATCCTGCCCGGCCTGCTCACCGGGGTGGTCATAGGTGGGTGCCATAGCCCCATGGTGCCGCACAACACCCACAGCCGGGCAGACGCCCCGCACGCGCTGTGGACAGTCTTCCCGCTCCGCTGTGTGCAGGCGTTCCACAGGGCTGGAGGCACCTCCCCGCCGTTGCCGGGGGCGGTGGACGCAGCCCACGACGGCGGGCACCGCGCGCGAGAGGCCCCCTGGACAGGGCAGGGCGCAGCCCGGCGCCCCTCAGCCGCGCCGCCGAGCCTTCCGAGCCCGCCGAACCACAGCCGCCGCCCCCAGCAGAGCCACCGTCGCCCCGGCCGCCCCCGCCGCGGTCGCGTCCTTGCGCCCAAGCCGCCGCCCGGCCACGGTGTGCCGCCCGGCGACCTCCCCGAGCAGCTCGGCGAGGACCTCCTCGTTGGTCCACTGCGGCCGCCACCCGGCGTCGTGGAGCCGGCTGACGCTGACGACCCACGGGTACATCGTGTACGCGAGGTCGCCCGCCGGCGACGGCGTCAGCCCGATGCGGTGCAGCCGGGCGGCGGCCCCGAGGGCGACCGCGGAGGGCAGCTCCATGCGGCGGGTCCCGCTGAGCTCCTCGACCTCCTCCTGTTCCAGCCATCCGTCACAGCCGACGGCCAGCTCGCCGTCGACCTTCTCCAGCACCGCGTACTCCAGGGCGCTGCACAGGTCCTCGACGTGGCAGAACTGCCACGCGGGGTGGGAGCCGGCGACGACGAGGAGCCGGGGTGACTCGAAGTAGCGGGTGAGCGCGGTGTCAGTACCGCCGACCAGGACGGCGGGTCTGACCACGGTGACGTTGAGCCCGGGATGTGCCCGCGGCGCTCGTCGCGCGAGCCGCTCGATCTCGAGCAGGTCGCCGACGCCCGTGCCCTCGGCGGTGGCGCGCAGCTCCGCGTCCTCGGAGAGCGGCAGCTCGTTGTCGGGCAGCGCCCCGTAGACCATGGCGGAGGTGCACAGCACCACACGGTGGACGCCCGCTGCGGCCGCGGCGGTCAGCACGGTCTGGGCGCCCCGCACGTTGTACGCGGTACGGGCGGCCGGGTCCGTCCCCAGGTCCAGGTCGACGGCCAGGTGCACCACGACGTCCGCTCCGCGCAGCCGCTCGGCGATCGCCGGGTCCCGTACGTCGAGGATGTGCCACTGGGCGGACGCGCACTCTCCGCGGCGTTCGTCGATGGCCACGACCTGCTTGATCTCGTCGCTGGCGGCGAGACGCTCGGTCAGCAGCGCCCCGACGCCGGACGCGGCGCCGGTGACCGCCACGACGGGCCCGCGCGAGGCAGTCGACTCACCGGCCCGAAGCGCCGTCGTTGAGGGGTGGCGGCCGGGCGACGGGTGGGTTGATGGGTTTCGCGGTGCGCGAACCTGCGGATCTGGGGAACTCACCAGGCGTCTCCAGCGGTTGTCTTCAGTACGTTCGTGAATAACGCGCACGTACCAGGTGGCATCCATCCTGCCGCAGGCCCCCCGTCGGCGAAGCACTGAGGCCCGATCCCGTCATGGTGTCTACGCTGGGTGGTGAAGTTCGGGCAGCCGCCGCCGGTGTCGTACCGGCGGCCCAACAAGCCGAGGAATCCCGTGAGTGACACCCCATTCGGATTCGGCCTTCCGCCGGAGGAGCCGGAGAACGGCGACGAGGGCAAGAAGAAGGACCAGCAGGGCGGTGGTGGTCAGGGACCTGCCAACCCCTTCGGTTTCGGAGGGCTGCCGGGAGCTGGCGGTCCGGGCGGCGCGGACAATCCGTTCGCCGCGATGTTCGGGTCGCTGAACCCCTCCGACCTGGGCGCCGCCTTCCAGCAGCTTGGCCAGATGCTCTCCTACGAGGGCGGCCCGGTGAACTGGGACATGGCCAAGCAGATCGCCCGCCAGACCGTCTCCCAGGGCACGCCCGACGGCACGAAGGACGCGAGCGTCGGCCCCGCCGATCGCGCGGCCGTCGAGGAGGCCGTGCGCCTGGCCGACCTGTGGCTGGACGGCGTGACGTCACTGCCGTCAGGGGCGGGATCCGCGCTGGCCTGGAGCCGCGCCGAGTGGGTCGAGGCGACCCTTCCGGTGTGGAAGGACCTCGTGGACCCGGTCGCCGAGCGCGTCGGCGCGGCCATGGGCGATGTACTGCCCGAGGAGATGCAGGCCATGGCGGGCCCGCTGCTCGGCATGATGCGCTCCATGGGCGGCGCCATGTTCGGTACGCAGATCGGGCAGGCCGTGGGCGTGCTCGCGGGCGAGGTCGTCGGTTCGACCGACATCGGCCTGCCGCTCGGCCCGGCCGGAAAGGCCGCGCTGCTGCCGGCGAACATCGAGGCGTTCGGCAAGGACCTGGGCATTCCCAAGGACGAGGTCCGGCTCTATCTGGCGCTGCGTGAGGCGGCCCACCAGCGGCTCTTCGCGCATGTGCCCTGGCTGCGCTCGCACCTGTTCGGTGCCGTCGAGGGGTACGCGCGCGGGATCAAGGTCGACACGGCGAAGCTGGAGGACGTCGTCGGCCAGCTCGACCCGCAGAACCCGGAGCAGCTGCAGGACGCCCTCCAGCAGGGCATGTTCCAGCCGGAGGACACCCCGGAGCAGAAGGCCGCGCTGGCCCGTCTGGAGACGGCGCTGGCGCTCGTCGAGGGCTGGGTGGACGCCGTGGTGCACGAGGCGGCCAAGCCGCGTCTGTCGTCGGCGAACGCGCTGCGCGAGACGCTGCGCAGGCGCCGCGCGACGGGCGGTCCCGCCGAGCAGACGTTCGCGACGCTGATCGGGCTCGAGCTGCGTCCGCGCCGGCTGCGCGACGCGTCGCGCCTGTGGGCCTCGCTGACGGACGCGCGCGGGGTCGACGGCCGGGACGGCCTGTGGGCCCACCCGGACATGCTCCCGACCGCCTCCGACCTGGACGATCCGGACGGCTTCGTGCACCGCGAGCATCTGGACTTCTCCGAGCTGGACAAGATGCTCGGCGAGGCGGCGGGCGGCACCTCCGAAGCGCCGAACCTCCGGAAGGACGAGTCCGAAGGCGTCAAGAAGGACGAGCCCGAGGGCACCGGCAGCGACGACAGCGAGGGCGACGACGGCAAGTGAGCCTTCACGACGACGCCGTCCTCGTACTGGAGAGCTACGAGAGCCACGAGGACCAGGCAGAGCTGCGCCAGGCGTATCTCGACCATCTGAAGACGTATCCGGACGGGATGTGGAAGGCCTGCTCAGCCGGGCACATCACCGGGAGTGCCCTGGTGATCGACCCCCAGCACGAGCGCGTGCTGCTCACCCTCCACGGGAAGATCCGCAAGTGGCTGCAGATGGGCGGCCACTGCGAGCCCGGCGACGCGACGCTCGCTGATGCGGCGCTGCGCGAGGCCACCGAGGAGTCGGGCATCGCCGGGCTGAGCCTGCTCGGCGGGGGTCCGGTGCGCCTGGACCGGCATCTGACGCCCTGTGCCTGGCATCTGGATGTGCAGTACGCGGCGCTCGCCCCGGCGGGGGCGGTCGAGTCGATCAGCGACGAGTCGCTGGACCTGCGCTGGTTCGGATACGACGAGGTGGCGGACGTCGCCGACGAGTCCGTTGTGCACCTGGTGAAGGCCACCCGCGCAAGGCTCTGAGCCTTCGCAGCCGGCTCTTGCAGCCGGTTCGCCACGAGGCTGGTGAAGGGGCGGTCCCGCCGAGCGGGGCCGCCCCTTTCGCGGCCGTCCGCGCGGTCAGCTGCGGTTGCCGCCCAGGGAGTTGCCCCGCAGCCCGCCGCCGCCCATGCCGAACTGGCCGAGGAGGCCGGAGCTCCGCAGATGCTGCGGAGGCAGCAGCTCGCTCGGCTGGACGAGCACGTGGCCATGGCCCTGGAACTGCATCTCCCAGCCCTCACCGGTCGAGCCCCTGCGGCGCCAGACGGCGGAGGTCGAGGTCGGCGCCTGCATCTGCGTGTGCAGCGAGGTGGACCAGGCGATCACCGCGTCGGCGTCCGCGCAGACATTGCGGTCCGGGGTGACCTCCAGGACGAGCGGCTCGCCGGAGGTCAGCAGGGCGACCTTGCCCGCTCCGGTCAGCTCCAGGTTGTACGCGCCCGCCGAGGCGACGCCGACGGCGCTGTCCACGGCGACGATGCCGACGCCGAGCGTTCCGTCGAAGGCGAGGACGGAGGAGCTGTCGACCGTGATGCCCTGGCCGACCTCCATGACATGGATGTGCTGCGCGAAGTTGGCAAGGTAGACGTTCCCGTTGCCTTTGCAGCGCATCAGTTCAAGTCGCTCGTTGGTCATCCGCTCGACGTTGCGCCAGCTCCTGCTGCGGTACTGGCTGTCGAACTCGATCTGGCCCTCGAAGGCGACCATCGCGCCCTGCCGGGCGAGGATGGCTCCGGTTCCCCGGTTCACGTCGACCTTGAGCAGCTGAGGGTTCTGCAGCGTGTACCGGTCGGTGGACTCCACCGGGACGTGCGCGAAGAGTGTGCTGTGCATGGGTGCTCCTCTCAGCCCCGGATCTTGAATCGGTCGCCGGTGTCCTCGCTGGGCTGGACGACCACGAACCCCTGGCCCTTGAAGCCGACCTGCAGTGCCTCGCCGCTGCCCCGGCCGATGAGGGCGCCCGCCTTGATCGTGCGGCGTGCCTTCATGTCGAGATTGGTGGTCCACGCGACGAGTGCGTCGGGGTCGACGTACGTCTCGCGCTCGGCGCAGTCGAGTACGGTCGGGATGCCCCGGCTGACGAGGGCGACCCAGCCGGTGCCACGGATGACGAGGTTCGTCAGGCCGGAGCCGGAGAGCTTGGCGAGGCCCTTGACCGGCTCGATGGCGAGCTGGAGGGTGGCGTCGCAGGCAAGGAGCGTCGCGCCGTTGACCGACAGCGCCTCGTCCGCGAGGTGGACCACGAGGACGTCGGCTCCGTAGTCCGCGAGATAGAGATCGCCGTCGCCGCGGCAGAGCATGAGCCTGCCGCCCTCTCCGGTGACCATCTCCTCGGCGGAGCGGCGCAGCGTGGCGGGGGGCGCCTCGAACTGCACATAGCCGTCGTACGCGATCATCGATCCGGACTTGGCGATCAGGTCCTGGCCCGTGACCATCGTGACCTTCAGCGTCTTGGCGCTGTGCACGGCCATGCGTACGCCGGTGGATACGGCGCGGTGGGCGGTGAGCATGTTCGTATCCATGGCCTGCCTCACACCTCGAAGGGCTGGACGACGACGAAGTTGCCAGGGGCGCCCCGGAACTGGAGGTTGATCGCCTCGGACTGGCTGCTGGCGTAGCCGGAGCGCCGCAGCCGCAGCGCGGTGGTGGTGACGGCCTGTGCGCCCGCCGACCACGCGATCACGGCGTTGCCGTCGACGTACGTCGCGGGGCCGACCGGGAGGACGACCGGGATGCCGCGCGTCTTGACGACGACTGATCCGGTGCCGGAGAAGAGCATCGAGAAGAAGCCGCCGCCGGGCAGTCCGGCGCCCTCGATCCGGCGGATCTCGGTGTCCAGCGACTCGTCGAAGGCGAGGACTCCGTGCGCGCTGGTGTAGAGCTGGTCGCCCTCGAGACGGATCACGAAGAGCCGGCTGGCCTCGTCCGCGAGGAACACCTCGCCGTCGCCGGAACAGCGCATGAGGGACATGCCCTGGCCGGTGAGCTGACCCGTGAGCTTGCCCAGCAGGCCGGAGCCCTTGTAGGCGAAGTCGATGTCGCCTTGGTAGGCGACCATGCTGCCCTGCTTGGCGAGGATGGGCTGGCCCTTCGTGAGGGTGGCCCTGACCTGCTGCGGGTTCTGCTCGGTCCACCGGTCTCCGACGGCGACCTCGGCGTATTTGGTCAGGACGACGCGCAGTCCGGCCTCGGCGGGGACCGGGCCCGGTGCCTGGACACCGCCGAAGGGCTGGCCCGGCACTCCGGGTGGGCCGGCGGGCGGCCCCGGCGGCTGGGTCGCGAAGGGGGCGGGGGCGGGGGCGGGCGGGGTCATCGGGCCGGCGGCCGTCGGCGCGGTGTACATCTGCGGGTTCCCAGGCGCGGATGCCGGTGCGGGTGCCGGGGCCTGAGGGGGGACGTTGGGCGCGCCGAACGCCGGGGCGGGCGGCGGTGCCTGAGGCGTCTGGGGGGTGGCGGGGACGCCGAACGAGGGGGCCGGGGCGGTCTGCGCGGGCGGGGCGAACCCGGGGGCACCAGCCTCCTGGGGCTGCTGCACCGCCGGCTCCTCTTCCGCGACCTCACCGCCGAAGTTCTTCAGCAGTGCATCGAGTCCGCCGTCGAAGCCCTGCCCGACGGCGGCGAACCGCCATACGTCCTTCAGGTAGAAGTCGCCCAGCATCACGGCGCGTTCGGTGGAGAACTCCGCGCCGCTGAAGGCGTAGCGCGCAACCTCCTCACCTCCCGCGACGATCCGGATGCAACCCGGCGCGATCTGCGACATCTGCCCGGCGCCGTCGATGGTCGCGGTGAAGGACAGCTTGTGGATGTGCGCCGGTATCCGGTCGAGCGTGACGCGGAAGGACTCCGTGTCGCCGGCCTGCGCACCGAGCAGCTGAATCGCGTCCTCGGGCGTCTTCGGCTGGTTGAAGAAGACGAAATAGCGGTCGTCCGAGAGCTGCTCGTTGGCGTCGAGACCGAAGCAGCTGATGTCGAACGTCAGCCCGGGGCCAGAGATCTGCACACCCACGTACAGATCGGTCCCCGCGGTGAGATCACTGATCTTGGCCTTGTGGCCGCGTTGGAATTCCCTGGCCATGCGTAAGCCCGTCCCCCATCCCAGAGTTGATTACGTCGCGCCAGGCTAACCGCAAGTGCTGACAACCGACGCAGTCGATACAGAGCCGGTACAGAATCAACGCTTCGGACAGGGTGACGTGAGCTCAGTCCCGCTCGCGCGGCATGCGGAACGGCGGACGAGGCCTTTCATGGCGGGCCGTGTACGTGCGCGGCCGCCACCTCGCGCCCCGCTGTCATTCGCGGCGAGCGGCCGGCACATGCGGCAGCCGGTCAGCCGCGACGACGCCTTCGAGATAGCCCCGAGCCCGCTCCGTGCGCGGATACGCCTCGAGAAGCCGCCAGAACCCCGGCCCGTGGCCGGGGACCAGAAGGTGGGCCAGCTCGTGGACGAGGACGTAGTCCACGACGTACTCGGGCATGCCCTGCAACCGGTGCGAAAGACGGATGCTGCCCTCTGACGGGGTGCAGGAGCCCCAGCGTGTGTTCTGATTGGTCACCCATCGGACCGATGTGGGCCGCGCCCGGCCGCCGAAATACTGCTCCGACAGCCGCTCGGCGCGCTCCGTCAGCTCGGCATCCCCCAGAACCCGCTTGCTCTCCTGGGCAGCGAGTTTGTCGAGCATGACCCTGACCCAGCGCTGCTCCTCCGCCTCGGACATACGGGCGGGGATCAGCACGACGGTGCGGTCGCCCTCGCGGTATGCGGAGACGGTTCTGCGTCGGCGAGCGCTCCTGCGGACCTCGACCGCGCTCGCCCGCGAGCCGCCTGACGGCGGGCTGGTCGTGCTGCGCTGTGGGGTTCCGGCGCGGTGCAACGGGTCGGCGGACACGCCCCGACGTTACCCGCTGGACGTAGGGGAAGTCCTGCCTCCCGGAGGGTTCGCCACCGATCCACTCCCCGAACACTTGATTAATACGACTAATCCCCACTGCCTGTGGACAACTCAGCGCATCCTTCTGCCCGACCGCTGCATGCTGGCCATCGACACCGACCGGCGGACACCGATGCTTCGCCGGCCTGAAACACGCATTGCCGAGACCTGAGCCGATCTCTCGGCGAAATCCAAGTTGGCAACGGGGGACAGCCATGCATCCGATCCTGAAACCCGCGCTGCGGCGCGGCTGGCGCGACCGCAACACCGTGCAGTTCGGTGTGGCGCCCGCACACGCGGTCGTGCTCGGCCCGGTGGACACGGCCACCGGCAGCTTCCTGACCCTGCTGGACGGGACCCGCGGACTGGAGCTCCTGCGCGACGAAGGCCGGCGCATAGGGCTGCCCGACGGACATGTGGACAGGCTCGTTGAGCGCCTGTCCGCAGCAGGGCTCCTGGACGATGCGACAGGCGGCGGCCCTGCCGCCGAAGCCCTGCGCAAGCACGAAAGCACCCTTCAGCGCCTGCAGCCCGACCTTGCGTCACTCTCGGTCGTCACGTCAGAACCGGGCGGCGCCATGACGAAGTTGGCCGCACGCCGCGCCATGCGCGTGCAGATCCAGGGCGCCGGCCGGGTGGGAGCGGTCATGGCGTCCGTCCTGGCGGCAGCCGGTGTGGGCCACATCGACGTACAGGACATCGGATGCGTCGAACCGTGTGACGTGGCACCCGGTGGCCTGCCCGCCGAATCCGTCGGCGACCGCAGGACGGAAGCCGCTCGTCAGGCCGTACGACGAGCGGCCCCCGACCGCGTACCCCGCCGCACCAGGTCAGTGCAGACGACAGCAGGAGAGCCGGGGCTGTCCCTCGTGATCCTCGCCCCGCGAGACGGCCTGGCCGCCCACGTCCCCGACCCGGCCACCGCGGAACCCCTCATCGCCTCCGGGACACCTCACCTCTACGCGGGCGTGGTGGAAGGCACCGGCGTGGTCGGCCCCTTGGTCCTGCCCGGCATGACGGCCTGTGCGGGCTGTCAGTCGCTGGGACGCGCGGACCGCGATCCCACGTGGCCGCGTCTGGTGGCTCAGTGGCGCTCAGGGCATCAGCGTCATGTCGCCGCCTGCGATGCCGCTCTGGCGATGGCGGTCGCAGGACTGGCGGCGGCACACGCCCTGGCCTTTCTGGACGGGGGATCACCGGCGAGCACGGGAGCCCGCTGGGAAGCGTCACTACCAGGACTCGACTGGCATCCGCGACCCGTGTGGCCGCACCCGGCATGCCCCTGCGGAGCCATCGAGCAAGGTAAGAGTGAACAGACCTCGGATGACGGGGAGCGGCACGAGACAATGGCCGGGTGACCGCCGCACAGGGTACGGCTGTCTGGGAATTGGAGGGGCGCATGTCTGATCTTCCCCGGAAGGCGGTCACCCGTACCGCCAAGCTCGCCGCGCTACCGCTCGGATTCGCCGGGCGCGCCACGTGGGGGCTGGGCAAGCGCATCGGCGGCAAGTCTGCGGAGATCGTGGGGCGCGAGCTGCAACAGCGCACCGCGGAACAGCTGTTCAAGGTGCTCGGGGAGCTGAAGGGCGGCGCCATGAAGTTCGGGCAGGCCCTGTCCGTCTTCGAGTCCGCGCTGCCGGAGGAGATCGCCGGGCCCTACCGTGCCGCGCTGACCAAGCTGCAGGAGGCGGCTCCGCCCATGCCGACCCGCACCGTGCACTCCGTACTGGAGGAGCGGCTCGGCGAGGCGTGGCGCGAACATTTCCTGCAGTTCGAGGACAAGCCCGCCGCGGCCGCGTCGATCGGTCAGGTGCACCGGGCCGTGTGGCACGACGGGCGCGAGGTTGCCGTCAAAGTGCAGTACCCGGGCGCCGGAGAGGCGCTGCTGTCCGATTTGAACCAACTCAGCCGGTTTGCACGGTTGCTGGGGCCCCTGATCCCGGGGATGGACATCAAGCCTCTCATCGCGGAACTACGCGACCGGGTGTCCGAGGAGCTCGACTACGGACTGGAGGCACAGGCCCAGCAGGTCCATGCCGAAGTGTTCGCGGACGACCCGGATGTGCTGGTGCCCGCCGTGGTGCACCAGTGCGATCAGGTGCTGGTGACCGAGTGGATCGATGGGGTACCGCTGTCGGAGGTGATCGCCGACGGCCTCCCCGAGCAGCGTGACCGAGCAGGGCAGCTGCTGGCCCGCTTTCTCTTCTCGGGGCCGGCCCGCACCGGCCTGCTGCACGCGGACCCGCACCCGGGCAACTTCCGGCTGCTGCCCGGCGACAACGACGACTGGCGGCTCGGGGTACTGGACTTCGGCACCGTGGACCGGCTGCCCGGGGGACTCCCGTCCACGATCGGTGACTCGCTGCGCATGGCGCTCGTCGGCCAGGCCGAGTCGGTCTACGCAAAGCTGCGCGAGGAAGGCTTCGTCAACGAGGAGGCAGAGCTCGACCCGGAGGCGGTGCTCGACTATCTACTGCCGATCATCGAGCCGGCACAGGTCGAGGAGTTCGAGTTCACCCGAAGCTGGATGCGCAGCCAGGCGGCGCGCATCGCCGATCCCCGCTCGCCCGCCTACCAGTTGGGCAAGCGGCTTAACCTGCCGCCGTCGTATCTGCTGATACACCGGGTGACGCTGAGCACCATCGGTGTGCTGTGCCAGCTGGGCGCCAGGGTCCGGCTGCGGGAAGAGCTCGAGGCCTGGCTGCCGGGCTTCGTCGAGAGCGAGCCCCGGACGGGCGACTTCGACACCCTGGACGAGTTCGACGATCTCACCGAGGAGGAGCCGGCGGCTGAGGCGTGACAGCGAGCCGCAGCAGCGAGATCAGGGCTGCCGAGCCGTCTCCCACCGCCGTGTGTACGGCCATTGCGCGCTCGTAGCGGCGGAGGGAGGGGCCCCGGGAGGTTCAGCAAGAGTCATCCAGGTGTCACCACCAAGCGGAGTCCAGCCGTCCCTCAATCGCCCTCAGATGGGTGCGCGCACACGCATCACAGAAGTAACTGCGCGTGCCGTTCTCCACGGAGCAGGTCCAGGTGAGCGGTGCGACCTCAGCCCGTGTGCCGCAGCGGGCGCACATGATGCCCTCGTCGTCCGGCAGCTGGGCAGGGCCCTGGGTCCGCGCGGGAGGCTGGGGCGCCGCGGCGGGGCCGCCGATGTCACTGTCCCCGGGAAGACACGACACGTCGTGACGATACCGCCGAATCAGGGGGGATCGTCGGGTAACGCACCGCGGGGGCCGGTCCGTTGGACCGGCCCCCGCGGGGAGCGCATGTACGCCTGCTGTGCGGCTGCGGCCGTTACTGCATCACGGCCAGGGCCAGGGCGCGGCGGGCGCGGAGCGACGCGCGCTCGGCGCGGCGCTGCATCCGCCGGGCGACAGCCAGGCGCACGGCCTGGCGTTCCGCCTCGGCCTCACGCAGTCGGTCGTGCATATGCGCACGAGCCAGGGCTTCTGGGATGAGTTGCATCTCTCGGGTCCTGTTCTGGCGCGAGTCGGTCGCGCCGGTGGTGGTGAAGTCTGGGGTCGCGGAGCCGACGGGCTCGCTGGTGGACGTCGTCATCGGGGCCTGCTTCTGGGGGTCGTGCGTGTGAGGGCGGTCGATCGTTCCGGTGGCGTTCATGCGACGACCGGGTTCTTGCGCGGGCGGCCACGCGGCCGCTTGCGGGCAACCACGACGCCCTGGACGAAGAGTTCGCCGCCCCAGACGCCCCACGGCTCACGCCGCTCCTTGGCGCCGGCGAGGCAGGCCTCGATCAGCGGGCAGGTGCGGCAGAGGGACTTGGCGTACTCGACATCGGCCGGCGACTCGGCGAAGAAGACCTCCGGGTCGTAGGAGCGGCAGGGGACGGGTACGCCGAGGTTCTCGATGGCGTCGTCGAGCGCGGAGAGCGCAGTGAGCGGGGTCAAGGTGGAGTCCTCCGTGAGGCCGGGCGGGGGGATCGTTTCGGAAGGCGGTACGGACGGGGCGTGCGCTTCGAGTTGCACGGTTCGTCTTCCTCGTCTGGTCGTTCCGGCCTGTTGGCCGGGTGGCGGCTGGTTGTACCGGGTCTTTCTTGTCCCGAGGCCCCTTCGCTCCGTCGTCCCCGTTGGGGGAAAACAGAAGGGCCGCGGATCCCGGATGGGGTTCCGCGGCCCTGAAGGCGCCGGCCTGATGGCGTATCAGGCTGGATCACTCCAGGGTTCGAGCCCACGGAAGGCCCACATCGTGTGGTGCTGCGTCTGCTTGCGGGATCCGGCACCGGCCGCCGCAAAGGCATAGGCCGAGGCCTGTGCCACTGCTGCTACTGCTTCCGGTGCCTGGGTCGGTCGCTCATTGCGCTCCCGGATCTCAAGACCCGAGGGAGACACGGAGGACGCCGGACGCACGGCGGGAATGCCGGACAGACCGGTGCCCAGGTTGGAGAGGCCGAGCAGGCAGGAAGCGACGACCGAGCGATCGGTCATTTTCACGGTGCTGACGGAGCTGGTGTTGATGCTGATCACTGGAATCGCCTCCTCTCGGCGTCTCAGGGGACCGGTCAGGACCGGTCCGACGGCTTTTAAGTACAGCACGGAACCGGGGCTTCGAGAAGCCACCGTTTCCGTGCTTAAGAACCTATGGGGATTGCTGGGGCATGCGCAAACTATTTTTCCGACGAGTTTGCGTCAGTCGGCCTACTGGTGGCCCTCAGGGGTCTCACCTGCGCAGATGGCCAACACGTCGGCTCCGAACCGGTTGAGTTTGCGTACTCCGACCCCAGGGATACGAGCCAGTTCGGCCTCCTCGTCGGGTGCGGCCTCGGCGATCGCCATGAGTGTCTTGTCGGTGAAGACGCAGAACGCGGGCTGCCCCAGCTGCCGGGCCTCGTTGGCGCGCCAGTCGCGGAGTCGTTCGTAGAGGCCTTCATCCATGTCCGACGGGCAGTCCTCACAGCGCATCAGTTTCATTTCGCCGGCGTCGGTGAGGGTGCGGCCGCAGACACGGCAGCGGGCAGGTGTCCTGGGCTGGCGACGGGGCCTTGCGGCGGTGGTGCCGGTGCCCCTGGAGCCGTACTCGATGCCGCCCGCGGCGACCGGCGCCCCGGCACCGCGGGTCGCGGCTGTGGAGGAGCCGGGTCGCAAACCGTCGAGGAAGCGGCTGGGGCGGCGGCTCGGGCGGCCGCCGGGCGAGCGGGACAGCGCCCAGGAGACGAACACGTGCTGTCGGGCCCGGGTGACGCCCACGTAGAGGAGGCGCCGCTCTTCCTCTATCTGTTCGTCCGTTTTGGCATAGGTGATCGGCATCATGCCTTCCGCGACACCGACGAGGAACACGGCGTCCCATTCGAGGCCTTTCGCCGCGTGCAGGGAGGCGAGGGTGACGCCCTCGACCGTGGGGGCGTGCTGGGCGGCTGCGCGCTCGTCGAGTTCGGCGACGAGGTCGCCGAGGGTGGCTGACGGCTGGGCTCGGGCGAAGTCCTCGGCGAGACGGACGAGAGCGGCGAGTGACTCCCAGCGTTCACGGACGGCACCGGAGCCGGCCGGGGGTTGTGTGGTCCAGCCCTTGGTGGAGAGGACCGCCCGCACCTGGGACGGCAGGTCGACGGCGTCGTCGAGGAGGGTGTCGTTGGCGCCGAAGCGGGCTGCTCCGCGCAGGGCGGCGCCTGCTTCGCGTACTTCGGTGCGTTCGAAGAACCGTTCGGCGCCGCGCAGCTGGTAGGGCACGCCTGCGTCCGCGAGCGCCTGCTCGTATGTCTCGGACTGGCTGTTCGTACGGAAGAGGACTGCGATCTCGCTGGCGAGGACGCCGGAGGCGATGAGATCGCGGATGCGGTGGGCGGCGCCTTCGGCTTCGGCGGGCTCGTCCGGGTACTCGGCGTAGACGGGTTCGGGGCCGGGATTCCGCTGGGAGACCAGTTCGAGGCGGTGTTCGGCGGCGCGGCCGCGGGCGTGGGAGAGCAGGCCGTTGGCGAGGTGAACGATCTGGGGCGAGGAGCGGTAGTCGCGGACGAGTTTGACGACGGTGGCGCCGGGGTGCCGGGTCCGGAAGTTGAGCAGGTGGTCGGGGGTGGCGCCGGTGAAGGAGTAGATGGTCTGGCTTGCGTCGCCGACGACGCACAGGCTGTCGCGGTCGCCGAGCCAGAGTTCCAGGAGGCGCTGCTGGAGCGGGCTGACGTCCTGGTACTCGTCGACGACGAAGTGCTGGTACTGGTTGCGGACGTGGTCTGCGATGTCGTGGCGGTCCTGGAGGATCGCGACGGTCAACAGCAGTACGTCCTCGAAGTCGATGAGGGAGCGCTCGCGCTTGAGGTCCTCGTAGGTGGCGTAGAGCTGTGAGATCTCGGCCGGGTCGCGGGGGACGTCACGGCCGGCCTTGGCGGCCGCCGCGAGGTAGTCCGACGGGACGGTCTGGGTGACCTTGGACCATTCGATCTCGGCGGTGACGTCGCGCAACTCGTTCCGGTCGAGGCGGATGCGGCAGGCGGCTGCGGCGTCGGCGACGAGCTGTATTTTGCGTTCCACGAGCCGGGGCAGCTGCCCGCCGACGGCTTTCGGCCAGAAGTACTGGAGCTGGCGCAGGGCGGCGGAGTGGAAGGTGCGTGCCTGGACTCCGGCGGCGCCGAGCTGGCGGAGGCGGCCGCGCATCTCGCCTGCGGCGCGGTTGGTGAAGGTGACGGCGAGAACGCTGGACGGCTGCAGGATTCCGGCGCGGACCCCGTACGCGATGCGGTGGGTGATCGCCCGTGTTTTGCCCGTGCCTGCTCCGGCCAGTACGCACACCGGTCCGTGCAGGGCGGTCGCGACCTCGCGCTGCTCGGGGTCGAGCCCGTCGAGCACGGCGTCGGCGCTGTCCGGAACCTGCGGGAAGAGGGTGGAGTGCGTTGCTGGTGTCACCCCGCCATGCTGCCAGGTCGCCGGAGACCGGTGAGCAGGTTGTCCACAGGCGGGCGGTCGCAGTCGTACTAATGCGGGAGAGGTGTGGCCCTTACGTGGCGGGAATGGTTGCCCGTGTCACGTACGTTCCTCTCACTGCAAGCAGGCCTACGAGCAACACGACAAGGGAGCGCGAGAGACATGCAGGGTTCCGTGACGATGTACAGCACGACGTGGTGCGGTTACTGCCGTCGGCTGAAGAGCCAGCTTGACCGCGAGGGCATCGCGTACGCGGAGATCAACATCGAGCAGGACCCGCAGTCCGCGGCGTTCGTCGAGAAGGCGAACGGCGGGAACCAGACGGTTCCCACCGTATCGATCGTTCCCCTCTCGGGCGGCGAGCCGGTGGTCATGACGAACCCGAGCCTCGCGCAGGTGAAGCAGGCCCTCGGCGTCTGAGGCCGTGCCGGGGGCCGGCCGGGGCGGCGATGGCTGCACCGGCCCTACAGCGCCGGCGTCGACGTCGGCTAGGCGACAGGGCCGGGCCGTGTCGGCAGGGGCTTGCCGTACCAGAGCTCGATCAGGCGGGCCGCTATCGAGATCCCGTAGGGGGGCAGGACCTCCCCGGACTCGAAGGCGGCCCGCAGGTCTTCCCGGGAGAACCAGCGCGCCTCGTGGATCTCCTCGCCGTCGACGTCGATCTCGGACGAGGTGGCGCGGGCCATGAAGCCCAGCATGAGGCTGGAGGGGAAGGGCCAGGGCTGGCTTGCGACGTATTCGACGTCGCCGACTGTGACGCCTGCCTCTTCGAGTACCTCGCGGCGTACCGACTGCTCTATCGACTCGCCGGGTTCGACGAAGCCGGCGAGGGTCGAGAAGCGGCCTTCCGGCCAGTGGACCTGGCGGCCGAGCAGTGCGCGGTCCTCGTCGTCGGTCACGAGCATGATCACGGCGGGGTCGGTGCGCGGGTAGTGTTCGGCGCCGCATGCGGGGCAGCGGCGGATGTGGCCGGCGGCTGCGATGACGGTGCGTTCGCCGCAGCGGGAGCAGAAGCGGTGGAGGCGCTGCCAGTTCTCCAGGGCGACGGCGTGCACCATGAGGCCGGTGTCGCGGGGGGACAGCAGGAGGCCCGCTTCGCGGAGGCCCGCGGGGCGTGCGGACTGGTCCATGCGGCCGGGCAGGGAGTCCTTCTGCAGGGCGAAGTAGCTGACGCCGTCGTCGTCGGTGCCCAGGAAGTAGCGGTGGGCTTCGGTGAGGGGGGCTTCGAAGGACGGCGTGGTGACGAGTTCCGTGGTGCCGTCCGGGGTCTCGTCGATGAGCACCTGACCGCCGGAGACGACGAAGACGCGGGTCGTCGGGTGGCTCCACGCCGCGGCCAGCCATGCCTCGTCGAGGCGGTGGTGCGCTGCGCGGTCGATGCCGCTCGATGCGGTGAGCGCGAGCGGGCGGTTGCCGGTGCGGTCAGTCCAGGTGGTCACAGGTGCTTCCAACTCCCCCGATGGATTGGGTGGTGCTGCGCGGCGGTTGAGCAGGAGGTTCGGCGGGCCGGGGTGCGGCAGGCCGTGGGCGTGCGGACGTGTGTTCCCAGTGTGCCTGGCGTCGGCTGCTGGGCCCCCGGCAGGTGGTGCGGGCGCCTGTCCCGGTGGTTCGCGGGAGCGTCAGCCGGCATCGCGCCAGTTCTCCGCGAGGTCCGCCCACAGGTACGCGGTGGTCTCGACGCCTTTGAGGAGGAGGTCGAGCTCGACTTTCTCGTTGGGCGCGTGCCAGCCGTCTGAGGGCACCGAGATGCCGAGGAAGAGGACGGGTGCGGCGAGTACGTCCTGCAGGTCCGCCGCCGGTCCGGAGCCGCCCTCGCGGGTGAAGAGGATCTCCTGCCCGAACGCGCGCCCCATGGCGCGTACGAGGGACTGGAGAGCCGGGTGGTCGAGCGGCGTGAGGCACGGGCGCGTGGCGCCGCCGAAGGTGATCTCGTGCCGGATGCCGGCGGGGAGCTGTTCGGCGACCCAGGCGCGTACGGCCTTTTCGATGTGGCCCGGGTCCTGGCCCGCGACCAGCCGGAAGGAGAGCTTCAGCATCGCGGAGGACGGGATGATCGTCTTGCCGCCGGGGCCCTGGTAGCCGCCGCCGATGCCGTTGACCTCGGCGGTGGGGCGGGCCCAGATGCGCTCCAGGGTGGTGTGTCCGGCCTCGCCGTGGGTGGCGTACGACTTGGCCGTGCGCAGCCACTGTTCTTCGTCGAAGGGCAGCTCGGCGAAGAGTTCGCGCTCGCGGGGCGTGAGCTCCTTGATGCCGTCGTAGAAGCCGGGGATCGCCACGCGCGCGTGGTCGTCGTGGAGGGCCGCGACGAGGCGAGCGGCGGCGGTGGCAGGGTTCGGTACGGCGCCGCCGAAGGAGCCCGAGTGGATGTCCTGGTCGGGGCCGTGGAGCTGGATCTCGCAGTCGGCGAGGCCGCGCATGCCCGTGCAGACGGTGGGTGTGGTCTCGGACCACATGCCGGTGTCGGAGACGATCACCGCGTCCGCGGCGAGGCGGTCGGCGTGCTCCTCCACGAGGGCACGGAAGTGCGGCGAGCCGGACTCCTCCTCGCCCTCGATGAGCAGCTTGAGGTGGACGGCCGGGGTGGCGCGGCCCGTCGCGGCGAGGTGGGCGCGTACGCCGAGTGTGTGGAAGAACACCTGGCCCTTGTCGTCGGCCGCCCCGCGCGCGTGGAGGCGGTTTCCGCAGACGACCGGTTCGAAGGGGTCGGTGTCCCAGCCGTCCTCGCGGGCGGCGGGCTGCACGTCGTGGTGGCCGTAGACCAGCACGGTGGGCGCCCCGGCGTCGTCCGATGGCCATTCGGCGTAGACGGCGGGTGCGCCTGCGGTCTCCCAGACCTCGGCGACCGGGAATCCGGTCTCCTTGAGCTTCGCGGCGAGCCAGTCGGCGCTGCGCCGTACGTCGCCCGCGTGGTCCGGCTGGGCCGAGACGGACGGGATGCGCAGCCACTCGGCGAGATCGTCGAGGAAGGCCTCACGGTGGTGCCGGATGTACGTACGGACGGCGCTGACGGCACTGTCAACGGGCTTGCTCATGCTCACGACCTTATCGGCCCACGTGGGCGGGCTCGTCCGGCGGTTCCTCGGGGGACGCTTCCCGGGGTTCCTCGGGGGACGCTTCCCGGGGTTCGTCGAAGGCCGCGTTCCGGGGTTCGCCGGGGGCTTGTCCGAGCGGTGCCGCGGGCTCCCCGTCACGGGGCTCCGCGGAGGTGCGCCCGGGCGCTTCCTCGGACGCCGGATCCCGGTCCCCCGGCTCCAGCTCCGGCTCCGGCTGCGCGAGCAGGAGGCGTTCCAGCTCGGCGCGGCCGGGAAGACGGTGGGGGCGAACGGTCTCCCCGCTGCGCACATGGACGAACGCGGCCCGTACGGACTCGAGCGGGACGCCGTGCTGCTCGGCCCAGGCCAGGCGGTAGACCGCGAGCTGGAGCGGGTCGCCGACGGCAGAGGCCACCGGGCTCGTACGGCCGGTCTTCCAGTCGATGATCTCGTACGTGGTGTCGTCGCCGTCGCCGTCCTTGTAGACGGCGTCGATGCGACCGCGGATGACGCGGCCGGCGATCACCAGCTGCACGGGCACTTCGACGCGGTACGGGGTGCGGTGCGCGTACGGGGTGCGCTCGAAGGCCTCCTTGAGTGCCTCGAGGTCGCGTTCGTCGGCGATCTCCGCCTCGCTGCCGGGCAGCTCCTGCGGATCGAGCGGATCGAGCATCGGCAGGTGCAGCGCGTCGAAGCGGGTTTCCAGCCAGGCGTGGAAGCGCGTGCCGCGGCGCGCGGCGCGGCCGGGCGGGTGGGGCATGGGGCGGGCCAGTTCCCGTGCGAAGCCGTCCGGGTCGGCGGCGAGGCGCAGCAGCTGGGAGGCGGTGAGCGAGGGCGGCACGGGGACGTCCCTGACGCCTTCCCGGGCCCGTAGGAGTTCACCCGTGAGGGCGTCCAGATCGCGGTCCCAGGAGGCGATGGTGCGGGTCTCCTCGGGGGTGAGGACCTCCGGGGTGAAGACCTCGGTGAGGACCTCCGGGGTGAGCACCGTGGCGTCGCCGTCTGTGGCGGCGGGGTGCGGGCGGATGTCCGGCGGCGGCGACTGGTGCGGCACGCGCACGTGGGCGGTGGCTTGGCTGGGGACGGTGGGACGCTCGGGCGTCCAGGAATCCCAGTCGGCTGTGTCGTCCTCGGGGAAGACCTCCTTGGGGAAGACCTCCTCAGGGACGTCCCGCTCCGGGAAGTCCCTCTCCGGGACATCCCCCTCCGGGACATCCCCCTCCGGGACATCCCCGTCCGGGAAGTCTCCGTCCTCGTACGGCGGCTCGTCGTCCTCTGGCGGAGGGGGCCACTCCGGGTCGTCGTACGCGGAGGCGGCGTCGTACGCGGTCGGGGCGCTGTACGCCGCCGGGTGCGCCTCAGCGTGGGCGCGGGCGGCCTCCGTGGTGCCCGCGCCCCCTGTGGGAGCGTCTGCGCCCCCCGCCTGCCGCTCCAGATGCGCGAGCACTGTGGCGGCAGCCGCGCGGCGGCGGGCTGTTGCCGCCTCGTCCAGCGGGAGCGGCCAGGCGTGGTCGCCGGACGTCTGCCGCAGGGCCGGGTTCTCCTCGTCCTCGTCCGGTGCTTCGGCCCATGCCTCGATCTCGCCGTGGCCTGCCGCGCAGTGGTCGTGCAGGGCCTGGAGGAAGTCCGACGGTCCGCGTGGCCTCTTCTGGGAGGGCCCCCACCAGTGGCCGGAGGCGAGCAGGAGGGAGCGGGGGCGGGTGAACGTGACGTACCCGAGGCGGAGTTCCTCGGTGCGCTGGTGGTCCTTCATCGCCTCGTGGAAGGCCTTCATGCCCTTCGCGTCCCACGCCTCGATGTCGGGCAGCGTGGCCGCGTCGCCGCGCAGGGCGTGGGGCAGGACCTTGCCCTGGGCGGTCCACTTCTCGCGGCCCTGGGTGCTGGGGAAGGTACCCGTGACCAGGCCCGGAACGGCGACGACGTCCCATTCCAGGCCCTTGGACTTGTGGGCGGTCAGGACCTTGACCGTGTTCTCGCCGCCGGGAAGGGCGTTGTCGAGCCCCTTCTCGTACTGGGCGGCGGTACGGAGGAAGCCGAGGAACGCGAGCAGGCTCGCCTCGCCCTCGTTGGCGGCGAAGGACGCGGCTGTGTCGAGGAAGTTCGACAGCGTTTCCCGGCGTCGGGCGGCCAGCGCGTGGGGTGAAGCGGAGAGTTCGACCTCAAGGCCGGTGACGGCCAGGACGCGGTGCAGTACGTCCATCAGCGGGTCGGACAGGGAGCGGCGCAGGTCGCGCAGTTCGGCGGCGAGGCGCGCGAACCGTACGCGTGCATCCGCCGAGAAGGGCAGCCCGTCGTCGTCCCCTGCCGCGCCCTCCGCGTCGAACGGGGTCTCCAGGAACGTGTCCAGTGCGTCGGCGAGCGATATGACCTCGGCCGGATCGACGCCCTCGACGGCTTCGGCGAGCCGCCGGTCGGGGTCGTCCTCGTCCCCCACGCGTGCGTGCGCGACGAGGAGGCGGGCGCGGCGGCCCAGGAGCGCGAGGTCGCGAGGGCCGATGCGCCAGCGGGGGCCGGTCAGCAGCCGTACGAGGGAGGCGTTGGCGCCCGGGTCCTGGAGGACCTCGCAGACGGCGACGAGATCGGCGACCTCCGGCAGGTGCAGCAGTCCGGACAGGCCCACGACCTCGACGGGGATGTCGCGGGCGACGAGGGCTCCTTGGATCTCGGCGAAGTCGGCCGCCGTGCGGCACAGCACGGCGATCTCGCCGGGCGCCTTGCCCGTGCGGACGAGGTGGGCGATCGAGTCCGCGAGCCAGTCGATCTCCTCGGCGTGGGTGCGCAGCAGGGCGCAGCGCACGACGCCGTCCCGCTCGGCGCCGGGGGCGGGCCGCAGGGCCTCCACGCCCGCGTGCATCGCGCGCAGGGGCTCGGCGAGGCCGTTGGCGAGGTCGAGGAGGCGGCCGCCACTGCGGCGGTTCTCGCTCAGCGCGAACCGCGTGGCGGGCCGGCCGTCGGCCCCCGGGAAGTGCTGGGGGAAGTCGTCGAGGTTGGCGACGGAGGCGCCGCGCCAGCCGTAGATCGCCTGGCAGGGGTCACCGACGGCGGTCACGGGGTGGCCGGTGCCGCCGCCGAACAGGCCCGCCAGCAGGATCCGCTGGGCGACCGACGTGTCCTGGTACTCGTCGAGCAGCACGACGCGGAACTCGTCGCGCAGGATCGCGCCGACCTCGGGCCGTGTGCTGGCCAGTGTCGCGGAGAGGGCGATCTGGTCGCCGAAGTCGAGGAGGTCGCGGTCGCGTTTGGCAGCCCGGTAGCGCGTGACGAGTTCGGCCAGTTCGCGGCGGGCCTCGGCGGCCTCGGGCACCTTGCGGAGGTACTCGTTGGTGAGCTTCGCGCGCCCCAGGGTGTGCAGCAGCTCGGCGTCGTACGCCCGTAGCTCCTCTGGGCGTACGAGATGCTCGGCGAGCTCGGCGTCGAGCGCCAGCAGATCGCTGACGAGGTCCGGGAAGGAGCGGGTCAGCGCCGGATAGGGGCCTGGCGCCTCTCGCAGCACGCGCGCGGCGAGCTGGAAGCGGGTGGCGTCGGCAAGCAGCCGGGCCGTGGGCTCGACGCCGATGCGCAGTCCGTGGTCGGTGAGCAGGCGGCCCGCGAAGGCGTGGTACGTGGAGATGACGGGCTCGCCCGGCGGGTTGTCGGGGTCGATGACGTCGGGATCGGTGACCCCGGCCTTGATCAGTGCTTTCCGTACGCGCTCGGCGAGCTCGCCGGCGGCCTTGTTGGTGAAGGTCAGGCCGAGGACCTGTTCGGGGGCGACCTGGCCGGTGCCGACGAGCCACACCACGCGTGCCGCCATCACGGTCGTCTTGCCGGACCCGGCTCCGGCCACGATCACCTGCGGAGCGGGCGGTGCGGTGATGCACGCCGTCTGCTCCGGGGTGAACGGAATCCCGAGGAGCTCCTTGAGCTGCTTGGGGTCAGTGATACGGGCCGACACCTCAGAGAGGCTAGCCGCGCCCGCTGACAGCCCGGACCGCTTCTGCCGCCCTGGCCGGAAGAAGCGCAGGTCAGCGCGTGTGGTGCGGTATGTCACTCCGGTTGCGCGACCACCGCCTCATCCCTCGTACGAACGCGCGACCACCGCCTCATCCCTGGTACGAACGCTGCGTCACCCGGGTGCGACCCGCTGCGTCACTCGACCACGTGCCGTCCCTCGGGGCGTGCGCTGCACGAGGCGCGGAATGCGCAGTGCGTGCAGTGCTGGCCGGCGGCGGGAGTGAAGCGTTCGTCGAGGACCTTGCCCGCGGCGGTGGCCAGCAGGTCGCCGACCCAGTCGCCGGAAAGCGGCTTCTGATCCTGGACCTTGGGGAAGTCCTCGCCGCCGTTCTTCCTGGTGGCGCCTTGACGCAACTGGACGAGTTCGGCGCCGCCCGGTTCGGGTCGTTCGCCGTCGAAGAACTCATCGACGGCGCCTTCGCGGACGGCCAGCTGGTAGACGGCGAGCTGGGGGTGGCGGGCCACGTCGGCGGTGCTCACCGGTTGTTTGCCGGTCTTGAAGTCGACGACGTACGCGCGGCCTTCCGCGTCCTGTTCGACGCGGTCCATGGAGCCCCGGATGCGTACTTCGTAGGAGCCCGCCCCGAGGGTCACGTCGAAGTCGTGTTCGCTTGCGACCGGGGTCCGGCCCCCGCGGTCCGTCACATGCCACTGGAGGAAGCGTTCGAGCGCCACGCGCGCGTGCTCCTTCTCCTGCGCGGACTTCCAGGGCGCGTCGAAGGCGAGCGCGTCCCACACAGAGTCGAGGCGCTCCATGAGGACGGCGAGGTCGGCCGGCGTACGGCCGGAGGCGACCTCGTCGGCCAGGACGTGCACGACGTTGCCGAAGCCCTGGGCGGCGGTCGCAGGTGCGTCGGCCTTCACCTCACGGCCGAGGAACCACTGCAGGGCGCAGGTGTTGGCGAGCTGGTCGAGGGCGCTTCCGGAGAGTACGACGGGCTGGTCGCGGTCCCGCAGCGGCACCTTGCTCTGCGTGGGCTCGTACATGCCCCACCAGCGGTACGGATGCGCCGACGGTACGAGCGGCCTGCCGTCCTCGTCGGTGAGTGCGGCGAGGCGGGCCAGCCGCCGGGCGGCCGCCTCGCGGAGTGCCTCGGAAACGCGCGGGTCGACCGTGGTGGCGCGCAGTTCGGCGACCAGGGCAGCGACGGACAGCGGGCGGCGGGGGCGGCCCGTGACGTCCTTGGGTTCGACGCCGAGTTCGGTGAGGAAGCGCGAGGGCTGGTCGCCGTCGTCCGCGGGCGCCTTCACGGCGGTCACGACGAGGCGTTCCCGCGCGCGCGTGGCGGCCACGTAGAAGAGCCGGCGCTCCTCGGCGAGGAGCGCGCCGGGAGTGAGCGGCTCGGCGAGGCCGTCGCGTCCGATGCGGTCGGCCTCCAGGAGGGAGCCGCGGCGGCGCAGGTCGGGCCACAGGCCCTCCTGCACGCCCGCGACGACGACGAGCCTCCACTGAAGGCCTTTGGAGCGGTGGGCGGTCATCAGGCGTACGGCGTCGGGCCGTACCGCCCTGCCGGCGAGCGTGTCCGCGGCGATGTCCTGCGCCTCGATCTCCTCGAGGAAGTTGAGGGCGCCGCGGC
Source organism: Streptomyces himalayensis subsp. himalayensis (assembly GCF_013778455.1). Taxonomy (GTDB): domain Bacteria; phylum Actinomycetota; class Actinomycetes; order Streptomycetales; family Streptomycetaceae; genus Streptomyces; species Streptomyces himalayensis. The sequence continues at coordinate 175,620 of NZ_JACEHE010000001.1, read as the reverse complement.
CGCCGGTGCGCTCTTCGGCACGAGCGGCCGTCGCGAACAGCGCGCACACCGCGTCGAGGTCGCGGTCCGCGTTGCGCCCCGCGGCGCCGCCGCGGCGTGCGGTCCGCTCGAGCCGCCGTGGCCACGGGGTGCCGTCCCACAGCTCCCACAGGGCCTCTTCCGCGGTGCCTCCGCCCGCGAGGAGCTCACGCGCCTTGCGCAGCAGAGCGCCCAGGCGCTGGGCCCCGCGCGCGTACGACGGGTCGTGCGCGGCGAGGCGCTCGGGCTCGGCGAGGGCGCGCGCGAGCAGCACGTCGGAGGGCGGCGGCACATGGTTGCCGCCGGCCCGCTCCTCCTCGCGCAGGGCGCGGCCCAGGCGGCGCAGATCGGCGGCGTCCATGCCGGCGAGGGGTGAGGTGAGGAGGGTGAGCGCGGTCTCGGTGTCGAGAGGGCCGGACGCGCTGGGCGCGTCAGCCGCGACTGGCGCGGGCGACTGCCCGGGGGCGGCGGGCGCGGCCGACTCCCCGGGCTCCCCGGGCGCGGCCGACTCCCCCGGCTCCCCCGGCGCAGCTGACTCCCCGGGCTCCCCGGGCGCGGCTGACTCCCCGGGCTCCCCGGGCGCGGCTGACTCCCCGGGCTCCCCGGGCGCGGCCGACTCCCCCGGCTCCCCGGGCGCGGCCGACTCCCCCGGCTCCCCGGGCGCGGCCGACTCCCCCGGCTCCCCGGGCGCGGCCGACCGCTCGGCAGCGGGCGGCTCCTTCGGCGCGTCCGAAGCGGAGGGCTCTTGGGACGCGTCGGCAACGGGCGGATCCTCGGGCGTGCCGAGCTCCTTGGACGCACCCTGCTCGCCCTGCGCCAGCGCCGCCGTCGCCACCGCCCTGAGGGCGGTGAGCAGCGGGGTGACCGCCGGTTCGTGGCGCAGCGGGAGGTCGTCGCCGTCGATGTCGAGCGGTACGCCTGCCGTGGTCAGGGCGCGGCGTACCGAGGGGATGGTGCGGGATCCGGCGCGCACCAGGACGGCCATCTCGCTCCAGGGCACGCCGTCCTCGAGGTGGGCGCGGCGCAGGATGTCCGCGATGTTGTCGAGCTCCGTGCCGGGCGTCGGATACGTGTAGACCTCGACGCAGCCGCCGTCCCGCACCGCGGTCAGCTCACGGTGCGCCCGCACCTTGTCCGCGGGCAGGCGTGTCAGCGGCATGCGCTGGGCCAGCAGCCGGGTGGCCGCGAGCAGTGCGGAACCCGAGCGGCGGGAGGTGCGCAGCACCTCCACGGGCGCCGGTGTGCCGTCCGCGCGGCGGAAGGTCTCCGGGAACTCCAGGATGCCGTTCACATCGGCGCCCCGGAACGCGTAGATCGACTGGTCCGGATCGCCGAACGCGACGAGCGTGCGGCCAGCCCCGCGCGCGCCAGCCTCGCGCGTTCCGGCGCCCCGCGCGCCAGCCCCACGCGCACCGTCGCCCCGTGCTCCAGAGCCTCGTCCGACCCCAGCGCCCTGTTCGACGCCAGACCCCCGTGCGACGCCAGAATCTCGCACATCGGCCCCCGGCACATCGGTCCCCCGCGCGCGGGAGCCCCCACGCAGTGGCGTCCCTCCTCCGTTCCCGGCCAGCGCCCCCAGCAGCCGTACCTGCGCGGCATCGGTGTCCTGGTACTCGTCCACGAAGACCGCGTCATAGCGCGCGGACAGCTCCTCCGCGACGTCGGGCCGCTGGGCGAGGAGCACCGCGCGGTGCACCAGTTCCGCGTAGTCGAGGACTCCCTGCATGTCGAGTACGTCGAGGTACTCGGCGAGGAACAAGGCCGCGGCCTCCCAGTCAGGGCGGCCGATACGCGCGGCGAAGGCCGCCAGCGAGTCCGGCCCCAGGCCGAGCTCACGGCTGCGGGCCAGCACGGCGCGCACCTCGTCGGCGAAGCCCCGCGTCGTCAGGCAGGCGCGCAGCTCGTCCGGCCACCGGACATGGGCCAGCCCCTCCTGTGCGAGTGCGGCCTGGCCGGCCAGGAGTTCGCGCACCGTCACGTCCTGCTCGGGTCCGGAGAGCAGCCGCAACGGCTCCACGAACATGTCGGCGTCCTGATGGGCCCGTACGAGTGCGTAGCAGAATGAATGGAAGGTGGTGGCCTGCGGGGCGCTTGCGGCTCCGATGCGCAGCGCCATACGGTCGCGCAGCTCCACGGCCGCCTTGCGGCTGAAGGTCAGGACCAGGATGCGCTCCGGGTCGGTGCCTTTCGCGATCCGCGCGGCGACGGCCTCCACCAGGGTGGTGGTCTTGCCCGTGCCCGGTCCCGCCAGGACGAGCAGGGGACCGCCCGGATGGTCAACCACCGCGCGCTGTCGTGCGTCCAGACGAGGGGGATCCACCGGAGCCGGCGGGGTACGCACCAGTCGGTACGCGCCACGGGTCCCCTGTCGTACCTGGGGGTGCGACAGGCGCCGGGTGGAAGAAGAGGAGCTCACGTGGTTCGCCGGTCCTGGTGGATGTGCTGGTTGTGGGGCAGCAGCCGCACGGGCGGAGCGGTGGCTGCGTCGAGGGCGGTGAGCGCGAAGCGCTCTCGGCCGAGGGCGGGGGAAGGTCCCGGTGCCCGCGGCCCAATTATCGCGGTCTCCGAAGGCGGCCCGGTTCCCCCGTACGGGCCACAGGTCCTCCGCGACGCCCCGGAATGCCGGAAGCTTTCTGGTGTGAACCCGCCTGTGTACCCCGGTTCCCTTTCCGGGGGAGCACTGCGAGCCGTCCTGGGTCCCTCCTTCCCAGGGGCCTCGGTCCCAAGTGCCTCGGTCCCAAGTGCCTCGGTCCTAGGTGCCTCCTTCCTGGGTGCCTCCTTCCTGGGTGGCTTCTTCGCCGTCCCATCTCGCGTGCCTCATGTCGATACGCGGCAGATGTCCGTCCGCCGAGCGGCCAGCCTCGCGCAGCGGGGTGCCCTCCGCGCGATAGTGCCCCAGCGCCTCGAGCTCGTGGCCGGGCAGCAGGGCTCCGTCCGCACGCACCACGCGCCACCACGGGACAGCGCCTCCGTAGAGCGCCATCACACGGCCAACCTGGCGGGGACCTCCCTCCGCCAGCCACTCGGCCACATCGCCGTACGTCATCACGCGGCCCGGCGGGATCAGCTCCGCGACCTCCAGCACCCGCTCCGCGTACTCCGGCAGCTCCCCCGCCGGGGGCTCCGGCAGGTCCCCCGCCGGGGGGCTCTCCTCGCTCATCCGACCCATCCTGCCGCACGCCACCGACACCGTGACCGAGTCCTGACGGAGTGTGCACGCACAAGGAACGAGCGGCAGAGCGGAGGGCTTCGGCGGGGCCTTTCTCCCCCGCAATGCACCCTGATGCCCACGACTGTCGGCGGGGCATGCCACCATCGTGCGGGCGGTGTCTGGTGATACGAGATCAGGAAGAGACGACGGAGCAGCAGGGCGTGCACCCCGATGAGACGGCGGGCACCTCTGCGGCTGCCTCGCGCCCGGAGACCGGCCGGGACGCTGATCAGGACACCGGACGCGGCTCTGACCAGGGCACTGGCCCGGACACCGCGGACGCCGCCGAGCCGAGCCCGAACACCAGCATGAAGAAGGTTCACGGCCGGGAGAAAACCCAGGAGACCTCGGACAAGGCCGACGCCCGGCACCAGACCACCACAGGCGCCCGGCACCAGACCACCGACCCCCGTGCCGAAGAGGTCGAGGGCGACGAACCGCTGCTCCCCGCGCGCGTGCACCGTCCCTCCGACCTGATGCGGCTGCTTGTCGGCATCCTCGGCATCGTCGTGGTGCTGGCGATCGCGGGGTTCGCGCACGGCACCACGTCGGGGCTCGAGCAGGACATCAACAAGGGCACGGGCCAGGCGCCCGACCTGCTGATCAAGATCGCGGGTCTGGTGTCCAGCATCGCGATCCTCCTCGTGCCGGTCGCCTTCGCAATCGAGCGGTTGATCAAGCGGGACGGTCTACGCATCGCGGACGGCGTCCTGGCGGCGGTCCTCGCCCACGGCGTGACACTCGCCACCGACCTGTGGGTCGCGAGAGCCGCCCCCGACTCCATCCAGGACGCGCTGACCCAGCCGTCGCCGGGCGACATGTACGCCCTCACGGACCCGGTCCACGGCTATCTCGCCCCCGTCATCGCGTACATGACGGCCGTCGGCATGTCGCGCAGGCCGCGCTGGCGGGCGGTGCTGTGGGTGGTGGTGCTGCTCGACGCCTTCTCGATGCTCGTCACCGGCTACACGACGGCGTTCTCGATCATCCTGACGGTGCTGATCGGCTGGACCGTGGCGTACGGAACGCTGTACGCGGTCGGTTCCCCGAACGTCCAGCCGACCGGCCAGACCCTGCTCGCGGGCCTGCGGCACGTCGGATTCCACCCGGTCAGCGCGGCCCGCGTCGAGCCCCCGGACGCCGCCTCGGAGAACGGCGACCGCGGTCGGCACTACTTCGTCACGCTGGAGGACGGCCCGCCCCTGGACGTCACGGTGGTCGACCGTGAGCAGCAGGCGCAGGGCTTCTTCTACCGCGTATGGCGCAGGCTGACGCTGCGCGGCATCACGACGCGCAGAAGCCTGCAGTCGCTGCGCCAGGCACTGGAGCAGGAGGCGCTCCTCGCGTACGCGGCGATCGCGGCCGGCGCCAACGCCCCCCGGCTGATCGCGACGTCCGAGCTCGGCCCGGACGCGGTGATCCTCGTCTACGAGCACCTGGGCGGCCGCACCCTGGACGCGGTGCCGGACGAGGAGATCACCGACGAGCTGCTGCACGACACCTGGCGCCAGGTGCAGGCGCTGCAGTCGCGGCGTATCGCGCACCGGAGACTCGCGGGGGACGCGATCCTGGTGGACCGTTCCGGCAAGGTGATGCTCACCGATCTGCGCGGCGGAGAGATCGCGGCCGGCGATCTGTTGCTGCGCATGGACATCGCGCAGTTGCTGACCACCCTCGGGCTGCGGGTGGGCGCCGAACGGGCGGTCGCCTCGGCGGTCGCCGTGCTGGGTCCTGACGCGGTCGCGGACTGTCTGCCGCTGCTGCAGCCGATCGCTCTGACCCGCAACCAGCGCGCGACGCTGCGCAGGCTGGCCCGCGAGCGCTCGCACCGCGAACGCGAGGCGGTCCTGGCAGCGGCCGCGACGGGCAGGGCGGCGTCCCCGGAGGAGGCGGGGGCCGCGGCGGACCGGTCTGTACTGGACAAACGGTCCGGCAAAGAGGGTGCCCGAGCCGAGAAGCACGCGGTCCGCGCGGCGAAACGCGCGGAGAAGCGGGCGATCGACGAAGCCCTGGAGGAGGCACGCGAGGAGGATCTGCTCACCCAGATCCGCCACCAGGTGCTGCTCATCAGGCCGCAGGCGCCCGTCGAACCGGCCCGGCTGGAGCGGATCAGGCCGCGCACCCTGGTCAGCTTCATGGCCGGGGCGATCGCTGCGTACTTCCTGCTGTCGCAGCTGACCGAGATCAAGTTCGGCACGTTCGCCGAGGCCGAGTGGGGCTGGGTGGCCGCGGCAGTGCTGTTCTCGGCGCTCAGCTACTTCGCGGCGGCGATGAGCCTGCTGGGCTTCGTGCCGGAGCGAGTCCCGTTCCTGAGGGCCGTGGCGGCGCAGGTCGCCGGGTCGTTCGTGAAGATCGTGGCGCCCGCGGCCGTGGGCGGTGTCGCCCTGAACACGCGTTTCCTGCAGCGCGCCGGGGTCCGGCCGGGGCTCGCGGTGTCGAGCGTCGGCGCGTCCCAGCTGGTCGGACTTGGATCGCACATCCTGCTGCTGCTCGCCTTCGGCTATCTGACGGGTACGGAGAAGACGCCTTCGCTGTCGCCGTCCCGCACGGTCATCGCCGGCCTGCTGACGGTCGCGGTGCTGCTGCTGGTCATGACGTCGATCCCGTTCCTGCGGAAGTTCGTGGTCACGCGCGTGCGGTCGCTGTTCGCCGGTGTCGTGCCGCGCATGCTCGACGTACTGCAGAGGCCGCAGAAGCTGATCACCGGAATCGGCGGCGCCCTGCTGCTGACCGCGTGCTTCGTGATGTGCCTGGACGCCTCGATCCGGGCCTTCGGCGACGAGACGACGTCGCTGAGCCTCGCCAGTGTCGCCGTCGTCTTCCTCGCCGGCAACGCGCTGGGATCGGCGGCTCCCACACCCGGAGGCGTGGGTGCGGTCGAGGCGACGCTGACGGTGGGTCTGCTCGCCATGGGCCTGCCCCAGGCGGTCGCGTTCCCGGCGGTGCTGCTGTACCGCCTGCTGACGCTGTGGCTGCCGGTGCTTCCGGGCTGGCTGTTCTTCAACCATCTGACGCGCAAGGGTGCGCTCTGAGCCACACCGCTCACGGGCTCCCCCGCAACTCACCCGCACGGCCCGCGCCCCGCGCGCGGGAGGTTCGGTGCCGCCGCAGGATGAAGGCATGCCGAACCCAGCCCGTCTGCGTACTGCCGCCCTGCTCGCCACCGCCGCCCTGCTCTCCGTCACGGTCGCGGGCTGCACCGACGACAGTCCGAAGGACGAGGACCTGACGGCTCAGCAGCTGAAGTGGGCGCCCTGCCCGGTCCCGTCGCCGCTGGAGGGCAGCAGTGAGTCCCCCTCACCGCTGCCGGGCGGCGACGAATGGGAGTGCGCCACCATGAAGGCGCCCCTCGACTGGAGCGACCCCAAGGGCGACACGATCGGCATCGCGCTCATCCGCGCCCAGGCCAGCGGCCCCAAGGACAAGCGGATCGGCTCCCTCGTCTTCAACTTCGGCGGCCCGGGAGGATCGGGCGTGACCGCGCTGCCCGCCTTCGGCGAGCAGTACACCAAGCTGCGCACCCGCTACGACCTGGTGAGCTTCGATCCGCGCGGCGTCGGCCGCAGCGCCCCCGTGGTGTGCGAGAACGACGAGCAGCTCGACGAGTTCTTCGAGCAGGACGGCACCCCCGACGGCGCCGCGGAGCAGACGGCGCTTCTCGACAACACCAAGTCGTTCAACGCCACCTGCGAGAAGAACTCCGGCAAGATCCTTCCCCATGTCCGTACCACGGACACGGCCCGCGACATGGACCTGATGCGCCAGGTCCTGGGCGACGACAAGCTGCACTACTTCGGCATCTCGTATGGCACGGAACTGGGCGGTGTCTACGCACATCTGTTCCCGAAGAGCGTGGGCCGTGCCGTGTTCGACGCCGTCGTCGACCCCACCGTGACGCCCGAGGAGAGCTCCCTCGGCCAGGCCGGCGGGTTTCAGCTCGCGCTCGACAACTACGCGAAGGACTGCACGTCCAAGGTCGAGGAATGCCCGGTCGGCGACACCGTGCAGGACGTGAAGGACCGCATCGCGAAGCTGCTGAAGGACCTGGAGGCGAAGCCGATCCCCGGCATCTTCCCGCGGGACCTGACCCAGACCTTCGCCACGAACGGCATCCTGCAGGCGCTGTACTCGAAGGACTTCTGGGAGTACCTCACCGAGGGGCTGCAGCAGGCGTACGAGGGCAACGGCCAGATCCTGATGTTCCTGTCGGACTCGCTGACCGGACGCAACGAGGACGGCGAGTACAGCAATCTCGTACCGGCCAACGTCGCCATCAACTGCTCCGACGACAAACCGCGCTACACCATGGCGGACGTGGAGGCGAACCTCCCGGAGTTCCGCAAGGAGTCCCCGATGTTCGGCGACTATCTCGCATGGGGCCTGCTCGGCTGCACCGACTGGGCCGTCCCCGGAGCTGCCGACCACCCCGATGTGAGCGCGGCCGGGGCGGCGCCCATCCTGGTCATCGGCAACACCGGCGACCCGGCCACGCCGTACGAGGGCGCGCGCAGGATGGCCCAGGCACTCGGCAAGGGCGTGGGCGTGGAACTGACGTACAAGGGCCAGGGGCACGGCGCCTACGACAGCGGCAACACGTGCGTGACGGGTGCCGTGAACAACTATCTGCTGGACGGCACGGTGCCGAAGGCGGGCACGGTCTGCGCGTGACGCCGGTGCGCGGTGCGCCTGTACGGCACGGTGGGCACTGTCCGCTCGTGAGCCGCTGCCCCCGTGGCTGCCGTCAGCCCGCCGCTGCCGCACAGCCACGGGCCGGTCGGCCCCGCCTGCCGTTGTCGGTGGCGCTGCCTACTATGGCCTGACAGTCGTTCGTGGGGCTTCGAGGGGGAAGGACGCGCCATGCCGCGCTTCGTACGGTCAGCAGCTCTGGCCGCCGCAGTACTGCTGGCGGCCGGCTGCAGCGGCTCGGGCGGCACATCGGAGGACTCGAAGCCGTCGGCGACCGCCCCTTCGTCCCGGGGCGCCGAGGGGTCGGACCTGCCGGTGTCCCTCACCTCCCAGAAGCTCACCTGGGGCCGCTGCAAGGCGACCTCGGACGCTCCCGCCCCGGGCAGCCACTGGCAGTGCGCGACCCTGAAGGTGCCGCTGGACTACGCGAAACCGGACGGCGAGACGATCGACATCGCGCTCATCCGCGCCAGGTCCACGGGCGAGGGTGAGCGCATAGGTTCGCTGCTGTTCAACTTCGGCGGTCCGGGCGGTTCGGGCGTCTCGATGCTCCCGTCCTTCGCCGACCAGTACGCGACGCTGCGCGAGCGGTACGACCTGGTGAGCTTCGATCCGCGCGGGGTCGCCGCCAGCGAGGGTGTGCGCTGCCGCAGCGACAAGGAGATCCAGGCGGCCGAGTCGGTCGACCTGACGCCGGACACGGCGACGGAGGAGAAGAGGTACTTCAAGGACGCGGCCGACTTCGGCGACGGCTGCGAACGCGACGCGGGAAAGCTGCTGGCTCACGTCTCCACGGAGGAGGCCGCCCGCGACATGGACCTGATGCGCCAGGTCCTCGGTGACGACAAGCTGCACTACATGGGCATCTCGTACGGCACCGAACTGGGCGGTGTGTACGCACACCTGTTCCCGGAGAGGACGGGCCGCCTGGTGCTCGACGCCGTGGTGGACCCCAGCGTCGGCGCGGTGGGCCATGCCGAGAACCAGACCCGGGGCTTCCAGCGGGCCCTGGACAACTACCTGAAGTCCACCGGCCAGGACCCGAAGCAGGGCACACAGAAGATCGTGGATCTTCTCGAGCGGATAGACGCGAAGCCCCTGCCGACGTCGAGCGACCGTGAGCTCAACCAGACCCTCGCGACCACAGGTATCACGGTGACCCTGTACAGCCGGCAGTACTGGCCCGCGCTGACCAGCGCCCTCGAGTCGGCGGAGGCGGGCGACGGCACGGAACTGCTGGCGCTGGCCGACGCCTACAACGAGCGGGACCCGTCGGGGCACTACAGCACGCAGAGCCATTCACAGCGTGCGATCTCCTGCCTGGACACCAAGGATCGTCCGACGCCCGAGGAGGCCGAGAAGCGGCTGGCCGAATTCCGGAAGATATCGCCGGTCTTCGGGGAGTTCCTGGGCTGGGACACGGCGGGCTGGTGCCACGACTGGCCCGTGCCGGGTCTGTACGACAACCCGGAGGTGAGCGCACCGGGCGCCGCGCCGATCCTGGTCGTCGGCAACACGGGTGACCCCGCCACGCCGTACGAGGGCGCCCGCAAGATGGCCGACGAGCTGGGCGAGGGCGTCGGCGTGGAGCTCACCTGGAAGGGCGAGGGCCACGGCGCGTACGGAAGCGGAAGCGACTGCGTCGACGAGTCGGTGAACGACTACCTGCTGGACGGCACGGTGCCGAAGGACGGCAAGGTCTGCTCCTGAGACCCGCGTCCCAGCGTCGTGTGCCTCGGCCCACGGAGGGCCCCGCTTGGCATGGGGCCTCGCTTGGCACACGGAAGGGGCCCCGCTCGTGTGTCGCGAGCAGGGCCCCTTCCGGAGAGCGAGGCGTGCCAGGCCTGGTGGCCCGACGCGGCCTAGTAGACCGGCTTCTCGGGCTCGATCTGGTTGACCCAGCCGATCACGCCGCCGCCGACGTGCACCGCGTCCGCGAAGCCCGCGGACTTCAGCACGGCGAGGACTTCCGCGCTGCGGACACCCGTCTTGCAGTGCAGGACGATCTTCTTGTCCTGCGGGAGGTCCTGCAGGGCGTTGCCCATCAGGAACTCGTTCTTCGGGATCAGACGGGCGCCGGGGATCGAGACGATCTCGTACTCGTTCGGCTCGCGGACATCGATGATGTCGATGTTCTCGCCGTCGTCGATCCACTCCTTGAGCTGCTTGGGAGTGATCGTCGAACCGGCGGCCGCCTCCTGGGCCTCCTCGGACACGACGCCGCAGAAGGCCTCGTAGTCGATGAGCTCGGTGACGGTCGGGTTCTCACCGCAGACCGCGCAGTTCGGGTCCTTGCGGACCTTGACCTGGCGGTACTGCATCTCCAGGGCGTCGTAGATCATCAGGCGGCCGACGAGCGGCTCGCCGATGCCCGCGAGGAGCTTGATGGCCTCGTTGACCTGGATGGAGCCGATGGACGCGCAGAGCACACCCAGCACGCCGCCCTCGGCGCAGGAGGGGACCATGCCCGGCGGCGGGGGCTCCGGGTAGAGGCAGCGGTAGCAGGGGCCGTGCTCGGACCAGAAGACGGAGGCCTGGCCGTCGAAGCGGTAGATGGAACCCCAGACGTACGGCTTGTTCAGCAGCACGCATGCGTCGTTGACCAGGTAGCGGGTCGCGAAGTTGTCCGTGCCGTCGACGATCAGGTCGTACTGGCTGAAGATGTCCATCACGTTCTCGGCCTCGAGCCGCTCTTCGTGAAGGATCACGTTCACGTACGGGTTGATGCCCTTGACGGAGTCACGCGCGGACTCCGCCTTGGAGCGGCCGATGTCCGCCTGGCTGTGGATGATCTGGCGCTGCAGGTTCGACTCGTCGACCTCGTCGAACTCCACGATGCCGAGCGTGCCGACGCCGGCCGCGGCCAGGTACATCAGAGCCGGCGATCCGAGGCCGCCGGCGCCCACACACAGCACCTTGGCGTTCTTCAGCCGCTTCTGCCCGTCCATCCCGACATCAGGGATGATCAGGTGGCGGGAGTACCTGCGGACCTCGTCTACGGTGAGCTCAGCAGCTGGCTCGACCAGGGGTGGCAGCGACACGGGGACTCCGTTGGTCGGTATTACGGAAGGTTGTTCTCCGTGTAACACTGCCACGCCCCTCTTCATTCCGAGACAGGTGGTCCGAGCAGCGAGACGATTTCGTCCCAGTAGCCGGGCATGCCCGCCCAGGGATCGGCTGAGCCCGCGCGGGGGGTGCGATCGGTGAAGTAGATGGTCGACGCACCCTGCCAGCGTGCGATCCGCAGCGCCTCGTCGAGGTGGCCGCGGGGCACGCCGTGCACCAGGTGGCAGAAGCGTTCGGGCGGATGGTCGGCGGTCCACTCGGCCACCTGCGACCAGCGGTAGTCGCTCCACGGCCCGGCGAAGGTCACCAGCTGGTCGGCGACTTCGGCGTAGCCCGGGTAGGGGTGGGTGCCGTGGCCGAACACGATGTGGGGTTCTTCGAGGAATGCGCGTAGCGCGGCGACCGTCCGCCGTATCTCCGGCAGCGCGGCGCGCTCGGTCGGACAGTGGTCGATGAGGAAGCCGTCGACCTGGTACCAGTCGAGATAGCGGTGCGCGTCGGAGACGAGCTCACCGAAGGCGCGGGCGCCGTATCGCGCGTCCAGGTGACCGAGCACACGCCCCGCGCCCGCCGGCCGGCGCCCGCCCTGCGCGGCATCGCGTGCCTGCGCCCGTGCGGTGTTCCGCACCCGGCCCACGGCCTCCAGGCAGTGGGGGTCGGGCCAGACGCCCGGCCCGCCCGCGACATTCAGCACAACCCAGTGCAGCGGGGTGCCGGGGCGGGCGAGTTCGGCCCACTCCACGGGGGCGACGAGGGGGTGGGCGTAGCCGGGGATGCCGAACCCGAGACGTACGTCGGTGCTCGCGGTTCCCGTGGCGGTACTGGTCAGATACGGCATGCTGCCTCCATCCAGATGTCGGCGAGGGATTCTTCGAGGTTGATCCGGGGCCGCCAGCCGAGACGGTCGCGTGCGGTGCGCACATCGGCCTGCTGCCAGCTGCCGCAGCCGTCCGGATAGGGGAAGGCTGTGGCAGGCGGGGCCGGGTGGTCGGGGTCGGGGCGGGGGTGCCCGAGGACCGGACGCACCGGACCGGGTGGTGTGTCGAGTTCGTGCAGCGCACCGCCGTAACCGGCCACCCGGGCGAGGACGGCGGCCGCGTCCCGCAGCCGCACGGCGCGCCCCGAGCCGATGTTGACGACGCCCTGGGCGGCGGACAGGGAGGCGGCGTGCACGGCGCGTGCCACATCACGTACGTCGACGAAGTCGCGTTGTACGCCGAGTCCGCCGAGTTTGAGCTCGCCGTCGCCGGACTGCATGGCGCGGCGCATGGCCTCGGCGAGCCGGCCGAGCGGGGATCCGGCGGGCGTACCCGGCCCGGCGGGCGAGAACACGCGCAGCACCACCGCGTCGAGCCCCGACCCGAGGACCAGCTCGGTCGCGGCGAGCTTGCTGACGCCGTACGGGCCGCCCGGGCGAGGCACGGCGTCCTCGGCGGTGGACGATCCGGGCTGGCTCGGCCCGTACTCGGCGCCGCAGCCGATCTGTACGAGCCGCGCAGCGCAGCCGCTGCGGCGCATGGCCTCGCAGACGGTGGCGACGGCGACGGTGTTGTGCCGGGTCAGCTCCCGCGCGCCGCCTCGGGTGGCGCCCGCGCAGTTGATGACGACCCCGGGGTGCACGGCGTCCAGGAAGCGGGTGAGCGCGCCGGGGCTGCCGCTGGCGAGGTCGAACCGCACATCCGCGTCATCGCCGCGGCCGAGCGTGGTGAGCTGGACGGCCGGGTCGGCCACCAGCCGGTCGGCGACGAACCGTCCGAGGTATCCGTTGGCTCCGATCAGCAAGACCCTCATCGGGCGGCTCCTGGGACGGACTCTCCAGGGAGGGTGGTGGTCATCTGGGCTTCTCCTTCGGGGTCTTGCCTTGGGTCGAGGGGTCCCGCGGTGCGGACACCGCGGGCGGAGGGTGAGGCAGGTGGTGCAGACGGGTGTGGCGCCGGGTCCGGGCCGCGGGTGCGGGAAGCCGCGCGCGGGCGGCTCACGACGCGTCCTCGGGCGTCGCATGGGCGGACGCGGCCGCCAGCCCCCGAACCGCGTGGATCAGCAGCACCAGAGCCGCGACCCCGCAGACGGCGGCCGGGACGAGTCCCGGCCCTCCGGCGTCGACGGCGGCCTCGACGGGCACGGCCAGGACGGAGCAACCGGGCACGCGTCCCGCGAACGCCGAGGCCAGGGCCAGCATCTCCAGGCCGCCCGCAGCGCCGAGCACGACCGCGGGAACGTGGCCGGCCCCGTGCGCGGCGAGGAGCCGGGCGAGCAGCAGCAGTGCACCGAGGGCACCGGCTCCCGCGTATGCGGCGTCCTCGCCGAGAACCGCCCCGGACAGCCCGAGCAGCGCACCCAGCGCGGTCAGGAACAGCGCGAAGATGCCGAGCAGCAGGGGCCGTACGGCCGCGCCGAACTCGTCCAGGCCACGGCTGACGGCCACTTTGCTCCGGGCCTTGGCCGCGAAGAGGTACGCGCCCCAGGTGGCGGGCACCACGGCGAGCGCGAGGCCGAGGGCAGGCGCCGTGGCAAGTGGCAAGGGCTCGTCGGGCCCGCCCGCGAGGGCGGCTGTCAGCAAGCCGTCGCCGCACACCGCGTACGCGATGAGCCAGCACGTCCACGCGCGCGTGGCGGTCCCCGTACGTCCCGGCGAGCGCAGTGGTCCGTGGCGGAGTGCGAGACACAGGGCGGCCGTGACGGCGATGGCGCCACCGATGCCGACCGCCAGCCGGAGTTGCCCCCCGAGGAAGTGCATCCCGGCGACCACGAGGACGCACACGGCGCCGGGCAGCAGTGCCATCGCGGCCCATCCGGCGCGTGCCTCGGGCGCGCCGGGCGCCGTGGGTGACTCGGCGGGCTCGCCGGCGCGCGGCACGCGCGCGTACATCTCCTCTGCGAGCGAGAAAACGTCCCTGTGCCGGAATCGTGCGGCCGTCCGGTCGGTCACGCCATGGGCCTCGAGCCCGGCGGCGATCTCCAGTGGGTCGATGGCCTGCTCGCACAGCTCGCGGTGCGGGTGCATCAGCCCCTTGACGGGGTCGACGGCCCGGCGCCGGGCGCCGTCGGGCCGCCGTTCGCTCCGGTCCTGACGCCCGTCGCGCGGCGCGTCACGTCCCTCGGTACGGCCTGCGGTGCGAGAGGGACCGCCACGACGACCGCCGTCGCCGTCGCCGGCCCCGTCACGGAGGGCCCGGTCAGTGGTGCTCCAGCTGTGGCTGCCGTCATCCGAGGGAGCATCTCCAGAACCCGAGGACACCGGACCGCGCGCCTCGGCCGAACCGCGTCGGATCAGCTCGCCGCCATCCACTGCAGCCCTGGAACGGCCCGCTGCCGTCGCCACGGACTCGCCCTCCGCCGCAGACATGGCGTCGCCCTTCGCCGGGGACACCGCGTCACCCTTCGCCGGAGACACGGGTTCGCCTTCCGCCAGCGACGGCCAACCGCCCTCCTCCGAAGTGATCGTGTGGCCCTCCGCCTCGGTTTCGGACCCTCCCCGCGCCAGGGAGTCGCGCACCGAGCCGAGTCCAGAGCCCAACCGAGCCCACGGGTCCAACAGCGCCCAGGCGTTCGATTCGCCCCAGACATCCGGCCCTCCCCCGGCCTGCGCCTCACTCTCCGGCACCGCCCCCGGCTCAGGCCCCGACTCCGACTCCGGCTCAGGCCCCACCCCGGGCTCCGACCTCGCCCCTGGCTCCCGCTCCCGCTCCGGCTCCGGCTCCGGCTCCGGCTCCGGCTCCGGCTCCGGCTCCGGCTCCGGCTCCGGCGAAAGCAGAGCCTCCGACCGGGTGTCCCAGGCCCTCAACCCCCCAGGCTTACGAGTCGCGTCGAAAATCTCGGTCACCGCGTCTGACGCATCGCCGGACGCAGCATCCGAACCCGAGGCCCCCGCCACGCCCGCCGCGCCCACCTCAGCCAGCGCCTCCTCCGTGCCCTGCATGCTCACAGCGCCCCCTCCCCCGAAAGGAAGGCGGCCCGGGCGCCGGCGGGGAACCCGGCCGGGGCTCCGCCCGCCACCCTGGTCGGCGTCACCCAACGCGGCGCGGTCCGCCCGGACACCGGCCCTCCGGCCGGCCCGCCCCCGGGCTGATCCGCGATGTCGGCCAACCCCGTCCAGCTGCCCGGCACATGAGCCTCGGGCGGCAAGCCGAAGGGCAGTGGTTCTCCGGTGTCGTCCACGGCCTCACGGCGTACGGGGCAGTGCGAGACGACTTCCAGGTAGAGGGAGCCGAACGCCGCGATGTTCTGCTCGACGGTGAACAGTTCGAGCGCCCGCGCACGCGCCGCCGCACCGAGCCGCGCGCGCCGCTCGGGATCGCGCAGCAGCGCGAGGCAGGCCTCCGCGAGCGCGCGCGGATTGCGCGGAGGTACGACGAGCCCGGTGCCGCCGATGACCTCCACCACGGCGCCGACGTCCGTGGACACGGTGGCACGCCCGCAGAACATCGCTTCGACGAGGCCGATGGGGAAGCCCTCCACGATGCTCGACAGCACGACGACGCTCCCGGCCGCGTACGCCTCCGCCACGTCCGGCACCTCGGGCGCGCCCAACTCCTCGAACGACACCGGGTTGTCGCCGACCGCGTGCACGCCCTCCGCCTCGTCGGGGAACAGTTGCGCGGCCAATGCACGGCAGTTGGCCAGATACGTCGCTGCCTCCGCGCCGTCGGCGGGTGCACCGACGATCCTCAGCCGCGCCTTGGGCTCCTCCTTGCGGATCTCCGCGAAGGCGTGCAGCAGCGAGACCAGGTCCTTGCCGGGCTCGATACGGCCGACCCAGACGAGCGTTCCGGGGTCGGCGCACTCGGTGCTCTCGCCGACCTCCGCGAAGTGGGACGCCTCCATGCCGGGGTAGACGGTGCGCAGCTTGGCCCGGTCGGCGCCGCACCGCTCCTGCCAGCGCCGGGCGTGTGTGTTGCCGGGCGTGATCAGCGTGGCCTTCCGGTAGACCTCGGCGGCGAGCCGGCCGTGGAACGCGGCGAGCAGCGCGCGCACCGGTGCGCGCCTGCGCTCCTCCTGGGCCGCGAGGTAGTGCGCCCGCAACTGCACGCCGTACTCGGTGACGAGCAGCGGCACCCCGGAGAATTCCTTGGCCAGCAGTCCGGCCAGTGCGGCCGCGCCGCCGGACGTGGCGTGGCACAGATCGACCGAGCCGAGCCCGTCGTCCTCGTACCAGTCGAGGGAGAGGGGGCGCAGGGCCTGCTCCAGATGGGCGGTGACGGCGAGCAGGTCGGGCACTCGGGCAAGCTGCGCGGCGCGCGGTGCGCCGGGCGCGCGGCAGGCGTGCTCGAGCGCCTGCACCGCTGTCTCGGAGCGGAGGGCGGCGGTCAGTCCGCCCTCGTCGCAGGCGAGTTCGGCGAGCCCGTACAGCGCGTTGCAGAAACGGTCCTCCTCGGTGCCGACACATCTGTCGTCGCCGCTGGATACCTCCGTGGAGCCCTGCAGCGAACGCGGCGCCGAAGCCCCCGAGACGCCGTCCGCCGACACCTCGGCCCCGCCGTGACCGCGCGCCCCGCGTGCGCCCCCCGCGCTGCGCACGCCACCCGCGACTCCACCCGCGCCGCCGGCCGCGCCCCCACACAGCGCCGCCGCCAACTCGCCGTAGCACTCGGCGAACCGTCGTCGCGCGCGCCGCCCGTACCTCACGCCTCCGCCGTCCGCGGACCACAGCGGTGCCGTCCGCACCCGGTTGACCTGCGGCGGCAGCGCGATCCAGCCCTCGTCCTCCTGCTGCCGGCTGCGGCTGAACGCGTAGACGTCGAATTCGTGCTGCCCGAGCCCGCGCACGAGCCGGTCGCACCAGAGCCTGGCATCACCGCTCATATACGGATAGCCACCCTCCGTAAGTAGTCCGATGCGCACGAGTGCACCCCCGATCTGCCATAGGTGGCCGCCATGTCGGCCGGGCGGCCCGCAGCAGGACGAACGTATGCGGACATGCCGGTGGCGCGATGGACGGTTGTCCATCGCGCCACCAAAAGGGGTGAACGGACGTAACTTTCCCGTGCGGGGCGCGTTTTGTCGCGCTAGGACATCATTTGATTACGCTGCGTCAAAGCCACACCCAAGCCGCGTAACGGCTGCGGCAATGCAGCGTCGGATGTTCAATTCCCCGGATACGGCCAGGGGTTGGCCTTGCAGGTGATTCCGCCGTACGTCAGGAACTTCGTCTGCTGCTGCATGACCGGTGCGAGCGCGCCGTTCCTGCTGCAGGTCACGTGATTGAAGCCGAGGCGGTGGCCGACCTCGTGGTTGATGAGCATCTGCCGGTACGCGTAGATGCGGTCGCCGTAGGTCCTCGCGCCCTGCGCCCAGCGGTAGGCGTTGATCATGACGCGTTCCGTGGCGGCCGAATCGCAGGAGACGTTGTCCTCGGTCGTGTCGAGCCCGGACTTGGCGCACCAGACTCCCGTCGTGCCCGGGCTCGCCAGTGTGATGACGAAATCGACCTTGCCCGATGAGACCCGCTCGAAGGTACGGCCGCCGTTGTGGGCCCAACTCCGGTCGTCGTTCAGGGTCTTCTGCACGGCCTGCGCGAAGAGCGCGCCGTCCAGTCCGAGTCCCCGCTCGACATCCACGCGGTAGCGGAACAACTGTCCTGTGCCGGGCGCCTTGTCGAATCCCGCGACCACCGCGAACTTCCCCGACCCCTTCGTCTGCGGGTCGAGTGCGTACTTCTTGCTCATCTTCTGGGCGTACGTCGCCGGGACTGCGATCGCCGTCCTGGAGGGTGTGGCCCGGCCGTCGGAACGCGAGGCCTGGGCGTCGGTGCCCCGTTCGGCGTCCGCGGCCTGCGTCTGCGTGTCGGCGGTGTCGTGGCCGGCGGTCACTTGTCCGACGACGACCACGGCGAGAACGGTGGTGACGGCGGCGGCCGCGACACCGGCCAGCGCGCGGCCCTTGCCGCCCCCGTTGTCCTTGGCGCGGTTCGGTCCGGCGAGGCCGTCGGGGTCCTCGGGTCCGCCAGGTGCGAATGTTGTCGGCTCGTCGACATCGTCGGCCGCACGCCAGTCGGTGACGGGTGCGTTCGGGCCGGCGGGCGCCGTGGGGCTCGCCGCCGGGTTGGCCATGGGGGCGCTGCGCGGGGCGAACACGTCGTCGTCAGCGAACGCGTCGACGTACTCCTTGCGCGGCCCGGGGATCCGCCGACCCGCAGGCGCGACCGGAGCGGCGTACGAAGCGCCCATCCGCGGCCCACCACCACGGGCGCCCCAACCACCACCGGGCTCCGAATCCGGCCCCTCGGGGTGCCCCCCTCGCACGTGCGGCACGTCATGGGCGGGGGCGCCGTCGGGTATACGCGGGACACCATGAGCCGGCGTGCCGTCCCACATCCGGGGAACCCCGTTGGGCGGCGTCCCCTCAGGAATCCGCGGCACCCCGCGCGCGGGAGTGCCATCCGTGCCCCGGGGGACCCCATGGGCCGGCGTGCCATCAGGCAGCCGCGGGACACCACGAGCAGGGGTCCCGTCCCACACCCGTGGAACCTCACCCGCCGGAGTGCCGTCCGGCGCCCGGGGAACCCCATGGGCCGGAGTCCCATCAGGCAGCCGCGGAACCCCACGCGCCGGAGTCCCGTCCCACATCCGCGGAACCCCGCGCGCGGGAGTGCCGTCGGGCATGTGTGGAACACCACGCCCGAGGGTGCCCTGCAGTCTCGGAAACCCCTGCGCAGGCGTACCGTCGTGCTCCCTCGGAAACCCGTGCGCAGGCGTGCCGTCGGGCACCCGCGGGACGCCACGAGCCTGCGTCCCGTCCCACATCCGCGGGGCGCCGTCCGTCGGAGTCTGAGTCCCCTCCGGTGGAGGCGTCGGCGCCTGCCCCGGTACCTGTGTCCGCTGCGGGCCCGGCCGGGCCTGCCCCTGATCCGCAGGCCGCCCTGGTCCCGGCCGATGTGCAGAGCCGGGATCCGCGGGAGCCGTGCGGATGCCCGGCCACGCCTCCGGCTGCGCGGCTACGCCTGCCCGTACGTCTGCTGCCTGCCTCTCGGCGGTGGCGCCGGTGTCTGCCGGGCTACGGCGGTTGTCCACCGGGCCCCGGCGGCTATGACGTCCCACGCGCCGTCTCAGCTCCCCGCGTCCACGTCGGTCCGCGCGCCCGTTTCGGCGAGCAGTTCCCGGAAGGCCTTCGCGACCGCCTCCGGATACTCCATCATCGCCACGTGCCCGGCGTCAGGCAGGGTCAGCAGCCGGGAGTCGCGGAAAGCGCGCGCCGCGCGCTGCGCCATGCGGTACGCGACCAGCTGATCACGGCTGCCGTAGATGAGCTGGGTCGGGGCGAGCACCCGCTCGGCCTGGCGCCACAGCCCGTGCTGGCCGCCCAGCGTGTACGCGTTCACGATGCCGCGCGCCGAACGTGCCATGGCGTCCCAGAAGTAGGGGAGCTGGAGCCGTCGTTCCATCTCCTCGACCGCGGCCCGGAACCCCTCCGCCGAGACCCGCCCGGGATCGCCGTAACAGAGCTGCATGACACCGCGGACCCGCTGCTCTGCCGTCCAGCCCCGCGTCATCCGGGTGAACAGCATGCTGACCCCGGGCAGCGCGAGCAGGGCCGTCGGCACCGCACCGCGCTGCACCCTGAGCTCCGGCAGTGCGGGCGAGATCAGTGTCAGCGTCCGCACCAGATCGGGCCGGACCGCGGCGACGCGTGTGGCGACCGCCCCGCCCAGCGAGTTCCCGAAGAGATGGACGGGCCCGCGCGCCTGCGCGTCGAGATAGCGGATGACGGCCCGGGCGTGCCCGGTGACCGAGTAGTCGCCGTCGTCCGGCGGCGGGGAGTCCCCGAAGCCGGGCAGATCGACCGCCTCGCCGTCCACGACGTCCTCGAGCAGCAGCATCAGCTCCGACCAGTTCTGCGAGGAGCCGCCGAGCCCGTGGATATAGAGCGCCGGCGGCAGCCCTTCGCGGGCCGGCGGCCGCGAGCGGACGTTCAGCGTGAGTCCCGAAAGGGTCACCGAGCGGAGCCGCTCGCCGGCCGCGACCCTGACAGCGCCCACCCTGGGCGTGACAGTGGCGGCAAGGGCATGCGGCAGCTCGGTCGAAGACATGCGGCAATGTTACGAGACGATCACGCGCCTGTTTGTGTGTTCGCCGTCACAGATCGCGTAGCGCTGGAATCGGGTGTTTCCTACGCTCTTAGAGAGAGCACTCGAACGTTCACATGCACGCACGGTTCATCGGTCTGGACCGTGCAGAGACTCGGACCGCACGAGAAGACAACTCGACACCCACGAGAACACTCGGACCGAATGCACCGACTGCACCGACTGCACCGACTGCACCGACTGCACCGACTGCACCGACTGCACCGACTGCACCGTGCCACCGATGCACCGATGCACCGATGCACTCGGACAACGAGCGCGCTCACACCGCTCGGGAAGAGGACACATGACCGTCGACCCCACCGACCCCGAGACGTTCGAGGACGCCGCGGAAGCCGCACCCACCACCGACGTCGAGGCTCCGGAGGCGGACGCCGCCGAGCAGCACGCCGACCTCGCGCCGGACCGCGACGACTCACTGCAGGACTCGGACCCGGACAAGGCCAACGAGGCGGACCGGGTCGAACAGGCGCGTGTGGTCGCCCTCGACGAGGACGACTACCGATGACCGAGACCGACGACCGGGACCGGCGACCCGGGACCGGCGACCGGCGACCGGCGACCGGCGACCGGCGACCGGCGACCGGACCAATGACCCGGGACCGATGCCCCGTACCGGTGCCTGACGTGCCTGACCACCGATGAAGGGCCGACGATGACGGGCCACCCGTGGCCGACCACCAGGGGATCTTGCCCCCGTCCGGCCGTTTATGTTCCGTTCCGACCCTGTCCGGTCCGTGAAATTCTGCACTCGCACCGCGCACACCACGGTTACCGAAAAGTACGATGGCGGACGCGGGCGCACACCGCACATGGACGATCTTGGGAGGCGGCGTGACAGCCATCGAGCAGACAGAGGCGGCACGCCCGCGAGGTACGCGCCTGCCGCGCCGTGCCCGACGGAACCAGCTGCTGGGCGCGGCACAGGAGGTATTCGTCGCGCAGGGCTATCACGCGGCGGCGATGGACGACATCGCCGAGCGCGCGGGAGTCAGCAAGCCCGTCCTCTACCAGCACTTCCCCGGCAAGCTCGACCTGTACCTGGCCCTGCTGGACCAGCACTGCGAGTCTCTGCTGCAGTCGGTGCGCACGGCGCTGGCGTCGACGACCGACAACAAGCAGCGCGTGGCGGCCACGATGGACGCCTACTTCGCCTACGTCGAGGACGAGGGCGGCGCCTTCCGGCTCGTCTTCGAGTCCGACCTGACGAACGAGACCGCGGTCCGCGAGCGCGTGGACAGGGTCACCCTGCAGTGCGCGGAGGCGATCTGCGACGTCATCGCGGAGGACACCGGTCTGTCCAGGGGCGAGTCCATGCTGCTGGCGTCCGGCCTGGGCGGCCTGGCGCAGGTCGTGGCGCGGTACTGGCTGCACAGCGACCGCAGCGTGTCGCGCGACCAGGCGGTGCAGCTGCTGACGTCACTGGCGTGGCGCGGCATCGCGGGTTTCCCACTGCACGGCACCGACCAGCACTGACGTCGGCCGAGCCTGCCGCACGACCCGTCCATGCCTGCCGTACGGGCCATCCATGCCATGCCGTACAGGCCATACGAGCCACAGAGAGGACCCTCCGCCGCGCCGACCGCGCGGTTTGTTCCCGTCCGCTGTTCGCTACCGGCGTGCATGCCCGACGGCTGAGCGTCCCCTCACCGGGCTAATGTGTGCTGGTACCGCGCGGACGGCCGCGCACATCACTGACCGTCGGAGGGACAAAGCCGTGGAGGTCAAGATCGGCGTGCAGTACGCGCCCCGCGAGATCGTTCTGGAGAGCGGTCAGAGCGCCGAGGAGGTCGAGAAGGCGGTGTCCGAGGCGCTCTCCGGGAAGGCGCCGCTGCTGAGCCTCGTGGACGACCACGGCCGCAAGGTCCTGGTGCCGGCCGACCGTCTCGCGTACGTGGAGATCGGCGAGCCGACCGCCCGCAAGGTGGGCTTCAGCGCCCTCTAGGCGCGAAGAGGCCCGAACAGGCGCGACAAGGCGCGAGCGAGATCAGTCAGGGGTGCGGCCCGGCAGACCAACTGCCGGGCCGCACCCCTGTGTTGCGTCAGTTGCATGCACTGCGGACGGAGTTCGGCTTCACCCGTGCGTGCGGCACGACGTGCCCTGCGGGGCCGCCCTGCAGGCGTGACGGCCATGCGAGGGCATCTTCACAGTTGCGCCACATGTTCCCCTCAGCGGAGGATTGCGTTCCGGACGCCCCGGGTAGGACGGGCTACGACCGGCAGGACATGGCGGCGCGGGAGGGAACCACAGATGGTCTGGGAAGCGCTCGGCTCCGCATTCATCGGTCTTGCACTCGCCTTGCTGGCGACACGGCTTCTGCCGCACCGCCTCCCCGCCCGCACTCTCGTCCTGCCGACGGGCGTCGTCGGCGCATTGTTCGGTGCTTTCGTGACGCACAGCGCCCTCGGCGCGGGCCACACGGCGCTCACCCTCCTCGGCGCGCTGGCCGTCGCGGCGGCTCTGCTCTCGCTGTTGATCCGCCCGGCGGGACTGCGCCGATCAGCCACCGCCTAGAGGGCACCCCAGGTAACGCCTCGACGGTCCCCAGGTCGCGAAGGTCCCCAGGTAACCGCAGCGCAGGGCCACAGCCCGGGGATGGATCCGCCCGCTGCGGGCAGTCGCTTCTCCCCCGGCCAACGCCGGGAGGCGCCTCAAGGGCGTGCAACGACTGCCCGCCGCAGGTCGTCGTTCGTACTAGGCCGCCAGCCCCAGCGCGGCCATCCGCTTCGTGTGCGCCTCGGTGATCCGCGAGAACATCCGCCCGACCTCCGCGAGGTCGAACCCGTCCGCGACACCGCCCACGAGCATCGTCGACAGCGCGTCGCGCTCCGCGACCACCCGCTGCGACTGCGACAGAGCCTCGCCCATCAGCCGCCGCGCCCACAGCGCGAGCCGCCCGCCCACGCGCGGGTCCGCGTCGATGGCGGCGCGCACCTTCTCCACGGCGAACGTCGCATGCCCGGTGTCGTCCAGGACACCCAGCACCAGAGCGCGCGTGTCGGAGTCCAGACGCGCGGCCACCTCGCGGTAGAAGTCGCTCGCGATCGAGTCGCCGACGTAGGCCTTGACCAGGCCCTCCAGCCAGTCCGACGGCGCCGTCTGCTTGTGGAAGCCCTCGTACGCGGCCACGAACGGCTCCATCGCGCCGGTCGGCTCCTCGCCGATGGACGCGAGCCGGTCCCTGAGCTGCTCGAAGTGGTGGAACTCGGCCGACGCCATCTTCGCCAGCTCCGCCTTGTCGGCGAGCGTGGGCGCCAGCTTGGCGTCCTCCGCGAGCCGCTCGAACGCCGCCAGCTCTCCGTACGCCAGGGCGCCGAGCAGGTCGACGACCGCGGCACGGTACTGGGGGTCGGCGGAGGCCTGCGCCCAGTCCTGGGCGGCGATTCCGGTCGGCTCAGCGGGTGCGTCGGCGGCTTTGTCAGGGGCGTTGTCAGGCGTGGTCATGGAGCGCACAATAGTCCGCTTGCGGTCGCACGGAAGTCCCTGGTCAATCACTGTGACGACGACTACGTGACCAATTCGGCCATCGAGTGTGCGCCTTTCCGGGGTATGGTGGTAATGCGCCCGCCGGGTTCATCGCCGCATCTTGACGGTAAACCGACGGGCCGCACGAATGAGGATGCCCGGTCGGTGGCCCGATCGGCTCCGACCCGACAGCCCTCCAAGCCGTACGCGACAGTGCGTACGGCTTCCCATGGAGGGGCCCTCAGCGGTTCGAGCGCTAGAGCGTCGGCAGTGGTCCCGCGCCGTCCGCCCCGCGACACAAAGGCGGCCGGCGTCATGACGGCACGGTCACGACCCCCGCGTTCGCCTCGCACCGCACCACACAGAAGAGGCAACACCCTGACTACGCAGCGTACGACTTTCCGAGAGCTCGGAATCCTTCCCGAGACCGCCGAGGCCCTCGAGGCCGTCGGCATCATCCACCCCTTCCCCATCCAGGAGATGACGCTCCCCGTCGCGCTCTCCGGCACCGACGTCATCGGCCAGGCCAAGACCGGTACCGGCAAGACGCTGGGCTTCGGTCTCCCCCTCCTCGAGCGCGTCACCGTTCCGGCGGACGTCGAGGCCGGCCGGGCGAAGCCCGAGCAGCTGACCGACGCCCCGCAGGCGCTCGTCGTCGTCCCCACCCGCGAGCTGTGCACACAGGTCACCAACGACCTGCTCACCGCGGGCAAGGTCCGCAACGTCCGCGTCCTCGCGATCTACGGCGGCCGAGCCTACGAGCCGCAGGTGGAGGCCCTGAAGAAGGGCGTCGACGTCGTCGTCGGCACCCCGGGACGACTCCTCGACCTCGCCGGCCAGAAGAAGCTCAACCTGGGGCACGTCAAGTCCCTGGTCCTCGACGAGGCAGACGAGATGCTCGACCTGGGCTTCCTGCCCGACGTCGAGAAGATCATCAACATGCTGCCGGCCCGCCGCCAGACGATGCTCTTCTCCGCGACCATGCCGGGCGCCGTCATCGGCCTCGCCCGCCGCTACATGTCGCAGCCCACGCACATCCGCGCCACCGCGCCGGACGACGAGGGCGCGACGGTCGCCAACATCTCGCAGCACGTGTACCGCGCGCACTCCATGGACAAGCCGGAGATGGTCGCGCGCATACTGCAGGCCGAGGGCCGCGGGCTCGTGATGGTCTTCTGCCGTACGAAGCGGACGGCCGCGGACATCGCCGAGCAGCTGCAGCGCCGCGGGTTCGCCTCCGGCGCCGTGCACGGCGACCTCGGCCAGGGCGCACGCGAGCAGGCCCTGCGGGCCTTCCGCAACGGCAAGGTCGATGTCCTCGTCTGCACCGACGTCGCCGCCCGCGGCATCGACGTCGAGGGCGTCACGCACGTCATCAACTACCAGTCACCGGAAGAAGAGAAAACGTACCTGCACCGCGTCGGCCGCACGGGCCGCGCGGGCAACACCGGTACGGCGATCACGCTGGTCGACTGGGACGACATCCCGCGCTGGCAGCTGATCAACAAGGCGCTGGACCTGCCCTTCAACGACCCGCCGGAGACGTACTCGACCTCGCCGCACCTCTTCGAGGAGCTGCGGATCCCCGAGGGGACGAAGGGTGTCCTCCCCCGCTCCGAGCGCACCCGTGAGGGACTGGCAGCCGAGGAGATCGAGGATCTCGGCGAGACGGGTGGCCGCGGGCCGCGTGGCCGCGGTGGTCGCGCTGGGCGTTCGCAGTCCGCGGAGGCCGAGCAGGAGCGCCCGGCGCGTACTCCGCGGAGGCGCCGCCGTACGCGCGGTGGAGCGCCGCTGGACGCGGCCGCTGCCACGACGGCTGACGCCACGGCGGCTTCGGAGGTCGCTGAGCCGTCGCTCTCGGCTTCCGCTTCAGCGACCGAGTCGGCTGAGGCGCGTACGCCGCGTCGTCGTCGCCGTACCCGCGGCGGAGTGACGGGCGAGGCGTCGGCTTCGGCGTCCGCGGTTGCCGTCGCCGATGCGCCGGTCACGCCGGTGCCCGAGCAGACGGCATCGGCTGCGGACGCGACAGCTTCGGCTGCGGACGCGACAGCTTCGGCTGAGCCTGCCGCGGTCGCGCCCGCGTCGGAGACGACCACCGAGGCGCCTCGTCGCCGCCGTACCCGCAGGTCCGCGGGCTCGGCAGCCGCGACGGCCACCGAGGCCGCCCCGGCGACGGCGGCCGAGACGGTTGCGGCCGTCGAGGCCGGAATCCCCGCCCAGACGGCGCCCGAGGCCGAGGCGAAGCCCCGCCGCCGCACCCGCAAGGCTGCGGACACTGCGGTGACCACGGCGGAAGGCACCGCGACCGCCGCCGAGGAGACCGAGGCCAAGCCCAAGCGCCGCACCCGCAAGGTCGCGGACGCTGCGGTGACCACGGCGGAAGGCACCGCGACCGCCGCCGAGGAGACCGAGGCCAAGCCCAAGCGCCGCACCCGCAAGGCTGCGGAAGCCGCGGTGACCACGGCCGAAGGCACCACGGACACCGACGCGACCGAGCCCACGCCCCGCCGCCGCACCCGCAAGAGCGTCGCCGCCGACGCCACGCCCGCCGCCGACGCCACGGTGCCCGAGGCCGAGGCGAAGCCTCGCCGCCGCACCCGCAAGGCTGCCCCGAAGGCCGCCGTTGCGGAGGGCGCGGAAGCCTGACCCACCATGCGTGATGGCCCGGTCCCCTTCGTGGGGCCGGGCCATCACGCTTCGGTGCGCCATGCGCCTGTGCCTGCGGGGCGGCCCGGGCGCGGTTCTTCTTCCCCTACCCCGCCCCTTCCCGAAACCGGGGGCTTCGCCCCCAGACCCCCGGATCGCCCTTCGGGCTCGTCCTCAAACGC
The DNA here is from genome assembly GCF_013778455.1 of Streptomyces himalayensis subsp. himalayensis. Taxonomy (GTDB): domain Bacteria; phylum Actinomycetota; class Actinomycetes; order Streptomycetales; family Streptomycetaceae; genus Streptomyces; species Streptomyces himalayensis. The sequence goes on along the minus strand of NZ_JACEHE010000001.1, from coordinate 149,263 downwards.
CGGACGGGCTGGATGCACTCGTCCTCAAACGCCGGACGGGCTGAAATGCTCGCCCTCCAACGCCGGACGGGCTGTGCGCTCGGTCACCTGACGAGTCCGGACGACCCGCTAGCCTCGTCGCATGAGCAGGCCGCCCACCTTCGCCCCGCCGCCCGGCGCCCGGGCCCGTCGTCTCGTCACCGAGCGAGGCGACTTCGCAGTCATCGACGCACCGCCGGCAACGGGTCGGCCTCACAAGGGGACCGCCCTCCTTCTCCCCGGTTACACCGGCAGCAAGGAGGACTTCATCGCCCTCCACCCCCTGCTCGCCGCCGCCGGCTACCGCACCGTCGCCGTCGACGGCCGCGGACAGTACGAGTCGGACGGTCCACTCGACGACCAAGCACCGTACGCACAGGCCGAGTTGGCGCGTGACGTCCTCGCCCAGGCCGCCGCGCTGGGCACACGCGTGCACCTCCTCGGCCACTCGCTCGGCGGCCAGATCGCCCGCGCGGCCGTCCTCCTGGACCACGCGCCCTTCGTCTCGCTCACCCTCATGGCCTCAGGCCCCGCCCAGATCTCGTCCTCCCAGCAGCAACGCGTGAAGCTGCTGCAGGACGCCCTGTCGCTGATGGACATGGCAGAGGTGTGGGAGGCCATGCAGGCCATCGAGACGCCCGAGGACACGGACGTGGACGGCGACCCGGACGACCCGGACCCCGATCCGGGGCTCGACGGCGCATGGCACCTGCGCCACCGCTGGCTGCGCAACAGCCCCGCCCAGCTCATCGCCACGGGCCGCCAGCTGTGCAGCGAACCCGACCGCGTCACCGAGCTCGGCGCCGTACCGCTGCCCAAACACGTGCTCTCCGGCGAGCGCGACGACACCTGGCCGGTGCCGCTCCTGGACGACATGGCCCTACGTCTCGCCGCGCACCGCACCGTCGTACGCGGGGCCGAGCACTCCCCCAACACCGACCGCCCGCAGGAGACGGCGGCGGCCATCGCCGCGTTCTGGGACGCGTGCTGAGCGCTGCCGGAAGCACTTCGCGCCGCGCGGGCGTTCGCCGCAGCACGGGGCCCCCGACCACGCGGACGTTCGCTTCAGAACAGGGCCTGCAGCGCAGGCATCGACTCAGAAGCGGGACCGGACCACACAAGCGCCACCTCAGAAGCACGGGACCCGCACCGCGTGCCTCAGTACTGCGCCTGCAGGTGCTCCCAGAAGCCGTCCCGCAGCGACCGCCGCAGGTCCGACTGGCCGCGCAGCGAGTACTGCAGCAGCCCCTCCGCCTCCACCAGCAGGTCCTGGTCGAACGAACCAGGCAGATACGGATGCCCGGGCAGCAGCTCCGCCAGGCTCTCCCGCCCCCGCGCCGACAGCCACTTCGCCGCGATCCGGGCGCCGACGAACCGCACCTCCTCGCGTGTCGGCCGCGGCACCGACGGCGTCTCATACGAAGGAACGGTTCGCCGTGTGATGTACGGCTTGAAGAACTCGAGGTCGAAGGTGCGCTGACTGTCGACCTCCCAGAGCAGCGGCTCCGCCTGGTTGCGGCCCTCCGGCGCCTCGACGCCCCAGAGGTGGACACGTGCCCCGTAACCCTGCGCCGCCTCGACCGCGGGCACGAGGTCCTCGTCACCTCCTATGAGCGCCGCGTCGCTGATCGCCCGATGGCGTGCCAGTGACTCCAGATCGCTTCTGATCAGGGAGTCGACGCCCTTCTGCTGGTTGTTGGAGTTCAGGTTGCCGAGCCGTACCTTGACGTCCGGTAGCTCCGCGATCGACTGCTGTTCCGCGGTGTGGATACGACGGCGGGCGCCGTCGTACCAGTACACCCGCAGCAGCCGGCTGTCCGCGAAGATCGAGCGGGCCTTGTCGATCAGTGCGTCGATGAGCCCTTCGGCGTCGAGGTCGAAGGCCCTGCGGTCCTCCGTGCCGGCGGCGAGGCGGCCCGCGGCCGCGTAGAGATAGCCGGCGTCGACGAAGATCGCGTGGGTCGACGGTGTTTTCGCCACCTCGGCGAGCATGCGCTCGAGCAGCTCGTTGGTGCGGTCGATGCGGGCGCCAAGCGCCGCAGGTCCGTCGCGTCCCACGGGTTCGTCGTTCATATGCGCCTCATTGTCCGCCTGGTCACGGAGAGAGCACAAGCGGTCCACGTACGGGCCGTACTTAGGCTCTCGAAAAATTTCCTTAGCGTAGGGAATGTTGGCCCCATGCAACGTGTTGTGACTATTCGGAACGCGATGCACTGTAGCCACGCAATCCACTCTTAACGGTCGGGCAACTGCCCAGCCTCAGCCCGGGGCCAGACTTGTGTCCCGGATCACAGCAGTTCTCCTTCAGGAGGATCACCAGACGAAGGGAGAAGCCTTGATGCGCTTCGAGATCATGCGCCTTGACGACGTCGACGGCACCGCCGTGGACAGCACCGTCGTAGACGCCGCCTCCGTCAAGCGGATCGTGCAGCAGGCCGCCGCCATCGGGCAGCGCCTGTACATCCGACCGGCCGAAGCCTCGGCCTCATAACGCCGTACCGGCTCGCGACGCATCCGTAAGGCGCCGCGACAGCTCGTAACCCGTCGTATCGACGCCGCCGATGACGCCGCATCGACGACGCTGCACAGCACTTCAGGGCCCCCGTACACATGGGTACGGGGGCCCTGCGCGTACGGCCACAGGCTCGGACGCGGACGCAGGGCGCAGCTCAGGCGCCCTGGATCACCTGCGTGACGCCGTTGATGATCTGCTGCACGGCGATGGCGGAGAGCATCATGCCCGCAAGCCGCGTCACCAGCACCACACCACCGTCCTTGATCACGCGGATGATCAGCAGCGAGTAGCGCATCACCACCCACAGCACCAGATGGATCGCCACGATCGCCGCCCACACCGAGAGCTGCGTACCGAGGCTGTCGGCCTTCTGCACCGCCAGGATCACCGAGACGATGGCGCCGGGACCGGCCAGCAGCGGCATGCCGAGCGGTACGAGTGCGACGTTGACGTCCTTGGTCTGCTTCGGCTCGTCGGTCTTGCCGGTGAGCAGGTCGAGTGCGATCAGCAGGAGCAGGAGACCGCCCGCGATCATCAGCGCGGGCACGGAGACGTGCAGATAGTCCAGGATCTGGTGACCGAGCAGGCCGAACACCGCGATCACCCCGAAGGCCACGCACACGGCCTGGAACGCCATCTTCCGCTGCGCCTTGGCGGGACGGCCCGAGGTCAGCGCGAGGAAGATCGGGGTGACCCCCGGGGGATCCATGATCACAAAGAGGGTGAGGAAGAGGGAGCCGAAGACGGCGAGATCGAACACGGAAAGCCTTGGGGGTGTCGGGTCGGGCGTACGAAAGGCGCTGGGGGCCGACGGACGGACTTACCGCCGCCGAGCCGTACCAGGTGGAGCTTGAGGCGCGGCGCTGGCGCCGCGGAATCAGGCGGTGTGTGGTGTGGTACGCGGAGTGCGCGCAGATGTGCGCGTGCGGGCCGCGCAGCATGCGGTGCGGGCCGCGGGGACTACAGGCGTCCGCCGGTGCCCGGGACGGGAAACGCCCCGGTGGCCCGTCGCGTGATCTCCCCGAAGATCTCGGGGTCGGTGGTGAACTCGCCGAGCACGCACGTCTTGCGGCTGCCGTGGTAGTCGCTGGACCCGGTGGTCAGCAGCCCCAGCTCGGCGGCGAGCCCCCGCAGGCGCCCGCGGGTCGCCTCGTCGTGGTCCATGTGGTCGACCTCGATGCCGTCGAGTCCGGCGGCGGCGAGCTCCGCGATCGCGGTCTCGGGGACGACCTCCCCGCGCTTGACGGCGAGCGGGTGCGCGAAGACGGCCACGCCGCCCGCGGCCTTGATCAGCCGGACGGCGTCGAAGGGGTCGAGCTCGTGCTTCTCGACGTACGCGCGTCCGCCGTTGGCGATCCAGTCGGGCGTGAACGCGTCCGAGACGCTGGAGACGACGCCGAGCTCGACGAGCGCCTCCGCGATGTGCGGGCGCCCCACCGAGCCGTCGCCCGCGATACGCGCGACCTGCTCCCAGGTGGCCGGGACTCCCAGCTCCTGGAGCTTGGCGATCATGCCCTTCGCCCGCGGCACCCGGTCGTCACGCACCAGCTCGCGCTCGCGCAACAGCTCGGGCTCCTCGGCGTCGAACAGGTACGCCAGCATGTGCAGGGGCACGCCGTTCAGGCGGCAGGAGAGTTCGGCGCCTGTGACGAGCGTCAGGCCGGCGGGCACGGCGGCGATCGCCTCGGCGTGCCCGCGGGTGGTGTCGTGGTCGGTCAGCGCGACGACGTCCAGGCCGGCGGCCGCCGCGTTGCGGACGAGGTCGGCCGGGGTGTCCGTGCCGTCCGAGGCGGTGGAGTGGGTGTGCAGATCGATGCGCACGACACCCCTCCTTGCGCCTGAACCGGCGCCGCTCTCGCGGACGTGGTTGCTCGCCGCGGTGGTTGCTCACTTGATGGCTGCGGTCAGAGCCGCCGGCCTCCACCGTACGCGAAGGCGCTCAAGTGTCTCACGGCGACAGAATCCGCGGTGTCAGGGCCCCGCACGGCAGCAGGTCCATCTCCGCTCCCGCCTCGCGCAGATCCGTCAGCACCAGCTCGTCGTACATCAGCAGGCCCGACTGCTCCGGCCACACGACCGCCCACAGCCAGAGCCCGCGGGCCTCGCCCGCGAAGACGGCGCGGTCGTCGGGCGTACCGGCCACAAGCCAGAGCGGGGTCGGCCTGCCGGCGGCGAGGACCTTGGCCTGGGGCGGTTTCTCGACGTCCAGGTAGGGGCCGGGGTCCGGGCCCTCGATGCCCGCGTACCGCGCGCCGAGCCCGACGCCGAGCTCCTCGGCGACCAGCACCAACTCGCCCATACCGCCGAGCGGTCCGGGCCCGGAACAGGCCACCGCGGTCGCGCGCCCGCCGGTGCGGTCGTCACCAGCGGACGCCACCCCCGTGAAGAGCCAGCCGACCGGCAGCGGCCACGGCATCCACACCGGGACCTGCGCACGGTGCACCACGACGCTGAGGGCCTCGACGCTGGGCGGGATCACGGGCTGCAGCGGGTGCACGGTCCCATGCACATCACACTGCCAGGAGTCGGCAAAGAGTCCGGGAGCCCTGACCCGGCCACCACACTTCGGGCAACTGGGTTCGCCCCTCATAGGGCTCAACGGTCCTCCCCGGCCGTCGCCGCGTCAAGGACGATCACCCGTCCGGAGTGCGCGACCGCCGACCGATTCAGATTCAGGTCACATGATCAAGGGTCGGTTCTCAGTCGAGGGGGACGGTCCTGCGCAGCGGATCACGCAGGTCCGTCCCGCTGCCGAGCCACCGCTCCTGGAGCGCCCCCGCGCCGTGCACCCGCTTCCACGCGGCCTCGTTCGGCGTCATCGGGAGCAGCGGCAGAAAACGTACGGGATCCAGGGGCGCGTCCAGGTCCAGGTCCTCGACGAGGCCGCCGGACTCCGCCACCAGCACGGAGGTGAACGGAGCACCGGGCCACAGCGGTTCGCCCACGTCGAGCGAGGCGCCCGGGGCCACGATCACCCCTTCGACCTGGGGCGATGCGGCCAGTACAGCGAGCGGGCGCAGCACCTTGTCGGTGTCGGCGAGGCCCGCCCGTACGGAGAGGAGGAGCTCCGCGCGCGGGCCCTTGACCGGGTCCGCCAGGGGAGAGGTGGGGTCGGCCATGGGGACCGCGGACATCCCGAGCGTGGCGTATCTCACGATGTCTCCCTCGGTGAACCTCAGGACCTCGATGCGGTCCGTTCCGAGGAACGTCACCGCAGCACGGGCGTCCGGTTCGCCCAGCGCAGTGCGCAAACGAGCCTCGACCAGAGCAAGAACATCAGCCATGCGGCGAGCATAGAACTCGTCAGTGACGGGCAAACTTGCGACTTGACACTTCAGTTCGCTGATAAGCTGAGCCGCCGGTCGGGAAGCACACAGACGGGGCCCCTCGCAGCAGCAGCTGGAGTCGCTCCCGCGCCCCGACCGCGTGGGACATCCCCTACGGGGGACCGGCCGGAGGAGGTGGGGCTGCAATGGACCGAAGTCGACCGTGCAGTACCACCCGCTCTTCCGGCCGCTGAGTCACACAGCTTCGCGAGCTGTCTGCTTCGCAAGCTGTCCCACCCTGCGCGCGCATTTCCGGCGCTCGACGGAAGAGCACTTCGTTTCCGCCTGATCTGTCTGATCTGTATCAGTACCGCTGATCTCAGTACTGCTGATCTGAGTCAGCGGCGAAGCTGCCACCGCGACGATGCGGTGCTCCCCGCTTTGTGGACGAGCCAAACATCGAAGTCCGGACGTCCTCATTCCGGGTAGTTCCACCCGTCGCCGGCGGCTCTGTTGCGAAGGAGCCTGCCCATGTCGATGATCCGTGACCTGCGAGCCGCGGTCCGCCCCTCACCGCGCAAGGAGCGGTGGGGCTCCCCCCTGCTCGAGCGAAGCCGAGAGCTTGGGGGAAGCCACAGCGCGTACGACACGACCCGTGACGCCTCGACGCCCTCCGCGGTCGTCGACTGCGCCGTCTACCGCGACGGCCACCGCGTCACCTGTGACGACACCGTGACGCCCCACGAGGCGATGCTCCAGGTCCGCCGCGACGGCGGTTTCGCCTGGATCGGGCTGCACGAGCCCACGGAGGCCGAATTCGCCGGTATCGCGGCCGAGTTCGGACTGCACCCGCTGGCCGTCGAGGACGCGGTCCACGCCCACCAGCGGCCCAAGCTGGAGCGCTACGACGACACGCTGTTCGCCGTCTTCAAGACCATCCACTACGTCGAGCACGCCGAACTCACCGCGACCAGCGAGATCGTGGAGACCGGTGAGGTCATGTGCTTCACCGGCCGGGACTTCTTCATCACCGTGCGGCACGGCGGCCAGGGGTCGCTGCGCGCGCTGCGCCACCGGCTGCAGGACGAGCCCGAGCTGCTCGCCAAAGGACCATCGGCCGTGCTGCACGCCATCGCCGACCATGTCGTCGACGGCTATCTCGCGGTCGCCGACGCCATGCAGGACGACATCGACGAGGTCGAGACCGAGGTGTTCACGCCGGGCCGCAAGGGCGGAGTGTCGCGCGGTGTCGACGCCGGACGGATCTACCAGCTCAAGCGTGAGGTCCTGGAGTTCAAGCGGGCGGTTGCGCCGCTCGCCCGGCCCATGCAGCTGCTGAGCGAGCGGCCGATGCGGCTGATCGACCCGGACATCCAGAAGTACTTCCGGGACGTGGCGGACCACCTCGCGCGCGTGCAGGAGCAGGTCGTCGGCTTCGACGAGCTGCTCAACTCGATCCTGCAGGCCAACCTCGCGCAGGCGTCGGTCGCGCAGAACGAGGACATGCGCAAGATCACGTCCTGGGCGGCGATCATCGCCGTGCCGACCATGGTCTGCGGTGTGTACGGCATGAACTTCGAGTACATGCCGGAGCTGCACTGGAAGTTCGGGTACCCGCTGGTGCTCGGGGTGACGGTGGGCATCTGTCTGACCATCCACCGCACGTTGAAGAGGAACGGCTGGCTGTGAGCGGGCCGACTCGAGGCGGCCGGCTGTCGACGGACGTGGTTGTCCCCCGGCGCCCGGGCCTCACTAAGCGGTGCCGGGGAAGTGCGGGTGCGTTCCCGCGCCCGCCGCGGCAGCGGCTTGTGTCAACAGCCGGTGCGTGCTCTCGGCGTGCCGGACGAAGGCCCTCGATGGGGGCCCCTCCCAGGCCCTTAAGGCAATGGGGAAGGAGCTACTTGGGCCTTTGGCCGGTGCGGCGAGTGGGGGCACCTCCCACGCCCTTAAGGCAGTGGGGGAGCGTGCCGGGCGGCGTGGGGGCGGGCCCGCACTTCCCCGGGGCCGCTTAGGCTGGTCCCATGACGGAACCCCTGCTCGACCAGGCCCTCGTCGAGGAGGCCACCAAGAAGTCCGGGCTGATCTGGGTGCAGGGCAGCGGCCCGGCCCGGGCGCTGTGGCACGCGTGGCACGAGGGCGCCGCCCATGTGGTCGGCGATGGTCCCGGCGAGCAGCCGCTCCCGGGTCTCGCCGACGGGGGCACCGCGACCGTCACCGTGCGCAGCAAGGACAAGGGCGGCCGCATCGTCGAGTGGGCCGCGAAGATCACGGAACTCCCGGCGGGCTCGCCCGAGTGGGAGGCGGCCGTCGCCGAGCTCAAGGGCAAGCGGCTGAACGCACCGGACGGCGAGGCGATGCCTGAGCGCTGGGCGCGCGAGTGCCGCGTACTGCGCCTGGAGCCGCTGGGGACGACGGCGGACCTGCCCGACGGCTCGCTGGCCGCTGCGCCCCTGCCCAGCGGGGCGACGACCCGCCACCCGATCCCGGCGGCGCTGCCCCGCCTTCTCCTCCGCCGGAAGCGCCGGTAGCCCGCGCGCGTCGCCGAAGCCGGAGGCCGGTCCCCGCGGCGATGTCCAGCCGACCAGGCGCCATCGGGACTCCCGGTCCCGGGCCCCACCGGCGACATCCAGCCGACCAGCGCGTCCGGTGCCTGATCGCGCGTGCTGCGGGCACTCATGGAGGGGGAAGGGAGTACCGCCGCCATGACGTCTGGCAAACGTGTGACCTGGTGGGCCCGTGTGGCCGGCGCTGCCGTGCTGGTCTTCGCCGCGCTGTTCACCGTGAGCCGTTTCGATCTGCTGCCGGGACCCGGCGACTTATTCGCGGAGGACACCCACGACCGCTCCGGCCCCGCGCTCCTCAAGTCCCTTCAGGACATCAGCCGTTACGACGCGGCATCGGGCAACTTCCAGGTGGTCGTGGACCTGGAGAAGGACGCCCGGCTCCTGCCCGACGCGATCCGCGGGACACGGACCCTGTACGTCGGCGCGGGCACCGTGGACGCCTATGTCGACCTCGGGAAGATCGGGAAGGACGACGTCGTCGTCAACGACGACCGCACGGTGGCCTCCCTCAAGCTGCCGCACGCCCGGCTGGGCAAACCCGCGCTGGACGCGGACCGCTCGTACGCCGTGTCCAAGCAGCGGGGCCTGCTGGACCGCCTCGGTGACCTCTTCTCCGACAACCCCAACGGTGAGCGGGCCGTGCAGCGGCTCGCGGTGCGGCACATCGCGGACGCGGCCGAGGAGAGCGGACTGACGGCGCGCGCGGAGAAGAACACCACCAGCATGCTCGACGGCCTGCTGCGCTCCCTCGGGTTCGAGGAGGTGAAGGTCACCTATGGCGATGCGTGAGCGACGTGGACGATGTGATCCTCAGCACACGGGCGCACTCGTCGCGTACGCAGTGGCAGGGCACCGCATCGGGCGCCGTTTTCACGCACTTGCCGCACCGACGGGACGTACGCCTTCGGGCCGCGGCCGGCATGAGGGCCACCGCCGCTACGATCGGGGCAGCTGCTTCCCGTAGTCCACCATCTGCTTGTCCGTGGGCTCCTGGAGCTTGAACTCCTTGCCCCACTCGGAGAGTTCGAGCGTGCCGGCGTTCCCCGCGCGCTCGAGAAGGAGGGGGTAGGGCTTGCCCTCGAGGGACACCGCGAGCGTGCCGCCCGCGCCCTTGTCCCCGGTGATCTCGATGGTGCGGGCCCCGTCCGCGGTCCCGTGATCCCCCTTGGCCAGCGTGCCGTGCAGCGACAGCAGGCCGTCGAGCAGGACGTCCTTGTCCGTGAAGCCGCTGAGCTGCTTGTACGAGGGGTCGCCCTGCGGCACCTTCACGTACATGCCGTCGAGTTTGTCGGCGGCACCGGCCGACTCGGCGTCGTCCGCCCCTTCGTCCTGGGTCCAGAACTGCGCGTCGGCCTTCAGATAGAGGTGCGCGCCGACCCGTAGCAGCCAGAACGTGCTGCCCTTCGTGGTGACCGATCCGCTGCCGCCCTCGTCCTTGAGGCGCATGTCGAGCTTGTACGTGCGGCCGCTCACCACCACTTTTCCGGAGAGCCGGAGCGAGGCCGCGGCCTCGGCGGCCTTGCGGGTCTTGGCCTGGATCTGCGTCGCGGACAGCTTTCCGACACCGTTCGTGCCCGCGTCCGGGTCCTCGCTGCCGCAGCCCGTCAGCGCACCCCCCATGGCGACCAGCCCCGCGCACATCGTGCCGACAAGACCCCATCGCCTGAAGGGCGAGGGCGATACCCCCATGGCCCTGCGGATGCGACCCAGGCGAAATGCAGACACAGGTGGGGCTGCCTCTCATGCGATTGTCCACGACGGCGTACGGCAGCGTACCTGTGCCTCCTCGCCGTATCGGAGTCAGTCCGTCCGGACCGCCCACCAGGGCGCATTCGACCTGGACGGGCTAGCCTGAAGCCCATAACAGGGGACGAATCGGTGCGAAAAGGAGGCGCGTGGCATGGCAGCGAGCGCCCCCAGAATCTTCGTCTCGCATCTCGCCGGTGTCTCCGTCTTCGACCCGAACGGCGATCAGGTGGGGCGTGTGCGCGATCTCGTCGCCATGCTCCGGGTCGGGCGCCGGCCGCCGCGGCTCCTCGGGCTCGTCGTGGAACTCTCCAGCCGCCGCCGGATCTTCCTCCCCATGACGCGGGTGACCGGCATCGAGTCGGGACAGGTCATCACCACCGGGGTCCTCAACGTACGGCGCTTCGAGCAGCGGCCGACCGAGCGGCTCGTCCTCGGCGAGATGCTCGACCGCCGGGTACGCCTCGTCGAGACGGGCGAGGAGGTGACCGTCCTCGACGTGGCGATCCACTCGCTGCCGGCCCGGCGCGACTGGGAGATCGACCGTGTGTTCGTACGGAAGGAGCCGGAGAAGCGCGGAGGACTCTCCTGGTCGAGCGCCGGCAGGCGGGCGGGCGGCGCGTTCCGGCGGCACAAGGGCGAGACGCTCACTGTCGAGTGGTCGGCCGTCACGGGCTTCTCACTCGAGGAGACGGGCCAGGGCGCCGAGAGCCTGCTGGCCACCTTCGAACAGCTGCACCCCGCCGACCTGGCGAACGTGCTGCACCACCTGTCCGCCAAGCGCCGCGCCGAGGTCGCGGCAGCCCTGAACGACGACCGGCTCGCCGACGTACTCGAGGAGCTGCCCGAGGACGACCAGATCGAGATCCTCGGGAAGCTCCAGGAGGAGCGCGCCGCCGACGTCCTGGAGGCCATGGACCCGGACGACGCGGCCGATCTGCTCTCCGAGCTGCCGGAGGACGACCAGGAGCGGCTGCTGAACCTGATGAAGCCGGACGACGCCGCCGACATGCGCCGACTGCTGGCGTACGAGGAACGCACGGCGGGCGGGATGATGACGACCGAGCCGATCGTGCTGCGGCCCGACGCGACGGTCGCCGACGCCCTCGCGCGCGTCCGCAACCCGGACCTGTCGCCCGCGCTCGCCGCCCAGGTCTATGTGTGCCGCCCGCCGGACGAGACTCCGACCGGCAAGTTCCTGGGCACCGTCCACTTCCAGCGGCTGCTGCGCGACCCGCCGTTCACGCTGGTGGGCGCGCTGCTCGACGAGGATCCACAGGCGCTCTCCCCCGACACCGCGCTGCCCGAGGTGGCAGGGTTCTTCGCGACGTACGACATGGTGGCTGCGCCCGTCGTGGACGACAGCGGATCGCTCCTCGGCGCGGTCACGGTGGACGACGTGCTCGACCACATGCTGCCGGAGGACTGGCGGGAGACGGAGTTCCACATGGCCGGGGAGGTCGGCGGTGGCGCCTGACCGCGTTTCCGAGAGCCGCACCGAGGCGCCCCGGCAGCCCAGGTTCCGCCTCGACCAGCCGCTGCCCCAGCGCCGCAGGGTGCTGCCCGAGTACGACCCGGAGGCCTTCGGGCGGATGTCGGAGCGCATCGCCCGGTTCCTCGGCACCTGGCGGTTCATCTCCTGGATGACCGTCACCATCATCGTGTGGGTCACCTGGAACGTCCTCGGCCCGGCGGGGCTGCGCTTCGACGAGTTCCCGTTCATCTTCCTGACGCTGATGCTCTCGCTGCAGGCCTCCTACGCCGCCCCGCTCATCCTGCTCGCACAGAACCGCCAGGCCGACCGCGACCGCGTCCAGTACGAACAGGACCGCAAGCAGAACGAGCGCTCCATCTCGGACACCGAGTACCTCACGCGCGAGATCGCCGCGCTGCGCATGGGCCTGGGAGAGGTGGCTACGCGCGACTGGATCCGCTCCGAAATCCAGGACCTGATCAGGGACCTCGAGGAACAGCAGGTCCTCATCCGTCCTGACGGCGGGCGCCAACGTGATCTCGGCGACGCCTGACAAGTGACCTAAGCGACCGCTGAGGGCCTTTCCGGCGGCGGGGCCCGGCGCCGTACCATCGTGCGTATGGCTACGGAAGACGCGGTGCGTGCAGCACTGGCGACGGTGAACGACCCCGAGATCGGACGACCCATCACCGAACTGGGGATGGTCAAGTCTGTGGAGATCGGTGAGGACGGTGCCGTCGCGGTCGCCGTCTACCTCACGGTCTCCGGCTGCCCGATGCGCGACACGATCACGAAGCGCGTGACGGACGCGGTCTCGGCGGTCGAGGGCGTCACGCGCGTCGACGTGTCGCTGGACGTGATGAGCGACGAGCAGCGCCGCGAGCTCGCCTCGTCGCTGCGCGGCGGTCAGGCCGAGCGCGAGGTGCCGTTCGCCAAGCCGGGTTCGCTGACGCGCGTGTACGCGGTGGCGTCCGGCAAGGGCGGCGTCGGCAAGTCCTCGGTGACGGTGAACCTGGCGGCCGCGATGGCGGCGGACGGGCTGAAGGTCGGAGTCGTGGACGCGGACATCTACGGCCACTCCGTGCCCCGGATGCTGGGCGTCGACGGACGTCCGACCCAGGTCGAGAACATGATCATGCCGCCGTCCGCGAACGGCGTGAAGGTCATCTCGATCGGCATGTTCACGCCGGGCAACGCGCCCGTCGTGTGGCGCGGTCCGATGCTGCACCGCGCGCTGCAGCAGTTCCTCGCGGACGTCTTCTGGGGCGACCTGGACGTCCTGCTCCTCGACCTGCCGCCGGGCACGGGCGACATCGCGATCTCGGTCGCGCAGCTCGTCCCGAACGCCGAGATCCTCGTCGTCACCACGCCCCAGCAGGCGGCGGCCGAGGTCGCCGAGCGGGCCGGCGCCATCGCCGTCCAGACGCACCAGAAGATCGTCGGCGTCGTCGAGAACATGTCGGGCCTGCCGTGCCCGCACTGCGACGAGATGGTCGACGTGTTCGGCACGGGCGGCGGCCAGCGGGTCGCCGACGGCCTGACGAAGACCACCGGTGCGAACGTCCCGGTCCTCGGCTCCATCCCGATCGACGTACGCCTGCGCGAGGGCGGCGACGAGGGCAAGCCGGTCGTCCTGACGGACCCGGACTCCCCGGCGGGCACGGCCCTCCGCACGATCGCCGGCAAACTGGGCGGCCGCCAGCGAGGCCTGTCGGGCATGTCCCTGGGCATCACGCCGAGGAACAAGTTCTAGCCGCTGTAAGCGTTGTGGGCAGGCGTTCCTCCCCCAGCTAACGCTGGGAGGTGCCCCCAGGCGATGGGGGTACCTCCCATGCCCTTGAGGCAATGGGGGAGGGTGGGCACAACCCACGACGGCGGGCGCGCTGAGACATGACCCCTGCCCCGGGTAGGGGGCACGCCAGCTGAAACGGAAGGGGGCGCCGTCACGCGACGGCGCCCCGTTCCGTTTCAGCCAGCCGCAAAGGCTACGCGTACGTCGCGATGTCCTTGATCATCGAGAACCCCACCCCATACGCACTCATCCCCCGCCCATACGCCCCCACATGCACCCCTTCCGGCGTGGACCCGGCGAGCACCCACCCGAACTCGGACTCGCGGTAGTGGAACGGCGTCGGCACCCCGTCGACCGGCAGCGACAGCGTCGACCACGCGGCCCCCGTGAGGTCGTCCGCGAGCGCCCATGCGGTCTCCGTCTGCTGTTCCAGCCAGTCGTCGCGCAGCGTGTGATCCATCTGGGCCGGCCAGGTGACCGACAACAGACCGACCCCGGCGAGCCAGGCCGCGGAGGACACCGAGGTCGCCTCGAGCAGCCCGGTCCCGTCAGCGCTGCGCCGTACGGGGTTCGCCGCGATGGTCACCACGACCGTGAAGCGCTCCTTGCCCTCCGCGGCATCGCCGCGCACGGTGGGCTCGTCGCCATGGGCGATCGAACCGTGTTCCACGGAACCATCGGCGGCGGTGCCGACCCCCAGCAGCCGACGCGGACCCGTGAAGGCCTCGTCCAGGCCGTACCAGGGGAAGGGCGCCAGCAGGAAATCTTCGACCGTCTCCCGGTCGGCGAGGGCCTGTTGTCCACCCTCCACGGTCGGCGGCTGCGCGCCTACCCGACTTGTCGTCTCCATCTGGCCGGACGCCTCCTCGCTCTCGTCGGACCGGGGCGGCCCGCCCCCCACGGGCGACCTCACGTCCAGTCCGTACAACAACAAGGCAGGATAGCCACACCGGTTCCGGGAGTTCGGTATGCCGGAAATACGTGGGTCGTACCGGTGGAAATGTTTATAGACCGAATGGCGTACCGGACAAACCGGGCGCGTAGCGCACGGGCCGCGCCGCGCGCACCGGCTCAGGTCGCGTCGGCGTCGAAGGGCGGGCGCTCGTCCCGTTCGAGGCTCTGGCGCTTCTTGGTCATGTCGACGCTGCCGCCGGCGGCCCCCGACGAACCGGACGAGGCGGTGCCGGAGTCGCTGTCGCGACCGTGCACGGCGTCCGCGACCTCGGCCATCTCCTTCTTGAGGTCGAAGCCGTTACGGATCTCCTTCAGCCCCAGGTCGTCGTTGTCCAGCTGCTTGCGGATGAACGTCTTGGGGTTGAGGTCCTCGAACTCGAAGTCCTTGAACTCCGGGCCCAGTTCCTCCCGGATGTCCTGCTTGGCGCTCTCCGAGAACTCACGGATCTTACGGACGGTCCGCGAGACGTCCTGGATCATTTTGGGGAGCTTGTCCGGGCCGAAGACCAGCACGGCAAGGACGACGAGCGTCACCAGCTCGAGTGGTCCTATGTCATTGAACACCTTCAGCTCCTTGCGATGTCCTCGGCCCGCGGCAGGTCGTGCGTGGTCCGGACCGGCTCCACGGTACCCGCCGATCCCGTCGATCCGGTACTGTCCCGGGCGCCCCGGATTGATATGCACGGCCGATTCGCGGGGAATTCACAGCCGGCTCGCAGGCACCGCCCGGACGGCCGCCGTCAGCCGGTGTCTGCTCGAACGACCGCCGGACAGCCCTCGGGCAGCCGTCGGTCGTCCGGGCGGCCCTCAGTCGCCCTCCGACGAGCCGAGCACCAGTGTGACCTTCTTCTCGTTTCCGTCGCGCTTCAGGGTCAGCTCCAGGCGGTCGCCGGGGCGATGGGCACGGATCTTCACGATGAGCTCCTCGCCCGAGTGAACGCGCTGGCCGTCGACCTCGGTGATGACGTCGCCCGCCGTGATCCCGGCCTTGTCTCCGGGGCCGCCCTCATTGACCGGCGAGCCGCCGTCGTTGCCCTTCGCGGCGACGCGGGCGCCGTCGCCCGAGTAATCCATGTCGAGCGTGACGCCGATCACAGGGTGCGTCGCCTTGCCGGTGTTGATGAGCTCCTCGGCGACCCGCTTGCCCTGGTTGATGGGGATGGCGAAGCCCAGCCCGATCGATCCGGCCTGGCCGCCGTCCAGACCCGATCCGCTGTCGGCGGACCGGATGGCGCTGTTGATGCCGATGACGCGGGCCTTGGAGTCGACCAGAGGTCCGCCCGAATTGCCGGGGTTGATGGGTGCGTCCGTCTGCAGGGCGTCGACGTACGAGATGTCGCTGCCGTCGCCCTTCTCGCCGCCCGCCGTGATGGGCCGCTCCTTGGCGCTGATGATGCCGGACGTCACGGTGTTGGCCAGGTCGAAGGGGGCTCCGATGGCCACGACCGGATCGCCGACCCGGACGTTGTCGGAGTTCCCGAGCGGCAGCGGCTTGAGGCCGCTCACGCCGGAGACCTTGACGACGGCGAGGTCGTAGCCGCTGTCGCGTCCCACGACCTCCGCCTGGGCGGTCTGGCCCCCGCTGAATGTCACCGATATGTCTCCGCCGGTGCCCGCGGGCTCCACGACGTGGTTGTTGGTGAGGATGTGGCCCTTGCCGTCGAGGACGAACCCGGTACCGGTGCCCTGCTCCTCGGCGCCGCTCACATGGAGCGTCACGACGCTGGGCAGCGCGCTGGCCGCGATTCCGGCGACGCTGCCCGGGGCACGGTCCGATGACTCCGCGTCGGCCTGCGGGAGTTGGACCTCGCTCACTCCGCCATTGCGCTCCAGGTAGGCACCGATCGCGCCGCCCACACCGCCCGATACGAGAGCGATGAGCGCGGACCCGATGACCAGTACCCTCCTGGCCCGCTTCCGCCGCTGCTCCGGGGACACCTGCACGGATCCGTTCTGCTGCAGCGGCGCGGCCCGCCAGGGGTCGTACTGCTGCCAGGGCCCACCCGAAACCCTTGTGGGCTGGGGCTGGGGGCCCTGAGGGATTTGGGGCGGGGGCTGGGACTCCTGGGGCTGACCGTGAGGGATGTGGGGTTGCGCTTGTTGGGGGACGGGGCCTTGGGGCGGCGCTTGCTGCGGGACAGGGGCCTGCGGCGGCAGCTGCTGGGATCCAGATGCCTGCGGCGGCACGGGGCCTTGCGGCGCCACCTGCGGTGCGACCGAACCCTGCGGCGGCACGGAGGCCTGGGCAAGGTGGTGCTGCGGGTGGTGCGGGGGCTGCGGGCTGGGTCCCCGCGCGGGCACGGCCGACGGCAGACCGCCGTACGGAGGTGTGGGAGTGCCGTACGGAGGTGTGGCAGTGTCGTGCGCGGCGGTACCGAGCGCCTGGGCGTCATGGCCCGAGGTGCCGTACGCCGCGGTGCCCTGCGCCGGGTCCCGATCGTCCACCGCACTAGCGGAATCGGCGCCCACGGCCTCGGGCGCGTCCCCGCTGCCCGGGCCCGCTGGCACGTCCACGACCGCCGCCTCGGTGCGGTCCCCGCCCAGCGCCGGCTGCGATTCGTGGCTCATCCCCTGCGGGGACGACTCACCGCCCAGCGCCCGCGGCTCGGCACCCCCGCCGGAGCCCTCCGAAACATACCCGCCACCCTGCCCCTGTCGGACGTCACCGCCCGCCGCCTGCGGCTCGGCGCCGGCGCCCGGCACATGTGGCCGGGGGTGGCTCCACCACTTCGGCTTCGTGGGCTTCCCCTCGTCCATGCTCTCCCCACACCCCGGCCCGCGGCGGTCCGCGGGGCAGCGCCGCGGTGATCACCGCGGACCGAAATCGTCAACTCCGCGCCCGTCGATGTCCCTGCCGGCGCGGCCCACCCCGCGATTCAACCAGGTTCAGGCGCCCCGGCGCAGAGCAAGGTTCAGCCGGACTCAGAGCGAGGGGTGCCCTGGCGCAGAGCAGGGTCAGCCGAGGGGTGACGTAGGCGTACCGGTCGACGAGGGTGCCGGCACCGGCGTCGCGGCAAGCTCCCACACCGGACTCGTGGGGCCCATGAGCGCCGCGGGTGCGTCAGCCGTCACCATGAGGGCGGGCGGCACCGGACGTATGAGCGGGGACATGACGGCGCCACCGGCCATGAGCGGCGCCATGAGCGGGTACAGCGTCTGCCCTGTGCCGAGCCCCGTACCGAAAGCCGGTGAGGGCGGCCCGGGCAGCAGCGGGGCACCGATCCCCGTGGAGTCCACAGGACCCGAGAGGGCACCGCCCAGCCGCTGTCCCTGCCCCAGCAGGGGACCGTTGTTGCGGCGACGCAGGGAATCGGGAGCACCGACGACGCCCGCACTCTGCGTACGGACAGGTGTCACATTGGGGCCGGGGCCCGAGCCGCCACGGGGGTCGGCGGTCCCCGCCGGCTCGCCCGCGGACACCCCGCCCAGCGCGATCGCGGCCAGCGACACCGCACCGGCGGCGGCGAACGCGAATCGCCGTCCGCGCGACGCGGAGCGGCTGTCGTGACGGCCTACGTCATGGATGCGGAAGCCACGGTCCTCACCGGGGAGCACTCCGGCGTGGCCGGCCGAGGGGACGTACCGGAAGGACGCCCCTTGCCTTACTCCGAAGACTCCGTTCCCCCCGAGACCTCCCCCGCCGAAGGGATCTCCTTCGCTGTCATCACCTCCGGGCAGCCCTTGAAGGCGTGCGAGGAAGGTTTCGGAGGGCGGCGGAGGGGCGGCTTCCGCGAAGACGTTCTTCAGCCGTCGCTGGGCGTCGGCCTCGGCCTTGCATTTCGGACAGGTGGCGAGATGTGCGAGCACACGCTCGCGTGCATCATGGCCGAGCTCGCCGTCGACGAGGGCGGCGAGCCGGTCTCCGAGATGCTGCTCTGCGGGTGTCGGACGTGATCCACTCACGCGGTCGCGCCCCCTCCCCCCAGAGCGGGGACTGCGGTCGCGGCGACGGAGCGACGCTCCGCACGCGCCTCGGGCGACCGGTGCTTGAGGGCCTTGCGCAGCTGCGAGCGGCCACGGTGGATCCGGCTGCGGACGGTACCGAGCTTGACGCCCAGAGTCGCGGCGATCTCCTCGTACGACAGTCCTTCGATGTCGCACAGCACGACGGCGGCGCGGAACTCGGGCGCCAGGGTGTCCAGGGCCTGCTGGACATCGGCGTCGAAGTGCGTGTCGTGGAAGGCCTGCTGCGGAGTGGGCTCGCGGCTGGGCAGCCGCTCCGCCGCGTCCTCACCGAGGGCGTCGAACCGGATGCGCTGCTTGCGGCGGACCATGTCCAGGAACAGGTTCGTCGTGATGCGGTGCAGCCAGCCCTCGAAGGTGCCCGGCGTGTATGTCGACAGGGAGCGGAAGACGCGGACGAAGACCTCCTGGGTGAGGTCCTCGGCGTCGTGCTGGTTCCCGGTCAGACGGTACGCCAGCCGGTAGACCCGCCCGCTGTGGGTGCTGACGATCTCCTCCCAGGTGGGCGGGGTCCACGCCTGGGAATCCGCATCGGCGGCGAAGGTCGCGGTCTGAGCGGATTCAGCGGTGGACGCACCTCCCATGCCCTTGAAGGGCTGGGTGCGGAATCGGTCAGCGGTGTCAATCACGGATTTCGGCTCACCCGCCGACCTGAGAAAGCGCCGAAACGCTCCTCTCCGATCCACAGGCGCAGCCGCACCTCCCCTGTCGGCTCTGGTGGTGTCCAGTGGAGCCCCTACCATAGCCACCTCGCCCGTTAGCTCCGTATAAGCGCTTTTCCGTGAATTTGGTGTGCGCTTCTGGTCTTGCGTCTGGACTTGCTTGCCGTCCTGATCCATCCGCTTGCCCCCCGTCCCCTTCCCACCCCTCTAAACGCCCGGTCCCATCTGCGGGTTCCCGGGGCCAACGGCTACAGTCACGGCCAGGCAACTACGGGGACAGGAGAGGGCCATTACCGGCTACCGGCAGACGAGCTGGGCGTTCGCCGACGCCTATGTCGCCGAGGATGAAGCACTGCTCTGGGCCCGCGACCGGGCCCGGGACGCAGGGCTGCGCTCGGTGTCGCCCAGCACGGGCGCCGCGCTGCGGATGCTCGCCGCCACCGTGGGCGCCAAGGCCGTGGCCGAAATCGGCACCGGGACCGGGGTGTCCGGAATCCATCTGCTGCACGGGATGCGCTCCGACGGAGTTCTGACCACGGTGGACCCCGAGCCGGAGCGCCAGCAGTTCGCGCGCCAGGCCTTCCGCGCCGCCGGTTTCGCCGGCAACCGGGCCCGGTTCATCCCCGGCCGCGCCCTCGACGTACTGCCGCGGCTCGCGGACAGCGGCTATGACCTGGTCTTCTGCGACGGCGACCGCATGGAGTACCTCGACTATCTCGCTGAATCGTTGCGGCTCCTGCGCCCCGGCGGTCTCGTCTGTTTCGAGGGCGTTTTCTCCGACGGCCGGACGATCGGCCCGGGCCCGCAGCCGGCCGAGGTGCTGCGCCAGCGTGAGTTGCTGCGCGCGGTGCGGGAGAGCCAGGACCTGGTGTCTTCGCTGCTGCCGGTGGGCGACGGGCTGCTCTGCGCCGTCAAGAAATAGCGGTCAAGAAATGGGAAAGACCCCCTGATACAGCTCCGCCCCGGCACGACATACGATGCCGGGGCAGCTGCAAAAAGGTATGGGCGTTCTACGTCAGCCGACGACCTTCTTGAGGGCGTCGCCGAGCGCGTCGGCCTCGTCCGGGGTCAGCTCGACGACAAGCCGTCCGCCGCCTTCGAGCGGAACGCGCATGACGATGCCCCGCCCCTCCTTGGTCACCTCGAGCGGGCCATCACCCGTCCGCGGCTTCATGGCCGCCATGCTCGTTCCCCTTCCTGAAACCGCTCATCGTCAGCCGTCGGCCCACGAAGGGCACGCCTCACCGGCCTCGAACACATTGCTTCCAGGCCATTATCCCGCATCTCACGACCCGATGACCAACATCGGTAGGCATCGCTTGGGCAACGCACTTTCGCAAAACCACTCAATTCGGCGATGTGGTTGCGATACTGCTCCGAATCGCGCGTTCGGCCGGAGCGGAATTCTTTGACGCAGGTCACATGCCCACGCCGGATGATCTCCGACATGCTGTCCTGGGGCGCCGAGAACGACGCCCGAGCCGCTACAAGGAGGGGCCCGCCATGGCCGACACCGTGCTCTACGAAGTGCACGACGGACTCGCGACGATCACGCTGAACCGCCCGGAGGCGATGAACGCGCTGAACGCCGAGACCAAGGTCGCCCTGCGGGACGCGGCCGAGTCGGCCGCCCGGGACGAGGCGGTCCGCGCCGTGCTGCTCACGGCCGCCGGGGACCGGGCGTTCTGCGTCGGCCAGGACCTCAAGGAGCACATCGGCCTGCTGGCCGCGGACCGCGAGGCGGGCACGGGCGCCACCATGAACACGGTTCGCGAGCACTACAACCCCATCGTCAGGGCCCTCACCGGTATGCCGAAGCCCGTGGTGGCGGGCATCAACGGAGTCGCCGCCGGCGCCGGCTTCGGCTTCGCCCTGGCCGCCGACTACCGCGTCGTCGCGGACACGGCGAGCTTCAACACCTCCTTCGCCGGGGTCGCGCTGACCGCCGACTCGGGCATCTCCTGGACGCTGCCCCGGGTCGTCGGACCGGGCCGCGCCGCAGACCTGCTGCTCTTCCCCCGCACCATCAAGGCGCAGGAGGCGTACGAGCTGGGCATCGCGAGCCGTCTCGTACCGGCGGCCGACCTGGCCGCCGAGGCCCAGAAGGTGGCCCGGGCGCTGGCCGAGGGCCCGACGTTGGCGTATGCGGCGCTCAAGGAGTCGGTCGCGTACGGGGCGTCCCACTCGCTCGACGAGACGCTGGAGAAGGAGGACGAGCTCCAGACCCGGGCGGGCGGTTCCGAGGACCACGCGATCGCCGTGCAGGCCTTCGTGGAGAAGGCGAAGCCGACGTATCTCGGTCGCTAGGCAGGTGGGTGGCTGAGGCCCTGCGGGGCTTTCCCCGGTCCCGCCCCTTCCCGAAACTGGGGGCTCGGCCCCCAGACCCCTTCGTCGCCCTAACGGGCTCGTCCTCAATCGCTCGTCCTCAATCGCCGGACGGGCTGAAATCAACGGCGTGCGACGCAGTCCGCCAGGTGGTCGTCGACCAGGCCGCAGGCCTGCATCAGCGCATAGGCCGTAGTCGGGCCGACGAAGCGCAGGCCGCGCTTCTTGAGGGCCTTGGACAGCGCCGTCGACTCGTCCGTGACCGCGGGGACGTCCGCGAGGGAGCGCGGGATCGGGCGGGACGCCGGATCCGGTGCGAACGACCAGATCAGGGCGTCCAGCTCTCCAGGGGACCAGTCGGCGAGCACGCGCGCGTTGGCGAGCGTCGCGTCGATCTTGGCGCCGTTGCGGATGATGCCCGGGTCGGCGAGCAGGCGCTCGCGGTCGGCGTCCGTGAAGGCCGCCACCGACGCGATCTTGAATTCCGCGAAGGCGGCGCGGAAACCCTCACGGCGGCGCAGAATGGTGATCCACGACAGCCCCGACTGGAACGCCTCCAGGGACAGCCGCTCGTACAGCGCGTCGTCGCCGTGGATCGGGCGGCCCCACTCCTCGTCGTGGTACGCCACATACTCCTCGGCGGACAGGGACCAGGGGCAGCGCAGCACTCCGTCGGGGCCTGCCAGCGCGGCGCCGGTCATCGGTCGTCCTCCGGCGTCGGACGGCCGGGACGGCCGGGGGTGTCCTCGGGGGCCTTGGCGCCGTACGGATCAGGCCCGGATCCGTACAGCTCGGACAGGCCGGGGCCGCCGGAGCCTGCGCGACCGCCGGGGCGCGCGAATCCGCCGGAAGGCTCTGCGAACCCGCCAGGACCAGCGAATCCGCCGGAGGGCTCAGCGAACCCGCCGGAGGGCTCAGCGAACCCGCCGGCGGAACGTGTGCGGGCGTCGGCCAGCACCGTCTCGAGCTCCTCGATCCTCGCGTCACGCTCGGCCAGCTCGGCGCCGAGGCGGCCCAGCGCGTCGTCCACGTCCGCCATGCGGTAGCCGCGGACGGTCACCGGGAAGCGCAGCGACTCCACGTCGGCGCGGCCCACCGGGCGGTCCGGGGGCAGCGGGTCCGCGAGCCGCTCGGGTGGCGCCTCCGGCAGCGCGGCGCTGTCGCCGCCGCCCACGACGGCCAGCGTCACCGCCGCGACCACCACGACGAGCGCGATGACCAAGAACAAGAACAAGACCATCTCTCCGGGCCCCCACGCTCCGATGCCGACTGCTGAAAACTGCTCGTACTGCCCATAACCGCTCGTACGACATATCCGTACGAAAAGCCCGCTCGGAATGTTCCGTACGGAACGTCCCGAACGGAATGCCCGCGCGCAGACACCGCCGGCACGAAGCCAAGGCCTCGAAACCGTCAGAGTCCGATCGTGCCATGCGACGCTGACAGTTAAGGTCGCAGGCGGCCGAACAGGAAAATCCGATCAGGAGGGTCACAGGGGATGCTCAGGCTGGGCAGGCGCGAGTTCGAGGCGCACGAGCCGGTGATCATGGCGATCGTGAACCGGACCCCGGACTCCTTCTACGACCAGGGCGCCACGTTCCGGGACGAGCCCGCGCTGGCCCGCGTCGAGCAGGCGGTGTCAGAGGGCGCTGCCATCATCGACATCGGTGGGGTCAAGGCCGGTCCCGGGGAGGAGGTGACGGCCGAGGAGGAGGCGCGCCGCACGGTCGGCTTCGTGGCCGAGGTGCGCAGGCGCTTCCCCGACGTCATCATCAGCGTCGACACCTGGCGGCACGAGGTCGGCGAGGCGGTCTGCGGGGCGGGCGCGGATCTGCTGAACGACGCGTGGGGCGGAGTCGACCCGAAGCTGGCCGAGGTCGCGGCGCGGCACGGCGTGGGCCTGGTGTGCACGCACGCCGGGGGCGTGCAGCCGCGGACGCGCCCGCACCGGACCGGGTACGACGACGTGATGGCCGACATCCTGCAGGTCACCCTGGGTCTGGCCGAGCGGGCTGTGGCTCTCGGGGTGCCTCGCGAGTCGGTACTGATCGATCCGGGGCACGACTTCGGCAAGAACACCCGGCACAGCCTCGAGGCCACGCGCCGGCTCGGCGAGATGGTGGAGACGGGCTGGCCTGTGCTCGTCTCGCTGTCCAACAAGGACTTCGTCGGCGAGACCCTCGACAAGCCGGTCAAGGAGCGGGTCCTGGGCACCCTGGCGACGACGGCCGTCTCGGCGTGGCTGGGCGCCCAGGTCTATCGCGTACACGAGGTGGCGGAGACGAAGCAGGTGCTGGACATGGTGGCGTCCATCGCGGGCCACCGGCCCCCGGCGGTCGCCCGCCGAGGGCTCGCCTGAGCTCAGCGGCCCACTTCCTTCGTCACCAGCCCCACCGCCTCCTCCACGTCGTCCGTGACGTGGAACAGCAGCAGATCCCGCTGGGACGCCTTGCCCTGTGTGATCACCGTCTTGTTCAGCCAGTCGACGAGGCCGCCCCAGTAGTACGAGCCGAACAGGACGATCGGGAAGCGGGTCACCTTGCGGGTCTGGACGAGGGTGAGCGCCTCGAACAGTTCGTCGAGGGTGCCGAACCCGCCGGGCAGGACCACGAACCCCTGCGCGTACTTCACGAACATCGTCTTGCGGACGAAGAAGTAGCGGAAGTTGACGCCGATGTCGACGTGCGGGTTCAGGCCCTCCTCGTAGGGGAGCTCGATGCCGAGGCCGACGGAGATGCCGCCCGCCTCCCGCGCTCCCTTGTTGGCGGCCTCCATCGCGCCGGGCCCGCCGCCTGTGATCACCGCGAAACCCGCCTCGGCGAGGCCCTTGCCGAGGCGTACACCGGCCTCGTACTCGGGTTCGCCCGGTCGTGTGCGCGCAGAACCGAAGACGCTGATCGCGCTGGGAAGCTCGGCGAGGGCGCCGAAGCCTTCCACGAACTCGGACTGTATGCGCATGACCCGCCAGGGATCGGTGTGCACCCAGTCGGAATCGCCGACGGTGTCCAGCAGCCGCTGGTCGGTCGTGCCGGGCTTGACCTGCTGGCGCCGCCGCACCACCGGCCCGAGGCGCTGCTCCTCCGGTGGCGGACCCTGCCCTTCCGGATTCCCCATGTACGTCCCCTTCCGCTGACGGTCTTGCCGCACCAGCGTAGGTCTACGGGCGTTACGAACGCCGTAACACGGCATGTCCGACGAACTGCGGAGCGACACCAGGGACGGCCCACAGGGACGGACCTCGGGGACGGACCACGGGGACTGACCACGGTCGACCCCGGGCACGGACCAGGGTCGGCCCCCGCCACAGACCCCGGTCGGAGCCCCGAGGGACACATGACAGGCCACGAGATGGCCCGCGGACCGGCGAGGACCGCTCAGGCCGTCAGCCAGGCGCGCAGGCGCTCCTCGCCCGCGAGGATCTTCGCGGTCTCGACGCGCTCGTCGCGCTTGTGCGCCAGGTGCGGGTTGCCGGGACCGTAGTTGACGGCGGGGACGCCGAGGGCGCTGAAGCGGGAGACGTCGGTCCAGCCGTACTTGGGCTGCGGGGTCCCGCCGACGGCCTTGATGAAGGCCGCGGCGGCCGGGTGCGAGAGGCCGGGCAGCGCGCCGCCGCTGTGGTCGTCGACGACGAACTCCTCGACACCGCAGTCCGCGAAGACCTCGCGCACATGCGCAAGGGCCTCCGCCTCACTGCGGTCCGGCGCGTACCGGAAGTTGACGGCGACGACGCACTCGTCGGGAATGACGTTGCCGGCCACGCCGCCCTCGATACGGACGGCGTTGAGGCCCTCGCGGTACTCGAGCCCGTCGATCACGGGGTAGCGCGGCTCGTACGCGGCCAGGCGGGCGAGGATCGGGGCGGCCGCGTGGATGGCGTTGGACCCCATCCAGCTGCGCGCCGAGTGCGCCCGCTCGCCCTTGGTCTTCAGCAGGACGCGCAGCGTGCCCTGGCAGCCGCCCTCGACCTGCCCGTCGGAGGGCTCGAGGAGGATCGCGAAGTCACCCTCGAGCCAGTCGGGGTGGGCGTCGGCCACATGACCCAGGCCGTTCAGATGGGCTTCGACCTCCTCGTTGTCGTAGAAGATGAACGTCAGATCCCGATTGGGCTCGGGCACGGTGGCCGCGATGCGCAGCTGCACCGCCACGCCCGCCTTCATGTCGCAGGTTCCGCAGCCCCACAGCACGCCGTCCTCGTCGAGCCGGGACGGCACGTTGTCCGCGATCGGCACGGTGTCGATATGCCCGGCGAGGATCACCCGCTCCGAGCGCCCCAGATGCGTACGCGCCACCACGTTGTTGCCGTACCGGTCCACCGTGAGATGCGGCAGCGCGCGCAGCGCCGCCTCCACGGCGTCGGCGAGCGGCTTCTCCTGGCCGCTCTCGGACGGGAAGTCGACGAGCTGAGCGGTGAGCTTCGCGGCATCCAGCGTGAGGTCAAGCGGGGAGCTGTCCATGCTGTGACCCTAACGCCCTGGGCGGAACCGGCCTGTCGGCGCCCTCGTGACTCTCCGGTACCGGCCCGTCGGCCCCCTTGTGACTCTCCAGTACCTTGTACGCGTGTCACAGCCACCCACCCTCGTACGGCGCGGCCGCCTCCTCCGTATCGGCATGGCTGTCGCGACCCTTCTCGCGCTCACGGCCTATCTGATCGTGCAGTACCTCTACGGAGACCGGGGCGCTCCGCGCTGCGAGGTCGTGGCAGGCGACGGCGACGGGGCGTCGTACGAGCTCACTCCCGAGCAGGCGGTGAACGCCGCGACGATCTCGGCGGTCGGCACCTCGCGCGGCATGCCGGAGCGGGCGGTGACGATCGCGCTGGCCACCGCGCTCCAGGAGTCCGCGCTGCGCAACATCAGCCACGGCGACCGGGATTCACTCGGCCTGTTCCAGCAGAGGCCCTCGCAGGGCTGGGGGACGCCGAAAGAGATCATGGACCCGGCCTACTCGGCGGGAGAGTTCTACGAGCACCTGGCCAAGGTCCCTGGATATTCGCGGCTCCCGCTGACGGTCGCCGCGCAGCGCGTGCAGCGCAGCGGCTATCCACAGGCGTACGCGAAGCACGAGCCGGACGCCACGCTGCTGGCGGCCGCGCTGACCGGCCGCGCTGCCGCGTCCCTGACCTGCACGACGCGTCCGGCTACCGAGGCCGCCGACCCGTCGCGGGTGCGCACGGCCCTCGTACGCGACTTCGGTACGGACGTGCTGCAGGACAGCGCCGCGACGGTGTCGGACGAAGCCGCGGCCTCGCCGTCTGCGTCACCGTCGGCCCGCGAGAGCGGCACCGTGGTCGTACCGGTCGCCTCGACCGCGTCGACCGCGGGCGGGGCCGCCCAGCGGCGCGGCTGGGAGCTCGCGCACTGGGCCGTGGCCAACGCGTCCGCACTGGGCATCGACCAGGTCTCGTATGCGGGCCGGGTGTGGACCGCCGAGGACTCCGAGGACGGGTGGCGCACGGAGGACTCGGCCGGCGGCAGCGCGGTCGGCGACACCTCCGACGGTGCCGGTCAGCGCTCCGCGGGCAGCGGCGGGAAGCCCGTCGATGAGGTTCGCATCGCGTGCGGCCAGTAGTTCGGGCCCTCACCCGTGAGGGGCGCTCTGGCCACGTCCCGCAGATGCTTTGGCCTGCGATCGCACCGACGACCGACACCCTTGAGAACACAGTGGAGTAAGGAATCAGCAGCGGGTTCGGATAGTAATGATCTGCCCGCTTTCATCCCGAGCTGATAATGCGACGCATTACCAACTCTTTACGTTGGGCTACCGCAACCTTCGCGGCCTTCGAGCGGTAGTCACTGCGTCCGAGCGCCGGGGGCGATCAAGCGGATCGGCCCGCCGAACCGGCCGGGACTCCTCGACGTTTCTCTTCCGTTCTTAAGGAGCACCATGTCCCTCCCTCTGACCCGTCGGATCGCCCGCGCCGCGCTGCTCGTCGCCGCGGGAGCGGCGCCCGTGGTCGGTGCGGCCGGCTCCGCCAGCGCCGCTCAGCTTCCCGTCGACGCGCCCAAGCTGGGTGGGCTGACCGCGCTCGACGGCGGCACCGTCGAATCCGCGGTGCCTGGTGCCAAGTCCACCGTTGCGCCTGTTGTGGGGCACACGCACGGTGTGCTCGGGCACACCGTGGGGTCCGCGAAGGGGCTGCCCGCGGCGGACCTCCCGGAAGCGGACCTGCCGACGGCGGACCTTCCGGCAGCGGAGCTGCCTGGGGCCGAGCTGCCGACGGCCGGGCTGCCGCTGGGCTGAGCGCCGCCTCGGCTGTTACGCGAAGGGGTCCAGGAAGCTTCACGCTTCCTGGACCCCTTCGCGTACCCGCATGCCCACAAGAGTCAGGTCAGCCCAGGCGCCGTACCGCCTCTTCCACGCGCTCGTCCGTTGCCGTGAAGGCGACTCGTACGAAGTGGTCGCCCGCTAGGCCGTAGAAGTCGCCCGGGGCGACCAGGATGCCGAGGTCGGCGAGGTGGGCGACGGTGTTCCAGCAGGACTCGTCGCGGGTGGCCCACAGGTAGAGGCTGGCCTCACTGTGCTCGATGCGGAAGCCGTGCCTCAGCAGGGCGTCGCGCAGAGCGGCACGGCGCGCGGCGTACCGTTCGCGCTGCTCGTGGACGTGGCGCTCGTCTCCGAGCGCCGCAACCACGGCGGACTGGGTGGGCGCGGACGTCATCATCCCGCCGTGCTTGCGGATCTGCAGCAGGTCGCCGAGCACGGCCGGGTCGCCGGCCAGGAACGCGGCCCGGTAGCCCGCCAGGTTCGAGCGCTTCGACAGCGAGTGGACGGAGACGATCCCCTCGTACGAGCCGCCGCACACGTCCGGATGCAGCACGGACAGCGGGTCCGCCTCCCACCCCAGCTCGATGTAGCACTCGTCGCTGAAGACGAGGATGCCGTGCTCGCGCGCCCAGGCGACGATGCGGGTCAGCTCGTCCTTGGCCAGCACCCGGCCGGTCGGGTTCGAGGGCGAGTTGAGCCAGAGCAGCTTCAGGCCGTTGGGGTCCAGCTGGGTCGGGTCGTCGTAGGCGACGTGGTCCGCGCGGGCCAGGCGGGCGCCGACCTCGTACGTCGGGTAGGCGAGCCGTGGGTACGCGACCTTGTCTCCGGGGCCGAGGCCGAGCTGCGTCGGCAGCCAGGCAACGAGCTCCTTGGAGCCGACGACCGGCAGGACGTGGTGGTGCGTGATGCCCTGCGCGCCCAGGCGACGCTCGCACCATCCGGTAAGGGCGTCCCGCAGCTCGGGCGTGCCCCACACGGTGGGATAGCCCGGGGAGTCGGCGGCCGCGATCAGCGCTTTCTGGATGAGCTCAGGGACCGGGTCGACCGGGGTGCCGACGGACAGGTCGACGATGCCACCGGGGTGCGCGGCGGCTGTCGCCTTGTACGGCTCGAGCTTGTCCCAGGGGAAGGCGGGAAGCCTGTCGGAGACTGCGGACACGGGGATCGGGCTCACTTTCTCGTACGTTCGTACGTTCCGTACCTGCCTTCCGTATGTGCGCTGTGTGCGCTGCGCATACGGGCAAACGCCTCGGTCCCGCACGGCGGGCGACCGTACGGGACCGAGGCGACGCTCCTTCGGCGACGGCTGGGATCGATCCTCCCAGCGGGCCGCTTACTGGTTCTGCGGCGGCAGCGCGGCGATGAACGGGTGGTCGCGCTCGATCAGGCCGAGCTTGCTGGCGCCGCCGGGCGAGCCGAGCTCGTCGAAGAACTCGACGTTCGCCTTGTAGTAGTCCTTCCACTCTTCCGGAGTGTCGTCCTCGTAGAAGATCGCCTCGACCGGGCAGACCGGCTCACAGGCACCACAGTCGACGCATTCGTCCGGGTGGATGTACAAGGACCGGGAGCCCTCGTAGATGCAGTCGACCGGGCACTCCTCGATGCACGCCTTGTCCTTCACGTCGACACAAGGCTGCGCGATGACGTAGGTCACGCTGTCGTTCCTCCTCGATAGGGCGCTGGCGGGCCGCTTCAGGCTCCGCCGCCTGGCGCGCGGGAGCGCGGCGTCGTCGATGCCCGCATCTAGTATCTCCGTTCCTGGGCACGATCCGAACAGGAGGGGTGGACACAGCTGTGGAATTCATGGCGGGCGGTCGGCTCGAGGTCCGTATTTCCGCCTCTGACGTGGGCAAACGCGTATCGGTACGGCGCTTGGAGGAACACGCTGCCGAGGGTGAGAAGTTCACCGACACGGTCGGCGTTCTCACATCCTGGGACGAGGGTGTGCTGGTGATCACACGGCGGACCGGGGAGAGCGTCCGTATCCCGGAATCCTCCCTGGTCGCAGCGAAGGTGGTGCCGTCCGCTCCGGCGCGTCGACGGGGTCCTGCGGCGTCGTACGAGGAGCTGGCGCGGGTCACCGCGCGGGCCTGGCCACCGGTGGAGAGCGAGCGGCTCGGCGGGTGGGAGCTGCGGGCGGCCGGAGGATTCACGCGGCGCGCGAACTCCGTCCTGCCGGCCGGCGATCCGGGCATGCCGCTCGACGAGGCGCTCGCGTACGTCCAGGACTGGTACG
Source organism: Streptomyces himalayensis subsp. himalayensis (assembly GCF_013778455.1). Classification (GTDB taxonomy): domain Bacteria; phylum Actinomycetota; class Actinomycetes; order Streptomycetales; family Streptomycetaceae; genus Streptomyces; species Streptomyces himalayensis. Next base: position 119,484 of record NZ_JACEHE010000001.1, on the reverse strand, counting down.
GGAAGCGGGGGCTGCCCGCGTACATCCAGACGGCCACCGGGGCGGAGGGCACGCAGGAGGTGCTCTGCGCCGAGCTGGAGCGGCGTGGGTGGGTCCGTGAGGTGACCGCGCTGCTGCGGATCGCGCCGCTGGCGCCGATCGCGGACGCGGGCACGGATGACGCGGTGGCGCGGGTGCGGCTGGCGCGCTCGCTCGACGAGGCCGGGGAGGGGTGGCTCCGGCGTTACCAGCGGACTGGTGTGCCGGGGCCCCATGTGCGGGCGGTACTGGCCGGCGGCCCGTCTGTGTGGTTTGCGTACGTACCCGGTGCAGCCGGGGAGGTACCCGCAGCGATCGGTCGCTGTGTGGTGGACGGCCGTTGGGCGGGGTTCATGGCGGTCGAGGTGGATCCGGCGCACCGGCGCCAAGGTCTGGCGACCGCAGTGATGGCGGCCCTTGCCCGCCGGGCCCTGGACGAGGGGGCATCTGCCGCGTGGCTGCAGGTGGAGGACGACAACGAGGGTGCGCGGGCGCTGTACGACGATCTGGGGTTCTCTACGCACCACTCGTACCACCACTATCGGGCGCCCGACGCGGGGTGACGGCGGCGCCCGCGGAAGACCGGCCCCCGTATCGAACGCGCTCTGAGAGGGCACGAGGCACATATGCGCGCAGAGCACGTCAGTGAAGGGCGGCGGCGGTTCGCCGAGGAGGTGCGGGCCGAGCGGCCGGATCTGTCGCTGCTGTGTCTGCTGGTGGCCGCGGAGGCCGACCCGACGCTGGACGAGGCGGGCATGGACGCGGCTCAGATCGAGCTCGACCGGCTGGCCGGACTGCTGCCGTTCCGGCCCGGCGGCCCGCGCTCCTGGGCCGCCGCCCTCGCCGAGCTGCTCGGCCGCCGCTGCGACTTCCGCGGCACGCCGGGCGACTACCAGCGCCTGGAGTCCTCACTCCTGCACGAGGTCCTGCGCCGCCGCCGTGGCCTGCCGATCCTGCTGTCGGTGGTCTGGCTGGAGGTCGCCCGGCGGGCGGGCGCACCGGTGTATGGGGTGGCGCTGCCGGGCCACTTCGTCGTGGGGTTCGGTCCACCCGAAGACCAAGTGCTTGCGGATCCGTTCGACGGCGGCCGAGTGCTGACGGGCCCCGACGCCGAACTGCTGGTGGTGGGCGCCACCGGCGCGCCACTCGACCCGTCGATGCTGACGCCCGCCGACCCGCTCGATGTGATCCTGCGCATCCTGAACAACATCCGCGCCTGGGCCGCCGCCCGCCCCGAGCGCTCGGACGTGGCGCTGTGGGCGGTCGAGCTGTCCCTGCTCCTGCCGTCCCACCCGGCCCGCCTACGCCATGAACACGCCCAGCTCCTCGTCCAGCGCGGCGATTTCCTCACGGGCGCCAAGGAACTCGACGCGTACGCGGACGTGGTGGCCGCGGTCGACGAACCGGCAGCCGACCGCATCCGCGGCCAGGCCCGGGCGGCCCGGGCGATGCTCAACTGACGTCAGCGCACCGGGCGAGGGGCCGCCCCGGCCCGAGGGCCGATTACTGAGGATTCGTCGGGATCGTCACCACGCGTGCCGCGGCCGTCTTGCCGCGCAGCGCCTGACCGAGCGCGGATGCCACGTCCTGCGGGCTGACCGCCTTCTTGCTGCCGTTGCCCTTGGTGATCGTGACGCCGTCGAAGGCGCTGCCGTACAGGCTCTTGAGCACCTGGAGGTCGTAGTGCTCGACCAGCTCGCCGTCGACCGCCCGCACGCTCAGGAACTTGTAGATCGAACGCTCCGGGCTGAAACGCACCAAGTGCGCCGCATCGGTCTGCACCGTCACGAGTCCGGACATCGCGGGCTTCGCGAACGCCTTCATCATGCGGTCGACCTCGGCGTTGGTGATGGTCGGCTGGCGCGTGGTGGTGGGGAGCTGCACCGGGTTGGTCTGCCCGGTCTCCACCTGGGCGTGGTACGCCTCCTCGACCGCCGTCGCCGCCTTGGCGGTCTCTATGCCCTTACCGGCCTTGCCGTAGACGGCGACGGCCTTGCCCGACTGGAACTTGATCGTGCCCTCGGTCACGGAGCCGGAGCTGCCCGCGACGCGCTCCAGCGCGGCATGCAGCTTCTCCCCGTCGACGGGCATCACCGGGTCGACGACACGCTCGCCGCCGAACAGCGAGCCGATCACCGACACGGGGTTGTAGTCACTGCCCGCGGCGGCGCTGACCGTGGCCTGGCTGTCGAGCCGCAGACCCGCCTGATCCGGCTTGAGTGCGACCTTCTCGCCGTCGACCGACAGCTGGAGCGCCTTGGTCGTACGGTCGCCCAGGGCGTCGTCGAGCTTCTGGACGGCCTCGTCGCGGGTGCCGCCGCCGATGTCGACGCCGAGCACCGTGGTGCCCTTGGGCACGTCGGAGCGGTTCATCAGCAGCCCGGCGCCGTACGCGACACCGGCCACACCGACGACGGCGACGGCCATGAGCACCAGCTTGCTGCGTCCCTTCTTCCTGGGAGGCGCAGCGGCCTGCCCGGTCGGCTCGGGCGGCCTCGGGGCGGTGTGCGGCACCGGCCCGTCGGGGTGCCCGCCCGGCGCGAACGGGGAGGTCGACGCCGGGGGCACGACGGGGATGCCGCTGGTGACGGTGTGCCCGGAGACGTGGTCCGGGATCCCCGGCACTCCGGTACCGGGTCCTCCCGGACCGCCCGGACCCGGTACGGGCGCGGGCCGCTGGGGAGTGAGTATCGCGGTGTCGTCGCTCATGCGCGGGCTCGGCGGTGCGGGGTCCCCCGGCGGTACGAACAGGGGGCCTTCGCCGGTCGCGGGGCCACCGGTGGGGCCGGCGGGGCCGCGGCCGTTGCCGCCGTCGGAGAAGTACGGAAGGCCGCTGCGCTGCTGGTCGGGCCCCAGCGGTCCGGGGGTCGTGCCGACCGACGTGCCGTACGAACCGCCTCCGTTTGCTCCGGCACCCGGGCCGGAAGCCCTGGACGGACCCGCCGCACCGGGGCCACCGGGACCGCCGGGACCACCCGGACGGGCCGGGCCCGCCGCACCGGAAGCGCCAGGCGTCGAGGGCCCGGAGCCGAACGGTCCGGAACGTCCCGGTCCGGCACCGAGTCCCGCGCTCGCCGCACCGGAGGCACCGGCGCCCGAGGACCCGGGTCCGCGGGCCGCACCACCCGCGGCGGCCGCACCGGCGCCAAGTCCGGCCCCGGCCCCAAGCCCCGCACCGGCCCCAGGCCTCGTGCCTGCCCCGGTCCCAGGCCTCGTACCCGCCCCGGTCCCAAGCCCCGCACCGGCCCCAAGCCCCGTGCCCGCACCGGCCCCTGGACCCTGCAGGCCGTAGCCGTCGGGCGTCGTACGGGAGTTGGCCGAGCCGCCGCCAGTGCCGCCGCCCGTGCCGCCGCCACGGCCCCCGGCCGGTTTGCGCGGCGCGAACCAGTCGCTGGTCTTCTCCTCTGCCGGCGCGGAAGGCACAGCGGAGGTGGACGAACCGGACGGCGCCGACGCCCCGGACGGGGCTGACCCGGCAGCCGACCCGGACGGGTTGCCGCCCGGCCCGGACGCGCCCGCGCCGCTGCGCGGACGCCCCGCACCCTCGGTGCCTTCCGTGCGGCCCGACGGGCCGTTCCCGCTCGTCGCCGCCGCGTCCGCGTCGGAGACCGGTGTCCGCATGACGACGGGCGGAATGGGCCGCGAACCCGGGATGTTGATTCTGATCCGCGTGGTCAGCGTCGTCTCGGTCTTGCGCTCCTCGGGCCGCGCAGGGGCGTCGGCGCCGTCCTCGGGAGCGGCGCCCTGGACGGGAATCCCGTACGGCGGCGTGCCCGACGGATATGCGGCTCCGCCGCGCCCCTGGGGCCCGGAGGACGAAGTGTCAGTTTCACGACTCAAGGCAGGTTCTCCCGGTTGGCTCCGCCGCCCGTCTCGATGGTGCTCTGGGGGGAGGCTCGGCGGCGGCACCACCATACTGGCCGCTGTCGGCCGGTAACCCGCGACCGCGGAGGAAAGAAGCGCGGCCCGGGCCCCCTCCTGATACGACGAAGTGGTACGTCACTTGGCAAGTCGGGCAGGTGGGCCGTCAGGTTGCCGGGGTTGGCCAAGGGTGGCGCACATCACAGCGACGGCGATGCCGCCGAGCAGGAAGAGATAGGAGCCGGATCCCGCGGCGAAGACGAAATCCCCTTCGGGACGGGTCGCGGTGAGCAGGATGACGGCAACCAGCCACCCGGCGGCGGACGCCAGGGCCCCGCCCCTGGTGCCGGTCGCGCGCGCCCCGCCGAGGAACAGCCCCGCCGCACCGGCCAGCGCGAGCAGCAACCCGCCCGGGAACCAGGCCCCTTGGACGAGCGCCCCGGCAGCACCGACCAGTGCGCCGAGCACCAACAGCCCTGCGTAGGCCCCCACACGCCCCGGCTGGGGTGGCTGGGCGAGATAGCTCCCGTCGGCGCCACCGGAACCCACCGAACCGGCCGCCGCGGAACCGGACTTGCCCGCAGCAGACCTGTTCGCTGCGGACCTGCCCGCCCCGGACTCACCCGCAGCAGACTTGCCCACTCCCGGCTTCCCAGCCCCCGACTCACCGGCAGGAGACTTGCCCACTCCCGGCTTCCCAGCCCCCGACTGGCCCGAACCGGACTTGCCCACTCCCGGCTTCCCAGCCCCGGACTCGCCCGAACCGGACTTGCTCACCCCCGGCCTGCCCGCCCGGGACCTGCCCTCTCCCGGCTTTCCCGTCGCGCCCATCAGGCAGCACCCTTTCCCGCCTCAGTCACGCCGGCGAACAGATCCGTCTCCGGCGACCCTCCGGAGACGCCGAAGCCCCGCTCGCCCCGCTCGCCCCGCTCGCCCCGCACCAACTCGTAGTACTCCACCGCGGACAGCGGCTGTGCGAGCCGGTTCGACAGGGCGAACCACGGCTCGACGACCTCGATCTGCGTGGCATGGGCGCGCATCGCCGCCGCCTTGGCCGCGGCGAAGCCGCCGCCGTCGATCACCGTGGTGATCACGTCGTCGTCCACCACGCCCGGCACGTCGTCGACCGAGGCGGAGGCCGGGAACGGCAGCTCGGCGAGCGCGTCCTTCAGACGGGCGAAGCCTTCCTCGACCACGGAACGCGGGGCCCGGTTCCAGTAGATCTTCGCGATGGTGTGCGGCTCGCCGAGGTCCCGGCGGTAGGCAGGCTCGGCGGCGAGGTCCGCGGCGCGCATCGCGACGCGGTGGGCCTGGATGTGGTCGGGGTGGCCGTACCCGCCGTCGGGGTCGTACGTGATGAGCACCTGCGGGCGGACATCGCGGATGATCTCGACCAGCGCGGCCGCGGCCTCGTCGACGTCGGCCTGCCAGAAGGAGTGCGGCCGCCGGTTCTGCGGGGCGCCCATCATTCCCGAGTCGCGGTACCGCCCGGCGCCGCCGAGGAAGCGGTGATCGGTGACGCCCAGCTCGGACATCGCGGCGGCGAGCTCGCGCACCCGGTACTCGCCGAGGCGATCGTCGCGGTCGGGCGCCAGAAGTGCCAGCTCCGGCGGGATGACCTCGCCCTCCTCGCCGAGTGTGCAGGTCACGAGCGTGACATGGGCGCCCTCGGCCGCGTACTTGGCCATGGTCGCGCCATTGTTGATCGACTCGTCGTCGGGGTGCGCATGCACGAGCAGCAGACGCCGTGGGGGTCCCCCCTGCTCGAGCGAAGCCGAGTGCTTGGGGGAGGGCAGGTCCGTCATGCGCCCAAGACTACGAGGGCGGTGTGACGGAACGATCGAGGGCGCCGCAACGGAAAGAGGCAGGCGGATGGCTCAGAACTTTATGGAGCCGATCATCCCGGCCACATTGGTGGTCAGCTCGCTGATCGTGGGAGCTATCGAGGAACTCGCCAGGTAGAAGCCCAGGAGCACGCACACGATCGCATGCCCGGCCTTGAGGCCTGACTTCTTCACCAGAATGAAGACGATGATCGCCAGCAGCACCACCGCCGAAATCGAGAGTGCCACGGCGGTCCACCTCCCAAGAACTCGTCCCGCGCCTTGATCACCGCGGCCGTGTGTACGGTCAGCACGATCACCGGCATGGGGAAGATCCGGTGGCCCCCGTCCGGCGCTATGGATCATAACTATGCATTCGCGGTCATGGATCGGAGCACGGCAGCACGAGGGGGCGCATGGACCAGGCCCTGTCGGCCTAGGCTCGGAGGATGACCACCGAGCCTGTCTCATTTCCGCGTCAGCATGCCCGTACGCAGCGCTTCTCGCTCGGAGCGCCGCGCGCCTTCACGGTGGCGCCCGACGGGTCCCACGTCGCGTTTCTGCGCTCCCGTTCCGGTACCGATCGGGCGAACCTTCTCTGGGTCCTGGATGTCGCGGACGGCGGGGAGCGTGTCGCCGCCGACCCGGCGGTGCTGCTGGGCGGCGCGACGGAGCGCCTCTCGGCCGAGGAGCGGGCGCGCCGCGAGCGCAGCCGCGAGGGCGCGGCGGGCATCGTGGGCTATGCGACCGACACGGCCGTCGAGTTGGCGGCGTTCGCGCTCTCGGGCCGGCTGTTCACGGCGGAGCTGCGCGCCGGCACGGCCCGCGAACTGCGCGTCCCCGGACCGGTGATCGACCCGCGCCCGTCTCCGGACGGACGGCACGTCGCGTACGTCGTCCGGGGCGCCCTGCGCGTCGTGGGTGCCGAGGGCGACGACGACCGGGCCCTGGCGGAACCGGAGTCCGGCACCGTGACGTACGGCCTGGCGGAGTTCATCGCGGCCGAGGAGATGGCGCGTTCGCGCGGCTTCTGGTGGTCGCCGGACTCGGACCGGCTGCTGGTCGCGCGGGTCGACGACGCCCCCGTACGGCGCTGGTGGATCGCGGACCCGGCGCAACCGGACCGTGAGCCGGCGCGCGTGGCGTATCCGGCGGCCGGCACGGACAACGCGGAGGTGCGCCTCTTCGTCCTGGGCCTGGACGGCTCGCGCACCGAGGTCGTGTGGGACCGCGCCCGCCACCCGTATCTGGCGCGGGTGCACTGGTCGGAGTCCGGGGCGCCGCTGCTGCTGGTGCAGGCGCGCGACCAGCTCAGCCAGGTGTATCTGGCGGTGAACCCGGACGACGGGTCGACGCGCATGGTGCACGCGGACGGCGCCGCAGGGGACACGGGCTGGCTGGAGCTGTTCGCCGGTGTGCCGTGCTGGTCGCCGAGCGGGCAGCTGGTGCGGATCGCCGACGAGGGTGGGGCGCGGGTGCTGGCGGTGGGCGAGCGCCCGTTGACGGGGCCGCAGCTGCACGTCCGCGCAGTGCTCGACGTGTCTGGTGACGATGTGCTGGTCTCGGCGTCGGCGGGGGACGCGACGGCCAGCCCCGAGACCGGCGAGGTTCATGTGTACCGCGTCAACGAGCTCGGCGTGGAGCGCGTCTCGCAGGAGCCCGGCGTGCACTCGGCGGTGCGCTCGGGCGGGGTGACGGTTCTCGTCTCGGCGACGCTCGACGCCCCGGGCGCGCAGGTGCAGGTTCTGCGCGAGGGCAAGCGCGTGGCGACCGTCGCGTCGTACGCGGAGCGTCCGGTACTCACCCCGCGCGTGACGCTCGCGCAAGGGGGCACGCGCCGGATCCCGTGCGCCGTCCTGCTCCCCACCGGTTACGCGGAGGGCCAGGGCCCGCTGCCCGTGCTGCTCGACCCGTACGGCGGCCCGCACGCCCAGCGCGTCGTGGCGGCGCACAACGCGCACCTGACCTCGCAGTGGTTCGCCGACCAGGGCTTCGCAGTGGTGATCGCGGACGGGCGGGGCACACCCGGCCGCTCCCCGGCCTGGGAGAAGGCGATCCGGGGCGACTTCACGGTCACGCTCGACGACCAGATCGACGCCCTGTCGGGGCTGGCCGAGTCGTATCCGCTGGATCTGACGCGGGTGGCGATCCGCGGCTGGTCGTATGGCGGCTATCTGGCGGCGCTCGCGGTGCTGCGGCGGCCGGATGTCTTCCATGCGGGCATCGCGGGCGCTCCGGTCACGGACTGGCGGCTGTACGACACGCACTACACGGAGCGCTATCTCGGCGACCCGGGCCGCACCCCGGAAACGTATGCGACGAGTTCGCTGGTGACCGACGACGGATTGTCCGATCCTGCCGATGCGCATCGCCCGCTGATGATCATCCACGGTATGGCCGACGACAACGTGGTGGCGGCCCACACTCTGCGTCTGTCCTCCGCCCTGCTGGCGGCGGGCCGGCCGCACGAGGTGCTGCCGCTGTCCGGTGTGACGCACATGACCCCACAGGAGCAGGTGGCGGAGAACCTGCTGCTGCTCCAGGTGGACTTCCTCAAGCGGTCCCTGGGCCTGGCGGCGGGCTGACCGGCGGCGGAGCCCGAAGCTTTGCAGTCCGGGACCGGTCACCGGTCCCGGACATGCAACCGGCCGGGGCGACATGGCGCGCCCCGGCCGGTCTACGGCACCCGCACGGCCGTACGTTGTTCAGCCTGACGCGTCCGTATATCGGAGCTGCGACGGGCAAGTTGCCTACGTGTTAACGAAATTGATGGGCATTTATCGTGTTATGTCGCTTACTTCGCCGGGACGACGTGTTTCTCCTCGGCGAAGTGGCAGGCCGAGTCATGGGCGGCGGGCCCGGGCGTCGTCCGGAATTCCTCGGGCACTGCCAGCAGGGGCACCTCCACCTCGCACCTCTTCTGTGCCTTCCAGCAGCGCGTACGGAAGCGGCAGCCGGACGGGATGTTGGCCGGTGACGGCACGTCCCCGGTGAGGACGATCCGCTCGCGGTGCTCGCGCGCCTCCGGGTCCGGCACGGGGACAGCGGAGAGCAGGGCCTGCGTGTAGGGGTGCGTGGGGTGCTCGTAGATCTCCTCGTCCGTGCCGATCTCGACGATCCGGCCCAGGTACATCACCCCGACCCGGTCCGAGATGTGCCGCACGATGGACAGGTCGTGGGCGATGAAGACGTAGGACAGGTCGAACTCGTCCTGCAGCTTCTCCATCAGGTTGATGACCTGCGCCTGTACCGACACGTCGAGGGCGGAGACCGGCTCGTCGGCGACGATGATCTCGGGGCGCAGGGCGAGCCCGCGGGCGATGCCGATGCGCTGCCGCTGGCCGCCGGAGAACTGGTGCGGATAGCGGTTGATGAACTCCGGGTTGAGGCCCACCACGTCGAGGAGCTCCTGAACGCGCTGTCGGCGTGAGCCCTTCGGGGCGGCCTCGGGATGGATCTCGAAGGGCTCCCCGATGATGTCGCCCACGGTCATGCGGGGGTTGAGGGACGTGTAGGGGTCCTGGAAGACCATCTGGATGTTGCGGCGGACGGCTCTCAGGGCGCGACCGGACAGCGCGCCGATGTCCTCGCCCCGGTACGTGATCCGCCCGGCCGTCGGCCTCTCCAGCTGGACGAGGAGCTTCGCGACCGTCGACTTGCCGCACCCGGACTCGCCGACGATGCCGAGGGTCTCACCGTGCCCCAGGTCGAAGTCGACGCCGTCGACTGCCTTGACGGAGCCGATCTGCTTCTTGAGGACGATGCCCTGGGTGAGCGGGAAGTGTTTGACGAGGCCGCGGACCTGGAGGATGGGTTCGCCGACGGCGGGCGGCGCCACGTGCCCGGCTGCCCCGAAAGGCTCCGCTGCCCCGAATGGCTCCGCTGCTCCGAAACGCTCAGCTGCTCCAAAAGGCTCAGCCATGGAGTGTCTCCCTCCAGTAGAAGCACGCGCTCCGGCGTTCCTCGGACACCTCGAAGAGGTCGGGTACGTCGGTGCGGCACACGTCCTGGGCCATCGGGCAGCGCGGGTGGAAGGCGCAGCCGGGCGGGATGTTCATCAGGTTCGGCGGCAGTCCCTTGATGGCGTAGAGGTCCTGGCCCTTGCGGTCGAGGCGCGGGATCGACTCGAGCAGGCCCTTCGTATAGGGGTGAGCGGGTGCCTTGTAGATGTCGTGGACGGGTGCCGACTCCACGATGCGGCCCGCGTACATGACGGCGATCCGGTCGGCGACGTCCGCGACCACGCCCAGGTCGTGGGTGATCAGGACGAGACCCATGTGGTACTCGCGCTGCAGGTCGGCCAGCAGGTCCATGACCTGCGCCTGGACCGTGACGTCGAGGGCGGTCGTCGGCTCGTCGGCGATGATCAGGGCGGGCTCCAGCGCGAGCGCCATGGCAATCATGATGCGCTGGCGCATGCCGCCGGAGAACTGGTGCGGATACTGCCCCACGCGCTCCTTCGCGGCCGGGATCCGCACCCGCTCCATGAGCTCGACGGCCTTCGCTCGCGCGTCCTTCCGTGACAGGCCCTGGTGGACGCGGAACATCTCGCCGAGCTGGTCGCCGACGCTCAGCACGGGGTTCAGCGAGGACAGCGCGTCCTGGAAGATCATCGCCATTCCGGCGCCGCGGACCTTCCGCCGCTCGTCCTCCTTGAGCAACAGCTGGTCCCGGCCCTGGAAGAGGACCTCGCCGCCGGTGATCCGGGCGGGCGGGATGTCCAGGATGCCCATGACGGCCTGCGCGGTCACCGACTTCCCGGAGCCGGACTCGCCGAGGACCGCCAGCGTCTCGCCCTCGTCCACGTGGAGATCGACCCCGTTGACGGCCTTGGCGACGCCGTCCCGGGTCGTGAACTCCACGTGCAGGTCGCGCACTTCCAGCAGCATGACGGCCACTCATCTCAGCTTTGGATCGAGGGCGTCGCGCACGGCGTCGCCGAGCATGATGAACGCGAGCACCGTGATCGCCAGCGCGCCGGCCGGCCAGAGCAGCATGTGCGGTGCGTTGCGGATGTACGGCGATGCCGCGGAGATGTCGATGCCCCAGCTCACGGTGGGCGGCTTCAGCCCGACCCCGAGGTACGAGAGGGTCGCCTCGAGCGCGATGAACGTACCGAGCGCGATGGTCGCCACGACGATGACCGGGGCGATCGCGTTGGGCGTGATGTGCCGCAGCAGGATCCGCGTACTGGACGCGCCGAGGGCCCGCGCGGCCTGGACGTAGTCGTGCTGCTTGGCGGTGATGACGGCTCCGCGGGCGATACGGGAGATCTGCGGCCAGCCGAGCAGCACCATGAACCCGACGACGGGCCACACGGTCGAACTGGTCACCACGGACAGCAGCACCAGACCGCCGAGGACAACGGGGATGGCGAAGAAGATGTCCGTCACGCGGGAGAGGATCGCGTCCCAGGCGCCGCCGAAGAATCCGGCCAGCCCGCCGAGGACCGAGCCGAGGAGGGCGACACCGAGGGTGGCGCAGACGCCGACGGTGACCGAGGTGCGGGCGCCGTACACGGTCCTCGTGTAGACGTCGCAGCCCTGGCCGTCGAAGCCGAAGGGGTGTCCGGGCTGTGAGCCCTCCTGGGCCTTGGCGAGGTCGCAGCTGAGCGGGTTGCCCGAGGCGATCAGCGAGGGCCAGAGCGCGATGAGGACCAGGAAGGCGATGACCAGGCCGGAGATGACGAAGACGGGGTTGCGGCGCAGGTCGTGCCAGGCGTCGGACCAGAGGGAGCGCGGTTTGCCGGACGGGCCGCCGCCGGTTAGGCCCGGACCGCCGGGTGCGCCGGGTGCCCTCTCAAGCGTCGTCGCCTCGCTCGCCGCGAGGTCCATCGCGCCCCCCGCCCCGGTCGCGGCGATACGCCCGTCTTCCGGGGGACGGCCTCCGGACCCCCGCAGCGCCTCCGGCCGCTCGGTCTCAGGCATAACGGATCCTCGGGTCGAGTACGGCGTAGAGGAGGTCGACGAGCAGGTTGGCCACCAGGAAGACCAGCACGAGCACGGTCACGAAGCCGACGACGGTCTGGGTGTTCTGCCGCAGGATGCCCTGGTAGAGCTGGTAGCCGACGCCGTGGATGTTGAAGATCCGCTCCGTGACGATCGCGCCGCCCATCAGCGCGCCGATGTCCGTGCCGATGAAGGTGACCACGGGGATCAGGGAGTTGCGCAGCAGATGCCGGGTGATCACGCGTTGCCTGGGCAGGCCCTTGGCGATGGCGGTGCGGACATAGTCGGCGCGGCGGTTCTCGGCGATGGAGGTCCGCGTCAGCCGGGTGACGTACGCCAGTGAGACCGACGCCAGGACGAGGCCGGGGACCAGGAGTTCGTCGAACGGGGCGTCAGGGGACACGGACGGCTTGATGAGGCCCCATTCGACGCCGAGCAGCAGCTGGAGCAGCAGACCGGTGACGAAGGTCGGGATCGAGATGACGACCAGCGTCACAAGGAGCACGGTGGTGTCGACGGGCCGGCCGCGGCGCAGTCCCGTGAGCACGCCGAGCGTGATGCCGATGACGATCTCGAAGACGATCGCGACGATCGTGAGCCGGATCGTCACGGGGAAGGCGGACCCCATCAGCTCGGTGACCGGCTGGCCGTTGAACGCAGTCCCGAAATCACCGGTGAAGACGTTCCCCATATACGTCAGGTATTGCTGCCACACGGGCTTGTCGAGGCCGAACTCCTTCTTGAGCTGGGCGGCCGTCGCCGGGTCGCACTGCCGCTCCCCGCACAGCCCCGCGACGGGATCGCCCATCACGTTCACCATCAGGAAGATCAGCAGGGTGGCGCCGAGAAAGACCGGGATCATCTGCAGCAGACGCCGGATCACATAGCGTCCCATGGCGGGCTCCGAGGGTGGCTCCTTGGGTGGTCAGCCGACCTTGATTTCTTCGTACACCGGAACGCTGAACTGGTTCAGCACCACATTGGAGATCCTCTCCGAATATCCGGCGCTGCCGTTCTGGTACCAGAGGGGAATGGCGGCCATGTTGTCCCGGACCACCTCCTCGGCCTGCTGGAAGATGCCGACGGCCTTCGGCGCCTCCGTCTCGGCGTTGGCCCTGTCCACCAGGTCGTCGAATTCCTTGTTCGACCATTTTCCGTCGTTGGACGAGGCACCCGTGTAGTAGAGCGGCTGCAGAAAGTTCTGGATCAACGGATAGTCCATCTGCCAGCCCGCCCGGAAAGGACCCGTCAGCTTGGACTGGGTGATCTGGTTGCGGAAGTCGGCGAACGTGCCGACCGGATTCCCGGCGCAGGCCCTGTCATTGCCGAGCGCGTTGTTGATGGAATTGCAGACCGCGTCCACCCACTCCTTGTGCGAGCCGGTGTCCGCGTTGTACGAGATCCTGACCTGTCCGCCGGGAAGGCCGCCGCCCTCCTGGACCAGCCTCTTCGCCTCGTCCGGGCGGTACTCGCAGGCCTCGCCGCACAGCCCCTCCTTGAAGCCGCCCTCCTCACCGAGGACCGGCGACGTCCAGTCGGTGGCGGGGGTCCGGGTCTTCTGGAAGATCGTGTCGGTGATCTGGTTCCGGTCGATGGCCATGGACAGGCCCTTGCGGACCTTCTCCGTCCCCGGCTTCGACCATGCCTCTTCGTAGAAGGGGAAGGCGATGGTCTGGATGATGCCGGCCGGGGTGTTGATGTACCGGTCACCGAGGTCGGCCTGGACATTTCTGAGCTGCGAGGCCGGAACGTCGTCGACGAGGTCGAGATTGCCGGCCATGAGGTCGGTGTAGGCGGTGTTGTTGTCGGTGTAGACCTTGAGGTCCACTCCCCCGTTCTGCGCCTTGTCGTCGCCCGGATATCCGTCCCATCTGCGCAGGGACATCTGCGAGCCCCTGGTGTACGAGTCGACGGTGTAGGGGCCGTTGCCCACCGGCTTCTTCAGCCAGGCGTCGTGGTCGTCGAAGAACGCCCGGGGAAGCGGGGCGAAGGCCACGTAGCCGAGGGTGTCGGGGAACGTCGAGAACCGCTGGTTGAGCCGGACGGTGAAGGTGTGGTCGTCTACGACCTTCAGCCCGGACAGTGTCTCGGCGGTCTGGTCTCCGGATGTCGGGTGGACCTGGTCGAATCCGTCGATATAGCCGAAGAAATAGGCGTTCCGCTGGTTGTTCTTCAGGCCTGCGCCGTAGTTCCAGGCGTCCACGAAGGACTTCGCGGTGACCTTCTCGCCGCTGCTGAACGTCCAGCCGTCCTTGACGGTGATCGTGAAGTTCTGCGAGTCGGAGGTCTCGATCTTCTCGGCGAGCATGTTCTCGGCCTCGCCGGTCTTCGCGTCGTACCGCTTCAGGCCGCGGAAGATCATGTCCAGGACCTTGCCGCCCTGCACCTCGTTCGTGTTCGCCGGCTCGAGCGGGTTCTGCGGGTCGCCCCAGGAGGAGCTCAGGATTCCGGAGCCGTCGCTGCCTCCGGTGCCGCCGTCGCCCCCGCCTCCGCATGCCGTCGCCGCGAGTGCGACCGCCACCGCGCTCACGATCCACCGGGCGTGCGTGGCTCCACGCATGGAGTTCCTCCTCGGAGTGCTCGGTGCCGTCCTCGGTCCCCTGCCAGGTCCCGCGTTCGGTCCCTTGCTCGGTCCCGCGGCCGGTCCCGCTGCTCTGTCTCAAGCCTCGGTTACGTACTGCCCAATATCGCCTCATACGTCATGAACGACACATTCACCCCGCCCGAAGCAGGCCAGGGCCATCCGGATGTACGTATTGCGAGACGCAGGCGCCCGGTTATCGAACCGATTGAGGCATTCAACCTGATACATCCGGATCGTGCTCTCGGTTCTGCCATGGCAACCACAAGCCCGGCCCGCCGTTTGGTCGAGCGCGGGTCAAACGGCAAAAGACCACCTCAAGGACTTCCGGGATTCATTGACCCTTCACGAATCGCGTTGCGAGAGTCCGCTTACCCCGTGGCCTCGCCTGCGGATTTCTCGACCCTTCGGGCCAGGAGCCAGGAGCACCATGACCATCCCCATCCCTGCCGTCTCCGCCCCCCTCGAGGTGGTGCCGGACGACAGCGTCACCATGGCGGAACCGTCCGCGCCCCCGGGCGGCGAGGGCCGCTCGCCGGGGCGACTCGCCTGGCGCCGTTTCAAACGGGACCGGACAGGTGTGGTCTCGGCCTACGTGGTGCTGTTCTTCTTCGTGGTGGCGATCTGCGCGCCGCTGATCGCGAAGGTGTACGGAAAGAATCCGTACACCACCTACGGACAGAACGACCCGAGCCTGCTCAACGACTTCGGCTTTCCGGTCAAGCCCAACGGCGGCATCAGCAGCCACTTCTGGTTCGGCATCGAGCCCCAGCTCGGCCGGGACGTCTTCACCTTCCTGATCTACGGCATCCGCAACTCGCTGCTCATCGCGACGGCGACCACCCTGCTGGTGACCGTCCTCGGCATCGTCGTCGGCATCACCGTCGGCTACCTCGGCGGAAGGACCGACTACCTGATCGGCCGCGTGATCGACATCCTGCTGGCCTTTCCGTCGACCCTCTTCTTCATCGCCTTCTGGCCGGTCCTCATTTCGATCATGGTCTCTCCTGAGGAGAACACGCCCGTCTGGCTGACCGTCGTCAGCCTCATCTCCGTCATGACGGCCTTCGGCTGGGCCCCCATCGCGCGTCTGCTGCGCGGCGAGGTACTCGCCCTGCGTGAACGGGAGTTCGTGGAGGCGTCCAAGGTGACCGGCGCCTCACCCGCCCGGATCATCTTCAAGGAGCTGCTCCCCAACCTGTGGACCCCGATCCTCATCCAGGCGACTCTCGCACTCCCGATGTTCGTCACCACCGAGGCGGCCCTCGCCTTCCTGGGAGTGGGCCTGTCCGACCCCACCCCGGACTGGGGCGTGATGATCCAGAACGGCGCCAAGTACTACGAGTCAGACATCACGTTCATGCTCTTCCCGGGCCTGTCGATGGTGATCTTCGTGATCGCCTTCAACCTCCTAGGCGACTCCGTACGCGACGCGCTGGATCCGAAGACCAAGCGCTGAACCGCGGCCCCCTTCCCCACCGGCCCGGGCGACGGGGCCCGCCGGACCATCCGCCTCTCTCATCGATTCAGGACAGGAAGCCATGTCCCTTTCCCGTAGAAACTTCGTCATCGCCACATCGGTCGCCGTCGGCGGCTCCATGGCGCTCTCCGCGTGCAGCAGCGGCGGTGGCGGGACCGGCGGCGGCACCGCGCACGCCGGCGCCACCACGTACACGGGCGCCTCGGTCACCGTGGGGACCAAGGACGACTCGACCGGACCCGCCCCCGAGGTGAACGGCGCGCGCAAGGGCGGCACGATCCGCGGCATTGCCCCGGACGACTTCTCCCACCTCGACCCGCAGCGCATCTACTTCTCGTGGAACTCCACGGTCGCCAACCTGTACGTCCGCTGCCTCACCGGCTACAAGATCGCGCCGGACGGGTCCATGAAGCTGGTCGGCGACCTCGCCACCGATGCGGGCACCATGTCCGACGGCGGCAAGACCTGGACCTTCACGCTGAAGAACGGCCTCAAGTGGGAGGACGGCAGCGAGCTGACCGTCGAGGACGTCCGGCACGGCATCGAGCGCGGCTTCGCAAGCTTCACAACCGAGGGCGCCACCTACCTCCAGACCGATCTGACCGGCACGACGGACTTCCGTGCCCAGTACAAGGGTCCCTTCAGCGGCAAGCACCTCGACTCGATCGACACCGACACCGCCAAGAAGACCATCACCTTCAAGCTGAAGCTGGCCCGCCCGGACCTCAACTTCACGCTGGCGATGCAGTCCTACGGCGCCGTGCCCGTCAAGCACGACACCAAGGAGAGGTACGACAAGGACCCGGTCTCCGCCGGCCCGTACCGGATCTCGCAGCACTCCGTCGACAAGTCGATGACGCTCGTGCGCAACAAGCACTGGGACCCGGCCACCGACCCCATCCGCAACGCCTACCCGGACTCCTTCGCCTTCGAGTTCGGCCCCCAGGCACTCGCGCAGACGGACCGCCTCATCGCCGACTCCGGCGACGACCAGTACGCCGTCATGGCGTACTACGGGATACCGGCCGAGCGCATGCAGAAGGTGCTCACGGACCCCGAACTGAAGAAGCGCACCATCAACGGCCTGCTGAGCGGCCTCTACTACTACGCCATCAACACCAAGCGCGTCACCGACCTCAAGGTGCGCCAGGCCCTCATATACGCCTGGCCTCTGGAGCAGATCCGCAAGATCTACGGTGGTCCGTCCGCCGGTGACTACGCGTCCTCCATCCTGAGCCCCGACATACTCGGCTACGAGCACGCCGACGTCTACGGCAAGCTGAAGAAGCCGCAAGGCGACCCGGAGACGGCGAAGAAGCTGCTGAAGGAGGCGGGCCAGCTCGGCCGGAAGATCGTCTACGCCTACCCCATCAGCGACACCTACAACAAGACCAAGGTCGTCATCGAGAACGCCCTCAAGGCGGCGGGCTTCGACCCGGTCATCAAGCCGATCGACTCCACCTCGTACTACGACCAGGCCCAGCAGGTCGACAACAAGTTCGACGTGATGTGGTTCGGCTGGGCTCCGGACTGGCCGACCGGCTACACGGTCATCCAGCCGCTGTTCGACGGCGGCACCATCGGCAACGGCTCCAACAACGTCTCCCAGCTCAACGTCAAGTGGGTCAACGAGGCGATCAAGAAGAACGCTGTGATCGCCGACCCGAAGAAGGCGGGCAAGGCGTGGGCCGCGCTGGACAACAAGATCATGAAAGAGGAAGCGCCGATCATCCCGGAGACCTACCAGCGCCGCTTCTACCTCCACGGCTCGAAGGTGGGCGGCGCGCTCTTCGACCCGCTCTTCTCCGCCTTCATCATGTACAAGCTCTACGCCAAGGCCTGACGCCCCTGGCGGGGCGCTTCTGTAGCGCCCCACCCCCCTGCCCCAAGCACTTCGACCACCCTCCGGTCCCGGCTTCTCCCCCACTCACGACTGTGCTCGAGTGGGGAGCCCCATGACCGGGGGACCCCACCGTGCAGGGGCCCGTCGTCCGCCGGCATCTGCCAGGGAAACCATCGCCATGTTCCGCTTCCTCGTCCGCCGGATCCTCGGCGCCGTGGTGATCCTGCTGATCATCAGCGCGATCACCTTCCTCCTCTTCTATGTCGCACCGCGCGACCCCGCCCGGCTCGCCTGCGGCAAGACCTGCACGCCGCAGACCCTGGCGCTGGTGCGGCGCAACCTGGGGATCGCCGACCCGCTGCCCGTCCAGTACTGGCACTGGCTCCAGGCCCTGTTCACGGGCCGCGACTACGCCTCGTTCGGCCGCTGTCCGGCGCCGTGCCTCGGCTACTCGTTCCACTACCACGAGCCGGTCCTGGGCCTGATCCTCAACCGCTTCCCGACCACGCTCTCGCTCGCCCTCGGCAGTGCGGTCGTGTTCGTCCTCTTCGGTGTGGGCGCCGGCATGCTCGCCGCGGTCAAGCAGGGCAGAACAGTGGACAAGGTCGCCTCGTCCGCGTCGCTGATCGGTTCGTCCCTGCAGATCTACATCGTCGGCCTGGTCGCCATGTACTACCTGGTCGACCAGTGGCACATCCTCAGCCGTCCCCAGGACATACCCCTGACGCAGGACCCGATGGGCTGGTTCAAGGGGCTGTTGCTGCCGTGGTTCATCCTCGCGCTGATCTTCACCGCGAACTACACCCGTATGACCCGCTCCCAGCTGGTCGAGGCGCTCAGTGAGGACTACGTGCGCACGGCGCGCGCCAAGGGCCTCTCCCGCCGGGCGGTGTTCTTCCGGTTCGCCTGGCGCGGTGCGATGGGCCCGCTCCTCACCATCTTCGGCCTCGACCTCGGCGGTCTCTTCGGCGGCGCGATCATCACGGAGGCGACGTTCGGCCTCCACGGCATCGGCGCGCTGTCCGTGGACGCGGTCAACAACAACGATCTGCCGATGCTGCTCGGGGTCACGCTGGTGGCTGCCGGCGCCATCGTCGTCCTCAACATCGTCGTCGACGCCCTGTACGCCTTCATCGACCCGCGCGTCCGCCTCGCCTAGGGAGAGCAGAGAGACCCATGAGCGATCCCATGAGCAGCACTCCTGGTGGCCCCTTCCTCTCCGTACGCGATCTGCGCGTCCACTTCTCGACCGAGGACGGCATCGTCAAGGCCGTCGACGGCCTCTCCTTCGACCTCGGGCACGGCAGGACGCTCGGCATCGTCGGTGAGTCCGGCTCCGGCAAGTCCGTCACCAACATGGCCCTCCTGGGGCTGCACGACTCCCGGAACACCACGATCGACGGCGAAGCTCTCCTCGACGGCCAGGACCTCCTCACCGCGCCCCAGCGGGAGCTGGAGCGGCTGCGCGGCAACAAGATGTCCATGATCTTCCAGGACGCACTGGCATCCCTGTCGCCGTACCACACGGTCGGGAGGCAGATCGGCGAGACGTACCGCAAGCACACCGGAGCCTCCCGGAAGGAGGCCCGGGACCGTGCGGTCGAGATGCTGGCCAAGGTGGGCATTCCGCAGCCGGAGCTGCGCGTCGACGACTATCCGCACCAGTTCTCGGGCGGTATGCGCCAGCGCGTGATGATCGCGATGGCACTGGTGTGCGATCCGGCGCTGCTGATCGCCGATGAGCCGACGACCGCACTGGACGTGACGGTCCAGGCGCAGATCATGGACCTGCTGAAGGACCTCCAGCAGGAGACCGGCACGTCGATCATCTTCATCACCCACGACCTGGGCGTCATCGCCGACATCGCGGACGACGTGCTGGTGATGTACGGCGGGCGGTGCGTGGAGCGCGGTACGAAGCAGGAGGTGCTGAGGGCGCCCCAGCACCCGTACACCTGGGGCCTGCTGGGCTCGATGCCGAGCCTCGACCATCCGGTGGACGTACCGCTGTCGCCCATCCCTGGCGCGCCGCCGAGCCTGCTCAATCCGCCGACGGGCTGCCGCTTCCATCCCCGGTGCGCCTTCATCGAACAGGTCGGGGACGGGCTGTGCGCGGATGCGCAGCCTCCGCTGGAGGTGATGGACGGGCGCGGGGCCGCGTGCCATCTGGGCCCTGCCCAGCGGGTGGAGTTCTTCGCCGACTTCGCCGGAATCCAGCCCAACTGACGTACGAGTGAGGGATCAGCACCATGAGCAGCACGACACCCCCGGCTCCGGCGGCATCCCCGGCTCCCGCGGGGGCCCACTCAGCCGCACCCGCCGGGACTCCGCTCCTGGAGGTCTCCGGGCTCACCAAGCACTTCCCGGTCATGGGCGGCTTTCCGATCCGGCGGAGGATCGGCGCCGTGCAGGCCGTGGACGGGCTGGACTTCTCGGTCGCGGCCGGTGAGAGCCTCGGCCTGGTCGGCGAGTCCGGCTGCGGGAAGTCGACGACGGGCCGGCTGATCACCCGGCTCCTGGAACCGACCGGCGGCAGGATCACGTACCGCGGCCAGGACATCACCCACGCCTCGCGGCGGCAGCTCGCCCCGGTCCGCTCGGAGATCCAGATGATCTTCCAGGACCCGTACGCCTCGCTCAACCCGCGGCAGACCGTCGGCCGGATCGTCTCCGGCCCGATGGAGATCAACGGCATCGGACCACCGGGCGGCCGCGAGCGGCGCGTCCGCGAACTCCTCGAGACCGTCGGCCTGAACCCGGAGCACTACAACCGTTTCCCGCACGAGTTCTCGGGCGGTCAGCGGCAGCGGATCGGCGTGGCGCGGGCGCTGGCGTTGGAGCCGAAGCTGATCGTGGCGGACGAGCCGGTCTCGGCGCTGGACGTCTCGATCCAGGCCCAGGTGGTGAACCTCCTGCAGGAGGTACAGAGGAACCTCGGCATCGCCTTCGTCTTCATCGCCCACGACCTGGCCGTCGTCCGCCACTTCTCGCAACGCGTCGCCGTCATGTACCTGGGCCGGATCGTGGAGGTCGCCGACCGCGACCAGCTGTACGGCAACCCGCGCCACCCGTACACCCGCGCGCTGCTGTCGGCTGTCCCGGAGGTGGCGGCGGACGACGCGGCGCCGCCCCGCGAACGCATCCGGCTCGCCGGGGACGTGCCGTCGCCACTGAACCCGCCGTCGGGCTGCCGCTTCCGTACGCGCTGCTGGAAGGCGACGGAGAGGTGCGGGAGCGAGAGTCCGCCGCTGGTGCGGGCGGAGGGGAGCGGTGAAGGTCACCTGTCCGCCTGCCACTATCCGGAGGATGTGGCCGCCCTTACCGAATCCAAAGGTTCAAGGGGTACCAAGGGCGTGACGGGTTCCGTGGATCTGGAGATCTCGAAGGAGCCCTGAGACCCCAGGCGACGGCCCGGCCCACCCACCCCTCATCGCCGAGCCGCCGCCCACGGGACCGGAACGTCGGCCCATTGACCCGAGCCACAGGACGAGACCGGTTTCCCGGGGAGCCGGAGGCCCGTGCCGCCCAAGCGGGGGGACGGGCCTCCGTCGTACGCCCTTCACTGCCGGCGGCCGGGCTCAGCCCGTCTGCGGCCAGCCTTCCTGCACCTCCACCACGGAGGTCCACCGCTCGCCGTGCTCGATCGTGACGCGCATGCCCCGCCCGTCGGTGTCAATGTCGGCGTAGTAGCTGTCCTCACCCCGTCCGTGCTGCTTCAGGCCGCAGGCGGAGAGCGACTCACGCAGATCGGTGAGATCGGCGGCGGCGTCGGCGGCGTTGTCGTACTCCGCGTAGCGCTGGCGGGCCAGGGCTTCGTCGTCTCCGTTGAAGGACGTGGTGTACCGCTGCTGGTTGCCGTGCCCCTCGGAGTAGGCGAGGGAATCGGGGCAGCCGTCGAAGAACAGATACGGGAGGGGTGCGTCGATGTTCCCCTGCTCGTCCCGGCGCCAGTGCCACTTCTCGTCCAACGGCACCTGCTCCCCGGTCAGCAGCCGCACGACACCGTCCTTCTTGTACGGGGTGTCGCCCGCGTCGGCCGAAGGCGATGCCGTGGGCGTGCCCGCCGGCCGTACGTCCGCCGGCCCGCCGCCCGGCAGTACCGCCCACGAAGCGGCGCCGACGACCACCGCCGTCACGGCCGCCGCGACGGCCACCCGGCGCCGGGTACGACGCCGCGTGGCCCGCGCCCGCACCTCCGCCCCGCTCGGCATCCGCAGCACGGTCTCGTCCAGCAGTTCCTCGACCTCAACCATGGCTGGCAACCCCCTCGGAGGTGAAAGCAGAACCTGCGGAACCGGCAGAACCGGCGTGATCAGCGGAACCGGTGGGATCCGCCGGACCATCGGCACCGGCAGGATCGGAGAGGCGCTCACCCAGGACCTTGCGGGCGCGGCTGAGCCGCGTGCGTACGGCGCCGTTGGATGCGCCGGCCTCCCGGGCGACCTGCTCGACGGGCAGGTCGAGGAGATGATGGAGGACCACCGCCTGCCGCTGTTCCGGGGTCAGTTCGCGCAGCGCCTGCACCAACCCCACCCGGTCCGCGGACAGTTCGGGCACGTCGGCTCCCGGGCCGTGCCGGAAGTGCGCGCGCAGGCGCCCGCGGGTGCGCCGCCAGGTGCTGATCGCCAGCCGCATCGCGACCGTGCGCACCCACGGCAGGGGGTCTCCTTCCCGCGTCAGCCGCGCCCAGCGCTGCCACGCGCGTACGTACGCCTCCTGCACCGCGTCCTCGGCCTCCGCCAGATCGCCGGTCATCGCATAGACCGTGGCGACCAGGCGCTTGGCCGTGGCGGCGTAGAACGCGTCGAACTCCGCAGAGTCATCCGACTGCGTCGCCATCGTCCCCCGTCCGTCCCTCGTACGACTGCTTCGAACTTCTTGCTCTGCCTGGAACACGCCCGGGACGGCAGGCATGTTACGCACAACTTCCCTCCCAGCCCTGAACCCTCGAATTCGGGCAGAGCAACCGTTCGTTAGACCACATTTATCCGCATTTATCGCGTCCGGAATACCCAAACACCACTCACGACAGGAGTGCGAGAGCTCGGCGGACCTCTGTGATCACGTATTCCGGGCGTACGTAGACGTCCTCGGCCGTGAAGCGGAGGAGCTTGCGGATCTGGGGGCAGCGAGCCAGCTCGTTGAACCGCGTTGCGTCTCGCTGGTGTGCGGTTCGCGTGCCGTGGTAGGCGTAGCCCTCTACCTCTACGAGGAGGCCGTGCGCCGGGAAGTAGAAGTCGGAGTAGCGTCGGCCGGCGTTCGGTGGGAGCCACTCGACCTGCACTTCCGGGAACAAGCCCACTTCGTGTATGCGCAGCCGGGCCACGGTCTCGGCGGGGGAACCCGAGCGGGCGTCTGCGAGTTCGAGCCAGGTGCGCGCCTGGGCGACTCGCCGTCGTCGTATGGTCAGGGCGGCCGCGACGTCCTCGCGTTGGACCAGTGGCGGGCGCCAGACGCCGTCTACGCGGCGGCGAGAGAGCGCGGAGTCGGCTGCCACCACCGCCTCGTCACGCGGGCGTGTGCACAGGAGGTCGGCGGTGGTTCGGGCGGGTGAGGTGACCCTCAGGCTGCGGCGGACCGTGACCTCGTGCTGCTTCAGCGGGGAGTGGTGTACCGTCACGCCTGCGCGTCTGCGGCCACCGTCCCCCGGGTCGGTGAACTCCACGAACTCCACGGCGTACGCAGGTAGTTCGATGCGGTGCAGGGCGGCCGCCGACCGGTGGCTGACGACGAGGTCCGGGCGCGCCAGCTGTACCGCCCACAGCCGCGTCCACAGGTCGACCGCTGCGCCCGGCAGGGCCCACGCCCCGGAGTGGATCCGGGTCCAGCGCTCCTCACGCAGGCGCTCCGTCAGCGTCGTCCGCGGCCACCCCGCTTCCAGCGCCCAGGCGGAGAGCAGTACTCCGCCTCGGGCGAGACTCGTGAGGCCCCCTCTGGCCAGTTCCCCCATGCGCCCATGATCCTGACTCTTGGCGGATGGCGCGGGTGCCTGTGGATAACTCCCGGGCGCGGCCCGCCCCCTCTCAGTGGCGCACCAGGCAGAACGGGTGGCCCGCCGGGTCCGCGTACACCCGCCAGCTGCGGGTGCCGCCCCCGTCGTCGAGGAGGGCGGCGCCCAGGGCGAGGGTCTCGGTGTGGGCCCGGTCGAGGTCGGCGACTTCGATGTCCAGGTGGAGCTGCTGCGGGGCGGAGGGGTCCGGCCACCGCGGCGGCCGGTGGTCGCCGATGCGCTGGAAGGCCAGCACCAGGCCGCCGGAGGCGGCGTGCAGGGTGGACCAGTCGTCGTCCAGCGACCAGCGGGGGTCGGGCCGGTCGACCTCACCGCCGAGGAGCCCGCGGTAGAAGCGGGCGAGGGCGCGGGGGTCGGGGCAGTCCAGTACGACGCATTGCAGGGCGCCGACGCCGACGGTCATGCGCCACGCCCTCGTGAAGCGGTGCCGATACCTGTGGTGGCCCCGGTGCCTGCCTTGATTCCTCGCAGCAGGGCGCGCAGGGCGGCGGGGGTGGTGGCGATGACCGTGGCGGGGGTGTCGCTCTCGCGGAGGTGGGGGGTTCCGGTGGGGGTGAGGGCGAGTTCGACGCAGTTCGCGGCCCCTCCTTCGCTGAAGCTGGACTTCTGCCACCTGAGCTCGGACATATACGCCTTCCTAGAGCAAGGGGTACAGCAGCCGCTGAATCAACCCCAGCGAATCCTTGGCGGTGCGCGCCTCCGGCGCCGTGGCCGCGTCGATGGGAGGGAGGGCCACATTCGCCAACTTAGCGAACCAGTCCGAATACTTGGCGGCGGTGTCCGCTCCGTCCAGATAGAGCGACTGCTCGATGTGGGAGACGATGACCGTACCCAGCTCCGCCACCTGCGGCTCGATCATCACGAACCCCGTACCGAAACCGACTGGGCCGTCGAACGGCAGAATCTGGATGGTGATGTGCGGGAGACGTGACATCTCGATCAGGTGCAGCAGCTGGCCGCGCATCACATTCCGGTCGCCGAGCGATGCACTGAGGGCGGCCTCATGGATGATCGCGTGCAACCGCGGTGCACGCTCCCCGGTCAGAACCCGCTGTCGCTGCACCCTGAACTCGACCTGGGCCTCCTGCTCAGCCTGCGAAGCCGACCTGTATCCGCCCCGATGGATGGCCTCGACGTAGGGGCGAGTCTGGAGCAGGCCAGGCACGAACAGCGGCTCGTAGGTCCGCAGGACACAGGCCATGTCCTCCAGTTCGGCCAGGTCAAGGTGAGGGGCACCGAGCACGTGTCGGTACTCGCTCCACCAGCCCTTGCCTGTCCGTTGCCCCAGGTCAATCAAGGCTTCGACATAGGTTGAGTCTTCGCTACCCACAGCGGCAGCGAGTCGACGAAGCCGGTCCGCAGACAACCCGGTTCGCCCCGACTCGACAGTGCTGATGTGCGAGGCGTTCATCCCCATAACCTCCGCCGCAAGCGCAGCCGTGAACCCCGCGCGTTCACGGATAGCACGAACCTCGGCACCGTATCGCCGCTGCCGATACGTCGGGTTGCCCCTGAGCCCCATACGTCCTCCTCGTCACATCCCCCTGCAGTATCCATCAACCACCAACACCACCAAGAAGGTTGAGGATTGGCAACCGCTGGCGCTACCTTACGTATGGCGCCAGTCACAGTAGGCACACACCCTGGAGGCTGCCACATGGGCATGTCCGAACCCCCCTGGTCCTATGGCCTGTTCATCCCCCACGACCCCCGAGCCGTAGGCGTCGTCCGCGCCACTCTCCGGCGCGTTCTCGCGCCGCGGGACTCAACTGCATCGTGGACACGGTCGAGTTGCTGGCCTCCGAGGTCGTGACGAACGCATACCGATACTCCTCCAGCGACGCGTACGTCAGCATGGAGCGCACCGCGGACGACTTCCGGGTCACAGTCTGGGACCACGGCTTCGGCACCCCAGAGCCCCGGGCCACCGCCGACGGCGACGAGTGCGGCCGCGGACTCGGCATCGTCGAGGCGTGCGCCGACGAGTGGGGTGTACAGGACTACCCGCGCGGCAAAGCGGTGTAGTTCAGCGTGGTCCCAAAGCGAGAAGCGTGAGTTATCCACAGACACAGAACCGGCGCCAGTCCCGCCGCTACTCTGGCGAACAGAGGCCGCACGGACACACACGGACACATCGGACCGAGGAGCCAGACCATGAGCGCAACCGAGCCGTGGACCATCGCAAGAATCGCCGAGGCCATCCCGGCGCCCGCCACGCGCATGCGGTTCCTCTCCGAGGTGAACCTGGCACCCGTCGACGACCTCCCGGCGGTCGTGGCCAAGTGGCAGAAGGTGGCCGAGGAGCTCGCCGCCGGGTATGAGCGCGCGGTGCAGGTGCGTGACCATATCGAGCGACACGGCCAGCTTCCCCCCGAGTACGTCCGCGTCTCCCCCGCCGAACTCCGCGAGTCGGCCGGGCTCGACGCGAAAGGTGCCGCGTGATCTACGATCTTCACTGGGGCCCGGAGCTCTACAAGGTCTACGCTTCGTTACCGCTCTCGGCACGCCGGGAATTCGCCGCCGCACTGATCGACGTGCAGTCGGTTCCCATGGCGCACACGCAGCCCTATGGGCACGACGACGGCACGATCCGCACACTGGAGACCGGCAGTGTTCTCGCGGTCCTCCTCATCAGCCACACCACCTTGACCGTGGTGCCGGTTCAGATTTCATGCCTCGAGTGAACCGGAGAGGCTGGCGCATGCGCACCGCCGCACACTCCGCCTCCGGCGATCCCGTCGTTCTTCAGCCGGTGGCCACTCCGGAAGACTTGCGGATCGCACTCGCGGAGCTTGCTCCGGACGCCCTGCCCACCTTCGACACGGAGCGCGCCGCCACCTTGGAGCAGGCTCGGGAGCAGCTCACTGCCGCGCCCATGCGCCGCTTTGTCGGGCAGTGGGCCGTGTACGTCGCGCTGGAGCGGCACCCGGAGCGCGCGGCCCGCCTGCGCGCCCTGGAAGCGCGCGCCGCCACCACCGAGAGCCTCGACGAGGCCCGCGCCATCGCAGCCGAGATCGGCGGCATTCTCGACGCCGCGTGCGCCGAGGCCGGGATTGTCCGAGACGAGGCACGACGTGGGTGACACTGACGCATGGCGTTGGGGCGTACGCCCCTGACGCCGTGTCCGTCATGTCCGTCCCTCCTATCGCCCGGGGTGCGGCTCTGACTCTGGCGCGGCCACCAGTTCGACCTCGAATCCGTCGATGTTCTCCAGGTACGCGGCGTAGTGCCGAGGGCCGCCCGTATAGGGGTGCCGCTCGGGGAAGAGCAGTGACCAGCCGTGCCGGGGCGCTTCGGCGACCAGCGCGTCGAGTTCCGGTCGGCTCTCCACGTGAATGGCGAGGTGGTTCAGCCCAGGCCGCAGCCGGTCGTGCCGGTCTCCGCGCAAGGCTGGGGACTGCTCGATCACTAGATACGTCTCACCCATGCGCCAGCTGCGGCCCGCTGACCACTCCTGGTACGGCACGTAGCCGAGCATGGGCGTGACTCATGCGTCGGCCTTCTCGACACGGACGGCACGGGCGCGCACCACGAACGGCCGGGAGACAACGGTGATGGCAACGGACACTGCGGCGACGGCCGTGATCGCGGCGCCGGGGCCGACGTGCTGGGCGACGCCGCCGGCGATCGCGGCGCCGAGGCCCTGCCAGGTCATCCGGCCGGCGGACTCGACGCCCTGGACCTGACCGCGGACCGGGTCGGGTGTCAGCTCGAGAAGCTGCTCCTGCAGGGGCAGGGTGGCGGCGAACCCGGCACTGGCAGCGAACACCGCGGCTGCCGCGACCAGGACCGGCGGGTGGATCACGAACAGAAGGTAAGGGGCAGCGAGCAGCAGCCGCAGGACGAACGCGCAGCGGCGTCGCTGGTCGGCGCTGAGCAGCCGGCCGACGCTCAGGTCCCCGAGGAACATGCCCGCCGATCCGGCGGCGAGGAGGGTCCCGGCGTGGCCCGGGTCGTAGGAGATGAACAGAGCCTCGCAGCCGACGATCAGACCATTGGGGACCCACAGGTTCAGCAGCAACGCCCGCTGGCCGGAGTGGGAGAAGAGTGCGATGTTCGTCGTCCAGGTCTGGCGCAGTCCGGGGCGACGGGTGAGACGGATGGAGTGTTCCCGGACGGTGGTCGCCACCACGGCCAGCCCGACTCCGGTCAGGGCTGCGGCGACGATGAAGACCCCCTGCGGGCTCAGGTACCGCAGCAGCAGGGCGCCGATGGCGTAGCCGAGGATCGCCATGCCACCCGAGGTGATGTTCATCAGCGAACGCGCCAGCACATAGGCAGAGGTCGGCACAACCTCGGCGAGCAACCCCATCCGCGTGCCGGTCCCCAGGGACTGGAAGAACCCCAGCACCAGCAGCAGCCCGAACCGGGCAGCCAGCGGCAGCCCCGGAATCGCCTGCGCAGCAACACCCACCAGCGAGACCAACTCGAGCGCGACGAGGGTCCGGCGAGGACGGCTCCCGTCCGCGACCGACATCAGCGTCAGTGCACCGAGTACCGTCGCGAACGTGGCGCCGTACATGCTCACGGCCGTCAGGAACGGGGAGCCGGTCTGGTGGTTGACCAGTGTGCCGAGTGCGAAGCCCGACAGGGTGCTCGCGGCGACCGTCAACATGAAGCTGGCGTACAGGCCGACGAACTCGCTGTTGCGGAGCAGGTCTCGATAACTGGTGATGGCAGGCGCAGTGGGCGCGGACGTGTCAGACGTGTCAGAAGGCATGAAAAAAGCCTCCGGGCGCCTGCACTGGGCACGCCGAAGGCCAACGCGCTCATCATAGCAGTCCGACCGGACCCGCTGACATCACCAACCCCATCCAGTGCTGTTGCCTGCCGGGATGTCGCTCTCGCGGAGGTGGGGGGTGCGGGTCGACAGCGACCTCGACGCAGGTATCGGATCCGGGTTCGCTGAAAGTCGACTTCTGCCACGCGAGTTCGGGCATGCCCGACCTGACGCCGATGCGAGGGCATACAGCCGCTCGGGCGACAGACTGGTGCGCCCGGCTTCGACGCTGCTGATGTGCACGACCCCCGCGCCGTCGGCGTCGTCCGTGCCACCCTCCGCAGCATCCTCAACGCCGCCCGCCTCGGCTGCGTGGCAGACACCGTCGAACTGCTCGCCTCCGAGCTGGTCACGAACGCCTACCGCCATTCCCGTACCGACGCGTACGTCTCGATGGACTGGGACCCGGACCCCGCCCGTTTCCAGGTCACCGTCTGGGACCACGCCCCCGGCATCGCCGCCCGGGCCGAGGTGCCTCCCGATGCCGAGTCCGGGCGCGGTCTCGGCATCGTCGACGCCTGTGCGGACGAGTGGGGCGTACGGGAATACCCGCAGGGCAAGGCGGTGTGGTTCAGCATCGCCCCGAAGGGAGAGGCGTGAGTTATCCACAGGTGCACGATCAGGGCCGTCCGCTCGGCTCCCGGATGTGCCACGATGGCCGCATGGCAGCGATCGAACGGCCAGCGGGCACACGCTACGCGCGGCCATACGCCACACCCGACCGGCTCGACCTTCTCACCGGCCCGGTCTCAGGCATCGTGCGCCTTCCACGCCACCTGGACTGGTCAGGGAACGCTGAGTACGACCTCGACAGCCCAGGTCGCATCGTCGATCTCTACCGCACGGTCATCATCGAGGCGGTCACCTCTGAAGACCTGCACACCTTTCTGGACGCGCGCACGCTTCGGCAGCTGTGGGCACTGCTGTGGCTCCCCGATGCCGTACGGCAGGCATGGGAGTCCCGGTTCCCGGACCTGGCCCAGATCCGGCGCCTCTCGGCCGCAGCCTAGATATGGAGCCCCGGCACCTCAGAATCGCCAGGATCGCCCTGGCGGCGGGTACTCCATACGGTCTGGCGCTGGCGGGTGGATACGCAGTACGCGCACACGGCATGGGCACGCGCCCTAGCGGCGACATCGACCTCTTCACCGGGTGGGAGCACCGTGACTCCTTCTCCTCGCTCGTCGAGTCGGTGAGCACCGCACTGACCGGATCGGGTTTCAAAGTGGACGTGCTGGTCCAGGCTGACACCTTCGCGCGCCTGCTGGTCACCGCTCCGGAGGGCGGAGAGCCGGACAAACTCGAACTTTCCGCGGACTGGAGGTCCCCACGAGCCAGTGCTGCTCGACATCGGCCCCGTCCTGCACGCAGACGACGCCGTGGCGAACAAGATGTGCGCCCTGTACGGGCGTGCACTGCCCAGGGACTTCCTGGACATCGCCGCAGCCATCACCAGCGGACGCTACTCACGCGACGATCTCCTGCGCCTCGCCGCAGAAGCCGATCCCGGCTTCGCCGCCGCCCCCTTCGCAGACGCGCTCAGCGCCCTCACCCAGATCACGGATGTCGCATTCGCGGAGTACGGGACCCCGCCGGAAGAGATTCAACGCATGCGGCGCCTGTTCGCCGACTGGCGCGACGATCTTCAACGGCGGACGAGCTGAGGACGAGGCCGGACCCGCCCGGACCGACACGCCTGCCGATGCCGCGTCAGAACGCAGGCTCGGCATTGTTGAGCCAGGCGCCAGGACGCTGAGTCCGCCATCAGGGCAACCCCACACGGACGGGGGCGCCCGGCACCGACTTCGGTCCCGGGCGCCCCCGTCCACGTGC
The DNA here is from genome assembly GCF_013778455.1 of Streptomyces himalayensis subsp. himalayensis. Lineage (GTDB taxonomy): Bacteria > Actinomycetota > Actinomycetes > Streptomycetales > Streptomycetaceae > Streptomyces > Streptomyces himalayensis. The sequence continues at coordinate 89,307 of NZ_JACEHE010000001.1, read as the reverse complement.
CAGCGGGAGTCACGCCGCGTGCACCACGTCCTTCTCCTCCGCGAAGTGGCACGCCGACTCGTGCGCGGCCGGGGCGTCCTGGCCGGCGAACCGCTCGGGGACCGCGAGCAGCGGTACCTCGGTGGCGCACTTGTCCTGGGCCTTCCAGCAGCGCGTACGGAAGCGGCAGCCGGACGGCGGGTTGGCGGGCGAGGGCACGTCCCCGGTGAGGATGATCCGCTCGCGACCCTCGCGGGCCTCCGGGTCGGGCACCGGGACCGCCGACAGCAGCGCCTGCGTGTAGGGGTGCGTCGGGTGGTCGTAGATCTGCTCGTCCGTGCCGATCTCGGCCATCTTGCCGAGGTACATCACGCCGACCCGGTCCGAGATGTGCCGGACGATCGACAGGTCGTGCGCGATGAAGATGTAGGACAGGTTGAACTCGTCCTGCAGCTTCTCCATCAGGTTGATGACCTGCGCCTGGACGGACACGTCCAGGGCGGAGACCGGCTCGTCGCAGATGATGATCTCGGGGTTGAGCGCGAGGCCGCGGGCGATGCCGATGCGCTGGCGCTGACCGCCCGAGAACTGGTGCGGATAACGGTTGATGTACTCGGGGTTGAGGCCGACGACGTCCAGGAGCTCCTGGACCTTCCGCCGCCGGTCGCCCTTCGGCGCCACGTCGGGGTGGATGTCGAAGGGCTCGCCGATGATGTCGCCCACCGTCATACGGGGGTTGAGCGAGGTGTACGGGTCCTGGAACACCATCTGGATGTTCCGGCGTACGGCCTTCAGCGCACGCCCGGACAGCTTGGTGATGTCCTGGCCCTTGTAGAAGACCTCGCCGGCGGTCGCCTTCTCCAGGGTCATCAGAAGCTTTGCGACGGTGGACTTGCCACAGCCGGACTCGCCCACGATGCCCAGGGTCTCGCCCTGGTACAGGTCGAAGGAGACCCCGTCCACGGCCTTGACCGCGCCGATCTGCCGCTTGAAGAGGATGCCCTGGGTCAGCGGGAAGTGCTTGACCAGGTTGCGCACCTGAAGGATCGGCTCACCGCGCTCGACGGGGGCTTCGATGGCCGCGACCGCCTCGGCGTCGGAGTGGGCGTCGACCACCTCCACGTCGGTGACGTTCGGAGTCGCGTCCAGGGCGTCCTGCGGCTCACCCGCCTTGCTGAGCTCAGCCATGGATCGTCTCCTTCCAGAAGTGGCACGCGCTGCCGCGGCCGGCCAGCTCACTGCCGTCCCGCTCGGTGACGGGAAGCAGTGCCGGCACCTCGGTACGGCAGATGTCCTGCGCCTTCGGGCAGCGCGGGTTGAAGGCGCAGCCGGACGGGATACGGGTCAGGTTGGGCGGCAGACCCTTGATCGCGTACAGCTCCTGGCCCTTCTGGTCCAGGCGCGGGATCGAGTCCAGCAGACCGCGGGTGTACGGGTGCGCGGGCCGCTTGTAGAGCTCGTGCACGGGGGCGGTCTCGACGATCCGGCCCGCGTACATGACCGCGATCTTGTCCGCGACGTCGGCGACCACGCCGAGGTCGTGGGTGATCAGGATCAGACCCATGTTGTACTCGCGCTGGAGCTCCGCGAGCAGGTCCATGACCTGTGCCTGGACCGTCACGTCGAGGGCTGTGGTGGGCTCGTCGGCGATGATCAGCTCGGGCTCGAGGGCCAGCGCCATGGCGATCATGATGCGCTGGCGCATACCACCGGAGAACTGGTGCGGGTAGTCGCCCACGCGCTCCTTGGCGGCCGGGATCCGCACCCTGTCCATCAGTTCGATGGCCTTGAGCTTGGCGTCCTTCTTGGAGAGGCCCTGGTGGACGCGGAACATCTCGCCGAGCTGGTAGCCCACGGAGAGGACCGGGTTGAGGGAGGAGAGCGCGTCCTGGAAGATCATCGCGATCTTCCGGCCGCGGATCTTCCGCCGCTCCTCGCCGGACATCCTGAGCATGTCCTCGCCACGGAAGAAGATCTCGCCCTTGGGGATGCGGCCTGGCGGCATGTCGAGGATGCCCATGATCGCCTGGGCGGTCACGGACTTCCCGGAACCGGACTCGCCGAGCACGGCGAGCGTCTCGCCCGCGTTGACGGTGTAGTTGACACCGTTGACGGCCTTGGCGATGCCGTCCCGGGTGTGGAACTCCACGTGCAGATCGCGGACTTCGAGCAGCGGGCCGTCGAAGTCGTCCCCGGCGCGCGGCGCGGGAACGTCCGCAGGTTTGTCGATGATGGTCACGTACGCCTCCCTCAGCGCAGCTTGGGGTCGAGGGCGTTGCGTACAGCATCGCCGAACATGAGGAACGACAGGACCGTGATCGAGACCATCACCGACGGGATGATCAGCACGTACGGCGCGTTGCGCAGTTGTTCACGGCCCGCGGAGACGTCCACGCCCCAGGAAACCGTCGGCTCGGCGAGGCCGACACCGAGGAAGGACAGCGTGGCCTCGGCCGCGATGTAGCCGCCCAGCGCGATGGTCGCCACGACGATGATCGGAGCGAGGGCGTTGGGCAGGATGTGCTTCAGCATGATGCGTGTCGTGGAGGCGCCGAGCGCCTTGGCCGCGACGACGTAGTCGGCCTGCTTGACGGTGATCACGGAACCGCGGGCGACGCGGGCGATCGTGGTCCATCCCAGGAAGGCCATCGCCAGCATCACGACCCAGACCGTGCGCACCTCGAAGGTGGTGAGGACGACCAGCGCGCCGAGCAGGTACGGAATGGCCATGAAGACGTCGGTGACCCGGGACAGCATGCTGTCGAGCCAGCCCCCGAAGTATCCGGCGGTCATGCCGACCGCAGTGCCGAGGACGGCCACCAGCACGGTCACGCCTACGCCGACGAGGATCGAGGCGCGAGCACCGTACACGATGCGGGCATAGATGGAGCGTCCCTGGCCGTCGTATCCGAGCCAGTCCGGGGCGAAGAAGTTGCCCCAATTCGGGTGCTGGAGGTAGTGCTTGGCCAGGTCGGCGTCGCGCGGGGATGCGCTGGTGAACAGGCCGGGCGCGGCCGCCATGACGACTAGCAGCAGGATCAGCACGGCCGACACGAGGAAGAGCGGGTTACGGCGCAGATCGTGCCAGGCGTCGGACCACAGGCTGCGGGCCTTCGCCGGCGTGGGGCCGGACTCCGCGGCCACAGCGGCGGTTCCTTGGGCCAGGTCGTTCGCCACGGTCTTCTCGGCCTTCTCAGCGGTCTTCTCAGGCATACCGGATCCTCGGGTCCAGGACCGCGTAAAGCAGGTCGACGAGCAGGCTGGCGACGAGGTAGACGATCACGATCAGCGAGGCGATGCCCACGACCGTCGCGCCTTCCCGGCGGAACAGGGCCTCGTAGATGGCGTCACCGACGCCCTGCACGTTGAAGATGCCCTCCGTGACGATGGCGCCGGTCATCAGGTTGCCGATGTCGGTGCCGAGGAAGGTGACCACCGGGATCATGGAGTTGCGCATGAGATGGACGCCGACGATCCGGCTGCGCGGCAGCCCCTTGGCCACGGCGGTGCGCATGTAGTCCGCCCGGAGGTTCTCCGCCATCGACGTACGGGTCAGGCGGGCCACGTACGCAAGGGACAGGGATGCGAGCACGATCGCGGGCAGCAGGAGGTCGCCGAAGTTCTCGGAGTCCTGCACGGTCGGGGTCGTGACGCCCAACTGGAAGGCGAAGAGGTACTGCATCAGGTAACCCAGCACGAAGGAGGGCATGGAGATCAGCACCAGGGTCAGGGTCAGCAGACCGCGGTCCCGGACGGAGTCAGGGCGCAGACCGGCGATGACACCCAGGCTGATGCCGACGATCACCAGGAAGACGAACGCGAAGAGCGTGAGCCGGATGGTGACCGGGAACGCCTCAGCGATGATGTCCGCGACGGGACGCTGGCTCCCGATCGTGGTACCGAAGTCGCCCTGGAGCAGTCCGCCCAGGTAGTTCAGATACTGCTGCCAGATCGGCAGGTCGAGGCCGAGGTCGTGCCTGATGCTCTCGACCACAGCCGGGTCGAACGCCTGGTCTCCCATGAGCGCCCGGACGGGGTCGCCGGGCAGGGCGTACATCATGAGAAAGATCAGCAATGTTGACCCGATGAACACCGGGATCATCTGGAGCAGTCGTCGTGCGACATAACGCCCCATGGGTGCCTCCGTGTGGGTAACTGCAGTCGCGGGGCCGTCGCATGAGAGACGGCCCCGCTGCCTTCCGCCGTCGCCGATGGGATCGGCGACGGCGGACTACGGCCGAGTGGGAATTGGCCCGCAGGCTCGCTTACTTGGTGGTGACCTCGGTCAGCTCGAGGTCGCCGTGGAAGTCCACGTTGACATTGTCCACGCCCTTACCGTGGCCACCGTTGATGCGGTAGTACCACAGCGGGATGGCCGGCATCTCGTCGACGAGCTTCTTCTCGACTTCCTGGTAGGCCTTGACGGCCTCGTCCAGGGACTCTGCCTTGTCGCCCTCCGCCATCAGCGCGTCGATCTCCTTGTTGGAGAAACGGCCGTTGTTGGACTCAGCGTTGGTGTGGTAGAGCTCCTTGATGAAGTTGACGTTGACCGGGTAGTCGGCGACCCAGCCGCCGCGGTACATCGACTTCACCTCGTCGTTGTCGCGCGCCTCGAGGTCGGTGGCGAAGTCCGGCTTCGCGTCGCCGACACAGTCGACACCGGTGGCGTTGCGGATCGACTCGCAGACCGCGGTCACCCACTCCTTGTGGCCGCCGTCGGTGTTGTACTGGATCCAGACCTTGTTGCCCGGGACGCCGCCGCCCTCTTCGATGAGCGCCTTGGCCTTCTTCGGGTCGTACGTGAAGACGTCCGTGTCCAGGTCCTGGTTGCCCTTGACCTGCGGCGGCGTGAAGCTCGTCGCGGGCGTACGGGTGTTGTTCAGGACGGTCTTGGTGATCGTGTCACGGTCGATCGCCATGGACAGACCCTGGATGACCTTCGGGTCGACGTCCTTGAACGTCTTGGAGTAGAAGGCCGGGACCAGCGACTGGATGGCCGCGTACGGCTCCTCGATGGCGCCGTCACCGAGGTCCTGCTTGTACTTCGGCAGGTCCGTCGGGCCGACCTGGCGGATGATGTCCAGGTTGCCGGAGACGACATCCTGGTACGCCGCCTCGAGGGTGGCGTAGTTCTTGAACTGAATGCCCTTGTTCGCGGCCTTGTTGGGGCCCTTGTAGTCGTCCCAGGCCTGGACCTGAATCAGCTTCTTGTGGGTCCACTTCTCGAACTTGTACGGACCGTTACCGACCGGCTTCTGGCCGAACGCCTTCGGGTCGTCGTAGAAGACCTTCGGAAGCGGGGCGAACGTGGTGTAGCCGAGCTTGTAGTTGAAGTACGGAACGCGTTCCTTCAGGTCGATGGTGAAGGTGGTGTCGTCCACGACCTTCAGACCGGACATCTTGTCGGCCTTCGGGTCGCCCTTCTCCGGGTGGACGTCGTCGTAGCCGGCGATGTCAGCGAACCAGAACGAGTTCTGCTGGTTGTTCTTGATGTTCGCGTACCAGTTCCAGGCGTCGACGTACGACTGCGCCGTGACGTCCTCGCCGTTGTGGAACTTCCAGCCGCTCTTGAGCTTGACCGTCCACGTCTTCGAGTCCTCGGTGGTGACCGACTCGGCGTTCGTGTAGACGATCTCGCCCTTGGCGTCGAAGTCCAGAAGCTGAGTGAACAGGGACTGGATGACGTACGAGCCGTTGGTCTCGTTGGTGTCCGCCGGGATCAGCGGCTTCTGCGGCTCGCCGACATCGATCGAGACGTAGCCCGCGAGCGCGCCCTTGTCCTTCGGCTCGTCCTCGCCGCTACCGCCACCACAGGCCGTTGCTGCCAGCGCGACGACGATTGCCCCCGCGACCCACTTGGCGCTCTTGGCACCGCGCATGGGTTCTCCTCCTCATGAGTCCACTTGTTCACGTCAACAGGGTGCACATGAAACGACGCCGCCACCCCTGACGGCGAAGAGATCCGGTGCCCCAGTGTGCTCGTGAGTCGGCGCTCCCCACAGCGCGTGACCCATTGACCCGAGCTCTACGCGCCTAACTATTAGCCATGGGCTACGACCCGGCCACACCCTTTTGGTCTCGGTTCGATCACACCTGACGCCTACTTAGTCCAAAATCCGGACAAACCGATCCGAGATAGATGGCCGCGAAACGGACGCGTTACATATCTATCGGGCAGCAGCGTCCGTATTCCGGACGGTCGGCCAAGGAAAACCGGTTGCGAACATGGCGATGATCTGCCATACCCTTCCCGACGCCCTCCGCCGCAACCCTCGCCGCCCACAACAGGAAGGGTAGCTGCCAGTCCCCGCGCGTAGATACGGGGCTGACGGGCTTCCTTGGCGGCGTGGATGGGACCCAATCCGCAACCTGGGGCATTCCGGTACGACAGGCTTCAGGCGCCACCTGTTCGGGGGCGTCCGGACTCTGTGGTACCGGCCAGATGTTTCGGACGAATGCCGATGCTGTGTCCGACGGCGTCGGGACATGTGCTCGGCGTGCGCAGGTCGGCGCGGCCGCCCACCGCGGGCCAGAACCAGCCACCGACCGGCAGCCGCATACGCGCCGAAGGGGACGTGCCGTGATGTGCGCCCGCTGGGGGCATCCCAGGCCCTCAAGGCACTGGGGAGTACATCCCGACGGGCCCCGACCCACCGCCGACAGGAGGCGGCGTAACGGCATGGGACATGCACGCGCACGCCGCCCAAGCCCGGGACAAGCTCAGGCGTCCGCGCCGCTGCGCGGCAAGCGCGGCGTCAGACGCCGAGCGCCCCGCGCAGCCTCAGGCTGCGCGGGGCGCCCCTTACGGCACAGCGCCCAGCGTCAGGCGTGCTTCGCGCGCGAGGCCGCGCGGGCGCGGTCGCGGGCGTCCAGGTTCACCTTGCGGATGCGGACGGCCTCCGGGGTGACCTCGACGCACTCGTCGTCGCGGCAGAACTCCAGCGACTGCTCCAGCGACAGCTTGCGCGGCGGGACGATCGACTCGGCGACATCGGCCGTCGACGACCGCATGTTCGTGAGCTTCTTCTCCTTGGTGATGTTCACGTCCATATCGTCGGAGCGCGAGTTCTCACCGACGATCATGCCCTCGTAGACCTCGGTGCCCGGCTCGACGAAGAGCACGCCGCGCTCCTGGAGGTTCGTCATCGCGAACGCGGTGACGGCACCGGAGCGGTCGGCGACAAGCGAGCCGTTGTTGCGGGTCTGCAGCGTGCCGAACCACGGCTCGTGGCCCTCGTGGATGGAGTGCGCGATGCCCGTACCGCGGGTGCTGGTCAGGAACTCCGTGCGGAAGCCGATGAGGCCGCGGGACGGGACGACGAACTCCATGCGGACCCAGCCGGAGCCGTGGTTGGACATGTTGTCCATCCGGCCCTTGCGGACGCCCATGAGCTGCGTGACCGCACCCATGTGCTCCTCCGGCACGTCGATCGTCATACGCTCGACCGGCTCGTAGACCTTGCCGTCGACGTCCTTGGTGACGACCTGCGGCTTGCCGATGGTCAGCTCGAAGCCCTCGCGGCGCATCTGCTCGACGAGGATCGCCAGCGCCAGCTCGCCACGGCCCTGGACCTCCCAGGCGTCGGGGCGCTCGGTGTCCAGGACGCGCAGCGAGACGTTACCGATCAGCTCGCGGTCGAGGCGGTCCTTGACCTGACGGGCGGTGACCTTGCGGTCCTTGACCGCGGCCTTGTTGTCCGCGCCCTTTCCGGTGCCACCGCGGCCGACCAGCGGCGAGGTGTTCGTACCGATCGTCATGGAGATCGCCGGCTCGTCGACCGTGATCAGCGGCAGCGCGACCGGGTTCTCCGGGTCGGCCAGCGTCTCGCCGATCATGATGTCGGCGATACCGGCAACCGCGCAGATGTCGCCCGGGCCGGCCTTCTCGGCCGGCTTGCGGGTGAGCGCCTCGGTCATCAGCAGCTCGGAGATACGGACGTTCTGGACGGTGCCGTCGCGCTTGATCCAGGCCACGGTCTGGCCCTTCTTCAGCTCGCCCTGCGCGACGCGCAGCAGCGCGATACGGCCGAGGAAGTTGTCGGCGTCGAGGTTGGTGACGTGGGCCTGGAGCGGGGCCTCCTCGTCGTACGACGGGGCCGGGATGGTGTCCAGGATCGTCGAGAAGAACGGCTCCAGGCTGTCGCTGTCGGCCGGGACGGTGCCGTCCTCCGGCTTGGTCAGCGAGGCCACGCCGTCACGGGCGCAGGCGTAGACGATCGGGAACTCGATCTGGTCCTCGTCCGCGTCCAGGTCCAGGAACAGGTCGTACGTCTCGTTGACGACCTCGTCGATACGGGAGTCCGGGCGGTCCGTCTTGTTGATGCAGAGGATCACCGGGAGCCGGGCGGCGAGCGCCTTGCGCAGTACGAAACGGGTCTGCGGCAGCGGGCCCTCGGAGGCGTCGACGAGGAGGACCACGCCGTCGACCATCGACAGGCCGCGCTCGACCTCGCCGCCGAAGTCGGCGTGGCCGGGGGTGTCGATGATGTTGATCGTGATGACCTCGCCGCCGTCCTTCGGGTGATATTTCACCGCGGTGTTCTTGGCGAGGATCGTGATGCCCTTCTCACGCTCCAGGTCGTTCGAGTCCATCATCCGATCGTCGAGGTTCTCGGCGGCGTGGGCTGCGAAGGCGCCGGCCTGCTTGAGCATGCCGTCGACGAGGGTGGTCTTGCCGTGGTCGACGTGGGCGACGATGGCTACGTTGCGGATGTCGTGGCGCGTGGCCATAGTGGGGCGCTTCTCCCGGAGTGAGTGGACGGCTGCCGCGTACTTCTTCGGTACGCGGGCCCTGCCGGGCTGGACACGCCACGGCCTCACCCCATCGTACGGTGCGCTCCGGGGTGGGGCTTGCGGGGGCCTTTGGGTGCCCCCTTTGGGGGCCCTGTCAGCGGCTCGGGCTTCCCTTGGGCGCGCCCTGGTGGACCCCCGACTTCAGGTAGCCCATGTCCTCGTAGACCGGGGTCTCGAAGCCGAAAGCGCCTGCGTTGGCGAGGTTCGGACGGGCGGCCACCAGTTGGGGGCGCTGGTAGAGGGGGATGGAGCTGGCCACGGCCCAGATGCGGGCGTCGGCCTGCTTGACGAGCGCGGCCGCCTCCTGCTCGTCCAGCTCGGCGATCGCCTGGTCGAAGAGCTGGTCGATGTGGTCGGTGCCGACCCGCGTGTAGTTCTGCTCGATGCTCAGCGAGCCGTCCGCGGCGGCCACCGGCTTGGCGAAGATCGGCCGGTTGTCGGTGGCGGGGAAGGCGGTCGCGGGCCACGAGTACAGCGCCAGGTCGTACTGGCCGGACGCGATGTGGTCTTTGAAGTAGCTGTCGTCGGAGACCTTGGACGTCTCCGTGCGGATCCCGATGCGCTCCAGCATCCGCGTGATCCGGTCGCCCACGGCCCGCAGCTGTTCCGATCCGGGGCCCGAGGGCAGCACGAAGCGGAGTGTGAGCGGCTTGCCGTCCTTGGCCAGCTGGCCTGCGGCGGCACCGTCGGCCGCGGCACCGGCCGGGGACGCCGTGTTCTGCGGGGTGCCGCTCGTCTTGGGGGCGGCCGTTCCCTTCGGTGCGTACGCGCCGGGGACGCCGCCCCGCCTGGCCTGCTGCCGGCCGTCCTGCCCCCGCGGATCCTGCAGCTTCTCCCTGTCGGCCTCACCGGGCATGACCAGGGCATCCGCCTGGCGGACGAGCGCGGCGCGCTGGAGAGCGACGGCCGGAGCGGGCGCGAGCACGGAGCTGCCGCTGTTGCCGGGCTTGTCGTCCTCCTGTCCGACGATGTACGTACCGTCGTCGTCCTCGGCGGCTTCCTCCGCTGCGCCGGCCTCGTCGTACGTCCCGGAGTCCACCGAGTCGCCGGAGCCGGAGGAACTGCCGGAGCCGCCGGATGATCCTCCCGGGGCCCCGTCCGCGGACTTCCCGGAGTCCCGGGCCTCGCTGCCCGCGGCGTTTCCGTCCTTCGTCGTGCCGCCCGGCACCCATCCGGCGTCCGCGAGCAGCGCCTGCGCCGCCTCCGTGTCCTGGCCGCCGAGGGCACCGCTGTTGTCGGCGTACGCCGCCTGGCCGGCCAGTGCGAGATGGTTGCCGACCGGCTCGGCGGGCAGCCCGAGCGGTGTCAGCACGAGCCGGGCGAGCTCCTCGCGGTCGAGGGCGCGGGCCACGGCGCGGCGTACGCGTTCGTCGGCGAGCGGGCCCTGGGAGCCGTTGAGCGCGAGCTGCGTGTAGGAGGGCTCCAGGGACTTGCGGAGGACGTAGTCGCGCAGGCTCGCCTGCTCCTTGGTGTACTGCTCGGCCGCCTCGCTCCGCTTCTCGCGGGCGAGCTTCTCGGCCTGGGCCGCCTGTGCGTCCGAGCCGTTCGCGACGGCCCAGGAGCGCAGCGCCTGGGCGGGACTGGTCTCGGCGACGGGCCCGTGCGCGGGTGCCCCGTCGGCTCCCTTGTCGCGGGTGGCGAGTGCGATGCGCTGGGCGTCGGCCGGCTCGACGTCGGCCAGGTCGAGTCTGCCCTCGGCGAGCGCGGCGGCCCGCTCGTCGCGCGGCACGGCGCGCAGCACGATCGTGGAGAGCTTGGCCGGGTTCCCCCACCAGCGCGGATTGCGTTCCAGCGTCACATCGCCCGCGGCACGGTCGATCTTCGTGAGGGTGAACGGCCCGGCGGTGGCCTTCAGCCTGGACCGCGCACCGTCGTTGAAGGTGTCCGGGGTGCCCATGACGTCCTTCGGGTACAGCGGCGAGAACAGCGAGCGCCAGTCCGCGTACGGCTTGGCGAAGGTGACCCGTACCTCCAGGTCGCTGGCGCCTCGCTCGATCCTCTCGATCCGGTCGTAGCCGGCGTTGCGCGCGGTCCAGTACGCGGTGTCCTTGCCGGACAGGGCGCGCCACTGTGCGGTGAAGTCGGCGGCGCCGATCTCGCGGCCGTCGCTCCACACCGCCTGCTGGTTGATCTTGTAGAGCACCACCTGCTTGGGCTCGCGCTCGACGATCTCGGCGGACTCCAGGAAGGCGGGGTTGCGCTGCGGCCGGCCCAGCTCGTCGAGCCGGAACAGGGACGGCAGGACGGCGCCGGCGATGCGCGACGTGGTCGCGTCGGCGTCGGCCTGGAAGGCGTTGAGCGTCTCGGGCAGGGCGTCGACGGCCCAGTTGAGGGTGCCGCCGTCGCTGATCAGCTCGCGCCCCGCCGACGCGATGTCCTGGCCGGCGACCGGACGGCCGGCCTTTTCGCTACCGCTGCTGCAGCCGACCAGGGCGGGCACGGTGAGCACTCCTGCCGCGAGGAACGCGACGCATCGCATGACAGGGCGCAGCCTGACGCCGTCGAGAGACATCACTGGTACCTCCGGGGCTCGCGCGGCCTGCGCGCCGCCGGTCCGGTCCGGGCCGGATCGGACCGGGACTGCTCAGGGTGTACGGAATGCTGTGCTTGTACGGAATGCTGTGCGGAGTATGGTGCTGATCACACGTATCGCCCCACTGAAGAGGATCGTGTGGGTTTGTCGGTAGCGACACGACACAGAGAGGCCCCAAGGTCACCCGCGCGGCGGAAGTGGCAGGCGATTCCGCTGCGGCTGCTGCACATCGCGACGTCCTCTGTGACTAATGGGCCGATCGGGGGCGCGTAAGGGGCGCATGCGTGGCACGCGGACCAGGAATCCGGGCAGATCCCTTCACAGGCGAGATGTGACGCGCGACACTCGCAGGCGCGTGAGCGTTGCCACCGCAACCGCGGAAGTGAGGGCAAGTCATGTCCCTGCAGGACGATCTGACCGCCGTACAACGCTGCATCGACGACCTCGTCCGGTCCGTCGGCCGGCTCGAGCAGCACGTCGGACGCAGCCTGGAGATCCGCCGGGTACGCACGGACGCCGACCACCTGCGCGAGAGCGTCGCGCTGCTGCGCGAGGCGGCCCCCGCCCTCCGGACACAGAAGAAGCCCGAGCTCGTGGGCATCCCGGACACGCCGTACGACAGCGCGCTGTGGACGGACTCGGACGACGAGGGCCTGGGCGCCCGCGACCGGCGCGCTCCCTGACCGGCGTCGCGACCGTCAGCGCGAACGGCCCACTGAGTCGTTCACAGTCCACAAAGGAGTGGAACTTCGTTGGCAACCGGCACAGAACCACAAATGAACACAGGCGGGGTACGGCAAGGCAGCCGCGCCGCCATCGCCGCCCCGCATCTGCGGACCGACCGCTGGTGGCTGGCGCCTGCCGCCACCGCGGCCGGGTTGCTGGCCTTCGTCGTCTACTCGACGTGGCGGGCCTTCGCTAACGCGGACTACTACGCGGCGCCCTACGTATCGCCGTTCTACTCGCCCTGCCTGGCCGAGAACTGCGAGCCGATGCGCGCGGGCCCGAACTGGGAGATCTTCGGCAGCTGGTGGGGCCTGTCCCCCGCCCTGCTCATCCTGATCTTCCCGCTGGGCTTCCGGCTGACCTGCTACTACTACCGCAAGGCGTACTACCGGGGCTTCTGGGCGTCCCCACCTGCCTGCGCGGTCGCCGAGCCGCACAAGAAGTACACCGGTGAGACCCGCTTCCCGCTGATCCTGCAGAACATCCACCGCTACTTCTTCTACGCGGCGCTCCCGGTCGCCGGGATCCTGACGTACGACACGGTCCTCGCCTTCCGCGACGAGAACTACGAGTGGGGCCACATGGGCCTGGGCACCCTCGTCTTCCTGGTCAACATCGTGCTGATCTGGGCGTACACGCTCTCCTGCCACTCCTGCCGGCACATCGTCGGCGGCAAGCTGAAGCACTTCTCCAAGCACCCCGTGCGCTACCGGCTGTGGCAGTGGGTGGGCAAACTCAACGCCCGGCACATGCTGCTCGCGTGGACCTCGCTGGTGAGCGTCGCGCTCGCCGACTTCTACGTGTTTCTGCTCGCCAGCGGCGCCTTCGACGATCCGAGGCTGTTCTGAAATGGAAGGTGCCTGATGTCACAGGTGGAGCGGCAGCAGTGGGACGTCGTGGTGGTGGGCGCCGGCGGCGCGGGGCTGCGCGCCGCGATCGAGGCGCGTGAGCAGGGTGCGCGTACGGCCGTGATCTGCAAGTCGCTGTTCGGCAAGGCGCACACGGTGATGGCCGAGGGCGGCATCGCGGCGGCCATGGGCAACGTCAACGAGCGCGACAACTGGCAGGTCCACTTCCGCGACACGATGCGCGGCGGCAAGTTCCTCAACCAGTGGCGGATGGCCGAGCTGCACGCCCAGGAGGCCCCGGACCGGGTCTGGGAGCTGGAGACGTGGGGCGCGCTCTTCGACCGTACGAAGGACGGGCGGATCTCTCAGCGCAACTTCGGCGGGCACGAGTATCCGCGGCTCGCGCACGTCGGCGACCGCACGGGCCTGGAGCTGATCCGCACGCTCCAGCAGAAGATCGTGTCGCTGCAGCAGGAGGACAAGCGCGAGTTCGGCGACTACGAGGCGCGGCTGAAGGTCTTCCAGGAGTGCACGGTGACGCGCGTACTCAAGGACGCTGACGGCCGCGTCTCGGGCGTCTTCTGCTACGACCGCGAGACCGGCCGCTTCTTCGTCCTGGAGGCGCCCTCGGTGGTCGTGGCCACCGGTGGCATCGGCAAGTCCTTCAAGGTCACGTCGAACTCGTGGGAGTACACGGGCGACGGGCACGCGTTGGCGCTGCTGGCAGGGGCGCCGCTGCTGAACATGGAGTTCGTGCAGTTCCACCCGACCGGCATGGTCTGGCCTCCGTCGGTGAAGGGCATCCTCGTCACCGAGTCGGTGCGCGGTGACGGCGGAGTGCTGCGGAACTCCGACGGCAAGCGGTTCATGTTCGACTACATCCCCGACGTCTTCAAGGACAAGTACGCCGAGTCGGAGGACGAGGCCGACCGCTGGTACGACGACCCGGACAACAACCGGCGCCCGCCCGAGCTGCTGCCGCGCGACGAGGTTGCGCGGGCGATCAACGCGGAGGTGAAGGCCGGGCGCGGCACCCCGCACGGCGGCGTCTACCTGGACGTGTCGACGCGTATGCCCGCCGAGGTGATCAAGCGCCGGCTGCCGTCCATGTACCACCAGTTCAAGGAGCTCGCGGACGTCGACATCACGGCCGAGGCAATGGAGGTCGGCCCGACCTGCCACTACGTGATGGGCGGCATCGCGGTCGACTCGGACACGGCGGCGGCCCGCGGGGTGCCAGGCCTGTACGCGGCCGGGGAGGTCGCGGGCGGCATGCACGGCTCCAACCGCCTCGGCGGCAATTCCCTCTCCGACCTGCTGGTCTTCGGGCGGCGGGCGGGGCTGTACGCGGCGCAGTACGCGTCCGGGCTCACCGGGGAGCGCCGCCCGTCCGTGGACGCCGAGCAGGTGGACGCGGCGGCGGCCGAGGCGCTGCGCCCGTTCTCGGCGGAGGGCCCGACGCCCGGTGAGCCGCCCGAGAACCCGTACACCCTCCACCAGGAGCTCCAGCAGACGATGAACGACCTGGTCGGCATCATCCGCCGCGAGGCGGAGATGGAGCAGGCGCTGAGGAAGCTCGCGGAGCTGCGGGTACGGGCGCGGCGGGCCGGGGTCGAGGGGCACCGACAGTTCAACCCCGGCTGGCACCTGGCCCTCGACCTGCGCAACATGCTGCTGGTCAGCGAGTGCATCGCACGGGCCGCGCTGGAGCGTACGGAGAGCCGCGGCGGCCACACGCGCGAGGACCATCCGACGATGGACCGCGAGTGGCGGCACATCAATCTGCTCTGCCGGCTCGCCGACCCGACGGGCGGTCTCGCGGCTACCGACCCCGTTCGCGGCCAGATCTCCCTGGCCCGTGAGACGACGGAGCCCATCCGACCCGACCTGCTCGCCCTGTTCGACAAGGAGGAGCTGGTCAAGTACCTCGCCGAAGAGGAGCTGTACGAATGAGTTCGTACGAGGCGCGATTCAAGGTATGGCGGGGGGACGCCGAGGGCGGCGGGCTCGAGGACTTCAAGGTCGAGGTGAACGACGGCGAGGTGGTGCTCGACATCATCCACCGCCTCCAGGCGACCCAGGCCCCCGATCTCGCGGTCCGCTGGAACTGCAAGGCGGGCAAGTGCGGTTCGTGCAGCGCCGAGATCAACGGGCGTCCGCGGCTGATGTGCATGACCCGCATGTCCGTGTTCTCCCGCGAGGAGACGATCACGGTGACGCCGCTGCGGGCATTTCCGGTGGTACGGGATCTCGTGACGGACGTCGGCTTCAACTACGAGAAGGCGCGGGAGATCCCCTCGTTCGTGCCTCCCGCGGGGCTGGGTCCTGGCGAGTACCGGATGCAGCAGGAGGACGTCGACCGCTCGCAGGAGTTCCGCAAGTGCATCGAGTGCTTCCTGTGCCAGGACACCTGCCACGTGGTGCGCGACCACGAGGAGAACAAGGCGGCGTTCGCCGGCCCCCGCTTCCTGATGCGGGTTGCCGAACTGGACATGCATCCGCTGGACGAGGCCGAGAAGACCGGCGTCGACCGCAAACGCACGGCCCAGGACGAGCACGGTCTCGGCTACTGCAACATCACCAAGTGCTGCACGGAAGTCTGCCCCGAGGGCATCAAGATCACAGACAACGCCCTGATCCCGCTGAAGGAGCGGGCGGTCGACCGGAAGTACGACCCGCTGGTGTGGCTGGGGTCGAAGATCGGGCGGCGTTCACCGTAAGGAACTCGGGCGGCGATCACCGTAAGGCCATGCGAACGGGGACGGTCTCGGTCGCCCTCGCCCGGCGCCCGCAGCATGGCGCCGGGATGCCGGTTTCCACCGGGCCCGCCCCAGCCTGGGGCGGGCCCGGTCGCGATAGGCCAGAAGCGGTCATACCCTCACAAACGTGACGCTTCCCCGGACCCGAGGTCCGTCGCCCAGCGGCATACGCCCCCCGCACTCCCGGCGCCTCGCGTATGCCCTGCTCTGCGCGCTGGCGGCACTGTGCTGGCTCGTCGCGCCCGCCACGGGCGCCCGTGGCGACGACCCGATCACGCTGTCGCGGACCGGCCAGATCACCGACAAGGTCGACGCGCTCGGCGACCGCAAGAACGACGTCGCGGCGGCGCTGGACGATCTCGACAGCGAGCACGGCGTCCAGCTCTTCGTCGCCTACGTACGTGACTTCTCCGGCCGTACCGCGCAGAGCTGGGCCGACGCGACGGCCCAACGCAACGGCCTCGGCCTGAACGACGTACTGCTGGCCGTCGCCACGCACGACCGGCAGTACGCGTACTCCGTGGACCAGGACATGCGTCTGACCGACGCCGAGCTGCGAGACGTCGCGGGGACCGCCATCGAACCGGCGCTGCGGCAGAACGACTGGGCGGGCGCCGCCATCGGCGCGGCGAACGGCATCGGCGCGGTCCTCGCGGGCCGGCCCGTGCCCACTCCGGCGATCACCCCGGGCGAGACCGACCCCGGCGGCGCCGACGGCGAAGCCCTCATCGGCGACCTCATGCTGCCGATCGCGGCGCTCGGAGCCGCGGCCGCCCTCGCCGCGTACACGTACACCCGGCGCAGGAGGCGCGTCCAGACCCGCACCACCCCCGGTGGGGGCTGGGGCGGGCGCGGCGAGCAGGCCGTGCCCCTGCCCGAGCTCGACCAGCGGGCGAGGCAGCTGCTCGTCGAGACGGACGACGCGGTCCGCACCAGCACCGAGGAACTCGGCTTCGCCACCGCCCAGTTCGGTGAGGAGGCGGCCGCGCCGTTCGGTGAGGCGCTCGCGTACGCGAAGTCGGAGCTCACGGCGGCCTTCCGGCTGCGGCAGCAGCTCGACGACGCGATCCCGGAGGACGATGCGACGAAGCGCCACATGCTGGACGAGATCATCGCGCGCTGCACCGAGGCGAACCGCCGGCTCGACGCGGAGGCCGAGGGCTTCGACCGGCTGCGCGCCCTGGAGCAGAACGCGCCCCAGGCGCTGGAGCACGCCGAGGCGAGGCTGCGGGACATCACCGGCCGCACCGATACCGCCCAGGCCACGCTCACCGCGCTCGGCACCCGGTACGCGTCCACCGCCGTCCTGCCCGTCACGGGCCACGTCGAGCAGGCCAAGGACCGGCTCGCGTTCGCCGCGACCCACATCGGCCAGGCCCGCGAGGCCGTCGGAGCCGGCGCGGGCGGCACGGCCGCGGTGCATCTGCGGGCCGCCGAAGGCGCCGTCGACCAGGCGGGCACGTTCGTGGACGCCGTCGACCGGCTGGCGAAGGAGCTCGCGGAGGCGGTCGGCAAGCTGCCGGGCGCGCTGACCGAGACCGAGACCGACCTCGCGGAGGCGCGGGGCATGCTCGTCGGCACCCCCGAGGGCATCTCCACCGCCGACCTGCACGGACGTATCGCCCGCGCGGAGTCGGTCGTCGGCGAGGTGCGGACGCAGGTCGCCAAGGGCTCGTACGACCCCATCGACGCGCTGCGCCGGGTGGAGGAGGCCGACGCGGCCCTCGACGACGCCCTCGCGGGAGCGCGCGCCCGCGAGGTGAGCAACCAGAAGGCCCGCGCCCTGCTCGACCAGGCCCTGCTCACCGCGCGCAGCGCCGTGGGCGCCGCGTCGGACTTCATCACCACGCACCGGGCCGCGGTGGGCAGCGAGGCCAGGACGCGCCTCGCCGAGGCACAGCGGCACCTCGCGCTGGCGCAGGCCTCCGCGGCTGCCGACGACACGGGCGGCGCCGGACCGGCACCCGGGGCTTCCGCCGATCCCACGGCGGCGCTCGCCGAGGCCCAGCGGGCGGATGCGCTGGCCCGCGACGCGCAGCAGCTGGCCGAGCGGGATGTGCGGATGTACGGCAATCCGTATGGGTACGGCGGTCCGATGGGCGGCGGGCGCGGCGGCGGCATGGGCGGTGCGGTGCTCGGCGGGATCCTGCTCGGGGGCATCCTCGGCGGCACGGGCCGTGGGACGAGTGGCGGTGGCGGCTTTGGCGGGGGACGCGGTGGCGGCTTCGGCGGGGGGTTGGGCGGAGGTTTCGGCGGGGGTGCCCCCGGCAGCTTCGGCGGCGGAGGGACACGCGGGCGGAGGGGTGGGGGCGGCAGGTTCTGAGCGAGGCAATCCAGGCAACGCAACTCGGGGAAGCGAGAAGGAGAGGTGGTCCCATGACCAAGCAGACGATCCTCGGCCGCGTCGCACAGCTGGCGAAGGCGAACATCAATGCCCTGCTGGACCAGGCGGAGGACCCGCAGAAGATGCTCGACCAGCTGATCCGCGACTACAGCAACAACATCGGCGAGGCCGAGCAGGCGGTCGCGACCACCATCGGCAATCTGCGACTGCTGGAGCAGGACCACCAGGAGGACGTGGAGGCCGCCACCGAGTGGGGCAGGAAGGCGCAGGCCGCCAGTAAGAAGGCCGACGAGCTGCGGGCCTCCGGTTCCGGCGCCGAGGGAGACAAGTTCGACAGCCTCGCCAAGGTGGCCCTGCAGCGGCAACTGCAGGCGGAGCGCGAGGCGAAGGACGCCGAACCGACGATCGCCACGCAACGGGAGGTCGTCGACAAGCTGAAGTCCGGTCTCGACCAGATGAAGGTCAAGCTGACGGAACTCCAGTCCCGGCGCGACCAGTTGGTGGCCCGTTCCAAGACCGCCCAGGCACAGAACCAGATGCTGGACGCCGCCAAGAACATCAATGTGCTCGATCCGACGACCGAGTTGAGCCGCTTCGAGGAGAAGGTACGCCGCGAGGAGGCGAGGGCACTCGGCAAGCAGGAACTCGCCGACTCCTCGCTGGACGCGCAGTTCGAGCAGCTCGACAGCATGGGCGACGTGGCGGAGATCGAGGCCCGCCTGGCCGCGCTCAAAGCGCACGCCTGAGCCGCGGCCTGAACGGCGGCGTGAACCGCGGCCTGAACCGCGGCCCGAACCAGGTCGGCCTCAGAAGAGGCTGAGCAGAGCCTCCGTAGGATCCCCCGGCCCCGAGTCCCCGTCGGGCAGCGGCAGTTCGAACCACACCGTCTTGCCTCGGTGCGTCCGCCGTGAGCCCCACGACGCGCTCAGCAGCCCGACGAGCTGCAGTCCGCGGCCGCCCTCGTCCGTGACGCGCGCTCTGCGGCGGCGCGGCTGGACGAGTCCGGCGTCCCACACCTCGCACACGAGCGTACGGTCGAGCAGCAGCCGGAGTCTGATCTCGCCCTCGCCGTAGCGCAGGGCGTTGGTCACCAGCTCACTGACCAGCAGTTCCGTGGTGTCGATCAGGGGCTCGAGGTCCCAGGACAGCAGCTGGGCGCGGGCGTACTCGCGGGCCCGGCCGACGCTGCGCGGTTCGCGCGGCAGCGTCCAGTCGCCGACGGCGTCCGCGGGCAGGCCCTGGACGCGGGCCATGAGCAGCGCGATGTCGTCCTCGCCGTGGTGGGTGTCGAGGGCGCCCAGGACGTGGTCGCAGACGTCCTCGAGAGCCGGACCGGGATCGGCGAGGGCGCCGAGCAGGGCCTGCAGGCCCTCGTCGAGCGGATGGTCGCGGGACTCGACGAGCCCGTCGGTGTAGAGGGCGAGCATGGCGCCTTCGGGAAGCTCGACCTCGACCTCCTCGAACGGTTCGCCGCCGACGCCGAGCGGCATGCCCGGCGGTACGTCGAGCATGAGGGCCGGCTCGCCGGGCTCGACGAGGGCCGGCGGGAGATGGCCGGCGTTGGCGAAGGTGCAGCGGCGCGTTACGGAGTCGTAGACCGCGTACACGCAGGTGGCGAGGTAGACCTCGGAGAGGTCGGCGTGCTGGGACTGGCGTGCCGCGCGTGTGGCCTGCCGGACGCCACCGGGGGTGCCCAGTCCGCGGGCGATCTCGTCCAGCGCGGAGAGCACCTCCGCCGGTTCCAGGTCGAGCAGCGCCAAGGTGCGTACGGCCGTGCGGAGTTCGCCCATCGCCACGGCGGCGCGCAGACCGCGGCCCATGACGTCGCCGACGACGAGCGCCGTGCGGTGGCCGGGCAGTTCGATGACGTCGAACCAGTCGCCGCCGACCTCGGTGGCGGCGTTGCCCGGCAGATAGCGGCAGGCGATGTCGAGCCCGGCCGCCTCGGGGGCGCCTGGCGGGAGGAGCGAGCGCTGCAGGATCAGGGCGCGCTGGTGCTCGCGGCGGTAGAGACGGGCGTTGTCGATACAGACGGCGGCGCGCGCGGCGAGTTCGACGGCGAGGGCCCGGTCCCGTTCGCCGAACGGCTCGCTGCCCTTCGTACGGGAGAACTGGGCGAGGCCGACGACGGTGTCGTGGGCGACCATCGGCACGGCGAGCGTGGACTGTATGAGGTTCCCGTCCTCGGCGGGGACGAGCTGGGGGCGGGCCGTGCGCAGGGCTTCGGCGTGGGCCGAGTTGAAGGGGTAGTGGTGTACGGCTCCCGCGGCGACGGGCGCGGGTCCCGCCATGTACGGCGTGTCGGCGACGGCGCTCGCGAAGGCGACGCGGCGCAGTGCGGCGCTGCCGGTCGCGGACTCCCGCCGCGACGTCGTGCCCCAGACCCCGGTCGGCGTCTCGTCGCCTTCGAGAAGACCTTGGTAGAGGTCGACCGAGGCAAGGTCGCAGAAGCCCGGGACGGTGACGTCGAGGAGTTCGCGGGCGGTGGTCTCCAGATCGAGGGAGTTGCCGATGCGGGCGCCGGCCTCGTTCAGCAGGGCGAGGTTACGGCGGGCGTGGGCGGCCTCGCGTGCGGCGGCGCGGCGGGCGGTGACGTCGGTGCCGAGCCAGGCGATCCCGATCGGCCGGCCCGTTCCGCTGTGCACGCGGTAGAGGTTGATGGACCAGTGGCGCCGCTCCAGCGAGCCGGGGACGGTGCCGGTGATCAGCATCTCGGTGACGGCCTCGCCGGTCTCCAGGACGCGGCGCAGGGTGGCGGTCACGCGGTCGGCCTCGGGGCGCGGCAGATAGTCGTGGACGCCTCGTCCGCGGTGGTGGTCGACGTCGCCGCCGAAGACCGTGGCGAAGCGCTTGTTGACCCGCCGGACCCGCAGATCCGTGTCGAGCAGCAGGAAGCCGAACGGAGATTGGCCGAAAATCGCCTGCGAGGCGGCGAGATCCGTCTCGATGCGGCGCAGCGTCCGGACGTCGACGACGATGCAGACGGCGGCCTGTTCGCCGGACTCCGTCTCGGTGGGCATCACATAGATCTCGGCGATCCCGTCAGCACCGTAGGCACGGCCCTTACGGGTGGTGCTGTCGCCACCGGCGGCGGCGCCCGGACCGGTCGCCCTGCCCGAACCGGCATCGCTGTCCACACCGCCGACCTGGCCTGCATCGCTGTCGCCGCGCCGCTGGGCCGGCAGACGGAACGGGACGGCGCCCGTCCACTCGCGGCCGTCGAGTATCTCCGCCATCTTGCGGCGACCGCTTTCCCGCAGGTCGTCCGGCACGAACGCCTCGATGGGGTCCTTGCCCACGGCATCCCTGGCAGACAGGCCGAAGAGCTGCTCGGCGCGTCGGCTCCACTGGTCGATCAGGCCATCGGGGCCGATCGAGAACGAGGCGACCTTGATGTAGTCGTAGATCGAACCGGGTGGACTGCTCTGCCATGTCGCGTCGCCCGACGGGTCCTCGGACGCCGTGGCCTTCGCTGGTTTCTCGCTCACGCGAACCGTCCCCTCCAGCTCACCGCGTCCGGCACCGGTCACCGGAGGCGGCTGCCCGCAGTATCCAGCACTACGGAGCCACACGACACGGCGTTCACGATCACAGCACGGTCTCGACGATTTTTGGTCCGTAACGTCCGTACGGGTTTGAACCTGTTCGATCCGCCCGACCAGCCCAGAACGCCCTGACCAGCTCTACTGTCTCCTCACCGTCTTCTCACCGGCTTGACCGGTGCACTAACCCGGCAGCGGCAGTTCGAACCACACCGTCTTGCCGCGTTCGCCCCGCCGCGTGCCCCAGCGGCGCGCCGTGCGCGCCACCAGCTGGAGTCCGCGGCCCCCCTCGTCGTCGGGTGCTGCGGGGCGCGTGTGCGGCGGATCCGGAAGCGGGTCGGAGACCTCGACGAGCAGGGCACCAATGGACGCGAGCCGCACCAGTCGCACGCCTATGGGACCGGAGGCGTAGCGCAGGGAATTGGTCACCAGCTCGCTGACGAGCAGGGCGGCGATGTCACCGAGGGCGTCGAGTCCCCAGTCGGCCAGCCGTTTGCGGACGAGGGCCCGGGCGGTGCGTACGGCGCCGGGCTGCGCAGGGAAGGTCCACTCGGCGCAGTCGCCGTCGGAGTCGCCGCTCACGCCGACCACTTCCAAGACGAACTGGGGCGACGAGGGATTGCCGTCCGGTTCCGTGGGGCCGTTCATAGGGGTTCACCCACCCCATACCCGGTACCTCTGGCGCATTACCACGTACTGGGCATCCCCGCCGAGATGCCCCGGCAAGCGTGCGCCGCGTCTTCTGTACGGCGTCCATACGGCGGTGGTTTCCGGCGATTCGGCGCGGCACGGCGACGGGGCGATCGGCCGGGATTCCGGTGGGACTCTCCCGCAGGGAGCCGCGTCAGGCGCCCGGAGATCGCTGGGCCGCGCGGCGCCGCGTCGTCTCCTTGACCGCGGGGACGTCCGCGTCCAGCCAGGGCACGTCCCAGATCTCGTCGGGGCCGAGCCAGCGAAGGTCGTCGTGGTCCTGGAGGGCTTCCGGCTCCCCGGAGACCAGGCGCGCGGTCCACACCTGCAGCGCGTACCCCGGCTTCAGCGGCCACTCGCCGGGCACGCGCGCCACCGCCTCCGTCTCGACACCCAGCTCCTCGCGCAGTTCGCGCACGAGCGCCTGCTCGGGAAGCTCGCCGGGCTCGACCTTGCCGCCCGGCAGTTCCCAGCGGCCGGCGAGTTCGGGGGGCGCACTTCGGCGCGCGGCCAGCAGGCGTCCCCGGTCGTACAGGGCGGCGCCGACCACCACGATCCGTTCGCTCATGCGCCGGAGCCTACGGGAGCCGGCAGTGCGCGTTCATGTGGGCTGCCTGCACGGCAGGAACGACAGGTCGCGGTCAGCGCATACCGTTCCGGTCGCGATCAGCGCATACCGTTCTGGTCGCGGTCCGACACGCCGTTCTGGCCGATCCGCTCGACCCAGTAGAGCTGCTTGTGCCCGCGGCCGTCGAGACTGTCGGCGATCTTCTGGGCCTCCGCCCTGGTCGCGTACCTGCCCACGCGATAGCGGTTGCCGTTGTCGTCCTGGCGTATGACGAGCCATGGGAGTGTCGCCATGCTGTCGTTCATCGCGCCCCTCCTCCTCTTCTCGCCACCGCCGCCTGCCCTGCCCCGCTCTCTAAGGAAACCGCAATCCGCATATGCCTGAGCCTACGCCCGACCTTCACGCAGCGGATACGGGTTTTCACAAAGAGGTACGCAACCAGCCACAGTTGAAGGGCATCGGAGCAGGTGGCAAAACGTCAGAAGGGGCGCATCCCGCAGGATGCGCCCCCTCTCACGCCCCCTCTCAGTCGGGCGGAACGGCCCGGACCGAGGCCCCTCTCACTTCACCGGCAGGTGATACGCGATGCGGTACCGGTCGGCCGGCACGACGATGTCCGCCGTTTCGACCGGTCGCCCCGATGCGAAGTACGTCCGCTGGATGACGATCACGACATGGCCGGGGACCCCGCCGAGCGCCTGGAGCTCCTCCGCCAGCCCCGGGCGCGCGCCGACCTCCTCCGTCACGTTGTCCACGACCAGGTCGATCGCCGCCATGCGCTCGGCCACTCCCATGCCGCCGAGTGGGCCCTCTTCGGGGAGCATGACCGGCGTGCGCCCCGTGAGGGCGAGGGGCTCCCAGGACGTGGAGAGCATCATCGCCTCGCCCGCGTCCCGGAAGACGTACTTCGTGCACATCACGCGGTCGCCGGATGCGACCGCGAGGCGCTCGGCGATCGCGGCGCTCGCCTCCGCCTGTGCGCTTTGGGACTCCCAGGTGCCGCGCGCCGCAGCGTCGGCCTGCTCCTGACGGAAGGGGCTGGCGCCGCTCGGCGGCCGGAATCCGGAGCGGGCGATACGGCGCGGCACGGGCCGCTCGCGCACATAGGTGCCGGATCCCGAGCGGCCCTCGACGAGCCCTTCGGCCATCAGCACCTTGCGGGCCTCCAGCGCGACGGTGTCCGAGACGCCGTACTCCTCGCGGATCCGGGCCTGGGACGGCAGCCGGGTGTGCGGCGGCAGCGAGCCGTTGACGATCTTCTTTCTCAGATCGCCCGCGACGCGCAGATAGGCCGGCTGCTCACCGAAGGTCACGTGCCACTCCCCTCAGATTGACAGACAGCAACAGCCTGGCAACCGTCGGTTGTTGGCCGCAACCAAGGGCCAAAGAATCACTCACTGTGATGGCCTGCGTTTTACGCAGGAGCTTTCCGGGCCGTCTCCGGAGCGCAGCGATCAGGGCGAGACTTCCGTGTCGCGTGCCCGCTCACACCTCGGCGCCGGTTTCCGTGCCGCTCCCGCCCGGCGCCTCATCGCTCAGCGTCGTTTCGAGCCCCAGAGCCTTGCGCACCGCAATCGCCTTCTCGTGGCCGAGGAGCTTGTCCCCGGCCACGTAATGCACGTAGAAGGTGTCCGCGTCGGTGGCGCGCGCGGCCAGGGCCCAGTGCTTCCGGGCCGCCTCGATGTCGCGCAGGAGCGCGGCGACCTGGTTGTCCGCCGTGGCCGGCCAGTCGTGCGAGCGCAGCCCGCGCGCCTCGTCGGCGAGCGCCGACGACACCCGGCCCGCCCATCGCTTGTGGCCGGGCAGATCGTCGTCGACGTACTCCTCCTCGGGTGCCGAGGCGTACGCGGCGTTCAGGACGTTGGCCGCCTGCAGATAGGCGATCTGGTCGTCGTCGAGGGTCGTCTCGTCGCGGCGCAGCGAGCCCTTCAGGGTGCCACCCTCGTCCGTGCTGCCGAAGAAGCAGGTGATCTCGCGGTCGCCGATCCCCCAGCTCTCGCGGGTGGGCGTGAAGTAGTAGACGTCGACGTCGTCCGGCATCGCCCAGGTGTCCATCACGTAGGAGTCCTGGAGCGCGTAGCACTTCTCGTCGGCGACCTCGGTGATCCGGCTGTCGCCGGGGTACGTTCCACCGGTCATCCGGAAGGTCGCGAACACCTCGCCGTCGTGCCCGCCCGAGCACGGCACCTCGTCCACGTCGTACGCCGTGCCTTCGAGCGAGTCGCCGAGCGAGTCGAAGCACCGGCCCTTGTCGAGCGAGAACGTGCCGCCGTTCTCGCTCGACTCCCGGGCGGCGTCGCGGAATCCGTCGGCGAAGTCGCTCACGGCGCCTGTGACGAGGGAGAGGACCAGCAGCACCACGCCGAGCCCGGACATGGCCGTCCCGGCGACGGCCATGCCCTTGCCGCGCTCGCCCCGCTTTTTGATCTGCGCCAGCGCGACCAGGCCGAGGACCAGACCGACGGCGGGCAAGAAGCAGAGGATGCCGAGCACGAGGGCCGCGATGGCGAGCCCGTTGACGGGCGGCTGGGCGGGCGGCTGGGCGGGCGGTGGGACGGGCGCGAAGTACGGCGGCTGCGGCCAGGGCTGGTACGGGGGAAGGGGCTGGGCCGCCAGGGGAGGCTGGGCGCCGGCGGGGGGCTGGGCGCCCATGGGTGGGGTGGCGGGGTACTCGCCGTACGGGTTCTCGCCGTACGGGGGCCCGCCGTACGGCGGCTCGCCGTACCGGTTCTCGCCGTGCCGGTTCTCGCCGTTGGGGCTCTGCCCCGGAGGGGCGTAAGGGTTCTCTGGCGGCTGCTGGGGGCCGCCGGGGCGGGGCGGCGGCGGTATGTCCACGAGTTGCTTGCTCCTCTGCCAGAACACGGAGCACGTGCGTGCAGAACGTGCGTGCGTACGACTTGGCGCATCGTAGGGGCAGCGGGCCACCGGCGGTGGAGCGCGGTCGCCGTGATGGAACCCGGCTCCTGGGCGGCCGGGTGGTTGCGGACCGATTGGCAGGGGCGCGGCGGCCATGACACAACGTCACCAAACAGCACAATCTAGCCTGATTCCATGACGCCACTGCCGGACTCCTTCTGCCCGACCGACGGCACGCGCGTGCCCGCGGGGTCGCTCGCCTGGTGTTGCCCGCTCTGCCGCGGCCCTCTCGACCTGGACTTCTCGCCCACGCCCGCGCCGCTGAAATCGCTGACCGGGCGCGTGAATTCGCTGTGGCGGTACGCCGAGGTGCTGCCGCTGGCCACGCCCTCGGTCTCCCTCGGCGAGGGCCGGACGCCGCTTGTGGCCCTGAAGGACGGTATTTCGGCGAAACTCGACTATCTGATGCCGACCCTGTCGTTCAAGGACCGCGGCGCCGTCATGCTCGCCGAACTGGCGCTCAGGCTGCGGCCGTCGCGCGTCATCGCCGACAGCAGCGGCAACGCGGGCACGGCGGTCGCGGCGTACTGCGCCCGCGCCGCGCTGCCCTGCACGGTGTACGTCCCGTTCGGTACGTCATCGAAGAAGCTGGAGCAGATCGGAGCGCACGGCGCGCGCGTGGAGGTCGTCCGCGGCCGACGTGAGGCGACGGCGGCGGTGGCGCGCGAGGTGGCCGACGACCCGGACGCGTTCTATGCGAGCCACGCCTACAACCCGTACTTCCTGCACGGCACCAAGACCTATGTCCACGAGCTGTGGGAGGACCTCGGCGGGCGGCTGCCCCAGGTGCTGGTGGTGCCCGCAGGCAACGGCACGCTGCTGCTGGGCGCCGCCCTCGCCGTCGCCGAGCTGTACGGCGCCGGGTTGCTCGACCGGCGTCCCGCGCTGTGGGCGGTGCAGGCCGCGGCGGTCGCCCCGCTCGCCGCGGCCTGGCGTGCGGACGCCGACGATCTCGTGGAGGAGACCCCGGCCGCCGACACCCTCGCCGAAGGCATCGCGATTCCGCGCCCGCCGCGGGCGCGGCAGATCCTGCGTGCCGTAAGGGACTCGGGCGGTACGTTCCTGACGGTCACGGAGGACCAGATCCGGCACGCACAGCTCGATCTGGCGTCGCGGGGGCTCTATGTGGAGTCGACGTCCGCCGTGTGCTGGGCGGCGGTACGGGAGGGGGCGCTCGGGGACCGTACGGCGGTGGTGCCGCTGTGCGGGGCGGGCCTGAAGTCGGGGCTCGCGGCCTCGTCCGGGGCGTGAGGGGCGGGTTTCCCACCGGAGCCGGTTCCCCCATCCGAGGGACACCCGCGTGCCGTGCGCCGGGCGGCGGCACGGCACCGGCGCATCGTCGGGGGGTGAACGTCTCGCGTACCCACCCGCTCATCGCCTCGTTCGCCACGGCCGCCCTGATCCTGCCGCCACCCGCCGCGCACGCCGAGGGCCCGCGCCCCGTCGGCGTCTGCGAGCCCTCGTCCGGCTGGGCGCCCACGGCGCACCGGATCGATCCGGACGACTCGTACCACGCGTACGTGGGCAACGGATATCTCGGCGCCCGTGTACCGCCCGCCGGCGCCGGATACGCGGCGACGGGCGAGAAGACCGGATGGCCGCTGTACACACCGCGCTACGACGGCGCGTTCGTCACCGGACTGTACGGCCGCGGTCCGGCGAACACCGAGGGCCGGCAGGCGATCGCCGCCCTGCCCACCTGGACGGGCCTGGACGTCACCGCGGGCGATGAGACGTACGGCCCCGGCAGCCGTGTCTCGAACTACCGGCAGACGCTGTTCCTGCGCTGCGGTTTCGTCCGCACGGCGGTCACCTGGACCGCGGCCGACGGCCGCCGCACGGACCTGATGTACGACGTACTGACGGACCGGACCGCCGCACACGCCGCAGCCGTACGGCTGCGGCTCACGCCCCACTGGGACGGGGAGGCGACGGTCACCGACCGGATCGACGGGCGCGGCGCCCGGCGGATCGCCCAGACGGGCGGCGGCGCGGCCGGGGAGCGCACCATGGACGTCGCCTTCCGCACGGACGGCACGGACGTGGACGGCGCCGTGGCCTCGACGCTGCGAGCGCCGGGAGAGTTCCGCCGGGCCGGTGGCGCACGGGAGTTGAGCGCCGCGCAGTCCGCCACCTTCGCCGTCCGCAGCGGAAGGACGTACGACGTCTCGAAGTACGTCGGGGTGGACACCGCGCTCACCTCCCGCTCCCCGCGCGCGGCCGCGCAGAGGACCTCGCAACTGGCCGCCCGGCGCGGCTGGCCCGCCCTGTTCGCCGCCCACACCGCCGCATGGCGCCGCCTGTGGTCGTCGTCCATCGAGGTGCCGGGGCGGCCGGACATCCAGCTCTGGGTGCGTTCCGCGCAGTACGGGCTGCTGTCGGGCACGCGCCGCGGTGCCCGCGACAGCATCGCGCCCACCGGCCTGACCAGCGACAACTACGCGGGCATGGTGTTCTGGGACGCCGAGACGTGGATGTTCCCCGCGCTGCTGGCCACGCACCCCGAACTCGCCCGGACCGTCCTGGAGTACCGGTACAGGACGCGCCCTGCCGCCGCTCAGAATGCCGCCCGCACCTCCGTCAAGGGCCTGTTCTACCCGTGGACCAGCGCGAGCCGCGGCGCGCTGTACTCGGAGTGCCAGAGCTGGGACCCGCCGCACTGCCTCACCCAGAACCACCTCCAGGGCGACATCGCGCTGGCCGCCTGGCAGTACTACCTGGCCACGGGCGACCGCACATGGCTGCGCGCACGGGGCTGGCCGCTGCTGCGCGGCCTCGCCGAGTACTGGGCGTCCCGCGTGACGGCGAACAGCGACGGCAGCTACTCGATCAAGAACGTGGCGGGCCCCGACGAGTACAGCAACGGCGTCGACGACGCCGTCTACACCAACGCCGTGGCCGCCACCGCCCTGCGCAACGCCACGCGCGCGTCCGCCCTCGTCGGCGCCACCGCCCCGCCTGCCTGGGCGAGGATCGCCGACGGCATGCGGATCCCGTACGACGCGGGCCGCAAGGTCTTCCTGCAGTACGACGGCTATGCGGGGTCGCAGATCAAGCAGGCGGACACGGTGCTGCTGATGTACCCGCTGGAGTGGCCCATGCCGGACGGCGCCGCGGCCGCCACGCTCGACTATTACACCGAGCGGACCGACCCGGACGGCCCCGCGATGACGGACTCCGTCCACGCGATCGACGCTGCCGCCATCGGTGAGCCGGGCTGCGCGGCGTACACCTTCCTGCAGCGCGCCTACCGGCCCTTCGCGCGCGGTCCGTTCGCGCTCTTCTCGGAGGCGCGCGGCGACAAGGCGGGTGCGGGCGACCCGCTCGCGGGCTCGCCGGCGCAGGACTTCCTCACCGGCAAGGGCTGTTTCCTGCAGGTCTTCACGCACGGCCTGACGGGCCTGCGCCTCCGCGAGAACACGGTCCGTCTGGACCCGACGCTGCCGCCCCAACTCGAGGACGGTGTACGGCTGTCGGGGCTGCGCTGGCAGGGGCGTACGTACGACATCGCCATCGGACCTGAGGAGACGACGGTACGGCTGGTGTCCGGCGAGCCGTTCACCGTCGAGTCGCCGCAGGGGCGCGTGACGGTGAGCGAGGGCTTCCCCGCCCGTCTCAAGACCCGCCGCCCTGACCTGGAGCCGACGGCGAACACGGCCCGCTGCCGCCCGGCGACGGCGACCTCCGAGGAACCCGGCCTGTACGCGGCGGCGGCCGTCGACGGCAACGCCGCGACGTACTGGCGCCCCGAGGACCCCGACGCCTCCCTGACCGTCGAACTCGCCCGCACGGCACCGCTCTCCGAGGTCCGGGTGACGGGCACGCGCGCGTACACGACGCAGACGTCGATGGACGGGGCGCACTGGCAGGCGCCAGAGCCGGGGGTCGCCGCCCGGTACCTACGCGTCACGCTGACGGGGACCAAGCCCGGCGAGGTACGGGAGCTGAGCGTGCGCTGACGGGCCTCCGCGTACCGGCCTGCTGTCCGGAACGCCATGTCCGAGGAGTGCTTTCAGTCGCACGGCCACGGAACCCAGGTGCATGAACATCGGATGAATGTGGATGAACTTCGCATTAACCCCGACAACCTGGGTGGAACCACTCGCGTTGGGCCCGTGAACGCACTGGCCGTCCCCCAAGGAGTGCCATGTCATCCGTCCTGGCCGCGATCCCCGCCCGCGGCGGGCTACAGGGCGTTCCCGGCAAGAACCTTGCCCCGTGGGCGGAGTTCCGCTCGTGGTCCGGGCCGTACTCGAGTGCCTGGCTGCGCGGCTCGTCACCGGCACACCCGGCTCTGCGGACGACGGCAGCATCGCCCATGCGGCCCGCCAGGCGGGTGCCCAGGCGGACGACCGCCCCGCCGATGCCGAACCCCGAGCAGCGGGCCACTGACGTGCCCTCACCCCGGTCGCGGCTCCTCCCTTGGAAGGAACCCCTTGTGACGAACCCCCCACCCAGCCCTCGCATGCCCGGAAGCCGCTCTGCAGACCCGGGTCAGTCCGCCTGCATCACCTGCGAGACCGACATCAACCACAACAGCGCCTCAGAAGAAGCGTCTCAGTCAGAAGAAGCGTTTCCTCAGGTCGACGTGACCCCCGAGGGCGGCTGCGTCGCGGCCGAGAAGGTCCACGACTGCGAGTCCGGCCGGACGAAGAAGCTCCGCCACGTCCCCGAACGGCTCGCAGAAACGGTACTGCTGTGAAGCTGACCTCCGTCATCGCCTGCTACAACGTCGCGCCGTACCTGCCCGACTGCATCGCGACCCTGAAGCGGAACGCAGGTACGGACATCGAATTCGTCTTCGTCGACGACAACTCGACGGACGACACCCCCAGGCTGCTGGAGGAAGCGGTGCACGCGCTTCCCAACAGCACCCTCATCCGGCACTCGGAGAACCGTGGCGTGTCCGCCACTCGCAACTCGGGCACCGCGCGGGCCGGCGGTGAGTACATCACGTACCTGGACGGAGACGACTGGCTCGCCCCCGGGTACTACCCGAGGCTCGCCGCGGTCGCGGCCGACCTCGGCACCGACTTCATCAAGGTCGACCACATCAGGGTCACAGGGACACGGCGCACCCTGTGCCGGGCCCCCGAGCACCGCCGACGTCAGGTCCTGCACCCTCTCGACGGTGTCGCCATCGAGCAGCGCGAGACCATGATCGACTATCCGAACACCTGGTCCGGCGCATACAGCCGCCGACTCGTCGACGCCGGACTCCTCATGTTCGACCCGGCGCTGCGGACGTGCGAAGACCGGCACTGGACCTGGCGGCTTCACATGAACGCCACGTCGTACGCAGTGGTCGGACTTGACGGACTGCGCTACCGCAGAGACGTGCGTACGTCCCTGACCCGAGCGGTCGACGACCGGCAGCTGGACTTCCTGCCCGCCTTCGAGAACGTGATCAACGAGGTGGCGTCGCATCCGATGAGCGACCACCTGCTGCCCAAGGCCATCCGTTCGTTCCTCGGCATCGTGCACCACCACATCGAGCAGGTCTCCGGCTACCAGCGATCCACGGCCCGTCGCTTCTGCCGTCGCTACCGGCAGTTCGCGGACACACTTCCGCAGGACCTTTTCGCGGACGTCATCCACCGCATGGACGAGCGGCGGCGCAATCGTCTGCTTTCGATGTACCGGCCCAAGGGAGGGCGGCGGCCGTGACGGTCCAGATCACCGAAGTGTCCACCGTCTACGGTCTTGCCACGGTGTGCGCGGCCCTTGATGCCGGCCTCCTGGCCTCATCCGGTCCCGTGCGCCGCGTCCTGGTGACCTCGACGAACACCGCCGTGCCCGAGGCCACCCCCAGCTGGGAGGAGCGTCTCGGGTTCGCCGTCCTGCGCAAGCGGTTCGACGAGGTGATCTCCTGGAACGACGCCATTCACCCCAACCACCCATGGGACTGGTCTCCCCGCCCCTGCGACATCCCGCTCCTGCAGCGGGTCCTGAGCAGCAGCTGGGGGATCGGTCCCGAGGAGCCGGTCTCACTGGTCGTCGAGTCCATCCAGACCTCACCCGGCCAGGCGCTGGCCAGGGTGTTCAGCGACAGCCCCATCCATGTCTATGCCGACGGCCTGATGGCATACGGCCCTCTGCGCAGCCGCATCCCGCACCAGGTTCTGCAGCGGATCGAGGATCTCGTACACCCCGACCTCGTGCCGGGCCTGCGCCCGCTGGTCCTGGACGAGGCTGCCTTCGGCCACCGCATGCCGGCCCATCGGGCCATCCCGCACGACGCGCTGCGGTCGGTGTTCGCCGAGCTGGCACGCACTCGGGAAGCGGCGGACGTCGTCGCGCCACTGCGTGGGGGTGAAGCACCCGCGGTCATTCTCGGCCAGTATCTGTCCGCAGCCGGAATCATCAGCGCCCAGGAGGAGGACCGTCTCCATCTCAGGATGCTGCGTCAGGCCGTGGAGGCAGGGCACCGGCATGTGGTGTTCAAGGCACATCCGAGTGCCCCGGGGACACAGACAGAGGCGCTGTGCAAGTCCGCGGCGGACCTCGGGGTCGAGTTCCGCTCCACGACGGCGCCCGTACCGGCCGAAGTGCTCTTCCAGGAAGTCCGGCCCAGCGCGGTCATCGGCTGCTTCTCCACGGGGCTGTTCACCGCACGGACCCTCTATGGAATCCCGGCCTTCCGAGTCGGGACCGAATCCGTGCTGAGCGGTCTCAGGCCCTACTCGAACAGCAACCGCATCCCTCTTGCGATCGCGTACGCCGGGCTGTCCTCACCCTCCCTCCCCCCGCACAACAAGGAGCGGGGAGGTGCCCCCGTCGGCGGTGACGACCCCGGGCCCCTGGTCAGGACCCTGACGTACTGCATGCACCCTCAGGCGTATCCCCAACTCCGTCGCGACGCAGAGCAGTTCCTCGCCCAGCACAAGGGCAGTGCCGTGGTCCGGAGGAACGTCGGCCTGGGCCGGCTGACCCGTCTTCGGCTTCCCGGCGGGCTGCCCATCGGTCCGCTCGGCGATCGACTGCTCACCTCACACCGCTTGAGCCCCGCGCTGCGCCGGGCTTGGCGCTCGTACCGGAATCTCCGCCGGAGGGTCCCCGTCTCATGACCACTCTGCAAAAGCTCCGTCCACCGGTGTCGACCGCTCAGCGGCCGCCCGCGGAGCGCCCCACCGCCCCCCGGACGTTCCAGCTCACCTTCACTCGGTTTGTCATCGAGGCGGTTGCCGGGGCCGCCATCGCGGTCGTCGTCAGCCTGCTGCTTCAGGTCGCAGTGCTGCGGCTGTCCATCCCCGAGCCGTCACTGCTGCCGACCGTTCTCGCATCGCTCTGCTCGGCGACACTGGTGGCGGTCGTGACGGTCCTGGCTACCAGCCTCCGGGCCTCGGCCGCACTTCCCTGGGCCGGGTACGCGGCCGTGTCAGCCCTCCCCACGCTTCTCCTGGCCATTCCGTTGCACGGGACGCGGTGGTTTCTGGGAGGACTGGCCTCCGACAACCAGTTCCGCATCGCGTACGTGACGCGGTTCGCCTCGTCGCCCCACCTGGCCGACTTCGCTTACCAAGGCGTCCCGCCGCTGTACCCACCCGGTTGGTTCTGGGCCGCCGGGCGCACCGCGGCTCTCCTCGGGATCGACGGGTGGGCCGTCTTCAAACCGCTGAGCATTCTCTCCACCGCCTTGGCCGCGGCCGTGGCGCTCTCCCTGTGGAGGCTGCTGGTCACCGCCCGGCTCGCCATGCTCCTCGCCGGCGCAACCAGCGCCTGCGCATTCGTCGAACCGTCGCTCGGCGTCCGGGAACCCTACGCCTGGCTGGTGGGGGCCGCGCTGCCGCCCTTGACAGTGATCGCGTACCGGGTGCTGGGCGACGACCGGACTCGATGGCGGGCGCTCGCGTCCCTTGGGGCCTCACTCGGGCTCGCCGTCCTGTGCTACACCATGCTGGCCGCGTTCTGGGCCTTCTGCCTGCTTGTTCTTGTCGGAATCCGCTTCGCGCGGCACCCTGGGTGCGGCGCAACCCTTCTCCTCCGCACGGCCGTTGTCGCAGGTGTGGCCGCGCCGGCGGGCTGTGTCGTGCTGCTCCCCTACTGGCTCGCGTCCCTGCCCCTCGGATCACCGTCGACCACGGCTCTGAAGTTCATCCCGTACCAGCAGATCACCTATCTGCTGCCGATGACCTCGCTGGACCCGCCGGGTGTTCTGTGTCTCACGGGAACTGCCTGGCTGCTCCTGCGCGCCCGTAAGCACGCGGTTGCCGGTGGGCTGCTCGTTCTCGTGTGCTGCTGCTACGCGTGGTCGGTGCTGTCCCAGCTGGCCATCGCCGCGGGAACCACCCTGCTGTCGTTCCGCGTTCACCCGGTACTGCTCGCCGCGCTCTACTGCGCGGGGATCCTTGCCGTAGGGGAACTGCTGGTCGTCGTACGCCGAAGGCCGCAGGTGTCGTGGCGGGCGTCTCTTCCCGTCTTCGCCGGCCTGGCAGCCCTCCTCGCCGTCTCCACCCTCCAACACGCGCATGCCGCTCTGACCAGGGAAGTCGATCTGGCATACCGGCAGAGCTACCCGCTCAGTGACGGCTCACGTCCCGCCCGGACCGCCCGTGTCCCAGATCCTGGCAGGACGGACGAGTGGCTGGCACCGCTTGACGAAGCCATCGAAAAGGCCACCGGGAAGCAACCCCAGGAACTCGTCGTACTGACCGATGTCCACCGTCTCACGTCCGTGCGTCCCTACTGGTCGTACCTCACCAGCACTCCGGGTTACTCCAACCCTCTGGGCCGCCATGAGGAGCGGAATGAAGAAGTGAAGCGCTGGCTGAGGGCCTGTAACGCACAGTCGTTCACCCTGGCCATGGCATCAGGCGCGTTCCGCCCGCCGGATGTCTTCGTCCTCACGCGTGTGCCGGGGGGATTCGACCTCACGCTGACCCATCACCATTTCCCCCGGGTCCCGACCACGAGCTCCGAACGCATCACGATCCCGACTCACCTCTTCGATGAGTCCTCATTCACACGCCAGGACGTGGGACCGTACACCGTTCTCACCGCACGGCATTCAGCGGCACCGACAGATTGAAGGATGCGGTAGCGCGGGGTTGACCCCTCCCGCGCACGGATCATCCAAGGGTTCTCCCAGAACACCGCTGTACGCGCCCAGCTCTCGGGCCTGCCTCCAGCCCGCAGACGTGCCGACCGGCTTCCGGTTTACGGGCGTTGGCAGCGGACGGGTGTTCGCGGGCACCCTGCGGACTGTGTGCGGACTGCCCGACCGCACCTCGCGCCGCTACAACACCGGAGTCCGGCCAGTCCACCGGAGCGGGAGTTCATCGGACGACGCGGCTACGCCAGGTCCTCGAAGGAGTCCTCGCCCGAGCGCCAGACCATCCAGTCCGCGAAGTCCTGGGTCCGGTACTCCGCGATCTCCGGGCCGACGAGCTCGTCCCATTCCGGGTGCAGGACGACGGTGCCGGACGGCAGCCGGATCCGCAGGCCGATGCCTGTGGCCTCGGCAGTGTCGATGACCTCCTCACCGGCCAGGGCGCGCAGGGCGTCGGCGTATCCGAGCCGGCCGTCGCGGTAGACCTCGCCGTCGGGAGCCTCGACGCTCGGCGTCACGAGGTACCTGAGGATCTGCTCGTCCGGCGAACCGAAGTGCAGCTCCAGGTAGTCCAGAACGAAATGCACAGCGTCCAACCGACACCCAACGAGCCTCGACAGCAGCTCGTTCGGCACGTACTCCGCCATTACCTTGCTCCCCTACACCCGTCGACCCAGGATCCGCATAGCGGCGTCCGGGTGCCACAAGCCCCCTGGTCGGCGGTTCCGCGGACTCCTTGCGGACCGAAAGGCCGCCCGACCCGCTCCGCCGCAGGTCAGACGGCCCTCGAACCCGCTTTAGACGTTGAAGCGGAACTCCACCACGTCCCCGTCCCGCATCACATAGTCCTTGCCCTCCATGCGGGCCTTGCCGGCCGCGCGGGCGTCGTGGACCGAGCCGCACTCGACCAGGTCCTCAAAGGAGATGACCTCGGCCTTGATGAAGCCCTTCTGGAAGTCGGTGTGGATGACGCCGGCCGCCTCGGGGGCCGTGGCGCCCCTCTTGATCGTCCAGGCGCGGGACTCCTTGGGGCCCGCCGTGAGGTACGTCTGCAGGCCCAGGGTGTTGAAGCCGACGCGGGCAAGCGTGGCGAGGCCTGGCTCGTCCTGGCCGACGGATTGGAGGAGCTCGAGGGCCTCGTCCTCGTCGAGCTCGGCGAGGTCCGCCTCCAGCTTGGCGTTGAGGAAGATCGCCTCGGCTGGCGCGACAAGGGCGCGCTGCTCCTGCTTGAAGGCCTCGTCGGTCAGCTCCTCCTCGTCCACGTTGAAGACGTAGAGGAAGGGCTTGACGGTGAGCAGGTGCAGGTCGTGGAGGACGTCCTCGTTGGCCTCGCCCTGCCTGATGCCGGCCGCGAACAGGGTCCGGCCGCCCTCCAGGATCTCCTTCGCCTCCTCGACCGCCTTGACCTTCGGCTGGATGTCCTTCTTGATCCGCGACTCCTTCTGGAGGCGCGGCAGGACCTTCTCGATGGTCTGCAGGTCGGCGAGGATCAGCTCGGTGTTGATCGTCTCGATGTCGTCCTTCGGCGAGACCTTGCCGTCGACGTGGACGACGTTCTCGTCCTTGAAGGCGCGGATGACCTGGCAGATCGCGTCGGATTCGCGGATGTTCGCGAGGAACTTGTTGCCCAGGCCCTCGCCCTCGCTCGCACCGCGCACGATGCCGGCGATGTCGACGAAGTCGACCGTGGCGGGCAGGGTCCGCTGTGAGGAGAAGATTTCGGCCAGCTTGGTGAGGCGGGTGTCCGGGACACCGACCACGCCGACGTTGGGCTCGATCGTGGCGAACGGGTAGTTGGCCGCCAGCACGTCGTTCTTGGTCAGGGCGTTGAACAGGGTCGACTTGCCGACATTCGGCAGACCGACGATTCCGATCGTGAGCGACACGTTGCGACTTCCCGTACGTGAGGGCTGGGTGGACGGCGAGCCCGAGCAGCGGGCCGATCCACCAGTCTACGGCGTGCGGTGAGCCCGGGCTTTCGCCGTCCTGGAGTCCCGGGTTCCACGCTCGGACTCCCGCGGCCGTACCGGAGCCCCGCTTCCGTACACGGACCCGGTCACCTTCCGTACACGGAATCGGTCACCGTGCGCGTCCGAGTCCGTCGTCGTCGGTCTGGGTTGGTGCGAGTGCGGCGAACGGATGGCCAAGGTCGGCCAAAACGCGTGTCTCAGGACGTATTCCGCCTATTACCCGACCTAGGTTGGACCGGTGGAGCAACACAGGATGCGTCCCCCTCAGCCCCGGCCGCGACGCACCGCGCCTCTTCCCCCGCAAAGCGGACGTGGTCGGCCTGCCACGGTCCAGCGGGCGGCGCCCCGTCCACGCCAGCCCGCGGCATCCTACGTACGCACGGTGCGCAGGCTGGTGCAGGCCGCCCGCCGGATGCCGAATCCGCGCCTCACCGGGATCGGCATCGGGCTGTTCTGCACCGCCTCCATGTTCGTGCTCGCCTGTGTGGACCAGGTGGTGCTCGGCGGCTCGCTCATCGTGTACGGCGTGCTGTTCCTGCCGGTGAGCGCGCTGACCGCGCTCTGGGTACGGCCGGCCGACCTGGTCACCGCGCCGATCGTGGTGCCGATCGCCTTCGTCGTCGGGCTGCTGCCGATCATGGAGGGCTCTGGCGGCTTGGGCCAGCGGATCATGGGGCTGGTCACGGCGCTGGCGATGCACGCCGGCTGGTTGTACGGCGGCACGCTGATCGCCGGGGTCATCACGACCGTACGAAAGGTCAGGCTGATGGCGCGGCGGCGTGCACAGCTGCGGCGTCGGCCACCACGACCGCCCCGGCCGCGGCGCCGTACGGCCTGAGGAGCCCTATGGCGTGAGGCGCCCTTCGGCCTGAGCACGGCCGTCAGGCCGTACCGCACCTCAGGCCGTTTTCAGCACCTCATCCGTACGGCGCCTCAGGCCGAAGTGCACCTCAGGCCGAAGTGCACCTCAGGCCATACGCGCCTCAGGCCGTACGGCGCGACGGCCTGACGGCCGTACCGCCCGACGCGCCGCGGGCGCCGGGATCCGCTCCCCCGCGCCGCGCGTCTACGCCCGCTCCGCCGCCCGCATCGCCGCGCCCACGATGCCCGCGTTGTTCTGCAGTTCCGCGGGGACCATCTCGGCCTTGATGCCCTTGATCAGCGGCAGGAACTTCTGTGCCTTGCGGCTGACCCCGCCGCCGATGATGAACAGCTCGGGCGAGAAGAGCATCTCGACATGCGCCAGATACTTCTGCACGCGGCGCGCCCACTGCTCCCAGCTCAGGCCCTCGTCGTCCTTGACCTTCGTCGAGGCGTGCTTCTCGGCGTCGTGGCCGTGCAGCTCCAGGTGGCCCAGCTCGGTGTTCGGCACGAGCGCGCCGTCGATGAACACGGCGCTGCCGATGCCGGTACCGAAGGTCAGCAGGATGACCGTCCCCTTGCGATCACGCCCCGCACCGAAGTGCATCTCGGCCACGCCCGCCGCGTCCGCGTCGTTCAGCACCGTCACCGGGAGGCCGCCGAGCCGCTCGCTCAGCAGGGCGCGCGCGTCGACGTCGATCCAGCTCTTGTCGACATTGGCCGCCGTACGGACGGTGGACCCACCGGTGACCACCCCGGGGAACGTGATGCCGACCGGGCCGCTCCACTCGAAGTGGTCGACGACCTCCTTGACGCAATCGGCGACCCCGTCCGGCGTGGCCGGATGCGGGGTCAGCACCTTGAAACGGTCGTCCGCCAGGTCTCCGCGGTCCAGGTCCACGGGAGCGCCCTTGATCCCTGAGCCGCCGATGTCCACGCCGAAGATCTGCATGAGCACTACGTTACGGCGCCCTGCTGACACTCACTTCCGGGCGACGTGACGGTCACCTCGACGGTTACTTCTTCTCGGTGCGCTCCGCGATCAGCGCCGCCGCCTCGGCGCGCAGATCGCGGCGGAGCTCCTTGGGCAGCGAGAAGGTGATCGACTCCTCGGCGGCCTTGACGATCTCCACGTCCTCGAAACCGCGGGCGGCGAGGTACTCCAGTACGCCCTCCACGAGCACCTCGGGGACGGAGGCGCCGGACGTGACACCGACCGTCGTCACGCCCTCCAGCCAGGCCTCGTCGATCTCCTCGGCGAAGTCGACGAGATACGCCTCGCGCGCGCCCGCGAGCTTGGCGACCTCGACCAGCCGCTTGGAGTTGGAGGAGTTGCGGGAGCCGACGACGATGACGAGGTCGGCCTCGGCGCCCATCTGCTTCACGGCCAGCTGCCGGTTCTGCGTGGCGTAGCAGATGTCGTCGCTGGGCGGGGAGATGAGCTGCGGGAACTTCTCCTTGAGCGCGTCGACGGTCTCCATGGTCTCGTCGACGGAGAGCGTGGTCTGGGAGAGCCAGACGACCTTCGACGGGTCGCGGACCTCGACCTTCGCGACGTCCTCGGGGCCGTCGACCAGCGTGATGTGGTCCGGGGCCTCACCGGACGTGCCGATGACCTCCTCGTGGCCCTCGTGGCCGATCAGGAGGATGTCGTAGTCATCGTTGGCGAAGCGGACGGCTTCCTTGTGCACCTTGGTGACCAGCGGGCAGGTCGCGTCGATGGTGGCGAGCTTGCCTGCCGCGGCCTCCTCGTGGACGACCGGCGCGACACCGTGCGCCGAGAACATCACGATCGACCCCTCGGGGACCTCCGCCGTCTGCTCGACGAAGATCGCGCCCTTCCGTTCCAGGGTCTGCACGACGTACTTGTTGTGGACGATCTCGTGGCGGACGTAGATGGGGGCCCCGTACTGCTCCAGGGCCTTCTCGACGGCGATGACGGCGCGGTCCACGCCCGCGCAGTAGCCACGGGGGGCGGCGAGCAGGACCTTGCGGGAAGGCGAAGCAGTCATGCCCACCATCGTAAGGCCGCACCTGGCGGACCGAAGATCCACTCCAGGTTTGCTCACGCGCTTGCTCACGCGCGCGTGGGGCTCGGTGTTCGCTACGCGCGCGTGGGGGTCGCTCGTAAAGGAGCCGCCCGCTCGTTAAGAAGCCGCCCGCTCGTAAAGGAGCCCCCGGGGATTGTCGGTGTCGGCGGCTAGGCTCGCCGCATGGCTGTGAACACGTCTGCCGAAGCACCGCTGCCCGTCGGTGAGGTGTCGCGGCTCATCGGGGGCTGGATCGACCGGCTCGGGGCCGTATGGGTCGAGGGCCAGATCACCCAGCTCTCGCGGCGCCCGGGTGCGGGCGTCGTCTTCATGACGCTGCGCGACCCGTCGTACGACATCTCGGTCGGCGTCACCTGCTATCGCCAGGTGTTCGACGCGGTGGCGGACGTCGTGTCCGAGGGCGCCCGCGTCGTGGTGCTCGCGAAACCGGAGTGGTACGCGCCGCGTGGGCAGCTGTCGCTACGAGCGGCGGAGATACGGCCGGTGGGCGTGGGCGAGCTGCTCGCGCGCCTCGAGCACCTGAAGAAGTCGCTGGCGGGCGAGGGCCTGTTCGCCGCAGAGCGCAAGAAGCCGCTGCCGTTCCTGCCGCAGCTCATCGGCCTGGTCTGCGGCCGCGCATCGGCGGCCGAGCGGGACGTACTGGAGAACGCCCGGCACCGCTGGCCGGCGGTCCGCTTCGAGGTGCGCAACGTCGCCGTGCAGGGTGTGCACGCGGTTCCGCAGGTCGTGCAGGCCGTGAAGGACCTGGACGCGCTCGACGAGGTCGACGTGATCATCGTGGCGCGCGGCGGCGGCAGCGTGGAGGACCTGCTCCCGTTCTCGGACGAGCAGCTGGTACGGGCGGTGGCGTCCTGTCGTACGCCGGTGGTGTCGGCGATCGGGCACGAGCCGGACAACCCCCTCCTCGACTTCGTGGCGGACCTGCGCGCCTCCACACCGACCGATGCGGCCAAGAAGGTCGTGCCGGACGTAGGCGAGGAGCTCGAGCGGGTGCAGTCGCTGAGGAACCGGGCCCGGCGCTGCGCCGAGGCCTTCGTCGACCGCGAGGAGCGTGGCCTCGCACACGCCCTGACCAGGCCCTGTATGCAGGATCCGCACCGCATGGTCGAGGAGCGCGAGCAGCACATCGAGGCGTTGCTTGCGCGCAGCCGCCGCACGCTGGCCCACTGCCTGGACCGCGCGGACTCGGAGCTCACGCATACGCACGCGCGCGTGGTGGCGCTCTCCCCCGCGGCGACGCTGCAGCGCGGGTACGCGGTCCTGCAGAAGGCGGACGGCCACGTGGTCCGGGCGCCGGACGAGGTGGCGGTGGACGAGGAGCTCCGGGCCCGGGTCGCGGAAGGCGAGTTCATGGTGCGAGCAGCGGGGCCGGCAGGGCGGGACGAGTCGACGCATAGGGTGGGCGCATGACCAGCAGGACGGACGAGGCCGGGGCGAACGAGGCGGCGGGCACCCTCGGATACGAGCAGGCGCGGGACGAGCTGATCGAGGTCGTACGCCGCCTCGAGGCGGGCGGCACCACGCTCGAGGAGTCACTGGCCCTGTGGGAGCGGGGCGAGGAGCTGGCCAAGGTGTGCCGACGCTGGCTGGAGGGGGCGCGGGCCCGGCTGGACGCCGCGCTCGCCGACGAGGAAGCGGAAGCCGGCGACGGTACGGGGAACGGCGCCGCGGCGGGCGGCGCCGACGACTGACGACCGGCGGCAGGCGGCTGGCGGCTGGCGGCTAGTGGTGGCCGACTGGCGCCCGGCGGCTGCCCGCAGCCGGTGGCCGACTGGCGGCAGGCGGCAGGCGGCAGGCGGCAGGCGGCTGACCGCAGCCAGTGGCCAGTGGTCCGGGCCCATCGGCCATGGGGAACGGGCATCTCGTCCGTAGGGAGCAGGCACATCGGCCGTGGAGGAGACCGGCATGCGCCCGGCATCGTGGAACTGTCAGCCCCCACAAGGGTGCGGCCGCCGCAAGCGTTACAGGTTTGTGAAACCGGTCACCCGAGCTCGCGCTTTGGTTGAACTTTAAACGTAATCTGCGTACGGTCGTTCCTGCCAGCTTGATCCATGGATCGCCCTGATCCGCCGGATCGACCGCGTATCTCGAGAAGGTTCATTTCATGTCCCTCGTTCTTGACCCCGCCGCCCAGGACCTGCTCTTCCGTGAGGCCCGCACCGCGAACACCTTCACCGACGAGCCGGTGACGGACGAGCAGGTGCAGGCGATCTACGACCTGGTCAAGTACGGTCCGACCGCCTTCAACCAGTCCCCGCTGCGCGTCACCCTGGTCCGCTCCCCCGAGGCCCGTGAGCGCCTCGTGAAGCACATGGCCGAGGGCAACCAGCCGAAGACGGCCACCGCCCCGCTCGTCGCGATCCTCTCCGCGGACAACGAGTTCCACGAGGAGCTGCCGGAGCTCTTCCCGCACTTCCCGCAGGCCAAGGACGTCTTCTTCTCGGAGCGTCCGGCCCGCGAGCAGGCCGCGGGCCTGAACGCCGCGCTGCAGGCCGCGTACTTCATCGTCGGCGTCCGCGCCGCCGGGCTGGCCGCCGGCCCGATGACCGGCTTCGACTTCGAGGGTGTCCAGAAGGAGTTCCTGGACGGCGACCACACTCCGCTGATCATCGTCAACATCGGCAAGCCCGGTGAGGACGCATGGTTCCCGCGTTCTCCGCGGCTGGAGTTCGACCAGGTCATCACCACGGTCTGACGTCCCTGGACGGAACCAGGAACCAGGACGGCCCCCGGCGCATCGCCGGGGGCCTTTCCCTTTCCTCAACGTACTTCTCGAGGCACCCGCCGTCGTGGTGTTGCGCCCGCGGGTTCCGCCCCAAACTGCCCACAACGGTCAGCGCACCACTCACGACGTCCTCAGTGCGCCCGCCATCTTCGTCAGCTGGCCGAACGAACCCGTGCCCGTGATCACCGTCGTGTAGCCGTCGCCCTCGAGTACGAGCGCGTCGTACTTCGGGCCCTCGTAGCGGTGCCACGTCTGATCGCCGATCTGCTCGGCGACCTTCGTCTTCTCTGCGCCCTGGCTCTTCTGCTCGATGAAGTCGGCCGGCTTGTCGGTGGACTGCTCGACGGCGACGTACTGGCCGTCGGCCGTGTGGAAGCCTAGATGCCATGCGTCGTGGTCGGCGCCCTGGAACCGCACCGACGTCGGCTTCCACTCCTTGGGCAGGCCCTCCGGCGCCGCCACCGGGTACGCCGCCGCGCGGCGCGCCGTCAGCAGATCGACGCGGTAGTCGACACGCTTCAGGGGTGTTTGAGTGCCGTCGTGCGGGATGAAGAGGTATATGAAGAACGCGACCAGAATGATCACGCCCAACGACAGCACCATGTCCCGCACGGTCTGCTTGCCTTTCGTACCTGCCACGCCCCCATCGTCGCAGGTCCCCGTCCACGCCCCGGCACCCCCCTGCCCCGAACGCGACAACTGTGACGAGCGCTATGCCTGGCCGCTCCCTATCCGCTCATACGTAGGGCCCACTGCTCATTTTGTCAGCCTGCCGATAGAGTCGGGACTCATCACCCTCAGCCGGCCGCCCGCCCGTCTCCCACCACCGCCCTTCCAAAGAGCCCTTCGGGCGCTGCCCTGTTCGTATCAGAAAGGTGCGTCTCGATGACCGAGAATCATCTGCCTTCCGAACTCGAGGTCTCACCCGAGGCCCCCGACCGCAACCTCGCCATGGAGCTCGTCCGGGTCACCGAGGCCGCAGCGATGGCCGCGGGCCGCTGGGTGGGCCGCGGGGACAAGAA
Source organism: Streptomyces himalayensis subsp. himalayensis (assembly GCF_013778455.1). Lineage (GTDB taxonomy): Bacteria > Actinomycetota > Actinomycetes > Streptomycetales > Streptomycetaceae > Streptomyces > Streptomyces himalayensis. Next base: position 45,931 of record NZ_JACEHE010000001.1, on the reverse strand, counting down.
CGGCGCCGACGGCGCTGCGGTACGGGCCATGCGCACCCTCGTCTCCACCGTCTCGATGAACGGCGTCGTCGTCATCGGCGAGGGCGAGAAGGACGAGGCGCCCATGCTCTTCAACGGAGAGCGCATCGGCGACAGCACCGGGGCCGAGTGCGACATCGCGGTCGACCCGATCGACGGCACCACACTGTGCGCCAAAGGCATGCCGAACGCCATCGCGGTGCTGGCAGCCGCCGACCGCGGCACCATGTTCGACCCGTCCGCCGTCTTCTATATGGACAAGCTGGTCACCGGTCCCGAAGCCGCGGACTTCGTCGACATCAACGCTCCCGTCTCCGTCAACATCCGCCGGGTCGCCAAGGCCAAGGGGTGCTCTGCCGGGGACGTGACCGTCGTCATCCTCGACCGGCCCCGCCACGAGGGGATCATCAAGGAGATCCGGGAGACCGGCGCCCGCATCAAGCTGATCTCCGACGGCGATGTCGCGGGCTCCATCCTGGCCGTCCGCGAGGACAGCGGCATCGACCTGCTGATGGGCATCGGCGGTACGCCGGAGGGCATCATCTCGGCGTGCGCGATCAAGTGCCTGGGCGGCACGATCCAGGGCAAGCTGTGGCCCAAGGACGACGAGGAGCGGCAGCGCGCCCTCGACGCCGGCCATGACCTCGACCGCGTCCTGTCCACCAACGACCTGGTCTCCGGCGAGAACGTGTTCTTCGTCGCCACCGGCATCACCGACGGTGAGCTGCTGCGCGGAGTGCGGTACCGCGCGGAGACAGCGTCGACGTCGTCGCTGGTCATGCGGTCCAAGTCCGGCACCATCCGGCAGATCGACTCGGTACACCGCCTGTCGAAGCTGCGCGCCTACAGCGCCATCGACTTCGACCGCGCGCAGTAACCGAACCGACCGCCTGGACCGACTGTTCCAAGCAGTTGACTGCCTGGTCCAAGCAGTTGACTGCCTGGTCCGCACCCACGCGATATGAGGCGCCCTCTGTGCGGGAGGGCGCCCCATTTCACGTACGGACCACGGGCTACCGGCTACCCGGCCGCGGCCATCGGGTCGGCGGCCCGGGCCGCCTTCTTCAGCTCCAGCTCGCGCCTGCGGCGGCGGGCCAGGACCACGCGGCGCTCGGCGGCGGTCAGGCCGCCCCACACGCCGTACGGCTCGGGCTGCAGCAGCGCGTGCTCGCGGCACTCGACCATGACGGGACAGCGGGCGCAGACGCGCTTGGCGGCCTCTTCGCGAGACAGCCGGGCGGCGGTGGGTTCCTTGGACGGGGCGAAGAACAGTCCGGCCTCATCGCGGCGGCACACGGCCTCGGTGTGCCATGGATTGTCCTGATCGCGGTCTCGCACTGGGACCCGCCGGGGCGGAACGGCAGCTACCTGCAGGGACTGATGCGGCGGTTGCAGCACGGTCTACTCCTGACGACGGCTTCGCGAGCGAGCGGCGATGGAGCATGGTCTACCCGCTGTGCGCGCGCCTATGCACTAAGTTCCGATGCACGAAAGTTCGCCGCACAAAGCCGTGCCGACTCGCCGCCCTCCGGAGCCCCGGGAACCGCGAACCGGCTCAGTGCCCCAACCGCTGAACCGGCTCAGTGCCCCAAGTGCTTGCGCAGATGGCGGTCGATACGGTCCTGCAGGTCGCGTACGAGCTTGCCCCGCTTGGGCCTCGCCTCGATGTTGCCGAGGACGGCCATGCCGTCGACGAAGACCACGGGGGCGTCGCGCTCGGCCGAGTCGAGCGTGTCCACCTCGAAGTTACCCAGCACCCCGCCGCCGTTCCCGCGCAGCGAGATGTTCTCCGGGACGCGGATCTCCACGTTGCCGAAGACCGAGATCGCCTTGATCACGACCTGCTGGTACTCGAAGATCGCCTCGCTGAGGTCGATCTCGACGCTGCCGAAGATCGCGTACGCATGGGTCCTGCGGCCCACGCGCCAACGGCCCTTGCGGACGGAGCTGCTGAAGACCGCGACCAGGTTCTCGTCGGCGACAGACGGCACCGCGCCCGCGGTAGGCCGGGACGGTGCCGGGTCGTACGCCGCGGAGGCGAAGTCGGTGCCGGAGCCGGCGGCATCGCGGCCCGCCGGAAGGTCCCGGACCAGCGGTTCGAGTTCGCCGAGGGTTTTCGCGCGATAGACGCCGTCGATCCGCTCGGCGTGCTCGTCGGCCGTGAGCCTGCCCTCAGCGAGGGCCTCACGGAGGATGTCCGCGATCCGGTCGCGGTCCGCGTCGGAGGCGCGGAGCGCCACGGGCTCGCGCAGGTCCGCGTCGGAGGCGCGGAGCGCCACGGGCTCGCGCATCGACTCCTGAACAGGACCCGGATCGGGCTCCGCCACCGGGGCCCTGCCGTCGCCTTGAGCCTTCGCTGAGTCTTGCTTCTCGAGGTCCACGACAGCAGCGTACCCAAACGCGATAGATCGCGACTACCCCACAGTCCGGCCGGGAACGGCCCGGCGCGGTCGGCCGGAAGCAATCGAACTGAGCCTTACCTCACAACCTCGCCCGACTCGCCAAGTTCTACGCTGGTGGACGCTGTGAGCGCTGCCGATGAGGGCCAGTCGCCGCGTCTGTCGAGTGAGGAATGGGCGAAATGCCGGAGTTCGCATATACCGATCTGCTGCCGACGGGAGAGGACACCACGCCGTACCGGCTGGTGACCTCCGAGGGTGTCTCCACCTTCGAGGCCGACGGGCGGACGTTCCTCAAGGTCGAGCCCGAGGCGCTGCGCAAGCTCGCCGAGGAGGCCATCCACGACATCCAGCACTACCTGCGTCCGGCCCACCTCGCGCAGCTGCGGCGCATCATCGACGACCCCGAGGCGTCGTCGAACGACAAGTTCGTGGCGCTGGACCTGCTCAAGAACGCGAACATCGCGGCCGCGGGCGTCCTCCCGATGTGCCAGGACACCGGCACCGCGATCGTCATGGGCAAGCGCGGCCAGAACGTCCTCACGGAGGGCGGTGACGAGGAGGCCCTGAGCCGCGGTATCTACGACGCGTATCTGAACCTCAACCTGCGCTACTCGCAGATGGCCCCGCTCACCATGTGGGAGGAGAAGAACACCGGCTCGAACCTCCCGGCGCAGATCGAGCTGTACGCGACGGACGGCGGCGCGTACAAGTTCCTCTTCATGGCGAAGGGTGGCGGCTCGGCCAACAAGTCGTTCCTCTACCAGGAGACCAAGGCCGTCCTGAACGAGGCCTCCATGATGAAGTTCCTGGAGGAGAAGATCCGCTCGCTCGGCACGGCCGCCTGCCCGCCGTACCACCTGGCGATCGTCGTCGGTGGTACGAGCGCCGAGTACGCCCTGAAGACCGCGAAGTACGCGTCCGCGCACTACCTCGACGAGATTCCGGCGGAGGGCTCCGAGCTGGGCCACGGCTTCCGCGACAAGGACCTCGAGCAGAAGGTCTTCGAGCTGACGCAGAAGATCGGCATCGGCGCGCAGTTCGGCGGCAAGTACTTCTGCCACGACGTCCGGGTCGTCCGTCTCCCCCGCCACGGCGCGTCCTGCCCGGTCGCCATCGCCGTCTCCTGCTCGGCCGACCGCCAGGCCGTCGCGAAGATCACCGCCGAGGGCGTCTTCCTGGAGCAGCTGGAGACGGACCCGGCGCGCTTCCTGCCGGAGACCACGGACGAGCATCTCGAGTCGGACGGCGACGTCGTGAAGATCGACCTCAACCAGCCGATGGAGTCGATCCTCGCCGAGCTGACCAAGTACCCGGTCAAGACGCGCCTGTCCCTCTCCGGCCCGCTGGTCGTGGCCCGCGACATCGCCCACGCCAAGATCAAGGAGCGCCTTGACGCGGGCAAGGAGATGCCGCAGTACCTGAAGGACCACCCGGTCTACTACGCGGGTCCGGCGAAGACCCCCGAGGGCTACGCGTCCGGCTCCTTCGGCCCGACGACGGCCGGCCGCATGGACTCGTACGTCGAGCAGTTCCAGGCCGCCGGCGGCTCCAAGGTCATGCTCGCCAAGGGCAACCGCAGCAAGCAGGTCACGGACGCGTGCGACGCTCACGGCGGCTTCTACCTCGGCTCCATCGGCGGCCCCGCCGCCCGCCTCGCCCAGGACTGCATCAAGAAGGTCGACGTCGTCGAGTACGAGGAGCTCGGCATGGAGGCGGTCTGGAAGATCGAGGTGGAGGACTTCCCCGCCTTCATCGTCGTAGACGACAAGGGGAACGACTTCTTCCAGGACCCGGCGCCGGCTCCTACGTTCACGAGCATTCCGGTGCGGGGGCCGGGGCTGGCGTAACGCCCGTCGTTTGAAGGGCGGCCCCCACCCGCGGCACCGCGGGTGGGGGCCGCCTCGGTCGGCTCCACCCGGGGCGTCAGCGCTCGACTTCAGAATATGTTCTGAGTACTCTGAGTCCATGACCCTGAGCCAGCCCGAAGCCGTGACTTTCTCGGACCTCTCCCGCAACCCGAAGGCCGTCGCCGAGCGTGCGACCCGGCTCGGGCGGCTGCGTGTCACGCACCGGGACGCGCGCGACTTCTACCTGACCGTCGCCGAACGCGAGGAGCAGCGCGACCAGACCCTGTCCATGGCCTCGCACGTCCTGCTTGCCCTGATGCGGAACGACGCGAGCACCCGCGCACTGCTCGCGGCCATACCCGAGGTCTTTCCCTGGGCGAGACATCTGCGGCCGGACGAAGTCCACGCGTTCACCGTGGAGTTGGTGGAGGCCCTGTCGGACGCGGCCGAACTCGACCTCGACCGCAACGCGACCGAGGTCATCGCCGGATGGCGCGCCACCGCCCGTATCAAGGCCGATCCGGCGCAGTACCGCGAGGCAAGGGAGGCCACCGAAGGCGATTACGGGCCCGTCGAGGTCGTCGAGGTCATCGAATGAGCCCGAAGCGCGGGGACCGGGTGACCGTTCCGCCACCGGAGAACCAATGGGACGTACGCTTCGGCACGAGTGAGGCGGTCAAGGGCTGGGAGGAACTCTGCCGCCTCGCCCTCGCCAATACCCGACGGTGTCTCGACATCCTGCGCATCAGCCCCGATATCCCGGACAACCCGGATCGCCAGCACCGGTTGCGCGGCGACCTCGCCACACATCGCCACAACGGCCGCGATCTGGACCAGTGGGAGTACGAGGTCACCAGCGGCGGTCGCGTCCGATATCTCGTGGACGGCAACAAACGGACGGTCTGGGTGGTGTACGCCTCTCCTAGCCACCCCAAGGACACCGACCGCCGCTAGGTTCCCGATGACCGAGCCCCTGCCGATGGCCTGAGCATGGCCAGTGTGCTGGCGACCGTTCCAGACACCAAATGCGGCGCGCCGAACGGGCGCCACCACCATCCGTAGAGACGTCCGGTTCGATCTTGCCCATCAATCGGCTGATTGATGGGCAAGCGAGGGTCAGCCTTCAAGGTGGTACGCGAGGTCGATCAGATCAGGCAGTCGCAGCACCCGTCCGTCGAAACCTGGCAAGAGGACATGCAGCGACTCGGTCCAGCGGGCAGGGATCGCATCCAGTCCGTAGTAGGCGCCCGCGAGGCCTCCGGTGACCGCCGCGACGGTGTCAGTGTCACCGCCGAGGTCTATGGCCGTGCGTGCCAGGACGGCCATCTGTGTGTCATCCGTGGCCTCGCCCGGATCCCAGCCGCCGCCTCCGCTCATCTCGCCGCCAGCGCCAGGCGTGGGGAACCGCGCGGAAAACGCTCCTCGAGGGCCGAACTCGAAGGGACCTCCCAGCGCGTCACCCACCGCTGAGCCGACGACCGCACCGGCGCTCCGCTGAATCCGCTTCACTCATGCAGGCTAGATGATCTATTCCGAGGGGTCAGTGATCGTAGGCGATCAGTGAGCGTAGGACGGTTTGTCCGGTGGCGTCGTTGTGCCAGATCGCGGCGGTCAGCGCGAGGATGCGTTGCATGATGCGGCTATGACACCTCCGGGTGTGCGCCCTCGGTGCCGTTCGAGGTCAAGCTGTCCCTTGAAGGTCTCGTTGATCGATTCGATGGGCCTGTCGCAGCGGCTTGAACAGGGCTGCGCCAGGCCGTTCCCGTTCACCTTTACGGGCAGGCCGCAGCAACTGGACTCCATGCTCGGACAGTTCGCGTTCGAAACCACGGCCGAAGTAGTTCTTGTCGCCGATGAGAGTCTGTCGGGGCGCTCTCGCAGAAGCTCGCATTCGCCTGCCAAGAGGTCAAGGAGGGTCTCGCGTTCGTCGGCCTTGGCCCCGGTCAGGGCGAAGGCGATGGGCAGGCCCTGAAGAGTGATGGGCAGGCCCTGAAGAGTGCAGGCCAGGTGCAGGCGCAGGCCCCAGAAGAAGCGGCTGTGGCTGGCGCAGTAGCCGTATTCGGCCCAGCCTGCCAGGTCGGAGCGTTTGACGGTCTCGCGGGAGCGGCCGCATTCCATCGGGGTGGAGTCCACGACCCATACGTCGTCGCTCCACACCGAGGTGGTGGTGGCCAGGATCCGGTTGATGCTTCGCATCAGACCGGCGGCCTTGCGCAGCCGCTTGTTGTAGCCGGGCTGCTGGGGCAGGTAGGGGAAGAGGTGGCGCAGGTGGGCACGGGCATGGCGGAGCCATTTGGCCTCGGAGGTGAAGCCGAGTATGGCCTGCATCGTGGCGAGGGTGACCAGTTCGGCATCGCTCAGGCGGGGCGTAATGCCGACCGGCGGGCGCCACGGCGCCAGCTCGGGATGCTCCTTCAGCATGTCGTCGGTCGTCGCATAGAGTGCTGTCGCGAGGGTGTCCACATCGTTCGTCACAAAACGATCTTGGACACCCTCGTTCTCGTCTCCGCAGGCACCCCTTGGACCACACCACCAGGAGGAACCAGTGTCACACCCGCAACTGCTCACCCCCGAGGAGAAGCTCGCCGACGCGAAGAAGCAGCTCAGCCTCCCGCGTATCGTCGTGATCTGCGGCTCCACCCGCTTCATGACCGAGATGACCGAGGCCGATCTGCGGGAGACCAAAGCCGGAAAGATTGTCGTCAAACCGGGCTGTGACATGAAGTCGCCGCACGAACTTTGGTCCGATCCTGTCGAGGCCGAGGCGCTGAAGGTTCGACTCGACGACCTGCACCGGGCGAAGATCCGGCTCGCTGATGAGGTGCTCGTAGTCGGCGACTACATCGGAGACAGCACCCGAGCCGAAATCGCCTACGCCCGGTCGCTGGGCAAGCCCGTGCGGTTCACGCACCCCGAAGTCGACCCTGACGCCTGACCGCCCGCTGCCACCTCGACAACCAGGGCCGGCAGCCCGCCGCCTGACCGTCTCGCGGTGGCTTCGGCCGCCGCCCACCCCACACCCCCTGCAGGCATCCCTTGGAATTGATCATCTAGTCGTGCCGCACGGGCGGCGACACCCGCTGATTCAGCGCGGGGCAGTAGGGCCGAGTTCGAACCACAGCAGCTTTCCGTCCCGCCCGAAGATGTCGTTGCCGAGGGGCCAGCTACCCCAGGCCTGCGCGTAATGGCATACGAGAAACAGCCCGCGCCCGCTCTCGGCCTCCCCTGGTACGACCGCTGGGCGAAACGGACCGTGCCCGCGATCGAAGGGGGGCGGGATGTGCGGATCGGTGTCCCACACGCTCAGCCGCAGCCGCCCGCCGTCGAGCGAGCGCAGCCGTAGAGCGGCGGGCCCCTTGGAGTGCCGGTAGGCGTTGGTGACCAGTTCGGACGTCAACAGCTCCGCTGGTTCGGCCAATTCAGTCATAGCGTGCTCGGCGAGCACCGCCCGCAGGGTTCGGCGGGCGATACGTGCGGCCCGGGGGTCGTACGGCAGGTGGAGAGCGTACGACCAGAACGGCGACCCTTCTGACTGGGGCGGGGATACGGTGAGCATGAACGCCTCCTGCGGTTAGGGGACTTGGTTCGCTCAACGCGTCCGGCCATGCGGTGGCAGTGCCGCGCGGGCGGGCACCGCGGTGCACTTCCGGCTTACGGGTCGGGCCAGTTGAGCCAGCTGATGCCACGACCGTAGAGCTTAAGGTGATAGATCTGCCACCTTGAAGGTGATAACTCGTAGGGAATCACCTGTGTGAGGGACGGACACGGACCGAGCCGCTCATCAACGCGAGAGGAAGGGCAGTGCCGCCCACCAACACCCCCACCCTTCGCCAGCGCCGACTCGGGGCCGAGTTGCGCAAGCTCCGGGAACACGCCGGGCTCTCCTCGACCGAGGCGGCCCAGCAACTGGGCGTGCAGCAGGCGCGGGTGAGCATGATCGAGGCAGGCCGCTACCCCGTGAGCGCGGACCGCGTACGCGCCATCGCCCTCACGTACGCCTGCCCAGACGAGTCACTCGTGGACGCCCTGGCTGCTATGACCGGTCGGCGGGTGCGGGGATGGTGGGACGAGTACCGCGACCACCTGCCGCCCGACCTCATCGACCTCGCCGAAATGGAGCACCACGCCACGGCGTTGAGGGTCGCTCTGACCATCCACATCCCGGCGCTGCTCCAGACCCCAGACCACACCCGCGCCATGCTGCGCGAGGCGGTACCCGCCTTCCGCCCGCACGAGATCGAGCACCGACTCTCACACCGCATCAAGCGGCAGACGGTCCTGCATCGCGACAACCCGTCGCCTTACACGGCGCTGCTCCACGAGGCCGCCCTGCACATCCAGTACGGCGGCCCGGACACCGCCCGCGCCCAGCTCACCCATCTGCTCGAACTGAGCGAAGAGGACCACATCACCATCCGCGTGATCCCCTACAGCTGCTCGGGATTCCCCGGCAACGGCCAGTCGATCAACTACGTGCACGGCACGGACCCGCACCTCGACACCGTGCAGCTGGACACCCACCACGGCTGCGACTTCCTTGACGCCCAGGCCCAGTTGACCAAGTACCGCACTATCCTCGACCGCATGGAGGCCGTCGCGCTCAAGCCAGAGGCCTCACGCGAACTCATCGCCGACATCATCCGGAGCCTGTGAAGCAGTGGCCGACATACCCCCGTTCGCCTGGCAGAAGTCGACGTTCAGCCCGGACGGTTCCGATTGCGTGTACGTGGCCGCCACTCCGGACGGAACGATCCTGCTCCGCGAGAGCGACGAGCCGGAGGTGATGCTGTCCACCGGACCACGCCAACTTCGGGCTTTCATAGCCAACTTGCGGACCGCAGATCGCATGAAGCCCGCATGAACGCTGGTGGGGCTCATTTCATGCCGCCCTATCAGGCCAGTTTGACGAGTTGGGCATCACCGACCTCGGTGGCCCTCGACGGCGGGCCTCGACGCTTCTTCACAGCTTTCCCCCGACCAGGACCGTGCGATGGCCCCCCAGTGCCTGTGCGAAGCGGTTGAGAAAGCGGGGGCTGAACTCGGGCCAGTCCCAGAACTCAAAACCCAGGTACCCGAAGGCGTAGTAATCGTCTTCCCAAGTCCACGCGGCCAGATCACTGGAACAATTGCAGTGCTGGCAGCTGACGGTGGACCTGCCCGTGTCGTACCAGGTCTCGATAGCCTTCTCGAACGGGTCCCAGGCACCCTCGATCACGTCCCAGTGGTCGGTGTACAGGTCTGTGGATGCCGCGCAGCGAGGGCAGATGGCGTACATGGCGTCGCCCTGGCCGCCGTGGAACACGGTTCGTCCGCTCTCGATGTTGAGTCCGTCGCTGGGTTCCCAGTCCTCTTGGCTGACGGCCTTGGCCCAGAGTGGGCCCGGCGGGTGGCCCAGCGGGGCGCCGAGAACGCAATTGGTGCGCTCAGCGAGGACTACCCCTTCCGCAACCAGCCAGTCGCGGCCGCGGGCTGCTAGTACCGAAGCATCTACAGCAGTGGCGTCCAGGTCGACGATGGTTTGGAAGTGGCTTCCCATGGGGGCACTGTAGAAGGCTCCACCGACAGCGCTTGGTCCCGTGGCCAGGCTGACCTGGCATTGCTGACACCGCGGTTCCCCGCTCGACCTGCTACCGCTGTGGTGGGCCCGCGATTCGCGGTGGTGGCTTCCGCGCCGAGTCGATCGAGCCAGCTATGAATGTGGCGACAGCATCTTGGGGGCACTGTGTGGGATGGGCCGTTCTACCGGGTCAAGCGGGACGAGTACGAGATCTGTTTCGTGCCGGGAGCAGGCGAAGACCTGGATGAGGTGTGCAACGTCGACATGTGGGTGACCTTCGCCAGTGGCAACCGATGGTCTGGGACAGTGCTCACTCTCGATGAGGTGCGGCACCTGATGGACCGCTGGAAGAACACGGGCGAATGTCTGGACGGAGGCTACTTCTACTGCTACGGGCTCATCGTCCGGGAGGCCGGCATCCCCGCCATGGTCCGGATCGTCGATGACCTAGTAGCCACCGGCGACTACCAAGGAGCTCTTCGCCCACTCGGACGGGAGGATGACCAGGACGACTGACTCCTGGCCCTCCGCCGACCGGCACCTCGTCGGTACCTTGCTGAACTGCTGGGCCGGCTCCTGCGAGTTCAACGCGACGGACTGGGCGATGCCCCGCCTTCACCGGTAGCGCACCGCCCACCACTGCCTCACGCGCTGGGCGCCACCGCCCGCGAGACGCCCACCAGGAGCGACTCGACCTCCGCCCCCCAGCGCGAGCTGATCACCAGGTCACGCGCGGGATCGACCCACAGCAGGTGGCCGGTTTCAGGCAGGCTCATCGTCGGTCGCCTCCTTCGGCGCGGTGAGTAGGTGCCGCCACTCGTGGGCAGTGGAGTGCACGGCGTAGCGCAGGGCGTCTGCCGAGTGGTCGTCGACTTTCAGCGGCGCGTCCTCGCCCCGCTCGGTCGCTTTCGGGTCCCATGAGTAGCCGGGGAGCTCGCCGAGCAGGCCCTCTCACGATTCGTGTACGAGCAGGCGGCCGGCCGCGAGGGCGGCGGCCACGGATCGGATGCCGTCGGTCACGTCGTTGTTGGCGCGGGCGAGGCCGGGGTGTCCGTCGTGCCATAGCTGGGTGCTGAATGAGGCGGCGCTCGGGTCAACGAACGTCCACTCGGGGGAGATCTCCAACCCTTGCAGCCATGCGCGAATGGCGGCGCTGTACTGGGCGTCGGTCATCTGCCGGTGTGTGGCGCGGCTGTCGTGGCGCCACTCCGCTACGGCGTACAGGCGGTCGTCGACGCCGAGGCCGAGCAGTACGGCCGATGTGGCGTTCGTGGTGCCGTAGTCGACGCCGACCCAATGGCGGCGCATCTCGGGTAGCTCGTCGACGACGTGCCGGGACTCATCCCACATGTCGTAGATGGCGCCCTCGGCGACTACCCACGCCCCGTCGATCATGCGGCGGCGCCATAGGCCGACGTACTCGGCGGCGAGGTCGGCGACGTACTCGGGGGAGAGGGACGGGTTATCGGCGAGCTTGAAATGCCACGCCCTGAGATTCAGCTCGTGGGCGCGGTCGAGGTATCCGGTTTTGAGCCAGTGCCGCGGCGAGTCCGGGTTCGTGGTCGCGTACAGGCGTGCGCCCGGAATGCTCAACCGGGCGAGTAGCTGCGTCCAGAAACCCTCGGGCAAGAGGGTTGCCTCGTCGACGTAGGCGAGTTGCGCGGTGAGGCCACGCAACCGGCCCTCGGCGCGGGTGTCGGCGGCGCCGATCAGGTGCACGGTGCGGCCGAGGATCGTCGCCGTCGTCGCCCCGCGGGTGTGGTGGATATGCCGGGCGAGGGGGCCGAACAGGGCGACGTCTTGCAGGGGCTCGAACACGTTGCGCTCGATCGTCTGCAAGCTGCGCCCACAGATGATGATCAGGCCGCTGGGTCCGGCGGTCGCGACGGCGATGACGAACGCGAGCAGGCTCGCGATGGTCTTCCCGCTACGAACGCTGCCGTGCCAGAGGTTGATACGGCGGGTGGCCTGCCCGATGCTGCGCAACTGCTTACGGGACAGGGCAACCGGTCGAGGTCGAGCACCGGCTCACCCCCCGTCGGCGCCCCCGTCGTCGTCCTCGTCGGCGGCGGCGCGCGTCAGTGCCTCGCCGAGCGCACCCAACGCGGGAGTCAGGCCGTTCGAGCATCAGGAGGTGCACCTCACGCAGCGAGCGGAGCACCATGTCGTTCGCTGTGACGGCAGCTACCGCATTGCTGATCTTGGTCTGCTCGGTGGCCGCGTGCGTTTGCTCGGCAGCGGCGTGGGTCTGCTCTGCCGATGCTTTCGTCTGCTTGGCCAGGTAGAACACGGACCACGCGGACACACCCAGCGCCAGCGCGGCCACTAAGGAACTCACCGCTTCAGCCGATACCCCACCCATGACACTCCCGCCCTCCGCACAGCAGTGGCGGGACAGTATCGCAGCAGGCCTCGTCGCGGCGTGGAATCTCGTTGATCGCCCGGACGCGGGCTAAGCGCTGTCACTTGGCGTGGGAGGAGTGCCGCGGTAAGGGAAGTTAGCGCCGAGTGTGCGGTTCGCGGAGAAGTTCGGCCGATGGGGTTGGCGAGAAGACTTGGGCATGCCGAAGACGGCCCCGATTAGATCACGGAACGGCAACGGTGTGCAATGTGCGGCCGGATACGTGGGCGGCGGCCGGTGCGCGTGCGGCGCGGCGCGGGTGGGCGCGTGATGTCGGCGTACAGGCGCGCGCGGGCGCCGTCCTCGGCGAGCTGCCCGCGTTCCCCTCCGGTCGATGCCCACAGGCGGGCGATGCGGGCGGCGGCGCGGGCCGTGGCGCGGTCGGACGCGGTGACGTCCACGCGGACGATTCCGGGTCCGGCCCATGGTGCGGTGTCGGTCATGCCGTCAGACACGCGTGATCCTCTGCCGCGGTTCGGGATACGGCGGGGGATCACACGAGCGGGTGTCACGCGCGGGCGCGCGGCCGGGTCGGCGTCCGGTCGGACGGGGCAGCGCTCTTCTTTGTGGTCGAGGGTCGTTGGCGGTCGCAGTTATTGACAGGGGTGCCCATGTTGCACCTCCGTCACAGATCTTGAGCCAGACCTCTGAAGTCGCGGGCAAACGTCAACATGGGCGCGTGGAGATCGCCGAGCTTGTTCTCAAGTACGTAGAGGCCCTGGTGTGGCCACTCGTTACGCTTGCCATGGTTTGGTGCCTACGTGTCCAATTACGGGCGGCATTTACCCGGATGACGCGTGTGGAGACTCCGGCAGGCGCAATCGAGTTTGCTGCCGAGGCGCGGGACGTGCTGAATCAAGCGGAGGGCGTCGCTGATGCCGATCAACTGTTGAGGCCTCCGTTTCAGGGAGCGCAGCAACCCCGACAGGAACCGACGCCTTCGCGTACTGAGCCGGAGGATTACCTGCTGCAGGAACCGGTGCCTGCTCCTGAATCGGAGAACCAGTCGCAGCCTGGTTGGGCGAACGTATCGTGGTCTCCGCCTCCCAGGTCGGGTGGGTGGTCTCCGCCTCCGCCTCCTAGGTCGGAAGATCAGCCTCCGACCCCGCCTCCTAGGTCGGAAGATCAGCCTCCGGCGCCGCCTCCTGTAGTGAACGGGTGGCTTTCACCAGACGAGCCGGAGTTTCCGTTCGAGGAGTCTCCCGCCCCTGAGTCGGAGGAGCCGGAGTACCGGGAGCCTCAGTCCGAGGAGTCTCCCGCCCCTGAGTCGGAGGAGTGGGAGTCTCCGTCCCCGGGGTGGTATGGGTCCCCGACGGCGTCTGCGTCCAGGGGGTATGGGTACCCGGCGTCTGCGTCGGGGGGATATGGGTTCCCGCAACCCATTCAGTCGCCGCGTAACGCGCCCGCGAGACAATCGGCGCAGCCAGGCTCCGGCCTGCCTCCGCTTCCTCCATCATTCCGACCGCCCGTGCTGGAGGCGCAGAGCGATGCTGGTGGTCAAGGTCAAAGGGAAACCCCGCCCTGGCGTAGAGAGCTTCGGAATGCCAGGGACATAGTCGACGCTTCACCTGCTGGAGCCGTTGTCACGGCATGGAATGCGCTCTACGCCTTGTGTCTGGACACGTTGACTGCTTTTCATATCATCACCCCCCCTGAACTGCGGTCGGCGGAGGTGGGGCCTGCCTTGACAACTGTGGGACTGTCTCCGAGCAGCAAAGTTGTTTTCGAACGATTGCGTCAGCTGCGTAACCGTGCTGTACATGGGGCCGGGGAGGTCACACCTGGTGCTGCACGCGACTTCGTTGACAGCTGTCTGACTATCGCGCGTGAGGTCGATTCACTGACGAATCCCTGAGAGCTGTGCCGTCTCACGGTGCGCCCCGCCGTGTCGGACGGGCAGGGCGCGCGGTCGGCGGTGGATGTGGGCGGCTACGGCACGGGTTCGGCGTGGCGCTGCGCCACGGTGAGCCATGTGGCGCGGCCCTGGTTGGCGGCGGCGTGGATGATCTGCGCCAGTGTCTCGGGAAGGCGACCGGTGCGCGGGTCGGCAAGGACGTTCAGGTCTTTGATGAGCTGCGGGTCGAGGTCGCGGACAAGACGCGTAGGAATTGGCGCACCGGTTGCGCCGCTGGTCAGGGCGGGTGGCGCAATCTGCGGCACGGGGGTCGGCGCTGCTGGCGCTTCGGTGGCGCGGAGGTCGCGCGCCACGGTGTCTTTGCCGATGCTGAGGCGGCGCGCAATGGCGCGGTTGGACAGGCCAGCGGCGGCGAGCTGGCGCACGCGGGTGCGCCGCTCGGCGCGCGACATGGCGTCGGTAGGGTTGGTGGTGGCCTTGGTCGGGGTTTGCTCCCGTCGTGGTTAGTCGGGCCCGTCCGGCGGTGGAGTCGCCGCGTGCGGGCCCGCTGTCGTTGTGTGGGCTACGCGAACAACGCGCCCTGTTCGGCGTCGCGCTCGATGGCGAACAGGGCGCCGTCGGCCTGCTCGCCGATCCACTCGCCCCGCCACGTGCCGTCGGTGGCTTCGGCCTCGGTGGCGAGCTGGGCGGCGAGGCGTGCCTCGCGGTCGGCGTCGGCGTTGGCCTGGCGTGGGCGGCGGGCGTGGCGCCGGTGCCAGCCCTCGCCGGGCGGGCCGCCCGGCGACTCCGTGCCCTCACGGGTGCTCTGCGCGTCGACTCGTGTCGGCTTGCCCCACAGCTCGCCCTCCCACTGGCTGGTCTGGTCGAGCAGATGCCGCCACGTGATCGCGCGCCCATGGGCGTCGGCGAACTGTGGCAGGTCGACCGACGTGGACACAGGTTCGTCCAGGCGCAGCAGCCCGTCGTCGAAGGCGACGCCAGCCACCAGGGACAGGGCGCTCTTGGTCACGCTGTAGGCCATCTCCTCGCGTGCCGGGTCGCCCCACGAGGCGATGACCACGCCACGCCGCACGACGACACCGCTCGCGCCCTGACCAGCCAGAAGCGGCCCCACCACCTCGCGGTGCGAGGTGTCCGACACCTGGGCCGCGAGATAGGACGCCATGTCGTCCACACCGGGCACCGGCCGCTCGGACTGCTCACGGACGGCCCGCGCCAGGGCCTCCCTGTCCACTCCCTGCCAGGGGTCGCCGAGCTGGGCCCCGCCGTCCAGGAAATCCCTGTCGCGCTGCGACGTCACTGCACCCATCCCGAACCTCCGTCAAACCGTCCATCAGCCGCATGCGACCGACAGGCTCCCTACCCGCGTGATCGGGAAGGCCTAACGGAGTCCTACCCGCGCCTGAGAGCAAAGCCCTGAGAGGGGAAGATCCCGAAAGGGGAATACCCCCCACCGACCCGACGCTCTCCTCCCTGGAGGTACGACGATGACGACGACCGAAGACGACGGCGGCCAGCGCTACCGCATCGAGCACGACTCCATGGGCGAAGTGCGCGTCCCCGCGCACGCCAAGTGGCGGGCGCAGACGCAGCGGGCCGTGGAGAACTTCCCCATCTCCGGGCAGCGTCTCGAGCGCGCGCACATCGAGGCGCTGGCGCGTATCAAGGCAGCCGCGGCCAAGGTGAACGCCGAACTCGGGGTGCTCGACAAGGACATCGCGGACGCCATCGTGGACGCGGCGCAGGACGTCGCCGAGGGGCGGTGGGACGAGCACTTCCCCGTCGATGTGTTTCAGACGGGCTCTGGCACCTCCTCCAACATGAACACCAACGAGGTGCTGGCCACGCTCGCCACCGAGCAGCTCGGGCGTCCCGTCCACCCGAACGACCACGTGAACGCGTCACAGTCCTCGAACGACGTCTTCCCGTCCTCCATCCATATCGCCGCCACCGCCGCCGTGACGCACGATCTGATCCCGGCTCTCGAGCATCTGGCAGCCTCCCTTGAGCGGAAGTCGGACGAGTTCGCCGATGTCGTGAAGTCCGGGCGTACGCATCTCATGGACGCCACGCCCGTGACCCTCGGCCAGGAGTTCGGCGGGTACGCGGCGCAGGTGCGGTACGGCGTGGAGCGGCTGCGGGCCTCGCTGCCGCGGCTGGCCGAACTGCCGCTCGGGGGCACCGCCGTGGGCACCGGTATCAACACGCCTCCCGGTTTCTCGGCCGCCGTGATCGCCGAGGTGGCGCGGGCCACCGGGCTGCCGCTCACCGAGGCGCGCAACCACTTCGAGGCGCAGGGTGCGCGTGACGGCATCGTGGAGACGAGCGGCCAGCTCCGGACCATCGCGGTCGGGCTGACGAAGATCGCCAACGACCTGCGGTGGATGTCGAGCGGTCCGCGCACCGGGCTCGCCGAGATCGCCCTGCCCGACCTCCAGCCCGGTTCGTCGATCATGCCGGGCAAGGTCAACCCGGTCGTCCCGGAGGCGGTCCTGATGGTCGCCGCGCAGGTCACCGGCAATGACACGACGGTCACGGTGGCCGGTGCCGCCGGGAACTTCGAGCTCAACGTCATGCTCCCCGTCATCGCCAAGAACGTGCTCGAATCCATCCGGCTCCTCGCGAACGCCTCGCGGCTCCTCGCCGACCGGACCGTCGACGGCATCACCGCGAACCGCGAGCGGGCCCGTGAGTACGCCGAGTCCTCGCCGTCCGTCGTGACCCCGCTGAACAAGTACATCGGATACGAAGAGGCGGCGAAGGTGGCGAAGCGGGCGCTGGCCGAGCGGAAGACGATTCGCGAGGTCGTCCTGGAGTCCGGGTACGTCGAGCGGGGCGACCTGTCGCTCGAGCAGCTGGACGAGGCGCTGGACGTCCTGCGGATGACACACCCGTAAGGGCCCGCACCGCGGTTTTTCATTGCGGTCATGTTGCGCCATGGCGCATTCGTGTTTCGCCATGGCGCATCCGTGTTGCCACTCCTGCATCCGTGACGGGCACCGCAGCGTCGTATGCCCTGGGCACCTAATATCTGCGCATGACAGACAGGGCGAGCGGACTCATGGACGGAAGCGGCACGGCGCACTGGGCTCCCGGCGACCACATCCTGTGGCGTTACCGGGAGAACGCCGGCGACCGCTTCCACATCTGCCGTCCCGTGACCGTCGTCCAGGACACCGCCGAGTTGCTCGCCGTATGGATGGCGCCCGGCACGGAGTGTGTGAAGCCGGTCCTCGCGGACGGCACGCCTGTGCATGTGGAGCCGCTGGACACGCGGTACACGAAGCCGCGCACGGTGCGGCGCGACCGCTGGTTCGGCACGGGCGTGCTGAAGCTGGCGCGGCCCGATGAGGCCTGGTCCGTATGGCTGTTCTGGGAGCCGGGCTGGCGGTTCAAGAACTGGTACGTGAACCTGGAGGAGCCGCGTGTGCGTTGGGCCGGCGGTATCGACTCCGAGGACCACTTCCTGGACATCTGCGTGTACCCGGACCGCACGTGGCAGTGGCGCGACGAGGACGAGTTCGCGCAGGCGCAGCAGGCCGGTCTGATGGACGCCGCTCAGGCCGAGTCCGTACGCCGGGCCGGGCGGGATGCCGTCGACGTGATCCGCTCGTGGGGCGCGCCGTTCTCGGACGGCTGGCAGCACTGGCGGCCGGACCCGGAATGGTCGATACCGCTTCTTCCGGACGACTGGGATCGCACGCCCGCTCGAGTGCCGTCATGAGACCCTTGATGCGCCCCCGTAGGGCAAACGTAGGATCGTCCTCCGCAAGTACACGGCAGCACAGCAGCAACTCCTTTCACATGGACAAGGCCTGACACGACGTCATCGAGGGGCGGCGGGACGTGAGCGAGGGTAGCGAGGCTTACGAACGGTACGGTGGCGCGACGCCGTACCGGGCGGACGGTATGGCCGGGGGGTACCGGGCCCATCGCAGGGGCCGGTCCGGAGCCTGTCCGACGCCTCGTCGGCAGGGCACCGAGAATCAGTTCTTGGCACACGTATTCCGGGTATCGGCCTCTCTGCGGAACGAACTGCGCCAGGGCGTGCGCGACGCGGATTCCGGGATCGCCGGGGAGGACACGTTCGCGTGCGTTCCGGCGATGCCTGATGCTCCCCCAGGCTCCCGGCTCCTCCCCCACTCCCGGCTCGACCGGCGCGGGGGAACCCCCACGAGCAGGAGTGGCCCCGATCCCGAACAGCACCTGTTTCTCAACTGCCAGCGCTCCTGAGACCCATGGCGCGCACGGCGCGCAGCCCCGGACGGACGGATTCGACACGCGTGACGGAGCACCCCACCTCCCACGAGCGCGGGCAGCCCACCGCTGCCCGGCCTCCCGCCCCCGCAGACCCGCGCGGGGCGCTGCTGCGTACCCCGGAGAACCCGGAAGTCCCTGACGCAGCGGGCATGGTCGCCTTACCTGCGCAGGGCCGGCCCGGCGACCCCTCGGCCCCGTACGGCACGACCGTGCCGGGCGGCGGCAACCCCCACGACGCGGGCGCTGCCGGGCCCGGAAACGCATCCGGCGCCGCGGACGCCTCTGGCACGCCCTCCGGAGCCTGGCCCGCCGGAGCTGCCGGGCCCTCCGGACCTGCCGATCCTCCCGGAGCTGCCCGGTCCGCCGGGCCTGCCGGGCCCCCTGGATCCGGTCCCGTGGGTCCTGTGGGCAGCGCCGGCACCGAGCACTCCCAGCCCTCGACCGCCGAACCCGACCCTCATCGCCCACGCCCCGCACCTCAGGGCGCACCACTTCAGCGAGGCGCCGACAGTACGCACTGGGCCGACGCGAGAGAGATCGCCGAGGCCGGGCTCCACCCGGGCGAGGCGGGAGCACGCTCCCTGACCGGGGTGCCCTCGCTCGGCCCTGCCGCGATGCAGCGCGACGGCGACCGGCTGCGGTTCGTCGGGGCCGCGACCCGGCGTATCGCGCGGGGCATGGACCTCGACGAGATCGTGATGGGGCTGTGCCGGGCCACCGTGCCGACGTTCTCCGACGCGATCCTGGTGTATCTGCGCGACCCGCTGCCGGTCGGCGACGAGCGGCCCTCCGGGCCCGTCGTCCTGCGGCTGCGGCGCACCGACCGGCTGCGGCGGATCGAGGACGGAACCGAGGACGCGGACACCGACGGCGGCCTGCCGCCGGGGCTGTTTCCGGGGCTGCAGCTGCAGCCCGATGTCACGGGGACCACGGAGCTGTGCGAGGTGCGGCCGGGCGGTCCGCTCGCCGAGGTGCTGCGCGGCGTACGTCCCGTGTTCGCGGACGCCACCGCCGCGCTGGGCGCGCTGCCCGAACTGCTCGGAGGGGAGCGGCAGGTGCCGGGCGCGCAGCACACGATCCTGGCACCGCTGCGCGGCCGTCGGCGTGTCATCGGTGCCGCGGTGTTCCTGCGCCGTCCGGACCGGCCGGCGTTCGAGACCGAGGATCTGCTGGTCGCCGCGCAGCTCGCCACGCACAGCGCGCTCGGTATCGACAAGGCGGTCCTGTACGACCGCGAGGCGTACATCGCCGACGAGCTGCAGCGCACGATGCTGCCCGAGTCGCTGCCCCAGCCGCACGGTGTGCGGCTCGCGTCCCGCTATCTGCCGGCCGCCGAGACGGCCCGGGTCGGCGGCGACTGGTACGACGCGATCCCGCTGCCCGGCAACCGCGTCGCCCTCGTCGTCGGCGACGTCATGGGGCACTCCATGACCTCGGCGGCGATCATGGGCCAGCTGCGGACGACCGCGCAGACGCTGGCCGGACTGGACCTGCCGCCGCAGGAGGTGCTGCACCACCTCGACGAGCAGGCACAGCGGCTCGGCAGCGACCGCATGGCGACCTGCCTGTACGCCGTCTACGACCCGGTCACGCACCGCATCACCATCGCCAACGCGGGCCATCCGCCGCCGGTTCTGCTGCACTTGAGCGGGCGCGCCGAGGTGCTGCGGGTGCCGGCGGGCGCGCCGATCGGTGTGGGCGGCGTCGACTTCGAGGCCGTCGAACTGGACGCGCCCGCCGGGACCACGCTCCTGCTGTACACGGACGGTCTCGTGGAGTCCCGGCTGCGCGACGTGTGGACCGGCATAGAGCAGCTGCGCGAGCGGCTGTCCGCGACCGCGCAGCTGACCGGCCCGGACCGCCCGCCGCCGCTGGAGGCGCTGTGCGACGAGGTGCTCGACATGCTCGGCCCGGGTGACCGGGACGACGACATCGCGCTGCTCGCGGCGCGCTTCAACGGGATCGCGCCGAGCGACGTCGCGTACTGGAATCTGGACCCGGAGGACGCGGCACCCCGCCGCGCCCGCGGTCTGGCCCGCAAGGCACTGGCCCGCTGGGACCTGGAGGAACTGACGGACTCGGTGGAACTGCTGGTCAGCGAGGTGGTCACGAACGCCGTTCGCTATACGTCACGGCCGGTCACGCTGCGTCTGCTGCGCACCGACGTGCTGCGCTGCGAGGTCGGCGACGACGTGCCCGAGCTGCCGCGGCTGCGCCAGGCGCGGGCGACGGACGAGGGCGGGCGCGGGCTCTTCCTGGTCAACAAGCTGGCCCGCCGCTGGGGCGCGACCCGGCTGAGCACCGGGAAGGTGGTCTGGTTCGAGCTGCCGACGCCCGCGTCGGGCTGAGGCCGTCCCGGGGAAGCCCCAGCGTCGGCTGACCCGGGACGTTCGTACGAGTTCCACCTTGGACAAGGTCCATATGTTGCCGACGTCGCGTTGGCGGAGTTGACTGCTGTGGTGGGCGAAGCGACCTGACCTATCCCGAATGCACGACGGGAGGACGCTCGTGACCGAAGCAGTACACAAGGTCCCGTACACCACGACGAACGCCGGAATACCGGTGGAGAGCGACGAGCATTCGCTCACGGTCGGCGATACCGGCCCCGTCCTTCTCCAGGATCACTACCTCATCGAGAAGATGGCCCAGTTCAACCGCGAACGGGTCCCCGAGCGGGTGGTGCACGCCAAGGGTGCCGGCGCGTACGGAATCTTCGAAGTCACCAACGACGTCAGCCAGTTCACCAAGGCCGACCTCTTCCAGCCGGGGAAGCGGACGGAGATGCTGGCGCGTTTCTCGACGGTCGCAGGGGAGCAGGGCTCCCCCGACACCTGGCGCGACCCACGCGGCTTCGCGCTCAAGTTCTACACGGAGCACGGGAACTACGACCTGGTCGGCAACAACACGCCGGTCTTCTTCGTACGCGACCCGATGAAATTCCAGGACTTCATCCGCTCCCAGAAGCGCCGTCCCGACAGCGGCCTGCGCGACAACAACATGCAGTGGGACTTCTGGACCCTGTCTCCCGAGTCCGCGCACATGGTGACGTGGCTGATGGGCGACCGTGGCGTCCCGAAGACGTACCGCAACATGAACGGCTACAGCTCCCACACCTATATGTGGGTCAACGGCGGCGGCGAGAAGTTCTGGGTCAAGTACCACATCAAGACGGACCAGGGCATCGACTTCCTCACCCAGTCCGAGGCCGACGAACTCGCGGGCACGGACGGCGACATCCACCGCCGTGACCTGTTCGACTCGATCGCCTCCGGCAACGCCCCGTCGTGGACGATGCACGTGCAGGTCATGCCGTTCGAGGACGCGCCGGACTACCGTTTCAACCCGTTCGACCTGACCAAGGTGTGGCCGCACGGCGACTACCCGCTGATCGAGGTCGGCCGGATGACGCTGAACAAGAATCCGGAAGATTTCTTCGTCCACATCGAACAGGCCGCCTTCGAGCCCTCGAACCTGGTGCCGGGCATCGGCCCGTCCCCGGACAAGATGCTGCTCGGCCGGCTCTTCTCGTACCCGGACACGCACCGCTACCGGATCGGCCCCAACTACGCGCAGCTGCCGCCGAACCGCCCGCGGTCGGCCGTCCACTCGTACGCGAAGGACGGCCCGATGCGGTACGAGCCGGCGAACGTCGGCGCCGTGTACGCGCCCAACTCGTACGGCGGCCCGGCGGCTGCCACGGAGACCTTCGGCGAGCCCGCGGGCTGGCAGGCGGCGGGCGAGATGGTCCGCGAGGCGTACGCGCTGCACCGCGAGGACGACGACTGGGGCCAGCCGGGCACGCTGGTCCGGGAGGTCCTGGACGACGCGGCCCGCGAACGCCTGGTGTCCAACGTCAGCGGCCACCTCAGCGCGGGCGTCTCCCGCCCCGTCCTGGACCGCGCCCTCCAGTACTGGCGCAACATCGACAAGGAACTGGGCGACCGCATCGCCAAACGAGTCAACGGCGGCTGACTCCCTCACGCGTCGGGCACCGCACCCCGACGCGAAGGCGCCCGGAACCTTCAGTTCCGGGCGCCTTCGGCTTGCGCCGCAGCCTGTCAGCCGGAGTCCCCGTCACCCCGACTGTCATCGGGATTCTCCGGGATCCCGAACGTCGGCGTGGTCGCCGGCGCCGTCGGCTGTCGAGTCGTGGCCCCGTCCGTCGGCTCGACGGTCGGCTCCTCCGTGGGCACCGCACTCGTCGGCGCCTCGGTCGACGGCTCCGCACTGGTCTCCGGCGCCGAGGGCGTGTCCGACGGCGTCTCCTCGACGGTCGGCGTGGGCTCGACGGTCGGCGTCACGGCCGCACCCATGTCCGTGTCGAGGTCGAACTCGCTCGTCGAACCCATCGCGCCGAAGGTGTACGCCGCCCATATCTCGGCCGGGAAGCCGCCACCGTTGACACGGCCGCCGCCCGCCGCGCCCTTCAGCGTGACCTGCTTGCTCTCGTTCGCGGTGCCCACGGCGCCCTCGCCGAACAGTCCGACCGAGGTGACCAGCTTCGGCGTGTAACCGGTGAACCAGGCCGACTTGTTGTTGTCGGACGTACCCGTCTTGCCCGCCACCTGCTGGCCGCCCCGGTTCGGGGCCTCACGCACCGAGAGCCGGGCCGTACCGTCGTCCACCACGCCGGTGAGCACGGAGGTCACGGAGTCGGCGGCCTCGCGGCTGATCACCTGCTCGCCGATCGGGTCCGGGAAGTCGACCTCGCGGTCCTTGTGCTCGGCGGACTTCACGATCGCCGGGGTGACCTTCTTGCCGTGGTTGTCGAGGGTCGCATAGACGCCGGCCATCTCCAGCGGGCTCGCGCCCATGGAGCCGAGGGTCTGGGCGGGCACGGACTGCAGGCCGTCGACGTCCATGCCGAGCTCGCCCGCGGTCTTCATGACCTCGTCCATGCCGACGTCGACGCCCATCTGAGCGAAGACGGAGTTGATGGACTTGTTCATCGCCGTCTGCACGGAGACGTCGCCGTAGTTGACGTCGTCCTCGTTCGGCGGCGCGAATCCGACCTTTCGGCCGTCGTCCACGACGGGGCGCTCGCTCGTGCCGTCGTAGACCGTGGACGCCGTGATCGGCCGGCCGTCCTGCGTCTCGGAGCCGTTCTCCAGCGCGGACGCGAGGATCAGCGGCTTGAAGGTCGAGGCGACCTGGTAGTCACGACGGGTGGCGTTGTTGAGGTAGTGCTTGGTGTAGTCCTGGCCGCCGTAGAGCGCGAGGACCTTGCCCGTCTTCGGGTCGACGGACGCGGCACCGGCCTGGACGTTCGCGTCGACCTTGCGCTTCTCGGGGTCCAGCCGGCTGGTGAGCTTCGCCTTGACGGCCTTCTCCAGCAGCTTCTGCTTCTTCTCGTCGATGTTGAGCGTGACGGTCCAGCCGCCGGCGTCGACCACCGCCTTGGCCTCGTCCATGTCGGCGGCGGTGCCCTGGGAGACGAGCTGCCTCTCCAGCGCCTCGTCGGCCGCCTTCACCAGATAGCCGGTCTGGCCCTCCAGACCGGGCGCCGCCTTGGGGTCGTCCGGGACGGGGAACTTCAGGTCCTGAGCCTGGGAGGCGTCCAGCCACCCCTCCTCGACCATGTTGTTCAGGACGTACTTCCAGCGCGCCTTGACGAGCTTCCGGCCCTCGTCCGACGCGTCCGCCCAGTCGTACTGGCTCGGGGCCTGCAGCAGCGCGGCGAGATACGCGCCCTGCGCCACGTTCAGCTCGCTCGCGTCGACGCCGTAGTACGCCTGGGCCGCGGCCTGGATGCCGTAGGCGCCGCGCCCGTAGTAGCTGGTGTTGATGTAACCGGCGAGGATGTCGCCCTTGGAGTACTGCTGGTCGACCTTGAGCGAGATGACCAGCTCCTTCAGCTTGCGCGTGACGGTCTGGTCCTGGCTCAGGTAGTAGTTCTTCACGTACTGCTGGGTGATCGTCGAACCACCCTGCTTGCCCTTGCCGGACAGGGTGTTGATGAGACCGCGGGCGGTGCCCTTGAAGTCGACGCCGGCGTCCCTGTAGAAGGACTTGTTCTCGGCAGCGACGAAGGTCCGCTGGACCTCCTTGGGGACATCGGCCAGTTCCACGATCTCGCGGTTGACCGCACCGGTGCGTACGAGCACCGAGCCATCGCTGTACTTGTAGATGTTGCTCTGCTTCTGAGCGTCCGCGTTGCCCTTGGGCACATCCACGACCATGTACAGGACGACGAAGGCGCCCATGCCCAGCAGGCAGAGTCCGAAGAACGTGCCGAGGATCTTCTTCCAGGTGAAGAGGCGGCGTATCACCCCACGTTCGGCGCCGGAGGAGCGCACGTGCGCCGCCCGGCGCGCACCGCGCTGCCGCGCTCGTCGCTCTTCCGCTCGTCCCATGCGTCCGTTCAGCTCCGCTTCGTTCTCGTCTGCGTATGCCTCACAGGCGCATCAGCGACCTCACAGGCATACCGGCCAAGTCAGCTCAGAAAGCTAACACCGCACCCTGGGGCAAAGGTCTCCCGATCCGGTCTTTTCCGGACGTGAGAATGAGCACCTGTCCCCATGGAACCGACGAGCCGAGCGCCCGGAAGGTTGCGCGCGAACGGCTCACAACCGGCCCACAGCATCACGAATGCCGCTCAGCCGCACGGCTGCGGACAGCCGTCCCGGCGTCGTCGGCGCAGGTCAGAGCACCCGCACGGGCAGCGGCCGCAACGCCTCCCGCAGGGCACCGGCAAGCTCCTCGTACTCCGCGCACCGCGCAGCCCCCGTCCGCATCACCAGGGCGATACGCCGACTCGGCGCGGGCTCCGCGAAGTAACCGGCGAGCAGCTGATTGCTGCGACTGGTCTCCACCTTCACGGCCGTCCGCGGCAGCAGCGTCACACCGACACCGCCCGCGACGAGCTGCACAAGCGTCGAGAGGCCGGCCGCGGTCGTCGTCACCGGAGCGTCGTCGCGGCCCACCTCCCGGCAGATGTCGAGGGCCTGGTCCCGCAGACAGTGCCCCTCGTCAAGCAGCAGCAGCTTCAGCTCCCGCAGGGCCTCCCGCGGAATCCCCTCGCGCCCGCCGAGCCAGTGGTCGAGCGGAGTGACGAGCACGAAGTCCTCGTCGAACAACGGCAGTTCGGTGACGCCGGGGACGCCGAGGGGCACCGCGAGGAGCAGCAGATCGAGCCGCCCAGCGGCCAGCCCGTCCAGCAGGGACGCGGTCTGCTCCTCATGCACCTGGAGATCGAGGTCCGGGTACGTGTCGTGGAGCAGCCGCAGCACGGTCGGCAGCAGATACGGGGCCACGGTAGGGATCACACCGAGCCTCAGTTCGCCCGTGAAGGGCGCACGGACCGCCTCGGCCTCCTCGAGGAGCGCCCCGACCTCGGCCAGCACGGCCTTCGCCCGCGCGGCGAGCCGCTCCCCCGCGGGTGACAGGAGCACCTTGCGCGTGGTCCGCTCCAGCAGCTGTACGTCGAGCACCTCCTCCAGCGCCGAGACGGCGCCGGACAGCGCGGGCTGGCTCATGCCGATCGCGGCAGCCGCGTCCCGGAAGTGCAGATGCTCGGCCACGGCGGCGAAGGCGCGCAGCTGCGCGAAGGTGGGCTGGCGTGCCCGTCCGCCGCCCGGCGCCGCACTCCGCTTACTCACCTGTCGCTCACCACCCTGCAGGGACCGTCACCGCACACCGCTTGCCGCCCCGTATCGCTTGCCGCCATCGATTACCTACCGCTACTGATAGCCACCATCAATCAACCTGACCGAGTCTAGCTATTTCACTAATCAATGCAGCGTGTGCCACCCTCGTGATCAGTCCAACCCATGGAAATCCCGCAAGCGGGGTTCCCTTTTGCTGCAAGGAGAGCGCGTGCTCACTGTCGGTGACCAGTTTCCCACGTACGACCTGACTGCTTGTGTGTCGCTGGAGAGCGGCAAGGAGTTCGAGCAGATCAACCACAAGTCCTACGAGGGCAACTGGCGCGTGGTGTTTTTCTGGCCGAAGGACTTCACCTTCGTGTGCCCCACCGAGATCGCGGCCTTCGGCAAGCTGAACGACGAGTTCGCCGACCGCGACGCCCAGATCCTCGGTGTCTCCGGCGACTCCGAGTTCGTCCACCACGCCTGGCGCAAGGACCACGCCGACCTGCGTGACCTGCCCTTCCCGATGCTGGCCGACTCCAAGCACGAGCTGATGCGCGACTGCGGCGTCGAGGGCGAGGACGGCTTCGCGCAGCGCGCGGTCTTCATCGTCGACCCGAACAACGAGATTCAGTTCACCATGGTGACTGCGGGCTCCGTCGGCCGTAACCCCAAGGAGGTCCTGCGGGTCCTCGACGCGCTGCAGACCGACGAGCTGTGCCCGTGCAACTGGAAGCAGGGCGAGGACACCCTCGACCCGGTCAAGCTCCTCTCCGGCGAGTGAACGAGGTCTGACTGACATGGCTCTCGACGAACTGAAGTCCGCCGTACCGGACTACGCCAAGGACCTGCGCCTGAACCTTGGTTCGGTGATCGGCAACTCCGAACTGCCGCAGCAGCAGCTGTGGGGCACGGTGCTCGCGTGCGCGATCGCATCCCGGTCCCCCCGCGTCCTGCGTGAGCTGGAGCCCGAGGCGAAGGCGAACCTCTCGCCCGAGGCGTACGCCGCGGCGAAGTCGGCCGCCGCCGTCATGGCGATGAACAACGTCTTCTACCGGACGCGCCACCTGCTCTCCGACCCGGAGTACGGGACGCTGCGCGCCGGTCTGCGGATGAACGTCATCGGCAACCCCGGCGTGGACAAGACCGACTTCGAGCTGTGGTCCCTCGCGGTGTCCGCGATCAACGGCTGCGGGCAGTGCCTCGACTCCCACGAGCAGGTGCTCCGCAAGGCGGGCGTCGACCGCGAGACGGTCCAGGAGGCCTTCAAGATCGCGGCAGTGATCCAGGCGGTCGGTACGACGCTGGATGCGGAGGCGGTGCTGGCCGAGTAGGCCCGCTTCCCGTCTGGGGGCTGTGCCCCCAGACCCCCTGTCGCCCTAACGGGCTCGTCCTCAAGCGCCGGACGGGCTGAAGTCAGCCCGTCCGGCGAAGCCGCCGACCCCTAAGGCGCCCCGCCAGAAGAAGGCGGACGCTCCGTCGGCGCAACGCCCGCGGCAGTGGACCCATGGGGCCGCGGCGACTGCCGAAGCCCGGCGACTCCCCGGTCGTACGCCCGCAGATACCCGACGACGGTATTGGTCACCGCGACAAGCGGCACCGCCACCACCGCTCCCCCGATCCCCGCCACCATCCCACCCGCGGCGACCGACAGCACGACCGCGAGCGGATGCACGCGAACCGCGCGTCCCAGGATGAACGGCTGCAGGATGTGGCCCTCGATCTGCTGGACCGCCAGCACCACCACCAGCGTCATGAGTGCCGTGAAGACCCCCTGCGTCACCAGCGCGACCACCACCGCCAGCGCGCCCGACACCACGGCACCCACCAGCGGGATGAACGCGAACAGGAAGATGAAGACGGCCAGCGGCACGGCCATCGGCACATCGAGGAAGTAGATGCCGAGCCCGATGAAGATGGCGTCGATCAGTGCCACTACCACCGTGCCGCGCACATACGCCGTCAGCGTCCGCCAGGCCCGCGGCCCCGCACCCGCGACACCCGGGCGGGCGTTCGCGGGGACCAGCTTGAGCGTCCACTCCCAGACGCGCCGCCCGTCGTAGAGCAGGAACAGCGTCGAGAACATCGCGAGCAGGATCCCGGTCAGCGCCTCGACGACGACCGTGACGCCTTCCAGTCCCGCGGACGTGATCGCTTCCGTATTCGAGCTGATCGCCTCACGCAGATTCTTGGCGATCTCGTTGATCTGCGTCTCCGTCACATGGAACGGGCTGTTGAGCAGCCAGTTCCTGAGCTCTTCGATGCCGTCCTGGACCTGGTCGGAGAGGTTGTCGATGTTCTCGATGACCTGCCAGGTCACGAACCAGCCGACGAGGCCCATCACGACGAACCCGAGGACCGCGGTGAGTGCGGTGGCCGGCCCGCGGGGCACGCCGTACCTGCGCAGCCGCGCCACGGTGGGCTGCAGCAGTGCGGTGATGAGCAGAGCGGCCACGAACGCCAGCACTACCAGTTGCACGGCGCTGATGACCCGCATCAGCACCCAGAGAGTGCCCGCGAGGACGAGCATCCGCCAGCCGGCCTCGGCCGCGACGCGCACACCCCAGGGCACGGCGGCGGCGGGATCGGGCCGGGTGATGACACCGGGAGCGACGGGCGTCCCTGCCGGGACATCGGCCGGGCCGGAGCCCTGACCGGACGTGGGCGGCATCTCATGGCCGGCAGCCGGATCGGAGAGGTCGCCGCCGACCGGCGGGAGCCCGTCGTCCGCGTCCTCCTTCTCGGCTTGAGCGCGGCGCTCGGCCAGCCGCTCTCCCATACGGCTCACTCCGGCGCCGAGCCGGTCGAGCCACCCTGGCACTCGCGACATATCCGTCCTCTTCCCCCCGTATGTCCCCACCACTCCCCCCGGAGTGGTCCGGTCCGACCGTACATGGCCGAAGCCCCCCACCGTAGGACGGTGAGGGGCTTCGTAAGGTTGAGCGGCTCAGGAGCGGCCGGGATGCTCAGTACCAGTTGTTGGCCTGCCAGAACGACCAGGCGCCGCAGGGGCTGCCGTAGCGCTCGTTCATGTAGTTCAGGCCCCACTTGATCTGGGTGGCAGGGTTGGTCTGCCAGTCGGCGCCGGCGGACGACATCTTGGAGCCGGGCAGCGCCTGGAAGAGACCGTAGGCGCCCGATGAGGGGTTGACGGCCTTGTAGTTCCAGTCGGACTCGTGGTCCACGATGTTGCTGAAGCACGTCCACTGGTCGCCGGCGACCATCTGCCGTGCCATCGCCTGTATCTCGGCGATGGTGTACGAGCTCTGGGTGGCGAAGTCGGAGGCGTCACGGGCCGCGCTGCGGCTGGCCGCTTCCTCGGCCTCCTTGCGCTCCTTGGCCTCCTGTTCGGCCTTCTCCGCGGCCTTCTGCTTGGCGATCGCGTCCTCGGCGGCCCGCTTGCGCGCCGATTCCTCGGCGGACTTCTTCGCGGCGGCGTCGGCGGCGATGGCCTGTGCGTCGGCCTGCTGCGTCAGCGACGCGGTCTGCACCTGCGCCTGCTGGCCCGCGGGGATGTCTGCGAGGAGGGTCGCGTCGCCTGCCGTTGCCTCGAAGTCGTTCGAGGGCTGCTGGGTGCTGCCCGAGGCAACTCCCACGACGGCGCCAACAGTGGTGACCGCAGTGGCGGACGCCACCGCGAATCCCCGGACCGAGATCCGGCTCACACGGTTTCCTTCCAGCATCGCCCGCTTGTGGGTGACCCTCGCGGACGCAATCGTGCCCCTGGCACTGGCCTCCCAACGACGGGTCACGGGAGGCACGGGCCCGGTGGGCAACTCCCCTGCGGGGAGCGCCGCGTGGTGCTCGGGCGGCATACGACGGTCTCTATGTAGTTCTGTTACGCCGTACTGCTGGCGGGACACAAGTGTCGTATGCGGGGCCTGACAGGACCCACACACTGCCGTAGCCGGACACTGCAAGGCAATTCTGAGGTACGTGTGAAAGCTCACACGTCGTTTGACCCAGGAGTTTTCCGGAAAAGTGAACACGCCAAGACGCCGCCCGGCTAGGCTCTACGCCTTTGCCGGACGGCGCCAACTCCCGCGTAACCGCAACTCATTGGGCGATCAGGGGCGGGCTGGTACGGATGGGTCAGATCTGCCCGTCCTCCAGCATTTCGGTCACAAGTGCCGCAATCTGCGAGCGCTCGGACCGGGTGAGCGTGACATGCGCGAAGAGCGGATGCCCCTTCAGTTTCTCGACGACGGCGACGACTCCGTCGTACCGGCCGACCCGCAGATTGTCGCGCTGGGCGACGTCATGGGTCAGTACGACACGGGAGTTCGCCCCGATCCGGGACAGAACGGTCAGCAGGACGTTCCGTTCCAGCGACTGCGCCTCGTCGACGATCACGAAGGCGTCGTGCAGGGAGCGGCCGCGGATGTGGGTGAGCGGCAGCACCTCCAGCATCCCGCGCGCCGTCACCTCCTCGATGACCTCCCGGCTCGTCACCGCGGACAGGGTGTCGAAGACCGCCTGCGCCCAGGGGCTCATTTTCTCGGCCTCGGAGCCCGGCAGATAGCCGAGCTCCTGCCCGCCCACCGCGTACAGCGGCCGGAAGACCATCACCTTCTGGTGCTGCCTGCGCTCCAGCACGGCCTCGAGCCCCGCGCACAGCGCCAGCGCCGACTTGCCGGTGCCGGCCCGGCCGCCCATCGACACGATCCCGACGTCCGGGTCGAGCAGCAGATCCAGCGCGATGCGCTGCTCGGCGCTGCGGCCCTTGATGCCGAACGCCTCCCGATCGCCGCGTACGAGACGGACGTTGCCCTCCGAGGTGACCCGGCCCAGCGCCTTGCCCCGCTCCGAGTGGATCACCAGACCGGTGTGCACCGGAATCTCGGCCGCCTCCGGGACATACAGGGTCTCCTCCTCGAAGAGGAGGTCCACCTGCTCTCCCGAAAGGGTGAGTTCGGACATTCCCGTCCAGCCGGAGTCCGTGATGGCGAGCTCCGCGCGGTACTCCTCGGCGAGCAGGCCCACCGACGACGCCTTGATGCGCAGCGGCAGGTCCTTCGACACGACCGTGACGTCGTACCCCTCGGCCTGGAGGTTGCGGGCCACCGCGAGGATCCGGGAGTCGTTGTCCCCCAGCCGGTATCCCGCCGGGAGCACGGCGGGGTCGGAGTGGTTCAGCTCGACCCGGACGGTCCCGCCCAGGTCCCCGATCGGTATCGGGGCGTCGAGGCGCCCGTACTTCACCCGGAAGTCGTCGAGCAGGCGCAGGGCCTGCCGAGCGAAGTAACCGAGCTCAGGATGGTGCCTCTTGGCCTCGAGTTCCGTGACCACCACGACGGGCAGCACGACCTCGTGCTCGTCGAAGCGGGACAGGGCGTTCGGGTCGGCCAGCAGGACGCTGGTGTCGAGAACGTAGGTGCGCCGGTCTGGCTTGGGGCGCTTTGTGCTGGTCACCACGGAAGGACGTACCCCCTCGGATGAGGTCGGGGAGCGACGAAAGGGATCGGGACCGGTCCCGGCCGCGATGCGCGGGCCGAGCGCCGGCCCTCCAGCTTCCGACGGAGATGATGCTCCCCGCGCGGTCGTCCTGGTGCAAAGGGCCTCCCGGGCGGACGGCCCCGTGCCGTCCGCTGAGATACGACGCCCACTTGCACGGGCGTCGACCTGGAAGGCTTATTCCCTCGAACACGCGCAGCCATGCCATGGCATATGACGGCGCGTTGGTGAACTCTGCGTTACTCGTGCCCCGGGGGTCAGCCGGCTATCCGCCGTAACGCCGGTGCCGTGCCGCGTAGTCACGCAGGGCGCGGAGGAAGTCGACCTTGCGGAAGGCCGGCCAGAAGACCTCACAGAAGTAGTACTCGGAGTGGGCCGACTGCCACAGCATGAAGCCCGACAGGCGCTGCTCGCCGCTGGTGCGGATGACGAGGTCCGGGTCGGGCTGGCCGCGCGTGTAGAGGTGCTCGGAGATGACGTCGATGTCGACGAGCTCCGCGAGCTCCTCGAAGGTGGTGCCCTTCTGGGCGTGGTCCAGAAGGAGGGAGCGGACGGCGTCGGCGATCTCCTGGCGACCGCCGTAGCCGACGGCGATGTTGACGAGTATCCCCGTGTTGTCCTGGGTGGCCTGCTCGGCCTCCTTCAGTACGGACTGGGTGCGGGCCGGCAGCAGATCGAGCGTGCCGACGTGGTGGACGCGCCAGCGGCCGTCGGCGGCGAGGTCGCGTACCGCGTCCTCGATGATGCCGAGCAGCGGGACGAGCTCTTCCTCGGGGCGGGCGAGGTTGTCGGTGGATAGCATCCAGAGAGTGACGACCTTGACGTCCGTCTCGGCACACCATCCGAGGAACTCGGCGATCTTGTCGGCCCCGGCGCGGTGTCCCTGCGCGGTCGTGCCACCGGAGGCCTTCGCCCAGCGCCGGTTGCCGTCCAGGATGACCCCGATGTGCTTCGGGACCTGGTCGTGGTCCAGACGGCCTTCCACCCGGCGTGCGTAAAGTCCGTACACCAGGTCGCGCAAGTTCACGTGCGGTCAGTCCCTCCGTGTGGCCGTGCAGCTGACGACAGTCCCCGAGGGCGCCACCCTACCGCCGGAAGATGTCGACTCGGGCACAGGGTTCGTGACAGCCGCGCGGCTTCAGCCGGCAGGCTTCAATCGGCAGGCTTCGACCGGCAGGCTTCAGCCGGCAAAGAAAAACGGGCCGGTCCGTGGGGGGGAGACGGACCGGCCCGAGGGGGGGTTTCCACCATAACCCTTCGTGAGTGATGCTGCGTGCATTGGCGCGCCACAACTACTCTCCGAAGTCGTCCAGCGACGTTTTGCGCCCGCTCCCACGGGTTTCGGGCGACGGCTCAAGCGGGCGCCGGCTTGCGCGCCTCGATCAGGAAGCGGGCGCTGTGGGCCGTGAACGGCCCTTCCGCCTCGATCTGCTCGTGCAGCTCACGCAGCTGCGGCCGGTACTGCTCGACGGTGAACCCGGGCACCATCCAGACGACCTTGCGCAGGAAGTGGACGACCGCCCCGATGTCGTGGAACTCCATCCGCAGCCGCTCCGACCGCAGGTCGACGACCTCAAGACCCGCCGACTCGGCCCCGGCCCGCGCGGCGTCGGGATGCCGTCCGTTACGCACCTCCTCCGGCTGCGGCCCGAGGAAGTACTCCAC
The DNA here is from genome assembly GCF_013778455.1 of Streptomyces himalayensis subsp. himalayensis. GTDB lineage: Bacteria > Actinomycetota > Actinomycetes > Streptomycetales > Streptomycetaceae > Streptomyces > Streptomyces himalayensis. Next base: position 12,886 of record NZ_JACEHE010000001.1, on the reverse strand, counting down.
GACCTCGAAGGCGCTCGCCGGGCCGACCTGCTGCGAGAAGAACGCGCCGCCGGGCATGAGCACCCGCGCGATCTCGTCCCAGTACGTGTGCACCGGGTGCCGGCTCACCACCAGGTCGAACGCCTCGTCCGCGAACGGCAGCGGCGCGTCCTCCGGCGCGGCCACGACGACCGCGCCGCGCGGGCGCAGCAGTGCGGTGGCCTTGGCGATGTTGGGCGGCCAGCCCTCCGTGGCGGCGGTCAGCGGCGGGAGCTTCGCGGCGGAGGCGAGGACCTCCCCTCCGCCGGTCTGGATGTCCAGCGCGGCCGAGGCCCGCGCCATCCGCTCCCCCATCGCCCGCGCGTACCCCCACGAGGGCCGCTCCTCGGTGGCCCGGCCCTCGAACCACGAGAAGTCCCACCCGTCGACGGGGGCGGCCTCGGCTTCCGCGACGAGCTTCTCGAACCTGTCCATGGGGTGATCGTCCCAGCGGGGCGCGGTGGCCCGCGACCGAATTACGCGGCGCCCGAGGGCGCGATACGTGGCCGGCCCGGCCCGACGGCGTGTCTGTCTCAGCCCGCCGCGAGCCCTCCCAGCACCAGGCCCACGAACGCCCCGCCGATCATGAATGGCCCGAGGGGGATCGCCGACTTGCGGCCCGCCCTGCGCAGTGCCATCAGCGACAGCCCGTAGACGGCACCGAACAGCAGGCCGGCGAAGGCGCCCGTGAGTAGGATCCTCCACCCGTACCAGCCGAGGGCCGCGCCGAGGCCGACGGCCAGTTTGACGTCGCCGAAGCCCATGCCGCCGGGGTTGATCAGGAAGAGTACGAAGTACGCGCCGCCGAGCACGACCGCACCGAGCAGCGCCGTGGGCCAGGAGCCCGCGCTGCCCGGCAGCAGGGCGGCGAGTCCGAGCAGCAGGGCGGCCGCGGCGGCGAGCGGCAGGGTGAGTACGTCGGGCAGCCGGTGCACGGCGTAGTCGGTGAGCGCGAGCAGCACGGCCACGGGTGCGGTGAGCAGCCAGACCGCCAGTTCGGGACGGGGTCCTGTGGCCGCGGCGAGCAGCGCGCACGCCAGCGCGGTGACGGCGGCGACGACTGCCGTGCGCGGCCCGTACGCCGTGCCGTCCGCGCACCGCGCGCGCCCCACCCAGCCGCCGAACGGCCCCGTGAGGGGGTGCCCGGCGGGGCAGTCGCCGCGCCACGGCTCCTCGGGTTCGACGGCGAGCCGGTAGGCGGCGCGGGGCAGCAGGACCCCGGTTGCGGCGCCCCAGGCGGCAGCCGCGGCGATCAGCAGCGGGTACACGCGGGTGACCCTATTGGCCGACGCGCCGAGGGGCATGGGCCCGTGGGCCCATGACAGGACCCAGTGCGGTGCGGATACGGTCGGGATGCCGCCGAAGGGCAGGCAACGGCAGTCGAAGGAAGACCCACAGGCAACGGACGGACAGGGGGCGGGCGATGGGACGCTGGCGCGACGGTCGGGCGAAGCTGGTCGTACACGGAGCCGGCGATGGCGCCGAAGGGCCCGCCGTCACGGTCCCGTTGGAGCTGGCGACCTCGTACCGCGCCCGCACGCGCGGCCTCCTCGGGCGCGACGGAATCGACGGCGCGATCCTGCTGTCCCCGGCGAGCAGCGTGCACACCTTCCGCATGCGGTTCGCGATCGACGTCGCCTGCCTGGACCGCAACCTGAACGTCCTGACCGTCCAGACCCTGAAGCCGGGCCGTCTCACCCTTCCGCGCCTGAGGGCCCGGCACGTCCTGGAGTCGGGGGCGGGGACGATGGCCGGGTGGGGTCTGCGGCCGGGTGCGCGGGTGACGGTGGAGCACAGCACCCAGGTGCCCTGATCACCTGGGTGCCTCCGTCATCGCCTGAGTGCCCGTCTCAGAGGTTCCGGACGCTCAGGAGCGGCCCGCGGCCGCCTCACGGAGCAGCGCCAGCTCCCCGTACATGACCTCGCCGGGGCACTCCGTCGCCATCCAGTCGCGGTGACCGCTGATCGACGGGACGTCCTTCTGCGTGCCGTTGATGGGGTTCGTGTAGGTGAGCCGGGCCCCCGGGTCGAGGCCGTGGAAACGGCACAGCACGCGGACCAGCCGGGTGAGGGAGGCGCGGGCCGCGTCCGTCGGGCCCTGCTCCATCAAGTTGCCGAGGAGGGCGATGCCGAGGTTGCCGGAGTTGTAGCCGGCGGCGTGGAAGGCGGTGACGAGCTTGCCCTCACCGTCATGGGCGGGGATGCCGTCGTCACCGGAGTAGCGGCCCTCGTAGACGCGGCCTTCCTCGTCGATGAGGAAGTGGTAGCCGATGTCGCCCCAGTCGTTGGTGATCGCGTGCAGCTCGTAGATGGCGCGGACGGTGGCGGCGGGGTCGGGGTCGTTGTTGACGGTGGCGGTGTGGTGGACCGTGATGGTCTGGAAGGGGTAGTACGCGGTCGGCGTGTTCTCCGTGCCGTCCGGCTTGAACCGCTTGGACTCGTCGGCGCCCCAGGCCGGCCGCGACAGATAGGCGACACCGCGTACGCGGGTGGTGTCCGACGGGACGTCGACCTTGCGCTCGGGTCCGTTGCTGGTGTCGAGAGCGACCGAACGCAGCCCGGTGGCGCCCTCGGGCGCCTTCACCTCGTACCCGGACGCACTGCCGGCGGGGACGAGCAGCGCGCCGCCGTTCGCGTCCGAACAGCCGCTGCCGCTCAGGGACTTCCAGTCCCCGCCGGCGCCGTCGGCGTCGTGCAGACGGATGCCGCCGCCGTCCACCGAGTTCGTGCCCTCCCAGCGGATGCCGACATAGGCGATGGGAAAGGCGGCCTCGACGGGTGCTTCGCCGGTGGCCGCCTTGGAGCGGGTCTTGGGGAACGTCTCCACGGTCGTGCCGTCCTGCGGGGCACCGCTCGCGCCGCTGGAGTCGGAATCGGTGGAGTCGGTGGTGGCGGCCATGACGGCGGGGGTGACCACTGCCCCGGCGGCGACGGCACTTGCGGCGCCGATCAAACCGCGGCGCGTGAGGCGGGACTTGGCGCGGTGGGATGCGGGCGTGGGGTCCGCCTCGGCGGAGGGCTGGGAAGGCGTGGAGGGCCCGGATGAAGCGGGGTGGGAGGGGGGAACAGCCATGGGGGGTTCCTTACGTGTTCCTTGAGTTCGGTCCTGCCGACTGACCGGCGCAGGGCACACGTGTCCCCCACCCAGCCACATGCTTGAAGACTCAAGGAAGCCTAACGTGAAGCGCATCAGCCCCGAAAGACACATCCGCACCATCTGTCACAGTCCGGCGGGCCGACCCGAATTCTAGCCATCTGCCCGCACCTGCAAGGGAGTTACGGGAAAACCAAGCAGGTAATACGCCCGCCTGGAACAGACACGGGGGCACATCAGCAGCGAGCCCGGATGGCGGCTCGCCCCGCTCGGCCTGATCCTGAAGGGGAACGCCGGACGGCGCGGGAGGTGGCCGACATGAGCCGAGGCACAGGCACGGACGGCCTCGGGGACAGGCCGGCGGGCGAACACGTGGACGAGTTCGCCTCGAGACTGCGCGGGCAGCTCGTACGGCCCGGGGAGCCCGGCTACGACGAGGCGCGCGAGATCTGGAACGGCCTGATCGACAGGCGCCCGGCGCTCGTGGCGCGGTGCGACGGCGACGAGGACGTGGTCGCGGCGGTGCACTTCGCCCGCGACAACGGGCTGCCGCTCGCGGTGCGCGGGGGCGGGCACGGCGTGGCCGGGCATGCGGTCTGCGACGGCGGGCTGGTCATCGATCTGTCGGGGATGACCGCGGTCGATGTCGCCCCGGAGCGGCGGACGGCGCGGGCGCAGGGAGGCTGCACGCTGGCGGACGTCGACCGCGCGACCCAGCGCCATGGCCTGGCCGCTCCCCTGGGGGTGGTGTCGGCGACGGGGATCGCCGGTCTCACGCTCTCCGGGGGCATGGGCTGGCTTCGGCGTATGTACGGGCTGAGCTGCGACAACCTCGTGTCCGCGACGGTCGTCACCGCCGACGGGCGCCTGCTCACCGCCAGTGAGGGCGAGAACGACGACCTGTTCTGGGCGATCCGCGGAGGCGGCGGCAACTTCGGCGTCGTGACCTCGTTCGAGTACCGCCTGTATCCCGTGGGCCCGGAGATCTTCTTCTGCAACGTGTACTACCCAGCGGACCGTGCCGCAGAGGTGCTGCGGTCCTGTGAGCAGTACGTGTCCAAGGCGCCCGACGGGGTCGGTCCGCTCGGGGTGCTCGGTCGGGTTCCGGCGATCGAGGAGTTCCCGGCGGAGGCGCACGGAGAGCCCTTCGTGGCGGTCCTCGCCCTCTTTCCCGGTGACCCGGCGGAGGGCGAGCAGGCGTTGCGGCCGCTCCGGGAGATCGCCGAGCCGATCTGCGATCTCAGCGGCGCCCTCACCTATGTGGAGGCGCAGACCGTCCTGGACGAGGACTACCCGGACGGCGGGCGCTACTACTGGAAGTCCCTGAACGTGCCGGAACTCAGCGACACGCTGATCGAACGGCTGGTCGAACACGCGGCCGCGGCGCCGTCGCCGGCCTCGACCGTCGACGTCTGGTACCAGGGCGGCGCCATGGCACAGCCGGCCGATGAGGACACTGCCTTCGCCAACCGGGGCGTCCCGTACCTGATCGGGATCGAGGGGAACTGGGAGGCCGAGGCCGACTCGGCCGCGAACGTGGCGTGGGTGCGCGACACCTTCGCCGGTCTGCGCCCGCTCTCGGCCGGAGGCATCTACCTGAACTTCCCCGGCTTCCTCGAGGAGGGCGAGCAGCTCCTGCGCGAGGGCTACGGCCCCAACTACGAGCGGCTGGCAGCGGTGAAGGCGGTGTACGACCCCGGAAACCTGTTCCGTCTCAACGCGAATATCGCGCCGAAGAAACCGGCAGCCTGAGACCAGGACGCGGCGGGCGAGCACGCGGCGGGGCGAGCACGCGCCGACCACGCCCGGTCCGGCCGGTCTCGGCCGCGCAGGACGCAGGGTCGAGCACGCGCAGACCACGCCCGGTCCGGCCGGTCTCGGCCCTGCTACCCGGGGAACCCCTCGTCGGTGAACCCCTCGGCGGAGCCGGTCACCCCAGTGAACAGCACGACCGGCTGTTCCTTGTCCTCATGGCCGATGCCCGCCGCAACGATGCGGTCGCCGACGCGCCAGTACAGCAGGTCGCCGAAGTATCCGCTCTCGACGAGCTCTCCGAAGAAGGGCGGCAGTTCGTCGTCGTCCGGATCCATGGAGGAGTAGTCCTCCATGGACATGGACTCGTGCGGGCCCCATCGGGCATCGAGCGCTGCCGCCAACTCCCCGAGCTCCTCCTCGAACTCCTCACTCGTCCGCATGAGCTCGTCCCAGTCGTCGTTCGGGGGAGCGAAGTCACGGCTCTCGTGCAGGGTGACGAGGTGGTAGTCGTCGTCGCTGTTCAAGGGGCGGGCGAGGAGTTCGTCGATCCGGGAGACGTACTGCTGCACACTCATCGAGGGCCCACTCACAGCTTGGCTCTGAGGGCCGGAGCGGCCATGGGTTCCAGGGCGCCGCTCTCGGCAAGGGCTTTGTGGGCGGCCAGCACCGTCTGAGTGGACGGTGTCTCGCCGGGGCTCTCCGCGAGGTCCAGGACGACTCCACCGTGCTCGGTGGGAAGCCGGCGGGGCGCGTGGAAGTCGTCCGGGATGCGCGCGGCGCGGTTCTCGGACAGGTACACCGCCCACCCCGAGCGCGGGTGGGAGGCCCGGGGACCGTAAGCCGACCTGAGCTCGTTGAACAACGGCCGGTCGTAGGTCAGCCCGTGGTCCGGGTCCCATGCGGCCGCCAACAGCGCCAGGACTTCGGCGTACTTGCCCGCCAGCGGAACGGCCGATGAGCCGGATGCGGGGAAGAGCTGCAGCACCGCCGTGAACGGGGAGTACTCGTCCGAGCCTCCCGCGATCACCTTGCCCCTTACGTGTGCGCCATCCGGCCGGATGGCTACGACGTTGGCGGTGTAGCCGAGGATCTCCAGGTCGTCCTGCGTGTTGGCCGCCTCGAGCGCCGCCGCGAATTCCTCGGCGTTCGCCGGGACGAGCCCACCCGGGCCGGCGTCCTCGTCCCAGCGCCACTCGGCCAGGGCACCCTCCGACAGCCTGGTCAGCCCGGTCAGGAGCTCCAGCCAGCGCTGAGCCAGCTGCAGAGGTGTCTCGGGCCTGGGCCCCCAGGACACCTTCACGACCACTTCGCCCGACATACGCGCGCTCCTCTGTTCCTACTTCTCCACCGGGGTGTACTTGACCACCACGTCCACGTCGGCGTCGTCAAAGGCCTTCTGTGCCGCGTCGGCCGCCCGCTTGTTGGAGAAGTTCCATTCGACCGGCTTCCCGTTCGCTGCCCGCAGCTGGCGCCGCGCCTGCTCGATGAACTTGTCCGCCTGGGCCTTCTGAAGGTTTCCGTCGCTGTCGACCTTCTTGCCGTACCCGAACTTCGCCTCGACGTAAGTCTGCCGCGACGAGTCCCAGCGGTCGAAGTCGACGTCCCTGCCGGTCCTCGGGTCCTTGACAGCGTATTCCTTGCCGCGCTTCACCCCGGAGACCTGCTCCTGGTAGCGCATCCAGCGTTCCATGCTCGGCCAGTACGCCACCGAGTTCTTGGCCTTCCACTGGCCGTCGCCGGCGTCCTTGGAGCCCTTCCGCGGGTTCTTCAGGTCCTTGTGCCAGGACGGCTTCTTCCACTTGGCGACCTTCTTGCGGCTCTCTTCCTTCTTCGCCTCCTTCTCGGCCTTCGCGGCCTCGTCGGCCTGCTTGCGGGCCTCCTCCGCCTGCTTCTTGGCCTCCTCGTCGCAGCCGGTCTCGGCCAGGAGGACATACGGGGAGCGGATACCGCCGGCGGCGAGGACCGTGGTGCCCGTACCGGAGGACCCGGTCAGGCCGGGGGCATCGCCGTACGGGATGGTCCGGCGGGGCCCCGAGGTGAGGGTGCAGCCGGAATTCCTGGCCTTCTCCTCGGCCTCGTCCGCTGCCTCGTCGGCCTCCTTCGCGGCCTTCTCGGCGGCGTCGGCGTCGCCGGCCTTGGCCGCTTTACGGGCGTCCGCCGCCGCGTCGGCGGCGTTCTCGCCCAGCTTGCCGAGTTTGCCCAGCTTGCCGAGCTTCTGGACTACCTTGGCCTCGCCGTAGCCGGGGATGAAGAGCGAGCCGATGTTCCAGACAACGTTGGTGACGGCGCGGGTCTTCTCGCCGTTGTTCCACTGGTCGCGGACCTCGTCGCCCACGAACATGTCGTCCAGGACCGTGACCCCGGTGTTCAGCGACGCGCCGCCCCAGTCGGTGAGGGCGTCGAAGTAGTCGCCGTTCTCCCACTTCTCGCCCGCGTCCTTGGAGTCGGCCGACCACTGGTCGCCGAGCGAGCTGCCGTAGTCCTTCAGTCCCTCCCAGGCCTCGCCCGGGTTAGTGACCGTGTCCCAGATGCCTGTGACGTCGCCCCAGATGCCGTCGACGAACAGACCTTCGCCGACCTGTTTGATCTGGTCGCCCGCGCATCCGAAGAAGGCGCCGAAGCCGGAGAAGCAGCCCTCGTCGCCGCCCTCGTCACCGCCGTCCTCGGCGGCCTGTTCGTCCTCCTCCCATCCGGGCTCGTCCTCCGCGGCGGCGTTCTTCTCCTCGTCGGTCTCCTCGGTGTACGAGGCGGAGTCCTCGCCGGAGGCGCCGCCGGAGCGGCCGTCGGGGCCCTGGGAGGCGGTACCAGCGGATCCGTTGTCGCCGGTGCCGCCGTCGCCCTGGCCGGCCGAGCCGGTGCCGGAGCTGGAGCCGGTGCCGCCAGAACCGGTACCAGCGGATCCGTTGTCGCCGGTGCCGCCGTCAGCGGTTCCACCGTCCTCGTTGCCTTGGCCGGCGTTGTCCTGGCCGTCCTGGTTTTGGCCGGCGTCCGTGCCACCGTCGGCCCCTGCGTTGGCTCCCCCATCGGCCCCGGCGTCGGTTCCACCGTCGGCCCCCGCGTTCGTACCGCCGTCGGCCCCCGCGTCCGTACCGCCGTCGGCCCCCGCGTTGGCTCCCCCGTCGGCCCCCGCGTTCGTACCGCCGTCCGCCCCCGAGTCCGTGCCGCCGTCGGCTCCCCCGTCACCGCCCGTCTCGTCCTGGCCGTCCCCCGCCTGGACCTCCTCGCTGCCGTCCCCCGTGTCCGCAGGGCACGCCGTACCGGTCACCCGGCACACCGCCGACTGAAGCCCGGTGGCGATCTGCGTCCCCAGACCACTGACCAGCAGCGCGACGATGATCGCCGCGACCACGGCCACCAGACCCGCGTACTCCACCGCGGTCTGGCCGCCGTCCCGACGCCAGCGGATCATCCGTGCCAACGAGAACGGACGACGCTCCGCCCGCTCCCGATCCGCCAGACGGAACCACTCCCGGCTCCCCCGGCGAGTCAGGAACACGACAATCAGGACGGGCAAGAAGAGCTGGGTGAAGCCCCGGCCCGAGCCGTCGCCGATATTGCCGATCGCGGCGGCGATCAGCCATGCCTGCAGGGCGAGCAAGCCCCGCCACACCCACACGCCGCCGGTCCAGGACCGGCGCGCCAGCACCCACCCGATCGTGCCCGGCGCCGCCGCGAACACCACGTGCCCCAGCAGCCAGCCGTCGACGGCGTCCAGCGACGCGGCGGTCAGCAGGAGCCCGACCCCGCCCAGCACCGTGAACGCGAACAGGGTGTGGACGAGGACAAGCGCGACCGACAGTGGTCCGGGCAGATCCTGGCGCCGTCCGCTCCCCGTCGACGAGGACCCGCCACCGCCGATCGCCGGAACGCCCCCAAACGCAGACATGCCACTCCTCAACTCGCCGTCGGGAGAATGAGTTCAGGGGCAGAGGCAGTCAGATCCCCCTCATCAATACGAGCCCAGAGCGTAAAGTTCCGCCGCCTCAACCCACATGGGCCCACGGGCCCAAAGGAGGGCCCCAATTCACGTCGGCCACAGCAGCGTTGAGGGACCCATGAAGTACAGAGTTCACCGGCAGCCCCGGCACCGGGGTCGCTCTCGGCTTGAGGTCGCTACAGCACCTGATCCACATTGACCTGTTCGAGTGACGGCGCGTGACGATCACTGCCTTCACCAGCACAAACGCACCGTGTGCGCGGACTGGATGAAAGCCAGCACAAACGGATTGCGAATCATTTTGCTACTCTCCAGACATGGACTCCCCGGAGCGGTACGGCAAGGACGAGGGCCCGGCCCAGAAGGTGAGCGTGTCCATGCCCGCGGGCCGCATCGCGGCGGTCAAGGCGCGCGTGGGAGCACGCGGCTTCTCGGCGTACGTCAGCGCGGCGGTGGAACGGCAGATACAGCGCGATCTGCTGGAGGAACTGCTCCAGGCGAAGGAGGCGGAGATCGGCCCGCCCTCCCCCGGAATCCAGGAGTGGGCCGAGGAGATCTTCCGTGAGGCCGAGACCATGGCGGCTGACGAACGCGCCGCGGAAGAGCGCGAGGGGGACGGGGATCCGGAGTGGCGCGGACACAAAGCCAGTTGAGCCACGGCGTACTGCTCCTCGACAGCGAGGGGCTGAGCAAGTTCATGGCCAACGACCCATACGTCACGGGACTGATCCGTACAGCCCAGGCCAAGGACACCCTCGTCGCCGTCAGCAACCTGACGTTGATCGAAGCCTGGCACTCCAAGGTCCGCATGGACCGTCTCCGGTGGCATGTGTCGCGGCTCGAGGTTCTCCCCGTCACGGACCCTGTCACGTGGCGCGCCATCGACCTGCTCCGGAACGCGAACCTGCACGGCCACAAGTACGCCGTCGACTCCGTTGTGGCCGCAACGGCCTTGGGCTACTCCGGACCGCGCATCATCGTCACGTCCGACGTGGACGACATGAACAAGCTCTGCGGGGACCGGGTCCGCGCCGTGGGGGTGTGAAACGGCGACGCAGCCAGTCGACGACCGACGGTGAGCGCTCAGCCGCGTGGCACGAGACCGGTCCGCGAATCCGTCGCCGCAGCCTCACATACTCCTCGCCTCCCCAGACGCCCCTGCCCGTTCAGGCGGCGTGGCCCTCGAAGCGGAACTCCGGGGTGGCGTGAGGATCGATTCGGGCGCCCGACTCAAGGGCGGCAGCGAGCCGCTCGATCAGTTCCAGAGTGGGATCGACACCGCTCTCTTCGATCGACTCGATGTCCTCTTCGGACATGTCGGCTCGACGAGCCAGCTCGGCCATGCTCCAGCCAAGCGCCGAGCGGCGCTCGTAGACAGCCTGAGCAAAGTCCATCCGCCGGCCTGTGGCACGGTACGCCGGATCCTCCCGGTGCTCAGCCGGGACCTTCCAGCTGGTGTGGTATCCGCCGCTCATCAGGCCTCCTCATCCCTACTGTAGACGTCGTGCTCGCCCGCTGGGGGGTGCTCGGCCTCGCATAGCTTCCGCGCCCTCTGGGCTCGCAAGACTTCGTCGGTCTCCCGCATCTTCGTCTTTCGGAAGACGGTAAGCAGAACTGCTCTGCGGCCAGGAGCCAACCAGTACGTGACACGCATGGCGCCGATGCGCAGCTCCCTGAGCCCGTCCCCGAGATGACTGGCCAGCGGGAAGGGCAACGTCGGACCGTCCACGGCCAGTCTGTCGGCGAACCGCTCGACGGCCCTGTAGTCGGGCTTGGCGAGCGGTTCCAGCCAGGCATGCACCTCCGGCTCCAGCTCGATGGTGTACAGGTCGGGCGGTTCCGACATTGCTGCTCCGTTCCGGTAGCGGATCCGAATCTTTACTCAAGCGGTCAGACGGCTGTGACCTCGCCTTTTCGTGTGGACGTCACTCGATCGGGGCCGTCGGTACCGCGTCCGCGTAGGCGCGGGCGCCGTCGCTCGGCAGAACCGCCCACATCCGCGTACCGCCCGTCGGTTCGCGGGCCTCGCCGAAGCCCCAGTCGCCGCCGCACGCCCGTACCACGCAGGCCAGCACCCGCAGGTCCGCCCGGCGCCGCGCCTCGCAGGCCGCCGCGAGACGGGGGTGCGTGTGCCGCGGGTGCCCGTCGTAGAGGATCACCCTCAGCGCTCCCTCCCTGTAGCGCAGCGACACGTACACCTCGGCAGTGGGCGTGAACCGGCAGGCGCACGCCGCCAGTTCGCCCACCACCTGCACCGCCGCGTCCGTCACGTCCTGCAGGCCGTGGGTCCGCAGGATCGTGCGGGCCGCCGCCCTTGCGACCGCCGGGCTCGCCGGGGCGGCGGGCAGCGTGAGGCTGTACGCCAGGGCTTCGGGGGTGGGGGGTGGCGTCGGCTGTACGGGGGTTGGGCTCGGGCAGGACGAGATGGTTACGGACACGGCGACTCCCTCAGGGTGCGGTGATCGTTGAGCGGTGGTGCCCTTACGGCGACTGACGTTTTCCGCACGACGGGTGGCCTGTCTCCCTGGCGCGGGCCCGCCCCTCCCAGGGCAGGAGGCTGCGGGCAGGCTCGCGCGATGCGCTTCCGATTACGTCGTGCGTAAGCGTCGCGTTACTCACTGTAGGGCATTGCCGGAGTACGTGTACTACCTTTCCTGCGGGTGGGGTTCGGTCGCGGTGGACCGGCCGCCGAGTGCGGAGGCAGACTGACCCCGTTGCCGGGTCGGACTGGAGGGCGGATGGCGCCGAGAAGTACCCCAACTGAGCGTCAGCGGCGCCTCGGTACGGAGTTGCGCAAGATGCGCATGGCTGCAGGGATGACCACGGAGTACGCAGCCGGACTGTTGGGCGTGCCACGGACGAACGTGCCCAACATGGAGTCGGGCCGCTCGGGCATCAGCCCCGAACGTGTACGCACCCTCGCGAGCAACTACGGCTGTGTGGACCAAGCGCTCGTCGAGGCGCTCGCTGCCATGGCCGCCGAGCGGGACAAGGGGTGGTGGGAGTCCTATCGGGGCCAACTTCCCGTCAGCTTCCTGGACATCTCCGAGATGGAGTGGCACGCGCGGCGCCTGTGGATCGCCGTGAGCGTGCATCTGCCTGGGCTGCTCCAGACCGAGGACCACGCTCGTGCGGTGTTCGAGGCCGTGATCCCGCCCTTGCCGGCGGCCGATGTGGACGTACGAGTGGCGCATCGGATGGACCGACAGCAGGTGCTCGACCGGCCGGAGCCGCCAGGCCTCGACGTCATCGTCCACGAGGCCGCGCTGCGGATGGAGTTCGGGGGTTCGGAGGTGGCGCGGCGGCAGTTGGAGCATCTGCTGCGCATGTCCGAGCGGGAGGCCGTGACCGTACGAGTCATCCCGTTCAAGGCGGGCGGCTTCCCGGGGGCGGGCCAGTCGGTCGTGTACGTCGAAGCGGTCGTGCCCCAACTGGACACCGTCGAACTCGACAGCACACACGGTCCCGAGTTCATCGACTCGGAGATGCAGCTCCGCAAATACCGGGCCCAACTGGACGCGGCGCAGTCCGTGGCGCTCGCCGCGGAGCCCTCACGCGACTTCATCCGCACCCTCGCCGACGACCTCTAGGAGACCCCGTGCCGGACATCACTTGGGAAGCCCCCTTCTGCGGAGAAGGCGCCAACTGCTTCCGCATAGGCACCGACCCCGCAGGCAACGCCTACATCACCGTCGCCGGACAAGAAGACCACTACGTCACCGACACCCGTGAAGCCCTCCGTACGCTCATCCGGGACATCAAGGCGGGCAAGGCCGATCACCTGCTGTAAAGCGCCCGCGCTTGAGGCCGCAACAGCAGGGAGGGGCAATGAGGCATTGCCCCTCCGCCGCCCGGTTCCAGGGTGCTGAAACCATCCTGAAACCGCGCTGAATGCGCCCTGCCGCAACCTCTGCGGCATGACTTCAACGACATCGCACTCACTCGCCATCGCGGCCAAGGGGCTGCGCAAGGCCTACGGGGACAAGACGGTCCTCGACGGCATCGACCTGGCGGTACCGGCCGGCACGGTCTTCTCGCTGCTCGGCCCGAACGGGGCCGGCAAGACCACCGCCGTCAAGATC